>NZ_UWOD01000002.1:0-1417500 GCF_900604335.1 Intestinibacillus sp. Marseille-P6563 | reverse complement strand
CCTGCCGGTACAGATCGGAAGCAAAGAATGCTTCAATCCGGCGCACATCCACGGCGTCGGCCTGCTCGGGCGACAGGATATGTTTGTCCCGCAGGCGGGGAAGTTCTTGTTCAGCTCCGCCCGGCATAGCGCAGGTGTCAAAATCGCAAAACTGCATAAACAGATGATGGGCTGTGCCCCGCTCGGCCGGGGTCAAGCCGCGTTTCTCCTGCGCAAAGCGCGGCTGCCGCAGCGTAACCTCGGGACGCGGCAGTGGGGTATCCTCGGCCGCTTCGGCGGCCTTGTAGCTTTGCCCCACCCCGGTGGCGGTCAGCTTGGCCGGGATGTCCTGCAAATAAGGATGTACATAATCCAGCCGGGTATTGACAACCGGCCGTTCCTCTTCGGTTTGGTCGGCATCCGCTTGGGCCCGCCCAGCTTCGAGTGCTTCGGGCGTGACCACCCGGATGTCAAACACATCGGGTGCATCCAGGTCGGGCAGGCCGTCAAATCCGGCCATCTGCCGGAGCGCATCCCCAGCCGGATGGCGCAGCAGCGGCAGCAGCAGCCACGGCAGCGTGGAGCGCATGCGCGAGAGCGCATAGGGCGGCAGCCGGTCCATCCGCGCCAGGGTCGCCCATTTTTGCAGGTCTTTGTTAAGCCGCGCCCCGGCGGCGGTGATAATCAGCTTTTCCTCGGCACGGGTCAGGGCAACATATAACACGCGCAATTCCTCGCTGACCGCTTCCCGCCGGGCGCGCACGGCCACCGCCTGCCGCCACAGGGTCGGATACTGCACCCCGCGTGCCAGGTCGCGGCACTTGGGCCCCAGCCCCAGTTCGGGATGCACCAAAACCGGCGCGCGCAAGTCCTGCTCGTTGAACGACTTGGCGCAGTCGGCCAGGATGACGATCGGAAATTCCAGTCCCTTAGACTTATGAATGGACATCATGCGCACCGCGCCGCCACTGCCGCCCGCGCGGACGGTCTGCCAGTCCTCGCCACGCTCGGCCATGCCGCGCAGCAAGGCGGTGAATCGGAACAGACCTCGGCTGCCGTTTTCCTCAAAGGCGCGCGCCCGCTCGAAAAAGGCGAGCAGGTTGCGCTGGCGCTGCTTGCCGTTCGGCAGCGCACCATAGACGCCGAGTGCACCGTACTGGTCATACAATCGCTGCACCAGCGATGACACCGGCAAATCGGTCGCCAGACGGCGCAGGGTGTCCAGCTGCTGCAAAAACAGGGCAGCTTTTTCGTTCCCCGCTTCGGCGGCCAGATGCAGGGCGTCAAAGAAGGCGGCTTTTTTGTCTGTGAGCCGCACTTCGGCCAGCTCCTGCTCGGTAAAACCGATGAGCGGCGAGCGCAGCAGGCCGATGAGTTCGACATCCTGCCGCGGGTTGTCGATGACATGCAGGAAAGACACCATGGCCGCAACCTCGCTGGTCGCGAGCAAGCCGCTCGACTCGTCGGTTTCGGCACTGAGGCCGATTTTTTCGAGTGCCTGCCGGTAAATGGCCGCCTTGCGGCTGATCGAACGCAGCAAAATCACGATATCCCCCGGCGACACCGGGCGCGTGGCGTCCTGTCCACGGTCATAGACCGGCAAGCCATCACGCAGCAGCTGCCGGATGCGCCCCGCGACCAGTTCGGCTTCCAGGACGGTCTTGTCCTCCTCGCCGTCCGCGGTGTCGAGCAGCAGCACCTCGGTCTTGTAGCGGCTGTCTCCCGGATTCGGGTAGTCCGCGCCGACATAGAGGGCTTCGCGGTCGGTGTAAGCCAGGTCGCCGACCTCCTCACACATGACGCGGCGGAAGATATAATTGGTCGCGTCCAGCACCGCCGCCCGCGAACGGAAGTTGCGCGTCAGGTTCAGCTTGCGCGGCGCGCCGTCCTCTGCCCCGTCCGCGTCCGGCCAAGCGCGGTATTTTTCCAGAAAGATATAAGGGTTGGCCAGGCGGAAACCATAAATGCTCTGCTTGACGTCGCCGACAAAGAATAGGTTGCGCCCCTCGCGGCTGACCGCACTGAAGATGGCTTCCTGCACGGCGTTGGTGTCCTGGTATTCATCGACCAGGATTTCGTCAAACCCGGCCGTGACCGACCGCGCCAGCGCGGTCGGCTGGCCGTTTTCGAGCAGCAGCCGCACGGCGAAATGCTCCAAATCCCCGAAGTCGGCCACGCCCCGCCGCAGTTTTTCGTCGGCGAACGCGCGTCCAAAGGCGCACACGGTGGCGACCAACGCGCCCATGGCGGGCGCGACCAACGCCCGGTGGGCCTGTTCGGCCCCTCCGTCCACGGCCAGCAGGCTGGTTTGAATACGGGCGCAGGCGTCCTTCCACTCGTCGCGCAGGCCCTTGATGTACTCCTGAAAGGCTTTGTCCTCGTACCCGCGGACGGCGCCCAGGCGGTCGTGGGTGATGGACTGCGCGGCCGCGACCGCCGCATCCCAGCCTTTGCCCAGGGCGTCCAGTAAGGCACGGGCATGGGCTTCGTCGGCCAGAAAGGCCGGGCCGTAGGCGGCATTCAGGTCGCCGTCGGTTTCCAGTTCGCCGAGCGCCAGCTTCAGGCAGTCCAGACCGTATTCGGCCGCGCTACGGGCTTCGTCCAACAGGGCGGCGCGGTGCTTTTCGCTGTTGCCCTGGAACATGGACTCGACCTCGCTCAAAAAGGCGTCCGGGTCGGCATGGCTCTGGATTTTCTCAAACACCTCGAGCACGACCTGGCTCAGCCGCTTGTCGTCCCGTCCGGCCGAAAGCAGGTCGCTCAGGGCTAAAAAGCCCTCGTCCTCGCTGTCGTACCCGGCTTCGAGGACGGTTTCCATGCACTCCTCCTGCATTTCCGCCCGTTCGCCCTCGTCCGCAATGCGGAAATCGGGTGGCAGGCCGAGGGTAGCGAACTGTTCGCGCACCAGCTGCAAGCAGAAGGCATGGACGGTCGTGATCTGCGCCCGGTGGACGAGCAGCAGCTGGCGGCGCAGCCGGGCATCGTCCGGCCGCTCGCTCAGGCGTTTGGTAATGGCATCCGCGATCTTGCCGCGCATTTCGGCGGCTGCCGCGCTGGTGTAAGTTACGAGCAGCAGACGGTCGATGTCAGCCGGGTTTGCTTCATCGGTCAAGCGGCGCAGCACCCGCTCGACGAGCACCGCCGTCTTGCCCGAACCGGCCGCCGCCGACACCAGCAGCGCGCCGCGGTCTTCTTTAATGGCCGCCCATTGTTCATCCGTCCACTTCGGCATGGTCCTCCCCTCCTTCCTCGAGTTTTTCCCAAAATTCGCTGTCCTTTAAATGGGCGAGCGCGCGCACCCGGTCGCCCAGTGTTTCGTCAAACCGGCAGGCGGCGCGGAATTCGCACCAGTCGCATTGCAGCGCCTGCCCATGGCGGCAGGGCGCGGCGTCGATGCTGCCCGCCTTGAGTTCGCGGCCCATCTCGATCAGCTTGCCCTGCGCAAACCGCGCCAGACGGCCAAACCGGGCCAGATCGGCCACGGCCGACGTGGCCGACAGCGTCGGCGCCGGGTCGGGATTCTTTTTGGTGGGCTTGGCCACTTTGAGCTTGACCGGCAGGAACCGGCTCTCGTCGGCAAGGCCGTGCTCCATGGCTTCCAAGAGCGTTAAATCGTCGCTGACCAGCCCGCTGCGGCGCAACGCCTTGTCCTTCAGGGCGCGCAGCTTGTCCTCGTCCGGCTCGTCGGCGTCCAAGTCCATCACCTCGTCGCGCGCCGGGATGTACAGCACGCCCGCGGCCTCGATGCCGTCCAGGTCGGCGGCCAGCTTGTGGCGGTAGCGTTCCAGCCCCTCCCGCTCGATGGCAAAGAGATAAATGATGAGCTGCAAATTGAGGCCATTCCAGACGTCCGAGAGCGAAAACGACTTGTAGCCGCTTTTGTAGTCCATCACGCGCACATACAGCCGTCCGCCCCTAACATAGCCGTCCACGCGGTCGGCCGTGCCGCTCAGGTAGACCGCGTCCTCCCCTTCCGCGCAGCGCACGGGCGGCAGGTCGCCGTCAAAACCGAATTTCAATTCATAGTCAATGGGCGAAAAGTCCGAGTTTCGCATTTCGTCCAGCACGTTTTCCAAAATGCCGCCCATCATCTTGACCAGCCGCCGGAACAGATACCGGAACCGCGCGGTCTGCTTGTCCAGACTGCCGAGGTAGGTCTCCACATAGGTCTGCACCCATTTCTTCATCGTGCGGCGGACGGTATCGGCGTCTGCGCCGCGCGCGCCGTCCGGGGTCTTATCCAGATCGGCCAAAGTATTTTCCAGGACATAATGGATGAAGGTGCCGGTTTCGGGCGCGGCGAAGGCTGCGCGGCGGCGGGGCTTGGCGCGCAGGCCGTGGCGCATAAAGAAGGCGAACCGGCAGGAATAGAACAAATCGACCCGCGACGCGGTCAGGCCGGGGATTTTGCCGTACAGCCCCTCGACCGTTTTGCGGTCAGCCACCGGCCCGCGGCTAATGCGTGCATTTTTGGCGCGGTGCACGCGCTCATCCTCCGCAAAATAATCAAGCGCCGCCTGCTGGGCCGAGGTGCGTGCGCCCTCGGACAGGGCCGCGCAGGCCAGTTCGACCGCCGGACGGTCGGCGCACAGGCGGTCGGCATCCGCTGCCCCGGCGCCGGTCTCCACCGGCAGGCCGGGCAGTTTTAACCGAAACGCCCCCAGCAGATAGGACGGTCGCATCTCCTTGCCGTCCGCCCCGGCCAGATGGCAGGACAGCAGCAGGCTTTCGGTCGGGCAGGCCAGGGCTTTGTAGATGGTCTCCTGCTCCATGAGCATGCGCTCAGCGCCCGACGCCGACAGGCTCAGGCCCAGATTATCGAGCGCTAAGCGGTCGTTGTCGCTCAAAATGCCCGCGCTCGCGGGCGCCTTGGGCAGCAAGCCGTCGTTGACACCGAGCAAAATCACGTGCTTGAACCGTCCCCCGCCGCATACGCGGTCGATGGCGCCGCAGGTCACGCGGTCGAGCGACACCGGGATGGAACCCACGTCGTACTCACCCAGCACCAGCGGGAACAGGGCGGCGAACCGCTCCAAATCCATGGGGCTATCGCCGCACACCCAGGCCATTTCCTCCATGGCGGTGACGAGAATTTCCCACAGCTGGCGGTATTCGTCGGCCAGCTGCAGTTCGCCCGCCTGCTCATACCCGGCTGCGCGGTCGGCCATGCGGTCAGGCGTGCCCTGAGCGGTCAGAAAATCATAGAGCGCCTGCAAAAATTCGCGCGCCAGTCCGACTTCCCGCAGGCCGTCGGCCAGCGCGGCAAAGGGTGCTGCCGCACGTGCACGCAGCGCGTTGAGTTCGTCCAACTCCTGCTGGGCCGCTTCGTCCATCTGGTAGCCGTAGCCGTCCGGGTGACCGGTGAAGTCGGTGCGCCAGGCCGACGCGCCGCGCACCCGCCAGGCGAGCACGTAGTTTTCCAGCCGGTCGATCTCATCTGGCTCCAGATTGCACAGCCCGGTTTTCAGACACCCGAACACATCCTCATACCGCCAGCCACCGGTCACGACCGCGAGTGCGCCGGTCACCAGCCGCAGCGGTGGGCGGGTGAGCAGGTCGGCCTTGGCGCTCTGGAAGATGGGCACATCATATCGCGCCATGGCCATTTGCAGGGCCGCGGTGTAGCGGTCCCCGTCCCGGGAAATAACGGCAAAGTCGCGCCAGCGCGCCCCGGTCTGCTGGACGGTGCGACGGATGTAAGCCGCCGCGTGTTCGCACTCCTCGAAGGGGTTGGACGCATAAAACAGGCGGACGCTGTGCCCGTCCGAAGGGGTAGGCGTCGAGGTCGGCAGCAGGCCTTCGCGCTCCAAAACCGCCAAATCGTGCGGTTTTTCGAGCTTGCATTCGCCAAAATCGGTCACATCCGCCGGTTTGCCGACACGGGACGCCATGCGCCGCAGCAGGCGCACGGTCTTATCGGCGGATACAAACAGGTCGGGCTCCTTTGGGTCGACGGTGACCGCCGCGGTCAGCGACAGGCCCAGATGCAGCAGGGCGTCGAGCACCGCGACTTCCTGGGGGGTAAAGGACGCGAAACCGTCCACATAGACCTCGGCGCCGCGCAGAACGGTGCTTTGGGGCAGCAGTTCTGCCATGCGGGTGAGCGCGTCGCGCGGGTCGGGCAGGGTATTGTCGCACAGCGCTTCATAGGCCGTAAATAGCTGGGACAGGTCGCTTAACTTTTCGGCGAGCGCGGGGGCTTCCTCGCGCAGCTCGCCCGCGGCGCGGAAGGTGTCCTCGGGCCGCACGCGGCAGGTCTTGCACTCGTCGATGATGGTGAGCATCTCTTTGACCAATTCGGGTTTGTCAGCCAGACCGCGATAGGTGGACAGGCCGGCGTCCACCCGGCGGGCGGCTTCGGTCAGGGTCAGCAGCCGGCCGGCCGGGGTGAGGGCCACATCGGCTAGGCCCCCCATCTCGGCAAATACCCGCCCGGTCAGGCGGGAAAAGGTGATAACCTCGGCCGTGCGGCCGCCGTGGTTATTGGTTGCCTGTGCCAGCCGCCGCTCGTAGGCGTGGGAAAACAGTTCCGGGACAAGCAAGATCTGCCGACCTTCGCCTTGTTCGGCTTTTTGCGCGATTTCGCGCAGGATGGCGGTGGTTTTGCCGCTCCCGCCGCGCCCGATGAAAATGCGCATGGGGATCCCTCCTTTTGTGCTGGGATTGTGATTGGTTTCAGCATAGCATGACGCGGGGCGGACGGTCAAGCGAACCCTGCCGCCATGGTCTGCAAAGACGCGGTAAAATTTCTTTCAAATTTTTTTGAAAAACCTGTTGACAAATGGCGGATTATTGGGTATATTTATTAAGCGCTTTGCAAGTGGCCCGGTAGCTCAGTCGGTTAGAGCGCTGGCCTGTCACGCCAGAGGTCGAGGGTTCAAGTCCCTTCCGGGTCGCCACTTTCATTCGCCTCTGTAGCTCAGTCGGTAGAGCAGGGGACTGAAAATCCCCGTGTCGGTGGTTCGATTCCGCCCGGAGGCACCATAGATGCGGATGTAGCTCATCTGGTAGAGCGCCACCTTGCCAAGGTGGAGGTAGCGAGTTCGAGCCTCGTCATCCGCTCCAAACAAAACCACTATCTTCGGATAGTGGTTTTTTGTTCTTTTAAATTGTCCGGCGGGGGCGTATAATGAAAGCATCCCCAAAATCCGGAAGGAGGGCATCTCATGGATTCGCTCGACCAAAAGGTCTTTGAACTACTCGCGCGGCCCCAGCGGCAGGAGGAACTGCGCCGCCAGCTGCCGGGTGTCGGCAAACAGGCGCTTGCCGACTGCATCCAGCGCCTGACCGCCAGCGGCAAGATCGTCAAAAACAAAAAGAACCGTCTGGCCCAAGCCGCCCATTACGGTTATATCGCCGGCACGTTCCTGGCGACCGAGCGCGGCTTTGCCTTTGTCGCCCCGGACGAAAAGGACGACAAGGGCGATATTTTCATCCCGCCCCACGCGGACGGCGGCGCCTGGCAGGGCGACCATGTGCTCGTCCGGCTGGGCGAGGACGGCCGCCGTCGGGATGGCACCCGCCGCCGCGAAGGCGAGGTGGCACGCATCCTGGAACGCAGCCGCGCCGAAATCCTAGGCGCGGTGCGTCAGCGCGGCAAATCGTTCGTTTTGGAGCCGTCCAGCAAGAAATATCCGTCCGAAATCGTACTGCCCAAGGCCCATCTGGGCGGGGCGCAGCCGGGCGACAAGGTCGCGGTGCGCATGATGTATTACGGCGAAGGCCGGGTGCTGCCGCAGGCGGCTGTCGTGCAGGTTTTTGGCAAAAACGGGACCATGCAGGCGTCCATTGCGGCCATTCTGCATGAAAACGGCATCCAGGAAGCGTTCCCAGAGGATGCGCAGCAGCAGGCCGGTTCGCTGGGCGATCGCGTCCCGGCAGATGCCTACGCCGGACGGCGCGACCTGCGGGACGAACTCATTTTCACCATCGACGGCGACAGCGCCAAAGACTTTGACGACGCCGTATCGCTCAAGCCGCTCGCGAACGGACGCGTGCAGCTCGGCGTGCACATCGCAGATGTGTCACACTATGTTACACCCGACAGTCCGCTTGATGCCGAAGCCTACCGCCGCGGCACTTCGGTCTATTATCCCGGCCACGTGGTGCCCATGCTGCCGTTTGCCCTGTCCGACGGGCTGTGCTCGCTCGTGCCAGGGGAGGACCGGCTGGCCTTTTCGGCCTTCCTCGAAATTGGGCCGGATGGCCGCTGCCACAAGGCCGAGTTTGCCAAATCGGTCATCCGCTCCAAGGCGCGCATGACCTATAACAACGTGAATAAAATCCTGGACGGCGACGCCGAACTGTGTAAAAAATACGATTTTCTGGTGGATACCGCCCGGAAAATGGCCGATTTGGCCGACCTGCTGCGCCGCCGGCGCATGGAGCGCGGCGCGCTCGATCTGGACATCCCAGAAGCCGAAATTGCGGTGGACGAGCAGGGCGAACCGGTGGATGTATTTTACCGTCCGCGCGGCCGCGCCGAAAAGATGATTGAGGAATTCATGCTCCAGGCCAACGAGGCAGTCGCCCAGTTCATGGACACCCACAACCACCCGGCGGTGTACCGCGTGCACGAGAACCCAGATCCGGAAAAGCTGCGCGTCTTTGCCCAGTTTGCCCGGCCGTTCGGCCATCGTATCGACCCCTCCAAACCGCAGGACACCCGCCAGCTTCAGGCCGTGCTCGACCAGGCGGCGGGTGATCCGCGCCAGCGCGCCCTGCCGACGCTATTGTTGCGTTCGCTTGCACGCGCACGCTATTCGGAGGAAAACCTGGGCCATTACGGCTTGCAGGCCAAGTATTATCTGCATTTCACCTCGCCCATCCGGCGGTATCCCGACCTTGCCACCCACCGCATGCTTACGCGTGCGCTCGATGGCGCGGCCTTCACCCGCGCCGACTACACCTTTGTCGAAAACGCGGCCATCCAGTCGACCACCCGCGAACTTGCCGCCGACACGGCCGAGCGCGAGATTGACAAGCTGTATATTGCCGCCTATATGGAGCAGTTCCTCGGTCAGGAATTTGACGGCGAGGTGTCGGGCGTGCAGGCATTCGGCCTGTTCGTCGCCCTGCCGAACGGCGCCGAGGGCCTCATCCGGGTGGAAGCGCTTCCCGGTTACTACGAATACGACGATCAAAAAATGGTGCTATTCAATCGCAGTGGGGTGCGCTACACCATCGGCACGCCCGTGCGCGTGCGCTTGATCGGCGCGAGCCGCGCCAGCGGCCAGATCGACTTTGCACTCGCCGGGGAAGGGGGGAGCGCTCCATGCCCGGACTGATTCTCGAGGGCGGCACCTTCCGCCCGGTGTTCTCCTGCGGCGTACTCGACGCCCTGCTCGATGAGGGGCTGATGTTTGACTACATGTCCGGCGTGTCGGCCGGCATCACCTATGCCTTTTCCTATCTGGCCCGCCAGCGCGGCCGCAATCTGCGCATCTTCACCACCTATCGCAACGACAAACGCTATCTGTCCATGCGGAATTTCGCCAAATGCGGATCGATCTTTGGGCTGGACTTTGTCTTTGACGAGGTGCCCAACCGGCTGGTGCCCTTTGACTGGGAAACTTTCCGCCGCTATCCGGGGCGGGTACGGGTCGGCGTGACCAACGCGCTGACCGGCAAGGCCGAATATCTGGACGGCATGCAGCTCGACCGGCCGTGCACCCTGCTGCGGGCGACCTGTGCGCTGCCGCACATGTTCCCGCCCATTGAGATTGACGGCACGCCCTACTATGACGGCGGCGTAGCCGACTCGGTGCCCATCGCGCAGGCGCTGCGCGACGGCAGCCGCCGCAATCTGGTTATTTTGACCCGTCCGGCGGGCTACTGGAAAACCACCACGCCTTATGTGCGCCTGGGGGCACGGGCCATGCGGCACCGGTTCCCGGCCATGGAGCAGACCATGCTGCACCGCGCCGAACGCTACAACCAGACCACGCTGCTGCTGGACGAACTCAAGCGCCGTGCGCCAGCCGACACGGTCATTTTACGCCCCGCCATGTCGCTGGACTCGTTTGAAAAGGACGTATCCGTCCTGCACCGCAGCTACGACCACGGTTATCAGCTTGCCATGGACAATATGGGCGCCATCCGCGCGCTGTTTGACTGAAAAAAAGACCGCTCCCCAGCCGGGGAACGGTCTTTTTGTATTTACGCCTTTTTGGCCTGTGCCTTAGCTTCAAAACGCTCCTTGTCGACAATCGCACGCTGATGGGTGCCTTCGCCGATCAGGCCCGCTTCGTCGTAGGCTGCCACACGGAAGGTGAGTACCTTGCCGTTCGGGGCGATCTCGGTCAGTTCGGTTTCAAACCGCACCTTCATGCCTGCCGGGGTGGCAGCCACGTGGCTGACGTTCATCTGAATGCCCACGGTGGTCTTGCCGGGGTCGAGCGCGTCGGCTACCGAGCCCGCGGCCGTGCCTTCCATGCCTGCAATCATCATTGGGGTCGCATAAACAGCCACCAGGCCGCTGCCGACCTGATTGGCCAGCAGGTTTTCGGTGACCGTGATTTCTTTTTTGCCTTGGATACCGGTTGTCAGCATAGCTTAAACTCCTCGCTTTTATCAGTCTGTTTCCAGCTTATCCTGTTTTGGGGCGTTTGTCAATCGCCCAGAGAAAATCCCGGCGGGATGAACCGCCGGGATACGCTTTTTTTATTGGGGCGCCATGCCGTGCATCATCAGTTCGATCATGGGGTCGAGCGCCTGCTCGCCTTGCTCCGCAATCTGCTCGGCAATCAGGGGAGAGGGCAGGGTGACCATCAGCATCGCCACCGCCCGCTCGTCGACATCGGCCCGCAGTTCACCTTGCTGGCGGCCATATCGCACCGCGTCGATCGCAGCGCCCAAAATCTTCTTGGACAGCTGCCGCGTGCATCGCTTGATGATGCAAAGCATCTCTTTGTTATCGCCGTGCATGTACAGCATTCCATGCCCCATATGCTGCAACAAATGGCACATATACAGTATATATGCACGGATTTTTTCCTCAAAGCGGTCCGGGCTTTCCATGATCTTGCGCACATCCACATCGACCCGGCCGATCATCCAGTCAGCCGCCTGTTCGAGCAGGTCGGTTTTGGACGGGAAATATTCATACACGGTCGATTTTCCGATGCCGACCTGCCGGGCGATCTCCTCAATTTTAGCGCCTGCAAAACCCTTTTCGGAAAATTCCTTACAGGCGGCATGCAAAATGGCGCTGCGGCGGTTTTCCCGCGCTTCAGACATGAACGCCTTCCTCCTTTGTTTCGGGTTCCAGCGGCGGCTCTGGTTCTTCGTCGTCCGGGTCCCCATTTTTGCCGCCGCGGCGGCGCTTGCGGTTCTTAAACCGCTCGGATATGCTGTCGATGAGCGAATAATACACCGGCGTAAAGAACAGCGTAACAATGGTGGAAACCACCATACCGGTAATCATAACCACGGCCATGGGGGCCATCATTTCCGAGCCTTCGCCCTGGGCGAATGCCATAGGCAGCAGGCCTAGGATGGTGGTCAGCGTGGTCATCAGCACCGGCCGGATACGGCGCGGGCAGGCGTTTAAAATCGCCGTATTTTTGTCTTCGCCACGCTTACGGCGGGTGTTGATGTAGTCGACCAGAACGATGGACGAGTTGACCACCGTACCGGCCAGCATAATTACGCCAATGAATGCCACGATCGAGATCTTCTGTCCGGTCAACGGCAGGCCAAACAGCGAGCCGATCAGACCAATGGGCAAAATCATCATGACGATGACCGGCATGATAAACGATTCAAACTGGCTGGCCAGGATGAAATAGATGAGTCCGAGGCCAACAACCAGCGCCTGGCCGAGCGAGCCAAACGATTCGGCCATATCGGCCATTTCGCCGCCGGTTTCGATGTCCACGCCGTCGGGCAAATTGAAGTCTGCCAGAATTTCATTGACCTGCTGATTAAAGGCCACCACATCGTCCGATTTGGTGCCTGCTGTGACCATAATGGTACGGCTTTGGTTGTCGCGGCTGATCTGCTGGGGCGCCTGTACGACCTGCACATCGGCGACCACGCTCAGCGGCACCGAACCACCCGAATTGGTCGGGATGGGTACCGCGCGCAGCGCATCCAGGCTGGTGCTCGACCGGCTGTCGCCCTTGACACTGACGTTGATCTCCTCGCCGTCGACCTTCAGTTTGGTGGCTGTCGAGCCGTCCAGTTCACTGCGCACCGCAGAGCCAATGGTCGAAGCATTCAAGCCATAGCGCGCCGCGTTGGTGTGCCGGAGGGTAATATCCACCTGCGGCACCTGGTCGGATGCCGAGGATTTGACATCGATCGCATCGGGCAGGGTCTCAATTTCCTGCACCAGACGGTCGCCCGCTTCGGTCAAAGCGTCGTAATCGTTGCCGCGCAGCGATACCGAAACCGCACTGCCGCTCGACGTGCCCATGCTGGTGGTGCTGGTCGCTTCCACTGTCAGTTCACAGCCCGCAATATCGGCCAAATCGTCGCGCAGGGTGTTTGCAATCTCTTCCACACCGCGGTCACGGTCTTTCTTGGAGCCCACGTCAATGGTCAGCGAGGTACCGCCGCCCATGATCGAGGTGCCGCCCGTAGTGTAGTAGATGCTTTCGAGTTCGGGGATGGTTTCCACTGCAATATCGGTCACCCGGTCGGCAATTTCGGCGGTTTCTTCCAGTTCTGCGCCCACCGGCATTTCCAGGGACACACTGATCTGGCCTTCGTCGGTCGCGGGCATGAGCTCAAACCCAGCCAGACCGATCGACATGCCAAACACCACCAGAAGCGCGAGCGATACCAGGACCGCGATCTTGCGCTGAGTGATGAACAGCCGCAATAGTTTTTTGTAGCCGCGCAGCATGGGCCGGTCGGCAATGTCGCCCTTGTGACCGGTCAGGCGGCGCTTTTCCTTGCCGCGGTCGAGCAGGATATAGCACAGCAGCGGCACCAGCGTCAGCGCGATGAACAGCGACGCAAACAGCAGCGACGAAATCGTAATCGAAAATTCCTTAAACATCATGCCTGCGAGACCGCCGGACAGACCGATGGGCAGGAACACGGCCACGGTCGTCAGGGTACCGGCTGTGATGGACAACGAAACTTCGGCCGTACCCTTGGTACACGAATCCCAGCGGCTAAAGCCGTCCGAACGGTAACGGAAGATGTTTTCCAGCACAACGATCGAGTTATCCACGATCATGCCTACGCCCATGGCCAAACCGCCCAGACTCATCATGTTCATGGTGATATCCAGCGCATTCATGACCAGGAAGACCGAGATGATACAAACCGGCATGGAAATGGCGATAACGGTCGTTGCGCCCAGGTCGCGCAGGAAGACGAGCAGCACAAGCGCTGCCAGCACAACGCCCAGCACGATGTTCTGCACCACCGAATCAACCGACAGGTTGATGTAGTCCGACTGGTCCATGAGGATCGACCAGTCGAGCGTCGGGTTTTCCTCGGTGATGGTGTCCAGCTGCGCCTTGACGCGGTTGGCCACATCCACGGTGTTGGAGTCCGACTGCTGCTGCACGGTGATGATGACACACGGTTCGCCGTCGATCTTGGCAATCGCGTCCTGATCGGTCGGCTGCATGGATACGTCCGCGACTTCGCCTAGGCGCACACTGCCACCCGTGGGCAGCGGGATGAGCAGATCGGCGATATCATCCACCGATTGGAATTCGCCCGTGGTGCGCACCGACAGCGACTGCGAACCATTGTCCACGTCACCGGCCGGGATGGCGATATTTTGGGCCGCCAAAATCTGCGAAATGTAGGAAATGCTCAGCCCATAGCCGCTCATTTGGTCGGCATGGGTCTGGATGGATACTTCATTGTCGTAGCCGCCCGAAACCGTGACCGAGGCTACACCATCGATACGTTCGAGCGCCGGGGTGATGTCATCGTCGGCGATCTGCTGGAGCTGGGCCAGGTCGGCGCCGCGCAGGCCGATCATCACGACCGGCATGGAGCTGATGTCCATTTTCATGACCGTCGGCGCCGAAGCGTCGTCGGGCAGCATGGATTTGGCCTGATCGACCTTATCTCGCAGGTCGGTGAGCGCTTCGTCCAGGTCGGTGCCGTCCGAGAACGTCACCATGACGATGCTCGAGTTTTCGCTCGACTGCGACTGCAATTCTTCCATGCCCGCCACGCTGGCGCACGCGCTCTCAATGGGTTTGGTCACGAGGTTTTCGATTTCCTCCGGACCCGCGCCCGCGTAGGTGGTCATAATAATGGCCATGGGCAACTCAATGTCCGGCATGAGCGCCAGGGGAAGCGAGGTAAAGCCCATGATACCGAAGATCACGGCCATGATATAGATCATGATGGTCGTAACCCGGTGCCGGATACAAAATGCTGCTGTTTTCATTTTATTCCTCCCCGTCGACGATGCGCACCGCCGTGCCATCAGACAGGTAGCTTTGTCCCTTGACAACCAGCGATTCGCCGCCGGTCAGGCCGCCTGTCACCTCGGTCACACCATCCCCGACCAGACCGGTCTGGATGACGACCTTGGCTGCCACGCCGTTATTGACCACAAAGACATACTGTTCCTCTCCATCGGTCAAAATGGCCTCGGTGGGGATTTGGATAGCACTGTCACGGCGGTCGGTGTATAACGTCACATCGGCAAAGGCGCCAATGGGCGGATTGATGCCGTTGGGTAAGTAGAGGGTGATTTCATAGAGATTGGTCTGCGCATCGGCCGTTTCGGCTACGGTGCGGATGGAGCACTGCATGGGGTCGCTGGAAACCGATTCAATGGTCACATCGGCCACATCGCCCACTTGCAAGCCGGCGCGCACGTTTTCGCTGGCAAACACCGAAACCATCAGCGCACTGTCCTTGGCGATGACAACGGCGGGCGTGCTCTGGGCCGCCATGCCGCCCAGGGTGATGTTCACTTCGGTGACCTTACCGGACACTGGTGCGGTAACCGTGCCCAATGCTGCCTGGGCCTTGATCTGGTCAATGGACGCCTGAATCTGGGCCAGGGAGGACTGCTGCGACGCCTGGGCCTGCTGGACGCTGGCCTGGGCCTGCTGCAAGGCGGCCTGCGCCTGCTGCAAGGCCTGTTCGGCCTGGGTCACCTGCTGGCTGGACGCCGCGCCCACTTCAAACAGGGCGTTGGTATTGTCGAGCGACGTCTGTGCCTGGGTGACTGCCAGTTCGGCGTTCTGCACGCCGATCTGTGCACTGGAAATCGCTTGATCGGTAGCCGTCTTGGTGGCGTTATAGCTTTGCTGCAACGCGCTCAGGGTCGAAGTGACGGTCGTGGTATCGATGGTAAAGAGCGTATCGCCCTGGTTCACCACCTGTCCTTCGGCCACATTCAGGGTCTGCACCTGTCCGGAAAGCATGGGGAACACCTGAATGGACTCGATCGGGGTGACCTGCCCAGCCAAGGTGTTGGAGGCTGCCATTTCCCCCTGCGCGACTGTCTGGACTTCGACGGCCGTTGTTTTGAGTTCATCCTCTGCGGAGGAATCCCCAGCGCCGTTGTTGCCACAGGCGCCGAGCAGCAGCAGGCAAGCTGCCATACCGAGCGCCAGGAACCGTTTGGTTTGCTTCATCTTGGTTTCTCCTTTTTGCCGATTTACATCACGCCGCGCTTGGCCCAATCATAGGTATTATACGCGGTAAACAGATCGGTCTGCGCGGTTGTGATCGCCGCCTTGGCCGTCTCCAGGGTGTCTTGTGCATTTTCATACTCCAATTTGGAGATCATGCCTTTTTCGTACTTGGTTTCCGCGACTTTATAGTTGCTCTCTGCCAGTTCCAGGTCGCTTTCGGCCTTATCCAGCAGACGCTTTTTCTCGCTCACGTCATTGAACAGCTTACGGAAATCGTTTTCCACCTGTTCCTGCGCCGCGGCCAAATCGATCTTGGCGGCATTGTACGCATCAAGCGTTGAGGTTACATCATCTTCGTAGTCGTTGGAGGCTTTGCGCAGCGCATCCCGCTTCTGCCAGATGGTGTAACTGTTTGTCTTGGCCTCTTCCAAGTCTTTTTCATAATTCATTTCGCGCAGCTGCCGGTCGGTGACTTCAGGCACCTTCTGCACATGCACGGTCGTGCCCGCATCGTTGCCGAGCGTGAGCGACAAGCTGTTTTCAATCGAAGCGATTTGGTTTTCCAGTGTCAGCTTGCTGGATACGGCGGCTGCCCGCTGGTTTTTGAGGTTTTCCACGTCCAGCGCGGTCGCCATGCCGATCTCATACTGCTTTTCGACGACCGGAAGCTGCCGGTCAATGGCTGCAATCGTGCGGTCGAGCGCTTCGATGTTGTCCTGCATGGTGCACAGCGAGATATATTGCGTCTGGGCGCCCATGACAATCTGGTTGGCCGAATTTTCCACCTGCTTTTCGGTGGTGGCGTAGGTATCTGCCAGGTCGGCCGGCGCATCGTCCTTGGAATCCTCCAGGCCGTTGATGACCGCCTGATTCTTCTGGATATTCGCTGCCGCGTTATTCGCCAAGGTATTCATTTGCTCAATCTGTGCCTTCAAAGAGGCTTCCAAATCTGCATTACCGCTCACTTGATTCAACTGATTCCGCAAATTCTGTGCTGCTTTTTCATAGCTGTTCTTTTGAGCTTCCAGATTGCTGTTTTGCATCTCATAATTCCAAATCTGGTCCTCGATCGGGCCGACTACGTCGGTCGAGCCCACACTGGCCAGGGTCTTTTGCAAACTTTGAATGGTTTGGTTATTGGCCCGCACGGTCTTTTCCAGGCCATAAAAGCCGATGGATTTGCTGTCCTGCAAGGGCGGGGTCATCCCGCTTTCCGACATGCTGGTATCGATCACTGCTTGCGCGCCGCCCAGCGTCAGCGCCAGCCCGGCATCCATGCCTGCAATGGCGCCCGCCGGCGTTGTCAGACCGACTGCCATCGCGCCTGCTGCCAGCATGGCGATTGCCTTTTTTCCCATCATTCCAGGCACCTCCGTTTCTCCAACAATAAGACCGAAATTTCGTTTCCGACCGATCGGTCGGTCGAATAACCTCTCCTATTATATGTTGCTTATTTTTCCCTGTCAACCACTTGTCGGTTTCATTCACAATTTTTTAATGTTTTCGTGCATCGCTGTCGCATTGGGTCGCTTTTCTTTGAAAAAAATCATCAAGAAAACCCGCCGGAAAACCGACGGGTTTTGGTTGTTTTCACCATTTCTCCGATCATCACACCCACCTGCCCCAAATGTTAAAACAGGGTCAGCTGTGCACCGGTATCCGGGCGCGAAACGCCTGCCTTTTCTTCGGCATAGTCTCCTGCCGGCAGTTCACTTAAAAACGGGGAGGGGAGCTCCTGCGACACCAAAATCAGCGCATCACGCGCGCGGGTCATACCCACATAAAACAAGCGCCGTTCTTCCTCGATATCGTTCGGACGGGTACCGCTTTCGAGCGGCACACAGCCGCGCGTCAGGCCGCATAGATACACGGCACCAAATTCCAAGCCCTTGGCGCCGTGCAGGGTGGACAAGGTCACGGCCCCGGATGCATATTTGTGCGCACTCTCGCGCCGCAGGTCGCCTTCGGCGCCGAGCAGGACGCCGTCCAGCAGGGCGGGGACATCCTTATAAAAGGCGGCCAGCTGAATGAGACGGGCAAAATCACCGTCTTCGGTCAGGCCGTGATGGGTGGCCCAGTCTTCGAGCAGGCGCACGGGCTTTTGCTTTCTCCAGACCGGGGAGAGGGCTTCGAGCTCGTCCCAGAAGAGCGAGAGGTGACCGTCTCCGGCGTAAGCTACCATGCGGTCGCGCAGGGTGTCCAGCGGCGCATCCGGGGCAGCGGCGACCGCGCTTGCCACGGCGTCGATCCGGTCGACCGGACAATCCCAAATTGCACGCAAAGCGGCACGCATCGACAGCAAATCCCTGGGGTCCTGTAAGAAGCGCAGTAGGCAAAGCACGCTATGCACGCAAAGTGCGTGCAGGTAGTCGCCCCGTCCGGCTACCACGCAGGGGATCCCCGCATGGCCCAGGGTACGCTCGATGCGGTCAAGCTGGCGACGGGTGCGGCACAGCACCGCAATTTCGCCAAAGCTGCGTACCGCCGCCGGGGTGCCGTGCCGGCCAGCGGCCAGCATATCCACGCCGCCAACCATGGCGGCAATGTCCCGGGCGAGGAAGGACGCTTCATCGCCCGCGCCCTGGGCGCGCACCAGACGTACGGTGCCGCCTGCCGGACGCATGGCATCGAGCGGCCGCGCGCCGCCCGGGTTGTGTTCGATGACCGCCTGCGCACACCGCACGATTTCGGGCGCAGCGCGGTAGTTCTGGGTCAGGCGGACGGTATACAGTTCGGGTTCGTCCTCGGCCAGACGGGCAAAGCACCCAGCCGACGCGCCGCGGAAGCCGTAAATTGCCTGGTCGGGGTCGCCGATGACGAATAGAGTGCCCGCCCGGCTCCACGCCCGCGCCAAGCGGTACTGGGTGTCGCTCACGTCCTGAAACTCGTCCACCAGCACATGGCAGACCTTGGCTTTGCCATCCTGTGCGGCTTCCAGTTCGTCGAGGAGCAGGTCGTCAAAGTCGACCGCCCCGGCGGCGCGCAGCTTCCAGTCGTAAATCGCCATTTGCTCGTGCGCGAGCCCGGCGTGCGCTTCGTCGATACCGTTTTTGAGGGCCGACACGGCCTGCAAAAACTTGTCCGGCGGGCCGTCAAACCCGCTCTCGCGTGCAGCCTGCTCGGCCAACGCACGCGCTTCGTCGGGGGCGAGCAGGGTCCCCGCCTGCCCACGGGCGGTGCGCCGCTCGAGCGCGATGGCGTGGAAGGTGCCCACGGTCAGGCCGCGGATGGCCCGTTTGCCGCCGAGCACGGTAGACAGGCGGGCTTTGAGTTCGGCCGCCGCCTGATTGGTAAAGGTCACGGCCACGATGCGCGAGGGTGAAATACCTCGCGTGCCGATGAGATGGGCGATGCGGGAAACCAGTGTCTGTGTCTTGCCCGTGCCTGGCCCGGCGATGACGGCGGTGATGCGGGCATTCGCCTGCACGGCTGCCTGCTGAGCCTCGTTGAGCGTCGCCGCCGCCGGGGCAGGGGAGGGGACAGGCATCGCCGGGGCCGGATGGGCGTCCGTTTTGCTGACCGTTGCTTTCTTCGCTTCGGCGGGTTTTTCGGGCAGGCCGAACAGGCTGACCTGTCCGCCGATGGCACCGATCTCAGCCGGGGAGAGCAGTTCAATAACGCCGTATTGGCCGTCAAAGCCGGGCTTGCGCACGACTTCGCCTGCGCGCAGGCGACGCAGGCCCTCCTGCACCCATTCGCCAGCTGCTTTTCCGACGTCCCCCAGCGGTGCGTCGCGCAGGATATAAAACTCCGGGCCAAGTGTGCGCAGCAAGTCCAGATACTGCCGCTGGACGCGCGCCCCGGTCGCCGACGCGCCGGTGGACGCGGCGATGACCTCGGGCAGGGGGGCCAGACTTTCAAACGGCACTGGCCGTTTGGCGCCCGCCGGGCGGTCGGCCAAGTCCTCGACCCGGTGCTCAACGCCTATGGTCAATTTGCCGCCGCACACCGGGCAGCGGAACCCACAGGCGATCGTTTCGGCCGGGGTCAGGCACACGCCGCAGTTGCGGTGACCGTCCAGGTGATACTTGCCCTCCTCGGGGAAAAATTCGACCGTGCCGCGAAACCCTGCCGGATTGCGGCCCTCGAGCGCATCGGCCAGCGCATCAAACCCAAAGTCGATGTCCAGCAGATTGGCCTCGCGCCCCAGTTTGGCGGGGGAGTGGGCGTCCGAGTTGGATACCAGCGTATAGCGGTCGAGCATGGACACCCGGGCGTTCATATCCGGGTCAGAGGACAGGCCGGTTTCCAGCGCGTGGATGTGCTCGGTCAGGTCGCCGAAGCATTCCTCGAGCGTCTGAAAGCCGGAAAACGCGCCGAATACCGAAAAATGGGGTGTCCAGATGTGCGCCGGGATGAACACCGCGCGCGGGCAGGCTTCGAGCGTGATTTCCAGCAGATCGCGGCAGTCCAACCCCAGAATGGGGCGTCCGTCCGAATGCAGGTTGCCGATGGCTTCCAGCCGCCGGGCGAGCACATCAGCCTCGTCCAAACCGGGCAGCAAAATGAGATTATGTACCTTGCGGACCTTGCCGTCCTTTTTATAGATGGAACTGATTTCCCCGGAAATAACAAACCGCGGGGGTTCCCCCGCGGACAGGCCGGGCAGGCGTAGTTCTTCGCGCAGGATATACATCCCGTCCTCGGCCGGGACAAGGGCCTCGCGCAGCTCGGCCCGCCAGGCCGGGTGGGTGAAATCCCCGGTGCCGAGGATGTGAATGCCCTTGCGCCGCGCCCACAAATCGAGCTGAGGAACGTCCAAATCGCGGCTGGTGGCGCGGGAAAAGCGCGAATGGATATGCAAATCGGCAATTTTCATACCGTACCTCCCTTTTAAAAGTATCGGCCGGTCAAAATCAGCCCAAGCGTGGAGCAGTATTCCCGCAAATGGCTGACCAGCCGCAGCGACAGATAGGGGGTGGGGGCGGGCAGGCCGTAGGCGTCCAGCCCGGCCTGGTCCATCAGCCGCCGGGCGCGCGCCAGGTGAAATTCGTTGGTGATGACCGCGGTTTTCTTGCCCGCAAGGTCAAATTCGGCCTTGGCGTTCGCGATGTTCTGGATGGTGTTGTTGGACTCGTCCTCAATGAGCAGGCAGCTTTCGGGCACGCCCTGCTCGATGAGATAATCGCGCATCATGTGCGCTTCGGGCATGTTTTCGTCCGGTCCCTGGCCGCCGCACAACACCAGCGTCGCGTCGGGATTTTGCTCGAGCAGGTCGGCTGCCACGTCCAACCGGCTTTGCAGCGCAGCCGACGGCCGGTCGGGGTAGATGTGTGCGCCCAGCACCAGCACATAATCGGCCTCATAGACCTCGGGGTCGGCCTGTTCGCCCGACACGATCAAGGTCTGAATGCCCACAAAGGATGCCAAAAACAGGCCGAACAGCGCCCGCCCCAGCACGGCCACCCGGCGGCAGAGCGGGTATTTTTCCGCAAACGCGACCATGAATGCCTCGCCCGTGCAGCCCACGGCCAGCGTGCCCAAAAAGGCTGCGCCGAACCGGATAGGCTCCCAGGTCAGGCAGGCGCCGCCGAGCACGGCAAACACAGCCGCCAGCACGGCCCAGATTTTGACTTCCAGTTTTTTCATTCGCCTTCCAGCTCCTCGCTCAAGCGTTCCCATTCGTCCATTTTTTCCAGCAATTCGGCGTCGGCCTCATCCTTTTCGGCCAGCAGGCCCATCAGTTTTTCCGGGTCCGCCGCGTTGTGGTTGATTTGGTTATCCAAATCGGCCAACTTGGCCTCCATTTGCGAGATTTCCCGCTCCAAAACGGCCAGCCGCTTGGCTTTGTTCTTGGTGCCGCCCTTGGGACGGGGCTTTTGCGGCTTGTCGGCCTTGGGAGCCTGCACCGGCGTCTGGGCGACCTGTTCGCTGCGCAGCCGCTCCCGGTAGGCCAAAAACTGCTCGTACGTGCCCGTATAATCCAGATAGGTGCCGTTTTCCAGATAAAGGACGCGGGTGGCGAACCGCTCGACAAAGTACCGGTCGTGCGACACGAACAGCAGCGTGCCCGTGAACGCTTCCACCGCTTCTTCGATCCATTCGCGGCTCAAGAGGTCTAAATGGTTGGTCGGCTCGTCCAAAATGAGCATGTTCAGCGGGTCATACATGAGTTCGCACAGCCGAAGACGGCTCTTTTCGCCGCCCGACAGGGTCTTTACCGTCTTGAGCTGGTCCTCGCCCGAGAACTTGAACGCACCCAGACGGTTGCGCGCGGTCTGCATGGTGACATTTTTGTCGTAAATGAGGGTATCGATCAGGTTGCGATTTTCGTTTGCAAAGTGGACAATCTGGGGCAAGTAGGCCGGCCGCAGGCCGACGCCCTTCTTGACCGTGCCGTCGTCGGCAACTTCCTCGCCCAGCAGGATTTTCAGCAGCGTGGTCTTGCCCGCGCCGTTGTCACCCAGAATGGCCACCCGCTCGCCGTTGCGCACGTTAAAGGTTACGTCCTGTAATATTTTTCGGCCATCATAACTCTTTGTAATCCCACGCACCTTGAGTACTTCTTCGGTTTCATAGTTCGGGTCGCCGAAAGACACGTTCATCTGCTTTTCGCGGCGCGGGCGGTCGGTGACTTTCATGCGCGCAATGCGCTTTTCGATCGAGGCCGCGCGCTTGGCCAGATGCTCGGTGCCGTGCTCGTGCATAATGCGCGCCACGCTTTCCAACCGCTTTTTCTCGGCCATCTGGTTTTCGTGTTCGCGCAGCTGCTGCTCATAGCGGCGCTCGCGCTCGACCGCATAGAACGAGTACGACCCCGCATAGAACTCGATCGTATTGTCGTGCACTTCGATGATGCGCTCGCAGCACTGGTCGAGGAAGTAGCGGTCATGCGATACGGTGACGACCGTGCCCGGATAGGCGTCCAGATAGTCGCCCAGCCAGCGCACCGCGTCCATATCCAGATGATTGGTCGGCTCGTCCAGTAATAGGATGTCGGTTTGCTCCAAAATGATACGCGCGAGGTTGACGCGCGTTTTTTCGCCGCCCGACAGCTGGGCGAACGGCTGCGCCCGGCGGGCCGGGGGAATGTCCAGGCCGTTGCAGACCTTATCGACCTCAAAGTCGCGGTTGTAGCCGCCCAGCGCGTCCAGCTTTTGCTGCAAGACGCCATAGCGGCGCAGCAGGTCCTCATCCTCGGGATGAGCGGCCATTTCCCGCTCCAGCCGCTGCATCTCGTCCTGCACCCGGTGGGCGTCGCGGAAGGCCGAGCGCAGTACGTCCTCGACGGTCACTTCGGCGGGGTAGTCGGGCATCTGGTCGATCATGCCCACCGCGCGCCCGGCGCCGATGGCTACCACGCCGCTGTCATAGTCCAGCCGGCCGGCCAAAATATGCAGCAGGGTGGTTTTGCCCGCGCCGTTCGGGCCCAAAATGGCCACTTTTTCGCCCGGCTGGATATCGAACGTCAAATCGGATAAAATCAGCCGGTCGCCATAGTATTTGGTCAAATTTTGTACGGTGATATCAGCCAATGGGATTGTTTCCTTTCTCACAAAATATCAAAAAGCCGCGACAGCATTTTGTCGCGGCTGGCTGTGGTTGTCTTACTCGGCTTCGTCCAGAGCCTGCGGCAGCAGGGCACGGGCCAGGTCGGGCCGTGCGGTTTCGATAAAGTTGACGCCCTGCTCGAACATGCGCATGAGCTCCTCGCCGTCGGTGGTTTCGGTGGAGGCCAGGAACAGGCCGCAACGCAGCGCTTCCTGGCAAAGTGCGGGGGTCATAAATTCTGGTTTGCCGCGCAGGCCGAACAGGCCGGTTTCCTGGGCCGCACGCACCAGCGTGACCGGATCAGACGGTTCGCTGGGCAGATCGCCCATGATATGCAGCGCCGGATTACGGCGCACGGCCTTGGCCGCCTCGGCCGGGTCCAGACCGCCCACATAGGCGTTGTCCAGATAATCGGCGTGGCTGAGCGCGATCTTGACCTGCGGGCAGACCGCCATGGTCTTGAGGTCCACACAGATCTTGGCTGCGCACGATTTGGCCAGCTCGACCGCCTGGCCGACGGTGACGATCTTGGGGAACAGGCGGCGCAATTCGATAAAATCGGCCTCCTGCACGGCATGGAAGGAGCCATCTGCGCCATGAAAGCCGTGTTCGGCGCACAAAACGGCGATGCCGTCGAGGGTCATGTCCATGGGCAGGGTGCAACCGCCCGCGCCTGCGTCATGACCGGCCATAATGGACTCCAAGCTGCTGGGGTCGGTATACATGCAGCCCGGAGCGGACACGATAAATTGATCTCGGTTGGTGTAAAGCATCATGCAAATGCGCCTCTTTTTGTAGGATAAACGAAGGACACGGCGTATGCCGCCCTGTTTTTAGATGGTTTCCGGCGCCGGATAGTCCACACCGAAGGTGTCCACGGTGACCTTTTTCATCTTCTGTTCCTTGCGGGGACGGTCATGCCAGTCGCGGGGGGTGTTGACCACTTCGTCGACTGCCTCCATGCCCTCGATGACCATGCCGAAGGAAGCATACTGGCCGTCCAGATGGGGCGAATCCTCGGTCATGATGAAGAACTGGGAACCTGCCGAATCGGGCGCCATGGTGCGCGCCATAGACAGCACACCGCGGGTGTGATTGAGATCGTTCTGGAAGCCGTTCGAGGTAAATTCGCCGCGGATCTCATAGCCGGGGCCGCCCACGCCGGTGCCTTCCGGGTCGCCGCCCTGGATCATGAAGCCCGGGATGACGCGGTGGAAGATCAGGCCGTCATAAAAGCCCTTCTGTGCCAGAGAAATAAAATTGTTGACCGTGTTGGGCGCGATTTCGGGGTAAAGTTCCGCCTTGATGATGCCCCCGTTTTCCATCTCAATGGTTACGATTGGATTTGCCATATATCCTGCACTCCTAAATTCTGCAAAATTCATGCGCCGGGCCTGTGCCCGACCTTACTCTATGGTCTATTCTAGCAAAAGTTTACACTGGTTACAAGTAAGGCGGGCGGCTTTTTTCAGTTTTTTTGCAGCTTGGAGCACCGCATGCCGCCAGACGGCGCGGCAAGAACGCCAAATTTCCGGGGTGAACTTTTGGGGGCTTTGTCCGGTTTGACGCTCGATTTTTTGCCGGGATTTTGTTATACTAATACCATCTATGAATTTCTGCGGGGTGTGTCCCGCTGACCCTGGGAGGGAATGCTATGAAGAAAACGGTTTTCATGCCGGTCTTTATCGCCATATTTGCGCTGACAGGCGCGGTTTTGCGCGGCCTGAACCTGATGCACGGCTACGAAGCCGCCACCAAACTGCCGGTCCCGGGCGACAAGGCTGAAATGGCCCTGATCGCGGTCTGTGGTTTGGCAGCGCTGGCACTGGTCATCCTGGCCATTGCCCATCGCGGTCTGCGCGGCATGCCGTTTGAGGATGCTTTTGGCACCGACAACACTCTGTTTAAAATGATTTCGGTCATCGCCGGCCTGGTGATGATCGCCGCCGGCGGGTTTGGCCTGTATCTGGCCGTCACCCAGGACCCGCAGCTTCCGATGCTCAATAAACTGCCGCTGTTTCCGCTGTGGCTGCTTGCCATGCTCACGGGCGGCTGCCTGATCGGCATTGCCACCATGCTCAGCCGCCGCACGGTCACCGAAGGGTCGGCCATGCTGACTATCATCCCCATGTTCTGGGCCTGCTTTGACCTCATCATCACCTTTAAGGACAACGGCGCTTCGCCCTTCGTCGGGCTGTATGCCTTTGAACTGTTGTCCGCCATTGCGCTGACCTATGCGTTTTATGCGCTGGCCGGGTTCCTGTACTCGACCGCCAGCCCGAGCCGGTTCATCTTTTCGGCGGGTGCGGCTGTCATTTTGTGCCTGACCTGCGTGGGCGGCACCCTGATTTCGATGGCGTCGGGCGTTTCGGCCATCGTGCCCACGACTGACACCCTGCTGCGGTATGCCTGCTTCCTGGCATCCGGCGTGTGGCTGTTTGCCATGCTGGTACTGCTGTCCCGCGCAGACGACCGCGAACACGTCCGGTAAAACCGGCTGACGTTTCAAAAAAACACATCGAGGATGCAACATGAATTTTAATTCGCTGCAATTTTTGATCTTTTTCCCGGTTGTCACGCTGCTGTATTTTCTCATTCCGCAGCGGGTGCGCTGGGTGTGGCTGCTCATCACCAGCTATTATTTCTACATGGGCTGGAACCCGCGCTATGCGGTGCTGATCGCCACCAGCACGGTCATTACTTTTATCAGCGGCCTGCTCATCGACCGTGAAAACCATCGCGCCGACCAAACCCACGCGGTCCGCAACAAAAAGCTGTGGGTGGCGCTCAGCTTTGTGCTCAACCTCGCGATTTTATTCTTCTTTAAATACTGGGGCTTTTTCACCAAAAACGTCATCGCCATCGGCGGCCTGTTTGACATTACCATCCAGATGCCGACCTTTGACGTGCTGCTGCCGGTGGGTATCTCGTTTTATACCTTCCAGGCGCTCAGCTACACGATGGACGTTTATCGCGGCGAGATCTACGCCGAGCGCAACCTGTTCAAATACGCTCTGTTCGTATCCTTTTTCCCGCAGCTGGTGGCTGGCCCGATCGAGCGTTCTGAAAACCTGCTTGTTCAGGTCAACCAGCCGCACGAGTTCGACGCCGACCGCGCCCGCGACGGCCTGCTGCTGATGCTGTGGGGCTTTTTCCAGAAAGTCGTCATCGCCGACCGTATCGCCACCCTGATTAACCATGTATATGGCAACTGGACCGAAGTGGCCGGTATCTCGATCGTGCTGGCGACCGTGCTGTTCGCCGTGCAGATCTACTGCGACTTTGGCGGCTATTCGAGTATTGCCATCGGTGCGGCCCAGGTGATGGGCTTTACGCTGATGGAAAACTTCAAGCAGCCCTATCTGGCCACGTCGTGCGCCGATTTCTGGCGCCGCTGGCATATTTCGCTGTCCTCCTGGTTCCGCGACTACTTATATATCCCGCTCGGCGGCAACCGCAAGGGCAAATGGCGCAAATATTTCAACAATCTGGTCACCTTCCTGGTATCCGGCCTGTGGCATGGCGCCCAGTGGAGTTATGTCGCCTGGGGCGGCTTAAACGGCCTGTATCAGGTCATCGGTGACATCTTAAAGCCGGCGCGCACCAAGGTTTTGGACGCGCTGCACGTCAACCGGGAATGGAAGATCTGGAAGGCGCTGCGCATCCTGCTGACCTTCTGCCTGATCGACTTTGCCTGGCTGTTTTTCCGTGCGCCGTCGTTTTTGACCGGTGTGGCCATGATTCGCCGCACACTGACGAATTTCTACCCGGACGCGCTGTTTACCGCCGGGGCAGACGGTTCGCTGGGGCTTTATACACTGGGCCTGGACGTGGCCGAGTTCTGGCTGGCCATCGTTGCCATCCTGATCCTGGCCGTGGTGGACATCCTCAAGGAAAAGCGTCCCCTCCGGCCGTATATCACCCGGCTGCCGGTCGTACCTCGCTGGATTTTCTATTTTGTCAGCGTGTATGTGATTCTGATTTTCGGCGCTTACGGTCCGGGCTTTGACGCTTCGGCGTTCATTTACTTCCAGTTCTAAGAAGGAGGCAATCGCATGAGCAAAACCAAAAAATTTCTGCTTCAGGGCCTTCTTTTCTGCGTGATCTTTGTTTTGACCTTTTTCCCCATTCAGGGGGTATTTGCACGCAAATCGCTGGAAAAGCCGTGGGACATGACCAATAAGATTTCGGGCTTTTACCACGAGCCGGAAAACGAGTTTTCGGTGATGTATTTCGGTTCGTCGCACGCATATGCTTCGTTTTCGCCCCTGGAGATCTGGGAGCAGACGGGCGTGAAAAGCTATGTTTTTGCCACCCAGATGCAGCCCATGTGGGCGAGCGTGACCTATTTAAAAGAAGCGCTCAAGACCCAGAGCCCCGAGCTCGTCATCCTGGAATGCAACATGCTGTATGCCGATGAGGAATACATGAGCGAGGGCACCAACTATTCGTTTATGGACGATCTCCCGCTGAGCCTAAATAAAGTCGAACTGGCGCAGGTTTCGGCCGAGGAGGGGGGACGGTTCCCGCTGGTCTTTAACTTTGTCAAATACCATTCGCGCTGGCCCAGCCTGACGAGCGAGGATTTCACCTTCCGCCGCAGCCAGACGCGCGACCCTTACAAGGGCTTTGTGCTGCTGCCGCCCAAGGAGGGCGGCGACCCGATCGACCGCTTTGATCTGACGGGCGAGATCGGTACCACACCGCTGAGTGAAAAGAATGAGAAGTATCTGCGGGAATTCATCGAGATCTGCCAGGAAAACGACATCGAAGTCTGGCTGGTCAAGGCGCCCAGCAACATTTCGCCGGACGACCTGTCCAAAATGCACGCCGCTGCCGCGATTGCGGAGGAATACGGGGTGCCGTTTGACGATTTCAACAGCGAGGAAGCGTATGAAGCCATCGGCATCACAGCGCGCGAAAACTTCTTTGACCAGCGCCACATGGACATCGTCGGCTCGACTCGGTTCAGCGATTATTTTGCCAAACTCATGTTGGCGCGCTATCCCAACCTGACGCGCGACGCGGACGACGACACCTGGCAGGAGGCCTATGACGCCTATACCGCCGATGTGGCCGATGCCATCGCCAACCCGGTGCAGGGCACCACGACCACGGCGGCCCAGGACCAGGCTGCTTCCTAAAACGAAAGGAGATTTTTCATGGCTCTGTTTGTCTGTTATGAAAAGTGTTCGACCTGCAAAAAGGCGCAGAAGTGGCTGGACGAACACGGCGTATCCTACGACCTGCGCCCGATCAAGGAACAAAACCCTTCGGCCGAGGAGCTGCGCACCTGGCAGAGCAAAAGCGGCCTGCCGCTCAAGCGCTTTTTCAACACTTCGGGCCAGCTTTACCGCTCCATGGAGCTGACGAAAAAGCTCCCCGACATGTCCGAGGACGAGCAGTTTGCGCTGCTTGCAACCGATGGTATGTTGGTCAAGCGTCCGATCTTGGTGGACGGCGACACCGTTCTGGTCGGCTTCAAAGAGGCCGAATGGGCGGAAAAACTGCAAAAATAATCATCTTGGTAGGGATGGGTCCTGTGGGGCCCATCCTTTTTTATGTTCACACAATGTTCACTTGACTTCCCCCTGGGGGCAGCATATAATAAACTACGTTAATTATTAACCTGGTTATCTATCCAGAGAAGGGAGGGGCCTATGGAAATCGGGCTTCAGTTTTTTACGGCTATGCACCGCTTCCGGCAACTGCGCATTCCCGAACGGCTGGGCATGCTGCCGCGCAGCGAACACATGGTGCTGGAAATGCTCATCGAGCATGAAACCCAAAACGGGAAAGGTGCAGCCCTTTCGGCTATCTGTATCGCACGCCGGATGAAGGTCACAGCCCCCGCGATCTCGCGCACGCTGCGCCATTTGCGGGAGCATGGACTGGTCGATACCGAACCCGACCCGCGTGACCGGCGTGGTACGTGCATCCGCCTGACCCAAGAGGGCCGGCAGTCGCTCGTGCGCGACCGGGAGCAAATCAACACCCTGATGGAACGTGCCGTGGCACGGCTGGAACCAGGGGAGATCGATCGTTTCTTTTTGACGTTTGGCCGGATTTGTGACAGCATTGCGCTTGAACTCGACCAGGCGCAAAAATAACCCCTTAGAAAGGAAGAACGTATGCGAAGTATCTTCAAACATTTGCGGCCTCAATGGAAGGCCGTATTGCTGATTATCGTGTTCCTGTTTGTCCAGGCCGTGTGCGATCTGGCGCTGCCGACTTACACTTCTTCGCTGATCGATGTGGGCATCCAGAACAGCGGCGTAGAATATGCCGTGCCGGTGTCCATGCGCGCATCCAGCTATGAAGCGGTCGCCAGCCAGATGACCGACGACGAGCTTTCGCTCTGGCAGCAGAACTACACCCAAAACGGCGAAGTATACACCCTGCACGAGGACGCCGACCAGGAAGCGCTGGACGAAGCATTCACGACGCCCATCACGCTGGCCGCGCTCGAAGCGCGCGGCACCCCGGCAACCCGGGAGGACCTGCGCCTGATGGGCGACCAGACCGTGCACTCCACCGCCATTTCGTTTGTCAAGAGCGAATATGAGGCCCTGGGCGTCGACCTGGGTGACATCCAGACCAGCTATCTGCTGCGGACGGGCGGCAAGATGCTGGCCATGGCGCTCGGCATGGCGCTGGCGGTTGTCGTCGTCAGCTTTTTGGCTGCGCGCGTGGGCGCTGCGGTAGGCCGCGAACTGCGCGGTAAGGTGTTCCAAAAGGTCGTACACTTCTCGGGTGCGGAATTTTCCAAGTTTTCCACCGCTTCGCTCATCACCCGCTCGACCAGTGACATCCAGCAGATCCAGCTGGTTGTGACCATGCTGCTGCGCATGGTGGCCTATGCGCCCATTCTGGCGCTGGGCGGCATTTTCATGGTCATCCGCACCAGCTCGGGCATGGAATGGATCATTGTGCTGGCCGTGGCGCTGCTGCTCACGCTCATCGGCGTGCTGATGAAGGTCGCCATGCCCAAGTTCAAGAAAATGCAGGTTTTGGTCGACCACGTCAACCTGGTCGCGCGTGAAATCCTGACCGGTCTGTCGGTCATCCGTGCCTTTGGCCGCGAAAAGGTCGAAGAGCAGCGCTTTGAAGGCGCCAACCGCGACTTGACCCGCAACATGCTGTTTACCAACCGGTGCATGAGCTTCATGCTGCCGTGCATGATGCTGCTGATGAACGGTATTTCGGTGCTGATCGTGTGGACGGCTTCCCACCGCATCGATGCTGGTGCGCTGGGCGTCGGTGAAATGACCGCCTTCATCACCTATACCATGATGATCGTCATGAGCTTCCTGATGCTGGCCATGATGAGCATTATGCTGCCGCGTGCAGCGGTGGCCAGCGAGCGTATCGACGAAGTGCTTTCGACCGAGCCGACCATCCACAATCCGGCATCGCCCGAACCCTTTGCGGCTTCTGACGGCGTCATCCGGTTTGAGCATGTCTCCTTCCACTATCCGGAAGCGTCGGACAATGTGCTCACCGACATCGATTTCGAAGCCCGTCCGGGCCAGACCACGGCCATCATCGGTTCGACCGGCTGCGGCAAGTCGACGCTCATCAACCTCATCCCGCGTTTTTACGACGTAACCGAGGGCCGCATCACCATCGACGGCCAGGATGTGCGCCAGATGGATCTGCATGCGCTGCGCGGCCTGATTGGCCTGGCGCCGCAGAAGGGCGTATTGTTCTCGGGCACCATTGTTTCGAACATCTGCTATGGCGCGCCGAATGCAACGGCCGATACCGTGCATGAAGCGGCTGCCATCGCCCAGGCGACCGAATTTATCGAAAGCAAGCCCACCGGGTATGACAGTCCGATTGCGCAGGGCGGCTCGAACGTATCGGGCGGCCAGAAGCAGCGTCTGTCCATCGCGCGTGCGATTGCCCGCGATCCCAAGATCTATATTTTTGACGATACTTTCTCGGCGCTCGACTTTAAGACCGACGCGGCGCTGCGGCGTGCGCTCGGCCCCAAGACCGAAAAGAGCACGGTCATTATTGTCGCGCAGCGTATTTCGACCATTCTGCACGCCGACCAGATCCTTGTGCTGGACGACGAAGGCAAACTGGTCGGCAAGGGCACCCATGCCGAACTGATGGCCTCGTGTGAGACTTATCAGCAGATCGCGCGCAGCCAGCTTTCCGAAGAAGAACTGAAGGAGGGAGCATAATATGGCGTCCAATCACCCCAGACGTGGACCGGGCGGCCCGGGTGGCGGGCCGGGCGGCTATGTGCCCGGCGAAAAGGCCAAGAACTTCAAGGGCACCATCCGCAAAATGATCCATTATATTGGCTCGTACCATGCGGCGGTTGTATGCGTGGCGCTGTTTGCGATTGGCGGCACGATCTTTAACATCGTCGGCCCCAAGGTGCTCGGGCAGGCCACCACCGAACTGGCAAACGGCCTCATGGCCAAGATCGGCGGCACCGGCGGCATCGACTTTTCGCTCATTGCCCGCATTTTGCTGTTTGCCTTAGGCTTGTATATCATCAGCGCCGCACTGACCTTCTGCCAGAGCTTCCTGATGACCGGCATCACACAAAAAATCTGCTACCGCATGCGCCGCGAGATCGTGGAAAAGATCGACCGCATGCCCATGCGGTATTTTGAAGAACGCACCTATGGCGAAGTGCTTTCGCGTATCACCAACGACGTTGATACGCTGGGCACAGGCTTAAACCAGAGCGTAACCCAGCTCATCACCTCGGTATCGACCATTCTGGGCGTACTGGTGATGATGCTGTCCATCTCGCCGCTGATGACGCTCATCACCGTCGTGCTGCTGCCCATCAGCGTGGGTCTTATCACCCTGGTGGTGCGGTTCTCGCAGAAATACTTCCGCGACCAGCAGGAATATCTGGGCGAAGTCAACGGCCAGGTCGAAGAGATTTACAGCGGCCATCACATCGTGCAGGCCTTTGGTCAGGAAGATACGGTCTGTGAGACCTTCCACGAAACCAACGAAAAACTGTATGAATCGGCGTGGAAAAGCCAGTTTCTGTCCGGTATGATGCACCCGATCACGGTCTTTGTCGGCAACCTCGGCTATGTCGGCGTTGCGCTGTCGGGCGCCATCCTGGCATCCCATGGCCGTATCACCATCGGTAACATTCAGGCATTCATCCAGTACACCAAGAACTTTACCCAGCCCATCCAGCAGATCGCACAGATCACCAACATGCTGCAATCGATGGCAGCCGCCGCCGAGCGCGTGTTTGCCTTCCTGGAAGAAGAGGAAGAAGAACAGTCCTCGGCCAGCGATTATCACCCGGGGAATATCCGCGGTGAGGTCACCTTTGACCATGTCCGTTTCGGCTATCGTCCCGATCAGGTGGTCATCAAGGATTTCTGTGCCAAGGTCCAGCCCGGCCAGAAGATCGCCATTGTCGGCCCGACCGGCGCAGGCAAGACCACTATGGTCAAACTCCTGATGCGCTACTATGACGTACAGGGCGGCGGCATCTATCTGGACGGCCACAACATCAAGGAATTTGGCCGCCGCGGTTTGCGTGACGCCTTTGCGATGGTCTTGCAGGACACCTGGCTGTTCCAGGGCACCATTATGGAAAACCTGCGCTATGGCCGCATGGATGCGACCGATGAGGAGGTCATCGAAGCGGCCAAGGCCGCGCGTGTGCACCACTTCATCCAGACGCTGCCGGGCGGCTACCAGATGGAGCTCAATGAAGAAGCGTCCAACGTATCCCAGGGTCAAAAGCAGCTTTTGACCATTGCGCGTGCCATTTTGGCCAACCGTCCGGTACTCATTTTGGACGAAGCGACCTCGTCGGTCGATACCCGTACCGAGTCCGAGATCCAGAAGGCCATGGACACCCTGGTCGCCGGGCGCACCAGCTTTATCATCGCGCATCGTCTGTCGACCATCAAAAACGCCGACCTCATTTTGTGCATGAAGGACGGCGACATCATCGAACAGGGCACCCACGACGAACTGATTGCCAAAAACGGCTTTTACGCTGGGCTGTACAACAGCCAGTTTGAAAAGGTGTCGTAACACACAAAACACCGCTCCGGGTTCGGAGCGGTGTTTGCTTTTTTCTTCCATCTGCGGTATGATAAAGCCAAAGAGGGGAGGGGAGCGGTATGCGCCGGAATATCATCCTAATTTTGCTCGCTGTGCTTGTGCTGGCCGGGCTGGGAGCACTGTACGTGGTGCCCTGGTATCAGACGCTGTATCACGCCCCGGCCATTCGGTATGACCATAAGGTATTCGTCTGCGCGGACACAGCCGGGGACGTGCGGCGGTATACCGACGGGCAGAGCACCTTCACGTTTACCCCTACGGCGGATGGCACAGAGGTTGCCATCGACTTTGCCTATTATGCACCCGCCAGCTTTGTCGTCACCGAGCGTGGGCAGGCGGTCACGGTTTCCCGCGCCGACGGCACAAAAGCTCTCTCAGGTGTCTGGCGGGATGGGGAACTCATCGACCCGCAGACCGGGCGGGTGCATGCGATTTACGACTTTGAGATCCTGTCCGATGCACCCAGCGCCTCGCTTGCGCTGTGGCTGTATCAGGAGCAAAAGCACGGTATCCGCGGCCGGCCGGGCATTGAGGGCGGGATTATTGTCTGCTTTCTGGCCAGCGGTCGTGTACTGCTCGATTTTCGGCCTTCCCGCAAAAAGTCTAAAAATTCAATCTTTGCCCGGTCGCCCAGGATACGCCGCGGAATCTTTATATTTTTTTGCATCTTTCCCTTTGCCGCGATCCCTGTTATATTATATTGGGGAGTTACTTAAAAGAAAGCAGGGAAGAAGCTATGCAATACAATCTGATTGCGCTCGATTTGGACGGGACGGCACTCGACCCGACCAACCAGGTCGCGCCCGCGACTGTGGCCGCCATTGCCAAGGCGCGGCAGCGCGGCATGCGTGTGGTCATCTCCACCGGCCGTATCTGCGGCGAAGCGTCCGAGTTTGCCCGCCAGATGGGTGCGGACGATTATATGGTCACCTCGGGCGGCGCGGCCGTATCCATGTGGGGGGAGGAGCGCTGTCTGATGCGTCTGAGTATGCCGTGGGAAGCGTCGGTGCGCGCAGCGGCAGCTCTGGAGCGTGTCGGCCTGTCCACCATGGTCTATGTGGGGGAGCGCATCCTCATCACGCCGTATGATGAGATGATGTTCGGCAAATACAAATCCAACGAAGGCTATCTGGCCATCAAAAAAGTCGTGCCGTCGGTGGCCGAATGGGTGGCCCAAAACCGCGTGATGGTCGATAAAATCTTTTCACGCAGCGCCGACCCGGCCACCATCGCCCGGGTACGGCAAGTCCTCAGCCAAATCGAAGGCATCCGGGTGATGAGTTCGGCGTCCGACAATGTGGAGATCGTATCCCCGGCCGCCGACAAGGGCACAGCCCTTGGGCTTTTGTGCCGGCTGTATGGCACCGACCTCAGCCGATGCGCGGCCGTGGGTGACAGCGAAAACGATTTGGAAATGCTGTCTGCCGTCGGCATGCCCATCGCCATGGGCAATGCCCGGGACGATGTCAAGGCGTTGTGCCGCCATGTCACGAGCGATAATGCACACGACGGCGTCGCGCAGGCCATTGAATGGCTGCTCGAGCAATAAAAAAGGAAGGGAGCAATCCCTTCCTTTTTCTTTAGCGGTAGTCGTAACGACGCAGTTCCTTCATCTTGCTCTTTTCTGCCTCACGATAGGAAAATGCGTTTTTCAGGTTTTCGAAGAACTTCATAATGTTGATTCCTTTCCGCGTCCCGGGGGCGCTCCTTTTCTTTTCTGTATATAGTATGCCGGAAAGTTTTCTGAATTGCAATATGTAATCTTGTGAAAATGATAATTTCTTTGTGATTTTTTGATATTTTTTCGATTGCGTTTTCGAGCGTTTGTTGATTTATTCATGGTTCACTTTTCATGAAGTCGTTTTTTTATGCAGTAATTTTGAGTATATTCGAGGATTTTTCCCGTGTTTTGGTTGTTTCTTTGCAATTTTATTCAACCTGTGTTTTTGTTGTCTAAATTATAACTTTTGCACACGATTCAAACAGTTGAAAAGTTGTGCAAAACTTTCGTATTCTTGCGTTTTTGACATCCCTCCTGCGGGAAATGATTGACAAAGTGCTCATTTTCGCATACCATTACGATATATGCGGCGCGCGTGGCGCGCCAAAGAGGGGGGACCTTGATTTGAAGAAGCATTCTGCGCGCGATTCCTTTGGCAGCCGCTGGGGATTTATCCTGGCCTGCATCGGCTCGGCCGTCGGTATGGGAAACATCTGGATGTTCCCGACCCGCGTGTCCAAATTTGGCGGCGGTTCATTCCTGCTGGCCTATTTTTTATTTGTATTCGTCATTGGTTTTTCGGGGGTTATTGGGGAGATGGCCTTTGGCCGTGCTACCCGCTCGGGGCCGATCGGCGCCTTTTCCCAGGCGGTCGCCTCGCGTGGCAAAAATCCGCGCATCGGCGCTGCCATCGGCATCATCCCGGTGCTCGGCTCGCTGGCGCTCGCCATCGGCTATTCGGTCGTCATGGGCTGGATTTTGCGCTATATGATCGGCGCTTTTACCGGTTCGGTGCTGAAACCGGAGGGCGTGGACGGGTTTGCCGCGCAGTTCGGCGGTGTTGCGACTGCATTCGGCAACAACCTTTGCGTCATCCTCAGCCTGGTGATCGCCTTTGGCATCATGGCTTTCGGCATTGCGTCGGGCATTGAAAAGGCCAATAAAATCATGATGCCGCTGTTTTTCTGCCTGTTTTTAGGGCTTGCGGTGTATATGTTCTTGCAGCCCGGCTCGGCCGCAGGCTATCAATATATGTTCCGCATCGACCCGGCTGCTCTGCGGCAGCCCGAAACCTGGGTCTTTGCGCTGGGACAGGCCTTTTTCTCGCTGTCCCTGGCCGGAAACGGCACGCTCATCTATGGTTCCTACCTGCGCGACGAAGAGGACATCGTCGGTTCGGCCTGGAAGGTCGCGCTGTTTGACACCCTGGCCGCTATGCTGGCCGCGCTGGTTATCATCCCGGCCATGGCGACCGCAGGCAGCCAGCTGGACCAAGGCGGTCCGGGGCTGATGTTCATTTTCCTGCCCAATCTGTTCCAGTCCATGCCAGGCAGCCGCCTGATCGTGATTGTGTTCTTTGTCGGCGTGTTCCTGGCCGGTATGACCTCGCTCATCAACCTGTATGAAGCGCCCATTGCGACCTTGCAGGAAAAGCTGGGCCTGAGCCGTCCGCGCGCGGTGCTGGTGATCGCCGCCATCGGCGTGGTGGTCTCGCTGCTCATCCAGGGCATCGTGGAAGGCTGGATGAATTTTGTTTCCATCTATGTCTGCCCGCTGGGCGCCGGACTGGCCGGTATCCTGTTCTATTGGGTATACGGCGAAAAATTCGTGCGCGAACAGCTTCAAAAGGGCCGCGCCAAGCCCATTGGCCGCTGGCTGGAGCCCATGACCAAATATGTATTCTGCGGCCTGACCGTCGCGGTATTCATCCTGGGCGTTCTCACCCCGGGCGGCATCGGATAAACATGCAAAACGGAACCCTTGTGGTTCCGTTTTTTTTTTGCTTGACAAGGCGGTGGCCTGCGGTATAATACTCTATGGAGAATGTTTTAAATGGAACTGTTTTTATAAAAACTTTTAGGAGGGTATCATGCGACCCATGACCGATTTTCTCGCGACCATCCAGCAGATCACCAAGCTGCACGAGAGCATGCTCAAAGACATCTGCATGGAGCATGGGCTTTCGCTGCTGGAAGCCAAGGTCCTGAGTTTTCTGCACAACAACCCGGACCGGGATACCGCAGCCGACATTGTCGAGCTGCGCATGCTGCCCAAGGGCAATGTTTCCCAGGCGGTAGAAAGCCTGGTGCAAAAACAGCTTTTGTCGCGCCGGCCGGACACAGTGGACCGCCGCCGCATCCATCTGTCCCTGACCGAACCGGCAGCGCCCATCGTCCTCGATCTGGATGTGCTGCGTGTGCGTTTTCAGGCGGCTGTTTTTGCGAATATTTCGCCCGAAGAACAGCAACAATTTGAACAGATTTACCGCCGTTTGGGCGAGAATGCCCGCAATGCCATGAACAAGGGGGCCAAACTATGAAGGACGATTTTCTCGGCACCGAACCGATCGGCCGTCTGCTGCGGCGGCTGGCGCTGCCGACCGTGACCGCACAGGTCATCAATATGCTGTACAACATCGTGGACCGCATCTACATCGGCCACATCCCGGAGGTCGGCTCGCTGGCGCTGACCGGTGTGGGCGTGTGCATGCCGCTGATTATGATCGTGTCCGCGTTTGCAAGTCTGGTGGGCTTTGGCGGGGGACCGCGTGCCTCCATTTTCCTGGGGCGAGGCGATCACGATATGGCCGAAAAGACGCTGGGCAACTGCTTTACCACCCAGATTATCATTTCGGTGGTGCTTACTGCCGCGCTGCTGCTATGGAATCGGGATTTCCTGCTGGCCTTTGGCGCAAGTAAAAACACGATCGAATACGGCGTTGCCTACATGAATCTGTACGCAATCGGCACCATCTTTGTCCAGCTTACGCTGGGCATGAATACTTTCATCACCGCCCAGGGCTTTGCCCGCACGGGCATGCTGTCGGTGCTCATCGGTGCGGTGGCCAACATCATTTTGGATCCCGTCTTTATTTTCGGCTTCGGCATGGGCGTGCGCGGCGCGGCACTGGCGACCATTTTGTCGCAGGCGCTCTCGTGCACCTGGGTGCTGTGCTTCCTGTTCGGACGGAAAACCCAGCTGCGCATCCGCCGCCGCAATCTGCGGCTGGAACGGCAGATCATCCTGCCCAGTCTGGCGCTGGGGCTGTCCACCTTTATCATGCAGGCCAGCGAAAGCGTGATTTCGGTCTGCTTCAATGCTTCGCTTCTGCGCTATGGCGGTGACATCGCGGTCGGCGCCATGACCATTTTGACCAGCGTCATGCAGTTTGCGCTGCTGCCGCTGCAAGGGCTGGGGCAGGGGGCACAGCCCATCATCAGCTACAACTATGGCGCGCGCAATGCGGCCCGCATTCGGCAGGCATTCCGGCTGCTGCTGCGGTGCAGTTTGCTGTATTCGTGCACCCTCTGGCTGTGTATCATGCTGTTCCCGCAGATTTTCGCCATGATGTTCACATCCAATGCCGCGCTTTTGGAATTTACCAAATCGGCACTGCGCATCTATACGGCCTGCCTGCTTCTGTTCGGTATCCAGATGGCCTGCCAGATGACGTTTACGTCGCTCGGCAAGGCCAAATCCTCGATCATTGTCGCGGTCATGCGTAAATTTATCCTGCTGCTGCCGCTCATTTATATCATGCCCCATCTGCTGCCGCAGGACCCCACCCGGGCGGTCTACATGGCCGAACCGGTGGCCGATTTCCTGGCCGTTACGTTCACCGCCATCCTGTTTACCTTCCAGTTTAAAAACGCCATAAAGAGCATTGAATAAAAAAATCCCCTGTGCCCAAAAGTGAACCGGTCCAGTAAAAATGGACAGTGACAAAAACCCCCTGATGTAGGAAAATAGACTACATCAGGGGGTTTTGTCATGGAGAAACGAAAATACACACACATTCAAGTGCTGTTGCCAGAAATCAAGGCTATGCTGGCAGCGGGGAAAACCCAGCGGGAAGTTGCAGAATATTACGGTTTTCAGGATAAGCAGGTGATAAAAAGTCTACTTAAGCGTGAACGGAGGAAAGAACGTATGTTAGAAGCTGGCATCCTTGCGCGGCCCCAAGGGCGGCCAAGAACAAATGCCGCACCAAGAGATATTATAACCGAGCAGGCACATGAGATCCAGCGACTTCGTATGGAGAATAAGCTGCTGCGGGATTTTCTGCACTGCATAGGAAGGAAGTGAGGGCAAAGGTAAAATATCACATTATATATCGTCACAGAGCAGAGTATTCCGTGGCAGTTATGTGCAAATTCTTTGGAGTATCCAGAAGCGGATACTATGCCTTCGTCCATCGCCTTGGTAAGCCGGAGAAGGACGCAGCTCTTGCAGAACTAATTGGACAACAGCGGGAACGCAGCTTCCGCACCTACGGCTACCGGCGGATGTGTCTATGGCTGAAGAACCAGAATATTTTCTGTAATCCAAAAACAGTGCTACGGATTATGAAGAAATATGATCTGCTCTCAGAAATCCGCCGACGCAGGAAATGGCAGCAGATGGGGCAGCAGCTCCACAAGTACGAGAATCTGCTAAGCAGGCAGTTTCAGGCCGACAAGCCCAACAGCAAATGGGTAACGGACATCTCCTACATCCACACTAAGCAGGGCGTACTGTACCTGTCCATGATCCGGGATCTCTATGACAACAGTATTGTGGCTTACAAAACCGGAACGGAACAAACGGTGAATCTGGTTCTGGACACCATTCGTCTGGCAATGAAGCAAGAGAAAAAGAGGGCCGCTGCAGAGTTGCAGCTCCACAGCGACCAGGGTGCTCAGTACGCCTCACAAGCATATTTTGAGCTAACTCAAACATACGGCATTACGCCATCTATGTCAAGACGTGGAAATCCTTATGACAACGCTATGGCGGAAAATTTCTTCTCTATCCTCAAAACAGAGTGCATCTACCGCCACAAACCGGCTACCTTCTCGCAAGCCAATGAAATGATTGACCGCTACATCTACTTTTACAACCATGAGCGCATCCAGCTAAAGACTGGAGAAGCGCCGCTTACGCGACGCCTCTCCACTTAAAACTCAATCTTTCCTACCAGGGCTCTTTTTTATACTGTCCGCACAATCTGGGGCAGTCCAAAAGCACAGGGGAACATTTTTTATGCGCCAAATTTCTGAATGTAGCCCATCACGAAGATGAACAGAACGATCAGCGGCAGGATATAGCTGACATAGATGCGCACCCAAGCCGGGAATTTCAGGCCCTGGCCGGCATCGGCTTCGTTTAAGAAGTTCTTCCAGCCCCAGCCGTACCGGGAGGTACAGAACAGCAGATAGACCATTGAACCGAGCGGCAGCAGGTTGTTGGACACGATGAAGTCCTCCAGGTCCTGAATGGTGCCGATGTGCGGGATGCTGACCGTAAAGCCAACCACGCACGGGATGGAGATGAGCAGGATGACCACGATGTTCACCAGCACAGTCTTTTTGCGGCTCCAGCCCCACAGGTCCATGCCGAACGAGATGATGTTCTCAAATACGGCAATGATGGTCGAAAAAGCAGCAAATGCCATAAAGACGAAGAACAAAGCGCCCCAAATGCGGCCGCCTGCCATCTGGTTGAAGATATTCGGCAGGGTCACGAAGATGAGTGCCGGGCCCTGGCCAGCGTCTACGTTAAAGGCTGCGGCAGCCGGGAAGATGATGAGACCGGCGGTCAATGCTACAAAGGTATCCAGTACACCGATGCTGAGCGCTTCACCGGTCAGGCTGCGGTCCTTGCCGATGTACGAACCAAAGATCGCCAGCGCACCGATGCCGAGCGACAGCGTAAAGAACGACTGACCCATGGCGGCAAAAACCGATTCCATCAGTCCGCCCTTGGCTTCAAACAGCTTGGAGAAGTCGGGCTTTAAGTAGAATTCCAGACCTTCGCCCGCGCCTTCCAGCGTCACCGAACGGAAGACCAGCACGATCATGATGGCAAGCAGAGCGACCATCATCACCTTGTTGACCTTTTCTACGCCGTTGCGCAGACCGCGCGAACAAACCGCAAAGCAGATGAGCACGGTAATAACCATCCAGAAACCCATATACTTCGGGTCGGCCAGCATATTATTGAAAATAGCGCCGACCTGTTCGGGCGACTGTCCATCGAACTCGCCCATAATCATCTTGAAGAAGTAGGCCAGCATCCAGCCGCCTACGGTCGTATAAAACGCCATGAGCATGTAGTTGCCCAACATGGCACCATAGCTATACAGATGCCATTTGGTGCCTTTTGGCTCCAAAACATGGAACGAACGTGCCACCGACTGCTGGCTGGCACGACCGACTGCAAACTCCATAACCATGATCGGCAGGCCCAAAATGACCAGAAACAGCAGATAAACCAGCACAAATGCTGCGCCGCCGTACTGTCCGGTGATGTAAGGGAAACGCCATACGTTACCCAGGCCGATCGCACAGCCCGCCGAGATCAGAATAAAGCCCAGTCGGGAACCAAACTTTTCTCTTTCTTTCATGATATTACCCCCTTTGCGGCCAAAGCGCCGCGTGGCACTATTATAGCAAAGTTCTTCCATGGAAACAAGGCTCGACCGGGCAACCGGACAAAAAAATACCCGCTTTTTCAAAAAAGCGGATATTTTGATTTGTTTTACGCATATCCCATGAAGAATCCAACGGTCAGCGCCAGGAACCCCAGACCGACCACCACAGCAAGTGCCTTCCACTGCGAGCGCAGCCAGTCGCCCCATTCCAGACGGGCGATGCTCAGAATACCGATCAGGCAACCCGAGGTTGGCATAATCAGATGCGCCAGGCAGCCACCCAGCTGGAACGCCAGCACCGAAATCTGCCGGCTGATGCCCAGGCTGTCAGCCAGCGGCGCCATGACCGGCATGGTCAGCGACGCCTGACCGAGGTCACTCGGCATCACGAAACTGAGGAAAAAGTGGAAAATGTACATCAGCCACGAGGTCAGCACACTGGGCAATTCGCGCAGGACCCGTGCGGTCCAGTGCAAAATGGTGTTGAGCACCGACGCATCGGTGGGATTGATGCCGCCGAGCAGCAGCACCATACCTTGCGCCATGCCGACCACCAGCACCGCGCCGACCAACTCGGATGCCCCCGATTGAAACGCGCGCGGGATGTCGGCAAAATGCATGCCGCCCACATGGAACCACACGCCCAAAATGCTGACAACGACCGCCATCACAAAAAAGATGGACGCAATATCGGCCAAATTGTATTCCATAGTCAGTGCGCCCCACAGCATCCAGCCCAGCGACAAGGCCACGGTCAGCAGCACCAACCGGCCGCCCAGCGTCAGCGGTTCGCGGCGCTCGCGCAGGTTTTGCAGGCGACCGCGGCAGCGCGCATCGCTCTGATACGACACCGACCGATGAGTGCTGGTATGGATGCGCCAGGCATAGCGTGTCGTATACGCGGCGCCCAGCAGCGTCAGAATCAGCCAGAGGATAAACCGGAAACTGGACCCGGAAAAGACCGGTACGCCAGCAATGGTCTGCGCGGTGGTCAGCGCTTCCGGGCTGCACCACGAAGCGGCAATGCCGATTTGCGTAGCGACAAACGTGACCAAAACACCGGTCACAGCATCAAAATCCATGCCGATAAGCAATGGAATAATCAACATCGCCAAGGGGATGGCGCCTTCGCTAAAGCCAAACACCGCTCCCGCCAGTGAAAATAGCACAAACAGCAGGGGAGGGAAGAGCATGACCACCCCTTCGGTACGGTGCAGGATGCGCAAAATGCTCTGGTCGATGACACCGGTGCGCAAAAGGATACCAAAGGACCCACCGATGACCAGCATATACGCGATCAGACCCGCCGTACCGGCTGCCTGTTCGCCGTATTCCAAGCCGGAAAACAGCACATTCATCATGCCTTGCCGGCCGTGGGCCGAGGGTCCAAACAAGGGCGCCGGATAGACCACCCGCTCGCCATTTTCGTCCAGAATATAGCGGAAACTGTTCGGGTCGACCACGGTTTCGGTCTTTTGCTCGCCGCCGACCAGGGTGGTCACCTGCTTGAGCTCATACCGCCCCAGCGGCACCAGAAAAGTAAGCACCATGGCAAATGCCATGGCGGCAAAAATCACCACGAAAGGATGCGGCGGATGCAATTTGGTTTTGGGTTTTTCGGTTTTGGTCGATTCCCGCATGTTCCAGGCCCCCTTTTCGCAGTATCTTTTCCCCCAGAAAAATAACCTACCATTATATTACCGAATTTTTTGTCTACATTCAAGGCAAACCGCGAATTTTTGGCGAAAACCTGACACAAACTGAAAAAATCCCGCCGAAATGGCGGGATTTTCCGATATTTTTTATTGGATTTCCTTTGCGAGGATCTGCTCGCGGCGCTCCATCAGGTCGCCATGGAGCAACATATCTACGGCTTTGTCCTCGCCGATGCGGTCGATCATCGCCGCAAAGCGTTCGCCCTTCTTGCCCTGGTCGCGGAAAAGCAGCATCGCCTTTTCGATCATATCGAGCGCCTGCTGCTCGGTGTACAGACCGGGCAGGGGGGTGCCATGACGGACCACACGGCCCCAACGGCCACCGATATACAGCTTGTACGCAACTTCTTCGGCATAAATGGCATCAAACGGGCACTTGCCAACACAATAGCCGCAGTTGTTGCACACCGTGGTATCGCGCTGCATCTTGCCGTCTACGACTTCCATGCAGCCCATACGGCAGAACTTTTCGCACAGCTTGCAGCCGCGGCACAGTTCTTCCTTAAACTTGGGCGGATGCTGGCCGACGATGCCAAAATCATTCAGGTCGGGCTTGATGCAGTTGTTCGGGCAGCCGCCAACCGCAATCTTAAACTTATGCGGCAGACGCACATCGCCCATGCCTTCATAAAACCGCTCATGCACCTTCTGGCCCAGCGCCTGGGTGTCATAAAAACCAAACACACAGGTCGTGCCCTTGCAGGCCGTGACCGGACGCACACGCGCACCGGTGCCGCCGGTGGTCAGGCCAACCGCTGCCAGTTCCTTGACCACATCCTCAATGCTTTCATACGGCACACCTGCAAACTCAACAGTCATACGGGTGGTAAAGGCACAAACACCGCTGCCATATTTCTCGGCAATGCGGCCCACTGCCTGGAGCTGCTCCGCCGTCAGGGTGCCGTTGCCGGTGATCACGCGGCAGGAAAAGCGCTCGGTCTCCCGGTTGTGCAGGAAGCCCATCAGTTTGACGCGCTGGATATCCTGTTTTGAAATAGCCATACTCGTTCCTCCTTCAATCTTATTTTATTATATCATAGATTATTTACCGTGCATACCAGCGAAATTCATCGAAAAATCGCCAAAATCCGGCCGATTTACGGCAAAACGCGCGACCCTTGGCAGAGCCGCGCGTTTCTTGTCACATCGATTCTGGTTCGGTTGTGATGTCCGGTTCCACATTTTCCAAAAGCAGGTCGTTCGCGCCCTGCTCATCCAGCATCTGCAAAACTGGATAAAATGTATCTGGTTCCATCCACGGGACATCGCCAAATTCATTATAAAAATAGATTTCTCCCGGGTCGCTGCGCGACTGGTAGACACTTATATAACTGCCGATCTCGCGGTATTCCTCCAAAGCATCCGGGTCGAGTGTCGTACCACCCTCGATCTGCTCCGGATTTATCGAGATCATCCACCAGATATAATCGGACGCCGGATATTCCTCCGGGAAGGTCATATCTTCTTCGGTGTTTTGGAAGGCCGTATACCAGCCAGACTCCACATAATCGCCCGCCTGGATTTGATATTGCTCATTTTCGGTAAACAGGAAAACCGTAAACGTTTCTTCACTGGAAAGCCATGCGCCGCCATAGGGGAAATCCATCGGTTCGGCTTCGGCGACATCATAGGAAAAATCCAGATTATCAACCACATTGGCCACCACAGCAAAGAGTATCGGTATCACATTGATCGCAATCACAGCCAAAATCACGATCAGAACAACGATCTTGCTGGTGCCGCGCTTGGCGTTTCGCTCGGCATTGCCACCCAAACTTGTGACCTTCACCGCATCTTTGGATGCCTTATTGGGACGTGAAACCGAAGGCCGCGCCAGTTCACCAGTGGTTTTCGCCAATCGAGAAGCATCTTTTTGGAATGCGGGTTTGCGCGCCCCACACATAGGACATTCGCGCTCGCTGTCATCATAATGGATGCCACACTGCGGACATTTCATAGAAAAAGCCCCCTTTCCTCTTCTTTCAGAATACCAGAGAATAGGGGGCTTTTCAAGTACGATTCGGTTACGCTGCGAGCAGAGTATACACCCAATAGCCGAGCACCAGGGCGCCCAGCACGATGCGGTACCAGCCAAACACCTTGAAGTCGTGGCGCTTGACGTAACCCATCAGGAAGCGGATGGCCAGGAGCGATACGATATAGGCCACCACGGTACCAATGATGAGCAACAGCCATTCAAACCCGGTATACGCAAAGCCGAGTTTGAAAAATTTGAGCAGACTTGCACCAAACATAACGGGCACAGCCAGGAAAAACGTAAATTCAGCCGCCGCCGGGCGGGAAATGCCGATGGCGATGCTGCCCAGAATGGTCGCGCCCGAGCGCGAAGTGCCCGGGAAAATGGCGGCAATCAGCTGGAATACGCCGATGATGAACGCATCGCCGTAGGTGATGTCATGCACCTTGAGCGCACGCGGCGCCTGACCGCCGTTGCGGTTTTCCACCGCGATGAACGCGACACCAAAGACGATCAGGGCAATACCGACCGTCTGGAAGTTGTAAAACATGGCGTTGAGCTGCTCGTCAAACAGCACGCCGATGACAGCTGCCGGCACGCAGGCGATGATGATCTTGAGCCACAGACGGAACACCTGCGGATCGGCCACCACCCGACCATGGCGGGTGCGCCGCAAGGGGATGAACCGTTTCCAATAAATCGTCAGTACGGCCAAAATCGCGCCGAACTGGATGACGACAAAAAACAATTCCTTAAATGCTTCGGATGCGTCGAGCTGTAAAAATTCATCGACCAGGATCATGTGGCCGGTGCTCGACACGGGCAGCCATTCGGTGATGCCCTCCACGATGCCCAGGAATATGGCCTTTAATATCTCGATCATGCAAAATCTCCTGTCTTGCCGGCGGCAAACCCGGCTTTTTCTTTATCCTATGCCAAATGCAGATTGGTTATTCGGTGCGCTTGAAGACCCCTTCGGCTGCACCCGACAGGGTGATTGCACCGTCGGCGTACGTGAAGGTGATGTTGTTTTCTTCGTCGGTCGCCGTGTTGCCCATGCCGCGGGCCACACCGTTCTGATCGTCCAGCATGTACTCGAACGAGCGCTCATCCATGGGGATGAGTTCAAGCGTGCGGGTGCCATCCGAGAACGTACCTTCCCAATCGACGATCGCATCGGTCGCCGGGTCATACAGCTGGAAATCGGAATAATCGGTCAGCTTATTTTCGCCGGCATAGTTGAACTTCTCACCGGTGCGCTTGTTGACCGCCACCTGGCCAACTGCCGTGTTATCCGACTTCTGTGCCACCAGGAATACATAATATCCTTCTCCATCGACTTCGACCTTGGTGCTGCCGTCCAGAATCATATATGTATCGGTGTCAATGGTTTCGGCCAGCAGGTTGCGGGCATCGGACACCGACATATCCGGGCTTTCGGTCACGATCTCAGGCGACGCATCCGGCTGTACGTCGGACACGGGCAGGGAGGACGAAACCGGCTCCACATCCGAAGATGCGGCATACCCTTTTCCTTTTTCACATCCGCCCAGCGCGAACAGGCAGATCGCTGCCAAAGCGATCCAAGCAATCGATTTACGCATAAGAATTGCCTCCTTTGGAAACTGCACAGACGTGCAGCACGGCGCCGGCACAGCCGGCCCCGGTCATTCGGTTGGGGAAAACGCAAAGGTTCTCTTGTTATCATACCGGACTTTTCCCCAAAAGGCAACTACAATTTCTTTACAGGACTTTTACCGCTGTACCGGGTACGGTGAACCAGAATTCAATACCGCCCTCGACATTGCGGGCCCCGCAGGCGCCGCCCAGCACCTCGGCCATGGCTTTGACGATGCTCAAACCCACGCCGCTGCCGCCCAGCGCGCGCGAGCGCGCCTTGTCGGTGCGGTAGAATTTTTCCCACAGACGGGGCAGCTCGTCCTCGGAAACACCTTCGCCTTCATTAAATACCGTGATGGTCGTGCCCACACTGTTTTGCTCGGCCTTGATCTTCACCGCACCGCCCTCGGGCGTATAACGGATAGCGTTGGTCAAATAATTGTCCACCACCTGCGAAAGCATGGTATCGTCGGTGTGGGCATGCAGGCCGCAGGGCGTATACTGTACCTTCAGGCTGCGGCCTTCGGACAACACCGCCGTTTTTTCCACGGCCGCGCCGATGAGTTCATCCAGGTCAACGTCGGACAGATTGGGTGTTTCGCGCCCGAGTTCCAGTTTGGAAAGGCTCAAAAGCTGCATGACCAGGTTGTTCATGCGCACTGCTTCATCCGAAATGGTCGAGCAGTAGTAATCACGGTCCTCGGGTGTTTCGGCAATGCCTTCTTTCAGACCCTCGGCATAGCCCTGGATGAGGGCGATCGGGGTCTTGAGTTCATGCGAGACATTGACGATAAATTCCTGCCGCATGGCGTCTATTTTTTCCTTTTCCTTGATTTCCTGGCCGAGTTTCCAGTTGGAGCGCCGCAGTTCGGCGATGGTTTCCTCCAGATGCTCGGACAGACGGTTAATCGACTGGCCGAGCTGACCGATCTCGTCGCGCACCGGGCCGTCGTATTTTTTGGAAAAGTCCAGGTCGGCCATGGCATTGGCCACATTGCCGATGGCAATGAGCGGCCGGGTGAAATGCCGCGCCACAAAAAACGCCAGGCCCATACAGATGATGAGTGTCAGCCCGCCCGAAATGCCCAGGAAGAACATATTAAATGTAGAGTTCTGTTCCATATAGGTAAACGGGATGCGCGCGACCACATAGCCGCTGTCCATCTGGCCGACCAAACACAGGAATTCCTCGCTGCGCTTTTTGTCATAGACGTTGACAAAATCAATGCCCTGCTTTTTCATCTTGTCCACATCGACGGCCTGAAAGGCGCTTTCCACAACTGAAAGCCCATAAAACAGGGTTTCCTGCGAGCTGTCGATGCCGGTGAGCTGCTCGCGCAGCACCGAGTCATAGCTGACCGTGCCGTCGCTGCCCACCAGGGTCAGGCGCACACCTTCGGTGTCCTCGCTCTGGATAATCTGATTGAGCAGGGCGTCGTTGCCCTCATCGCTGGCGTGCAGAATGTCCTCATAGGTATCCTGCAAGGCGCGTTCGCGCTGCCAGAGGTAATAATCATCATACAGCGTTACGTTGAGCAGGGTCAGCACGCCGACAAAAGCAATGGCGATTGCACAGATGGCGGCGAAAAATTTAAATTTGATCGAATGGCGCATGGCTGCGTCTCCCTTCATTTCCCGGGGAATCGGCAAAAAAAGGGGACGGACAAGCCGTCCCCCCTGGTTTATTTTTCTTCCTGCTGGTCGATCTCGTCGAACGCCTCAGCAGCCGATTTGCCGCCATACAGGATGGCGAAAACACCGGGCATATACTTATCAAACATATTGAACCCGACATAGGTCAGACGGGTGACGATCGAATCGGCCAGACCCTGTTCCGGTTCAAACACACCCACCGATTTATAGCTGAGTTCTCCGTCGGACATATCCATCTGGAAATTGCCCAGAAGCAGCACATAATTGACGCGGGTGAGATATTCGCTGACCGCCTCCCGCTTGTTTTCGGGGATATTCATGGGCAGGATGGTGGTAAACAGCGCAGTGCGCGGGTTGACGATGCGCGCGACAAAGCGCACGTCGGGGGACACCTCGGTATTCATGGAAAAGCGGATCATGCCGCGTTCCTCATCGGTGGAAAAATTGAGCTCTTCGGCCTCATAGACCTGCTTTACAGACAAAATATCAAATGCCATCGGGGATGCACCCTCCTTCTGAAAGTTCTGTCCTTAGTATACCACAAAAGGGCAGCGCTTTCATCGGGCAATTTCAGATTTCAAAGCGGTAGCCATAGCCGCGCACGGTCTCGATCTTGCTGCCGTATTCGCCCAGCTTGGCGCGCAGCTTTTTAATGTGGGTATCCACCGTACGCAGGTCGCCGAAATAATCGTATCCCCACACGGCATTCAAAATCTTTTCGCGCGACAGGGCGATGCCGCGGTTGTTTTTAAAGTAGACCATGAGTTCATATTCCTTGGGCGTCAGGCCGATGTCGGCGCCATGCACCCGCACTTCGTGCCGGGCTTCATCGATGTCCAGTTCGCCAAAGCTGTCCGCCTGTTCCTGCTGCGGGCCGATGGCCCGGGCGAGCAGGTTTTTCACCCGTGCACACAGCACCAGCGGCGAAAACGGCTTGGTGACATAATCGTCCGCGCCGCCCTGCAAGCCGTGTAGCTGGTCGAGTTCCTCAGCGCGGGCGGTCAGCATCATGACCGGAAGCCGTCGGGTGCGCTCGTCCTGCCGGATGCTTTTCAGTACGGCAAAGCCATCCGCGCCCGGCATCATCACATCCAAAATCGCCAGATCGATCTCATTGTGCTGGCGCAGCAGCTCCAGCGCCATGGTGCCATCCTCGGCTTCGAGCATGGTGTGGCCGTCTCGTTTTAAAAAATCGGACACCAGACGCCGGATACGCGCCTCGTCGTCCGCAATCAGAATCACTGCCATGGGGTTCACTTCCCTTCCTTATGCCGTTAGTATACCGTAAAATTTTGAATATTGAGTGAACAAACCAAACTTTTTTGCAAAAAAATTCTCCAGCGGCTAGGGACCGCTGGAGAAGGGTAGGGGATCAGTGATTTAATACCATCGCACGCTTTAAAATGTCGATCGAATAGAGGTGGCCTTCCATCATGCTCATGGTCAGGTCTTCCATCTCGAGGGATACGACATCATTATAACCGGACATGCGAACAACCGACAAAAATTCGCTCCACCACTGCTCGTTATGACCCGAGCCGACGGCGACGAAGTTCCAAGCGCGGCGCGCAAAGTCGTGGATGGTCTTGGTGTCGAGTACACCGTTGGGGTCGACGAGGTAGCGTTCCAGACGGGAGTCCTTGCCGTGTACATGATACAGCGCACCGGCAGCCCCCAGCACACGGGCTGCCGCCATCGGGTCACCCGACTGCCAGAACATATGCGACGGGTCGAGGTTCATGCCCACCATGGGACCGACCGCTTCGCGCAGCTTAAGGCAGGTCTCTACATTATATACAAGCTGACAGGGGTGGTTTTCCAGTGCGATTTTTTCGATACCGCACTCCTTGGCCAGCGCCACCAGACGGGTCCATTCGGGGATGGCAACTTCCTCCCACTGGTACTTGAGGACGTCCTGGGTTTCCGGCGGCCACGAGGTGGTCACCCAAACCGGGGTCTTGTCGCCCTTGCAGCCAGCCGGCAGGCCGCTCATCATGACGATCTTCTTAACGCCCAGCTCGCCGGCCAGACGGAAGGTCTTTTCGGTTACGTCCATATCGTGCTCGTAGGCGAGCGGGTTGCCTGCACAGTTGAGCGAATCGAGCGTCAGACCGCGGGCGGTGATCTCTTTATACCATTTATCGCGCGCGCCCTTATCGCTGACGACCGTGTCCAGGTCGATGTGCGGCGCGGCCGACCAGTTGCCGGTCGCGATCTCGAGCAGGGGGATTTCCTGCTGTACGCAGAAGTCGAGCGCTTCTGTATAAGGAAGGGTCAGGGTACAGGTCTTGATGCCAAGTTTCATAACAGCATTCCTCATTTCTCCGGATGTCTTGCCTTCTCAGGCAACTCTATTACTTCTTCGGCCTTATTTTAGCATAGCGACACGTGCCCGTTCAAGTATTTTGCAATATTTTTTTGATTAAAATATCTCGGCAGTTATTTACTTGCGCCCGCGGGTGTGCTATCATGAAGATACCGGAAGAGAAGACCGGATTTTGAGATTTGGAAAAAGCCCTCGTTTTGCGAAAGGAGAAAAGATCGTTATGCTGAATGTTGGTGTAATCGGCTGCGGCGGCATGGGCCGCGACCACGTTCGCCGTCTAACCCACGTGATCACCTCGACCAAGGTGGTCGCTGTGTCCGATGTTTTTGAAGAAGGCGGCCGCAAGGTGGCCGATCAGTATGGTGTGAAGTTCTATAAGGATGGCGTGGACCTCATCCATGACCCCGAAGTCGATGCGGTCGTTGTATGCACCGCCGATGAATTCCATGCCCCGCTGGTGCTCGCATGCATCGAAGCAGGCAAGTACGTATTCTGTGAAAAGCCCCTCGCACCCACGGCCGATGACTGCATGAAGGTCATCAAAGCCGAAATGGCGTTCGGCCGCCGTCTGGTACAGGTTGGCTTTATGCGCCGCTACGACAACGGCTATCGTGCGATGAAGAAATTCATCGACGAAGGCAAGATCGGCGCGCCGCTGCTCATTCACGCCTGCCACCGTAATTTCAGCCATGTCCCGGGTCATACCTCGGATATGACCATCGCAAACTCGGGTGTTCATGAACTGGACGTACTGCGCTGGCTGCTCGGCGAAGATTATGTTGCCGGCGGCGTCATCTGCGGCAAGCAGAACCGTGGGGAAGATCCGGCTGTCCTGCTCGACCCGCAGGTCATGATTCTGGAAACCAAGTCGGGCGTCCGTATTGATGTAGAGATCAACCAGCATGCCGGCTACGGCTACGACATTCAGTGCGAAGTTGTCGGTGAAAAGGGCGTTGTTTCGCTGCCTGACCCGGCCACCATCCACACCCGTCTGGACTGCCAGGCCGGTTATGAGGTTTATCATGACTGGACCCAGCGCTTTATCCAGGCGTATGACACCGAATTTGAAGAATGGGCACAGTCGGTCGCAGAAGGCAAGCTGGTCGGCCCGTCGGCGTGGGATGGCTATGCTGCCTGCCTGGGCGCAGATGCCTGCAACCGTGCACGCAACGAAGGCAAGTATATGCTGCCCATCGAACTGGAAGAGACCCCGGCATTCTATCGCTAAGCATTCAAAAAGGGAAACGAGCCGATCGTTTCCCTTTTTCTGCATATCCGGCCCCTTGAGGCTTTTCAGGAGGAATGAGCTATGAATCAGTATGAAATCCAAGGCACCGGCATCCGCATTTCCAGCCTGTCGCTGGGCACCTGGGCGTTTTCGGGCGCGAAAATCTGGGGGGCAGGGGACGACAAGGAAGCCATCCGCACGGTGCACTGTGCGATGGAGCGCGGCATCAACCTGTTTGACACCGCCGAAAAATACGGAAACGGCAAAGCCGAAGAGGTTTTGGGCGAAGCTCTCAAAGGCCGCCGCGACCGCGCCGTGGTCGCCACCAAGATCTTTACCGACAAACTCCACCACGATGATGTCATCGCCCATTGCGATGCCAGCTTAAAACGCCTGCAAACCGACTATATTGATCTGTATCAGATCCATTGGCCCAACCCGCACATTCCGCTCGAGGAAACCTTCGGCGCTTTCGAAGAACTCAAACGGGCCGGAAAAATCCGTGCCGCCAGCGTATGCAACGCCGGACCGAACTGTATCCGCGAGATGGCGCCGTATGGCGTGGCTATGAACCAGCTGCCGTATGCGCTCATCTGGCGCGTGGCCGAAAAAAAAAATCATTCCGGCGACTGAGCAGGCCGGTGTACCCGTGTGGGCGTATGTGCCGCTGGCCCAGGGGCTGCTCACCGGTAAATTCCGCTCAATCGACGATGTGCCCATGGGCCGCCGCGAAACACGCTTTTATAGTAGCCGCTGGCAGCAGGGTCTGCACCATGATCCAGGCTTTGAAACCGAGATTTTTGCCTTTTTGGATGAACTTGATGCTTTGTGCAAGCGTGGAGGCGTGACACCCGCCCAAGTTGCGCTGCAATTTCTCAAACGCCGGCCCATTGTCAAGAGCATTCTGATGGGCGCACGGTCCATCCGGCAGCTGGAACAGAACCTGGATGCTTATGCAGCCGATGTGCCGGACGATCTGATGGAAGAAATTGAGCACGCTTCCGAGCCGCTGCGCGACGGAATGGGAGAAAATGCCGATTTGTGGATCAGCGACAACGGTGGCCGCTTTTATTAACGCTTTCTTCACGAAATACCGTTTTCTTATCGAAAACGGTATTTTTTTATTCTTTCCGCTATTTCTAGTCACTTTTCATTCAGTTTTTCCCGCAAATCGCGTTTTTCCCAAACATTGGATTTTCTATGCGCTTTTCGTGCCATATCGGTGTCAATTCAGGCCTTATGACCTTCTAAAGCCTAGAAAATGGATATTTCCCGACAAATCTGCGTCTTCGGCAGTGCGCCGGCAAAACCATGAATTTCGATTTTCCAGTTTGCTTCCAATTTGCGTTTGCTTTCTATCCAAAACCGTTGTCTTTTGATACAACATCGTCGGAACACCCCAGCAACGGATATTTTGATAGCACCATTTTGCAGAATCTATCCAACCGACCGCCATTGTGCCGATTCAATTGTGACTTGTCTAAAATAAAGTCGTTTAGACCAATATTCGGCGAAAAACCCGGGAAAAACGAACTAGAATTTTGTTTCAAATCCTCTGCTGTCTTGACAGTTTCACTGCAATATTATGCAGTTTGTCTGGAAATAAACAATTTCTATGCACGATTGGCCTGCGTGCCAAAAAAGTTGGCTACTCCACTGTTTTCGTAGGATTCGCCCAAGGACGGGCCTTTGCGCAGGACTAAGCCTAGTGTGCTCACCGGGGGACATCCCCTACATGGACCCCCATCCAGCCCGCCTTGGATATACTGCATGATGCGGGAGATTTGCATGCCGGAAGCCATCGGCCCCACATTATTTTTATGGTATATACCGCATAGATTACCACCCCTCTGTTGCCGCCCAAACTCGGTGCTCAGGCGCAAGAATGTGTAATTTCCGTCTCCTGCGTAAATAACATATTGACTTATTTATATTTTTTCAGATGGCGCCGATCTTCTTTTGTTTGCCGCGCTGCGGCAGGACTTTTGTTTCTTGTTAAACCAACAGTCAAAAAGTTTTGAAAGCCCGCTTTTTCCTTTTCCACGCGCCAAATGTCCTTTTCCCAATATCTGTTCTTCCTTCACAAATCATGGTCCTATTTTTTATGGAATGTGACGGTTTGCATAAATTTTTTTTAAAAATCGTTGACTTTTTTAGCAGGAATGATATGATGGGGTTACTCCACGAGGGTAACAAACTTACTATCTCAAATCAAGAAAGGGAGCAGTTATTATGGATTTTACGTTGAGCAAAGAGCATCGCGCGCTGCAAGAGAAAGCAAGAGAATTTACCGAACAGGTACTCTTCCCGTATGAGATGGAGTGTGAGGAGAATAACGGCATTTCTCCTGAAACCCATAAGTACATTAACGATCAGGTAATGAAGTGGGGCTTCAATGCGACCAACCATTCGAAGGAACACGGCGGCACTGGTTACACCCTGTTTGAGCAGGCTCTGATCAGCGAGCAGCTCGGTATGTCTACCGGCGCTATCTGGGACGCAGTTCCGCAGCCTTCTTTCCCGATGAAGTTCGGTACCAAGGAACAGATCGAAGAGTATCTGATTCCGACCTGTCAGTGCAAGCGCCGCGACGCTTACGCTATCACCGAAGCTGACGCAGGTTCTGACCCGACTCAGTGCCAGACCACGGCTGTTAAGTGTGACGGCGGTTATAAGATCAACGGTGAAAAGTGGTACGTAACCGTAGGTAACATCGCTGACTATCTGCTGGTACATACCCATCTCGATGGCGATCCGGACAAGGCAACTGTATTCTTCGTAGAGAAGGACACCCCGGGCGTAAGCATCAAGCGTACTCCGGAATTCACCCACCACTTTGCATTTAAGCATCCGGAATTCACCTTCGACAACGTAGTTGTTGACGAATCCAAGATCCTGAAGGGCATCGGCGAAGGCTTCAACATGACCAAGGACTGGTTCGTAGAAGCTCGTCTGGGTATCGCTGCTCGCTGCGTAGGCGGCGCAGAGCGTGTCCTGAAGGTTGCTAACGAATGGGCTGCAGAGCGCGTACAGGGCGGCCGCATCATTCGTGACTACCAGGTTATCGAGCATATGCTGGTTGACATGACCATGGACATCATGGCTGCTAAGAGCCTGCTGTACCGTGTATGCTGGGAGATCTCCGGCGATATGGACCGCAAGCTGAAGCATGCTAGAGCTTCTGCTATCAAGCTGTGGTGCTCTGAAATGGTTAACCGTGTTACCGATAAGGGCGTTCAGATCCTGGGCGGCCGCGGCTACATGAGAGAGAACCCGGTAGAACGTCTCTGGAGAGACCAGCGTGTTGACCGTATCTGGGAAGGTACTTCCGAGATTCAGCGCAACGTTATCGGCGGCCAGATCAAGAAGCGCGGTATCGAGCTGTACACCGGCTGGGCTTACGAAGAATAAGAACCCGTGAGGCTTGTTTCTCACAGTAATAGGAGGTTTATATGTTCCCGTTAGAAGGAATTCGAGTTCTCGATTTAATGACACTTTCCGGTTACTGCGGGATGGAACTGGCTGATTACGGAGCGGAAGTTATTAAAGTGGAGTCGCCCGACGGAGGCGACCCACTGCGGACACTGGTGCCATTGAAAAATGGCACCAGTGCTCATCATGCCTTCCGTGATCGTGGCAAAAAGAGTATCACGCTTAATCTGCGGCATCCTGAAGGGAAAGAAATCTTTAAAAAGCTGGTGGCTACGGCCGATGTAGTTTTGGAAAATTTCCCTCCCAACACGATGGAAGAACTTGGCTTAGGCTATCAGGAACTGTCGGCTATCAAACCATCTCTTGTATATGGACGCATTTCTGCGTATGGCTCGACCGGCGAAGGGGCAAATACTCCCCAGTATGACCTGATTGCGCAGGCAAAGAGCGGCGTTATGCACTTTACCGGTTTCCCGGAAAACCCGCCCACCCGCATTGGCTTCTCGATTTCGGAACGCTATGCGGCTAGCTTCCTGTCCTCCGCTGTATGCCTGGCGATCTATAACGCCAGAACTACCGGAGAAGGCCAGATGGTCGAAACCACGCTTTGCGGTTCGGCGATCGCCATTTCGGAAGATAAGGTCATTACTTACGGCGCTACAAAGGAAGATCCGATGCGTACGGGCAATGCTCACCCGCTGATCAACCCGTATGATATCCTCAAGTGCAAAGACGGTTACGTAGCCATGGGTATTTCTTCGGATGCCCAGTGGATGAAGTTCTGCAATGCATTCAATTGTCCTGCTGAATGGACAGAGGATGAAAAATACTGCTCGAACCTGGTTCGAGGTTATCATTATTTCGGCGACCTGCGCGTCAAGTTGGAAGATCTGTTCTCCAACTACACCATGCAGGAAATTGCCGACATCTGCGATCAGGCTCTTATCCCGGGCACGATGTGCAGCACGACCAAGGAAGCGCTGCAGCAGCCGCAGCTCCAGGTAAGAAACATGATCGTGACAGTGAAGGATTCGACTCTTGGCGATCTGGAAATGCCGGGCAAGCCGGTGAAGTTCTGCAATCAGGAAGAAGAGCCTTTGCGTACAGCGCCCGAAGTTGGGGAACAGAACGCACAGCTTTATGCCGCTTTGGGGATTGATTCCGCTAAGCTCGAAGGTCTGCAAAAAGAAGGCGTTATCTAAACAACTGGGGTGGATAAACCTGAGAACGTAATTAAGGAGAGTGAAAAATGAAGAAGGGACCTCTCGAAGGGATTAAAGTTCTTGATTTTTCTCAAGTTTTATCTGCACCGTTCTGTGGCATGATGCTGGCAGACATGGGAGCAGAGGTAATCAAAATCGAGCGGCCTGGGCTCGGCGATATTTCCCGCGAATACGGGCCATATGCCAATGACATCAGTTTGTATTTCTGCCAGTACAATCGAGGTAAGAAGGGAATTGCAATCGACATGCGGTCGGAAGAGGGCAAGAAGGTTGTCCTGGATCTGGTCGCGCAAGTAGATGTCGTAATTGAGAACTTTAAGGCTGGTACCCTGGAAAAACTGGGAATCGGCTATGATAAGATGCTCGAAGTAAACCCCGGCCTAATTTACGGATCGATCTCCGGTTTTGGCACTTACGGTCCCCTGTCGCACCTGCCGTGCATGGACATCATCGCAGCGGCTCGCAGCGGTCTGGTTGGACAGAGTGGCAATGCGGATGAAGCACCGATTAAGCCTGGTTTCTCGCTGTGCGATACCTGGGCTGGATTGCAGCTGTTCCGTGGCCTTTCGATGGCGCTGCTGCACAAGCAGAAGACCGGCGTAGGTCTTCGCGTTGACATTGCAATGCTGGACTGCGCATTCTATATGTGTGAAGCGCCTGTCCTGGAACACTCGCTGACCGGCGAATTTACCCCAAGAACGGGCAACCATCATGCGTGGTATGCACCCTATGGTGAATTTGCGGCAAGCGATGGCAATGTGGTGCTCACCGTGACCAAGGAGGAAGAGTGGGCAGCACTCTGCCGGACTTTGGGTCTGGATGCCCTTGTGGCAGACCAGCGCTTCTGCAACAATGAGTTGCGGGTGCAGAACAGGGATGCGCTGATCGTGGAGCTTGAAAAGGCAACCAGTGTCATGGGTCGCTATGACATTGAAAAGAAACTGCTCGAAGCTGGCGTTCCGGCGGCAGCGGTGCAGTCGTTGCAAGAATTTGACAACAACCCACAAACGAAAACATTAAATGTTATAACGCAGGTCAATCAGCTTGGCGTAGGTGAGTACACGGTTACCAATACGCCCATCCTTTTCAGTAAAACACCGGTTAACCCGGATGCTTCGGCACCTGGCTTCCCGGGTGCGAACAGCCGTGAAATTCTGACAGAGCTGGGATACAGCGCAGAACGGATCGAAAGTCTGCTCGCGGATGGAGCCGTACATCAAGCAGGTTGATCATTGTCATGGGTACAACTTATGGATCCATCTAATGTTCATTGCCTGAATCAACGGAGCATATGAGCATTAGATGGATTTTTTTGAAAGGGATATTGTTGTGGAACGTATTTCACTAGTTACTCCTGATAAGGCAAAATGCGTAAAATGCAGCGCATGTGCCGAAATTTGTCCCATGCGCGTCATTCGAATGGGGACGGACGGCTATCCGGAATCGATCAGCAATGCATTTAAAACGTGCATTAACTGTGGTTATTGTGTGGACGTTTGCAGCTTCGGCGCACTGTCACACCGGGTACGTAAACGTTCGAATAATTCGGATGCCGCATTAAGACGCTTGAAGAGGATCAAGGAAAACCGACTGAAGCGAGGAGATTTGAAGAAATGAGGAGTGATTGCTTTTTCTTCTGTCCGGTCCGCGTCCGCTTCGGAGAAGTAGACCGGCAGGGTATTGTCTACAATGGCAATTATGTAGTCTATACCGACCTGGCATTTGAAGAATTTCTCCGCTCGAAAGGGTATTCCTATCGCGAACTGGCTGAAAAGTATGATTCAGAGGTGTGCCATAGAAAGGCGACCTATGAATATGTTTCCAGCGCTTATGAGGGAGATACGCTGGAAGTTGGTATCAGCAAGATCAAAGTTGGCAACCGGAGCTTTACCATTCAGTTTGAGATTTACCGAGAAGGGGAAGACGACCTAATTCTCCTGTGCGAATCGGTATATGTCGGATATGACGTGGAAAACCGGTGCAGCCGCCCAATTACCGACTTGATGCGATCTCTTCTAAGTTCATAACTGTAACTTGACAGTATGGGGAGGCGAACCATAAGATGGATAATAACTCGAAAAAAACCAAAAATTCGGACGTAGAAGTTGGCCTAATTATCGTTAGTGTTGCGATCCTGATCGTATTTATCATCTTCATGATCCTCAACCCCGAATCTACATTAAATGCAATTACCTCCTTCTTTAATGTAATGATTTCCGGGCTTGGACCGATCTTCGAAGTAGTAGCCTTCATATCTTTTCTTGTTGGCCTCTATTTTTGTTTCGGAAAATATGGTAAAATACGTTTGGGGAATTGTAAACCGGAGTATTCCAATTTCAGCTACTTTGCTATGATGCTGCTGGCATCGCTGGCATCGGCTGCACTGTATTGGTCTTTCACCGAATGGGCCAGCTACTATCAGGCGCCCGGTCTCGGCATGGAGCCGTTTAGTGTAGAAGCATTGGAGTCCTCCCTTGGCTATCAGTTTTTCCACTGGGGCATTGTCAACCAGGCCATGTACACGGTTATGGGCGTGGCAATTGCCTATGGCGTATATGTTCGAAAGATTCCTTCCTTCCAGACCAGCGCCGTTTGCTGCGCAATGCTGGGTGAGAAGGTCAAAGGCAAGACAGCGATCGGTAAGGTCATTGACTTCCTGGTTATTTTCGGCATCCTTGGCGCGCTGAGTTCTTCTCTGGGTCTGGCGGTTCCGCTCGCAACTGGTGGTTTGAAGCAGTTGTTTGGCATCGAAGCGACACCGCCCGTCCAAATCGGCATTATCGCATTCATTGCCGTTGTATATTCGATCACTGCATACCTGGGCACTGCAAAGGGCATGCAGGTTATCAGTAACATCACTTCGGTTGTCTGTGTATTCTTCCTTCTGTATGTCCTGTTCATGGGCCCGACGACCTTCATCCTGAAGAACATCGTCAACTCCATGGGACATATGATCGAAAAACTGCCGCGTATGTCCTTGTTTACCGACCCCATCAACAATACGGGCTTCCCGGAAGCATGGACCATCTACTTCGTTGCATTCTACCTCAACTACGTTGCGATGATGGGTATCTTCATTGCAAAGGTTTCCAAGGGTAGAACTATCCGCGAAGTTGCAGTTTACACCATGTTCATCATGACCGCCGGCGGTATCGGCATCTTCGGTATCAACGGCAGCTTCTCGATCTTCACCCATCTGTCCGGTGAGGTCGACGTAGTTGGTCTGGTCAACAGCGGCGTTGGTGACGCAGCGATTTACGGCATTATGTCGGTTCTGCCGCTTGGTAAAACGCTGCTTCCGTTCCTGATTCTGGTCCTGATCGTCGGTTTTGTGGCTCCGTCCATGGACTCGGCTTCGCTGGCATTGGCCGAAACGGTTACCAAACGAGGCACGCCAAAAATGGCACTTCGTCTGTTCTTCTGTATTTTGCTTGCAGTTATCCCGATGTCGATCATCCTGGTTGGCGCGGAATTTACGGCAATCAAAAACATCGCGATCATTATTTCGGCACCATTCCTCATTATTTTGGCAGGCACTATGATTGGCCTGCTCAAATGGCTCAAACATGACGAGCGCAGTGGTCTGCATGCTGAAATTTTGGCCATCCAAGAAGCGGAAGAAAAGCAGGAAGAACTGGCGAAGGAAAACAAGAAAAAAGAAGAACTGGTTCAAGAAAAGGTTTAAATTTCACAAGTTAATCTAATGGCACAACGAATACGTATGCGGCATTTTGCCGCATGCGTATTTGTTGAATTTACAGGCAGGGAGACACTTAGAAATGGTAAGAGATTTATATTACGGAGAAGATGCGAGAAATCGGCTGCAGGCAGGCGTAGATCAGCTTGCGGACACGGTGAAAGTCACCTTGGGTCCCACGGGCCGGAATGTTTTGGTGAACAAGTCTTCCGGAGTGCCGATCATTACAAATGCCGGCGCGAGTGTTACGAAAAATTTTGAACTGAATGACACTGCGGAAGATTTGGGCGCACAGCTCATCAAGCAGGTCGCGGCCAAAACCAGCGAAGCGGTTGGCGATGGCACCACGACTGCTATTCTGTTATCGCAGAGCATCATCCGGGAGGGTCTGAAGAACCTTGCCGCAGGAGCCAATCCCATTCTGCTGCGCCGCGGTATTCATGGCGCAGTCAATGCCAGTGTACAAGCCCTTCGGGAGCAGGCCCGTCCGCTCGACGGCAGCCAGGACATTATGCACGTTGCTGGCATTTCGGGTACCGATGAATCTCTGGGCCAAATGATCGCCGATATTATGGACGAAGTCGGCCAGGACGGCGTTATCACCGTGGAAGAATCCAAGACCATGGAAACCACGTTTGACATCATCAAGGGCATCCGGTTTGACCAGGGCTATCTGTCCTCTTATATGGTCAGCGACCAGGAAAAGATGGAAGCCGTGATGGAAAATCCGTATATCCTGTTTACCGATAAGAAGATCACCACGCTGCAGGAGATCATCCCGATTCTGGACCGTGTGGCGCAGCAAAAGGCTCCGCTGCTGATCGTTGCCGACAACGTAGACGGCGAAGCCCTCAAGGCGCTCATCATCAATAAGCTGCAGGGCGCAATCGATGTGGTCGCTGTCCGCGCACCGGGCTTTGGCGAACGCAAAAAGGCTCTGGTAGACGATCTGGCGCTGCTGACCGGCGCAACGGTCGTCCGCGAAGAAATCGGTTACGATCTGAGCCAGGCTACCCTGGGCATGCTGGGCCGTGCCGAAAAGGTCACGGTCACCAAATCCGGCACCCTGATCCTCAATGGCGCAGGCGATCCGGCTGCCATTGCAGAACGCACCGAGGAAGTTCGTCGGATGTTGGCCAAGGCTGCCGATGAGTTCGCAGTAGACCGTGCCAAGGAACGTCTGGGCAAGCTGACGGGTGGCGTTGCGGTCATCCGTGTGGGCGCGATTTCCGATGTGGAACTGAAGGAAAAGAAGCGCTGCGTGGAAGACGCTCTGCGTGCAGTACATGCGGCCGCTGAAGAAGGTATTGTTGCCGGCGGCGGTGTTGCTCTGTGCAGCGTCATCCCGCAGGTGGAGGCTTATGCCAATACGCTGGAAGGGGACGAAAAGGTCGGCGCACAGATCATTCGGCAGGCCTTGGAAATCCCGGCGCGTCAGATCGCGGAAAATGCCGGTTTTGATGGCAGCGTTGTCGTCGCGGAGATTTTGGGCCGCGGCAATGGCGTTGGTCTGGATGTCCTCAAGGGTGAATATGTGCCCATGCTGGAATCGGGCATCGTAGACCCGGCCAAGGTCACCCGTCTGGCACTGGAAAATGCCGCTTCGATGGCATCCACCTTCCTGACCACCGAAGCCGATATTGTTGACCCGGTTGATGAATCCTGGGTTCTGCCGGGCGGCGAAATCCGCACCCGTGCACCCCGCAAATTCCCGATCAAAAAGTAAAAAAAACGCGGTCCTCCGGCATACGGCTCGGAGGGCCGTTTTTTACATCAAAAAAAGAGCGGACGCTTGTCCGCTCTTTTGCGTTGTTTACGAATCGCCGTAAATATAGTCGTTGATGTCCTGCGCAGCCTTGTCCAAATCGTAAACGATATACTGTTCCTGGCTGCCGCCGTATTCCCATTCGCCATCCTTGGGCACACGGCTATGCTCCATCTGCGGCTGGCCGTTTGCAAACAAGCCCTTGGCCAGCGAAACCATCTCACTCTTTTTCAGCGATGTGGTCACATAAGGCAGCAGACGCGGCATCATCGCCACCAGTTCGGTAATCGACTTGTCCTGCACGGTTTCAAACATGGCTTCCAGCACAATGGACTGTCGTTCCACACGTCCCCAGTCATCGCCCGTGCCACCCTTTCGGATGCGTGCATAGGTCATGGCCTGGATGCCGTTGAGGTGCTGGTACCCGGCTTCTTCGATCAGTTCAGGCTCCATATCAAAGGATTCATAGTATTCCTTGATATATTTGTTGGCCTCGACCCGCTCGGCTTCGGATACATCGATATCCACGCCGCCGACTTCCCCGATGAGGTTGGCCATCTGGACGAAGTTGACTTCGGCATAGTCGGTGATATTCAAATCAAACGTCTGGTTGATGGTCTTAATGGCCAGTTCCGGGCCGCCATAGCTGTATGCATGGCATAATTTCTGGGTGCCATGGCCTTCGATCTCGACTTCGCTGTCACGCATGAGGGAAATCAGCTTGATGGTGCCCGTATCGGCGTTGACCGACATGACCATCATACAGTCCGACCGGGTCGGCTCATCCGGCCGGGTATCGATACCAAACAAGGCGATGTTGGTAATGCCCGATGCCGGTTTGGCACTGACGGCCAAATCCTCATCCGACAACCCTTCCAGCGAATTATCGTACGTATAGGAAAACAGAAAACGATAGACGAACAGCCCGACGGTAATCGCCAGCGTCGTCAGCACAGCCAGCAGCAGGCAGCGGCGCACAATACGCATCAATCTACGAAATGACATACTTCCTCCAGACCCAGCCCTTTTTGAGTAAGACGCACACGGTCGCGCCGCCCGAAAAACAGGCGGCGCGACCGACAAAATCCGTTATTCGTATTTTATCACAATGCGCTCGGAAATTTTAAACAAATTGTAAAGAATTGGCCTCTTTTTGATGACAAAATGGCTTATTCTTCAAAAGCGAGGTTGATGAAATCCTCGGTCACCTGGATGACGCGCATGGTGTTGGTGTAGCTGACACGACCAACCGGCATACCGGCGGTAACGATGATGACATCGCCCACCTTGACGTTCATAGCCTCAACCGCGCCGCGAACTGCCTGCATATACAGTGCTGTACCGCTGGACGGACGGCCAACCAGGCAGGGGATAACGCCCCAGGACATGGTCAGACGGTGGAAGGTCTTTTCCGACGGGGTTGCGCCGACGATCAGCTTGCCCGGACGGCGGCAGGATACCGCACGTGCGGTCGAACCCGATTCGGTGAAGGCCACGATGCACTTGGCCTCCAGGTCGGTTGCGGCGTTGCACACGGCGTGTGCGATCGCATTGGTCTTGACATCGCCCATGAGTTCCATTTCCATGAACTCCGGACGGGTGATGCGACGACGATCATAGTGAATGCTAGCTTCGGCGTTCTCCGCGATGCGGCTCATGGTCTGCACGGTCTGCACCGGATACTTACCGACCGAAGTTTCGCCCGACAGCATGATGGCGCTGGTGCCGTCGTATACGGCGTTCGCAACGTCGGATACTTCGGCGCGGGTCGGACGCGGGTTCTTGGCCATGCTTTCGAGCATCTGGGTTGCGGTTACGACGCGCTTGCCGCGGGATACGCACTTCTTGATCAGGCACTTCTGGATTTCCGGCAACTCCTCAAACGGTACTTCGACGCCCAGGTCGCCGCGGGCTACCATGATGCCCTGTACTTCGTCCAAGATGGCGTCGATGTTACGTACGCCTTCCATATTCTCGATCTTTGCGATGATCTGTACGTCTTCGCAGTTCTGCTCCTTGAGGATCGCCTTCAGGTCCTTCATGTCCTGCGCGGTGCGGCAGAAGGAAGCTGCGATAAAGTCGATGCCCTGCGAGCAGCCAAAGACAACGTCATCGCGGTCCTTATCCGAAATGTAGGGCATATTCAGCTTGATGCCCGGTACGTTGACCGACTTGCGGTTGGACAGCGGGCCACCATTGAGCGCACGGCAAACGATGTCGGTGCCGCCGCGGATTTCGATGACTTCAAATGCAACCAGACCGTCATCTATCAGAATCCGGGTGCCAACCTGCACGTCAGCCGGCAGGCCTTCATACGAAATGGAAACGATGGTGTTATCGCCTTCGATATCGCGGGTGGTCAGGGTGAATTCCTGGCCTTCCTGGATCTCGATCTTACCATCTTTGTAAGTCTTGGTGCGGATCTCCGGGCCCTTGGTGTCCAGCATAATGCCGATGGGCAGACCGAGCTCGGCGCGAGCGGCCTTGACCATATCCATACGAGCCTTGTGTTCTTCGTGCGAGCCATGGCTAAAGTTAAATCGTGCCACGTTCATGCCCGCCTTCATCATGTCCTTCAATACTTCGCCCTGATCGGTTGCCGGGCCCAGCGTACAAATGATTTTTGTTCTTCGCATTGGTACTCCATACCTCACTTCACAACTAAAACCTGCAAAATCAAAATTTTGCCTTCACCTAATATGTTTATTCCGTTCTTATTTTATATCATTTGCGTACTTTTGACAACACTATCCGGCTTTCCGGACGCGCTGCACGCGCATTTTCATTGCTTTTATCCAAAACCGGTTTGCTAACCCCTTTCTTTTGTTGCCATTTTGCCGGACAGCGCTTGTCAGGGGCTCCAAAATCGATTATAATAGCACTAGAACATACACCAAAATGTCCACACATTTTACAAAACAAATTTTTCCTTTTTTCAGCTGGCCCGTTTCTGCGGGCAGGCCGCATTTTGTTTGACCAAACTGGAGGGATCCTCATGAACAATACCCCGGCGCTCGTTGTTATGGCTGCGGGCATGGGTTCGCGTTACGGCGGCCTGAAACAGATCGACCCGCTCGGACCAAACGGCCAGATCATTCTGGATTATTCCATTTATGACGCTTACCGCGCAGGTTTTTCGCGCGTCATCTTCATCATCAAGCCCGAACTCAAAGATGCCTTTGAGCAGGCCATTGGCGCCAAGGCCCGGCGTTATATGCAGGTCGACTATGTGTTCCAGACGCTGGATAACCTGCCGGACGGCCTGACCGCCCCGGAAGGCCGCGTCAAGCCGCTGGGCACCGGCCACGCCGTATGGTGCGCACTGCCGCTGCTCGACGTGCCCTTTGCGGTCATCAATGCCGACGATTTCTATGGCGCTGACGCATTCCAGAAGATGTTCGACTTCTTGTCCAAGACCGTGGACGACGACAAATATCGGTACTGCATGGTCGGCTATAAGGTCGAAAACACGCTGACCGACAACGGTACGGTTTCCCGTGGGGTCTGCCAGGCCGACCAAAACGGCTTTTTGTGCTCGATCGTCGAGCGCACGGCCATCGCCCGGAGCGAGGACGGAGTGATTCATTTTTCCGAAGGCGATACGACCGGCGAAATCGCGGACGGCACTCCAGTATCGATGAACCTTTGGGGCTTTACGCCCTCGTTCCTCGGCGAACTGACCACCATGCTGCATGAGTTCTTTGCCGAGAAGCTGCCGAGCAACCCGGAAAAAGGCGAGTTTTATCTGCCGTCGGCCGTGGATGCCCTCATCCAGAACGGCAAGGCGACCGCCCGTCTGCTGACCACGGATGCCCGCTGGTTCGGTGTGACCTACCGTGAGGACAAGCCCACCGTGCAGGCGGCGCTTGCGGCCATGACCGAAGCCGGGGAATATCCGGCCGATCTATAAGGAGAACACGCCATGTTACCCAATTTTTCCGAATCTTTCGTTGAATTTTGCAACCGGGTCGAGCAATCGCTGCCGGCACAGTTCACCTGCACCCGCATGACCGAATACAATGGCCGCATCGCGGCGCTTTCGGCGGAATTTTCCACCTCGGAAAAGAAAAAACTCATGGGCCTGATGCCGACCAAACAAGTCACGCATTGCCATGAGTTCCGGCTGGTCTATGCCGTACCGGTGATGGACCTGGCTGCCCTGGAGGAATGGTGGGAATTTGCGCGCGGCCTGCAAAAAGAGATCGTTCCCGCTGACCCGACGCATGAATTTTCCATGGTCAGCCTGATTTTAGTAGCCGGGGAAGTGGACCCGGCGGCGGCCAAAAAGCTGAAAAGCCGCGCCAGCGAACTGCGATACAGCGCACCCCAGTCGGGCTGGTCCTCGGTACGGGTCGCGCTGGTCGATCTCGGGCGGGGCAAGATCCATGTCAACCGCATGGGCGGACCGCTGCGAGATTTGATCAAAAAACTGGTGTAAACGGTTACATTTTTCCCGTTTTGCTCGGATTTATGCAAAATTGCTTGCAATCGGCGGCCGGGTGTGCTATGATAACATGTACGCACATCATGCCCATCCGGGCTTTGTTAGAACACAAAAATCAAAAAGAAGCGGAGGTTTGGAAAAGCTATGGATACCCTTCACATTGTCATGAGCGTTGTGGAAGTGCTCGCTTGCCTGTTCCTGATCGTGACCATCCTGTTGCAGGAAGGCGCATCCCAGGGCCTGTCCGGTACGATCGCCGGCGGCGCGGAAACATTCTTTGGTTCCAAGAAGGCACACGGCATGCAGTCGACCCTGAGCCGCATCACCACCGGCGTCGGCATCCTGTTTGTCGTGCTGGCCGTTGCGCTCAACCTGCTGTAAGATGCGCACGCTGCAATATGCAACCCTGGGTCTGTTTGCACTGTTTGCTGTGCTGACCGTGTTTTTCCAATTCCGCATCGGAATGAAGGATGGGCAGGCCCAACGGGAAAATTCTTCCGAGGCCAAGCAGGCCGGAGAACGGTTCAGCCATCTCGCGCGTTCTTGCGCGGTGCTGGCCGCCGTATTTTTGGTCATCTGCATGGTGCTCGGCGCACTCAGTCGATGACAGAAAAGTGGCTGGATCTTCGCAAGGTCCGGCCATTTTTATATTTCCGCGCAAAAAAACACATCCGGCGCCTACAACGGCAAACCGGATGTGTTTTTTCAGGATTTCGCTCCTGATACCGTCCCCAATAAAAAGGGTTGGGATGGGGGACGCTTTTTATAAGGACGGTGTTATTTTTTTGCTCTCCGGGGTTTTTGAAGTGCGAGGCAAGAGGGAGAGAGCAAAAGGGATGTTATTTATGGACGTAGTTAGAAACCGGTTGGGGGAAAGCTGTGGAACTTTGGCAGGTTGTGTTCCATTTGCTGATCGCGGCTTGCATGCGGCAATCGGGGCAAATCACATGCTTGGCATACCATTCAGCCTTGTGTGCACGTTCTTCGGCTTGTCCGGTGAGATCCAGGATTCCCTGGTGACCGCAACGGAATTGTACTTGACATAACATTCTACAATCTCTCCTCTCTTGATGCCGCCCCACGGGGGAACCAAGTACACAAAAATATAATGTGTCCGAAAATAATTGTAGAATCCATTTCAAATCAACAGAAGCACATTATATTTTTATAAAATACTTTTGCATCATACTGAAATCGGTTTCATGTTTCTGCTCTTATTATAAAAAAATCGACTCTTTTTTTCAATGTGCATTTTGTACATTTTTTCTTAATTTTATTTGTATTTTACTAACATGATTTGCATTTGTTCATGATTACTTTTTGTATAATTTTATATTTTGATTACTTTTCCTGTTTTCGCTTGCATCTTGCCGCCAAACAGGGTATCCTTATACTATTCTGAAAGTTCAAAATGGAGCGCGTTTTTATGAATATTCAAATCTTCGGGAAAAGCAAATGCTTTGACACCAAAAAAGCCGAGCGCTGGTTCAAAGAGCGCGGCATCAAGTTCCAATCGGTCGATTTGATTCGCTATGGGATGTCGGTCGGTGAATTGACATCGGTCTGCCGGGCCGTCGGCGGTGTGGATGCCCTGATCGACCCCAAATCCAAGGATGCTGCCACGCTACGCTATCTGGAAGGCGACCAGGCCAAATTTGACAACCTTCTGGACAATCCCAAGCTGCTGCGCACGCCCATTGTCCGCAACGGCAAACAAGCCACGGTCGGCTATTGTCCGGAAGTCTGGGCAGGCTGGGCATAAGCCTGTGCACAACTTTGTGGAAACTCTGCATAACCCCAAAAAGGAGTATATAACGTGAAACAAGTTACCATATATACCGATGGTGCGTGCTCGGGCAATCCGGGACCGGGCGGCTGGGGCGCCATCCTGCAATACGGCGCCCACACCAAAGAGATCTCGGGCGGCGACCTGATGACGACCAATAACAAAATGGAGCTTTTGGGTGTCATTTCGGCGCTCGAACTGCTCAAAGAGCCCTGCCAGATCGATTTATATTCGGATTCCAAATATGTCATCGACGGCATCACCAAGGGCTGGGCCAAGGGCTGGAAGGCGCGCGGCTGGAAAAAAGCCGACAAGACCCCGGCCAAAAACCCGGAACTGTGGGACCGTCTGCTCGGCCTGCTGGACGTGCATACGGTCACTTTCCACTGGGTCAAGGGCCATGCGGAAAATCCGTACAACAATCGCTGCGACGAACTTGCCGTTGCCGAGTGGAAAAAACTCAAATAAAAAAATCCCGCTTTGATACAAAGCGGGATTTTTTCTTACTCCAGAGTGCCTTTGCGCAGGCGGGTGATCCCTTCTTCGTTGGTGAACGTGTCTTTGACCGTGACCTTGACCCCGCTCGGAATGACAAATTCGGTCAAACCATAGTGGTCATCGCCGGTCTTGCCCCAGTCATAGGTGTATCCCAAACGGGTCCATGGACGGGGATTGGTAAAGTAATTGTTCTGAATCTCATCTTCAAAGAAGCTGATGAAATCCTGGTCGACACTTTCTTCAAACGCCAGCGTCATCTTGCCGATCTGGGCATCCGGCTGATAGGCGGCACGCAAAATGCGCTCGGGCGTGACCCAAGCCACCACAAAGGCGCTGCCTTCGCTGCCTTCCGGCATGCCGAACAACTGGCACAACCGGGCGGTCTGCTGATTTTTCAGCGCATCGGAATTTTCCTTGCCCCAGGCTGCCAGTTCCAAATCGGAATAGGCATAGGTATCGGCATCCAGCGTGACCTGCTCATCCTTGACAAACATATCGGGCTGCTTGGTCCAGAACACCAGAAGCACGCGGTCGGTTTCATTGTCATAAGTGACGCCGCCGTCCTCCTTGGTCAGGCAGATCAAATCGTGCATTTCGGCTTCCTCCGCCTGCAAGGCATCGATCACAGCATCCTGATAGGTGAGGGTCTCGGTTTCGGCGGTTGTGTCCTGCTTTTTATCGGTTTCGGTTGCCGCCGGAGCGGACAACTTGCCGGCAATCACCTGTACGACCACCGCCGATAAAATCATCAGGAGCAGCACGATCACCAGCGGGAAACGCCAGTAAAATAAAATTTTCTGCCATCGTTTTACTTTTTTTCGGGGCCGCCGGGTGGGCGGTTCATAATTGGATGTCGACATAGCAAACCCTCTTTATCCTTTTCGGTGTTGAATGTGGTAGGCCACACGGGTGACCAGTGCTTCGGGGGCCAGACGGCGTACGGCCAACCCCAATTTGATGCTGAGTCCGGGCACGATCACGCCTTTACCGCGGAACATGCCATTGATCGCGCACCGAGCGACCGTTTCACTGGACAATCCGCCGATCGAAAACCGCACGTCAGCGACCCGGTTAAATTCGGTATCCACCGGGCCGGGGCACAGGGCCGCGACCTGCACGCCACAGCCTTCCTGCCGCAGTTCTTCGCGGATGGCCTGGGTCAGACGCAGTACATAATTCTTGGTCGCATAATAGGTCGCCATCAAAGGACCGGCCATAAAACCGGCAGAAGAGGCGACATTTAAGATGTAGCCGCTGCCACGTTTGCGGAAATCCTGCAAAAAGAGTTTGGTGAGCACGTGCACCGCGACAACATTGGTCTGAATCATACGCAGTTCGGTGTCCAAATCGGTCTCGGCAAACGGCCCAAACAGGCCAAAGCCTGCATTGTTTATCAAAATCTCGACATCGTCCCCGCGTGCTGCTTCATAGACCAGACGGCATTCGCGCACGCTGGACAAATCGGCCGTGAGAATCTGGCAGGACACCGGCAATTCGGCGGCCAAAGCCCGCAGACGGTCCTCCCGCCGGGCGATCAGGGTCAAATCATACCCCCGCGCGGCCAGCAGCCGGGCCATGTCCCGGCCAATGCCAGCCGAGGCTCCCGTGATGATTGCTCTCATTTTTCCTCCTTCCGGCGCGCACAGGCTTTGCTGCAGCCTGCGCAGCCGCCACAGCAGCCCTTGCCGCTGCGCGCCTGTTTAATTAAATACAAAACGGATAATATTACCGCGAGTATAATTGTTCCAACAATGAAAAAATCAGCCATTTTTCCTTCCTTTTTTACATTTAGTGTACCATCATCCATAGTTTCTGTCAATGAATGGACAAACATACCTGACTTTTCACCTGTCGGGAAGTTTTATCCGGGTTTTGATTTGGAAATCTTCTTTGCCGGCGGGCCTTGTCCGGAAATGGTCGATTTTGCGCTCAAAATCCGGGTTTGGTAACACGCAGGTAACATGTTTTTACCAAATTATCATTTGACTTTCCCCTATACTTTTCGTACGATAAGCGTAAGGTTGATCTCCTTTGTTGTGTTGTTTGGGGAGATCAAACAAGGAGGGACAAAGGATGTTTCACAATCAACTCAAACGGATCGTTGCGGTCTTTTGCGCGGGCAGCCTTTTATGGAGCTCGGCCGCCGCAGCCACAATTTCCGATTTTCCCGATGCCACCGGACATTGGGCCTATGATGCACTCGCACAAGCGGTGGAAGATGGTCTGTTGCAGGGCGATGATGGCCGCCTGCTTCCTAGCGGCAGCCTGACCGGCGCTCAGATGGCCGCGATTCTCAACCGCGTGCTCGAAGCCCAGAACACCGACCGTTCGTATCCGAACACCCCGGCCGGTCAATGGTATACACAGGACGCCTCCAAGGCCGTTTCGCTCGGCACTTTGCCGATCGATGGCTCAGTCGACCTCAATGCACCGGTCACCCGCGGCCAGGTCTTTGCCGCTTTGACGGCTGCTTTTGGTCTGGATGAGGCCGCACCCGATGAAAGCGTTCTGGATGCTTTCTCGGATGCCAACACCTTGACTCCGGTACAGCGCCGCGCTGCCGCCGTTCTGGTGCGGGACGGTATCCTGTCCGGTTCGCAGGACGGTTCGCTGCAAGCATCCCGCGGCATTACCCGCGCGGAATTTGTTTCCCTGATCTACCGCATTTGGAACGGTTCCTATCTGACCACGTCGGACATGCTCGCCGAGCCCGAAACGCCGACCGATGAAACCACTGAGCCGGAAACTCCGGTGGATGAAACTACCGAGCCTGAGGCTCCAGCCGATGAGACCACCGAATCCGAGACTCCGGCGGATGAAACTGCCGAATCCGAAACCCCGGTCGGCGTAACCCCCGAGCCGGAAACTCCGGCAGATGAAACCGCCGAACCCGCAACCGCGGCGGACGAAACTGCGGAGCCGGAAACCGCGGCGAAGGAAGCGGCTGAGCCCGAAACCGTAGCCAACGAGACCACGGAACCGGAAACCTCGACCGACGAAACCGTCGAGCCGGAAACTGCGACGATTTCTCCGGTCTATCTGTTCTTCACAGCACCCGACAGTCTGGATCGTACCCAGTCGTATGACCGCATCGTGCTGCGTGGGGAAGATATGGCACCGGTATTTACCGAAGGCGACCCGATTTCGGTCAAGCGTCTGGTGGTTGGCACTACCGGTGGACCGTTCACGGTGTCCAATCCCATCGGCAATACGTTTGAAACCGTTGTGGTCGGCGGCGGCACCGGTACGGTAACCGTTCAGGAAAACTCCACCCGCCGTGTCGAAATCACCGGTTCGGACCGTGCGATTTACTTAAATGGACTCAATCTGGACAGTCTCATTATCAGCGGCAGCGGCAATAAGATCTATACCGACAGCAAGACATCCATCGGCACGCTGCGCGTTGCGGCAGGTGCTTCGAATAACATCATTCAGGTCGATGGTTCGGTAAATTCGGCCGATATTGCCGGCGCATGGACCACCTTGCAGGGCGAAGGCCATGCGGGTAATGTCTTTATCACCGGCAAGCGCTGCACCATCTCGTTGGCAGCCGATGCCGTCGATGATTCCAAGGTCGACAATGGCCTGGAAGGTGTCAAAGTGACTGTTACCGCGCCCCAGGTCAAGCCCGGCGGACAAATCACCGCAACGGCGACCATTACTGGTGTCGATAAGGCCCGTGTATGCGGCGCTCAGTGGTATCTGGACGGTAAGCCGGAATCGTCGTTTGTCAATTCGTCGTTTGAAATCAGCGAAGGCAAGACTTCCAGCTATCATCGCGCCATCACGTTCACCAAGAACATGCAGCTCGAGCATACGGTCGGTTTTGTACTGACTTACCGCAATTCGGTGACCGGAGATGAAGAAAAGATCATCGCCGGTGCCACGGTAAAGATTGAAAACTATCCGGACAGTCATTATCTGCCCTCGCCGGCCGAAGTGCTGGCCAAGGTCAATCCGACCTATCGTCCGGGCAATACCGACTATTCCAAGGACGAAAAGACCGTCTTTGTCAACGCGAAGGGCTATTCTAGCGAAACCCAGTACCTGATTTGGGTCAGCCGTTCGGCGCAGATGGTCAATGTCTTCCAAGGCTCCAAGGGCAACTGGAAGCTCATCCATGAATTCCAGTGCGCGACCGGTAAATCCAGTTCGCCGACCCCGGTTGGTGTGACCTATGTCACCTACAAGCAGACCGCCTGGGTAACGGACAGCTATACCTGCCGTCCGATCGTGCGGTTCTATCCGGGCACGGGCTATGCGTTCCATTCGCGCCTGTATTATCCGGGTACGAATACCCTGAAAGACCCCTCGATCGGCTTCCCGGTATCGGCGGGCTGTGTGCGTATGCTGGACGAAGGCATCAACTGGCTGTACAACAACATTCCGAGCAAGACGACTGTTGTGATCTACTAAAAAGCAAAAAAGAAGGGAACCAGTGGTTCCCTTCTTTTTTATTCTTCGGATGATGTTTCTTCTTCTTCGTGGTCGGTGCGGACGATGGAGATGACCTTCACATCATCGTCGGTGCGCATGACGATAACACCCTGGCTCGACCGGCCGCATTCGCGAATCTGTCCGACCGGCGTACGGATGATGACGCCGTCATCGGTGATAATCATGATGTCATTATCGGCATCGACCACCGCAATACCAGCCACCAAACCGGTCTTTTCGGTCAGGTTGTGCAGGGTGATGCCGCTGCCGCCACGGTGATGGACGCTGAATTCCTCCACCGCGGTCCGCTTACCGTAACCGTTTTCGGTGATGGACAGCACATGTGCGCCCTTACGTGCGCGTGCGGCGCCCACGACAAAGTCACCTTCGGCCAGACGGATGCCGCGCACGCCGACCGCCGTACGGCCCATGGCGCGCACTTCGGATTCGGCAAAGGTGATGGCCTTGCCCTCGTGGGTGGCGATGAGGATGTTCTCCTGGCCGTCGGTCAGGCGCACATCGACCAACACGTCGCCTTCGTTGAGGCCGAGTGCCCGCAGACCGCCCTTGCGGATGTTTTGCAGGTCACTGAGCACAACGCGCTTGATAGTACCCATGCGGGTGACGAATACCAGATATTTATCTTCCGAGAACTCCCGAATCGGATACATAGCCGTAACCTTTTCGTCCGGGTCCAGTTCCAGCAGATTGACGATATTGGTGCCCTTGGCTGCACGTCCAGCTTCGGGGACCTGATAGCCCTTGAGCTTATAGACCTTGCCCTGGGTGGTGAAGAACAGCAGCGTATCGTGCGTGGATGCTGTGAACAAGCCGCGGGTAAAGTCTTCCTCACGGGTGGTCATGGCATTGACGCCGCGGCCGCCGCGGTTCTGGGCGCGGTACGCCGATGTCGGGATACGCTTGATATAATTGAGATGGGTGAGGGTATAGGTGCAATCCTGCTCCTCAATGAGGTCCTCAATGTCGATTTCGTCAGCCACGTTCGCGATCTCGGTGCGGCGCTCGTCGCCGTAGGCGTTTTTGATCTCCTGCATCTCTTTTTTGACCACTTCGAGCATGTTGCGGTCGCTCGACAGGATTTCCATAAAGCCTGCAATCTTGCCTTCGAGTTCGTTGTATTCGTCGTTCAGCTTTTGCTGCTCCAAGCCGGACAGGCGGCCCAGACGCATATCAACGATGGCCTGTGCCTGCGCTTCGTCCAGATGGAACTCAAAATGCTCGGAACCATCGACAATGCCCAGCAGCGCGATTTGGTCGATCCAGAACGGCTCCTTGCACAGATTTTCCTTGGCTTCGGCTTCGCTCTTGGACGCACGGATGATGGCAATGATGCGGTCGATGTTGTCCTGGTCGGTGGCCACCTTGAGGCCCTCCAGGATGTGGGCGCGTGCCTGCGCCTTGGCCAGATCGAACCGGGTGCGGCGGGCAACGACGTCCTTCTGGAAATCGATATAATAATCAATGATCTCGCGCAGGGTGAGCACGCGCGGCTGTACCTTGTCCGGGTTGGACGGGGAGGGCACGAGCGCCAGCAAGATCATCGAGCAGGTATCTTGCAGCTGGGTGTAATTATACAGCTGATTGAGCACCACCTGGGCGTTGGCATCGCGCTTGATGTCGATGACGATGCGCATGCCTTCGCGCGAAGAATGGTCCATGATGTTGGAAATGCCCTCGACGCGCTTATCCTTGACCAGATTGGCGATCGATTCGACCAGGCGCGCCTTGTTGACCATGTACGGGATCTCGGTGATGACGATCTGGCTGCGGCCGTTGTCGTTTTCCTCGATCGTGCAGCGCGCGCGGACCTTAACCTTGCCGCGGCCAGTGGCATAGGCGGCTCGCATGCCAGCACGGCCCATGATGATGCCGCCGGTGGGGAAGTCCGGCCCCTTGATGATAGCGGTCAGCTCATCCAGATCGGCTTCCGGATGTTCGATGACATAGCACACCCCGTCGATGACCTCGGTGAGGTTGTGGGGCGGGATATTGGTCGCCATACCGACCGCGATACCCGACGAGCCGTTGACCAGCAGGCAGGGGAAGCGGGAGGGCAGCACGACCGGTTCCTTGCGCTCCTCGTCGAAGTTGGGCTGGAAATTGACCGTGTCTTTCTTGATGTCGGCCAGCATGTAGTTGGAAACCTTGGCCATGCGGGCCTCGGTGTAACGGTACGCTGCCGGGGGGTCGCCGTCGACCGAACCGAAGTTACCGTGGCCGTCGACCAGCGGATAGCGCAGCGAGAAGGGCTGTGCCATACGGACCATGGCATCGTAAACCGAAGCGTCGCCGTGAGGATGGTACCGGCCGAGCACGTTACCGACGGTCGTTGCCGACTTACGGTAGGGCTTGTCCGAGGTCAGGCCGTCCTCATACATCGCATACAAGATGCGGCGGTGGACCGGCTTTAAGCCATCGCGCACGTCGGGCAGCGCACGCCCGACGATAACGCTCATAGCGTAATCGATATAGGAACTTTTCATCTCCTGGTAGAGCTCTACCGGGAGAATTTTTTGATTTTCGTATTCTTGACTCATTCTTTCCCTCCAAAAGCGAGGTCTATTTCAAACTCAGATGTCGAGGTTCGTGACGTATTTCGCGTTCTTCTCAATGAATTCCCGGCGCGGCTCGACCTTTTCGCCCATCAGCAGGGCAAAAATTTCGTCCGCTGCCGCCGCATCTTCCATGTGTACCTGCTTGATGATGCGGTTTTCCGGGTTCATGGTGGTTTCCCAAAGCTGTTCGGGGTCCATCTCACCAAGGCCCTTGTAACGCTGTACACGAACGCCATCGCCCATGTCATCCAGGCAGGCGCGCTGTTCTTCATCCGAGTAGGTATACCGCACGTCCTTGCCCTTTTCGTTCTTAAACAGCGGCGGCTGGGCGATGTATACATGCCCATGCTCGATGAGCGGCCGCATGAAGCGGAAGAAGAAGGTTAGCAGCAGGGTGCGGATGTGGCTGCCGTCCACGTCGGCATCGGCCATGAGGATGATCTTGCCATAGCGCAGCTTGCTTAAATCAAAATCCTCGCCAAAGCCTGCGCCAAAGGCGGTGATCATAGGCGTCAGCTTTTCGTTGCCGTAGACTTTATCCAGGCGTGCCTTTTCGACGTTGAGCATCTTACCCCACAGCGGCAGGATGGCCTGATAGCGGCGGTCGCGGCCTTCCTTGGCCGAGCCGCCTGCCGAGTCACCCTCGACGATGTAGATTTCAGTCAAATGCGGGTCGCGCTCCTGGCAGTCGGCCAGCTTACCGGGCAGGGAAGCGCCGTCGAGCGCCGACTTGCGGCGGGTCATCTCACGCGCCTTGCGCGCCGCTTCGCGGGCGCGGGCAGCCGTCTGCGCCTTGTCGATGATGGCGCGGGCAACCGACGGATTTTCCTCAAAGAAGGTGGTCAGGCGGTCGTTCATCATAGTTTCGACCAAGGTACGCATATCGCTGTTGCCCAGCTTGGTCTTGGTCTGGCCCTCGAACTGGGCCTCTTGCAGCTTGACCGAGATGATGGCCGTCAGACCTTCGCGCACGTCATCGCCCGAGAAGGACTTTTCATTTTCCTTGATGAGGTTATATTTGCGGCCATAATCGTTTAACACGCGGGTGAGCGACGCCTTGAAGCCGGTCTCGTGGGTGCCGCCCTCGGTGGTATTGATGTTATTGGCGAACGAAATGAGGGTCTCGGAATACGAGTCGGTGTACTGCATGGCAACTTCGGCCATGCTGCCCTCGCGGCTACCTTCCATGTAGATGACGTCCTTGTGGATGGGCGTTTTGGTGCGGTTCAAATACTCGACAAACTGCCGGATGCCGCCCTCATAGTGCATGACTTCCTCATTGAGTTCATCCTCGCGTTCGTCGCGCAGGGTGATCTTGATGCCGGCATTGAGGAACGCCTGGTCACGCAGGCGCTTTTCGAGCACTTCGAAGTCATAGACCGTGGTTTCGAAGATCTCGGGGTCGGCCTTGAAGCGGATGGTCGTGCCCGTTTCGCTTTCAAACGGCACCGACTCCATGGGCTTGACGGTCACGCCGCGCTCAAAGCGCATGAAATGCTTTTCGTGCCCGTCGCGCACTTCGGCTTCCAGCCAAACAGACAGGGCGTTAACGACCGACGAACCCACGCCGTGCAGGCCGCCCGAAACTTTATAGCCTTCGCCGCCGAACTTGCCGCCTGCGTGCAGCACGGTCAAAACCACTTCGAGCGTCGGAATGCCCATCTGCGGATGGATGCCGCAGGGGATGCCGCGGCCATTGTCGGCTACGCGGATGATATTGTTCTTTTCGATGGTCACCTCGATGTGGGTGCAGTAACCGGCCAGCGCTTCGTCGATCGAGTTATCGACGATCTCATACACCAGATGGTGCAGGCCCTGGGCCGAGGTCGAACCGATGTACATGCCCGGGCGCTTGCGCACCGCTTCCAGGCCTTCGAGCACCTGGATCTGGCTTTCGTCATAGGTTTCCGTGACCTTCAGGTCGAGCATTTCTTCGCTCAGGCCTTCACTTTCCTTTTTTTCGATGTTTTCACTCATACATAGATCCTTTACTTTGCGAAATAATCAACCGGCCGCAGCCCGCCCGCGGCGACGCGGCTCTCAGCAAACATGCGGACACGCCCCACTTTTACAGCGTTCCTTCCTCCACGCGCTTTTGCAGCGTGCGTGAGGAGATGGGCGAGAGATATAAAATCTCTCCCAATTCCCCGGTGCACAAAACCGCCGAACCGGGCAGGTCATCGCACAAATCGACGATGCGGCCTTCGTCGCCCAGCCGCGTGAGCAGGCGGCGGGTACGCGCCGAAGCCGTGGCGGTATCCATATCGAAAATGCAGACGATCTGCCGCAGGGGAACCATATAGTCCTGTCCAATATGCACATACACGGCTTTTTTTACCCCGCCTTCTCTATTGGTTTTTCCCGCATGGATTCTGTACCTATTATACCACTTTTTTGCCGTTTTGTCTGTGGAAAAAGCAAATATTTTGGAGTAAAAATGACTAATTCCCGCTTGAAACCCAGTGAAAAACTGTATAAAAAGCATCTTGCTTATTGTGCGCGGTCGCTTTCTGCCAAAATCCTCCCGTTTTGGATGGTGAAAACCTTCCCGGCCTCGATTTTCCGGGTAATATCCTCCTCACAGCAGGTGATGATGACCTGACCTTTGTCGATGCGGTTTAACACAAAATCCTGCCGCCGCCGGTCGAGTTCGGAAAGCACGTCGTCGAGTAGCAGCACCGGATATTCCCCGCAGTCCTCAAAGAACATGTCCCGCTCGGCAAGCTTCAAAGCGAGCGCGCAGGTGCGCACCTGCCCCTGCGAGCCGAACGACGAGGCCGACACCCCGTTGATGGTCAGATCGAGGTCGTCCTTGTGCGGACCGGACAGGCAGCTTGCGGCTGCGAGTTCGAATTTCTTGTGGCTCATGACGTGCTCGATAAGATCGCGCTCGATTTCGGCATAGCTCGCAAACGGGTCCTGGACGCCCGACACGGTCTTATACACCGCACCCAAGGTTTCACTCGGCGCAGCCTCCTTGTGCACCGCAGCGGCCTTCTCCGACAGCTTACGGATATAGTACGCCCGATACCGGATGAGAATCGCCCCCAGATGGGCCAGCCGCAGCGAGAAATCGTCCAACAGGTCGAGCAGCGCCGGTTTTTCGTCGCTGTCTTTGAGAATGCGGTTTTTATGGGCCAGGACTTTTTCGTATTCGCTCAGGACCTTGTCATAGTTGGGCCGGAGCTGACACAGCGCGGCGTCCAGAAACCGCCGCCGGGCCGCCGCCCCGGCGCGGATGAGATACAGGTCGTCCGGGCAGAACAGCACGGTTTTGAGGATGCCGCGCGCGTCGCCCTGCCGCTTCATGCGCACGCCGCCCCGCCAGACCTCGGCCGCCTTGTTGGCAAATAGACGGATTTCCACCGTGAAATCCCGGTTCTCGGCTTCAAATTCGCCCAAAATACTGCCCGCAGACTGGCCGAAGCGCAGCCCTTCCTTTTTCTGGCCGGTGCGGAACAGCCGCATGGTCGAAAGCGCTGCCGCGGCTTCGAGCAGATTGGTTTTGCCCTGGGCATTATCGCCGCTGATGACATTCACCCCCGGCGCAAACGAAAAACTGGCGTCCGCATAGTTGCGAAATTCATGTAATTTTATGCAGTTTATTTTCATAAATATTCATCCATTCCGGTCAGTGTCCCACAACACAGCAAACGCAGAACTACACATTTCGTGTGATTCTGCGTTTGCGTCTGTCCTTGTACTGCGGACATTTCCATCTGAATTTTCGTGTTTCACACGGGCAGATTTTTCCCGTTTCACATGAAACATTGCAGGTGTTTTGCGCCCTTCCTGCAATTTATTCGGCGATTTCCACCAGATTGCCGTCCAGCTCCACCCGGTCGCCCGGATGCAGCTTCTTTCCGCGCATGGTGCACACTTCGCCGTTTACTTTCACTTCGCCCCCCGCGATGCGGAGCTTGGCTTCGCCGCCCGACGAAACCAGATTGGCAAACTTCAAAAGGGCATCGAGTTTAATAAATTCTCCGGTGATTGCAATGGTTTCCACGCAAAAATCCTCCTTATTCGCCCGACTTCAAGCGGACCGGCAGCACCAGATAGGTGAATTTATCGCCTTCGACCGGCTGCAACACCAACGGATTGAGCGCGCCTTTGAGCTGCATCACGATCGGTTCGTCGCCGCAGGCGCGCAGCGCGTCGAGCAAATACCGGTTATTGAATCCGATTTCCAGGTCTTCGACCGGCTCGCCCAGCGGGCATTCGTCATAGGATTTGCCGACCGCGGTGATACAACTCATCTTGACAACCGGGCCGTCAAAGGTCATGCGGACCGGATTTTTCAGTTTTTCGGACACGATCAGCGAAACACGTTCGATGCAGGTGATCATTTCCCGCGCATCGATGGGCACCGAATGGCTGAAATCGTGGGGGATGGCCGAACGATAATTGAGGAATTCGCCGTCGATCAGGCGGGTAATGAGGACAGTTGAGCCGATTTCGAACAAAATATGCTTCTCATCCGGGTAAACCGATACGGTTTTTTCGGCATCATCGGCCAAAATGCGCTCGATTTCGCGCAGCGCCGAGCCGGGCACGACAAATTTGAGGTCCATTTCCGGGGCCGGGTCCAGGGTTTCACGGCGAACCGACAGGCGGTAGCCATCGACCGCGACTACATGCAGCCGGTTTCCTTCGGTTTCAAACAGGCAGCCGGTGTGGATGGGCTTGGCTTCATTGTCCGAAACGGCAAAAATGGTCTGGGCAATCATGGATTTGAGCGTTTTTTGCGGAATGGTGATCTCGCGTGAGCAGTCTACTTCGGGCATCTGCGGGAAATCATCGGATGCCGAAGCGACCAGATTAAAGACCGCGCGACCGCATTTGATGGTTGTGAGCATTTTTTCATCGGTTTCCACATAGACCGTATCGTCGGGCAGCTTGCGGATGATGTCGCCGAACAGTTTGGCGCTCAAAACAATCTCGCCGGCTTCGACAATATCGGCATCGATGCTGGTGCGAATGCCCATGGACAGATCATAACCGGCCAAAGTCAGACGGTTGGATGCTGTAATCCGCAGACCTTCGAGTAGGGCAATGGTAGATTTGGAAGACACCGCACGGGAAGCAATGCTGATCGCGTCGAGCAGTGTCGATTTTTCACAGGAGAATTTCATGGTGTTTTTGTTCCTTTCTTTGTTTACACAGGTCGGGAAATGGCGAAGGCCCCTTTTCCCGGGAAATAAGACCCTTATAGAAAGAATATAGGATTTTAGTAGTAGTAGTAGTAGTGTGGAAGCTGTGGAAAACTCACTTTTTTGCAGGGGAGCCGGGCGTTTGCTCGTCCACAAGCGCGTGGGGATAGGAGTGGATGAAACAGGAGCACGAAAAAACCCGAAATTTCATCCCCAGGTTATCCTTGTGGATTCCACAGGCGAAATGTGGATAACTTTGTGCAGAGGGTGCGTTCGTTTTATTCCAAGAGGGAACGTTTTGTTACGTCAAGGGTAGACAAAAACCACCGCCCATTCGCCTTCTTTTGCAGGAAAACTTGCAGGACGGCGGGGCGTTATAGGTTTTGGATGTTCTCGATCAGCGTGCGGATGATGTCGTCGGTCTCGGCGCTCAGTTTGCGTTCGTCTTCGATCTTATTGCACGCGTGCATGACCGTCGTATGGTCGCGGCCAAAGACCTTGCCGATTTCGGGCAGGGAATAGCTGGTCAGCTTGCGCACCAGATACATGGCCATCTGCCGGGGACGGACGGTATCTTTGGAGCGCTTGTTGGCCAGAATCTGATCGACCGGCATGGAATAGAAGTTGGACACGGTTTTGAGGATCATGTCCGGGGTGGGGTTCAGGCCCGGATTGATGGACTTGACCTCTTCGATGACCGTATCCACCAGTTCGGCCGAGATTGGTTCGCCGTTGAGTTCGTGTTTGGCCTTGATCTTTTTGACCGTGCCTTCCAGCTGGCGGACGTTGGATTGCAGATTTTCCGCGATCTGGTACATGATGTCGCGCGGCAGTTCGAACCCGAGTTTTAATGCCTTGGCGTTGATAATGGCCAGACGGGTTTCCAGGTCGGGCGGCTGGATGTCGGCCAGAAGGCCCCATTCGAACCGGGTCTTCATGCGGTCTTCTAGGGTGTTCATCTCCTTGGGCGGCCGGTCAGAAGTCAGGACCAGCTGCTTGCCCGATTCATACAGGGCATTAAAGGTATGGAAAAATTCCTCTTGCGTACGCTCTTTGCCGGCGATAAACTGGATATCGTCGATGAGGAGCAGATCTGCCATGCGGTATTTGCCGCGGAAGGACTGCACGTCGCCTTCCTGGATGGCGGTGACCAGTTCGTTGGTGAAATCTTCGCCCTTGACATAGATGATGCGGAAATTCGGATGGTTTTGGTGCACGACATTGCCGATTGCGTGCAGCAAGTGGGTCTTGCCCAGACCGGATTGACCATAGATAAACAGGGGATTGTAGTTTTCCGCCGGGCTGTTGGCCACCGCGATGGCGGCGGCATGGGCAAATTTGTTGGACGAACCGACGATAAAGTGTTCAAAGGTATATTCATCGTCGAAGGATAGGCCGACCAGCGTGTTTTCGGTGGGGACTTCGTCGCCCACGATCACGGACACCTGGATGGGGCCGCCCAACAGCTGCGCCAGCGCGTCGGAAAGCGGCTGCATAAAACGGCTTTCGATGATCTCCTTTTTAAATTGGCCGGATGCGCGCAGCGTCAGCCGGTCGCCGGCAAAACTGACCACCTCGGCGTCGTCGAACCAGGCCGACAGCGTGACCGGGTTGATGGTCTTTTCCATATAGGAAAGCGCCATTTTGAGAATGTCGTTAGGACCGTTCATTTTTCTTTCATCTCTCCTCCATTTACCGAGTGCTACTCAATACTAATAATAGCACAATCCACAAGGGGCTTTCAATGAAAATTCGCATTTCGGAGAAGTTTTCCACAGGATGTACACATCACACACGAAAGGCAGATTTTTTGGATACTGCGGCTGATTTTATGCAAAAAGGGCAGAAAACCCGAAAAACAGGAGATTTCCCGGGTGTTTTCGTAGAAAAAAGAGGTCTAGTCGTCCTTTGAAGGCGCACAAGCCCTGTGCATAAACGCAGGCTTTTCGAAAGGGTGGTGCGAGAAGGAAAAAAAACTTGACAGCGGCCGCGGTTTGTGCCTATAATAAATACTGATTCAGATTGCATTGGACAGGCAGCGACATATGTCGAAACCGCCGCAAGATGTGGTAGTTTGGACCTGTGCCGGTGCCCCACGGAATAAGATTGCAGTAGGAGGTGCTAGAGAGATGCTGAGAACTTACCAGCCGAAGAAGCGTCAGCGCAGCAAGGAACATGGTTTCCGCAAGAGAATGTCGACCTCGAACGGCCGCAAGGTGCTGGCTCGCCGCCGCGCAAAGGGCCGCGCTCGCCTGACCCACTAAGGGGATTTTTGACGTTTTGCGTCGCTTTTCCGGCTCTTGCCGGGAATTTTTATGAGGGCCGTCGTTTTTCGCGGCCCTTTTTTCAAAGCTCTTTCGCATGTCTGCCAGGAAAGATTCGGTTCGGCGGGGGTGGAATGCGGATTTTTTTGTCCCGCCGGGCAGATCGCAGGGAAAAAGCATCTGAATCGTGCCTGCGATACCAAAGCCGGCCCTCCGGAGTCCATCCGAGAGGCCGGGCTTTTCCGCTCTTTATTTTTGACAGGAGCGTTGTATGAAACACACCTATCGTATCAAACAGAATTATGAATTCCGTCGGCTGTACCGGCGCGGAAAATCGGCTGCGACCCCGTTTTTGGTGGTCTATGCGCTCAAAAACCGCCGTCCGGTCAGTCGCATCGGCCTAACGGTCAGCCCCAAACTCGGCGGCGCCGTGGTGCGAAATCGCATCAAACGTCTGCTGCGGGAGGCTTATCGTCTGCATGAACAAGAGATCATGACAGGCTATGACTTCGTTTTGGTTGCCCGCACGCGCATGGTCGGTATAAATTGTGCCCGCACCGAGCGGGAACTGCTGCGCGCTATGCGGCAGCTTGGTCTGGTCCGTCCGGAAAATGGAGGCGAAAAAGCGTGAAACGCTTTTTTTTAGCAGCGATCCACTTTTATCAAAAGCACATTTCGCCCGGCATCGCGCCCCGCTGCCGGTATATCCCCACCTGCTCGCAATATGCGGTGGAGGCTATCGAAAAATATGGGGCGCTCAAAGGGGGATGGCTGGCGTTCAAGCGGATCTGCCGGTGCCATCCGTTTTCCAAGCACGACGTTTATGATCCGGTCCCCTGACCCGCAGCCGGGAAAGAGGGGCTAAAAGGAGTGTCCGCCGCCTGCGGCGGAAAACGCCAACTCTTATTTTGGAGGATAATGTAACACATGGGTGATATTTTTGGTATCATTATTGTCCGGCCGCTGGGTATGCTGCTCAATGTAATCTATGGTGCAGTGCAGTCCTACGGTCTGGCAATTATTTTGTTTGCCTTGCTCGTCAAGCTGGTCATCCTGCCGATCTCCTACCACGGCAAAAAGAATATGATGCGTATGTCTGCTTTGCAGGGGAAAATGCAGCAGATTCAGAAGAAATACGCCAACAATAAGGTCAAGATGAACGAGGAGATCAGCAAGCTGTATGAAAAGGAAGGCGTCAGCCCGATGTCGGGTTGTCTGCCGACGTTCATTCCGCTGGTCGTTATGATGGGCCTGTATTATGCGGTTGTGAAGCCCATGAACTTTATGATGGGCCTGTCCGGCGGTCTGCCGGGCGATGTGGGCGAGGATATCAACCTGCTGGCGCAAAAAGTCGGTATTGAAATTACGCAGCAGAATGCCTACACTGTTCAGACCCAGATCGCACAGGCGTGCAACCAGTTCTTCCACAACGGCAAACTCGACCCCGAGATCGCCAGCTTGTCGGATAATATTGCAAACTTGCTCCAGCCGATGAACTTCAACTTTTTTGGTCTGGATCTGTCGGTCAAGCCCACGCTGTCCCTGAGCATTTTGGTTCTCATCCCGATTTTGTCCGGCCTGTCGGCTTTCCTGTCGTCCTGGATCCTCCAGCGGATGCAGAAAAATCAGGTACAGGGCAGCATGAAGATGATGATTTATCTCATGCCGCTCATGAGCGTTTATTTCGCCTTCCAGTTCCCGGCCGCAATCGGTGTATACTGGATTTTCAACAACATCTTCACCTGCATCCAGGAAATTGTCATGACCAAGATCATCCGAAAACGGCATTTGGTCGATGAGGACGAGCCCGAATCAGGGAAAAAGAAGAAAAAGAAGGGGGAAGCATAAATGCAGAAAAGCATTGAAATGACCGGTGCAACCCGCGATATTGCGATTGAAAAAGCACTGGAATTCCTTCATATGGACCGGGACGACGTTTCGGTCGAAGTTTTGGACAATGGCAAAAAGGGCTTTCTCGGCATTGGTGCAACCGATGCCAAGATTCGTGTGACCTACGAAGTGCCCGATGAAGAGCCGGTAGCGGCTCCTGCACCGGCGCCCCAGCCTGAGCCCGAAAAGGAAAAAGAGCCGGAAAAGAAGCCGGCCCAGACCCGTCCGGTGTTCCACGATGTGGCACCCGACGATCCGCGTCTGACCACGCCCCATCTTGTCAAGGCAGCGCCCAAGGGGGAAGGGGCTCCGGTCAAGAAGGAAAAGAAGGCCGACAAGCCCCGTGCGCCGCGCGCTGAACGCGCTCCCCGCGCACCGCGCGAAGAGCGTCCGAGCCATCCGCCGATCGTGCCGTATATCGATCCGGTGCCGATGGAAGAGGACAAAATTCCGCAGCCGGCCCGTGAAGCCGTACAGTTTATCGACGGCCTGCTCGAAAAGATGGATATTCAGGGCAAGGCAACTGTGCTGGACATCAGCGAACCCGACCACGTGCGCATCGACATCGCTGGCCCGGATATGGGTCCGGTCATCGGCCGCCGCGGCGATACGCTGGACGCCATCCAGTACCTGACCAGCCTGGTGCTCAACAAGAATTCCGAGGAGCATCTGCGCCTGACCATCGATACCGAAAACTATCGCGCCAAGCGCGCGGAGAGCCTGGAACGTCTGGCCCGCAAGATGGCGGCCAAGGTATCCAAGTATCACAAGGCTATGACACTCGAGCCCATGAATCCCTATGAACGCCGCATCATCCATGCGTCGCTCCAGGATTTCCGGGGTGTGACCACCTATTCGACCGGCACCGAACCCGGCCGCCGTGTCGTGATCGCGCCCGATGGCCCGGTGCGTCCGCCGCGCCGCGGTTTCCAGCCGCGTAATAACGGCAAGCCGCGCGATGGTTTTGACATGAAGTAAATGCAAAAGCCGGGACGGGCGGGCATGGACCCGCCCGTCCTTTTTCCATGACAGGAGGGAATGGAAGATGGACATCTTGGTAGAAGCCTACCGGCCGGACGATCTGGCCGGGATGATCGAGGTATGGAACGAAGTGGTGGAGGAAGGAGAAGCCTTTCCGCAGCGCGAACCGTTGACGCTGGAAAGCGGCAAGGAATTCTTTGCAAAGCAGGACTTTGTCGGCGTCGCCCGGGCGGATGGTCAGGTCGTGGGTCTGTATATCCTGCACCCGAACAACGTCGGCCGGTGCGGCCACCAGTGCAACGCTAGCTATGCGGTATCGTCCAGCCTGCGCGGCCAGCACATCGGTGAAAAGCTGGTGCGCGACTGCATGCAGCAGGCTGCCCGTTTGGGCTACCGGCTTCTGATTTTCAACGCGGTCGTCAAGGGCAACGAACGCGCCATCCGGCTGTATGAGGCCCTGGGCTTCCAGCGCATCGGCATGGTGCCCGGCGGCTTCCAGGCCAAGGACGGCACCTACCGCGATACCTTCCTGTACTATCATACCCTGTAAGAAAGGGGAGAACGACCGTGTTTGATACCATTGCCGCGATTGCGACCGCGCCCGGCGGCGCCATCGGCATCATCCGTCTGTCGGGCGAACAGGCTGCCCAGGCGGTCGATGCCGTGTTTGCCCCGGCATCGGGTAAGCCGTTTGCCGATTGTCCGCCGCGGATGCTCATTTACGGCGCGCTGCGCGCGCGCGATGGCCGGGTGGTCGACCAGTGTATGGCCGTCCGCTTTCCGGGGGATAAGACCTACACCGGCGAACCTATGGCCGAACTTCAGGTGCACGGGTCGCCCGCCGTGCTGAGCGAGGCGCTGAGCGCCCTGTTTGCCCAGGGCGTGCGCCAGGCCGAGGCGGGCGAGTTCACCCGCCGGGCCTTTTTAAACGGCAAGATGGATTTGATGGAGGCCGAAGCGGTCGCGGATCTGATCGCCGCGCGCACGTTGGAAGCGGCCGAAAACGCGGCCGGACAGGTCGCGGGCGCGGTCGGTGGCCGGATGCACGAGGCGCGGCAGCGGCTGATTGGTTTGGCCGCCCAATTTTTGGCCGTGGTCGATTACCCGGACGAGGATATTGACCCGTTTCTCATCAGCCAGGCCGAAGAGATTCTGGGACAGACCGCCCGCGAACTGGACGGCCTGTGCGACTCCTACGAGCGCGGGCGTATCCTGCGCGAGGGCTTGCCCTGCGCCATCGTCGGGCGGCCTAATGTGGGTAAATCGACGCTTTTGAACTCCTTGGTCGGTTTTGACCGGGCGATCGTCACCGATATTGCGGGCACGACCCGCGACACCATCGAGGAAACTGTGCGCATCGGCCCGCTGTGCCTGCGCTTGCAGGATACGGCCGGTCTGCGCGACACGGCTGACCCGGTCGAAAAAATCGGCGTCGAGCGGGCGCACCGGGCGGCCGAACAGGCCGGGCTGGTACTGGCCGTCGTGGACGGCAGCGTGCCGCTGACCGATGAGGACCAGGCTGCGCTCGAGCGGGCGCGGCAGGCGCCCCGCGCCGTGCTGGTCGTGAACAAATGCGACAAGGCGCAAACGCCCCACATCCCGGAAGGGTTTGCGTACACGGTTCAAATCAGCGCCAAGCAGGGCCAAGGGCTGGAACAGCTGCGGGAAACCCTGCTGGCCTGCGCTGGGCTGGAAGGCACGGCCTTTGACGGCGGAGTCATCACCAACGCGCGGCAGGCCGACGCGCTGCGGCGCGCCGCCGAAAGCTGTGCGCAGGCGCTTTCGGCCGTGCGAATGGGCGTCACGCCCGATGCGGTGCTGCTCGATGTTGAGAGCGCCATCGGCGCTCTGGGCGAGCTGACCGGCCAGGATGTGCGTGAGGATATCATCCAGGATATCTTCCATCGGTTCTGCGTCGGCAAATAAGGCCAGATGTTGTATGGGTTTCGGCTGTACACCCCCAGCAAATAGGGGTGGCAGTCGGGCCCCAGCCGATGGGGGTGAAAAGCACAGCTTATCCACAAATTGTGGATAAGTCTGTGTAAAAGGCTGGAAATGGTGGATAACTAGTATACAAAATGTATAATTTAAAATGGTAATACGTTTTGTATAGTATTTACCCAGAGTTATACCAAGTGTACACAGAGTTATCAACAGCTCTGTCAAGCATTTTTTATTTGTCAAATAGTCAAAAACGCGGGCAGATCTTGCGGCATTTTTGACAAAAGGAGGTTTGCCAAAATGTCTTTTGACGCGGGAAGTTTTGATATTGCCGTCATCGGCGCCGGACATGCGGGCATCGAAGCCGCGCTGGCTGGCGCACGGCTGGGCCTGCGGGTGGTTTGTTTTACGATTAACTTGGATGCAATCGGCAATATGCCGTGCAATCCGGCCATTGGCGGCACCGCAAAGGGCCATCTGGTGCGGGAAATCGATGCCCTGGGCGGCGAAATGGCCAAAGCGGCCGATGCCGCCTGCATCCAGTACCGGATGCTCAACCGGGGCAAGGGGCCGGCCGTGCATTCGCTGCGCGCCCAGGCCGACCGGGTTGATTACCGTAAGTATATGAAGCACAAGCTGGAGACGACCGAAAACCTGTCGGTCAAACAGGCCGAGATCGTGTCCATCGAAACCAAGGACGGCGCGGTCTGCGCGGTCGAAACCGCGACCGGCGCGCGTTATGCCTGCCGGGCGGCCATCATCTGCTCGGGCACCTATCTGGGCGGTCGCATCATCATCGGGGAACACATGCACGACGGCGGACCGGACGGCATGTTTGCCGCCACCAAGCTGACCGCCTGCCTGCGCGACTTGGGGCTGACGCTCATGCGCTTCAAGACCGGAACGCCGCCGCGCGTCAATCGCCGCTCCATCGACTTCACCGGCCTGGAAGTGCAGGAAGGGGAGAGCGACATCATCCCCTTCTCGTTTGAAACCGAGCAGGCGCCGCCCAACCGGGTGGTCTGCCATTTGACCTATACCAACAGCGAAACTCATCAGGTCATCCGCGATAATCTGGATCGGTCACCCCTGTTTTCAGGTAAGATTGACGGCATCGGGCCACGTTATTGCCCATCCATCGAGGATAAGGTCGTGCGTTTTGCCGACAAGCCCCGCCATCAGCTGTTCATTGAGCCCATGGGGCTGGACACCGAGGAAATGTACATCCAGGGCTTTTCCTCGTCCATGCCCGAGGAAGTGCAGCTCAAAATGCTGCGTACCCTGCCGGGATTTGCCCATGCCGAGGTCATGCGCCCGGCATACGCCATCGAATACGACTGCGTTGACCCGACCGAACTGCTGCCCACCCTGGAATGCAAGAAGATCGAAGGCCTGTACGGCGCCGGGCAGTTCAACGGCTCGTCCGGCTATGAGGAAGCGGCTGCGCAGGGGCTGGTCGCGGGCATCAATGCCGCCCTCAAGCTCAAGGGCGAACCGCCCATGATTCTCGACCGGGCAGACGGCTACATCGGCACGCTGGTCGATGATCTGGTCACCCGCGGCACGAACGAGCCCTACCGCATGATGACCTCACGGTCGGAATACCGTCTGCTGCTGCGGCAGGACAATGCCGACGAGCGGCTGGTCGAAATCGGTGCGCGGGTCGGGCTCAACAGCCCGGAGCGGCTGGCGCGCACACGCGCCAAGTATGAAACCGTCCAGCAGGAGATCGACCGGCTGGGCAAGGTCACGGTCGGCCCGACCGAGGCCATGCAGGCCTTTTTGGAGAGCATGCACTCCACGCCCCTCAAATCGGGCTGCAAACTCATCGACCTGCTGCGCCGCCCCGAACTCGGGTATGACGCCCTCGCGCCCTTTGACCCCGACCGTCCGGCGCTGCCCGCGATTATTCGGGAGCAGGTGGAAATCCGCGTCAAGTATGACGGCTATATCAAACGGCAGCTGCGGGACGTCGAGCAGTTCCGCAAGATGGAAACCCGACCGCTGCCTGCGGATATTGATTACAATGAAGTGCCTTCGCTGCGCATCGAGGCCCGGCAAAAGCTGGACCGGATTCGTCCGGTGAATCTGGGCCAGGCTGGACGCATTTCGGGCGTATCGCCGGCCGATTTGACCGCGCTGATGATTTATCTGGAAACCGGGAAGGGGGATGCACAATGACCGGACGCGCCTGCTTGGAGCAGGGCTTACAGGCCCTGCCGATGGACATTCCGGCTTCGGCTGTTGACCAATTTTTGGAATTTTCCGACCGGCTGCTGGAAAAGAATAAGGTCATGAACCTGACCGCCGTGACCGACCCGGACGAGGTCATTTCCCGTCATTTCCTTGACTGCGCCGTGCTCGCGCCGCGCATGATTTCCGGGGAAAAGATGATCGATGTCGGCACGGGCGCCGGGTTCCCCGGCCTGCCGCTCGCCATTTTGTGTCCGGATACCCAGTTTGTGCTGCTGGACGCGCTGCGCAAGCGCATCGACTTTTTGAATGAAACCATCGAAGCCCTGGGGCTTCGCAATGTGACGGCCGTGCATGCCCGCGCCGAGGAATTTGCTAAGGAGCACCGCGCAGCGTTTGACGGCGCGGTATCGCGCGCGGTTGCGGGTTTGAGCATGCTCAGTGAGCTGACCCTGCCGCTCGTCCGTACGGGCGGGGTGTTCTATGCCATGAAGGCTGAGCAGTGCGAGGACGAGGTCGCCGCCGCAGGCGAGGCGATTCGCATTCTGGGCGGCGCTCCGGCCGCGATCGAGCATTACACCGTTCCGGTGAGTGGCATCCCGCGCGCCGTGGTTGTGATCCGCAAAACCGAGGATACCCCGGCCAAATATCCCCGCCGGTTTGCCAAGATCAGCGCCCAGCCGCTCGGCGGGAAATAATGCCAAACCGGCCCTTTGATAACCTTTCGTAATGCGATTACGGAGGGTTATTTTTTGCCGGAAAATAGGCGGAAATACGGATTTGACCGGGAAAACGGTCGAAATCACATGGGGAAATACTTATCTCGCGGTCGATTTCCCTTTACTTTTTGGCATATAATGGTAGTCTATAACCAATAGGCATCGTATGCCGAATGACAAAAAGGAGGAAGCTGCATGACCCCAGTTTTAAGCATCCGCAGCACGAACACCGAGCGGCAGCTTCGGCGCGTGAAGGTCTCTCAGATCTCACGCAACCCGAATCAGCCGCGCAAGTATTTTGATCCGGAAGCGATCGGCCAGCTTGCCGATTCCATCCGGCAATATGGCGTGCTCAATCCGCTCACCGTGCGACGAACCGGCGAGGGATTTGAGCTGATCGCCGGCGAACGTCGCTTGCGCGCTGCCAAACAGGCCGGTCTGCTCGAAGTGCCCTGTATCATTATGAGCGCGACCGAGCAGGATTCATCGGCCCTGGCGCTCGTGGAAAACCTGCAACGAAGGGACCTGGATTTTTTCGAAGAGGCGTGGGGCTTTAAAAAGCTCATCGACACCTTTGGTCTGACCCAGGAAGAGGCCGCCCGCAAGGTCGGCAAAACACAGAGTGCCGTAGCCAACAAGCTGCGGCTTTTGAAACTGTCCCAAAAGAACATCCAGATGATTCGGGATGGGGGACTGACCGAACGCCATGCGCGGGCGCTGCTGCGCATCCCGGAGGAGGAGATGCGCCTGCAAGTGACCGCGCACATCATCGAGCATCAGATGAACGTCAGCCGCACCGAACAGTATATTGATAAGCTGCTCACCGAGCCGCCGGAAGAAAAACCAAAGACCGTCCTGCGGCTCATCAAAGACGTCCGCTTTTTCCTCAACACGGTGGACAAGGCCGTGGGGGTGATGAAAGAATCGGGCGTGCAAGCCAAGGTCGAACGGGAGGATAAAGACGATGGGGTGCTGCTGCATATCTTGATCCCAAATTGTAAAAAATAGTATAACAGGATGTTTTTCGGGAAACGGTCGATTTGGCTGTTTCACGTGAAACATCCTGTTTTTTTGGCGGCCTTCCAAAAAAATTCATCGGTTTCACGTGAAACATTGTCCGCTTGCCGATTGCGTTTCAGGCCGGATGTGATATAATAGTCGATAGACAGCGCAAAAAGGCGCTGATTTCACACAAAGAGGGGGCGACCTCTTATTAAACAGCAAAAACAAGGCAAGACCGTGGCGCTCATCAACCAAAAGGGTGGCGTGGGCAAAACGACCACGGCGGTCAATTTAGCGGCTGCCTTGCAGGAAAAAGGAAAAAAGGTGCTGCTGTGCGACTTTGACCCGCAGGGCAATGCGACCTCCGGTCTGGGCATCGACCCACGCGAGATCGAAACCACCGTTTATGATCTGGTCATTGCCGATCAGCCCGATGTCAAAAAGGCGATCATCCACACCCAGTGGGTCGACCTGCTGGGGTCGAACACCGATCTGGCAGGCGCGGAGATCGACTTACTTGGGCTCGAGCGCCGGGAGTACCGGCTGCGTGACGTATTGCAGCCCATCAAAAACGAGTACGATTATATCCTGATCGACTGCCCGCCGTCGCTCGGCATCCTGACCTTGGAATGCCTGTGCGCTTCGGATAGCTTTCTGGTGCCGCTGCAAACCGAGTATTACGCGCTCGAGGGCTTGAGCCAGCTGATGGCGACCGTGCGCAGTGTGCAGAAGGGCTTAAATCGCGGCATCCGCATCGAGGGTATTGTGCTGACCATGTACGATGGCCGCACCAATCTGGCCGTGCAGGTGGTCGAGGAGGTCAAGAAGCATTTCGGCGACCGGGTATATGCCACGGTCGTGCCGCGTAATGTGCGCTTGTCCGAAGCGCCCAGCCATGGACAGCCCATCACGGCGTATGACCGGCTGTGCCGGGGTTCGGAAGCATATTTGGCGATGGCCGAAGAATTTTTGAGCAAAAACGGTGAAGGATAAAAAGGGAAGGGGCGAATGAATGGCAAAGACAGCAAAAGGCGGTCTGGGCAAGGGCTTTGGCGCCCTGCTGGGCGAAAGTCTGCGGGATGACCCGGAAGAATCGGCCGGCATCTCCACGCTGCCTATGGCACTGGTCGAACCCAATCCCGATCAGCCCCGGAAGGTGTTTGACCGGGAGGCCATGGAGGCACTCAAGCAATCCATTGCGACCCATGGGGTGATTACCCCGATTACCGTGCGCGCGGCCAAGGATGGATATTATCAGATTATCGCCGGCGAACGCCGCTGGCGGGCGGCGCGCAGCATCGGCCTGACCGAGATTCCGGCCATGGTGATCGAAGCCGATGACAGCCAGGTGATGGAACTGGCGCTGATCGAAAATTTGCAGCGCGAAGACCTCAACCCCATCGAAGAAGCCGAAGGCTATGATGTGCTGATTCACCGGTTTGGTCTGACCCAGGAACAGGTCGCTGACCGGGTGGGCAAATCCCGTCCGGCGATTTCCAACGCGCTGCGGCTGTTGGCGCTGCCCGAGGAAGCGCGGGATATGGTGGCCAGCGGCGGACTGTCGCCCGGCCATGCGCGTGCCATTCTGGCCATCCAGGATGAAACGCGGCGGCTGGAAGCCATCGAGCAAATTGCCGGCATGTCGGTGCGGCAGGCGGAAAAGTATGCGCGTCAGATCAACCGAGCCGAGGAAATTGAAAACGGTCCGGCGCAGCAGCCGGTTTCGGTGGATTATCTGGCCGAAGCCGCCCGCGGACTGGAAAGCCATCTGGGGCGCAAGGTGCGCATCGAACAGGGCAAAAAAAGCGGCACCGTCACCCTGGAATTCTATGGCGAAGAGGACTTAGAGCGGCTGCTGGAAGCGCTCAACCGTCTGAGCGTATAAAGAGGCACTGTCCTCATATCACCTGGGAGGAGAAACATGGAAGATAAGAAGAATGAAACCCCCTGCGAACAGGAACACAAAAAAGTCAGCAAACGCTATCTGGCGTTTTACATCATTGGCCTGTTCAGCGTGGCGCTGGTGCTGATTTTGCTCAGTTATGTCACCCAGCTCCGGGCAGACCGGCAGCTTGCCAATATGAACAGCGAACTGGCGCAAAAGGACACGACCGTACAAGGCGTACAGGAAAAAGTCGTGACCTTGCAGCAGACCGTCGAGGAGCAGAAGACCGCTTTGGACAAGGCACAAAGCGAACTGGATGCCATCCGCACCGAACTGGGAATCGGGGAGGATGAGGAAATGCTGACCGCTTTGCAGCAGCAGCTCGACGAGCGGGACGCATTTTATGAAATGGCGCTGCTGGAAAACGCGGTGGCCGTGCAGGATACCCAGACCATTCAGACGTGCATGGAGTATCTGGAAAGCACCTATGGTTCGGGCCGGCTGGATGGTACGGCAGATAACGCGGTTTTCACCGGCGCGATGGCCGATCGTTATTTGGAAATCAAAGAACAATATCAATAAATAGGGAGTCGAAGAACTATGTTAGACATTCGTTTCATCCGAGAGAATACCGCCAAGGTCAAGGAACGCCTGGCGCTGCGTGGCACCAACTATGACGATGCCGTCGATCAGGCTTTGGCGCTCGATGACAAGCGCAAGGAAATCATCGGCGAAGTGGAAGGGCTGAAGGCACAGCAAAACAAGGTGTCCAAGCAGATTCCGCAGATGAAGAAAGCCGGGGAAGACACCACGGCGATCATGGCCGAGATGAAGGGCATTGCCGCCAAGGTCAAGGAGCTGGACGCACAGCGTACTGACGTAGAAACCCAGCTTAAGGACGTGCTGCTGGGCATCCCGAACGTTCCGGCCGACAAGGTCCCGACCGGTGCCGACGACAGCCAGAACCCGGAAATCCGCCGTTGGGGCACGCCCAAGGAATTTGACTTTGAACCCAAGGCACACTGGGACATTGGCTCGGACAAGGGCATCCTGCTGCCTGAGGTTGCCGCCAAGGTCACCGGCTCCCGTTTCCATTTCTATCGCGGTCTGGGCGCTCGTCTGGAACGTGCGGTGATTAACTATTTCCTCAACACCCACACCGATGCAGAAGGCGGGTATACCGAAATCCTGCCGCCCTTTATTGCAAACGGTGCATCCATGACCGGTACCGGCCAGCTGCCCAAGTTCTCCGAGCAGATGTATCAGCTCGGCCGCGAGGACAGCGACCTGTATCTGATTCCGACCGCCGAAGTACCGGTCACCAATATGTTCCGCGATGAGATCATCCCGGCCGATCAGCTGCCGGTACGCTATGCCGCCTATTCGGCTTGCTTCCGCCGCGAAGCCGGCGCAGCTGGCCGCGACGCGCGTGGACTCATCCGTCAGCATCAGTTCAACAAGGTCGAGCTCGTGAACTTCACCGCTCCCGAAGATTCGTGGAATCAGCTGGAGAACCTGACCCATGAGGCAGAACGTGTGCTCCAGGGTCTGGGTCTGCCGCACCGTGTGGTTTGCCTGTGCACCGGCGACGTTGGTTTCTCCTCGGCTTGCACCTATGACATCGAAGTTTGGATGCCGTCCTATGGCCGGTATGTCGAGATTTCGTCCTGCTCGAACTTCCTGGACTATCAGGCACGCCGTGCCAACATCCGCTGCCGCAATGCTGAAGGCAAGCCGGTCTTTGCCCACACCCTCAATGGTTCGGGCGTTGCGGTTGGCCGTACGGTTGCCGCGATTCTGGAAAACTACCAGAATGCCGATGGCTCGGTCACCATTCCGGAAGCTCTGCGTCCGTTCATGGGTTGCGACCAGATCTAAGAAAAACAAAAAAGCTGCCTGCGGGCAGCTTTTTTTGTTTCACGTGAAACCCTAAAGGGTTTGACTTGCGGGGCGGGACAAAATGGCGTATAATGGAGGAAACCCAAGAGAAGGGAAGTGGCCATGCATGCAGGACATGCAGCAAAATCCGGGAGTCCCGGTTTTTGAACTTGAATTTTTATTTACCGGTTGTCCAGCCGCAGCGTCGCAGGGCGCGCTGCAAAAGGCTCTGGCAGCCTGGTTGGATACAGTCGTTAGCACAGAGGACGGCTATCAGGTGAGCAGCGCGAAGATTTGCATTCAGGCGCCCGAACGGTTTGAACCGGAGGATATTTCCGACTTTACCCGCGGCCAGATGTGGAACATCCAAAACGCCAATGCGCTCATCCGGTCGTGCACCCATCGGGTGCGGGTCGCCGTGCAGGACATCCAAACGCTGTCGTATAAGGAACGCGGCGACTTGATCGTCCACATAGCCGAAGCGGTACTGGACGCTTATGCCGATTGTACGGCGGTGTATACCCCGGCTTCCGGGCGGATGCTGCTGGCCGATCAGGTGCGCAACAATCCGGCGCGGGGCGGTGACCGGTTCTTGTATCTGTGCGTCAACACCCGCCTGTTCAGTGTCAATGGTACGACCGGGGATATGATGGTCGACACGGTCGGTCTGCATACCATCGGTCTGCCGGACCTGCAATATCATTTCCATTCGCTCAAACCCCAGGCCGTCATGAAGCACGCATACAGCGTGGCTTCGCTCATCTATGCGGTGGGCCCCATCATGAAGAGCGGGGAAACCATTGACGGCATGGATGACTATGGCATTACCAAGGAGATTCGTTGGCCATTCCAATATCAGCAGGCGCTCATCGAGCCGCCGCGAATTGTCATGGCCATCACCCCCGGCGAATATGCGGTATAAGTCAAAAGGACGTTCCACACGGAACGTCCTTTTTTTGTTAGGGGTCATCCGGCCGATTGCCGACATTGGAATACAAATGCGCCATGGCATTCCAGGTATCAGCGTCCAAGCGGCCAGTGGCTTGCAAGCCGGCGGTGCGCTGCAAGGCGGTGACCGAGTTTTCGGTCGCCTGGTCATAGATGCCCGTATAGTCGGGCGCCGGCACATTGGAGTACAGGGTCGCCAAGCCATTCAGGATGCCTTGCAGGATGTATAAGAACCGTCCTTGATCGCCCGGACCAACCAGGTATAACGCGCTGGGGAACACCCGAACCGCCAGCGGCAGGGCTGTGCGACTGCGGGTGTGGTTGGCTTCCTGGACGATACGGTCCCAGGTGGTCAGGTCGGTCTTGCCGGTCGCGGGCAGGCCCTGCTGGCGCTGGAAGCGCCGTACGGCGTTTTCGGTCAGGGCATCATACACGCCGTTGATCTGGGGCAGCGGCTCTTCCTGCGCGGCCTGGATGACCCGCAGGTCCTGTTGCAGGCCGCGGATGTGTTCGCGGCGTTGTTCCTCGGTATACATGGCCGCTTATCCCTCCTCACTTTGCAGCACATAGCCCGGGAATTGTTGTTCGGCGGCTCGTGCGCCACGGGTACCTGTTTCATATTGGCGGGCTAAGATGTCCCAAGTCGCCGGGCCAATGGTACCGGTCACCGTCAGGCCGAACAGTTCCTGCGCGGCGATGACCGCTTCCCGTGTGCGTTCACCGAAATATCCAGTGACCGGGATGTTGGGAATCTCGGGATATATCGACGACAGGAAGGAGAGGAACTCCTGGGCCTGCTCCACATCGGCGCCTGACATGCCTTCGATCATCACCCGCCCAGGGAAGACCGGCACGCCGTCCGGGGTGGTCAAATCGGGATTGGAGTCCACGATGGACAGGTAAGTGGAATAGATAGCCTCCCAGGTCATGGGACCGACGATGCCGTCCACCGGCAGACCGAACAGTTTTTGGGCCGCCATGACCGCTTGCTCGGTCTGCTCGCCAAAAATGCCATCGTCTTTGATGATGGGGATTTCCTGATAGTAGGCGCCCAAAACCGATAAGTAATACTGTACCAGCCGCACCTGATCGCCCCGGTCGCCCCGCTGCAATACACCCGTCAGGACCGGTGTGACCTCGCTGAGCGAAAGGCCTTCGCTGTTGAGTTCGGCCAGCCGTTTGATGGCCGAATATAGATACGCAATGCGATACCAGGTCGCTTTGCCGACAATGCCGTCCGGCGTCAGGCCGAAGGTCTGCTGAAAGACCTTGACGGCATCTTCGGTCGATTTGTCAAACGCCCCGTTGACCGGATAGATTTTTGGGATGAGGGGATAGTTGGTCGAGATGCGGTTGAGCCGCAGCTGGATGGTGCGTACATCTTCACTGATGTTGCCCAGCCGCAGCGCCTTGCCCGGATAGGTGCCCAGGTTGGGCGCCACCGGCGCATTTTCTACAATGACCAGGTCGTCGCCATAAAACCGGGTGAGGATCTCAAAAGGAGTCAGTCCTTCTTCGGCGAGCGGGACCGTGCCCCATTGACTGAGGCCATCGCACGTGACCGTCGTGCCGTTGCAGTATTGGGCAAAGAGCGGTTCGACCGACCCGGGCCGGGTCAGGTAATCGGTGAACAGTTCGTCGGCAATGCGGGAGATGTTGTCAAAGATATCCCGGTCGTGGACATAGGCCTGGTCAAAGGCCGTGGAGTTTGTGATGTCAAAATCATAACCCTGCGAACGGTACCATTCGGTATAGACCCGATTGAGGGCAAATGAGATTTGCGCATACATATTGGCGCGGATGGCATTTTCCGGCCAGGTGGGATAAATCTCGGAAGACGCCACATTTTTGATGTAATCGGGGAAGGGAACGGTCACATTGCGCGCCGGACTGTCTGGCCGCCCCAGGTGAACAGTGATGGTTTCCGGGATAAACGGTAAAGCCAAATTTGGTCACTCCTCCTGTGTATTTAGGCTGTGGCTGGGAAAGACACGCACCTCCGGTGTGACCGGTGGGATTGCGGATTCTTCCAGCGGTACTAAGTATACGGGAAGCGTTGCGACAATGTCGGCGAAAATGGTCAGGTCCGAGGAAGAGATCGGCTGATAGCCGTCATAATCGACCGTGACCGCATACCGGGCGTAGGGATAGGGATTGCCCGGAGAAAGCGAACTGCTTTGCGGCGGGGCGGGCAACGGCAGTTCGGCCGTTTGGCCGGAACGGTTGGTGCGGGTGGTGAATAGCAGTTCGGCCACTCCGTTTTCATCTAAGGAAGATACGGTCACCAGCGCATTTTCAATGGGAATGGCATTTTGCGCCGTGGACACGGCGACCACCAGATAGCCCACCGCAGTATTTCGGGGATCGTGCATACAAAAACTCCTTTTCAAAGAAAATTTTCAGCGCCGGGCGGCGTTCTGGCATTGCCTTCCCCGGGCGATGGATTTATAATGAGAACAAAGGAACCAGGCAAAAAGAGGGTATGGAAAGGGGATTGAATATGGAAGATTATGCAACCATCTTGGAATCCTGCACCTTGCAGGAAGAACGGTTTCAGTTTTTCTCGTTTTCCCGGGAGGATGCGTTGGAGTTCGGTCTGCATCTGATCGAACACGCCAAGCCGTTTTCCCAGGGCGTTGCCGTAGCCATTGAGATCAATGGGCTGCGTGTTTTTCAGCATGTGACCGAAGGGGCCGCCAAGCACAATGTCGACTGGCTTCAGCGCAAGATCAATACGGTCAATCAGTTTGGCAAATCGTCGCTGCGGGTTTGGGCAGAATTTGAAACGCATAACCTGACCATGGTAGGCGAACGACTGGCCCCCATGGATTTTGCCATGTGCGGCGGCGGGTTCCCGCTGATCGTGCGCGGCATCGGACAGGTGGGCGTCATCGCAGTGTCCGGTCTGCCGCACCTGGACGACCATCAGGTGATCGTGGAAACGCTCACCGAATGGTTTGGCCGCAAAAAAAGATAAGTCGTGTTTCACGTGAAACGGGCCTTTCCCAACCGGGAAGGGCTCGTTTTTTTAGACCAGTTCGATGCGGTATTTTTTAAACCACCGGTCCAGCTGAATGAGATAAGCAAAGACCTGCGGGCCGCGCATAAGCTGACCATACCACGGCTCGGGCATGGAATCCGGTTCGAGCAGCAGTTCTTCGATGGCTTCGGCGCGGAACAGCTTGGGGATATAGGAATGTTCATCCTGCATAATTTGCCGCACATAGGAGGAAACCAGGCCGGTATACTCGGGCGAGAAGGTTTTGGGGTAGGGCGATTTTTTGCGCCAGACGATGGCCTTGGGCAGATCGTTTTCAAATGCCTTGCGGACAATGCCTTTTTCCCGGCCATCCCAGGCCTTGAGGTCCCAGGGCATGTTGTAGGCATATTCAACGATGCGGTGGTCGCAGAAGGGGACACGAACCTCCAGCCCCGAATACATGCTCATGCGGTCTTTGCGGTCGAGTAGGGTCGCCATGAACCATCGTAGGTTGAGCAGGAACATTTCGCGCATGCGCGCATCCTTGCGGCTGTCGCCCGGCAGCTTGTCGGCTGCGGCACAGGTATCCAGATAATGCTGGCGGACAAATTCCGGCCCATCGGTGACCACACCATCCTGCAACAGTCCCAGCCGGAAATCGACCGACCGCGACCAGGGGAAGGTATCCTCAAACAAAATTTCCTCGCGGTGATACCAGGGATAGCCGCCAAACAGTTCGTCGGCGCATTCGCCCGACTGGCACACGGTAAATTCTTTCTTGACCGCAGCGCAGAACAGCAGCAGCGAGGAATCCACATCGGCCATGCCCGGCAGGTCGCGCGCGTCCACGCTGGGCAGCAGGGCGGCGCACAGCGCCGGATTTTCCAGCACCACTTCATGATGCTGCGAGCCAATGGCATCGACCATCATGCCGATATACTCAGAGTCACTATTTGGCTGAAATAAACTCTTTGTAAAATACTTATCGTTGTCGCGGTAATCGACCGACCAGGTGTGCAGCTGTTTGTTTTGCCGCTGATAAGCCCGGGCCGCCAGCATGGACAAAATCGAAGAATCCAGTCCGCCGGATAGGAAGGTGCACAGCGGCACATCGCTGACCAGCTGGCGGGTCGCGGCATCCTCAATGAGTTCGCGGGTGTGCTCGAGCGTCCGGGCCGGGGAGTCGGTATGCTCCTGGGCGCGCAGCGTCCAATAGGCATAGGTATGGAAGCCTTCGGGCGTGAGCACGGCATAATGGCCGGGCAGCAGTTCGTCGATGCCTTCAAAGACGCCAAATCCCGGCGGTCGCGCCGGACCGAGCAGCAGCACCGAACGCAGACCATCCGCGCCCACGCGCGGCCGGATCTCCGGATGACAAAGCACGGCTTTGATTTCCGAGCCAAAGACGACGCCGTCGCGCTGGCGGCTGTAAAACAGCGGCTTGACCCCCAGCCGGTCGCGGCATAAAGTCAGGCGCGCGTTTGCCTTGTCCCACAGCGCAAAGGCATAAATGCCATTGAGCTTTTCAAATGCCGCGGTACCCCATTCCAGATAGGCGTGCAGCAGCACTTCGGTATCCGAATGGCCGCGGAAAGTGTGTCCCTTGGCCAGCAGCAGCACGCGCAGGTCTTCGGTATTATATAACTCTCCGTTATATATTAAAATAATATTCCCATCTGGTGATTCCATCGGCTGGGCGCCGCCCGTCGGGTCCACGACGATCAGCCGCCGATGGACGAGCAGAGCGCTGTCATCCAGATACTGCCCGCCGGTATCCGGCCCGCGGGGCGTCAGCGCCCGGGCCATCCGGCGCCCGACATCGCTCCAAACCCGGGCGCCTCGTCCATAATCGATCAGTCCACCAATTCCACACATCGATGCACCAGCTCCTTCCGTTTCGGTTGGCGCCACGCGGATCGGTTCCGTGTGGCATCTTTATGTATATGCGGGGGCAGGCTGGGAAATGCAAAAAAAGACCGGAGCCTTTTGGCTCCGGTCACAAGACGGCGTTACTCGCCGCAATATTTGATTAACGTGGTGCGAATCGCGCCCGGGCCGCGGGTGAGTTCGGCAAACATGTCGGTCACGCGGTCGGCCAGACCAACTTCGTAGAGGTTCGCGCCAAAGATGGACTTGTTCGACAGCAGCGGATAAAGCTGCTTTTCCTTAGCCGGTTCACCGCCCAGCTCAATGCCTTCGAGCAGGTTGTCCAGATAGGGGAGCATGGGGTCGGGGCTGCGGTCAAACGGCTGGCCCTGATCGTCCACACCCAGCAGATAGCGCAGCCAGCCCGCCAGCACGAGCGGGATATAGGTCAGGTTGGAAACGCGGTGCATGGGTACCGGCGAATTGTAGTACGCATACAGCGTCTGGCCAAAACGGGTAGACAGCTTTTGCGAGGTATCGGTCGCCGTACGCTGGGGCGTATCGGGCAGGAAGGGGTTGGGATAGCGCTCGCGCAGCACTTCGTGAAGGAATTCGACCGGATTGATAACGCCCGGGTCTTCGACCATGGGCATCGCTTCGTCAACGCTCATGCGGGTGATGAGCTTGACCAGCTGCGGGTCGTGCATCTCATCGTGGATGGTCTTGTAGCCGAGCATGCAGCCATAAACGCCCAGCGCGGTATCCATGGGGTTCAGGCAGGTGCAAGCCTTCATACGAGCCGACCGGTCTACGATCTTGCGGTTGGTGAAGATGATGCCCAGCTGCTCAAGCGGCGGATGGCCGTTCGGGAAATTGTCCTCAATGAGCAGGTACTGCGGACGCTCGGTGTTGACGAACGCGGCCGCATAGGTGCCTTTTTCGGTCATAAACGGGCGGATGCCTTCCAAACCGTCGGCTTCCAGCTGCTCGGTGACACGCGCATCCGGGCGGGGCGTGATCTTATCGATCATGGACAGCGGGTAGGAGATAGAGTTTACCAGCCAGTCGTGTTCGGTATCGGTGATGAATTCGCCTTCCAGCCAAGCGTCTGCCATATCAGTCATGGCACGGCGCAGACGGATACCGTTATTCTGGCAGTTGTCCAGCGAAACCAGCGCAAACGCCGGGGCGCCAGCGTGCAAGCGCGCAAGGCACAACGATGCCAGGCGGCCAAAGAAGGATGCCGCCGCGGCTTTGGGGCCGACCGAAGCATCCCAGGCGAAATCGGGCACAAAATTGCGCTCATTGTCGCGGATGGTGTAGCCCTTTTCGGTGATGGTCATGGTGACCATTTGCAGGCTGGGTGCGCAGAAGATCTCGGTCAAACGGTCCATATCCTCGCTCATCTTGAGGCTTTCGGTGACCGAAGCGATGACTTCTTTCTGGATATGGCCATCGGCATACAGGGTCGCGATGATGGACAGATTGTCGTTGGCGCGATAGACGCGGTCGATCAGTTCTTCATCATAGCCTTCGCAGCAGATGACGCCGGTCTTGGACAGGCCAGCGGTCAGCAGGCGCTGTGCCAAAGCAGCCGGGAAGGCACGGAACAGGCTGCCCGCACCAAAATGCAGCCAGGTGGGGGCGTCGTGGGTCGTTTGCCGTGCAGCTTCAATATCATAGGATGGCAGGCGATACCCCTTCCAGGAGAGGTTATTGCGCAAACTTTCCAATGTGAGTTTCATGTGAGTTTACCTTCCTTCCAAAACGAGTGCGGCCAAATCGGGGTGCCCCGCAGGGGCATCCGGCAAAAGCGCGCATGGACAGGGTCCTATTAAAAACAGTATACCAAAATTTTAGCCCTTCGGGTAGGGCGTTTTGGAAAAATGCAAAAAAAATCCCGACAAAAAAAGCAAGCTGTCGGTAAAATCGACAGCTTTAGAACAGGTCAATATGATACAGTAGAAAGGTCAGTGATCCCGGTTGGAACCGGTGACCGGCTTATCCTCATCGGCCAGATCGTTGAGTGCATATTCGCAGCAGCGAATCACAAGCTGGTTGAGCGACATGTTTTTACATTGTGCCAGTTCTTGCAATTCTTCTACCAGCGCAAGCGGCAGCCGAAAGGTTTTATTGACGAATTCACGTCTCTCTAGTTTAAACATGATGCGGTTCACCTCTCTATCCTTTATCATTATAGGGGAGTGTTTGCAAGGGAATATAGGACTAGATTTATCTTGCAAAAGTATGTATAATATACAATGTGGAAGGGAGATAAAACAACGATGCAGTACAAAGACGCGTACATTTTTCTCTTCAATCAGCTGAGCGACCTGATGGAAAACCGGCCCGAATTGACCGATGACATCATTCGCATCCAGCAGCAGGCCGAAGAGATCGTCCTGGAAAGTGAAGAATAAGAAAACCGCCCGGACGGAGATGCGTGATGCGCATACGGTGTCTGGGCGGTTTTCTTATTTATTGGGTGTCACGCGGCCCGATCATTTGATGCAGGGCGCTCAAAGCATCGGACAGGCTGCCAACCGCATCGATCAGCCCATGATCGACGGCTTCCTGCCCGCCGACGACCGTGCCGACATCGGCCGACATCTGGTCGGTGGCCATCATCAGCCGTTCGAACACCGCCGGATCGATGTGCGAATGCGCGGTGACAAAGGCGGTGATGCGTTCCTGAATGGACCGGAAATAAGCATACGTCTGGGGAGAGGCGATGACCGTTCCACTCATGCGCACCGGATGGATGGTCATGGCCGCGCTGGGGGCAATGAAGGACTGCTTGGCCGCAACGGCCAGCGGAACACCGATCGAATGCCCGCCGCCAAGCACCAGCGATACCGTGGGTTTGCGCATGCCGGCAATCAGCTCAGCAATGGCCAGACCGGCCTCCACATCGCCGCCCACGGTGTTGAGCAGCACCAGCAGGCCGTCGATGTCGTCGGCCTCTTCTACGGCGGTGATCTGGGGAATGATATGCTCATATTTGGTGGTTTTGGTCTGTTGGGGCGCTTCCATGTGCCCCTCGATCTGGCCTACGATGGTGATGCAGTGGATCGTGCCGCGCGAGGAACGCGCGGTGATCGAACCGGTCTGCGTAATGCTGTCCCGCTCGGGCGTTTCGTTGTCGGAGATGGAATTTTGCTGCTCACACATAACCTTGCCGCTCCTTTGCCGCTTTTTTTCGATGGCGCAAACCATCGCACCCCATAAGCTTCCCGAAAACGGCAGCGGTCATGCACAAAATGTCATGGGAATATTTTCAAGGCGTTCATTACGTATTGTATTCGCCAAAGCGCGGAATAAACGAGATTTTTTTGGATGATAACTTGAAGTTATCAACATGTCCACAGTTTTATACACAGAAGTTATCCACTTATCCTCAGATTTATCCACAAGAAAGCAGCTGTTTGTGGATGATTCGACAAGAAATCTCAGCATTTTGCCGAAAGGCTTGGCAAAAATCATACAATGCGTAATATATGCTGTGGATAAAACTGTGGGGATAGTGGAAAACGAAAAATACAAATTGGAATCTAAAAATGAAAAATTACAATAAGTTGATAACTGTGCGTAGCATCGATGTGGAAAACCCTGTGGATAATACGTTTTGCAATGTGGATAAAAAATATTACAGGATAGTACATCCATTATAAAAATACGGAACGCTATATTTTGTATAAATATTGCGTTCCGTGTTTTATTCGGTTTCGTAGGGCACCAGCTGCCAGGACACGATCTCATAGGAGCCCGGTTCCAGCAGATGCAGGGACACCGACAGGGTACCGGCTTCGTCCGCAGGCAGGGTGAACGAAAAGATCTGGCTGTCCGGGTCATACCGAGCAGCAATACCCTGCTCATTGAGCAGCGATTCCATTTCCACGCCCGCCAGGCTGGGCTCCAGCGCCACCGCGGATTCAATGGTGCCGAGCAGCATCTGTGCTTGCTGGTCGGCGGCAAAATAGCCATAGGTCACATCCCAGGCATGGGAAGCGGCCATATGGTCGGCCTGTGCGCGGCTGAGCGACAGCATGGACACGCAGGCGAACACCAGCAGCACCAGGATATTCACAATGGTCGGGAATCCGACGGCCAGACTGCTTTTTCTTTTTTTCATCCGTCCGCCTCCTTTGCCGCGGTGCCGACGTATTCACATACGCTCAGTTCGGCCACCGGCTGGCCGCCCTGCACCGGCGAAACGGTGATTTGTGCCTGGCGCACATGGTTTTCCAGCGGTTTGACCGATACGGTCAGGCAGTAGATGCCATCAGCTTCGGCGACCGGCTGCCAGTCCTGGCTGTACCAGATATGCAGCACATCGTCCTCCATGCGGCCGGACAGTAGGCTGGGCATTTCGGCCAGTTCGCCGTCCGTGGCCCGGAAGGCCATCGCCGCATTCTGCACCACCCGCTGCGCCTGGGTGGATACGCGGCTGCTGGCGCTGAGCGAATAGGCGCGCGATAGGGTCATCAGGCAGATGGCAGCGCCCACACAGAACACCAGAAGATTGACCAGCATTTCTAATAAAAACAGACGGGTACGGCTCAAACGTTTCATGGGGCACCTCCTGTCGTGCGCGGGGACAGGAACAGGGTCTCCCGGCCGCCGTCCGGCGCCACATAATCGGCGCGGATCAGGCCGCCGACAAAGCGCAGCCGCAGCGAACCGGCCGTGCACAGCCGTTCGGCGGTGGCGACATTCTTGGCGGAATTTTGTTTGTACAAATAGCCATCGCGGCAGAAATACAGCCAGTCGATGTCGTTTTCCCGGGCCAAAAGCGCGGTGGTGCCGTCGGACAGGGTGACGATGTCCAGCCCGTCCTGCGCATCGGCGCGGCGGGCCGCCCCGGTGAGATAATCGAGCGGTACCGAACGGGTATGGGTATCGGTCGCGCGCGCATCGATGCCTTCATAAACGCGCACGGCTTCGAATGCCAGTATGCTGCCCAGCGCTAAAAACACCAGGAAAAACACCAGCACAAAGGTCGTGCCCGCACGATGGCGGGTGATGGCCGTCCATTTCATGCCCACGCACCCCCTTTGTCTGCCTTCACGGTGATTTCAGGCGCGCGGTCCGGGGCCACGCGGCGATAATCCACCGCAAAGCGCCGGTGTTCGGTGCGGATGCCATAATGTTCTTCCAGATAGTCAAGGTCGGGGGGATAGCGGCCTTCGACCGCATAACAATGTTCGGCCGCCTGCTCCAGTTCCTGTTCGAGCGCGCGGCGGCTTTCCTGGGCCATCCAGTCGTCGATGTACTGGACCCCAAAAAAGAAAATGGCCACGATCAAAAGCGCCGTGACCAGGCTTTTGAGGATGCTTTTCATGGTTCCACCTCACGCCATAGCGGCCAGACCGCCGAGCAGCGGCAGCATGACCGACAATAAGATCGCACCCGCCGAAGCACTCAGCGCCAGCACGATGATGGGTTCGAGCCGCACCAGCAAACGGTCCATGCGGGTGGCGGTATCGATCGCCAGACGGGCCGCCGCCTCATCCAAGATAAAGGCCGGCCGTCCAGCCGAGCGCAGGCGGCTGAGCGCAACGCCTGACACCAGACCGCTTTGGGCCAGCGCCTGGGGCAGGGAAGCGCCTTCGGCCAGATCGTTTTGCATCTGGGCCGCTGCCTGGTCGATTTCCGGGTGCTTGGTCAGAAAGGCCGCCAGCCGGACCGTATCGCGGTCCTCCTTGCCGCAGCGGCAGAACAGGGCCAGCGCAGCGGTAAACTGCGCGGCGGCCAGCTTGCGGGCGAGCAGGGTCGAATAGAAGAAATGCATGCTGCGGTTTTGCAGGATGAGCCAGAGCAGCACCCCGGCAAAGACCGCACCGGTCAGCAGCACCCCAGCCACACCGGCCAGCCAGCGGCCGGCCCGCATGGCCCAGCGGGCAAAGGGGGAGAACGAAAGTCCCAACGCGGAAAACTGATCGGCAAACAGCGGCAGCACGAACCCGGCTGCAATGATGAGGATGGCGGTCGCCAGGGCTGCCATGACGGCCGGATAGGCCGCCCGGCCGCGCAAACTCTGGTTGGCCGCCCGTTCGCGTTCAAAATAGGACGACAGACTGGTGAAGGTTTCTTCCAGACAGTTTTCCTGTTCGCCATGGTCGATCAGGTCGACCATATATTCGGGAAAGGCGCCGGTCTTGCGCATGGCGGCTGCCAGCGAACCGGTGCGCACACCGGTACGAAGCTCCAGATACAGTCGTTCTTCGCCCGCGCCGGTCGCGCGCGCGGCCATGGCGGCAAAGCATTCATTCAGGGTATGCCCGCGCCGCAGGTAATTGCCGGCATCCTGGCAGAATTCGTCCAAGGTATCGGTCGATAGCAGCCGTTCCCGCTTTTTTTTCCCCCGCATGCGCGCGCCTCCTCTCGTAAATCGGAATACTTTTTTATTATAGCCCGATTCGGCAGACAGGTAAAGTTGTATTTGTGCGGCAGGCGAAACTTTTGACGCGCGCCCCGCGGGGCGGTATAATAAGGGAGGAGAATACGGTCCGGCAAGGAGGAAAGATACTATTGATTACACGATTGCTCGATCCGGTCAAGGACCGGACGGCTTATACCGAGGCAGCAACGCTGCTGCGTGCGGGCGAAGTGGTCGGCATGCCGACCGAAACGGTGTATGGTCTGGCGGCCAATGCGCTTGATGGCAAAGCCGTGGCCAAGATCTTTGCAGCCAAAGGCCGCCCGCAGGACAATCCGCTCATCGTCCACATCGCCGACCAGAAGCAGATGTATGACCTGGCGCGCACGGTGCCCGAAAGCGTGGAAAAGCTCGCATCCCGCTTTTGGCCCGGCCCGCTGACCATGATTTTACCCAAGGCTGACTGCATCCCGGACGAGGTTTCCGCCGGGCTGGATACGGTCGGCATCCGCCTGCCCAGCCATCCGGTGGCGCAGGAGCTCATCCGCGAAGCCGGAGTCCCGCTGGCCGCGCCGTCGGCCAATACGTCCGGTCGGCCGTCGACCACTACGTCCAGCCATGTAATGGAAGACCTGGGCGGCAAGATTCCGGCCATTTTGGAAGGTGGCCCGTGCACCGTGGGTGTGGAATCGACCGTCGTATCCCTGGCAGGGGACAAGCCCCGCCTGCTGCGGCCGGGTGGCATTTCACTCGAACAGCTCCGTGAGGTACTGGGGGAGGTCGAAGTTGACCGCGCGCTGCGCGAAAAAATCGGGGACGATGTGCGCGTATCCGCGCCGGGCATGAAATACCGCCATTATGCGCCCAAAGCGCCGGTCACGGTCGTTTGCGGTGACCCGGAACGCACGGCGGCCTATATCACCCGGCACGCCGGACTGGATGCAGGCATCATCTGTTTTTCCGAATGTGCTTTTCAGTTTGAAATGCACGAGCGGCGGGTGATCGGTTCGTCGGACGACGTGCAGACCCAGGCGCGCCGCATCTTTGACGCGCTGCGCGCGTTTGACGATACCAATGTGCGCGAGATCTGGGCGCAATGTCCGGACGATAAGGGTTTGGGGCTGGCGGTGGCCAACCGGCTGAAAAAAGCCGCAGGCTTCCATGTCATCAATGTCGTTTAAGGGGAGAAGGCTATGAAGATCATTGGACTGACCGGCGGCTCGGGCGCGGGAAAGACCTTGGTATCACAAAGCTTTGTGGCGCTCGGTGCGGGCACGGTCGATGCAGATGCGGTCTATCGTACGCTGTGTGACACCTGCCGTTCCATGCTCGACGGTCTGGCGACTGCATTTGGCCCGGTGCTGACACCGGACGGCAGCCTGGACCGCCCGAAACTGGCTTCTATCGTATTTGCCGACCCCGACCGGCTGCGGCAGCTCAACGCCCTGACTTTTCCGTATATCCGTGCCGCCTCCGAGCAGCGGTTTGCCGAGCTGCAAGCCCAGGGCAAACCGGTTGTCTTGTACGACGCCCCCACGCTGTTCCAGACTGGGGCCGACGCTTTGTGTGAGGATGTGATCGGTGTGATTGCTTCACGTGAAACACGGGTACAGCGCATCATGGCCCGGGATGGTTTGACACGCGAGGCAGCCTGTGCCCGCATCGACAGCCAGCCGGATGAGGATTTTTACCGGGCGCGCTGCCGGTTTGTCATCCAGAACGATGGCAGCCCGGAGGAGCTGCAAGTCCAGGCGCAAGCCGTCTGGCAGGCGCTTTGCAGCGTATGATTTGGGACCGGATACATAAAATAACGATATCTTGCAATAAAGGAGAAATCACATGACTTCCGAAGAACTGTTTTATCAAAAGAAACCGGCGTTTGACCGACTGGACGCCGAGAAAGTGCAGCAGTATGCCGAAGGGTATAAGCTGTTCCTGGACCGCGGCAAGACCGAGCGGGACGCAGTCAATACCATTGTGAACATCGCGCACGAAGCCGGCTTCCAGCCCTATAAGCGCGGCATGGAACTCAAACCCGGCGATCGTATTTACCGCATCAACCGGGAAAAGGCGGTCATCCTGGCGGTCATCGGCCAGGAGAGCCTGCAAAATGGCATTGCGCTGACCGCGGCCCATCTGGATGCACCGCGCATCGACATCCGCACCGTGCCGCTCTATGAGCAGGAAGGCATGGCGTTCTTCAAGACTCACTATTACGGCGGCATCAAGAAATACCAGTGGACGGCGATCCCGCTCGAGCTGCGGGGCGTGGTCTGCGTGGTGCGCGACGGCAAGATGCTCAAATTCCGGGTGGATATTGGCTCCGACCCGGAGGACCCCAAATTCGTCATCACCGACCTGCTGCCCCATCTGGCCAGCAAGCAGATGCAGGAAAAGATGGTGGACGGCATCAAGGCCGAAAATATGAACATCTTGATCGGTTCCCAGCCGTCTAATACCGAGGACAAGGACTGCAAGGACAAGATCAAACTGGCCATTCTGGAATACCTCAACCGCAAATACGGCATGCGGGAAATCGATTTCCTGTCGGCCGAGCTGTCGTGCGTGCCTGCGTTCAACGCCTGTGATATCGGCTTTGACCGCTCCATGGTGGGCGCCTATGGCCACGACGACCGCGTGTGCTGCTATCCGGCAGCAACTGCACTGATTGCGCTCGATGAAACCCCGCGCCGCACGGCGGTTTGCCTGTTGGTCGACAAGGAGGAAATCGGTTCGGAAGGCGTGACCGGTATGCAGTCGCGTTTCTTCGATACGTTTATGGCCGATTTGTGCCGTACCCAGGACGTTTATCCCGAGGTATGCTACGAAAACTCGACCTGCCTGTCCACTGATGTGTGTAATGCGTATGACCCCAATTATGCCGATGTTTCGGAAGCACGCAACGATGGCCGCCTCAACTGCGGCTTTGCGCTGATGAAATACAGCGGCGCACGCGGCAAGTCGGGTACGAGCGATGCCAATGCCGAGCTGATGGCCCAGGTGCGCCTGATTCTGGAGAATGCGGGCGTGCCGTGGCAGACCTCCCAGCTGGGCCGCGTCGACCAGGGCGGCGGCGGTACGGTCGCCATGTACCTGGCCAACCGCAACATCGACACCGTGGATGCTGGTGTGCCGGTGCTGTCCATGCACGCACCGTTCGAGGTCATCTCCAAGGTCGACCTGTACAGCGCCTTCCTGGGAATGGGTGCATTCTACAAAGCGTAATATAATACGGAAAGTAATAACCGCCCTCTCCAACCGGAGAGGGCGGTTTCATAATCCCCGGAAAAGCTGCGGCAAATACATGCCGTATTCAATATGGGTCACGTTTGTATGGATAATGGTGCGAATTTGCAGGATTGCAAAGAAGGCGATGACGAGCAGGACGAAGTAAAATACCAGGATGACGAAGGAAAGCATGCCGTACTTTTGGATAAAGTCGCGCAGCTGGTTCCAGTACTTCTCAAGAATTTCGATCCACCACATGAGACCTTTGCACCTCCTGTTTTGATATTGCAGGAGAATACCACGACAAAAGCATGAAATCAATAGAATATTTGAATGAAAAAAACAGGGTATTTTTGGGTAAAATGTAAATAGACCTGTGGTGGCTGTAACAAGGTTTGTAAAACCACGGGATTCCCTTGACAAAGCCGCCGGAAACATGGAAAATAATAATGAAAAGGCCTTTGTGTAAGACAAGGGCAGATTGTGATACTCAAGCCCTTAGGGATTGAGGAAAGAGGAAGGATGGAATACTAAGTGATTACAATTGAAGCATTGGGCGTATCCGAGGGCCTGGTCAAGGCCAAGGCATTTGTCCTGCGCGAACCCGACCTGAGCGTTACTAAGCAGAAGGTAGAGGACGTAGCTGCTGAACAGGCTCGTGTGGATGCGGCGATCCAGACCGCAAAACAGCAAATCGAAGGCATTTTGGAAGAAGCCGGCCAGACGCTCGGCGACGAAGCCGAAATCTTTGAAGCACACCTGATGATGATCGAGGATCAGGACTTCATCGATGGCATGAAAGACATCATTGCGGGCGAAGGCGTATGCGCCGAATATGCTTGCAAAGTCAACTGTGACAACTTCCAGGAGATGTTCCGCGCCATGGACGACGAGTACATGCAGGCGCGTGCTGCCGACATCGGCGACATCTCCATGCGCGTACTCAAGGTGCTCAAGGGCGTATCGGACAACCCGATCGACACCATCGTCGAGCCGTGTATCATTGTTGCCAATGACCTGACCCCGTCGGACACGGCCAAGGTCGGCACCAAGCCGGTTATGGGCTTCATCACCCAGATCGGCGGCCGCACCAGCCATTCGGCCATCATGGCGCGTTCCATGGGTCTGCCGGCGGCTGCCGGTGCAGGCGAACAGGCACGCATCATCGAAAACGGCGACTTTATCCTGCTCGACGGCTGCACGGGTGAGATCATCGTCAACCCGGCCAAGGAAGACGAGGACGAGTTCGACCGCAAGAAGGCGAAGTTTGACGAACAGCGCCGCATGCTGGAAACCTACCGCAATCAGAAGGGCGCTACTTCGGACGGCCATCGCATCATCATCGAAGGCAACATCGGCACCCCGGCGGACGCAGTTCGCGTCGACGAAATGGGCGGCGAAGGCGTTGGCCTGTTCCGTTCCGAGTTCCTGTTTATGGACCGTCCGGACCTGCCGGCAGAAGACGAGCAGTTCGAAGCTTACAAGCAGGCAGCTGAGACCATGACCGACCGTCCGGTTATCATCCGTACCCTGGACATCGGCGGCGATAAGGAAGTTCCGGCGCTGGCACTTGAGAAGGAGCAGAACCCGTTCCTCGGCTATCGTGCAATTCGTATCTGCCTGGACCGCGAAGAATTGTTCCTGACCCAGCTGCGTGCGCTGCTGCGTGCTTCCGCGTTCGGCGATATCCGCATCATGTTCCCGATGATCTCCTCGCTGGAAGAAGTGCTGGATGCCAAGGCAATGGTCGAAAAGGCCAAGGAACAGCTCCGCGCCGAAGGCAAGGATTTCAACAATGACATCAAGATCGGTATCATGATCGAGATTCCGGTCGCAGCCGTTTGTGCCGACATCCTGGCGAAGGAAGTAGACTTCTTCTCCATCGGTACCAACGACCTCATCCAGTATTCGTGCGCGGTTGACCGCATCAACGATAAGATTTCGTCCCTGTACCGTCCGCTCCATCCGGGCGTGCTGCGCCTGATTAAGATGGCAGCTGATGCTGCCAAGGCCAACGGCATCGAATGCGGCGTGTGCGGCGAAATGGCTGGCTCGCGCGGCATGGCTAGCGTGCTGTGCGGCCTGGGTGTGACCAACCTGTCCATGTCCGCTTCGTCCATCCTGGCGGCCAAGAGCGACTTGGCACACCACACCTATGAAGAATGCGTCACCCTGGCAAACAGCCTGCTCGGCGGCGTATCGGCAACCGAAAACGAGTCCAACATGGGCTAAAACAATCAGCGCCGCAGCCAATTTGGCTGCGGCGCTTTTGTATGCCAACAAGGAAGCATTGGCTTCCTTGTATTTTTTTACTTGCCCGATTTGTCGGCTGGCTTGCACAACAGAGCAAACAAACAGCCAAACACAATAGCTGCGGCAATGCCACCCGCGGCACCGGTCACACCGCCGGTAAATACCCCGAGTAGGCCGTTTTCGGCCACGCCCTTGGCGACCCCTTTAGCGAGGGAATACCCAAAGCCGAGCAGCGGCACGGTCGCGCCCGCACCGCCCCAGTCGACCAGCGGCTGATACAGCCCCAGCCCGGTCAGGATGACGCCCAGCACCACATAGCTGACCAGGATGCGTGCAGGCGTCAGTTTGGTTTTGTCGATGAGGATTTGCGACAGGGCACAGATTATACCACCAGTAATAAAAGCTTGCAAATAGTGCATTTTGTTAATCCCTCCGTTCGATGACGACCGCGTGGCACACCCCGGCGATGGCCTGTCCCTGTTGGATGGAGGTCGGACTCATCAGCGCGCCGGTGCCGGCAAAGACCAGACGCTTGAGAGTGCCTTCCTGCATCTGGCGCAGCAGCTTGCCGCACAGCACGGCCGCCGAGCAGCCGCAGCCCGACCCGCCGGCATGGACATCCTGATCGTCGCCATACAGCATGGAGCCGCAGTCGGAATAGACTGGCGTGATGTCGATGCCGTCCTGCTCCAGCAGACGCACCAGCAGGCTGGCGCCCACATCAGCCAGGTCCCCGGTCACAATGCAGTCAAAATCGCCCGGATGGGCGTCCAGGTCCTCAAAAAGCATGGACAGCGTGTGATAAGCGGCTGGTGCCATGGCAGCGCCCATGTTGTTAGCATCCTTAACGCCCAGATCGACCATCTGGCCAATGACCGCATGGGTGATGCACAGGTCCTTGGCCGCGCCGTCCAGAACGACCGCGCCCGATGCCGTAGCCGTCCATTGGGCGGTCGGCGGCCGCTGCCCGCCGTAAGCGAGCGGAAACCGGTATTGCCGCTCGGCCGAGCAGAAGTGGGAGGACGCAGCGGCCGCCAGACGGTTTGCACAGCCGCCGTCGATCAGGCAGGCACCCACTGCTAACCCTTCGGCCATGGTTGAGCATGCTCCGTACAGCCCCAGATAGGGCACATTGGACTGCACCGAAGCAAAGGCCGAGCCGATGCACTGGTTGAGCAGGTCGCCCGCCAGAATCATATCCAGACCGCCGAGCGATACCCCGGCTTTTTGCGCTGCGGTTTCCAGAGCGGTCTTTTGCATCTGGCTTTCGGCCAGTTCCCAGGTCTTTTGGCCAAAATGCGAATCTTCGCCCACCACATCAAAGGTGCCGCGTAAGGGTCCGGCGGCTTCCTTGGTTCCGACCACCGAAGCATAACCCAAAATACCGGGCGGATGATCAAAGCGCACGGTGCGTTGTCCGATGCGTTGCGCCATGCAAAATCTCCCTCCTTGGGGCGTACAAGCCCTGTTGTTTTTGCGGTTAGTTTAGCCAGGGCTGGGGCGGGTTATGCGGGACGGCAGACAAAAAATGCGGATGGCAAACCGGCGGCCCAATGGGGGTGAAATATACCATTGGTTCTATGAGGCGAATGTACCGGCCGGAAGCGGGCAGGGGATCGATGCGCGGCGCGCGCCGCACCGGCAAGGGACAGGGCAGGGAAACAGCTTGCATAAAAAACCCTCCTTTTTTTTATAATATGCACAACTGTGTCCCGGTTGATACCGGGCACGCTGCCTGGAAAACCTGAAACAGAGCTTGAGCAAGGACCCGATAAAATGCTTTTTTATAGGGATTTTGTTGACCGAAAGGTCAGATTCCTGTACAATAGGACAGGACACATCCAACCGGAGAGAAAAACCGCCATTATCTGGCGAAAAATCAAAAAATACGGGCTGTATGACCGGGAAAACCATATATCCACCGCCCATACAGCCGGCAATCATCCTGCCGCGGCTGCGGCAGGATTTTTCTTTCCATACACAAAAAATTCGCAAGATATGCAAAGAAGCCGCACGCAATCCTACCAAAGAGGAGGGAAAAAGACAGGCAAAACTGTACAAAAATCATAAGGGAATTTTAACAGAAATAAATATATTGTTTACAGATGTAAACATAAGAAGACCAGACAAATTGACTTTATCAGATGTTCTGGTCAGAACCTATTGCAAAAGATTTCGGAAAACGCTATACTCCAAGTAACAACAGAAAGCGTTCCGAAAACGATACATTTCCGTGTCATTTGGAGAGTTAAACATGAGAAAAGTTGTAGATGATCCGCGCTTGATCTATAAATGTTGCAAGCTTTATTACGAGGATGATTACAGCCAGCAGCAGATCGCAGATACACTTGGTGTATCGCGGGTTTCAGTTTCCAGAATGCTTTGTGCGGGCCGCGAGGCCGGCATGGTCAAGATCCAAGTCGTCAGTCCCAATCACCTGACCTACAACAAACTGGAGCAGGAGCTTGAGCAGCTCTATGGGCTGAAAGAAGCTGTGGTTGTGGAAAACAGTCCGCTTTCCACCAACTATGAGCATATGACCGCCCTGAGCACCGAAACGCTGAGTTTGCTGGAGACCTACCTGCACGAGGGCGATGTGGTCGGTGTTTCGATGGGCGTCACACTGCAAAACATCTGCCGCGGCACCCGGCCGAATGCGCACAACATCGGCTGCACGTTTGTCCCCATTCTGGGCGGCATCAGTTCGGGCCGCAGCGCAACGGTCAACATCCATTCCAATCAGATCGCACTCAGTTTTGCCCAGCTGTTCGGCGGGCAATACGTAGAATTCTTTTCCCCGGCAATTTTCTCCGACCCGGTGGTGCTGGAAGGCTTCATGAAGGAAGCACCCATGCGGCGCATCCAGCAGTATTACCGGGAAGTGAAAACGGTCATCATGGGCATCGGCACTCCCAATCGTGCCGGTTCCACCATGTTGCGTGCCGGATACATCACCCAGGATCAGCTCCGGGGTCTGGTCGCGCAAGGCGTGGCCGGGGACTTGTCCCTTCAGTTTTTTGATCGCGAAGGCAATACCGAAAAGTTCCGTTCCTTTAATGATCGCGTGGCCGGCATGCCGCTGCATCAGCTGCGCGAAGTCGAAAACCGCATTGGCATCGGCAGCGGCGTACACAGGGCAGAAGCCATCCACGGCGCCTTGTGTGGGGGATTTATCAACATTCTGGTCACCGAACAGGAATGCGCCCTGCGCCTGATCGAGATGCGGAAGGAGGATATGCAGGCATGAGCAAGGAAATGATGTTACTTTTTCTCATCGCACTGAGTTTGTTCACCATGCAGTCGGTTGGCGGGTATTTTCAAATCCGCGACTACAAAAAGGCGGTTAAACGCGTCCATAAACTGGGCAACGTCGGCATCGGCCAGAAAAAAGGCAGTTTGCTTTCCGGGTATCTGGTGCTGATCGCGTGCGACAGCCACGGTACGATCACCGGAGTCGAGGTCATGGAGGGCCTGACCTTCCTGACCAAGTTCAAACCCCGCGAAAACGTTTGCGGCCGCCGGATGGTTGGCGCCAGCGTGGAAGAATTTTTAGCATATTTCCGTCAGATGGACCCCAAAAAGCGTAAGCGCATGAAGGGTTACATCCAGGCGCTCGAAGCGCTGGAAATGCGGCTCAATCCGCCGCAGGAAGAGCAAGTGCCCGTAGAGGCATAATGCATTCGGTGTATTGGAAACCCGGAGCTTCCCCGACCGGTCCAGGGCCCGACCGGGAGGAGAGTGTTCGCAGCAAAGGGGAGAGGGTTTCTATACATATATGAAGAGACCACGGACGTGTGCGCGTCCGCATGAAGAGATGATTTGAAAGGGGATCAATTCTATGGAATCCTTAATGAATGCCATCAGTTGGGTAGCCAATGGCTTTATGTCGCTGTTCCAGGCGGGCGGCGAGACCTTCATGGGCTGGGTGACCGGTATTATTCCGATGGTCATCTGCCTGATGACAGCGATCAACTCGGTGATCAAGCTCATCGGTGAAGAACGCGTGGAGCGCTTTGCCAAGAAGATGACCGGCAACATCTTTGGCCGTTATCTGGTTCTGCCGGTTCTGGCGGTTATGTTCCTGGGCAACCCGATGTGCTACACCTTTGGTCGTTTCGTAGATGAGAAGTATAAGCCCGCTTATTACGACTCCTGCGTATCGTTCCTGCATCCTGTTACCGGCCTGTTCCCGCATGCCAACCCGGGCGAATTGTTCGTCTACATGGGCATTGCAGCAGGTATCACCGAACTCGGCCTGTCGCTGGGCGACCTGGCCATCCGGTATTTCGTTGTTGGTTTGATCGTGATCTTCCTTCGCGGTATTCTCACCGAGAAGATTTATCTGAACATGATCAAAAAGGCTGGTAAGTAAGGAGGCGTCACCATGTATAAGGCAGTAAGAATCACCCGTGGTTCCGGCGGTTGGGGTGGCCCCCTGGTCGTCAAGGCAGACGGAAAGCGTAACAAGATCCTGAGCGTCACCGGCGGCGGCATCCATCCGGTTGCTGCAAAGCTGGCGGAAATGACCGGCGGCGAAGCAGTCGACGGTTTCAAGGGCGGTGCACCGGATGATGAAATCCTGGTAGCCGTTGTAGACTGCGGCGGCACAGCTCGCTGCGGCGTATACCCCAAGAAGAAGATCTTCACCGTAAACCTGATGCCGGTTGGCAAGGCTGGCCCGCTGGCACAGTTCATCACCGAAGATATCTATGTTTCCGATGTTAAGATCGAATGCCTGAGCTTTGCCGATGACAGCGAAGTTGCTGCGGCTCCGGCTAGCCAGGCCGCTCCGGCACAGCCCAAGGCTGAACCGGGCGCTCCCAAGAGCAAGGCACAGGCTAAGGAAGAAATCGCAGCCATGCGTGCCGAGAAGGAACCCGGCATTATCACCAAGATCGGTATCGGTGTTGGTAAGGTCGTCGGTAAGTTCTTCCAGGCTGGCCGCGAATCGATCGACATGGTCATCCGCAACGTCCTGCCGTTCATGGCCTTCACCGCAACCATTCTGGGTATCATCAGCGCATCCGGTCTGGGCGATGTCATCGCAAACACCATCGCACCGCTGTGCGCAACCCTGCCTGGCATGCTGGTGATCTCCATCGTCTGCGCTCTGCCGTTCCTGTCTCCGGTACTCGGCCCTGGCGCGGTTATCGCACAGGTTGTCGGCACCCTGCTGGGCGCCCAGATCGGCATGGGCAACATCCCGGCGCAGTACGCACTGCCCGCTCTGTTTGCCATCAACGCACAGGTTGGCGGCGACTTCGTACCGGTTGGTCTGTCCCTGGGCGAAGCAGAAGCAGAAACCATCGAACTCGGCGTACCGGCGGTTCTGTACTCCCGTATCATCACCGGTCCGGTCGCTGTCCTGATTGCCTTTGCTCTGAGCATTGGCCTGTACGCTTAATTTGAACCATACCCGCCGTTTGCGGCAAGATTTTTAGGAGGTCTTTTATGAAATACTGCGCAACCATCACCGGCTGGGGCGAGGACGCCCTGGGCTTCCTGGCCGACGAGGACTGCAACTTTATGATCCTGTTCAACGAGGACGCACCCGCAGAACTGGCCGAGATCGCGGTACTGCACACCAAGGCCGAACTTGCCGCAGATCCGGCAGTCGGTGACACGATGATGATCTGTGACAAGGTCTATGACATCACCGCGGTTGGCGATGAAGCACTGCACACCCTGCGCCAGCTGGGCCACTGCACCCTGTCTTTCAAGGGCGGCAGCGAACCCGAGCGCCCGGGCTGCATCATGCTCGAAGGCGAGCCGTTGCGTCCCGAAGATGTGGTCAAGGGCGGCACGATCGAAATCTATTGATTGTCCATTCCAAAATTCACCTCACTTCATGACTGCAGGGCAGCGGGCAGCAGTCCCGCCGTGGGCTGCTGCCTGCTTTCTGCCCAATTCTCAGCCATAATATCACATATTTACCGTTAATTCTCAACCTAAGGAGGCTGATTTCTATGTTAAACATGAACGAGAAACTGCTCAAGCGCCAGGAGGAAGGCAAGATCATCCGCACTGGTATCGTTGGCGCAGGCCAGATGGGCCGCGGTATGGTTACCCAGATGGTCCTGATGAATGGCATCACCCCGGCAATTGTTTCGGATATTCAGGTGGAAAATGCCATCCATGCATTTAAGTATGCGGGTGTTGCGGACGATGATATTGCTGTGGCACATACCATCGAAGAAGCAAACCGCTTTATGGAAGCTGGCAAGTACGTTGCCTGTGAAGATGCAAACTTTATTTCCCAGGTAAACCTGGTTGAGTGTGCAATCGACGCAACCGGTGTGCCGGATGTTGGCGCACGCGTTGCAACCGAGTCGATCAAGAACGGTAAGCATGTTGTTATGCTGAACGTTGAGACCGACGTTGTTATCGGGCCTTACCTGAAGCGTCTGGCTGAGGAGAATGGCGTTCTGTACACTGGTTCGGCTGGTGACGAGCCGGGCGCTGTTATGGAGCTGTACTGCTTTGCCAAGGCTATGGGCATGGACGTTAAGGTTATGGGTAAGGGCAAGAACAACCGCCTGGCTCGTGACTGCAACCCGGACACCGTTCTGGAAGAAGCTACCCGCCGCAAGATGAGCCCGAAGATGCTCTGCGCATTCAAGGACGGCACCAAGACCATGGTTGAAATGACTGCAATGTCCAACGCAACCGGCCTGGTTCCGGACGTAATCGGCGGCCACGGCATCGCTTGCGACGTCAAGGGTCTGAACGATATGTACCGTCTGAAGGAAGACGGCGGTATCCTCAACAAGCATGGCGTTGTTGAGTACGTAAGAGGTATCGCTCCGGGTGTATTTGTAACCGTATCGACGGAGAACGAAGAGATCGCTTACCAGATGCAGTACCACTCCATGGGCCCTGGCCCGCTGTGGACCCTGTACCGTCCGTACCACCTGTGCAACCTGGAAACCCCGCTGACCGTTGCCAAGTGCGTCATCGACGGCGAGACCACCATCGTTCCGAAGGCTGGTCTGGTTTCCGAGTGCATCACGGTTGCCAAGAAGGACCTCAAGGCCGGCGAAATCATCGACGGCATCGGCGGCTACACCACCTATGGTTCGATCGCAACCAAGGAAGAGTCGGACGCCAAGGGCTACATTCCGTATGGTCTGGTCACCAAGGGTGCTAAGATGCTCAAGGATGCCAAGAAGGGCCAGCTGCTGACCCTCGACATGGTAGAACTGGACACCTCGACCCTGATCTATAAGCTCCGCAAGGAACAGGATGCGATGACCTTCTAATCGAGTTACTTTCAAAACTCTCTCCATTGGGGGGCTGCCAGTGGACGCCTTGCGTTTGTGGCAGCCCCCCATTTTTCTATTTTCCCGGAGGAGGCAGATGATATGAAACCGAAAATCAAAGTGGTCTTTGTGGACCTGGACGGCACGCTGCTGCAAGGCGTGGATACCGTTTCGCCGCGCACCGTGCGTGCGTTTGCCGCCGCGCGCGAGCGGGGAGTCACCCCAGTGATCGCGACCGGCCGTCTGGCGTATGAAGCCGATTTTGCCAGCCGCGCCATTGGAGCGGACGGATATTTTATCGCCATGAACGGTCTGGCGGTGTATGAAGATTACCGCGCCGGCCGCCTGCTGTACGAAGCCCATACGCCCGACGAAGCGGTCCCTTACATCATCCGCTGCCTGAGCCGGCACAATGTATTCTTCCAGGCGTATGCAGGCAACCGCGCGTATTGCCAGAAGAGCCATGCCCATCTGCTCGAGGACTGCGGCATGGACGAGGAACACCGGCAGTTTTTCGGCAGCACCCAGATGGTCGTGGACGATCTGGAAGCCTATCTGCGGGAAAAAGATCTGCGGGTCAATAAATTCTTTGTCAGCGTAGGCGACCCGGCCCGTATCCCGGCGCTGCGCGCCGTGCTGGACGAGATTTCGGGCGTCAAGACGCTGTCCTCTGGCCCGCATTATATCGAAGTCGTGCCCGAAGGGGCGGACAAAAAACGGGCCGTGCACGCGGTGCGCGAAGCGCTCGGCCTGTCCAGCGAGGAGATCATGGTCATCGGCGACAGCGAAAACGACCTGGGCATGTTCGATGAAGCCTTCACCTGCGTGGCCATGGGCAACGCAGTCGATGCGCTCAAGGCCAAGGCCAATTACATCGCCCCCACGAACGTAGAGGATGGGGTCGCGTGGGCGGTAGAAACGCTGCTTCTGGGCCAGGAGGGCGGCCGGTTCACCGGACGCATTGAGACCCTGCGCGCCGACGAGATCGAAGCGTCGCTGGTACACAGCACCCGCCAATACCTGGCGGGCGATTTGAAGCTGCCGCAGCAGCTTGGCTTCCTGTTTGACGAAGCCATCGAGGTGGGCATCAGCAGCTACCAGTATTACAAATGGGAGCAGCCGCATTATCATACAATCACCAGTGAATATTGTTACATTTTAGCGGGGGAGACCAAATACATCGATTTGGCCGAGGGGACCGAGTATCATTTCAAACAGGGTGATTTCTATATTCTGCGGCGGGATACCCCCTATCTGCAAAAGTGCAAGCCCGGCTGCCGGCTGATTTTTGCCAAGGCGCCTGGCGTGAATGATAAAGCACCGGTGGCGATGGACGACCGCATGCAGGCCTGGTGTGCCGATTGGGATGCACCCTGGGATGCGGCGCCGGCTGCCGGTTCACAGGAGGAGAAAAAATGAAAGAGATTACCTATACCATCACCGACCCGCAGGGCATCCATGCCCGTCCGGCCGGTGTGCTGACCAAAAAGGCGAAAGAATTTGCATGCAGCGTGACCATGAAGAAGGACGACAAGACCGCAGACGCCAAGAAGATGTTTGCAGTCATGGGCCTGGCTGTGAAAAACGGCGAAACCGTCACCTTCACCCTGGAGGGCGAAGATGAGGAACAGGCTGCTGTTGCGCTCGAGCAGATGCTCAAAGAAAACCTCTAAAAAACAAAAAACCCCTGCCGCTCTTTCGGGAGAGCGGCAGGGGTTTTTTAAATCACTTCTTTGCCCAAACGGCGGCAGGCCTGGACGAGTTCATCTGGCAGCGCACCGTCGGACACGATGCCATCGATATCTTGCAGGGACGCAAACGAAAACGTGCTGGTCAGGTCGGCCTTGCTCGAGTCCATAAGCATATAGACCCGTTCGGCCTGGCGGATGACCGTGCGTTTCAGTTCGGCTTCATCCTCCATTCCGCACGAAAAGCCAGCCTTTTCCGAATAACAGGTGGTTCCCAAAAAGGCGATGTCAAAATTGACCGCCGAAACCGTCTGCATGGCGCGGATGCCATACAGGCTCTGGCTGTATCGGTTGAGCAGACCGCCGACCACCGAAATGCGGGCATAGGTCAGGCGGCACAGGTCGCTGGCGCACGACAGGCTGTTGGTGAAGATCTGATACCGTTCATCCGGGATCAGACGGGCAAATGCCGTGGTCGTGCTGCCCGAATCCAGATAGATGGTGGTATCCGGACGCAGCAGCGTGAGCGCCTTTTGTGCGATGCGCGCCTTTTCGGGTACATACCGTTGCGCGCGGCGCAGGAGGAAATCGTCGGTGCCCACGATCACTTCGACCGATTTGGCGCCGCCATGCACTCGCACAAGCTTGCGGGCTTCATCCAGCGCTTTCAGGTCGGTGCGCAGGGTCATCTCCGACACCTGCGGAAACCGCTCCTTTAATTGGGAAAACCGCACGGTTCCACATTGGTTGACAAATTCTACGATTTCTTTTCGGCGCTGCTGCATCGAAGCGTCCCCTTCCTTTTGGTTATTGCTGCACCCAGTTCGCCAGCAGGTATTCCTCGGCTTCCGGACACCACAATCCGGCATGCGCATCGACGATATCCGCCAGAGCGGTAAAGCGTGCATCCTCGGCGCCCTTGCTGCGGAAATCGGCAATGGCCGTCAGCGGCATGGTGATATGGGTATAGATCAGTTTTTTCCCGCCCGGGATTTTGGGCAGATTGAGCGTGGTTTCAGCGGCTGCATCCAGTCCGCCGATGTGGGTGACCATGACCGCCGGATTGATACGGCCAGCTGCGGTCAGATCGAGCGATTCGATCATATCCGCCGTATTGCCGCCCGTGGTACCGATGACATGGGTGGAGTTGTAGTGTACGTCGTAATAGTTGAGCTTGGCCGCAAACTTGCGGTCGGTCGGGCCGGCGAAGAAGTTCAGGCAGCCGTCCCGGCCCAGAATATCGCTGGCCAGTTCGACCACCTGCGCCACCGGCGCATAGCAGAACACATCGTCAAATCCGTCGCCACCTGCGATGTCCCGCAGCGTCGCGGCCGGGTCAGCCAGGTCAGCGGTGTTGACAAAATGCAGTTCGATGCCATCCTTGGCCGCTTCCTCGACCGGGAACAGTTCGGCTGCCCGAGCCAGCCGGTCGGCGTTGATGTCGGTCACAACGATCAGCGAAGGACGTACATCGCGGTGCAGGGCATAGGTCAGCGCGCCCAGGCCCATCGGGCCAGCGGCGGCCAGCAGAGCCAGCTTGCCATCCTTGCGGATGCCCATTTCGTGCTCATAGACGCCCATGCGGGTGTGGAAGCAGGCGTTGAACGCGCCGATGCTGCAGCTCATGGGCTCGGCCAGCGAAGCTTCATAATAGGCGCGGCCAGTGTATTCGAGCAGGCAGCCCAGTTCCATGACTTCGGCCGGGATGATGCAGTAGGTCGCATCGCCGCCGAAAAATTCATACGAATAGCCGGGCGACCACATGGTGCCCTTGTAGTTGAGCGCGGGCTGCAAGGTAAATTTCATGCCGGGCTTGAACTTGTCGGCATGCTTTGCGCCGACCTTGACGATATCACCAGCAAATTCATGGCCCATGATGGCCGGATGGTCGGCCACATCCGGGTGTACGCGCTTGTGGCCGGTGCCCAGAATAGCACATTTATAGGTGGACATGCAGATGCTGTCCGATACGACCTTGACCAGGATTTCATCGTCCTTGATCTCAGGCAGTTCAAAGGTGTCCAGGCGAAGGTCATTGGCGGCATGTAAACGAACGGCTTTTGCTTTCATATTTCGATACTCTCCTTTACAATGGTTGGGTCAAAGGGTGTGGGAACATACCTGCGGCAGCAGAGCGTCGATCGCGCTGCGTTCGGCGGCCTGCGAACCGCTGCACATCACGTTGGCAGCGCTGGTCGCAACCGCCAGAGCAACGGTGTCTGCATCGCTTAATCCCTGTTCAGCGGCATAGGCCAGTGCAGCGACCATGCTGTCACCGGCGCCGACCGTGCTGCCGACCGGGACGTTCAGTCCCTCGGCGTGATAGGCGGTGTCACGGCCCACAAACAGTGCGCCGTCCCCACCCATGGAAACCACGACACGTTCCACGCCCTGAGCGATCAGGCCGCGTGCGGCATCCAGCAGGGCCTCGGCTGTTTCCAGCGAATGCCCGGTCAGGCGGGACAATTCATGGTTGTTGGGCTTGACCAGATAGGGCTTTGCCGCAAGGCCATGGGCCAGCGGTTCGCCATCGGCATCCAGAAAGACCCGCGCACCGGCTTTTTGACAGGCAGCGGTCCAGGTGGCGTAGGTATCCACCGGCGCGCCTTTCGGCAGGCTGCCCGACAGCACAACGATGTCGCCGGGACGAAGGTCCGCGGTCAGCCGGGCGAGCATCTCGTCCAGCAGGGCGGGCGTGACGGTCAGGCCGGGTTCGTTGAGGTCGGTGTTGGTGTGACGGGTGCGGTCGATGACCTTGAGGTTGGTGCGCGTTTCTCCTTCGACAAAGGTGAAGGCGCACGGGATGCCAAGCGCGTCCATGGCGTCGGCGATGCGGCGGCCGGTTGAGCCGCCCAAAATGCCGACGGCGGTACTGGTACCGCCCAGCTTGGCAATGACTTTGGATACGTTCAGCCCTTTTCCGCCCGGGTCGGTGCGCATGGCGGTGATACGGTTGACCGCATCAAGCGTAAAATCGGGGATCTCGACGGTTTTGTCGAGCGCAGGGTTTAGGGTTACCGTATGGATCACAGAATTACCTCCTGCCGGTGCAGCGGGGTGCGTGCCCAGCGAAATATTCAAAACGAAAGCCTGATAGTATTATAACAACACAGAAAGCGGGTTTGCAATTGTTGAAATAACAGTTTCCGAAAAATGTTTTTGTGAGTTTCGCACAAAAATAGACCGGCGCCGTTTTACAAAGGCAAACGGCGCCGGAGGGTTATCCCGGAGGGAGAGGGCGGCTCAATTCATAGCAAAACCGGCGGCTCAGGTCGGTTTCAAGCAGGCGGACGGCGTGGGCCCGGTCCCCGGCGCGCAGCGCGTCGAGCAGGGCAGGGCGGTCGACCAGAATGGCGCTGACCTCCTGCATGACCTGCTGCCAGACCGGCTCCGGCCCGGCGGGGGCCAGCATGACGATTGCGCCCTCGATGACAGCACCCGCTTCGGCCAGCGGCGTGGCCGGACGCAGATACCCCAGGCGGCAGCCGGGGACCGCATCGGTTTTGCCGTGCAGCAGCAGCGCCCGCAGGGGCGGCAGGAAAGTATCGCCCAGCCCTTCGCGTCGGAGCAAAACTGCCTGCACGCTTTGGATGCCGCGGGGCGTGTCACAGAACAACCGCGCGGCATACCGGATGAAGTCGCGGCGCGAGCGGGGCGTGGGCACATCCTGAATGACCAGATTGTCCAGCAGTTCCACGATGCAGGCGCTCAGCGCACCGGCATACCGCACATCGGTCTGGGGGGCCGCCTGTGTCCGGGGCGGGGTATCGGGCCGTGCGCGGAAGGCCTCCACGATGCCGCGCAACTGGATGCGGTCTTTTTCCTGCAGGACCGCGCCGACCACGATATGGGGTAGATCGGCTTGGAGCGGCACGGTCGAAATAATCAGGTCAATGCCTTCCCGGCGCAGTGCGTCGGTGTCCAGCCCGCGCATGGGGCACATGCGCTCGACCGTGATCTCGGGCACTTCGCGGTCCAGCTGGCTGGTCAGGAAACGGCTGGTCGCCATGCCCATCGGGCAGACGACCACGGCCCGCAGCCGCCTCCGGGTACGCTCGCATTCTTCGAGCACCGCGCCAAAGTGCATGGCCAGAAAACAGGCCTCTTCGTCCGGGATTTCGGGCAGGGAAGCCGCCTGTCCGGCCTGGTCGCATACCCGGCGCATGGCCTGCCAAAGCGCCGGATATTGGGTGCGCATGGGTTCGAGCTGGGGGTTTTCGATGCGCTCACCCCGCTGGATGCGCACCAGCATGGGCCGCAGATGGGCGCATAAATCGTCGCGCAGGGTGGAAAAACCGGTCAGTTCCACGCCGGTTTCGCGCTCCATACCCTGGATGAGCACCGATGCCAGATATTGCAGATGGATTTCCGACGGGTCATCCCAATCGCGCTTGCCGCAGGCCGCTTGCAGACAGTGGTCGAGATACGCGGCTTCCCCGTCGGGCAGGCGGATGCCGAGCGCCTGCTCGAGTGCGGCCAGCAGTTCTCCCGGTTGGCGTGTCGGGGCGGTTTGGGGCGAAGGCTGGTTGCGCATCTGTCCGGCCAGCAGGGTGATGTGCAGCACCAAAGACAAAAAGGCGCTATCGCTGAAACAAAAGCGGCCTTTGCGTTCCCAATCCTGCAAAACGCCGACCACAGCCGCCATATCATCCCGGTCGAGCAGTTCCAGAGGCGAAGCGGCCGAACGGTCGGATAAAAAGCGCCGCCAGTCCACCTGGGCCAGCTGGGGGCGCAGCCGTACGCCGATGGCGCGGCGCAGGTTTTCGGGCGAACCTTCCAGCCAGACGCCCACTCCGGCCCGGCGGACCAGCGTGACGCCGCGGGCGAGCAGCCAGGCGGCTGCGGCGTCCAGATCGCCCGACAGGGTGTGTTCGGAGATTTGCAGCTGATGGGCCAGATAGGCGGTCTTGACCGGTCCTCCTTCGGCAAACAGCAGGGCAATCAGCCGGTCGATGCGCTCCCGGCGAGACAGGGCGGTCTGACCGCCATCGAGCAGGACGCGCAAGGCGGCGCGGCGGGATTCATCTTCTTCCAGGCGGATGCCCTGACCGGGGCTGCGCACTAAGCGAAACCCGGCAGCGGCCAGCCATTTTTCCATGCCCGGCAGCTCGCGCATGACTGTGCGGCGGCTGACGCCCACGCTTTCGCCCAGCGCCGCAGCCGTGAACCAGACGGGCGGCAATTCGGACAGCTTACGGATGAGCCGGCTGCCGTTGGAGGATAAGCGGGGCAGGCGGGTAGGCTGCTCCATCGGGGGCACCTCCTTTCTTAAAATGGGTGTTTTGTTCATTATACCACAAGCACGTGAAAAATCTTGGATTCCTCCCGCAATTTTGGCGCTGGCCGCTGGTGCCGCGGCGGCGGAAAGGGCCGGATAATACCGGACCGATTTGGGCACCCTGCCTATCTGCGCCCGGCATCAGTGGGCACAAATGCCGAAAACCGCAAAAATGGCATCATCGTTCCGGGACAGTGCCAGGGTATCTTCGCCTTGCCGCGCCGCTGCCGGACAGGTACAATAAAGGCAACGAAACGAAAGCCGAGAGAAAAAGAGAAAAGGAGTTGCCTTTCTTCATGAAAAACGCCATTGCCCGTTTTGGCAAATTCCTCAGCGCCATGGTCATGCCGAACATCGGCGCATTTATCGCCTGGGGCTTTATCACAGCCCTGTTCATCGATACCGGCTGGATTCCGAATGCGAATCTGGCGTCCATTCAGCCGTTCATGCTCACCTATCTGCTGCCGGTGCTCATCGCGGCACAGGGTGGTAAGATGGTCGGCGGCGACCGCGGCCGCGTCATGGGCGCCATCGCGGTGATGGGCTGCATCGCAGGCGTGGGCGGCACCGAAGGCCAGCCCATGCTCATGGGCGCCATGATTATGGGCCCGTTGGCAGGCCTTGTCATCAAAAAGTTTGATCAGGCGATGGAAAACCGCATGCCCGCTGGCTTTGAGATGCTCATCAACAACTTCTCGGTCGGCATCTTTGGCATGATTATGGCCATCATCGGCTATTATGCCATTGGCCCGGTCATGAGCACCATCCTGTCCGTGCTGTCGGCTGGCGTCAGCTTCCTGGTGGAGCACAGCCTGCTGCCGCTCGTGTCCATCTTCCTGGAGCCCGCCAAGGTGCTGTTCCTCAACAATGCCATCAACCATGGTGTCTTTACTCCCATCGGCGCCGAACAGGTCGCCGAAGCCGGCAAATCCATCATGTACATGCTGGAAACCAACCCCGGTCCCGGCCTGGGCGTGCTGCTTGCGTACATGTTCTTCTCCAAGGACCGCGTGACCAAGGGTTCGGCGCCCGGTGCCATCATCATCCACTTCCTGGGCGGTATCCATGAGATTTACTTCCCGTATATCTTGATGAACCCGGCAGTCATCCTGGCGCCCATCGTGGGCAATATGTGCTCGATCTTTTTCTTCTCCATGATGGATGCCGGTCTGAACGGTCCGGCCGCACCGGGATCGATCATCGCATTCACCATGATGTCGCCCAAGAGCGGGATTCTCATCAGCTGGATTGGCGTGGCAATCGCCACGGTGGTATCGTTCGTCATCGCGGCCCCCATCGTTAAGATGGCAGGCGCCAAGAACCTGAACGAAGCACAGGATAAGATGCAGCAGATGAAGGCCCAGGCCAAGGGCCAGGCCATTCCGGCTGCGGGCGGGGCGGTTCATAAGATCGTGTTTGCCTGCGACGCCGGTATGGGCTCGTCGGCCATGGGTGCGACCAAGTTCCGCAACCGCATCAAGGAAGTCCGTCCCGATTTGATTGTCACCAACACCAGTGTGGACAATATCCCGTCGGATGCCGATGTGGTCGTCTGTCAGGAGATTCTGGCCGACCGTGCCCGTGCCTGCGCGCCGCAAGCGCAGCTGGTGACGCTGGCCAACTTCCTGGCAGACCCCAATCTGGATGCGCTGTATGACACGCTGACCTGGCAGAATGCGCCCGCCGCGACGCCGGCTGCGGCACCTGCTGTACCGCTCGACCATACGCTGCTGCGTGCCGAGGGTATCCAGCTCGGTCTGGCGTCGGTTTCCAAGGAAGACGCCATTCGTGCGGCTGGCCGTCTGTTGGTCGAGCAGGGCTGCGTGGATGAGTCCTACATCGACGCCATGCTGGAACGCGAAAAGTTGGTCACTACTTATATGGGTCTGGGCGTCGCTATCCCGCACGGCACGAGCGAAGAAAAGGCGCGTGTCAAGAAATCAGGCGTGGTGCTGCTGCAATACCCCGAAGGTGTAGACTTTGGCGGAGAAAAGGCACAGCTTGTCTTTGGCATCGCCGGGGTGGGCGACGAACACCTCGACTTGCTGGCAAGCATCTGCACGGCCTTGGAGGATGAGGAAGTCCTCCACACCCTCAAGACCACAAATGACCCGGCCTATGTTCTGGGCTGCCTGCAATCTGGAAAGTAAAGAAAAAGCCGTCCCGTGGGACGGCTTTTTTCTCTTTATTCGGCGCAGAGGGTTTCCAGTTCGTGTGTCAGCTCGGCAAAGAGTTTGAGCGCATCGCTGACCGGGGCCGGGGAGGCCATATCGACTCCCGCGCCCTTGAGGAGCGTCACCGGGTCGGCCGAGCAGCCGCCGGACAGGAACGCGAGATAATCGTCCACCGCGGGCTTGCCTTCGCGCAAAATGCGCTGCGACAGCGCAATGGCGGCCGAAAATCCGGTGGCATACTGATAGACATAGAAATCATAATAGAAATGCGGGATGCGTGCCCATTCGAGCGCGATTTCGTCATCGAGGACAATATCCTCGCCGTAGTAATCACGGTTGAGCTGCCGGTACTTAGCCGAGAGCGCTTCGGCGGTGAGCGCTTCGCCCTGGCGGACCTGTTCGCTGCACCACAGCTCAAACTCGGCAAACATGGTCTGCCGGTACAGCGTGCCGCGGAACTGCTCGAGGAAATGGTTGATGAGATAGGCGCGGCGGCGCTTGTCGGTCGTGGTCTTTAAAAGATGCTGCATGAGCAGCGCTTCGTTGCAGGTGGACGCGACCTCGGCGACAAAAATCACGTAGTTCGCATACGTCACCGACTGCTTTTGGTTGGACAGATAGGAATGCAGAGCGTGGCCCATTTCATGCACCAGCGTGAACACATCATCCAGCGTGTCGGTGTAGTTTAAAAGCACATAGGGGTGTACGCCATAGGCGCCCGCCGAGTACGCACCCGACCGCTTGCCCTGGTTTTCATAGACATCAATCCAGCGGTTTTGGAAGCCCTCGCGCAGCAGGGCCAGATAATCTTCGCCCATGGGAGCCAGCGCGTCGAGCGCCAGCTGTTTGGCTTCTTCATAATCGACCTTAACGTCCTGCCCGGCGACCATGGGGGTGTAGAGGTCGTAAAAATGCAGGTCCTCGACGCCCAGCAGGCGCTTGCGCAGGCGGACATAGTCGTGCATGGCCGGCAGGTTTTCGCGCACGGCGGCAATCAGGTTGTGGTAGATGTCCACCGGTACTTCGGTCTGGTCGAGCGAGGCGTGCAGCGCCGAAGGGTAATGCCGCGCCGCGGCGAAGAACTGGAGCTGCTTCATCTGGCTGGACAAAATGGCGGCCGAGGTGTTGCGGAACTGGCCGTATACGCTGTAAAGCGACTGGAAAGCCGATTGCCGCAGCGTGCGGTCGGCCGATTGCAGCAGGGGGACAAAGGTACCGTGCGTGACCGGATGGGGCTTGCCGTCCGTATCGACCGCGTCCGGGAACACCATGTCGGCATCGTTGAGCATGGAGAAAATATCGTCCGGGGCCTGGCTCATCGGGCCAGCGGCAGCCAGCAGGGCTTCGCAATCCTTGGAAAGCGTGTGTTCCTTCTGGCGGCGTACCCGCTGGACGGCTAAACGGTAATGCTCCAGACCGGGTTCTGCGGCAAAGAAGCCTTCGAGCACCTCGTCCGGGATGGCGAGCAGTTCAGGGGTCTCAAAGGCCGACGCTTCGCCCATCGAAACCGCGAGGTTCATAAACTGGGCGCTCATTTCCTGATAGATCGGATTGCGGGTATCCTCATCCGATTTGCGGCGGGCATAGTTGCCGAGTTTGTCCATGGAGAGCGACAGTTCATCCTCCAGACGGAACAGCTTGAGTAGGGTCGCGCCGCTTTCGCCCAGACGGCCCTGAAAGGCGGTCAGCTTTTCGACCTGACCGCGCACCCGGTTTAGTTCGGTGCGCCAGGCGTCGTCGGTGGGGAAAATATCGGCAAGGTTCCAGGTAAAGCGCACGTCCACATCGGCGCGCGCGGGAAGGGTTTGGCTCATGGGGGTATACCTCCTGATTGGAATTGGGTCTTGCCCTTATTATAGCACGCCAGCCTTCAAAAAATAAAAACCACGTGTAAAAAAATTCCCCGCGCACGGGCGCGGGGAAAGATAGGTCATACATCAAACGAAACGCGGGATTGCAAAAACTCGATGAGCGGTTCGGGGTTTAAAATGCGGTAGCGGGTGCCGTTGTGTTCTACAAAAGCCAGCGTTTGGCCGTCCACCAGATTGACACGGAACCAAAACCAGCTGTCCGGATGCGATACCATAAGATCGTGGACAATTGTACCCGCGGTGCCGGACACGCTGTGGCCATTTAACTTGCTGCTGACGCGAAGGTCCAGCGTCGGGACGAGCGCGCACAGGGCGTCCCAGTCATCGTCCGTCAAGTCGGTCAAAGAAGAATGATAGTCTGGGGTGTAGAGCGAAGAATTTATCTGACCCGCCCCCAGCCGTTTGCCGGTAGATTCGGGCAGGGTCAAATGCACGGGGCACAGCCACGCACCCCACAGACAAAGGACGGTCATCACGGCTAAGAAGAGCCGGGGAAGTCGCTGTTTCATGGAGAAGCCCCCTTTCTATGTTCAGCATACCATAGAAAGAAAAATATATCAAATATGGATTTCTGAGGTTGGCTATAAAGTGCAGCAGACTTGTTTTTTGGCGGATACCTATGCTATCATAGAGAAAAACAGCAAGGGGAGAGAGACGATGCCGCTCGAACAATTTTTCCCGGTCTGGGATAAACTCACACCCGCGCAGCAGCAGCGCCTGCGCGAGGCTGCTTCTTTGCGTCAGGTGCCCAAGGGGACGGTGCTGCACAATGGCTCGGCCGACTGTGTTGGGCTGCTGGTCATCCGCTCCGGACGGCTGCGCGCCTTTATGCGCTCGGACGAGGGCAAGGAAGTCACACTTTACCGCCTGTTCGAGCGGGATATCTGCCTGTTTTCCGCTTCGTGCATGCTGTCCAGCCTGCAATTTGACGTGGTCATCGAAGCCGAGACCGACGCGGAGATGTGGGTCATCCCGGCGGGGCTGTATCAGCAGATCATGCAGGAATCGGCGGTGGTCGCCAACTATACCAACGAACTGATGGCCACTCGCTTATCCGAAATCATGTGGCGCATGGACCAAATCTTGTTCAAGCGGTTCGACAGCCGCCTGGCTGACTTTCTGCTCGAGGAAAGCCAGATCGAGCAGACCGACACCCTGTCCATCACCCATGAAAAGATCGCCGCCCATATGGGCACCGCCCGCGAGGTGGTCACACGCATGCTCAAGTATTTCCAGTCGGAAGGCATGGTGCGGCTGGCGCGCGGGGTGGTGGAACTCACCGACCGCAAACGGCTGCGCGATCTGGCCGAATGAAAAAACCGCCGCAGGTGTAACACCTGCGGCGGTTTGTTTTATTTCCAGGGAAATATCATTACGGGATCAGGCTGAGGATGTCATCCTTGCCGCGAGCGCCGATGGCCTGATTGACCACCTTGCCGCCCTGCATAACGATCAGGGTCGGGATGCTCATGATGCGGAACTGTGCCGCCAGTTCGGGCTCAGCGTCTACATCGATCTTGCCGACCTTGAAGCGATCGTTTTCGGCAGCGATCTCTTCAATGATGGGGGCAACCATACGGCACGGGCCGCACCAGCTTGCCCAGAAGTCGATCAGGACCGGTCGGTCGGATTCCAGCACTTCGGACTGGAAGTTATTCTTGGTAATATGGAGAACAGACATTTTCATATGCCCCTTTCGTAGAAGTTTTTTGGATGATTCTAGTATACCCGGTTTGTCGGTTTTCTACCGTGACAAAGTCACCGGTTTTTCGCTTTGCAGATCAGCTGGGTCATGGTGCCCATCGGGCAGTACACACACCACGAACGCGGCTTGAACAGTACCATGGTAATGAGTCCCAGCACGGTCGAAGTGAGCATGACGCTGTAAAACCCAAACGCGAACTGCGCCACCCAGGGGGCAAACAGCGTGCCATGATAGGCCCAGTGCCAGGGCAGCTTGAAGGTCCACAGCAGGGTGACGACCTGACCGAGGTCACGGCTGCCAGCGAACACCAGATAGGTGTTAAACAGCATCAGGCCGAACATGACCATAAAGAAGGTCAAAAATCCGTACCGGAACCATTTGCTTTTGAGAAATGCCGGTACATTATGCTTGCGGGACAGGCCGAACCGTCCGCCGAGCAGGGAAAAGAGCTGGCCGCGGCCGCAGTAGCGGTTGCAATAGGCTTTATTTCCGCCCGCAATGGCGATGATGAGCGGAATCAGAAAACACAACATGCCCAGCCAGGCAAATAGGATGTTGAAAAATCCCAAAATGAGATAGGTCGCGGAAAAAATCCAGAGATAATCGTACCAATGCTTCTGATTCATGCGTCCACCTCCCGAATCTCGATGACCGACGCGGGACAGGCTTTGGCGCACAGGCCGCAGCCGACGCAAAGGCCGGGGTCCACCTGGGCAAAGATGCCCTTTTCCACATGGATGGCCGCTTTGGGGCACACTTTCACACAACAGCCGCACGCAACGCACAGGCTTTCATCGACCTCAGCCCGGCGGGGGCGGCGCTTGGTTTGCTGCATCATTCGGTTCCTCCTCGGGGCTGCCCAGATGGGCAGGCCTTTCATCTTGATGCAGTCAGTATACTACAAAGATTCGCGGCCGACCGTGATGAGGTCACAGTTGCTGAAGTCGCTCCAAAATCACGACATCGGCTTCGCAGAAGGGGAAGTCAGTCAGCTCCGCCGGCGTGACCCACCGCAAATCGGATGGTTCGATCTTCTGCGGCTCGCCGGAAAGAATCGTGGATTCATATAGCCGCAAATGGATGGTCTTGTCCGGGTAATCGTGGGTGACTTCCATAAACAGGCCGCCGACTTGCACTTCGATGCCGAGTTCTTCCCGGCATTCGCGCGCGAGGGCCTGTTCGGGCGTTTCGCCCGGTTCAATTTTGCCGCCGACAAATTCCCATTTGAGCGGATGGGACTGCCGGGGTGGACGCTGACAGATCAAAATGCGTCCGTCCCGACGGATGAGGGCCGCAACGACTTCGGTTGCCATAGGGGATGCCTTCTTTCTTACAGGCTTTCGGCTTCGCTCAGCCAGAGTTCGCTGACCGCATCACTCGGCATGCGCCAATCGCCGCGGGGCGAGAGCGTGACCGAACCGACCTTGGGGCCGTCAGGCAGGCAGGAACGCTTGAACTGCTGGATGAAGAAGCGGCGAGTGAAGATGACCAGCCATTTTTTGATGGTTTCGTCATCGTAGGTGCCCTGGAAGGCCAGACGCGCGACGCGGAAGATTTTGCGCGGCGAATAGCCGAAGCGCACCATATAATACAGGAAAAAGTCATGCAACTCATAGGGGCCGACCAACTCTTCGGTCTTTTGGCTGATTTCGCCGTCCTTGGGCGGCAGCAGCTCGGGCGATACCGGGGTGCCCAGCACGTCGAGCAGGCTTTCTTTGAGTACCCCGGACGCATGCGCGGCTTCATAGGCGGTTAGATAGCGCACCAGCGTTTTGGGGATGGAGGCATTGACACCATACATACTCATATGGTCGCCGTTGTAGGTCGCCCAGCCGAGCGCGAGTTCGGAAAGGTCGCCCGTACCGATGACCAGACCGCCCATTTCGTTGGCAAGGTCCATCAGCACCAGCGTACGGGTACGCGCCTGCGCGTTTTCAAAGGTGACGTTCTGGTTGTCCCAGCTGTGGCCGATGTCCTCGAAATGCTGGTTGACCGCAGCCTTGATGTCCACGGTGTGCAAGGTCGCGCCATAGCCTTCGGCCAGACGCATGGCGTTGGACTTGGTGCGCGTGGTGGTGCCGAAGCACGGCATGGTCACGGCGTGGATGCCGCTGTGGTCGATGCCGAGGATATCAAACGCATGCACGGTCACGATGAGCGCGAGCGTGGAATCCAGGCCGCCCGACAGGCCGATGACCGCGGTCTTGCAGCGGGCATGCTGCATGCGGGTGGCCAGACCGGTGGCCTGCATGTGCAGGATCTCTTCGCAGCGGATTTCCAGATCGGTCTTGTCGGTCGGGACAAAGGGGGTCTGGGCAAACGGACGGGTCAGGACCGTGTCGCGCAGCGGCAGATCAAACGGAATTTCCACGCAGGTACCCGGCTGCGCTTCAAAGGTGTTCATGCGGCGGCGTTCATGGAGCAGACGGTCCAAATCCAGTTCGGAATACACGATGCCGGTCGAAAAACGCTTGCTCTCGGCCAGAAGGGCGCCGTTTTCGGCGATCAGGTCATGGCCGGAGAACACGAGGTCCTGGGTCGATTCGCCCATGCCAGCGTCGGCGTAGACATAGCCGCACAGCAGGCGAGCCGACTGGCCCTTGACCAGTTCACGGCGATAGGCTGCCTTGCCGATGGTCTCATCCGAAGCCGACGGGTTAGCGATCACGGTTGCACCGGCCGCGCTCAGGTAGGAGCTGGGCGGATTGGCCACCCACAGATCTTCACAGATCTCGCAGCCGAGCACGAACGAGGACAGTCCAGTGCAGCGGAACAGCAGGCCGTCGCCAAACAATGTCTCCTGACCGCAGACCTGAACGGTCATGGGTTGAATGCCTCTACCAGATGTAAAATGTCTGGCTTCATAAAACTCTGAGTAATTAGGAATGTTGTGCTTGGGCACCAGACCGAGCAGCTTGCCGCGGCAGATGACCGCCGCTACATTATATAAGGCGCCGCCCAGGCGGAAGGGCATGCCAACCACCAGCACAATGGCATGGCGGGCCGAAGCGTCCAGCACGCGGGTGAGCGCCTGCTCGGCGCCGCGCAGCAGGCTGTCCTGCAAGAAGAGGTCGCCGCAGGTGTAACCGGTCAGGCACAGCTCGGGGAATACGAGCAGGGCCGCACCGTTTTCGGCCGCCTCGGCGGCCATGGCTTCCACGCGGGAAGCGTTATACGAGCAGTCGGCCACCCGGATGCGCGGGGTCGCGGCTGCAACCTTTAAAAATCCGTCTTTCATAGGGGAAATATCCTCCGAATTCCTTAAAATACGATTACTTTTATTATATCCCGGTTTTCCCATCGATGCAACCGAAATGCCGCTCGAAAACGCGCGCCAAAAAACGAGGGCAGGAACTTTCCTGCCCTCGCATGGGGGTCTGACTTATGTATGATACATCTTATATAGACCTTGAAAAACAAGGAAACCGGCCAGACAACCGATGAACCCTAAAATGATGTCATCCACATCAAAGGTACCGGTCAGAGTCAGGCGCTGGAAAACTTCCAACCCGACGCAAAACAGGGCGCACACGCCGAGGAACGGGCCGAATCGGCGGAAACGGGCAAAGCCCCACGGCAGCAGCACCCCGAATGGCAGCAGAACGAGGATGTTGCCGAACAGATTGCGTAGCGCAATGGTGCTGGGCAGCTGACTTAGATACAGGCCAATGGTCTGGAACGGCACGTAGTTGTGCGGAAGCCAGCCATAGTATTCCAAATACCATTGCATTTCCTGTCGATACCCGACAAGGCTGTCCATACGGGTGAACACAAAGGCGGCAACCAATAGGACAAAGTAGCCGAGGAGCGCCAGACGGGCATAACGTTCTTTCTTCATTAGGGTATATCTCCTGAACAAAATCGAAACGTATGAGATTTCCGGAACATCTCTATATCAAGAATACCAAATTTGGGTTATAATTCAAATTGACAAAATAGACAAAAATAGGATGCAAAAAAGACAAATAATACAAAAAAGGAGAAGGTTTCCCTTCTCCTGATCCCACGCCGTTCGGAAGCGCTTATTCGAGATTGAGTTTTTTGGACAAGATGCGTTCGGTGCCAATCGCGAACACAGCCAGTTCGATGAAGTTCCAGAGGATCATACCGATCAGCAGCACATGCATGTTAGCTGTGGGGGACAGCTGCGCCAACCAAGCACCGATGTACAGATTGGAAGCCCCTACAAGAATCAGGACAAACCCGCTGATGAAACTCAGCGCCATCGAGATGATGATATACGCCACCACACTCATCATCACGCGGTGCTTTCTGGCCAGATGGCCGATCGCCATGGAAACATAGACGTGAAACAGGGCCGCCAAGGCAGTCAGAATACACATCACAATAAATTCGATCACATACAGCGGCCAAGCCGGATACTGGATGTTGAGCTGATGGAGCACCCGCGCCCAACCCTGGAAATCAAAGAGGTTGGCCAGCAGGCCGAGCGGGTCCGCAGTTGCACCAAGCCCCAAAATCAAAATGGAAATCATCGCTGCAATGCCGCTTACCACCGACATCACAAAGGCGACCGTTGCCTTGGACGCGACCAGATGCCAGGTCTTGACCGGCAGGGTAAACATCAGATACCCTTCGTCACACAAAAGACCTTTATAGAACCGCTGGATGATAACCACCGTGGTCAGGACAAACAAGGCGACCAGCACACCGAAGTACGCGAAGGCAGCCACTGCCTGAAACAGACCCAGAATGTTGCTGAAAAGCGATCCGGTACCTAGAAACGAGGAACCGCTCATCAAACTGCCGCTGCCGATCTTTTCGGAAAAAGCATTGATAATGGATACCGCAATAACTGCCAGATAGATGGGCAGCAGGGTGCGGGCAATGGATTTGAATTCATATTTGCAAAGCTTGCGATACATCAAGAAAACCCCCTTTCGATTACACACCGTAAGCGAAGATCTCGCGGAAGAGCTGATCGACCGATTTGCCTTCGTTTTCGCGGATGTTGTCCACGGTATCGTGACGCACAACGTGTCCGGTCTGCAAGAAGATGGCTTCATCCAGCACGCGCTCGATGTCAGCAATCAAATGCGTGGACAGCATGACCGTACCATCTTCATTATAGTTGGTCAAAATGGTGTTGAGGATAAAGTCACGTGCCGCCGGGTCCACGCCTGCAATTGGTTCGTCGAGCAGGTACAGTTTGGCTTTCCGGCTCATGATAAGCGCGAGCTGGACTTTTTCCTTGGTGCCCTTGGACATGGTCTTGAGCCGCTGGTTGGGACCAATATTCAGCGCTGCCAGCATCTCGACCGCCTTGGCGCGGTCAAAGTTCTCATAAAAGTCGGCAAAAAAGTCGGTCAAATCACAAGTCTTCATCCAGTCGGCAAAGTACATGCGGTCAGGCAAATACGAGATTACACTTTTGGTATGGATGCCAGGCGCATGCTCGTCGATGGTCAATATGCCGGATGTGGGCTGCAAAAGTCCGCAGAGTAATTTTATAAAGGTCGTCTTGCCCGAACCGTTGGGGCCTAAGAGACCTACGATGCGGCCGCTGCCGATGGTCAGATCGATGTGGTCGAGCGCCGGTACCGCGCTATAAGTCTTGGTCAGCCCGCGGGCAACGATCAAAGATTCATTCATGATTTATCCTCCTTTTCCCATTGTGCGATGAGCGAGCGTGTCTGCTCATCGGTGTAGCCGAGTGCGCGCATGGATGCCAGGAAGGCATCGATGCGGCCAAACGCCAGTTTGCGCCGCGTGTTTTGGATGAGCTCCAAGTTTTCGGTCACCGTCCGCCCCGCGGTGCGCCGAGTTTCGGCGAGCCCCTGATTTTCCAGTTCGGCAAGCGCGCGCTGCATGGTATTGGGGTTGACACCCGCTTCGGCGGCCAGTGCCCGCACCGACGGCAAAGCGCCGCCTGGTTCGTATTCGCCCGATACGATGCGCAGGGTGAGCTGTTCGGTCAGCTGGACCCAGATCGGCCGGTCATCGGTAAACTTCCAATTCATGCCCGTTCCTCCTTTGTGTCGTTGTACTAAGTGCTTAATACAAGCATACAGATAGCAAGGCCGTTTGTCAAGAGGGGAAAGGAAAATTTTTTTGTGAAACTAGAACGTTTGAGAAAACCATTTCGCAACAGGAAATTTCAAGAAGAATAGACAAAATATCAAAGGCACACTTGGCAGATTTGTGAATATCTTTGGGAATCAAACCGTGATACACTCTTACTGTAAAGGACTAAGGAGGAAACGATATGACGCCAAAGCAAAGGTGGTACTGCTTTTGGGGAATCCTTGTGATCAGTATACTCTTACTGGCGGCATTGCTCTGGGTTGCGCTTCAGAATCCGCAAGCATCTTTTTATACGGTCATCAGCAATCTATGGGATAGCATTACGGGCGCATAATGGTTTATATGATAGCCGGAAAGGACGGGATGTACAATGAAACGATGGCTTGCGATTGTCTGGCTGATCGCCTACATGGCGTTTTCCAGCGTGGAGTTTGCCCTGTTTGCGCAGGACCTCGCAATCTGGGCGCCTGTCTCCATGATGCCCAATCTGTTGCCCGGCGTTCTGGCGACTGCATCGGCGCTGCTGTGCGGTCTGTGTTTCCCGGGGAATCTGCCGGCGTGGGGCCGGACAAAAATCGTTCTGGGAATTCGGCTCGTCCTGCTGGCGTTTGTGCTGTTCTTTGTGCTGCGGTGGAGCGGCATTCTGCCCGGCGCGCTGCCGCCGCTGCTGCGGATGCTGGAAACTCGATGCCCCGCGTGGGTCGTCCATGCGGCCGCCTTTCTGGCCGGCTATGGCTGGACGAGCAAAAATCCAAGATATTCCTGAAAATAACGGCCAAATTTGCCGTATGAATCCACCGCTCACCCGTTTGGGTGGGCGGTTTTGTTTACATAGAATTTTCTTTTGGTGAAGTTTTGGGTAAGATTTGTGAAATTTTAGACAAGTTGTGAAAAGGTACGCAAGGATGCGCAATTTGCTATATTTCTTTTGTTTTATTTCTCCAAAAATGCGCCGTTAAATTATTGACAAAGTGTTTGGATGCGTTATAATAGTCATAGACGCGCGAAAAAGCGCGCCCAAAATACACAAGCCTTTATAGTAGAAGGCGGCGCTGTAACACCACCCGCAAAAGCTGAAGAAGAGGCGGGAGAGCGTACGCTGGTCTGGCTATAAAGAGGGCAAGGCCCGCGTATTGAAATTCATGAATGAATAAAATTTTGGGAGGTTTCACAGCATGGATTTTAGGCTTACAAAACAGCAGGAAATGATGCAGAAGCTCTGCCGTGAGTTTGCGGTAAACGAGATCGAGCCGATCGCGGCTGAGATCGACGAGCAGGAGCGTTACCCGATCGAGACGGTTGAAAAGCTCCGCAAGTACGGTCTGATGGGCATTCAGTTCCCGAAGGAACTGGGCGGCTCCGGCGGCGACACCATCTGCTACTCGATCGCAATCGAAGAAGCATCCAAGTTCTGCGGCACCACCGGTTGTATCCTGTCGTCCCACGCAACTCTGGGCGCATGGCCGATCTTCAAGTACGGCACCCCGGAGCAGAAGGAAAAGTGGCTCCGTCCTCTGATCGACGGCCATAAGACCGGTGCATTCGGTCTGACCGAACCCAATGCCGGTACCGACTCGGCAGCTCAGCAGACCGTTGCTGTTAAGCAGGAAGACGGCACCTGGCTGATCAACGGCTCCAAGGTATTCATCACCGGCGGTGGCGTTGCTGATACATATGTAATCTTCGCAATGACCGATAAGTCCAAGGGCAACCATGGTATTTCGGCATTCATCGTTGATAAGGATGACCCGGGCTTCAAGATCGGTAAGATCGAGCATAAGATGGGTATCCGCGGCTCCCAGACCTCGGAGCTGATCTTTGAAGACATGAAGCTCCCGGCAGACCGTCTGCTCGGTAAGGAAAACGGCGGCTTCAAGATCGCTATGACCACCCTGGACGGCGGCCGTATCGGTATCGCTTCTCAGGCACTGGGTCTGGCACAGGGCGCTCTGGACAAGGCTGTTCAGTACATGAAGGAGCGCGTACAGTTCGGCCGCAGCCTGGATAAGTTCCAGGGCCTGCAGTGGATGGTAGCCGACATGGCCACCAAGATCGACGCAGCTCGTCTGCTCGTTCGCCGCGCTGCTTTCAATAAGGACCATGACCTTCCGTACACCAAGGAAGCGGCTATGGCAAAGCTGTTCGCAGCAGAAGTTGCTATGGACGTTACCACCAAGTGCGTACAGATCTACGGTGGTTACGGTTACATCCGTGAGTACCCGATGGAACGCATGATGCGCGACGCAAAGATCACCGAAATTTACGAGGGCACTTCCCAGGTACAGCGTATGGTTATCGCCCGCGAGGTTCTCAAGAAGTAATCAAGGGAGGAAAACTGAAATCATGAAAGTAATCGTTTGTGTAAAGCAGGTACCGGACACCTCCGGTAAGGTAGCGGTAAATCCGGACGGCACGCTGAACCGTGCATCGATGGCAACGATCATCAACCCGGACGACAAGAACGCCGTAGAAGCAGCGCTGACCCTGAAGGACAACACCGGCTGTGAAGTTGTTGTTGTAACCATGGGTCCCCCGCCGGCAGAAGGCATGCTGCGTGAGCTGCTGGCAATGGGTGCAGACCGTGGCGTGCTGGTATCGGCACGTGAGTTCGGCGGTTCGGACACCTTTGCAACCTCCCAGATCCTGGCTGCTGCAATCAAGAAGATCGGTCTGGAAGCAGACGACCTGGTACTGTGCGGCCGTCAGGCAATCGACGGCGACACCGCTCAGGTAGGTTCGCAGATCGCTGAAAAGCTGAACATCCCGCAGATCTCCTACGCTGCCGACATCAAGAAGGACGGCGCAAAGGTAACGGTAAAGCGTATGCTGGAAGACGGCTACATGCCCATCGAGACCCAGACTCCGTGCCTGCTGACCTGCATCAAGGAGCTCAACGAGCCCCGTTACATGTCGGTTGGCGGTATCTTCGACTGCTACAACAAGCCGGTCGACGTATATGACTACAACACCCTGAAGGATGATCCGCTGATCGAGCTGGACACCATCGGCCTGAAGGGTTCTCCCACCAACATCTTCAAGTCGTTCACCCCGCCGCAGAAGGGCCAGGGCCGCATGCTGGAAGGCGCGGACAAGAACACCTGCGCAGAGCTGGCTGCTGAACTGCTGAAGAAGCACATCATCTAATTTCGAAAGGAGAACTTAGAACAATGGCTGAATTTAACAACACCAACCTGGCCGATTTTTCCGGCGTATGGGTATTTTGTGAGCAGCGCCAGGGCAAGCTGCAGCCGACCGTACTGGAGCTGATCTCGGAGGCTCGCAAGCTGGCCGACGACATGGGCGTAGAAGTATGCGGCCTGCTGCTGGGCGGCAAGGGCGTAGGCGACAGCATGGCGAAGGAACTGGGCGCATATGGCGCTGACAAGGTTCTGGTATGCGAAGACGACCTGCTGGAAACCTACACCACCGATGCATATGCAAAGGTCATCTGCGACACGGTTATGGACAAGAAGCCGGAGATCATGCTGATCGCGGCAACCAACATCGGTCGTGACCTGGGCCCGCGTTGCGCAGCTCGTCTGCACACCGGCCTGACCGCAGACTGCACCCATCTGGACGTAGACGTAGAGAAGTACGCTGCATTCCTGCAGGAAGCATCCACTCTGCCGCAGGCACAGCTGGACGCTCTGAATCGTGAAGACCGCAACCTGAAGATGACCCGTCCGGCATTCGGCGGTCACCTGATGGCAACCATCATCTGCCCGCGTTTCCGCCCGCAGATGGCAACCGTTCGTCCGGGCGTTCTGAAGAAGGGCGTATACGACGAAGCAAAGGCAAACGCTGTTGTCGTTGAGAAGCTGGCTGTTTCCCTGTCGGATGCAGACCTGCAGACCAAGGTAACCGAGATCGTGAAGGAAGCCAAGGAACTGGTTGACCTGACCGGCGCTGACGTCGTTGTATCGGTAGGCCGTGGTATCTCCAAGGACGTAGAAGGCGGCATCAAGCTGGCTGAGCAGCTGGCAGCAGAGTTCGGCGGCGTTGTCGGCGGCTCTCGTGCAGCCATCGACTCTGGCTGGCTGTCTGCTGACCATCAGGTTGGCCAGACCGGTAAGACCGTACATCCGAAGCTGTATGTTGCTCTGGGTATCTCCGGTGCGATCCAGCACAAGGCTGGCATGCAGGATTCCGAGTGCATCGTAGCCGTGAACAAGTCTGATTCGGCTCCGATCTTCGACGTAGCAGACTACGGCATCTGCGGCGACCTGTTCAAGGTTGTTCCGATGATGATCGAGGCTGTTAAGGAAGCTAAGGCATCCAAGTAAGCTGAAAATCCAAAACGCCCGTTCCAACTGGAACGGGCGTTTTTTATAATTTTAGGAAAGATGCAGGGGGAAAGTCTGCTCTTGGCTACCGCCATCCCAGTAAACTGAAATCGTGACTGATTTCAACGCATCTGGCAACTCTTCTGGCTGCTTACCACTATACTCAAGGTCCTCAGCAGTGGTTAAAAGCATACTCCAAGTGTGTACAAAACCAGAAATCAGCAGTTGGCTGGAATCCGCATTTTGTGTTGCCTTTTCTACCGTGGTCACAGGCATGGGGTCGCTTTCAAATGTCAAAATATGACTTGCAATAAAAGGTTTGACCTCTGCATTGAGTGAAGCGCTGAAACGGACATCTTGAAAGTTTGTTTGCGTCATATTTGTGATAGAGATTGTGAGTTCTAGACGTCGGTCTATAGTGCCGGTAGGAACAAGAGCATTATCTTCAAAACGCTGGCCAGATTCTTCGATAATCTCCGGTGCGCTGATAGAAATGGAAAAGGGACGGTTGTTAGTTTCGGTAGACGTGGAGAGTGATCCCAGATAAGAAGTCGCAAGTAGTAAGAAAGCCAATATAGCAACTCCAGCAAAAATTCCAAATCGACGGGAAAAAAGCTTCATTGTTTCACCACGATTCCAACATCACCAAGGCAAATCGGTAAGGATAAGACCGTTTTGAATTCGTTTGCGGGCTTCCTCCTTAAACCAAGAATCGCTCTTGTTATAATAGCTTCCAATGGCAGTATAAGCCGGATCGCTTAAATAGTCGTGAGACTTGGTTGTCCATTGACCACTGGAGTTCTGTGTACCTGCCAAAACATGTTTATAGTAATTGCGTTTACCAGAGAAAACCCAAGGAGAATACGATGAATCGTCGGCCCACTTTGCTTCAGCTTGCTTTTGGTATTGAACATACGAAGTGAAAGTCTTTGCCTGGGAATATGTGCTGGCACTTGCAGTCAATCCGACTACAGAGAAAATAGTAGCTACTGTCATTGAGCCGGGAAAGTTTACAAATGAGAGGGCAATCGAAGCGATGCTAGAAAAAGTTCCAATCGCGCTATCCCTTTCTTTAATACCGCTGCTAGATGACTGAATAGTGCGTACACGAGTGGATATTGGGTACTGACCGGAGTACGCAGAGATACCGTCTTCAGGATAATACAAAGTTTCTTCTGAGGTGTATATGATCTTTTCTTCACCAGATAGGATGTCGTTCATGGTGATGGAAGTAGATTCTCCAAAGGCTTCTGGTTTTTGAGATATTGCTCCTGCTGGATTGTATGATAGTAGCAAGGAACAGCATAGGCCGGTAGCAACGATTTTTTTAACAGACATTTTTGTTCACCTCACGTTACAAAAATTACAATCATAATACAACAGATGCATCCTTGTATATACATTACATACATATATTAATATAATCTTACATTTTAAGTCAATTAAAAAATATTACAAAATCAAAATTAAAAATCGTATATTTTATGCAAAGCGGAAGATTCCACGAAATCATAGGATATGATTGAATGGTTTTGACAAAACAGGAAAGGACTACACGCCGGATTTTCGCCTAGAAATGCCAAAGAAAATGTGGTATGATTATACTGTATTCGTATGCATTGGCTGTCAAAAAGCCCCATCGCAGTTTGATTGTTTTGATCCCACCAAACGAGGTGATACTTTGGCACAACCCAAAAAATCTACAAAAACCACCAAAAAGCGCACGAGTGCTTCGCAGCGCGCCAAGGACGCCGCACCGGACAGCTACTTGCCCCGTCCGGTCTGGGGCCTGATCTATGGCGTGCTCGGCATTCTGGTGCTGCTCACATTGGTGCAAAAGGATGGCGCGGTACTGCGCATGGCGCGCACCGGTTTGGGCAGCCTGATCGGATATGGTCTGTATGTCCTGCCGCCGGCTTTATTTGCCCTGGCCGCGCTGCTCATCAGTCACCGCAAAGGCCCCGTGCGGCTGCGCGGTACGGCGATCGGCCTGTTTCCCATCCTGTTTGGCGCCATGGCGCATGCCATGCTGCGCGCCGGACGGTATGACCTGGCCGCTTTTGGCGACCTGATGGAATCGGGCGCAAATCTGAAATCGGGCGGTTTGCTGGCTGGTACGCTGTATGGCGTCCTGGAATGGGCCTTTTCGTCCATTGGTGGCCTGCTGTTTTGTATCCTGCTGCTGCTCGCCGATGTGATGGTCATGTTTCGGCTGACCCCGCAGACCATTTATAACGCTCTGCGGCCAATCGAATATGAATATGACGACGAGGAGGAGCGCCAAAAGTACGAAGCGCCGGTTACGCTGCCCAACGTTCACGAATTGGCCGCGGCCCGCAAGGCCAAGCGGCAGGCACGGGCTGCGTTTGACATCCCGATCGAAGGGGAGGACATGGACCTGCCAGTCGCCCCGGAGCCGACACCGTCTCCGGCTCCAGCGCCCGAACCCATTCCCGAACCGGAATCCTCAAAACCCGACCCCTTCGGGGATATTTTGTCGCTGCTGCGCAATAAACCGGACAAGGGCGGGGAGGAGCCGATCGTGGCCGACCTGCCCGAGGAATCGGTATCCGAACCCATCCACGACGAAACCCCGCCGTGGGAGGAGGACAAGCCGCTGTCCAAGGCCGAACAGAAAAAGCTGGAGGAGCGCGAACATGCCGCCATGGCTGCCCAGATGGATGCCAGCCAGCAGGCGCCGCTTCCGGTATACAGTTATCCGCGGCTCAATCTGCTTCATCCGCCCGCCCGCACCCCGGCGGGCAACTACCAGGCCGAACTGACTGAATGCAGTCACCGTCTGGTCGATACCCTGCAATCGTTCAACATTGAAGCGCAGATCATCGGCATCGTGCGCGGACCGACGGTCACCCGCTTTGAAGTGACCATCCCGCCCGGAACCAAGTTCAGCCGTATCACCGGCCTGTCGGACGATATTGCACTCGCGCTCGGTGCCATGTCGGTGCGTATTGCGCCCATCCCGGAAAAGGTCGCCATTGGCATCGAGGTGCCCAACAAGACCAACACCATGGTGCCTATCTATGATGTGATTTCGTCCGATGCGTTCCAGAACGCCAAGAGCCGGGTCGCTTTCTGTGTGGGTAAGGACATCACCGGCGCGCCGGTGGTCGGCAATATCGGCAAAATGCCCCACTTGCTCATCGCCGGTACGACCGGCTCGGGTAAGTCGGTGTGCGTCAACTCCATGCTCATTTCGCTGCTGTACAAATCCACGCCTGAGGAAGTCCGCCTGATTATGGTCGACCCCAAGATGGTCGAACTGGGCAACTACAATGGCATCCCGCACCTGCTCATTCCGGTTGTGACCGACCCGCGTAAGGCGGCCGGGGCGCTCAACTGGGCGGTCGGGGAGATGGAGCGGCGTTATAAACTGTTCGCCGACCATCAGGTGCGTAAATTGGAGGACTACAACGCCCTCATGCGCAAGAAAAAGGCCGAACAGGACGCCATGCCGCCCATTACCGAGGGCGACGGCGTTCCGGTCACGCCGGTGGAAACCTACCAAACCCTGCCGGAGATCGTCATCGTTATCGACGAGCTGGCCGACCTCATGATGGTCGCCGCCAAGGAAGTCGAAACGTCCATCTGCCGCATCGCGCAGAAGGCGCGTGCCGCGGGCATGTATCTGATCGTCGCGACCCAGCGTCCGTCGGCCGACGTCATCACCGGTATCATGAAGGCCAACATCCCGTCGCGCATCGCCTTTGCGGTCGCCAGCCAGATCGAAAGCCGCATCATCCTGGATACCACGGGTGCGGAAAAGCTGATCGGCAAGGGCGATATGCTCTACGCCCCCTTGGGCGAGGGCAAGCCGCAGCGTATCCAGGGCTGCTTTATTTCGGGCGAGGAGATCGAAAACGTCATCGACTTTATCAAGTCTACGTCCACGGCCGAATATAATGAGGAGATCCTGGAACACATCGAAAAGCAGGCCGAAGCGGCCGAATCGGGCGGTGGTTCGCTGGGCGACCCGTCGGGCGACGAGGACGAAATGCTGATGGATGCCATCGATGTGGTCATGGACTGTAAACAAGCTTCGGTTTCCATGCTCCAGCGGCGGCTCAAGCTGGGCTATGCCCGCGCCGCGCGCATTGTCGACCAGATGGAGGAACGCGGCATTGTTGGCCCCTTTGAAGGCTCCAAACCGCGGCAGATCCTCATTTCCAAGGACGAATGGAACGAGATGAAGCTGCGTCGCAAATTATAATTCGAGGAGGAATATCCCATGAACAAACTGGACCTGTCGACCCTGTCTTTGAACCCCTTCCGCAAGCTGCGCGATGAATGGGCGCTGCTGGCCAGCGGCAAAGAGGGCGACTTCAATATGATGACCGTATCCTGGGGCGGCTTTGGCCAGCTCTGGCGCACCGATGTGTGCACGGTCTATGTCCGTCAGAGCCGTTATACCATGGAATTTATGGACAAAAATGAGTACTATACCCTGATTTTCCTCAAAGAAGGCCATAAGGACGCGCTGGGTGTGCTGGGCTCCAAGTCCGGCCGCGACATCGATAAGATGGCGGGAGCCGGCCTGACCCCGGTCTTTACGCCCGAAGGCTGCCCGACCTTTGCTGAGGCCGAGCTGACCTTTGTATGCCGGAAGATGTACAAGGATACCATGCCCAAGGAAAACTTCCTGGACACCAAGGCGTATGACGAGTGCTATCCGGATAACGATATCCACAGCATGTTTGTCGGCGAAGTGGTCGCCGTATATGGCGGCTAAGAGCCCCCAAAAGGACGCATCCAGCAGGATGCGTCCTTTTTTTGCGGGAAAGGGCCGGAAATGGGGAAAACTTCCGCTGAAATTACCGCTTTTTGGGTGTTGCAAGAATGTAATATTTCACTTTGTTTGCATTGCTTGCTGGGCGGGGTGGAAAACGGTATAATTTGAAATAGAAACTAACCGACAAGGGGGAATTTTATATGAAAAAGTACCTTTTGTCGATCCTATTTGCAGCAGCAGTGCTGACCGCGTCCGCAGCGGCGGCCGATCTGTTCCCGGTGGAGAACATCGCAGCAGACGGTTACACCAGCTGGGGCTACATGGACGAGTCGGGCACGCAGGCCATTCCCTATCAATATACGAGCGCTTCGGCGTTCAACGAAGAGGGCTTTGCGACCGTGACCGACAGCACCGGCTGCCTGGCAGTGATCGACGAAACCGGCAATGCCGTGATTCCGCTGCGTGCAGCGCCCGAAGAAGTGGACTTTGGCGACAATGCCATTGCCTTCCGTTACGATGGCTATACCATCTATTTTGACAAGCAAGGTCAGGAACTGGGCCAGGTGGAAGGCGCTGCTGGATTCCTGTCCGCAGACGGACTGCTGGCCGTGCAGGCCGAAGATGGCGCGTGGGGCTATGTGTCCCGGGACGGCACCCAAGTGATCGCCCCGGCCTATCGGCAGGCCGGCGAATTTTCCGACGGCTATGCGGTGGTCCAGCTCATGGACAGCCCGGGCTATGCGGTCATTGACACAGAGGGCAACGAAATTCTTCTGCCGTCCGGTGCAGCCCCGCTGTATATGGAAGTCTACGGCGGCCAGACGGTCATTTTGACCAACGGCAACCGGCATGCGCTGTATGCGCTGCCCAGCAAGACCGACCCCGAAGCCGAGACCACCGAAGAACAGGAGCAGGCCCCCACCGGGTCCTACCTCACCGATTACATCTATCAGGAGCTTTCTCCTTTTTATGATGGCTGCGCCATGGCGCGGCAGAACAACCGCTGGGGCATCATCGGCCTGGATGGCAATGCGTCGGTGCCCTTCCAGTATAATTACATGTCCTATATGGGCGAAGGCGTATACGCCGTCCGTTCGGACGACGGCTCGGTCGCAGCCATTGACGCCAGCGGCGGCATCATCTACCGCACCTATGGCTATGTGGGCGGGTTTGATACCATCACCCACGGCGTAGCCTGGCATGGCACCATGGACAACGGCATCATCTTTTTCTCCAAAGTGGGCGGCTACATCACCAAGCTGACCAACGCCGAAAATCCCACCATCCTGACCGATGACATCGCGCTTGTGACCATTGGCGGCAAGCGGCAATATGTCCGTTTGCACGATAAAAAGACCCTGTATTCGCCCGAACGGTCCTATGACCTGGGATATTGCAAGATTACGACCACGTCGTATGAAAAATACCTCGGTACCGACCAGAACGGCAACGAATATGGCTGGTATGTGACCTATCCGGTCGTGTCCGGCATGAGTGACAAGACCGTGCAAAGCAAAGTCAACAGCGCCATTGAGAGTTTCTTTTTGACCGGCCCCTCGGCATCGGCCCAGCGGACACCGCTGACCGGCAGCTATGGCGTGCGGCTGGTGGGACGGCTGCTCGTGGTATGGGCCGACTGCATCAGCGGTTCGGGCGATGGTGCCACTGTGTGGAACGACAATGTGGCCATCGACCTGGCCACCGGACAAACCTATTCGGTCGTGACCGATCTGTTCACCAAGGACTATGCCGATGTGGTCAAGGACCTGTTGCCCGAAGACATCCCGTTCTATCTGTTCAGCTATCCGCGCATCACCGACCGGGGTGCCAGCTTCTTCTACAACGTCCCGCAGGACAGCGCAAACGGTCAGCGTGCCCCGTCGTCCAAGGAATATGCGCTCACCTTTGACCAGCTGCGTTCGGTGATGCGTACCGACTCCGAATGCTATAAAGCGCTCAACGGCAACGCGATCGGTACGCTGGACCAGTATACCGGCTATACCGACGTGCCCGCAGGGCACTGGGCCTATGCTGCCATTCAGGCGGTGACCGAAGCCGACCTGATGCATGGCAACGATGTAAAATTTGAGCCCGATGCCGCCATTACCGGCGCTGAAGTAGCGGCCGTGATGGTGCGTTTGCTCGATATCGATACAAGCGCGATTGCGCCGCCGGATGGCGCACCCTGGTATTATGTCGAGACCACAGCCGCCCAAAAGGCCGGTCTGATGGAAGGGTTGGGCAGTCCGATCGAATATGCAGCGCCTATGACCCGGGAAGATGCCATGCAGGTTCTGGCCAATGCGCTGATGGCTCAGGGACAGAGCAAACTGACCGAAGCCGAGATTCAGACCCAGCTGGCCGCCTTTTCGGATGCCAATGAGGTATCTTCCGGCCGCCGTGCCGCCGTAGCGCTGTGCGTCAAGACCGGTCTTGTGGTCGGATCGGAAGGAAAACTCGACCCGCAGCAGACCTTTACCCGCGCACAATTTGCACAGATCCTCAGCCAGATGCTGCCCGCAGAAGATTAAGAAAAACCCGGAAGCCATGCTTCCGGGTTTTTTATTAGGATTGGGCCTGCAATTTGGCTGCCGTGTCCGCGGTGACAAGCGCGTCGATGACGTCGTCCAGATCGCCGTCCATAAACTGGCCCAGTTTATACAGCGTCAGCTTGATGCGGTGGTCGGATACGCGATTTTCCGGGAAATTGTAGGTGCGGATGCGCTCGGCACGGTCGCCGGTGCCAACCTGATTTTTGCGGTCGGCCGCGATGGCTGCATTCTGCTTTTCGAGTTCGGCTTCATACAGACGGGTGCGCAGCACACGCATGGCTTTGTCTTTGTTCTTGTGCTGGCTGCGTTCGTCCTGGCATTCGACCACCATACCGGTTGGCAGGTGGGTGATGCGGATGGCCGATTCGGTCTTGTTGATGTGCTGGCCGCCGGCACCCGACGAGCGGAAGGTATCGATTTTGAGGTCAGCCGGATTGATGGCAAAGTCGACCTCTTCGGCTTCGGGCAGCACGGCTACCGTGACCGTCGAGGTATGCACACGGCCCTGACTCTCGGTTTCGGGCACTCGCTGGACGCGGTGCACACCCGATTCAAACTTCATACGCGAATAGACCTGGTCGCCGGAAATCTGAAACACGACTTCCTTGCAGCCGCCCAGTTCGGTTTCACTCATGCTGAGCAGTTCGACCGTCCAGCCGCGCTTTTCGGCATACATGGTATACATCCGGTAGAGCGAATGGGCAAACAGCGCCGATTCTTCGCCGCCCGCACCGCCGCGGATTTCCACGATGATGTTCTTGTCGTCGTTGGGGTCGCGGGGCAACAGCAGGATTTTCAGTTCGCCTTCTAGCCGCTCCAGATCGTCTTTGGCCTGCCGCAGCTCGTCCTGCGCCAGTTCTTTCAGGTCCGGGTCGCCCAGCATTTCTTCGGCTTCGGCCTTTTGCTGCTCGGCGGCATGATACGCGCGCGCGGCAACCACAATGAGTTCCAGGTCGCCCCGCTCTTTGAGCAGCGCCGCCGCGGCTGCCGGGTCATCATACAGGCCAGGCGCCGACAGGCGGGCTTCCAATTCTTCAAAGCGGTGAATCACCGCATCTAGCTGATCGAACATAGAATGTTCCCTTTCTTACGAGGATTGCGCCCGCCACTGGATGAGTGCCTGGGCAACGCCCTCGATGATTTGTTGTTGATAGGCCGGATCGATCATCCGGCTTTCTTCATCTGGATTGGACAGAAACCCCATTTCCAGCAGTACACAGGGCACCTCCGACCAGTTAAAGCCGGTCAGGTCGCGGCGCTCGGTCAGGCCGCGGTTTTTGGCGTCCGTCTGCGCGGCGACCGCATCGACCATCAGCTGCCCAAGGGTCCGGCTGGGCTGGACAATGGAGGGCGTACCCAGCAACTCGCCCGCCGGGATGAGGACCGACACCCCGTGCACCGACCGGTCGTCGATGCCGTCGGCATGGATGCGGATGCAGCAGGTCGCCCCGGCTTCGTTGGCGATTTGGGCGCGCTCGATGTTGGATACCGTGGCTTCGTTGGTCTCCCGGGTCAGGATGACCTGGGCATCCAGGGCGAGGAGCTTGTCCCGCAAGCCAAGCGCGACTTGCAGATTGAGCGCTTCCTCGGTGATCTGTTCGCCCGAGGCGCCGCTGACATAGGCTGCCTTAGTTTCGTCTGACAGGGGAGAGATGGGCTCCTGGGCATGGGCATCGGTGATGCCATGGCCGGGGTCCAGACAGACGATCATGCCCGCCAGCGGACCGGGTTCGGGTTCCGGGACCGGCTGGGGTTCGGGTTCGACAACCGAAGAAACCGCCTCGTCCGCCGGGGCGGACGAGGCAGCCGGTGCCGAAGACGAAGCCTGCGGGGCCGCGCTGCAGCCGGTAAGCAGCAAGGCCGCCAGCAGGAGGGAAAGGCCGCGCATTACAGCCACCCCTTTTCCTGCTCATACAGGACAATGGTGTCGATGTTCTGTTTTTCCAGCTTGGAGAACCCTTCCTCAGTGAACGAGGGGTCGGGTTCATACCAATCGTAGTCGTCAAAGAAGTCGGCCCACGCTTCGCTGGTAAAGACATATCCGTGGCGGGCAAAGGTCTCGTTGCGGATGATGTCGATTTCGTCCCGGGTCAGGCGGTCGAGGTCAGCCGTGGAGATGGCAAACTGGTCGAGCGGCCAGAAATGCAGGTCGGGCTGATCTTCGGGGATGACGCCGCCGGTCGAACGGGTGCCGGTCGAGGGCGAATAGAACAGATACCCGCTGTCCGACGCATTGAGCGTCGGGGTTTCGCTCGGAACGGTATCGGTTTCGGGCGGCAGGTTGTTGGAACGCATGGCGTCAAAGGTGTGGCCGTCGATGGTCACGCGCAGCGTGCCGCCTTCGCGCGGCAGCAGGCGCATGGTGACGTCATCAAATTCCAGTTCCAGATTTTCCGGGCAGTGTTCCAGATCGTAGACAATCATCTGGGAGGAAGTTTCGGTATTAAAGGTGGCTTTGAGCATGCCGCCTTCGGTCAGCAGGGAAAAGCGGTAGCCGCCCGCCGACCAGTTGCCCGTGTACTCGCCCCAGTCGACCTTATCGGCCGGGAGAGCATCGTCTTCCTCGGCACTGTCTGCGGCATTGGGCACCACTTCGGACAGGATGCTCTGGGCGCCGACCGAATTGGAAAAATTCATCCACGGCCGGAACAGGATGAGCGCCACGACGATGGCCGCGACCACCAGCAGGATCCCAGCCAGCACAGCAAACAGCGCCAGACGGTTCTTTTTGGGCGGTTCGGCCGGATAGGTCGGACGAATGGGTTTGCTTGGTTGTATGGGTTCTTGCGCCGGGCCGGGAGCGGATGAAGTATCGCCAACCGGCTGGCCACATTGGGTACAAAATTTGGTCCCGTCGGGCAGCTTTGCGCCGCAATGGATACAAAACATGGTTTTCGCTTCCTTTCTCGATGGGGGTACATGGCGGCCATGCGCGTACGCAGGACTGCCATGTGCCCCCAGGGACAGAAGTGTCCTCAGGGGGAATGCCGCCGGATGGGGAAGGCGCCAGCCAGCAAAAAGGCCAGGCCAAAGCCCCACAGGCATACGCCGTCCAGCGTCGCGCCTTGCAGGGCGCGCAGCAGCCAGGAGGGCGGCAACAGGCGGGAAATCGGAGCGGCAGGCGCAAACAAGCGCGCCGCGTCAAAAAAGATAGGGCAGAGCAGCAGACAGGCCGCCGGCAGGAAAGGCAGCAGGGCTGCCAGGACATGCCGTACGCCGCGGATGCGGCCCAAAACAAGTGCTAGTCCGGTCAACCACAAAGCATAGCCCAAAAGGGCGGCGAAACCGGTCAGATTTTGCAGCTTGCCTGCAAAAAAGATTTCGCTCAGCGCATAGGCCAGAACGGCCAGCGCGGTCAGCGGCAGCATTTGTGCGGCTGCCAGTCCGGCGCGCAAGGCAAAGGGGCCGGATACTGCCGAAAGACGGACAAACCAGCCGTCCTCGCGCACGCTGTCCAGTTCGGACGCGAGCAGCAGGGCAAACAGGAACAGAAAGACCGCAATCAGGCCCTGGCAGGCCGCGCGGGCCGTGGCTGCGCCCAGATTGGGCGCCTGTCCGGCTGTGCCATCCACCGTGACTGTATCGAGCTGCATGGCGTGGGGCGAACCGGCGCGGACAGTTTCCTGCACGGCTTCCAGTTCAGCGCCGCGGGCGAGGTCGTTTTGCGCGGCATAGTCGGCCGCCAGATAAGGGGCGCGGACGTGATACAGCGCCGCGCAGAAGGCTTCCCGCAGCAGCGGAGCCATGGTCTCGGCCGGGGTCTGCACCACCTCAGCCAGACGGCCGGGACGGGTCTGGGTCAGACGGGTATCAAACTCCGGGTCGGCCACAAAGCCGCACACCCATTTGCCAGCCGCGACCTGTTCGTAAATCTCGGTTTCGGTGGCGGGGTGGAAGATGACATAAGAAGGGTCGGAAGCGTTCAGCCGCTCCCACAGCGGCTCGGCATAAGCCGAATCGGCGGGCAGGCACACCCCGGCTTCCAAGGCGGTATTCAGGCTGTCCGGCGGCAGCAGCAGGCCAATGAGCAGCACGGCCAGCGGCAGCAAAATTGCGCCGAGCAGGCGGCCGGGTTTGCGTCGCATCCGGGCCAGACCGATCAGCAGGCAGGCAGAAAAGGATTTCATGCGCCGACCTCCTTTCGGTGCCGTCGGTGAGCGGCAAACAGTGCGAGCGCCCAAAGGGCAGCGCCGCACACCGTGAGTGCAAGCACCGCCACCGGCTGGGAGTCATATCCGCAGGCCGGACTGAGCGCGAGCGCCAGCAGGCGCACTGGGCTGAACGGCAGCAGGGCACGCAGCGGTCCGGGCAGCAGGGCAGGGGGCAGGATGCCGCCGCCCAGAAACAGCGCGGCGGTCGCCAGCAGGAACAGGGCCAGCGAACAGGTGCCCGCATGGCCGGTCCATGCCGCGCAGGCGCCAGCCAAACCGGCGGCAAACACCGCTCCGGCCAGCACGCCAGCCCAGGACATGCCGCCCAGCGCCGCCAAAGCGGCGCTCAGGGCGGCGGCCAGCAGCACGGCACAGACGCTCAGCGCCGCGAGCCGCAGGGGCAACAGCGATTGCCCGACCCCGTCCAACCGCCGCAGAAAGTCGCGTCGGCTGCGTTCTTCAAACAAAGGGAAAAAGACCGCACCGCTCAAAAGCGCCAGATAGGCGAGTGCCGAGAGCGCATAATGATCGCCCGGCGCGAGCGCGCCGGTGGCGGTCACGGTCGTGGTGCGCAGCACATCCGAGCGGCCCAGCGCCGCCTGGATGTACACCAGATTGATTTCCTCAATGACTTTTTTCTGGGACTTTTCCGGACGGTCACCCGCCGCACGGCGGGCCTGGTACGCTTCGCGTACCGCGGTCACGCCGGTCTGAGCGTCCATCAAAAGCCCGATGGCGCATTCCCCGGCCCAGCGGGCCAGATAGCCTTCGAGCGGCCGGGTTTCGTCCAAAATGAGCGTGGGCGCCAGATTTTCACCCGAATAGATGCTGTCCAGAAAGCCTTCCGGCAGCACGACCGCCGCCGAAGCGGCGCCGCTTTGCACTTCGGCCCGCGCAGCCGCTTCGTCTTCGACGGCTTCAAACACGCAGTAGGTGCGGATGTCCTCCATCTGTCCGGTCAGGTTGGCCGCTGTCTGGGCACCCGGCCCACAAAGCGCGATGCGCAGCCCCGTGAGTTCGGATTTCCCGGAAAATACATCGGCCAGCGCCTGCGCGGCCACCTGGCCCAGCAGCGCGGTCAGTAATGCGACCGCCACGAGCAGGATCAGGCGGCGGCGCATCAGCCGCAGCGACAGGCCCAGCCCAGCCAAATAAGTATGCATGGCTTAATAATAGTAATAGGAGAAGGGATCGTCATCATAGGAGAATGGGTCGTCAAGGTAGGGGACGGCACTGCCTCCACTGTACGAAGAAGAGAACGAATTGAACAGTTCGCCGTAGATGGCTTCCTGTACGCTTTCCTCAATGAGTTCAGCAATCTCCACGATGTCGTTTTCGTCCATATCGGTCAGGAGCGTTGCATCCTTGCCGCTAAAGGCGAAATTCTTGCAGGGTTCAACCGCGTAATTGAGCGACAGGGTCATGCTATCGCCGCCGCTGCTGACCTCCAGGTTGTCAAACTGCAGGTCAACCGACTTGGACGTAGCATCCATCGTGCCCTCGCCCGAAACGGATGCACCAGGGACCTTCATCTCAAACAAAACATCCTTGGACTTGGTATCCCATTCCATGTTGGTGTAAATGATCTGGGAGTTGTATTCCGTTATCCAGAACCAGCTATTGAATACACCGTCCTTCGACTCATAGGCGCTGGCCGACTTGATGACATAAACCGGTTCGCTGCCATTGGCCGCTTCAATGGTCAGAGCGCTGATGATCGACTCCGCGGTGCCAATCTCGGCGCTGATGGACATTTTCTCGGCGCCATCCGGCTGGATGGACAGTTCCATAAATGCGATCTGCTTGCCGCGCAGGCCAATCACCAGTTCGATGTCCACATCGCCCATGCTGTCGGCCATGTCGTCCGGATCCATCTGATCCAGAATCTGATTCTGGAATTGCTCATACAGCTCGTCGGCGGTCATATCACTCTGGGCTGCCTCGGTGGCGAGCAGAGGCTCAATCGTTTTGTACAGGTTCTCATCCTTGAGAACGATGTCTGCACAGTTGAACATACGGGTCGCCAGATCTTCGGGGGAGATGTCCACCGTGTACATCTGGAGCGTTTCGCGCTGACGGTTGATGCTTTTATCCTTTTTGCCCTGCTTTTCGATGTCAGAATCGCCCAGCAGACCGACGGCTTCCTTGCCAAGGGCCTTATAGGTCTTTTCGGTGAGCAGGTTGGTGGGCTTCTGGTACAGGTCGAGCAGGTCAAACACATTGAAGCTCAGGTTTTCATCCACATCGGCCATGGCTCCCCAGGGCGCGTTTTTGATATCCTGGCCCAGGGTTTCGGTATGAATACCGTAGAACTTTCCGTCCGTATACTGGGGCGAACCGACGGCAATCAGGTCGTCCTTGAGGTAAAGCTGTGCGCTGCCCAGGCTGATGGAGCCATATTCCGCGCTGAGTTCGGCTGCCAGTTCCCGGCCCTTACGGTCAAACTGGATGGTGGACGAGAAGCCCGCACCGTTGATCATGGGCATATCCGGGTAATCTTCAATGGTGCCATCGATGGTGTACTGCATACGCTGATCAAACAGGTTGTCATAAAGACCCTTTGTACCCGTAGACTTGGCGATGCTTTCCCAAGCAGAGTTGTAAGCGGCCAGGGTGTTGCTGGCGCAGGAGGCCAGATATGCCTTGGGACTGACAAGATTGATGACCGAGGGTGCAATCAGGAAGACAACGGCCGCGATCACCGCCAGGGCAGCCACGATCAGGCCAATGATGATCGGCAGACCATTGCGGCGTTTGCCCAGGATGGGCTCGCCGGGGATGGGCGATTCGGTCGGCGCAGAGCCGGATTTCTGCTTTTCGAGCAGTTGACGGGACCGGCGCAGGATGGGCTCGGGCGCCGGGGACTCCGCAGCAGCTGCGGGTGTTTCGGGGGCAGCGGGAGCTTCCGCCGCTTCGGGGGATGGGGTTGTATCCGGTGCCGGTGTTTCGGCAGCAGGCTGCGGGGCAGCTTCCGGAGCAGCAGCCTCGGGAGCAGCCGGAGCCGGTTCGGGAGATACGGACGGTTCCGCAGGTGCGGGGGATGAAGCAGCCTCGGGGGCAGGGGTGCCGCAATGGCCGCAGAATTTTGCGCCTTCACGCAGCGGCGCGCCGCAATTGGGACAGAACATCAAAAAACTCCTCCTTTTCAAACGCACGATGGGGCAGGCAGGATATGCCCGCCTTCCAAAGTGATGACCCGGCTGCACAGGCGCTGCAACTCCTCCGGCTCATGACTGCACCACAGAAGGGCACCGCCCTGGGCCGTGTAGTCCCGCAGCCAGGTTTCCAGCCGGCTGCGGTAGACGCGGTCGAGCGCCGCGAACGCCTCGTCCATGATGAGGTAACGCGGCGTTCCAGCCAGCGCCAGCGCAAAGCTGACGCGCTTGCGCATGCCGCCCGAAAGCTTGGAAATGGGCTTTTTGCGCATGTTATCCAGGTCAAGCAGTTCCCAAAGGGCACGGTCGGCGTGCGCCGGCCGGCCGGTCAGCCGCTGCCAGAGCGCAAGCTGCTCGGCAACGGTCAGTTCCGGGATGAGGGCATCGGCCTGCGGGACATAGCCCACATGCTGCCGCAGAAAGGCGCGGTTGCCCAGCACACAAACGCCATCCTCGGTGATCGTGCCGCCATCGGGCACAAGGGTTTGCGCCACGATGGACAGCAGGGTGGATTTGCCCGAGCCATTGGCACCCGCAACGCCGACCGCCTCCCCCGCGGTGAGCGTCAGACTGGCCGGATGCAGGACGGTCTGTCCGTTGTAGCATTTGGTCAAGCCGGTAGCCGCAAGCATCGGCAAAAGCCCCCTTTGCTTTGGGAATCGAATGGACACTTTGGTCCCATGTGGCCTTTATTATAGCAAATTTCTGCTTTTCCGAAAAGGGTTACCGCCGCTTTTTAACCGAATTGGAACGAAAATGTTGCAGAAAGCAGGCTTTACAAGGCGGCCGGTTTGATGCTATGATAATGAAAAATGGGGTATCGGGCGGCACGCCCGGACAAGATGGAAGGCAGGGAACGATATGCTGGAGAAAATCAAGAGCACCTTTGACCGCGGTTTGGCGACCGTGAGCGTCAAATCGGAATCCATGGTGGAGATCAGCCGCATCAAGGCGCAGATTCAGGGCCTGCAAAAGCAGCAGACCACGATGATCAGCCGCCTGGGCGAAGAGATGTACGCCATGTGGAAGTCGAACGCGATGGACCGCGAGCGTTTCGAGCAGCTTTGTGGGGAGATCAGCGGTGTAGAAAAGACGGTGGAAGAACTGAATCGCCGCATCGAGCAGGTGCGCGCCGAGGAGCAGCAGCTTTTGGGCACTTCGGCGCCTGCGGCTGGCGCTGCACCGGCTGCCGCGCCAACGCCGGGGCTGTTTTGCCCGGACTGCGGCACCAAAAATCAACCGGGCGCCCGCTTCTGCGTCAACTGCGGCAGCAAACTGGGTGAATAAAAAAATCCCCCGCATACTGCAAACGGTATGCGGGGGATTGCTGTTTTAATGCACGTCCGGCAGGTTTTTCTTAGCCTCCTCGGGCACACGGATGGGGCCGCAGCCTGCGCACTTGGAACAGTCGTGCATGCAGGCCATCGGGTCGTCGGGGTCCTCTTCGCGGCAGATCTCCAAAATGCCGGGGTCGCCCTGCTTTTCACCCACCAGGAACTTGGCGGCAGCTTCTTCGGCCGGACCGGTCACGCCTGGTACCAGCACCACGCCGAGCATTTCCAGTGCGTTGCGCAGCGCCACGCCCAGCGCGCCGCAGATAAACACATCGGCCTGCACCATGCTGAGGAAGGTCAGCATGGAGGTCGCGCCGCTGCCCGGCGCCTGCATCAGCTCCTTGGCCGTCGGCTGGCCGTTTTCGGCGGTGACGATCAGGTATTCGGCGCAGGCATTCGCGTCCGCGACCGCGCCGTCCTGGTATGCGATGACGATTTTCATCATGCGGTCACTCCTTTACGAATGCAGCGCTTCGAGCGCCTTCATTGCGCCGTGCAGCTCGTCGGGGAGCTTGACGTCTTCGATCTCGCCGCGGTCGACCGCTTCGGCCAGCTTGGGGTCGAGCGGCAGCTTGGCCAGTACCGGCAGTTCATATTCGGCGGCGACTTCATCGACCTTGCTCTTGCCGAACAGTTCGATCTTCTTGCCGCAGTCCGGGCAGGCGAGATAGCTGTAATTTTCGACGATGCCCAGAATCGGGATGTTCATCATCTTGGCCATCTTGACCGCCTTGCCCACGATCATGCTGACCAGGTCCTGGGGCGAGGTCATAACGACGATGCCGTCCACCGGGATGGACTGGAACACGGTCAGCGGTACGTCGCCGGTTCCGGGAGGCATATCGACAAACATATAGTCCACGTCCTGCCAGATGACATCCGACCAGAACTGCTTGACCGTTTCGGCAATGATCGGACCGCGGTAGACGACCGGGTCGTCCACATGGTCTAAGAGGAAGTTGATCGAGATCATATCAATGCCGGTGTCGGTGGTCTTGGGCAGGATGCCTTCTTCGCAGCCTTCCAGCTTGCCGCTCATGCCGAACGCCTTGGGGATGGATGGACCGGTGATGTCGGCGTCCAGGATGGCGGTATGATAGCCCTTGCGGCACATGCCGACCGCCAGCATGGAGGTGGCCAGGCTCTTGCCTACGCCGCCCTTGCCGGAAACCACGGCAATGACCTTGTGGATGGTCGAAAGTTTATTGGGCGCGACGAGCAGGCTTTCCGGCTGGCCGCAGGAACCCGAGCAGGATTCGCAGTTGTGCGAGCAACCCATGGTTAAAACAACTCCTTTTGATGTACGATTATCCCTAGTATACCGCATTTGGGGCGGTTTATCAATGTTTGCACCGCTTGTTAGCACAGGCAAACCGAGAGACGGCAAAGCGGTAGCTGGCTGTCCACTGCGGCTTTACTAAATAAACAACATTGAGACTGTGAAAAACGCAAAAGGAAACGGTGGATTCTGTACAAAAAATCACAGAGAATACACAACATATTGGACAAAAATACCGTTGCATTCTGCGTAATATTGACTATAATAAAATCAAACAGCAAAACAAATGCTTTGGTATCCAGCCGAAGCGTCCACACGATGGAGGTGTGAAAAATGAACAAAAAGACTTATATTCAGCGCTTGGGTGAAATCTGCGACTCCATGGCGATGGCCAATGGCGTGATGACAGCTGGCCTGGCAATGTGCCGCCGCAAGAACAAGTAAAAAAACAGACTGCAAAACCGGACGGAGTGGGTCAAACCAGTTCCGCCCGGTTTTTTTAAGCGAAAAAAACCCCGCCGGATGATTCCGGCGGGGAAAGGGTCAATCTTGAGCCGATTCGTTTTCACGCTGTTTTTCGATGTGGCCGCCCAGTTTGCCCAGGCCATACATCAAAACAACCATCAGGCCATATTTGAAAACCGGATTTTCCAAAACACTGCGGATGCCGAAGGAAAATTTGCTGTCCAGCAGGCCGAGGACGCCGATGAGGATGTAGCCAAGCGCCAGACCCAGGATGCCGCCATGCCAAGTTCCGGCGGTGAACCGGCCAAAGTACAGCTGCTTTTCTTCCTGTGGTGTGTTTTCCGCCTCGTCCGGTGCATCGGAAATATCGGCTGCCTCATCTACCGGCGCGGGGACCTCTTCGGTTTCGGCCTGCGGCGCGGTGCGGGCTTCTTTCTCTTCCATCGTCGTTACACGTCCTTTCTGCGGGGATAGGACAATTATAGCAAACTTTTATGGTTTCGACAACAGTTTTTCGGCAAAATGGTCGATGAGAAAGGCGCCGAGCGGGGCGGTCAGCAGAATGGACAGCACGGCGGCCGTCAGCACCGTATGGCCGCAGGCAAAGCCCATGGCGAGAGGGACGCCGCCGATGGCCGCCTGCACGGTAGCCTTGGGCGAGTAGGCGAACATGGAAAACAGCCGCTCACGCGGGGTCAGGGCCGTGCCGGTCACCGATACGCCCACACCGGCCATACGGAACACCAGCGCGCCCAGCACCAGTGCAATGGCGGCAAGGCCGGCCATGCGCACATAAGCGAGATCGACAGCGGCGCCGACCAGTGCAAACAAAATCAGTTCCGCGGCCACCCAAATCGACCCCAACTTGGCCGAAAAGGCTTGCGCCAGTTCGGCATCCCGCCGCAGGATGGTGATGCCCAGCACCATGACGGCCAGCATGCCCGAGAAGGGGATGGGGCTCATATCTTCCAGCGTCATCAGCAGGAAGCAGAGCGCGAGCAGTACCAGCAATTTGGCGGTCACGCGTAGCAGCATCCGGCGGAAAAAGGCGACGAACAGCACGCCGATGACCAGTCCGGCGGCACAGCCCAGGGCAATCGATACCGGCACACGGGCCAGCGTCAGCGGAGAGAAGCCGCCGCCCGACAGCATGGAGCAGAACGCCGAAAACATGACCAGGACAAACACATCGTCCACCGAGGAGCCCGCCAGAATCATCTGGGGGATGGAATGGCTGGTACCCAGACCGCGATCGATCAGCGAAAGCATGCGCGGTACGACCACGGCAGGCGATACTGCCGCGATGACCGCGCCCAGCAGCGCCGCTTCCAGGCGGGTCAGCCCAAGAAGCGGGGGCGCGAGCACGATGCAGCCCACCATTTCAAAGCAGGCGGGCACAAAACACAGCAAGACCGCCGGACGGCCGACCTGTTTGAGTGCGCCCAGGTCGAGCGCCAGTCCGGCGCGCAGCAGGATGACGATGAGCGCCAGCCGCCGCAGTTCGGCCGACAGGGCGAGAAAGTCCGGCTGCAAGGCGCCCAGCACATCAGGCCCGAGCAGGATGCCGGCCGCGATGTACCCGACCAGCGCGGGCAGGTGCAGCCGCACGCACAGCTGGCCGAGCGCCAGACCCAGAAGAAACAGAAAAGCAAGACTCAGAAGCATAACAAAAATACGTCCTTTCGTGGTGCAGGCAAACAAAAAAGCCGATAACTTGCCTGCAAAAGATTTGCAGAAGTCATCAGCCGGAAATGGCGGTTTGGGTTTCCCCGAGGAGCACTTCATTCCTCTATTTCGGTTGTGATTATACCCCAAAGGGCGCGGTCTGTCAAGCACAGAAAAAAGCACATCCGAAAAAGGGATGTGCCTCTTGCTTACGGGGAATCAGACGGGCTGGCCAGAATTTTGGCCACGCCGTCGGACAGATGCCGGTAAAACGCCAGAAGCTCCTTGAGATAGGACGAGCCATCGGGCGTGATGCCGTAATACTGGCGCAGCCGCCCGTCGGGCGCGCGCTGCTTCTGCGTCTCATCGATGTAGCCAAAGCGCTGCATCCGGTAAATGACCGCGTAGGGAAATACGATTTGGAAGGATTCGCCGCTGCGGCGGGACAGTTCCGCGGTGATTTCGTTGATGTACATCTCCCGTTCGTTGAGCAGGAACAGCACCAGTAATTCGGTGATTGCCTTTTTGAAATTGTTTTCCATGCCGGCCAGCGAACCGCTGCGGGAATGGGCGGCTGCCGCGGGCGGATAAGTCGAATGTTCCATGTCAGGTCCCTTCTCCGAAACAAATAAAATGGGGTAAACACATTTCCTGTGATACCGCCAGGAGAAGCAATGCTTCTGCAAGACGGAAGGGGAATACATGCCGTGCGCAGGCCAAACGCTGAAGCGGTGCTACGAAAAAGCGTGCAAATGGTATGTCGTCTTATGGTTTCATTATAGCGTAGAAAGCAAAAAATGGCAAGTGTTAAATCTTTTTTTAGGACAAAAAATGGACCAATTCGACAAAATATCAAGAAAATTTGTCAACGAAAGTATGTTTTGGCCCCGAGCCTTCCCGCCAGCCCAGCACCTTGTCCACATCCACATTTTTGACCGCGTTGAGGATGTTGGCTTCGATCTGCGGGTTCTCGGCCGCCAGCGAGGCGATCAGCGCTTTGATTTGCGCGCGTTTGGTGTCCTGCTTGCGCGCGGATGCCGGGCAGCCACAGGGGAGAAAGGTCAGACCGCAGGCCTCGGCCCAGTCCTGTACGGCGCGCTCGCGCACCTGATACAGCGGACGGATGAGCTCCATACCCGGATAGTTGCGGCTTTGCAGCCGGGGCAACATGGCCTGCACCTGGCCGCCATACATCAGGCCCATCAGAACGGTTTCAATGGCGTCATCGTAATGGTGGCCCAGGGCAATTTTGTTGCAGCCGCGGGCCTGTGCCTCGGTATAAAGATGGCCCCGGCGCATTTTGGCGCACAGGAAACAGGGGTGTTCGGCGGCATGGTTGGCCGCCACGCGCAGTACATTGGTGTGGAAGAATTCGACCGGAAGTTCCAAGCGTTCGGCATTTTCCTCAATGTGGCGGCGCACTTCGGGTGCATACCCAGGGTCCATGGCCAGAAAAATCAGGGAAAAGGGGATGCGGCCATACTTTTGTTGGTTTTGCAGCAGTTTGGCCAGCAGCATGGAGTCCTTGCCGCCCGAAATGCAGACCGCAATGCGGTCGCCGGGGACGATCAGATGGTATTCGTTTAACGCGCGGACAAAGGGGTCGCGCAGGGTGCGCGCAAAGCGGGTGGTCAGTACGCGTTCAATCTCACGGCAGTCGATGAAAACCGCTCCTTTCTATTTGACAGTGCGAATGTTGCATAAGATTATGATGCACCAAAATGCGCGGTCTGTCAAACCGGCGGCATGCGCAGGCCGGACCGGCAAATCAGGCAAAATGTGCAGGGTTTCCGCCGTTCGCCGGATGGCATCCGGAAGTGTTGGGCGAAATGTCTATTTTGAAGCGAAAAAATTCGTGTATTTTGTCTATTGCTATGCTTGCATTTTTTTTGTATTCGCAGTATCCTAAATACATCAAAAGAAACAAACAAATGGTCAACCGGAACCAGAAATGCTCATAAAGCAGACTGGCCGACCGGCATTTCAATTGCTCATATCACCTCTTTTCTCTTCTTCTCAGGCAACTTCGCTCCCAAAGAGCGAAGTTGTTTTTTTGTTGGAAAAAATCGTGCAAAAAAATTTTTTTAAAAAATTGCAAATTTCCTCTGGACAAATGCCGCCCCATGCGCTATAATAAATATCGCTGACGCGGAAGAAACGCGGGTATGGCGGAATTGGCAGACGCGCCAGATTTAGGTTCTGGTACCGCGAGGTGTGCAGGTTCAAGTCCTGTTACCCGCACCAACTTCGACCAAAAAAATTTGACATGCAGATGTGGCGGAATGGCAGACGCGCTAGCTTCAGGTGCTAGTGCTCGCAAGGGCGTGAGGGTTCAAGTCCCTCCATCTGCACCAAACACATCGCAGACGATAGTCTGCGATGTGTTTTTTTATATCCAAATGCCAAACTCTACGGAGCGTTCCTTGCCCGGATGCGCAAATCCGGGTACAATAAGCTGCGGGAGGTGAAAACCGTGGATGCAAGCAAAATCGGTGCGCTCATCCGTTCGCTGCGGCGCGAAAAGGGATTGACCCAAAAACAACTCGCCGACCGGCTGCTGGTCAGCGACAAGGCGGTGAGCAAGTGGGAGCGTGGGGGTTCACTTAGATAAAGATACCACATCAATCCCACGCTGACTTTTGCTCAACCGATACAGCCGGAGGGCTGGATAACAAGAAAAGGCGGTATGCGCCCCGTGGAGGGGTAGCGTACCGCCTTTTCTTGTGGGGGTTTCCAAAGGGGGCAACGCCCCCATTTGGCACACGACTTTGCGAAGCAAAGTGTAGTGTGTTATACGCTCTGTCGGCGTTGCCGTGAAAATGCCGTTGCCGCCGGGGAGGGCAAGGGCATTTGGAGCAGCAGGAAAACAGGGCTGTGCTTGCGTGGCGTAGAGCCGTAAGCACAGGTCTGGTTTCAACAGCAGACTGGGCGTATATGAAAGCCCCCGTCCCTCGTCCTACGCTCCGACTTGTGGACAAAGTGTCCCGAAGTTGTGGCTACACTCCCGGAAAAGTAACAGGACAGCGGGCAACCGTCAAGGCTGAAATGAACGGGTGAACTGCACCCCAAAAGTTGGACAAGAAAGTCAACGAAAGGGGTGCAGAAATCTATGGGAAAAGAATTGTTCAGTGAGGAATTAAAATTAGCAGTTGTTCAGTATGTACTGGAAGGGCATACACGCAAAGAGGCATCCGAGAAATTTTGCGTATCCTGTACGCCGATTGAAAAATGGGTAAACTTGTATAAGCTGCATGGTGCAAAAGGACTTCTAAGCAGAAATCTGGTTGGCCGACAAAAAGGCTTTGATGGCGAGTTTCGCCTAAAAGTGTTACAATACAAGCAGGAACATCACTTATCCTGTACACAGACAGCTATGCACTTTTGCCTTGATGTTGTAACAGTGTGCCGGTGGGAGAAGAAATTCCAAAAGGAAGGTGCACGGGGACTTATGAAAAAGCAGGCGACAAAAGGTAGCGAAAAACGACAAAAGAAGCAGGAACAGTCGGAGCTGCAACAGGAAAACAAGCGGCTGTCAGAAGAAAATTACCGGTTGAGAATGGAGAATGATTACCTAAAAAAATTAAACGCCTTAATTCAGAAGCGGGAAGAACCCGAATAAGCGATGTTGTGGCTGCTGTTACAGAATTAAGGCGTGATTATCCTCTGGCAGCATTACTTAAACTGGCCGGCATTCCCCGAAGTACATACTACTATCATTCCCGGAAAGCCAATGCTGTGGATAAATACGCAAAAGAAAGGGCGGAAATCATAGCAATTTATCAGGAGAATCAAGGCCGGTACGGGTATCGGCGGATTGGTATGGAATTACGCAACAGAGGCTTTTGTCTGAACCACAAGACGGTACAAAAGCTGATGAAGGAGTCAGGCCTAAAATGTATGGTACGAATGAAAAAGTATCGTTCTTACCGTGGAGAAGTCGGCAAGATTGCACCAAATCTACTGGCTAGAGATTTCCATGCGGAAAGGCCGAATCAGAAATGGGTAACTGATGTGACTGAGTTTTCCCTGTTTGGAAACAAACTTTATCTTTCTCCTGTGCTTGACCTGTATAATGGTGAGATCATCAGCTATGCCATCAGTGAACGGGCTAATTACCGCCAGGTGGATGAGATGCTGGATAAAGCATTCTCCCGGCTCCCGGACAGCAGCGGGCTGATCCTTCATTCGGATCAGGGCTGGCAATATCAGAACGTCAGGTATCAAAAAAGACTGTTAGAAAAAGGCATTCGGCAAAGTATGTCCAGAAAGGGAAACTGTCTGGACAATGCGGTTATGGAAAACTTCTTCGGACTGTTAAAATCGGAACTGCTATACCTGCGGACGTTCCAATCATTAGACGAGTTCTGCCAGGAACTGATCGCTTATCTTGAATACTATAACCATAACCGAATCAAAGAAAAATTGAATGGGTTAAGTCCTGTCCAATACAGAATTCAAAATGGCTTTGCCGCATAACTTTTGTCCAACTTTTGGGGAGCACTTCAATGCGCCGTTCATCTTGACCGTTGATTGGCCCCGCTAACTTTGCTACTCTGTTCTAAGTAATTCCTCAATTTGTTTTTTCATATATTCTACAAGTGCCATCGCTTCCTTTTCTACAGTCTCCCATTCATCAGACAAATTTCCCAAATAAGCTTCCTTTGCCGTTGTTAGCAGGGGGGGAAATCTCTCCGGCAATTTTAAAATTACCCATTTTGCGGCAACATCTTTTGTCGTGATTTCTTCTGTTACTAAAGTAAACCACATTCGTGATAAGGTTAATAACACATTTCTTTCATCACCCTTAAAGCTGGAAATCAAACCAGGTAAAGAAAACCGAATTGCTTTTTTAATTTCGTGAAATGGGATAGCGGGAATAAGCTCTTTGCTTTCCGCCCCCTTCAAAGTTATGCTATTTTTTCTTGCTTGCCATAATAAAATCATTATATCTGGGTCATTGCAGGCTTGCGGATATTCTCCTGCTTCCATCTCTCCCCTTAGCCATTCACCATACATATACTGACATTTTGGCGGAAATTGCAGCGGAACAATATCAGATTGATTGATAATAGTTACCTCTAAAGGTCTTTTTTCAATACAGCCTACGGAGCCAGAAATTTTCAATAATTGCTTTGTTAGATCTGCTCTGATTGAATTACTCAATTCTTGTTTAGTAATTATCAGTATATCTATATCACTATCTGGACGCAGCCCATTCATTGTTGCTGAACCATATAAATATATCCCCAATATTTGACCTTGTAATATGGTTTCTGCTATTGAAATAACTTGATTTACTTGTTGTGGAAATTCATTTATATTCATTGTAATCAACCATTCGGCCGCATTGCGTCCGCACAAATAGGGATGAAAGAGTGCAGACAAACGACCGCCTTTCTTGTAGAATTTTGTTGAGGGGGAAGCACACTACAACGCACGGTAGGGTGAGTCGTAGATTACATCCAGAGTTCAAGCCAGTATTGTAATCAGTGTTAGAACCGCCTTTTCAAGCACAAATAAGTGGCGCTACGAGCCCGCACACTAAGAATTGTATTAACACCTGTTAATTGCTTGGCAGTTCAGTCCCTGCATTCTCCTTGCTACTATTTTGATGAGGAGGTTTTACTGTGAAAGTCGTATTCCCAACCTGCTGCGGTGTAGATGTTCACAAAACATTTCTGGTTGCTACCATCATCACCACGCCCGCAGACAGCTTGCAGCCCCACTATCAGAAAAAGCGATTCAGCACATTTAACTCGGACTTGAACCGTTTTGCCGACTGGCTCCTGGAACGCGACTGCCTGGATGTCTGCATGGAGTCTACTGGGAAGTATTGGGTTCCTGTATTCAACATCCTCGAAAAGCGCGGCATTCGTGTCGTGATTGCCAACCCCAAATGGGTAAAGGCTGTCAAGGGAAACAAGGATGATACGAAAGACTCCAAGTGGATCGGGGATCTGTTTCGTATTGGTCTCGTGAAAAGCAGCTTCATCCCCAATTTGGATATCCGCATTCTGCGCGAGTTTACCCGCTATCGTTATAAGCTGGTTTCTATGAAGAGCAGCGAGAAAAATCGCTTTCAGAACGCTTTTACCGTCTGCAATGTGGCGCTGGATTCCGTTGTGTCCGATATGTTTGGCAAGTCCGCAACTGCTATTACGGACTACCTCGCATCCGATGAATCCTTTGACGCTGACCATTGTGTTTCCCTGTTACAGCGCTCCCTCAAAAAGAAAGCCGAGCAAGTTCTGGAGTCTATTGTGGGCTTCTCTATTGCCGATGAACAGAAAGCTCGCATCAAAATTATCCGTGAGCATTATGATTTTATTGGGATGATGATTGCTAAGGTAGATGCCTGTGTCAATGAGATGGTCGCAAAATATGAAGGTGAAATCAATCTTCTTTGCACCATTCCGGGTATTAACCGCAACTCCGCAATCACCATCATCTCTGAAATCGGCATAGATATGCATCAGTTTGGCTCTTCCAAGCGGCTTTGCTGCTGGGCCGGATTGACTCCCGGCAATAACGAATCTGCAGGAAAGAAAAAGTCTGTTCGTATTTCTCGGGCCGGTGTTTATCTCAAGCCTGCTTTGGTGCAAGTCGCTCACGCTGCGGTGAAGGACAAGAAAAATCCTTATTACGCCCTGAAATATGAGCGCATTGCCAAGCGCAGGGGCAAGAAACGGGCAATCATTGCTATTGCCAGAATGATCCTGACGGCGATCTACTCTATGTTCTGTACCGGCGAAGTATGGAACCCGGTGGATATCTTCAAAATTGATATGCCGGAACATCTGAAAGAGCAGCAGCTTGCTAAAGCAATCAAGCAGGCTAAACGATTCCTCGAGAAGCAGGGATTAACAGTTGCTTAACTCTGGTTGGATATGCTTCAACCTTGCAAAATGTATTGTTTGCAGGGGCGTCTTTCTGCGCCTTTTTGACCTCTGTGCTGGAACGTTGCTTACTTTCACACTAACTCCTATATGTATTTATTTTTACTCCTCAACAACTGATAAAACAGCGTCTAAGGCTAATTCTAAGGCTATGGATATACTTGTTTTTCCCCATTCTCTTTCTTGGTATTTATGAGGGTCTGCAAGAGTATCGGCTGAAAAAAGCAGCATAGCCCATGTAACTTTTCTAAATTTTGCACACGCCGCCAATGCGGAACATTCCATTTCTACTACTTGACATCCCTCTTCTTTCCGATACTGAACCATTTCTACTGTTTCTCGATAAAAACCGTCTGTTGTCCATGTTTTAACTTCCCAATATGGTATATTCTTTTGGCTTAAAGCAGATTCAATCGCATTTATACCAGCCTTTGAAATCTCTACTTCTCGGGAGGGAGGAAGATAATGGTAAGATGTTCCCTCATCTCTCAATGCAGAAACAGGTATCAAAAATCTATTTTCCGGGATGTCTTCCAATACGCCGCAGGAGCCGACGGAAATAATCTTTGTTACACCCCCTGCAATTAAATATTCTAAAACTTGGACGGCAGCAGCACTTCCCACAGGAGCCGGACATAGACATATTTTCTCCTGATTATAAAGACATTCATAAATAGGATATCGTCTTGTTGCACTTTCAAATTCATCTATCTGTATTCCATCATGGGTATGTGCATAATTTTCAACCTCGTCTCCTAAAAAAGCAAACACTGCTTTTGCAGGAAAACATTTTTTCCCATTTCCCGGCTGAAAAACAGCTTTTGATGCGGTATCGTACTCTAAAACAGGGTAGTCATGCTTTACTAATGGCATATTATTATCTCGAATAACAGGCTATTATTCTATTCCTTTCATCATCTTTTTTGCCAACTGCTTGAACAGGTCGGCAGTTTCTTCATCCATCGGCGTAAGCTGTCCGATCTGTCCGGCAACCATCGCCGCTACATCGTCAATGGAAAGCGGGTTTTGCTTCTGTTCCGCCAATGCGTCCCGCATGGCTTGGAACATCGCGGCGGTCACAGCTTCTCCCGGCTGTTCCCCGTTGTCAATGTCTTTCTTAATATCCCGCAGGATAGCAAGGAACACATTTTTGATTTTCTCAATCTCCGCCTCATGTTCCCCCATCTTCTGGGCGTTCAAAAGCTGTAAATCCTGCTTTGCTTCCGCCCGGTGTTCCGGGTGTTCTTTCATCAGGTCGGACAGGGAAGCCGTTGCTATCTCGATAAGCTGGTTTCTTGCTGTTATGCCTTTTGCCGCTGTGTCCTGAAAATAAATCCGTATCAAATCTATCAGCTTAGGGAAATTCCTGTGTTCCAACAGGCGGTTGAGGATTTGCACATCAACAGCACCCGTCACGAGCCCCCTCACGGCTCCCTCGGACAAGCCTAATTCAGAAATATCGTAGCTTTTACGGACGCTCACGGTGGATAAGCCCAGTATGTAGTCTGTCGATACCTTAAATTCCTTTGCCACGCCTATGAGAATATCACTGCTGACCGTTCTCGTTTCGCCGCTGACAATGCGGCTCAACTGGGAAGCGGAAACCCCTATCTTCTCCGCAAGCTCCTTTTGTGTGATGTGGTTCCCGTTGCATAAATCGGAAATCCGCTGTCCGGGTGTTCCGGGTAAAGCCATAGATACGCACCTCCTCCGCATACTTCCATTATACAGAATGATTGTAAAAAATGCAATTTCCAAAGTGTAAACTTCATCAAAATGCAATTCTCGCAAAATTCCGGGGATTGCATTTTTTTCGTGTAGACTTAGGGTAGTTCATCGATGGACAGCACCTTGAAAACAGAATGACCGTCCGAAAAGGAATACCCCGGCTGGGGAAGCACCGCAAGGAACCGGACTTCGAGACAAAATGTCCCGAAGCTGCGGGGAGCGTGCCAACGCCGGAACACGCCGCAGGAATGGGGCAGGAAACCTTTTCGGGGAGAACGGCAACGGAAAGCAAAATGGAGGGAACGCATGAGAGATAACCCCTATAAAGACTTGCCGCCACTGGAACGCAGGCCGGACGGTTCCCTTTACCGCATGACACCGGCGCAGAGAAAACAGGCGGCCAGCCTGATACGCCGGGAGTGTTGTTGCTGTGAGGACGGCAACTGCATTGTCCTTGATGATGGGGACACCTGCACCTGCCCGCAGACGATTTCTTTCTCGGTCTGCTGTAAGTGGTTCCGCTGGGCGGTCTTGCCGCTGGACGGGACGCTGGAAGCGGAAATTTTCCGGGATAAGGACTTGAAACGCTGTGCGGTCTGCGGTGGCGTGTTCGTCCCCAAATCCAACCGGGCAAAATACTGCCCCGGCTGTGCCGCCAGAGTTCACAGGCGGCAGAAAACAGAAAGTGAACGGAAAAGGAGGTCTGCTGTGGACAGTTAGGAGCGAAAAAAGCCTTGATTTATCAGGCTTTGCAAGCCCCAAACCGGGGCAGGTGGTATAAAGTATCGCCCGCCCCGGAAAACGGGCTTCTAACCGTCCACAAAACGAACTATGACAAATACCATCTATATCCACCAGCCGGAAAAGGCGTTCAGCTTCACCCGGCTCCCGAATTTTCTCTTTGAAGCCCCCACATTCAAGCCCCTGTCCAACGAGGCAAAGGTTCTGTACGCCTTTATCCTGCGCCGGACAGAGTTATCCCGCAAGAATGGGTGGGCGGATGACTGCGGACGGATTTTCCTGTATTACCCTATCTGTGAAGTGGTCACACTGCTCCATTGTGGGCGGCAGAAAGCGGTGAATACCCTGCGGGAACTGCAATACGCCGGACTGGTGGAGATCCAGAAGCAGGGCTGTGGAAAACCCAACCGCATTTTCCCAAAATCCTATGAAGCGGTTCCAAACACCGACTTTAAGAAATCCCGTTCTGGTACACCGGAGGACTGAAAACCGTACCCATGAAGTACGGAAATCACTCCTGAGACGTACGAAAACCGGACGGTATATAGAAATACAAAGATAAAAAGACTGATTTATATTCTATCCATTCCAATCCTATCCGAGCTATTTTCTGCGGGATTTTCCCTGTGGAAAACCCCGGATAGGAAAGGAATGGGGAAAGGAGCAGAATGGCACAACACGCAATTTTACGGTTTGAGAAGCACAAGGGCAACCCGGCAAGGCCGCTGGAAGCCCATCACGAAAGACAGAAAGAACAGTATGCCAGCAATCCCGACATTGACACAAGCCGGAGCAAATACAACTTCCATATCGTCAAGCCGGAGGGACGCTATTACCACTTCATTCAGAGCCGGATTGAGCAGGCCGGGTGCCGAACCCGCAAGGACAGCACACGGTTTGTCGATACGCTGGTAACTGCCAGCCCGGAGTTTTTCAAGGGGAAATCCCCAAAGGAGATACAGGCGTTTTTCCAGAGGGCGGCGGACTTCCTCATTGGCCGGGTAGGACGGGAAAATATCGTGTCGGCGGTGGTACACATGGACGAGAAAACGCCCCACCTGCATTTGACCTTTGTTCCGCTGACAAAGGACAACCGCCTGTGTGCAAAGGAGATTATCGGCAACCGGGCAAACCTGACGAAGTGGCAGGACGATTTTCACGCCTATATGGTGGAGAAATATCCTGACTTGGAGCGTGGGGAGAGCGCCAGCAGGACAGGCCGGAAGCATATCCCCACCCGGCTTTTCAAACAGGCGGTTTCCCTCTCCCGGCAGGCAAGAGCCATTGAAGCCACACTGGACGGCATTAACCCGCTGAACGCCGGAAAGAAAAAAGAGGAAGCCCTCTCCATGCTGAAAAAGTGGTTCCCGCAGATGGAGAATTTCTCCGGGCAGTTGAAAAAGTACAAGGTCACAATCAATGACCTGCTGGCGGAGAATGAGAAGTTGGAAGCAAGGGCAAAGGCCAGCGAAAAAGGAAAGATGAAAGATACGATGGAACGGGCAAAGCTGAAAAGCGAACTGGACAATTTACAGCGGCTGGTTGACCGTATCCCGCCGGATATACTGGCGGAACTGAAACGTCAGCAGCGGCACACGGTAAAGGAAAGGTGATAGATATAAGCAGAAATTTTCGCCGCCTTTGTGCGGCATTGTACCTTGAAAACTGAATATGGAGGACACTGGATGGCAAAAAGTGAAAGCGATATTTTTACACCCCGAACAGGGCAGGTTATACAAGCAGAGAACGGCACGCAGTATTTTGTATGTGGGAACAACCGTATAAAAATCTCCGAACACTTCGCCGCAGGCGGGAAGCCCCTCGGTGATCTGATTGTAGATGTGGTGCGGCATACCGCAGAAAAAGCCGCTTCAACCTGATAGCCCATCATTGATAACACGCCCACGCTTATGATATAATTGCCATAGAGCAAAAGTATTGTAAGCGTGGGTTGTTTCTTTAGAAGGAGGATTTTTACGGTGAAACAACCTTACAATACTACGATTTACAACACGGCGCTTTATATGAGATTGAGCCGGGACGATGAACTGCAAGGAGAAAGCGGGAGTATTCAGACACAACGCATGATGCTCCGGCAATATGCCGCCGAGCATGGCCTGAATGTCATAGATGAATATATCGACGATGGATGGTCTGGAACGAACTTTGACAGGCCGGATTTTCAGAGAATGATTGATGACATTGAGGACAGGAAAATCAACTGCGTTGTTACGAAGGATTTATCCCGCTTAGGCAGAAACTACATTCTGACCGGCCAGTACACGGAAATCTACTTTCCCAGCAAAGGCGTCCGCTATATCGCTGTCAATGACAATGTGGACACCATCAACGGAGAGAATGAGCTTGCCCCATTCCTCAACATTCTGAATGAAATGCACGCCCGCCAGACCAGCAAAAAGGTAAAGGCGGCCATGCGGACACGGTTCGCAAATGGCGCACACTATGGAGCCTATGCTCCGCTTGGCTATGTCAAAGACCCAGATAAGAAAGGCCATCTTCTGATTGACCCGGAAACAAGGTGGATTATCGAAAAGATTTTTGACCTTGCCGTTCATGGCCGGGGAGCCGCCAGCATTACACGGATTTTGGTCGAAGAAAAAGTACCTACTCCCGGCTGGCTGAATTTCCAGAGATACGGCACTTTCGCAAATATCTATGCCGGAGCGCCGGAGGAAAAAGCCTATGCGTGGACGATAGCGCAGGTGAAAAGTATTCTGAAAGAGGAAACCTATATCGGACACAGCGTCCACAATAAGCAGACCAATATTTCATTCAAAAACAAGAAGAAAGTACGCAAGCCAAAAGAGGAATGGTATCGTGTGGAGAACACCCACGAAGCGATTATTTCCGAAGATGTGTTCCGTCAAGTACAGGAGCAGATTTGCAACAGGCGCAGACGGCAGAAGAACGGCACAACACAGATATTTTCCGGGCTGGTAAAATGTGCGGACTGCGGCTGGTCGCTGGCCTATGGTATGAACAGCCAGAACAAAAATCCCTATGCCCACTACCATTGTAGCAAGTACGGGCAAGGATTGCACCAGTGTTCCATGCACTATATCCGCTATGATGTGCTTTACGCCTATGTCCTTTCCCGTCTGCAATACTGGTCTGTGCTGGCACAGCAGGATGGGGACAAACTTCTGAAACGGCTACTTAACGCCAGCGACAAGGAACGCAATACTGCAAGGAAGCGGCAGACAGCCGAACTGAAAAAGGCGGAAAAGCGCAAAGCAGAAGTAGACACCCTGTTTGCAAAAATGTATGAGGACTGGTCTGCCGGACGCATTACAGAATACAATTTCAATATGCTGTCCGAAAAGTATCAGGGCGAACAGCGAGAATTGGACGCAAAAATTGAACGGCTTCACGAAGCGATGGAGGCCGCCGCCCAGACAGCGGTTGACGCTGAAAAGTGGATAGGTCTGATGAAACAGTATGTCAATCCCACAGAATTGACGGCTGAACTTCTGAATACGCTGATTGAAAAAATCCTTGTCCATGAAGCGGTCAAAAGTGAGGACGGAAGCCGGGAACGGGAGGTAGAAATCTTCTACCGCTTTATCGGCAAAATCGAATGACACATCTTGAGATACCCAACAATATCTTTAACTAAGGGAAACCGGCGGCGGCTGTCCAGACGTGTCTTTGCTTCCCGACCTGTCGCGGGCGCTGGGGGTCGACTTGGAAGGCCTGCTGGCCGGCGACCTGGGCGAAAACGAACGGACAGGAGGCAATATGAAACACCTGAAATTTTTTGTATGCCCGCAATGCGGGAATATTTTGACCGCGTCGGCCGACACCAGTTTGTCCTGCTGCGGCAAGAAGCTGACCGCGCTGACACCGTACAAGGCGGAGGAAAAATTAAATGTGGAACTGATTGAAAACGACTATTTTGTCAGTTCCGGGCATCCGATGGAAAAGGACCATTACATCAGCTTTGTCGCCCTGTTGACCGGCGATGCGCTGGTGCTGCGGCGGCAGTATCCCGAATGGGATTTGCAGACCCGTCTGCCCCGGCTGGGGCACGGCAAGCTGGTCTGGTATTGCAGCCAGCATGGTTTGTTCTATCAGTTGGTTTGAGAAAAAAGCGGCTCCCAACTTGGGAGCCGCTTTTGTGTTACCGCTCAAACAGATGGTCGATCAGGGTGTAGCCCTTTTCGATATAGACGCCGGTCTGCTGCGCCGATGCTTCATTGTAAAGAGCGCCGGTGCCCAGCTTAGCCGTGCTGTCATACAGCAGATAGGGGACCGGGTCGCCGATGTGCGTACGCAGGCGGATGGGCGTCGGATGGTCGGGCAGGATGAGCATGCGGAAATCCTCACCCGAGGCCGTCAGCGCGTCGTACAGCGGACGGATGACGCGGCCATCCAGATACTCAATGGCCTTGACCTTGTTCTCTACGCTGCCCTGGTGGCCCATTTCGTCGGGCGCTTCGACATGAATGTAGGCAAAGTCATTGCCGTCCTCCAGCAGCGCCTTGGCCGCCGCAGCCGCCTTGCCTTCGTAGTTGGTGGTCAGGCCGCCGGTGGCGCCTTCGACCTCCAGAACCTGCATGCCTGCGCCGACTGCGATGCCCTTGAGCAGGTCGACGGCCGAAATCATTGCGCCGCGCTTGCCGGTCTTTTCGGTGAACGACGACAGGGCCGGCTTGGTGCCTGCGCCCCAGAACCAGAGCGAATTGGCCTTGTTTTTGCCCGCCTTGGCACGTGCGACGTTCAACGGATGGTTGTCCAGAATGTCAAAGCTCTGCTCCATCATGGCGCGCAGCTTGAGATCTTCGGGCAGATAGTCGCCGATGACCTTGCCCAGGATGTCATGCGGGGGCGTGATGTCCTGCACGACGCCGCCAGCCCAGATCAGGCAATGGCGGTAGCTGGTGCCAACATAGAACTGATAGGTTTCATTTTCAAACACCGGACGCACGGCTTCGATGAGCTGGGCTGCGTCTGCGGTCGAAATTTCATCGGCGCTGTGGTCGATGATGGTGCGCTCGGCATAGGGAACGCCGGGTTCATCGGATAGGGTGACGGTATTGCAGCGCAGGGCGATGTCGGTCGCCTGCATGGGCACACCGATACTCAGCGCTTCGAGCGGCGAGCGGCCCGAATAATATTTCTCCGGGTCATAGCCCAGTACGGCGAGGTTGGCCGTATCGCTGCCCGGTTTCATGCCGGTCGGGATGGTCTTGGCCAGGCCGACTTCACCCGTCTGCGCCAGCTGGTCGATCATCGGGGTCTTGGCAAAGGCCAGCGGCGTCTTGCCGCCCAGCGCTTCGATCGGTTCATCGGCCATGCCGTCCCCTAAGACGATTACGTATTTCATAGGCGAGTTCTCCTTTGTGCTTTTTTCCATTTCGCGTATTATTATGGCGCAGAAAATCGGTTTTGTCCAGTGTTTGGCGGGTTTTCAAGCAAAATGGCCACGTCCTGGGGACAAGGGGATGCGGTGTCTTTGGGTGAAGGACAGTTGACCGCCAACACCTATCGATACAATCCGCAGGACAACAAAAAAGCTGCCGCATAAAACGGCAGCTTTTTTTAAAACCAGACTTAGATGGTGAACAGGCCAAAGACCTTGGTGGCCAGCTCGGAGAGCAGAATCGCCATCAGCAGAACTGGCGCGATCCAGCGCACCATAACGCGGTGCAGCTTTTCGCGGTGGAACGCATTGGCACCCTGCTTGACCTCGTCGGCAATGACCTTGGTACCGACCACATGACCGATGAGGATACAGGTGAGGAACGCCACGATGGGCATGAGAACCGAGTTGGACAGGAAATCGAAGAAATCCAGGAACTGCATGCCGATGATCGTGATACCAGCCCACGGGCCATAACCCAGGCAGGACGGAATGCCGACCAGCAGAACGACTACGGTCATCAAAATGGTCGTCGGACGACGCTTGAGCGGCGTCTTATCCATGACAACCGATACGATGGTTTCCATCAGCGAAATGGACGAAGTCAGTGCGGCAAACAGCACCAGCAGGAAGAAAACAGCACCGACAACCGTACCAAAGGCCATGGATTCGAAAACCATCGGCAGGGTGACGAACATCAGGCCCGGGCCCGCATTGATCTGGGACGGATCGCCGCCGTTGAACGCAACGACCGCCGGGATGATCATCAGACCGGCAACAAAAGCGAACAGGGTGTCGAAAACTTCGATCTGGGTGACCGAGTGCTCCAGGATGTTTTCACGCTGCATATAGGAACCATAGGTGATCATGATACCCATAGCCAGCGACATCGAATAGAACATCTGGCCGAGTGCGCCCAGCACGGTGGAAGCCGAGAACTTGGAGAAATCGGGCATGAGGTAGTATTTCAGGCCGGTCATCGCGCCATCGATGGTCAGCGAGTAGATCGCGATGAGGATCGCCAGGACGGCCAGAACCGGCATCATGAACCGGCTGGCGCGTTCAATGCCCTTTTCAACGCCAAAGATAACGACCAGAGCGGTCAAAAGTACAAAAATCAGGAACCACGGTGTCGGGCCACTGAAATCCAGCATGGTGCTGCCGATGGAGTCTGCATCAAAGCCGATGAACGAATTGAAATAATCGCCGCCGTCTGCGGTAGCCATAGCGCCGCCGGACACAAACTCAAACAGATATTTCATAACCCAGCCGCCGATGACACAATAATACGGCGTGATGATGACCGGTACAAAGGCGGCAATCCATCCGAGGAAACCAAACCGCCGGTCGAGCGCCTTATAAGCACCGATGCACGACAGACGGGTCTTACGGCCGATTGCAATCTCGGTGATCATCAGCGCAAAGCCAAACGATACGACCAGAATCAGATACACCAACAGGAAAATACCGCCGCCATATTTTGCGGCAAGGTATGGGAAGCGCCACAGGTTGCCAAGGCCGACTGCGGAGCCTGCCGCCGCCAGGACGAAGCCCAGACGGCTGGAAAAGCTGCTACGTTCTTGTTTCACGTCAATTACCCCTTCTTTTTTGCCGCCTCCAGCGTGCGGCGAATTCCCTTATCCGCTTCTGCTGTCCGCAGGAAACAGATATAGATATTATGCCACAAACAGACCCGAGATGCAATATCTTATTATCAAGCTATCTTGCCAAAACCAAAAAAACCTCTCCCAATGGAAGGGAGAGGTTTTTTTACTACTTGATTTGCGAGAGTTTGACGCCACGGGTGTGCGCAATGGCCTTCCATTCGGTGGTGCGGTGCACCAGGCAATAGGCGTTGATGGGCAGCCAGCTCATAATAAAGACCCAATAGGTCAGGATGCCCCGCAGCATAGGCAGCATGGGTTTGCGTTCCAGAATCATGACCAGAATGGACATGCCCAAGGTGATGCCATAGGATACCACCACAGACAGGAACAGCTGGGTGAAGATCGGTGTGCTTGGGAACAGGTTGTAATGCACTTGCAATATGCGCAAAAGTTGTCCCAAAATCAGCGACGCCAGCCACGAAAGCTGCATCAGCGGCGCAAGCAGGAACACGATCTGGTCAAACCGCGCACGCATGCCATGGAAACCATGGGAAAACAGACTGCGTACCAGCGGCATGAAATACCGGGCCAGACACTGGTATGTACCCGTCGACCAGCGGCAGCGCTGCCGCCACGATTGCAGGAAGGTCAGCGGCTGCTCGTCGTAGGTGATCGCCTGCGGCACCCACTCGACCCGCACATCCCGCAGGATGCACTTGGTGGTAAATTCGATGTCCTCGGTCATGGTATGGGTGTTCCAGCCCCCCATGGACTGCAACAGTCCCAGGTCGGCCATGAAGCCCGAACCGTTGACGATGGCCGACAGGCCAGCCGAATTGCGGGCATGACTATAAAACCGGTTGACCATCCAGTAATACAGCGAATAGTTGCCCGAGATGACCGTATCGTGCGGGTTTTTGCTGTCGCGGAAGCCCTGCGCAGCACGTGCGCCCGAACACCAGGCATTGTTCATGGCCCGCAAAAAGCCCGGGTCCACGACATTGTCGGCGTCGAAAACACAGATGGCATCATGCTCGCCCTTGGCGCTCAGTGTGGCAACCACCTGACGCAGCACATCGCCCTTGCTGTGCACCGGGAATGCACAATCGAGAATCTGCGCGCCCGCCGCACGCGCCACCTGCTCGGTTTGGTCGGTGCAGTTGTTCGGGATGACATAGATGTCAAACAGTTCTGTTGGATAGTCCTGCGCCACCAGGCTTTCCACCAGATGCCCAATGACCGCTTGCTCGTTGCGGGCCGCCACCAGCACAGCAAAACGACATTTGGGTGCGTGCTCCTTCCAAACCCGCTTGCGGGTGAAGGCATGGGGCACGAAGATGATGTAATAACACATGTAGACGGTTAGGAATAGGCTGAAAAGCCATAGCGCGGTATCTAGGATCGATATAAAGCGCATAACACACCCCCTGAATTGAACTCCGTGAATCTCTTCACTGTACTACATCGTTTCATACAGTATAAAACTTGTCCGGGAGTGGTGTCAACTAGGTTTTCGATATCTTATGGAAAACTTAAAAATTTTTTTGGTTTGTAAATTTTTTGCATCCTGTGGAGAAAAGAATGGAAAAAATCAAGGTAGACCGGAAAATTTTTCTTGACAGACCGCCAATCGTCGGCTATTATCAAGAGCAACAAAAAACGAACATTAGTTCGAGAAAGGAGGAGCTGTGACCAGACAGCAACGGCAGGAAGAAGAGATGCAAAGGCGGCTGTGGGAGAAAATGCCGGCGCTCATCGACCGGCTGATCGAACTGGCCGAGGACGGCGAAACCAAGCCCACGACCATCGTATCAGCCATCAAGGAAATCAAGGCCATGGCCGAGGAGATGCGCGAGCGGCTGCCCCAGCGGGTGGAACTGACCGTGAAGGTGGTGGAGGATGCGGGCGCGTAAAAAACGATATGGGTTCGAGATCACCCGGCGGCAGGCCGATTTTATCCGGTCGTCGGCCGTAGAAACCCTGTTCGGCGGCGCGGCCGGCGGCGGCAAGAGTTATGCACAGCTTGTGGATGCTTTGGTGTTCGCCGTGCAGTATCCGGGCAGCCGGCAGCTCATCCTGCGGCGTACCATGCGCGAACTTGAACGCTCGCTCATCGCCGTGAGTGAACAGCTTTATCCACAGGTTGTGGGTAAGTTTGTGCGCAGCGACGGGGTGTGGCGGCTGGTGAACGGTTCGGTGATCGAATTTGGGCACTGCCAGTATGAAGGCGATGTGACCCGGTACCAGTCGGCTGAGTATGATGTGATTCGGTTTGACGAACTGACCCATTTTTCCTTTTATCAGTATACGTATCTCATCAGCCGCGTGCGCGGCGCGAATGGATACCCCAAACAGGTCAAATCGACCACCAATCCGGGCGGCCCCGGGCATGACTGGGTGAAAAAACGCTTCATCGACGCCATGCCGCCCGATACCGTGGCCGAGTTCGAGGGCGGCACCCGGGTGTTCCTGCCCGCCCGGGTGACCGACAACGTCTTTTTGATGCAGCGCGACCCGCGCTATGTGAGGCGCCTGGAAAACCTGCCGCCGCGCGAACGCAAGGCCCTGCTCGAAGGAGACTGGGATTTGCAGGAGGGCCGGTATTTTTCCGAGTTTTCCCGGGAAATCCATGTGGTCGAGCCGTTTGTCGTGCCCGACGGGTGGAAACGCTGGCTGACAGTCGACTATGGCCTGGATATGTTCGCCGCTCTGTGGGTGGCCCAGGCTCCGGATGGCCACAGCTATGTGTACCGCGAGGTGTATGAGCCGGGGCTCATTTTATCCGAAGCCGCCGAACAGGTGCGGCGCGCCGAAGGCCGGGAGGTTATCGATGTGCGGCTGGCGCCGCCCGATCTGTTCCACCGCAGGCAGGAAAGCGGCCGATCGGCCGCCGAGATTTGGCAGGACAGCGGGCTGTATTTTGAGCCGTCCGGCAACGAGCGAGTCACCGGCTGGTATGCGGTCAAGGAACTGCTGCGGCCCATCCCGGATGGAGCGGGCGGGCTGACCGCCCGGCTGCAAATTTTTTCGACGTGCCGCAATTTGATCCGCACGCTGGGGGCTGTGCAGCACGACACGAAAAATCCCAACGATGTGGCCGGGCAGCCGCATGAACTGACCCATGCCCCGGACGCGCTGCGCGGCTATGCAGTTAGCGTATGGGAGCCCGGTGAGCCCGAGCCCGACCGGGCGGCCGGGGAAGTGCGGGAGTTTTTGGAGTTTCGCACCTAAAATGGGTGCACACAATGGGAGGAGGCAGGAACATGGAAACCATGGTATTGCAGACCCTTTGCGCGGGGGCGATGGCGCTCATCGGCGCCCTGATCGCGCGCGGCTGGCCGCATGGCCGGGACGAGGACGCCCACACGGCGGCACGCGAAGCGCCGCCGGATGCAGCCGACGACGCGTTCGCCGACGATCTGGCCGCCCTGCTCGCGTACACGGGCGAAAAGGAGGACAAGGATGAAACAATTTGATCCATCCCCGAGCGCGGTGTGGCGCGCCTATGAGCGCGGGCAGGACTACAAGCGCAGCATCGGTTTATATGAACAGGTCAAAAAGAACGAGGACTTCGTGCAGGGCCGCCAATGGGAAGGGCTGCGCGTCAATACCCTCGACCCGTTGATTTTTAATGTGCTGCGGCGCTGCGTCAATTTGTTTGTGGCCATGATGGTCAGCGACGACGTGGCCGTGAGCGCGGCCCCCTTTGCCCGCGACAGGGACAGCGACCAGACCGAGCGGGTGCTCGAGCAGGCCTTTGAAAGCGCCATGGAGCGCAGCAAGGTCAAGAACTTAAACCGCATGGTGCTGCGCAACGCTTGCGTGGACGGCGACGGCTGCTTGTACATCCATTTTGACCCGGACATCGAAACCGGGCAGTATGCCAAGGGCGACATCCGTGTGGAGTGCATCGACAACACCAACGTCTATTTTGGCAACACGGCGTCCGACGAGGTCGAGCGGCAGCCGTACATCATCCTGGCCATGCGCCGCGATGTCGATGAAGTCAAGACCGAAGCGCTCAAAAACCGCCGTCCGAGCGCGGATATCAACGCCATCCGTCCGGATGGGGAGGGCGAAAACATGACGCCCCACGAAAAAGACCGCCGTGTGACCGTGCTGCTGCGCATGCGCAAGGTGCCGGGCGGCGTGGCCTTTCAGAAAACCACCCGGCACGCGACCGTGATGCGTGAGAAGGTGCTGCCCTATACCCGCTATCCGCTCGCGTTCCTCAGTTGGGACCGGCGCAAGAATTGCTGCCACGGCGTGTCGCCCGTGACCGAGGCCATCCCCAACCAAATCGCCATCAACAAGCTGTACTCCATGTATGTGCAGTGCATCAAACAGGTGGCGTTTCCCAAGATCATTTACGACATGACCCGTTTCCCCAACGGGTACTCGAGCGAGATCGGCAAGGCCATCGGCATGCGCGGCAACCCCAATCAGGCCGTGCTGACTGCTTTCAAGGCCCCCGATATTTCCAGCCAGGTGCTGAACGTGCTAAAGCAGATGATGACCGACACCATGGAGCTCATGGGTGCGTCAGACGCCATGCTCGGTAACGTCACGCCGACCAATACCTCGGCCATCGTGGCCGTGCAGCAGGCCACGGCCGCGCCGCTCGAACTGGTCAAGCTGGAGTTTTACCGCTTCATTGAGGACTGGGCCCGTTCGTTTTTGGATTTGATGGGCGCGCACTACGGCGTGCGCCGTTATACCGTGACCGACGAAGAGGGCAACGAGCAGCAGGTGGAATTTGACTTTAACCAGCTGCGCGGCGGGGAGATGAAACTCAAGGTCGAAGTGGGTGAGGCGAGCTACTGGTCGGAGACCGTGCAGACGGTGACCAACGACCGGCTGGTCGAAACCGGTCTGATCGCTGACCCGCTGCTTTATTTGCAGAATGTGCCCGACCAGCACATGAAGGGCAAACGCGGCCTGATGCGTGCGCTCAGAAAACGACAGGAGGAGGAAAAGCAGAATGAACAAAACCGACAAGCAGACCAATCCGTTTAAGGAGGGGGAAGCGGCGCCTCCGGCAAGTGGCGATACGGTAACGCTCACTGTGGACGGGCAGCAGATCACGCTGACCATGGACCAGCTTATCCAGGCGGCCGTGAGCGGGCTGTCCCGCCGGGGCGAGATGATCCGCATGGCCGGGGCGTCCGGCCAGGTGCCCAATGGCCAGGTGTATGCCAATTTCATTGCCGCCTATCCGGACGTGCAGCCGGGCGACATCCCGCAGGAGGTCTGGCAGGACGCTCAGACCGAAGGCAGTCTGGTATCGGCTTACCGCAAGTATGAGATCGCGCTTTTAAAGGCGCAGCTCCAGGCGCTCGAACAGAACGCCCGCAACCGCCAGCAGGCCGTCGGCTCTGCCGCCGGGGACGGCCAGCCCGCGCAGATGGACCCCGTCATCGCCGCGCTGCGCGGAGAAATGTAAGAGAATAGGGAGGAAAGCATATGGCAATCAATTTAGCAACCGGGTATTCCGACGAGATCGCATCCGCATTCAGCCGCGACTCGTTCATCAAGGGCAAGACTGCGACCACCTTTGACCTGACGGGCGTGAAGACCCTCAAGGTGTATACGCCCGTGACCGTGGACGAGGTCGATTATGTGCGCGAAGGCTCCAGCCGCTACGGCGCGCCGATCGAAATGCAGGACACCGTGCAGGAACTGACCATGACCCAGGATAAGGCGTTTACGCTGACCATCGACAAGGGCAACAATCTGGACCAGAACCTCGTGAAGCGTGCGGCCGACATGCTGCGCTTGCAGCTGAAAGAAAAGTCGGCGCCTGCGGCGGACAAGTATGCGCTGCGCCGCTTTGCCAACATGGCCGGCACCATTGCGGTGAGCGATAAGCCGACCAAGAGCAATATCATTTCGCTCATCGGTGAGGGCATGCAGGCGCTCGATGACGGTCTGGTGCCGCCCGATGGACGCTACCTCTATATTTCCTCGGAAATGCACAAGTTCATCTGTCTGTCCGACGAGTTCACGGCCATTGACCCGCTGGGCGCCAAATCGGTGGCCAAGGGTATCTGCGGCGAGGTGCTGGGTATGGAGGTCGTACGCGTGCCCGAAAGCTACATGCCCGAAAACTGCTGGTTCCTCATCACCCACAAGGACGCCGTGCTCATGCCGTACAAGATCGCGGATGCTAAGGTGCACGAGGACCCGGTGGGTGTATCCGGCGCTCTGATCGAAGGCCGCCATTATTACGATGCCTTTGTGCTCGGCGCCAAGTGCGCGGGCGTTTATGCCTGCGTGAACACCGGCACCGTGACCGCCGACCCGGTCAACTCGGACGGTACGCTGACCTGTGCCGACGGCGGCGCGGTTATCCGCTACACGCTGGACGGCTCCGACCCGCGCTACTCGGATTCGGCCAAGGAATATGTCAGCAAGGTGACCGTGCAGGAGGGCGAAACGCTGCGCGCCTATGCGGTCGCGGACGGCAAATATCCGTCCAAGGTGGTATAACGCCAGAACCGGTGCGGGCCAAAGCCCGCACCGGCCATTCCCAGACAAAGGAGGACCGACGATGACCGGAAAAGAATGCTTTTTGGCAGCCATGAACCTGCTGAGTGAACAGGAGGAGGGGGCGGCGTATTACGAAACCTTTGCGCTTGGGGCGCTCAACCAGCTGTTGGCCAACTGTCTGCGCGAAATCAATGCGCTGCGCCAGGCGGATGGGCAGGAACCCCTGCGCGTCGCCCCTCGGCTGGACGCCCTGACCGATGAAATCGACGCCGGGGAAGCCATGGTGCGCGAATGCTTCCCCTATGGGCTGGCTGCGCTGCTCATCTGCGACGAGGACCACGAAAAATTCAACTGGCTGGGCGCGGAATTTGCCGCACGGCTGGATATGCACTGTCCGGCTGCCCAATTTGCCATTAAGGAGCTGTATTGATGCAGGCCTATCAGTTTCCAAATTATGCGGCCGAAAACGAAGTGGTGGCCGAACGCTTCGGCGGTGTGGATTTTTCGGTGCATTCGACCAAGGCCGATCTGGCCCATTCGCCCGACGCCTGCAACATGATCGCCGAAGAAACCGACTTTTTGAGTAAGCGCACCGGATACAAACGAATGGCCGAGGCCGAAGGGGTCATCTATGGACTGTTTGCCCTGCCGAGCGGGATGGGGGCGGTGGTGCATGCAGGCACCAAGCTGCTGCACATGAATGGCGAATGGGCGCTGACTGAACTGTGCACCGACATGAACGAAGACTATTCACAGGGGTTCTTTATGAACGGTGCCCTCTATCTGCTCGACGGCAAGACCTATCGCAAGGTCTTTCAGAAAGAGGACAAGTGGACAACCGCACCCGTGGCCGATGAGGCCTTTGTGCCCACCACGACCATTGCCGCCGAGCCGACCGGCGGCGGCACCAGTCTGGAAGCGGTCAATCTTCTGACCCCCAAGCGCATCAATACTTTTGTGGGCAACGGGTCGGCTACCCAGTTTTATCTGGATGCACAGGATATCGATGATGCCGAAGTCACCGCCACCGTGGGCGGGGATAAAGTCACCGTTTCGTCGGTTGACCGGGCAACCGGCGTGGTGACACTCGGTTCGCCCCCCGCCAACGCCAACGGCATCGCGAATGTCACGATTACGTTCAGTAAGACCATCAAAGGCAATGCCGACAAGATCAACAAATGCCGCTTTGCAGGGCTGTACGGCGGCAAAAACGATACCCGCGTGTTTTTGTCCGGCAACCCGGACGAGCCCAACTGCGACTGGCAAAGTGGGCTGTATGACCCGGCCTATTTCCCCGACACCGGGTATACCAAAATCGGTTCGGATGCTTCGGCCATTGTCGGCTATGTGCGGCAATACGAAAGCCAGTTGGTCATCAAAGAGGGCGGGAATCAAGAGGCGACCCAATATCTGCGCACCTTTTTGCTCGATGACAACGGGACGGCTGCCTATCCCTTGCAGCAGGGCGCGCAGGGCGCCGGCGGGCTGGCGCCGCGCAGTTTTGCCAGTCTGGGCGATACCCCGCTGTTTTTATCGTCCGACGGGGTGATGGGCGTGTTTGGTACTGCCGTGACCGCCCAGCGCGCCATCCGGCGCATGTCCCGCGCGGTTGATCCGCGCTTGACGGGCGAAAACGGGCTGGCCGATGCGTGCGCTGTGGTGTGGAAGGACAAATATTATCTGGCTGTGGACGGCAAGTGCTATGTGGCCGACGGGAGAGTATCGCGGTCGGACGGTTCGCCCGAATGGTATTACTGGGATTCCTTCCCGGCGGTCTGCTTTATGGTGCTCGACGGGCGACTGTGGTTTGGTACGACCGATGGCCGCATCTGCCGGGTGAGTGATAAGGACGAGCGGGATGCCTATTTGGATGACGGTCAGGCGATCGACGCCTGGTGGTGTACGCCCGATCTGCCGCTGGGTACCTGGGGACGGCAGAAAAATGTGCGCGAAGTGATGGCCACGCTCATGGCCTATACGCGCTCGGGCGTGCGGGTGACCTATGAGACCGGGGAAGGCGAGATTTTGGCACTCGACCGGAATCTGGATTTGTTTTCGTTTGAAACGCTCGACTTTTCCCGTTTCACCTTCCGTTGTCAGCCCGGGGCGGTCAACATGCGGGTGCGGCGCAAACTGCACCGGGCACGGCTGGTACGGGTGCGCATCCGCAACAACCGGGCGGGCGAGCCCTTCGGTCTGCTGGCGCTTGGTATCCGCTACACGCTGGGCGCGCGCGGGCTATCATAAAGAAAGAGAGGATGGAGAAAGATGCTTTCAGGAATGATCAGCGGCGCGATCAGCGCAGCCATTGGCGCGGCGAGTGCCGCAAGCAAAAAGCCGAGCAGTTCGGGAGGTTCCAGCAGTTCTTCCAGCAGCAGTAAGGGCAGCGGTTCGGTGTCTTTTGACCCCAATTTTGACTATGCGGAAGCGATTGCCAACACCACCGATGCGGCCGAACGCGCCCGCTTGCTTAAAGAGCGGCAGGCCAAAATCGATGCCATGGGGCTGGCCGGCAAGGTCGGCAGCAACGAAGCGGTTTCGGTATGGACCCAGAATTATCGGCCGTATTGGATATCGAGCGGGGAAGAGGACAGCGAGCTGGGAGTGACCGGACTGTACGATGCCGCTGCCAAAGCGCGACTCCAGGCGTTTGAAACCGCCCGGCAGGCCATTGGGCAGCGGCTGCAAAGCCAGTATGCCGACATTGAACAGAGTTACCGGCAGGGGATGACCCAGGCGGATGTCAATGCCCGCCGGTCGGCGCTGGGCAATGAAGAAAAACTGGCGGCTTTGGGGCTGAGTACCGGCAGCGCCTATGGCGCGCCGACCTCCGGCTATACCGAAACCAGTCGGGTGGCGATGGACAACGCCTACCGCAGTGACCTAAATAATCTGGCCGCGGCGCGGCTGGATGCGCGGTCGGCTGCCGCCCAGTCGGCCGCCGATCAGGAGGCCAGTCTGCTGAGCGGATATTATAACAGCGAGGCCTCGGCAGCCTTGCAGCAGGCCCAGGCGGCGCTCAGTCAGTACAATGCTGACCGCGATTATTCGATCTCGCTGGCCGGGCTGACCGGATATCTAAACGGTATGCCTACGATGGCCTACCAGCAGATGCAGTCCGATTGGGCGCTGAGCCAAAGCCAGATGCAGGCTGACGCCGAACAGACTGCATATGAACGAGCGGTGGAACGTTGGAAAACCTACGGGTATGTTCTGCCTGCGGACGCGGCGTTGCTGGGTGTAGCCGCAGGGACGCCGACTTCCGACCAGAGTTATCGCACTGCGCAGCTCAAGCTCAACCAAATCAAAACAAATTACCAAATCAGTAAATAAAATTTTCTGCAAGTCACCAAACAAAAACTTGCAAATCACAAGAATGCAAGATTGACGGATGGCCAATTTCGTAGTATAGTATAATCAGTGATAAATCGATTGTTTGTTCTCGCACAGGAACAAGCAAAAATCGGCGGCCCGAAAGTCCACGTCTGACCGGTGCGCCGCGAAAAGGAGGAACTGATTGTATGAACCGATTGCTGAAAAAATTCACTTTTTCACCTGAGATCGTCGATGTGATCGAAAACTGCAAGGGCATTTACATCCCGACGACCAAGCAGGAATTGCATGAAATGGTGTTCGGCACTGGCCGCTCGGGCAAGTACGATGTGGTCTATGATGTACCGGGCCGCGGCGAGGTCGTCGAAGCGACCGTCGTGCGCGCCAAAAATGGCGTTGTGGTCAATTATGTAGAGGATTACATGCGCCGTCGTGACCCCGATTGCATGCGCATCGGTGACGATAAGCCGACCGATAAGCCGCGCTTTGCCGACGTATATGGCTTCCCGTTCGCGGACATGAAGAAGCAGACGCTCGAATGGCTCAAGGGACAGGAACTCATCTTTATGCCCTTCAACTCGGGCGGTAATATCTATGGGTATGGTTCGATGCTGATCTGCCCGCGAAATGCGGCTTTTTTTGCATTTGCAATGGCGAATTTGCAGGGCTTCGTTTCCGCAGAGGAAACCGAAGGCTACAAGCCGCGCGCAATCGTTTACGTTGCGCCCCCGTTCCGTCACACCCACTTCAACGGCAAGCAGGTCGTTGTACACAACCGTCTGGACGACTGCCACGAAGTCTTCTCGTATAACCTCTATCCGGGACCGTCTGCGAAGAAGGGCGTTTATTCGGTTCTGCTCGACATCGGTGAGCAGGAAGACTGGGTGACCGCGCACGCTTCGGCAGCCCGTCTGACCACCCAGTACGATAACGAACTGGTCATCATGCACGAAGGCGCATCGGGCGGCGGTAAGAGCGAAATGCTCCAGGATATTGCCCGTACCGAAGATGGCCGCGTGCTGCTGTCGGTTAATACTGTGACGGGCGAACCGACCATCCTGAACCTGGGCCGTACGGCACGCATCGAGCCGGTATGTGACGATATGGCGACCTGCTATCCCAAGCTGCAGACCGGCAGCGGCAAGCTGACGCTGGTCGATGGCGAGGACGGCTGGTTCCTGCGCATGGACGGCGTGACCCATTATGGCTGCGACCCGGTATATGAACGCATCTGCACCCAGCCGAGCGAGCCGCTGTGCTTCTTCAACATTCAGGGCGTCGTGGGCGCGACCAGCCTGATCTGGGAACACACCCTGGACTCCAACGGCAAGCCCTGCCCGAACCCCCGTGCGATCGTTCCGCGTGAAATGGTGCCGCACATCGTTACCGAGCCGGTTGAGGTCGATATCCGTTCGTTCGGTACCCGTATGCCCCCGTCTACCCGCGATAACCCGAACTACGGCATCATGGGTATGCTGCACTTCATTCCGCCGGCACTGGCTTGGATGTGGCGTCTGGTCGCACCGCGCGGCTTTAAGAATCCGTCCATCGTGGGCGGCGGCGAACTCAAGAGCGAAGGCGTTGGTTCGTACTGGCCGTTTGCAACCGGTAAGCGCGTTAAGCAGGCAAACCTGCTGCTTAAGCAGATCATTGATAATCCGAACACCCGCTATGTGCTCATCCCCAATCAGCACATCGGTGTATATCGCGTTGGTTTTGCCGCCGAATGGCTCAGCCGTGAATGGCTCAGCCGTCACAATGGCCATGTCAAGCGCGACAAGGTAACGCCGGCTCGCTGCCCGCTGCTCGGCTATGCGATGCTGGAAATGACCATCGAAGGCCAGTCCATCCGTTCCAAGTTCCTGCGCACTGAGACCCAGGACCGTATGGGCGAGGACGGTTACGATGCAGGTGCAAAGATCCTGACCGACTTCTTTGCCAAGGAGCTCGACAAGTTCTACACCGACGAACTCGACCCGCTGGGCAAGGAAATCATCGACTGCTTCCGCAAGGGCGGCACGATCGAGGATTACTGCAAGCTGACCCCCATGCACTTCTAAGAGATACAAAACCCCATGGTTTCAAACCATGGGGTTTTTTGATGATAAAAAAAGCGCCTGCGGAAGCAGGCGTTTTGTATTTATCGATAGGCTTCTGCCCAAACCGGAGCATTGGCCTGGAGAGAGGCGGGCACATCCAGCACACGCTGGTTGGAACTGCCGCGGAATTTTAGTGCCAGACTTTTTTCGGCTTCGATAAAACGGCCATCGACCAGCAGGTCGAGTTGCTCGAGCAGGGGCCGGACAGCCGAATCATTCAGAGAGAGCAGTTCTTCAAAGGTATAGCCCGTATAAGCCATCAGATGCTTGCCACGGGCTTTAAGGGCCTTGGCCAAGGGTAAGAGCCCTGCCGCCTGGCAAAACGGCTCACCGCCCGAAAAAGTGACCCCTTTGAGAAAGGGGCTTGCGTCGATCTCATCGAGTACGGTTTGGATGGGGGTGTCCGTACCGCCTGCAAAGTCGTGGGTCTGCGGATTGTGGCAGCCCGGGCAGTTATGCGGACAGCCCTGCACAAAAATCGTATACCGGATACCGGGGCCGTCCACGATCGATTCGCGGACGACGCCGGCCAGGCGTAAAGAATCTTCCATATTTTATGCGCTACGAGTACCGGTTAGAGAGCAGCAGGAAGCGTCATGCTTCACGCGGTCATGTTCTTCGGCGCGCTTGCCGTTGTTGAAACGGTCCAGGGTACCAACCAGGTAACCCGTGATGCGGCGGATGCGCTCAAAACCAATGCCTTCGCCGACCATTTCGACGCCGTTGACTTCGGTAACTTTAAACTGCTTTGCCATGATGCTGACTTCCTTTCCAAATATAACGGGAGAGTTACTTGACCGGATTCGGCCGGCGGTCCGCTTCCTCGCTGGGATCGCCGTGATAGCCGATGGTCGTACTGTTGTAGTTCTTGTAAAGCCCAAGCTTGCGCAGCTTGGCCAGCGGGACGCCTTCCCCCTCGTGCCGCCCACAACGGGGGCAGACATCGCCGATGATTCCAGTATACCCGCAAACCGGGTCACGGTCAATGGGGTGGTTGATGGCACCATAGCCGATGCCGGCTTCCTTCATGAAGCGGACCACCTGCTCAAAGGCTTCGAGATTCTGGGTCGGATCGCCGTCCAGCTCGATGTAGCTGATGTGACCGCCATTGGTCAGCGCATGATAGGGCGCTTCGCGGCGGATCTTCTCAAACGCGCCGATCGGGAAATACACCGGAACATGGAACGAGTTGGTGTAATACTCACGGTCGGTCACGCCTTCGATCAGGCCGTACCGCTCGCGGTCGATTTTGACAAACCGTCCGGCCAAGCCTTCGGCCGGGGTCGCAATGAGCGAGAAGTTGAGGTGATATTCCTGCGATGCCTGGTCCATGCGGTCCCGCATGTGCTTGACGATCTCAAGGCCCAGGTTCTGTGCTTCCTCACTTTCGCCGTGGTGGACGCCCAAAAGTGCTTTCAGGCATTCGGCCAAACCGATAAAGCCGCAGGTCAGGGTACCGTGTTTGAGGACCTCCGCGACCGAATCATCGGGGTTCAGCTTTTCCGAATCGATCCATACGCCCTCACCCATGAGGAAGGGGTAGTTGCGGACCTTCTTCTGGCACTGGATTTTAAAGCGCGCCAGCAGCTGGTCGATGACCAGATCGATCTTGCGGTCCAGATCTTCGAAGAAGAAATCGATGTCGCCGTGCGACCGCATAGCGATGCGCGGCAGGTTAATAGACGTAAAGCTCAGGTTGCCGCGGCCATTGACGATTTCCCGGGTGGGGTCGTACACATTGCCGATGACGCGGGTGCGGCAGCCCATATAGGCACATTCGGTTTCCGGATGGCCGGGCTTGTAGTATTGCAGATTAAACGGCGCGTCCAGGAACGAGAAGTTCGGGAACATACGCTTGGCCGATACCCGCATGGCCAGCTGGAACAGGTCATAGTTGGGTTCGCCGGGGTTGAAGTTGATGCCATCCTTGACCTTGAAGATGTGGATGGGGAAGATCGAAGTTTCCCCATTGCCAAGGCCAGCTTCGGTGGCCAGCAGCAGGCATTCCATGACCAAGCGGCCTTCGGCCGAGGTATCGGTGCCGTAATTGAGGGACGAGAACGGAATCTGTGCGCCGGCGCGCGAGTGCATGGTGTTGAGGTTATGTACCAGCGCTTCCATGGCCTGATAGGTCGCGCGGCGGGTCTCCTTGACCGCATACTTGCGGACAAAGCGCAGGATTTTATCGGCCAGCTTTTCGTCCATCTGCTCGAGGAGTACGGCGCGCACGGCTTCGTCAAAGCCGTTGTCGCCCGCAAAGCAGGCCCATTTGCCGGTCTCCTTTTCGCAGCGACTGATGATGGCTTTGCTCATCAGTTCGCCATCTTCCTGCTCGAGATAAATTTCCAGGGCTTTGGTTAAATTATCGGTAAAAGCGCGGCGGAAGGTCTTTTTTACGCCGGGCGCCATAGAATAGTCAAAGTTAGGGACGCTCTGCCCGCCATGCTGGTCGTTCTGGTTGGACTGGATGGCGATGCAGGCCAGTGCCGAATACGAACGGATATCGTTGGGTTCGCGCAAAAAACCGTGACCGGTGGAAAAACCGTCCTGGAACAGTTTCAGCAAATCGATCTGGCAGCAGGTGGTGGTGAGTGTTAAAAAGTCCAGGTCGTGGATGTGGATATCGCCTTCGCGGTGGGCCTTGGAATGCTCGGGGTCGAGGATGAACATGTCATAGAACTGCTTGGCGCCCTCGGAACCGTATTTGAGCATGGTGCCCATGGCGGTGTCGCCGTCGATGTTGGCGTTTTCACGCTTGACGTCGTTTTCGAGCGAGGACTGGAACGTCAGGTCCTCGTAAACTTTCATCAGGCGAGTGTTCATCTCGCGCACGCGGGTGCGCTCGTTGCGGTAGAGGATGTATTTTTTTGCCGTGCGGGCATGGCCGCTTTTGACCAGGACCTTTTCCACGACGTCCTGCACCTGTTCGACCGTGGGGCAGGTGAGCGATTCGGCTTCCAGCTCCTGTTCGACCTGGCTGGCCAGCTCGGTGGACATCTCATAATCCCGGCCGCCGGAAGCCTGCGCGGCCTTGAAAATCGCGTCCGCGATCTTGTCGAGCTCGAAGGCGACCGTGCGGCCGTCGCGCTTGACGATCTGCGTTATCATGTGCATTGCCTACTTTCTCCAAAAGAGGACGGGAACCGGCAGAAAGCAGCCGATTTCGACCATTTTACCAAATTTCGTGGGTACAGCTTGTCCTCCGCACAAGATATGGTGCTTAAGAACAAGCTGTACTTAGTATTGTAGCCTGTTTATCCGGCCTTGTCAAGGCGACCGGAAGCCTTTCGGCAGAATGAACGAAGTTTGTAGTTTTTTTTCTCGCACCCAAAAATATACCTATTGATAACTCTGTGCATAAGCTGTTCAAAGACGAAATGGAGGCGGATGACTGTGAATAACTGTGTGCATAACATGTTAATGCTGCCCTGGCCCAAAGTGGGCGCGCAAAACTCCAATCCGGCGCTCGTGCGGGCACTGTTTGGTGTGTATGCCGGGGCGCACAGCGAGCTGACCGCGGCGTCGCAATACTTCTACAACAGCCTGCGGCTGGAAGAAGATGCCGACCTTGCCGAACTGTTTGCGTGCATCGCGCAAAATGAAATCTTGCATCTGCGCCGGTTGGGCGAGCTGATTGGGCGTTATGGCGGCAACCCCAAACTCCTGAGTTTTGCGGGCGGACGGCCGCACTGGTGGTCGTCGGGTGTGGTGTCCTATGAAAAGGACCGGGACAAAATGCTGCGCCAGGCCATTGCCGGGGAACGCGAAGCCATCCGCGCGTATCGCCAGCTGGCTGCGCGCATGGACGAACAGCCGCGTGCGCTCATCGAGCGTATCATTCAGGATGAGCAGCATCACATCGAACTGTTTCAGCGCGCGCTGGGGGAAACTGTATAATCGTGACAAAATCACATAGAATACACTTGACGCGGCAAAGCCGGTGGGGTATAGTAAAGACAGGAATAAAGATGATTCCTATTTATGAATGAGTGTGTAACAAATATCCCTTTTGTTTGAATGAGGAGGAAGTTTTCCATGAGTGAACCCCGTTTTTTTGTATGTGAACACTGTGGCAACCTGGTAGGCATGATCCACGATTCCAATGTGCCCATGATGTGCTGCGGCCAGAAGATGACCGAGCTGGTGCCGGGCAGCGTGGACGCGGCGCAGGAGAAGCATGTGCCGGTCATCCAGGTGGAAGGCGATAAAGTAACTGTTTCGGTTGGCTCGGTAGCCCATCCGATGGCAGAAGAGCACTTCATTGGCTGGATCTATCTGCAGACCGAGCATGGCGGTCAGCGCAAGGCGCTCAAGCCGGGTGAGGAGCCCAAGGCTGTATTTGCTCTGGCGGGCGACAAGCCGGTTGCAGCCTATGCTTACTGCAATCTGCACGGCCTGTGGAAGGCAAACGTATAAAAAGAAAAAGAAAACACCCTGTCCAGCCGGGCAGGGTGTTTTTTATGGCACAAAGGAGGAATAAGAAAGATCCCCCGCCAGGAGAGGACGGGGGATCCGCAGTCAGAGTTTAATGGGGGAACAACTTACTTGTTGTCAACCTCAGCCATGTGCTCGATGAGCATCAGCAGCTTGTTGGAGTAGCCCCATTCGTTGTCGTACCAGGAAACAACCTTTACGAAGGTGTCGGTCAGCTGGATGCCAGCCTTCTTGTCGAAGATCGAGGTGCGAGCATCGCCCAGGAAGTCGGAAGATACTACGTCGTCCTCGGTGTAACCCAGAACGCCCTTCAGGCCGCCTTCGCTCATCGGCTTCTCAGAAGCAGCCTTCATAGCAGCGCAGATTTCGTCGTAGGTTGCCGGCTTAGCCAGGTTGCAGGTCAGGTCAACAACAGATACGTCCAGGGTCGGAACACGCATGGACATACCGGTCAGCTTGCCGTTCAGCTTCGGGTAAACCTTGCCAACAGCCTTTGCAGCGCCGGTGGAAGACGGGATGATGTTGCCGCAAGCTGCACGGCCGCCGCGCCAGTCCTTCTTGGACGGGCCGTCAACAACCTTCTGGGTACCGGTTGCAGAGTGAACGGTGGTCATCAGGCCTTCGGTGATGCCGAATGCTTCGTCCAGAACCTTAGCGATCGGAGCCAGGCAGTTGGTGGTGCAGGAAGCGTTGGAAACAAAGGTCATGTCCTTGGTGTAGGTGTCCTGGTTAACGCCCATAACGAACATCGGGGTGTCGTCCTTGGACGGAGCAGACATGATAACCTTCTTCGCGCCGCCGTCGATGTGTGCCTGAGCCTTTTCCTTGGTCAGGAATACGCCGGTGGACTCAACAACGTAATCAACGCCGTCCTTGCCCCACGGAATGTTCTTGGGGTCCATTTCAGCGTGGAAGAGGATCTTCTTGCCGTCAACGATGATTGCATCGTCGGTGTATTCGATGGTGCCGTCGTACTGGCCATGCATGGTGTCATACTTGAGCATGTAAGCCATGTAGTCCGGGGTCATGAACGGATCGTTTACCGCAACAAATTCAATGTTCGGGTTCTTCAGGCCCGCGCGGAATACCATACGGCCGATGCGGCCGAAACCATTGATACCAACTTTGATAGCCATTTCAATAATTCCTCCTAAAACTCCTTAATAGCTTTGCTGAATAAATTATACCGCATCTGCTGCATTTTCCGCAAGTGGGATTTGTGAAAAGAATGTCAAATTTACGCTCCCATTTCCACAATATTCTTTGCAAACTATACAGCCATGATGCTATAATAATAATATCTTGGCGCTTTTCTGGTCAGTTATACGCACAAGATGAATACAAATGGGAAAAAGATGGCGGTGCATACTTTGAGAAACTTTATGAATTTGCAAAGCAGCGACCTTTCAAATCTGGCCCTGGAGATGTTGGATGCAGAGGATGCGGCGTTCGTGCTGGTGTCCCCTGGCGGGGACATTATTTCCCAAACAGCCGGGGCAGGGCGGCTGCTCAAAAGCATGCCGCTGCGGCCGGTGGGCGAGGTGCTCAGCGAGCGTGCCGCGCAGGCGCTGAAGTTCGTGCAGACGACCGGCGGAGAATCCAGCATTCACGAAGACATCGACGGCAAGACCTACCGTATGGAGGTCCGCCCGGTCGAGCAGGGCGTGTTGCTGTATTTTGCGCCGATGGAGCAGCAAGCCGCGCATTTGCCGGCCAATTTCTCGCGGCAGATCGTCGATTCGCTGTCGCATATTTTGGCGGCCGTTCATTTAATGCTGGGCAGCCAAGGCGAAAAAAGTGAGCGTCTGCTCGACGGCATCCGGCGGGACAGCCTGCGCATTTACCGTGGTTTGGCGCATCTGCAATTTTTGGAAAGCGATGCGGCCCCGGAGGAAGCAATGAAGTTGGAATTGGGCGATTTGGCTGAGCTGTGCCGGAGTGCGGTGGAGCGCTGCCGCGCTGCCTGTGCGGCGCGCGGCCGAACGGTGGAACTGACCGTGGACGCGCCCGATGCCTGTCCGGTCGCGTATGATCGCGCGCTTTTGCTGCGCGCGCTGCTCAATTTGTTGACCAACGCCCTGCGCACCCCGGAGGTCAGTCGGGTATGTGTGCGGCTGACACATGGCCAGGGCCGGGTGAGCATCGTGGTTGCGGACGATGGCCCGGGCGTACCGGCTGAGCAGCTGAGCCGGCTGTATCATGATTGGGCGCGGCCCTGGGATGAAGCCGGCTGGATGGAACAGAGCATGCCCTGTGGTCTGGGGCTGCCGCTGGTGCGGCAGGTGGCCGGATGGCATGGCGGCACGCTCCTGCTCGAGCAAGGGCAGGAGGGGGGGACGGTGTTCCGTCTGTCCTTCCCGGACGATCTGCCGCCCGACCCGCCGCAGCTGGGACAGAGCCTGCCTGATGACAGCCTGGACCTGGTCGAAATCGAACTTTCTATCTTATAATAAATAGGATGCCCGCCTCTGTTTTGGAGGCGGGCTTTTTTGATGTTTGCCAGACAACGTCTATACCAGTTGGCAAGATGGGCAAAAATTTTCCACATATTTTTTATTTTTTTTGCATATATCTGTTGATTCTTGAGGGGGGAAGTTAGTATAATTTATTGTATGGCAAAGTGTCCTTTGCCATCTGCACGTCCGCGCGGCTGTGCGGATGAGTGATAAGTAGGCGCCCGCTGCCGTGGCATTCCGGTGGCCCCGGCGCTTATTTGGGTACACACAAAATAAATGGAGAGGTGAATTACATGGTGTACACGTTCCGTGGCGGCATACATCCGGGTCCGCATAGCGATCCAGGGTATAAGGCCGCAACAAACACCAAGCCCATCGAGGCCATGCCGGCGCCCGACCAGGTGATCCTGCCGGTCTCCATGCACATCGGCGCACCCGCAAAGCCGATTGTCAAGGTCGGCGATATCGTCGATATGGGCCAGATGATCGCAGAGGCAGGCGGGTTCGTATCCGCCCCCGTACATGCGACAGTTTCCGGTAAGGTCATCGCGGTAGAGCCGCGGCTGCACCCCAACGGCAGCAAGGTCATGAGCATCGTCATCGAAAACGACAAGGAAGACCGTCTGCACGAGTCGGTCCATCCGTACGATTTCGCATCGATGAGCAACGAGGAGCGCATTGAGTGCATCCGTTCGGCCGGTATGGTCGGCCACGGCGGCGCGACGTTCCCCACGCATGTCAAGATCCAGTCGGGTATCGGCAAGTGCGATACGATCATTGTTAACGGCGCGGAGTGTGAACCGTACATCACCTCGGACCACCGTTTGCTTTTGGAGCGCCCGGAAGAAGTGGTTGGCGGCCTGAAGATGCTGGCCGACATCATGGGCGTTCAGAACGCGATCATTGCGATCGAAGAAAACAAGGCGGACACGTTCCCCAAGATCGAAGAACTGATCAAGGATGACAGCCGCCTGAAGCTTTACCCCCTGAAGTGTAAATACCCGCAGGGCGCAGAAAAGCAGCTCATCAATGCCTGCACCGGCCGCGAGGTTCCCTCGGGCAAGCTGCCGGCAGACGCTGGCTGCGCGGTATTCAACGTGGACACCACGGGCGCGATCTACCGCCGCTTTACCACCGGTATGCCGGTTGTACGCCGCGTTGTTACCGTTTCGGGATCGGCGATCGCCAACCCGAAGAACCTGGAAACCCGCATCGGTACCCAGGTTGAAAAGCTCATCGATGCTTGCGGCGGCTTCAAGGAAGCTCCGAACAAGCTGCTGATGGGTGGCCCGATGATGGGTGTTGCTCAGTTCTCGCTGGAAATCCCGATCTTTAAGGGCACCAATGCGTTCCTGGCCTTCTGCGGCGACGAGGACAAGCGTGTCGAAGAGCCCAACTGCATCCGCTGCGGTAAGTGCATCAACGCTTGCCCGATGCACCTGATGCCCATGATGATGAACGCCTATGGCAAGGCCGGCGAATACGACCAGTGCGTTGAGCTGGGTGCCATGGACTGCATCGAATGCGGCTCGTGCGCTTACGTCTGCCCGGCCCGCATCCCGCTGGTTGCCCGTTTCCGTCTGACCAAGTTCCATGTGGGTGCGCAGCGCGCAGCGGCTAAGGCCAAGGCAGAGGCGGAAAAGGCCAAGGCGGAAGCTGCGGCAGAGGCCGAGAAGAAGTAAGGAGGTAAGGACGCATGTATGATCTGAGTAAAGTAGTTGTCACCTCCTCGCCCCACATCAAAGCGGAGGACGATACCAGAAGCCTGATGCTGGATGTGGTTCTGGCGCTGATTCCGGCGCTGGCTGTTGCGGTCTTCACGTTTGGCTGGCGCGCGCTGGTGATCACGGTGGCAACCGTAATTTCCTGTGTATTTTTTGAGTGGCTGTATTGCAAAATCGTACATAAAGCTCCGACCATCGGCGACCTTTCGGCGGTTGTAACCGGTGTGCTCGTGGCATTTAACGTGCCGGTTGCGGCTCCGATCTGGATGCCCATGATCGGCGGCGCTTTTGCGATCATTATTGTAAAGATGCTCTTTGGCGGCATCGGCAAGAACTTCATGAACCCGGCGCTCGGCGCTCGTGCCTTCATGATGGCTTCCTGGCCGGCACTCATGACCACCTGGGTGCAGCCCCATCAGAACATCCCGCTGTTTGGCAACGTGGAAGTGACCGACGCTATCTCCACCGCAACGCCTCTGGCTTCCATGAAGGCATCGGCAGAGGGCGGCGCATCCCTGCCCAGCGAAACCCTGATGGACCTGTTCTTTGGCCAGCACGGCGGCGTTATCGGCGAAACCTGTGCCCTGGCACTGCTCGCCGGCGGCGCTTATCTGCTGTGGCGTAAGGTCATCACCATCAATATCCCGGCAGCATACATCCTGACCGTTGCAGTCCTGACCTTCCTGTTCCCGCTGGGCGATGTCAGCCGCGTACAGTGGATGCTGACCCAGGTTCTGTCCGGCGGTCTGCTGCTCGGCGCCATCTTCATGGCAACCGACTATGTCACCAGCCCGGTTACCCCCAAGGGCCAGATCGTCTTTGGTATCGGCTGCGGTCTGTTGACTGTCTTTATCCGTTATTTCGGCGGCCTGCCGGAAGGCGTTTCCTACTCGATCCTCATTATGAACGCACTCGTTTGGATGATCGACCAGAAGTGCCTGCCGCGCAAGTTCGGCTATGCAGCAAAGAAGGAGGGCAAGTAACATGAGCGAAGCGAAAAAGGAATCCATGGGTATGCTTGCCCTGATGTTGTTCCTCATCACCTTTATTACTGCGCTGCTGCTCGGTTTTGTCAACCAGGTCACAGCGCCCCAGATTGCCAAGAATAACGAAGCGACCCGTGCAGCCGCTATGGCAGAGATCATTCCGGATGCAGAGTTTGTCGAAGCCGAGCCGTCGGAAGTACCGGCTCCGGACAAGGAAACCCCGGCCATTCAGAACATCTATGAAGCACAGAAGGACGGCGAAACGGTCGGCTACTGTATGGAAGTTCTGCCCTCTGGTTTCGGCGGCACGCTGACCGTCGTTGTCGGCATTAACACCGACGGCACGGTTGCTGGCGCAAAGGTCACCTCGCACGCAGAGACCCCGGGCCTGGGCGCAAAGGCACAGTCCGACCCGACCTGGATCGTGCAGTTTGCCGGTCAGGCAGCAGATGGCTCGCTGGCAGTTACCAAGGATGGCGGCACCATCAATTCCATCACCGGTGCAACCATTACCTCCCGTGCGGTAACCCTGGCAGTCAACACGGCGGCAAGCTATGTGCAGAGCCTGGCAGCTTAAGAAAAGGGGGAACGATTCAAAATGAAATTTACCGAACAGTTAAAAAACGGCGTCCTCCTGGACAACCCGGTCTTTATGCAGACCATTGGCCTGTGTCCGGCGCTGGCAACTACGACGTCGCTGTCCAACGCCATCGGCATGGGCGCAGCGGCAACCGTAGTTCTCATCTGCTCGAACGTGGTTATTTCGCTGCTGCGTAAGTTCATTCCGGATAAGGTCCGTATCGCAGCATTCATCACCATCATCGCAGGATTCGTTACCATCATCGATCTGTCCTTGCAGGCATTCGTGCCCAGCCTGGCAGCGTCCCTGGGTCTGTTCCTGCCGCTGATCGTTGTAAACTGTATCATCCTGGGCCGTGCGGAAGCCTATGCTTCCAAGAATAAAGTGCTGCCCTCTGCGCTTGACGGCGTATGCATGGGTATCGGCTTTACCTTTGCGCTGGTCCTGATGGGCTTCACCCGCGAACTGCTGGGCGCTGGCACCATCCTGTCCGGTTATGTAGGCGCTGACAAGCTGGGCATCATGATCCCGGGCCTGTCGACCTATCCGGTGACCATGATGATCCTGCCGGCTGGCGGCTTCCTGATGATGGGCTTCATCTTTGCTGCTATCCAGTACCTCATGAATAAGAAGAAGGGGGACAAGTAAATGAATTACTTTGCTGCTGTACAGGCAGGCTTGCCGGGCAGCATGGAACTGACTGATATTCTGTTCCTTGCGATCTCGGCTGTCCTCGTCAACAACTACATCTTAGTCCAGTTCCTGGGCTGCTGCTCGTTCTTTGGCGTATCCAAAAAGACCGATACCGCAATCGGTATGGGCATGGCGGTTATCTTCGTTATGGCCCTGGCATCCATCGTATCCTGGTGCGTGCAGTACTTCATCCTGACCCCGCTGGGTCTGGATTACATGCAGACCATCGCTTTCATCCTGGTTATCGCAACTCTGGTACAGTTCGTCGAAATGTTCATGAAAAAGGCAATGCCGTCGCTGTATCAGGCGCTCGGTATCTTCCTGCCGCTGATCACGACCAACTGTGCGGTTCTGGGTGCTGCGATCTCCAACATCGACAACGGCTATTCCTTCATCGGTTCGGTTGTTTACGGTGTGTTCGCTGGCGTTGGTTACACGGTTGCAATCGTTATCTTTGCCTCCATCCGCGAACGTCTGGCGGTGACGGCAAAGTGCCCGAAGTGCTTTGAAGGTTTCCCGCTTGCACTGGTTTCCGCATCTCTGCTGGCGATGTCCTTCATGGGCTTCTCCGGTCTGAAGATTTGGTAAGCGCTGTATAAAGGAGAGTGTGTGAAATGGATATTCAGAACATCATTTATGCAGTTGCTGCCCTGAGTATCATGGGTTTGCTGTTTGCGATCCTGCTCGGCATCGCGGCAAAGGTCTTTGCTGTTGAAGTCGATGAGCGCGTTCCGCTGGTGCGTGAATGCCTGCCGGGCGCAAACTGCGGCGGCTGCGGTTATCCGGGCTGTGACGGCCTGGCAGCAGCCATTGTCGAAGGCAAGGCGCCGGTCAACGGCTGCCCGGTCGGCGGCGCGGCTGCAGCAGAAAAGATTGCCCAGGTTATGGGCGTAGAGGTTTCTTCCGAGGAACCCAAGGTTGCACATGTACATTGTGCCGGCGGCTGCAAGGCAGTCGACAAGGCCAAGTACGAAGGCCTGAAGGACTGCAACGCAGCAATGCGTGTAGCTTCCGGCCCGAAGGAATGTGCATTTGGCTGCATGGGCCTGGGCTCGTGTGTGGCAGAATGTGCATTTGATGCCATCCACATCGTGGACGGCAAGGCTCTGGTTGATCCGGAGAAGTGTGTCGCTTGCGGCAAGTGTGTTGCCGTTTGCCCGAAGAAGCTGATCGATCTGGTACCCAAGTCCAAGAAGGTTCATGTCAACTGCACCAACAAGGATAAGGGTCCGGTAGCGATGAAGGTTTGTGAAGTTTCCTGCATCGGCTGCAAGAAGTGCGAAAACACCTGTAAGTTTGACGCCATCCATGTCGAAGGCGGCGTTGCACGCATCGATTATGATAAGTGCAAGAACTGCAAGATGTGTGCAAAGGCATGTCCGCGCAGCTGTATTGAACCCATCCCGACTGCAGAGGAGAAGGAAAAGTTCAATGCGATGATGAAGGCACAGGCTGAAAAGGCAAAGCAGGCAGCTGCTGCCAAGGCAGCAGAGGCTGAAAAGCCGGCAGACAAGGCATAAAAACGAACGCGCAGGGAACAACGCCCTGCGCGTTTTTCTTTACCCATTGGCAATCGGCTGCAAAAGGGTTTTTTGTTGGCCGGGCGCGTGCTATAATAAAACCAAATACAGGAGGAATGCGACTATGAATAACTTTATCTATTGCACCCCAACCAAGGTCATCTTTGGCCGTGAGATCGAGCCGCAGATCGGCCCGACATTGAAAAAATATGGCGCGACCCGCGTTTTGATCCATTATGGCGGTGGCTCGGTCAAAAAGACCGGACTGTTTGATAAAGTTACCGCATCGCTGGACAGCGCCGGCCTGAGCTGGGTCGAACTGGGCGGGGTAGAGCCCAATCCCAAGCTGTCCTTTATCCATCAGGGCATCGAACTGTGCCGCAAGGAGAAGGTCGATTTTATCCTGGCGGTCGGCGGCGGCAGTGTCATCGACTCGTCCAAGGCCATTGGTGTTGGTCTGGCCACCGGAAACGACCCCTGGCAATATGCTTCGACCGGCACCCATCCGGAGGACGATCAGGTATTCCCGGTCGGCGTGGTGCTGACTCTGGCGGCTGCGGGCAGTGAAATGTCCAATTCCGACGTTATCACCAACGACTTGGTCACCCCGTGGGTCAAGCAGGGCATCACCTCGGAAACCGTGCGCCCGATCGTAGCCTTTATGAACCCGGAAAACACCTTCACGGTTTCCAAGTTCCAGACCGGCTGCGGCATTGTGGATATTATGATGCACACCATGGAGCGCTATTTCCTGGGCACGCCCGACTGTGATTTGACCGAGCGTTTGGCCGAAGGCCTGCTCATCGCGGTACGCGATGCCGGCCGCCGTGCCATCGCGGACCCGAACGATTATGAAGCCCGTGCGACCCTGATGTGGGCGTCCTCGCTCAGTCATAACGACCTGACCGGCTGCGGCAAGCCGCGGTATTTCCCGGTGCACAAGCTGGAGCATCCGGTATCTGCGCTGCATGATCGGGTTTCGCATGGCGCAGGCCTGTCGGTTCTGTTCCCGGCATGGGCCAAATTCATCCTGGAACGGGATATTGATGTCATGAAGTTTGCCCAGCTGGCGAACCGCGTCTGGGGCGTGGAAATGAACTATGACCACCCGGAACGCACCGCAGCCCAGGGCATCGAAACCATGAAGGCCTATTTCCACGAAATCGGTATGCCGGTGACGCTGGCCGAACTGGGTCTCAAGCCCGAGGATTACGAAGCCATCATCAACCTGACCACCAAGAACGGTACCGCGACGGTCAAGAGCTACCTGCCGCTTGGCAAGGAAGAAATCCGCGCGATCTACAAATTGGCCGAATAACGAAAAAAGCGCTGCGGCACATTCGCCGCAGCGCTTCTCGTTTAACCGGCAGCCTGTTCGGGGTCGGTCGGCAGACCGTCGGCATCCAGAATTTCCAGATGCACATGGGCGCCCTGGTCGGTTTCGGCCGGGACGACCGAAGCCAGCGTTCCCAGCACATCCCCGGCCTTGACCGAACTGTCCTTTTTGACCTTGGGGTCCTCGGCCAGGCCGCGATAGACCGCCGTGCGGCCATCGCTCAGCTGTAAGGTGATGCAGGTGCCCCACAGGGCATCTTCGGTCACCTCGGTGACCGTGCCGTCAGCAACAGCATAGACCCGGTCGCCCGCCGAGGCGGCATAGTCCGCGCCTGTATGCACGCGCCAATCGCCAAAGGTTTCCTGATAGACCAGTTCGTCGCCCGAAAAGGCCTGCACGACTTCACCGTCCAGCGGCTTGACCCAAACCGGCGCCGCGGTTTCCTGCGATTCCTCCGCCGGTTCTTCCGGCTCGGCAGGGGCTTCCTCTTCCACCGGCTCCACCGGTTCGGTGGATTCGAGGACCGGCTCGGTCGCTTCCGGCAGTACCGTATCCACGACCGTCTGGTCCTCAGTTTCGGCATCGCCCGCCGTGGGCGTCCAGGCTGTCTCCTGTTTGGGCAGGTCCGGCGTGTATTCCACACCATCCATCGACGCGCCGTTGGTCAGCGGCGCAAAAAACAATACATAACCCGAGATCACAATTGCAGCAACGCAAAGGACCAGGATTATGTAAAATCCCTTGTCCTGTGCGGCGCGTGCGGCAATATGCCTTCCGTCTTTTCGCATATTTTCCACCTCCGCCCTTAGTATGGACAGGGTGTTTGCCGCTTATACCGCGTTTTTTTTGAAAATCAGGATACTCCTGACCAGGTGCCCAGCGTGGTGCCGGTGTAATAATGCGCCAGGATTTCTTCATAAGTGCTGCCTTGTTCGGCCATGTATTTGGCGCCATATTGGCTCAGGCCCACGCCATGGCCATAGCCGGTCGTTTGGAAGGTGATGCTGTCATCCTCCACCGAAATGGTAAAGTTGGTCGAGTTGAGCCCCAGCGTTTCGCGCAAATCGACACCTGTGACCTGTACGCCGCCCAGTTTGACCGTTTTGATGCCGCCTGCTGCCGAGCGGACGCTAGCCTTAAACCAGGTTCCGGGTGCGCCGGTCAGGTCGGCAGAGGGAAAAGCTTTGGCGATGGTATCGCGAAATTCCTGCAGGGTAAAGGTGACTTCGCCCTTGTATTTGGGGCATTCTTCTCCGCCGGGACTGTCCACATTGGTCAGGTAGGGGACTTCGCTACCCCAGACATCGGCCGAGGATTCGGTTTTTTCGCCCGCTGCGGCGCAGAACACAGCGATGATGGGTTGATCTTCGTATAAAACGATCTGTCCGCGGGTAGCCTCTACGGCCTGTAAAATGGCATTCTCATAAGTATCGGCTTCGCTGCCCCAGCGGCCGCTCGCCTCGGCAGCCAGGTCGATGTAGGCGGCGCAGTGGTGGTAATCGTCGCACACATCGGCATCCTCGTGTTCGGCCGGACGTCCGGCTGCCTGCTTGTAGGCCGCATAGGTCCGCGCTGCCACCGCCTGCGCCTTGAGCGCTTCTTCCGGGAAATTGGGGGAGATCTCTGCCGCAACTACCCCGGCGACATAATCCTCCAGATTCATCTCCTGCGTCTTGCCGTCCACCTGGACGGTGATTTTGACATCTTCGCCGTTTGCTGCGGCAGAGTCGGAAGATTCTGCATGTACGCTGAGCACATCTTGCGCCAGCTCTCCAATCCCCTGGCCATCCAGCCGGTTGGCTGCCAGCGGGAGAATATAGATAAAGCCGGTCAAAACCAGACCAAGTATCAAAAATTTTCGCATTTTCATCCTCCTTGACTTTTGTGCTTTCCCGGTATTTTCGTGCGCAGGCAGATTGACTTTATTGCAGGAATGCGATAAAATAAATTCATTACTCATAGATTCGGATAGAAGGAGTGTACGCCTATGCCTATGAACCATCAGATGCGGGAGATCGATTCCGATGTTGTCTCTACTCTATGCACGAATTTAGAGCCGTATAACACGATTCGTCCGGAAAAGTTCACCCGCTACGGCGTCAAACGCGGCCTGCGTAACGCCGACGGCACCGGCGTACTGGCCGGCATCACCCGACTGAGTAACGTACACGGTTACCTGCTCAACGAAGGCGAGCGCGAACCCATTCAAGGCCGGTTGAGCTATCGCGGCATTGATTTGTATGACCTGCTGCATGGATTTGAATCGGAAAACCGGTTTGGCTTTGGGGAAGTGGCCTTTTTGCTGCTTTCGGGCAAACTGCCCACTGCGCAGCAGCTTTTTGATTTCCGGCAGGCCATCGGCAAAGCCCGTGAACTGCCCGAAAATTTCACCGAGGACATGATCATGCGTGCCCCCAGCCGGGACATTATGAACAAGCTGGCCGGTGCCACGCTGGCGCTGTATTCGTATGACCCCAATCCGGACGATACCTCCCCGGAGAATATTATGCGCCAATCGATGAGTCTAATTTCCAAGTTTCCGGTCATCATTTCACATGCTTATCAAGCAAAACGGCGTTATTTCGACGGCGATTCCATGTATCTGCACAATCCCGACCCGGCTCGCTCGACGGCGGAGAATATCCTGCACCTCATCCGACCGGACGGCAACTATACCGATGCGGAAGCCAAGCTGCTCGACCGGTGCCTGATTATCCATGCCGAGCATGGCGGCGGTAACAACTCGGCGTTTGCGACCCGTGTCGTTTCCTCGTCGGGAACCGATACGTATTCGGCGATTGCTGCTGCAGTGGGCGCACTCAAGGGCCCCCGGCATGGCGGCGCGAACATCAAGGTTTGCCAGATGTTCGACGATATCAAAGCCCATGTGTCCGACTGGAAGGACGACGACGAGATCTATGCGTATCTGCTGAAGATCTTACATAAAGAAGCGGGCGACCATTCGGGCCTGATTTATGGTATGGGCCATGCCGTCTATACCCTGAGTGACCCGCGTGCGGTCGCACTCAAGGCAGCTGCCCGTCCGCTCGCGGAAAAGCTGGGCAAGACCGAAGAAATGGCCCTCATCGAAGCGGTGGAACGGCTCACACCCCAGGCATTTGCCGAAGTACGCGGCGACGATGTCAAAGTCATGTGTGCCAATGTGGATATGTATTCCGGGTTTGTCTATCATATGCTGGGCATTCCCCGTGAAATGTTTACCCCGCTGTTCGCCACGGCCCGCATCGCCGGTTGGCTGGCGCATCGGATGGAAGAAGTTATGACCGGCGGCAAGATCATCCGTCCGGCGTACAAGCCCATCATCAAAGACCGCAAATATGTTCCTATCGGCAAACGCACCGAAGAATAAACAAGCCCCCGACTGTTTTCCGGAACAGTCGGGGTTTTTGCATAACAAGCGGACAATTTCCATGAGAAATGAACGACCCGATATGGCAGTATGTTAAATGTCCATGGCATTGCTTATGAGACTTTATAAATAATAATGTTTCTCTTTACTCAAACAGCTATGCGTCTGAAATTATAATATGGCCTACATCACTTGCATATAGTGAGTAAATTAAAAAGCATAAAAATATTTCATCTTTCGATGGATTTTACCAGAAAAACGAAAAAACTTTTTCCATAAATATTGCTCTGGTACATGTCAAAAAGGTTCTCGCGCTGGTACTGGCGTTCGCCATGGCGTTCACCATGATGGCGACAGCTGGCGCGGCATACACGGACCAGGCCGACATTGAAGCGACCGAAGCCGTGGAAATGCTCAATGCGATCGGTGTAATGACCGGCGATCCGGACGGCTCCTTCCGCCCGAACGACACCATTACCCGTGCGGAGGCCTGCCGCATGATCTATTCGATTCGTACGAATAGCGACAATGCGGATGCATATGCAGATATGCAGACTACATTTAAGGATGTACCGGCGGATGCTTGGTACGCTGGCTATGTTAAGCATTGCCAGGCTGCCAACATTGTATCCGGTACTTCGGCAACCACTTTCGAACCCAATCGTGATGTAACCACGGTTGAACTGGCACTGATGTGCCTGCGCGTGATGGGTTATGACCCGGCTAAGGCTGACATCGGCGGCTCGACCTGGTCCACCAAGACCATCGGTCTGGCAACCGAAGCTGGCCTGCTGAAGGATGTCAACACTTCGGCAACCGCAGCTTGCCCGCGTCAGTGGGCTGCTCAGCTCATGTACAACATGGTTCAGGCTTCTACCGTTCAGTGGTCTACGGATACCAACTCTTACACCAAGTACTTTGATGATGGCAAGAAGCGTCCGTCTGTTGGTCGTGAATATCTCGACCTGTGGACCGATGTTGGTACCCTGACTCTGGTTGATGGCAAGGATCTGTCCATCAATGTAAGCACCAGCGATGCACAGGATAGCGACAACACTGAGGTTGGCGTACATAGCTTCACTGCAGTTGCGCAGGATTATACCTCTCTGCTCGGCCAGAAGGTTAAGGTTATGTACAGCGACGGCAAGACCAATGCTGTTCTGGGCGTATATGCAATTCCGGAGAACTCGATCCTGACTGTTTACAAGAACCAGATCGAAACCGAAAATGCAAAGATCAAGGTTGACGGCACCCTGTACACCCTGGAATCCAAGGGCGTTATCACCATCGTTGATGGTGTAGCTTCTGAGAAGAACTGGAATGCAGTTGACTTCAAGGACAGCCAGTCGGCTGACGTTGTTACCCTGATTGACTCGGACAACAACAACAAGATCGACACCGCAGTTATCAAGACCGTTAAGGTTGCAAAGGTTTCCTTTGTATCCAGCACCCAGATTATCGCTGACGTTCTCGGCGACAATGTTGGTGGTATGACCTACAAGACTGCGGAAGAAAACATCGCAGCAGATGTCGAGAAGGATGATTTCGTTATCATCACCAAGAACCTGTACAACGAGAACCTGGACATCGTTGTTGCAGAAAAGGCAACTGGTACTGTAAATGCAACCAAGGGTGCAAGCTCGGCTTACACCGACTACCAGATCGGCGAAGACTGGTACAAGGCTTACACCGACCGCTCTGAAATCAATGCTTCTGTAAAGGCTGGCAACGATGCAGAGTACGTTGTAGTCAACAACATTCTGTTCTACGCGAAGAAGGTAACTGGCGAGGCTACCCTGTCTGACGTTCTGTTCGTGGCCCTGGTTGGCCAGGATGGTCTGTCCAGCGACAAGGCTGTTGTCATGATGCCTGACGGCACCAAGAGCACCGTTACCCTGAAGGACAAGTACTACAACGCTGATAACAGCGCAGATGGCACCAAGGAAGCTCAGATCGTTGCTGGTCAGTTCTACGAGTTCAACAAGTCTGGCGACGAGTACGAACTGTTCCCGGTACGTGAGTACGATGCGAATAAGACGGCAGCGGCCGATGCAGTAGCGAACAAGGATCACAAGGATTACTACGGCGACTACACCTATGAAGGTACTACCGGCCATACGCTGAATGCAACCGCTACGACCAGCGATATCATCACTGGCACGGAAGCTCCGGAATTTGTAGCAGGTGTAGCAGAAATCGCTGATTCCGCAGACATCATCCTGTACGCTCCGCTGGATGCTGCTAATAGCGGCTCTTACGAATCCAATCCGCTTGATATTAAGGGCTACGAGATCATGCACATCACCGGCAAGCAGCTGAAGAGCAACGGCGGTAAGCTGAATGTGTCCAACCTGGGCACTACCGTTCTGGGTGCATTCTCTTCGGATGTAAACGGCCTGAAGCGTGCTTCTGTTGTAGCAGTTTGCTACACGGGTGCAGACTGGGCTGGTGATACGACTGGTCTGGTTTCCAACGCAAACTACGGCTTTATCGTTTCCGATGCAGTCAATAAGGACGGCGGCATCGAGTTCAAGATGTTCACCGGCGACTCCTCTGCTGATGCTGTAACCGTTTGGGCTGACAAGTCCAACGCTACCCAGTTCATCAAGGGTACTGTTGTTGGTTACTCCACCATCAAGACGGTTGACGACAAGAATGTCATCACCGATGTTGAAGTAGTTAATGCAACTGCTGGCACCATCTCGGATGTCAAGGATGACAACTCTGTAATCGTAGTAAATGGCGCTGAGCTGGAGATGAAGGACTTCAACACCGTCATCTACACCAACTCCTACAATGACACCATTACTAAGATTGTAGACGGCAAGGCTTCTGAGGCGAAGGACGGCCGCACCAATATCCTGTATATCAAGGATTCGGTTGCAATCATTGATGCAAACGAAATCGTTGGTCAGGTTTATGCAGCACCGCATGGTAACACGGTAACGGTACCGTCTACCATTGCTCCTGCTGATCTGTCCTCGATCGAATGGACCAATGCAGCTACCGGCGAAACCTGGGCTGCTGGCGAACGTGCAAACATTTACGACAATGCGCTCATGAACCTGCGCGTCACTGCACGCAATGCTTGCGAACTTACTGTGACTGTGAACGGCGTTGACGTTGTGAACTACACGCTGGCTGCTGGCGAAACCCGCGAGTTCGAGAGCATCAAGATCGTTGGCGCTGTAAATGTATCTACGGGTGCAACTCCGGCTGTAGGCGGCACTTACTCCTCTGCGGCTGATCTGCAAAAGGCTCTTGACAATGGTCCTGTAGTTGCTACTGGTGCAATTCCGACCGGCACCTACACCACCACGAACCCCCTGACCCTGAAGAATGCAACCATTACTAGTGATGTTATTACTTCCGGCGATGTAACGCTGGATGGCACCACGCTGTTTGGTTCGAATGGTTCTCTGGAAGTTCTGGGCACGCTGAACATCACCAAGGAGACCACGGATAGCACCCCGGTAGCTACCACCATCAACAACATGAGCAAGCTGGTTGCAGCGAACAAGATTGTTGATAACCGTGCTACCACGACGGCTGCTGACGTTGATACCATGCTGACGAAGTCCAGCGATATCACGGTACAGGATGTTTCTGGTACGGTAACCGCCACTATGGCGAAGAAGACCCTGAATGTTACCAAGGATGTTAATCTGGGTACTGCGGCTTCTGATGCTGATACCACGGTAAACGTTGGCGGTACTGCAACGCTGGGTGCAAGCTCTACGCTGAACGGCGATTGGACTGTTGGTTCTCTGAAGGGCGCTGCTACTTTGCTGACGGTTAATGGTGCACTGAATGTTAATACTTCGGTTGAAACTTCCGCTGCTAATACCGTTTATGCTCTGACCATGGGTGCAGATGCAAGCGTAACCCTGCCGGATTCGGTTACTGCTATCACCACGCTGACCACTAACGCTGGTTCTACTGGTACCACGAAGCTGGTTGCAGCGGGCGCAACGGTTGGCACTTATGCAACTCTGACCGACAAGACCGACCTGACTATTGCTATTATGTCCGGTACGGCTGCAACGGGCGGCGCTGATGCGAAGATCACCTTCAAGGGTGCGCAGACTGCGCTGGCTCTGGCACAGGGTACCTTCCAGTTCGATGCTGCCCCTGCTGCTGCGATGACTTCTTTCGCAAGTAACAGCAAGATCATCATCAACTACCAGATGGATGACAAGTCCAAGCTGGCAGCTCCGACTGCTGCTGGTACGACTCTGAAGTTCCTGGTGGCTCCGACTCAGATCGAGACGAGCGATAATACTGCTGGTGGCTTCTATGCTACTGGTGCTCTGACCACTGTTATCACGGATGCTGGTAAGATTCAGACTAACGTTGAGTATGTAGCTACGTCTAGCTGCGGTACTTCTGCTGGTTCGATCGGCTGGGTAGGCGCAATGAAGGCCTAAGCCTGTATCAACTTGATACCACCGCATTACGAAAACCCCCTCTTTCGAGGGGGTTTTCCCTTTTTATGCTATTACTTAAATGCAAAATAGTAATATTGGTCGCTGTCATCGTTCAGACGAATTCGTGTACTGCTGGTGCTGTTATTGCCCGAATAGGCCTTGAATCCATTGGTTACGATTTCCAACGCAGGGTCTTGTCCCCGCATTGCGGGGTGTCCGGTCAAAGCCATTCCACCGTATGACCAGGTATCTTCTTGAATATCCACACCGTGGCGCAGCACCAAAATGGCTTTGGGAGTAAACCCCAATGTTATGACTTGGTTGCCGATGCCAGTATGTGGATCGGCCGTACCGGTATAGGTGCCAAAATATACTTCGGATTTTTGCGATATCTGGCCAGATTGTACGGTTAGTTTGGTTTCTGCAGTTTTCAAACGGGTGTCCAATGCCATGTGAGCCTCTTGGTTTGACTCTTCATCGGCCTTTCCATTGAGCTTTTCGGCGAGTTCTTCGTCGAACATGTTCTCATGAATGGCGCCGGTAAAGGTCTCTGTGACAATACCTTCGACCTTTTCATCCAGTTTTTCATGCGCTTCGGCCAGAGCGTTATGCGCCTCGCGCACTTCATCCGCCGGGGCCTGGAACCGGCGCTTCAGTTCGGCCGCTTCGCAGGTCGGTGTGTCTGGCAAGCTGGTAATCGGCTCGGTAAACGCCGGAATGGTGTAGTTTGTATTCATCGCATATCCTCCTTTGTCCCGCTTTGTGGCGGGTTCATGATGGCGATGATAATAGCCGCGGCGTTTCATCTTTGTCAAGCCATATCGAGAGGGCAATTTTCCCAGGAAATGATCCCTGCAATATGGCTTGACATCTTGCAAATTTGGAAGCTATTATGAGCGGCAAATCCCAAATCAAAGGAGGACTCATCAATATGTTCACCGAACGAAAAATCTCTGCCTTTCAAAACCGTATTTCCGACTTGCCGGATACACCGACGTTGACAGCATCTGAGCTCAAAGCCCGGTTTGATGCCTGTCCGGAAGAGCTCCGAGAATCTCTCAACGGCATATGCGACGACGGCAAAATCCTGGAGGATCGCATGGATGAATACCGTGCGCAGACCTTCACAGGCGAAATCACGCGCGATATGCTGGCTCTTGCGGTGCGAGAGGAACTGGATAGCAAAGCCGATCAAAAAGAAAATACGGCCGCACATGAAGCTCTGGACAGCCGCCTGACAACGGCTGAAACACAGACAGCCCAGAAATGCGAACTTTATTTTGGCACTTATACGCCCAGCAAAACCGAAGAAACCGACTATGTGGAGTTGGGATTTCAGCCTAAGGCGGTCCTGCTGCTGGCGCGTCTGCCGGAGGGGAATTATGTTTCTCCCATCCGCTTAGCGTTGCCGGATGTGCCGCATTATGATCTGAGCATCTACGAGAAAGGGTTCTCCGTGGCCTACAATGACTACCGCGACTCGGCGGATGCTGCGCCGTACCGCTATATTGCGTTTAAGTAAAAGGGAAAACCCCCGAGGAGAAATCCTCGGGGGTTTTGGACGTGATAGAAAGATTAGAGACTAGCCTTAGTCCAGTCGCTGCCACCCCAAATATAGCTATTGTTAGCTACTACCTGTGTTACACCTTCACTATTCACATTCAGCTTCCACTCATTAGTGGTCAGAGTAGCGCTTTTGTAAACTGTAATCTTAGCGCCATCCTTACCAGTGACATTGAATGCACCCTTGAGCAGGTCGCCGCCAGCAATCTCCATATTACCAGCAACAACAGCATCAGCCGTCAGGGTATATTCCATTTTATTGTCAGCCAGAACCTTCAGAGAAATGTTGCCCGCAGAGGACAGGCTATTCGGGCCAACCATTTCTCGAGTGCCTGCAACGACAACCGATGCGCCCGGCTTAGCCGTCAGGGTGGAATTTTCTGCCACAGCAGCATCTGCAGAAATCTGCAGCTTTGCGCCATCTTCTACATTAATTGTCAAGGCAGAAGTCTGCGTAGCAGTAATAGACAGTGTGTTACCCTTTGGAACATCCAGGGTCATTGCATCCAGAGCGCCGTTGATGGTAACGTCGCCCTTGGTCAGAGCCTTGTTGATGTCGTCAGCCGTAGAACCTGCACCGAAGTTGTACTTGAACTCACCACGCAGATTGTTCTTTACGTCAACAATCAGGACAGATACATCTGCATCTGCGGTAGTACCATCCAACTTGTACATAACGTTTGTAATCTTGACGTCATTGAATTCATCAGCTTCCTGGATCTCTCCGTTTGCATAACCCTTGTGGTCCTTGGTATCTACGTACAGAACTACGGTATCCGAAGTAATCTCGTTCTGGTTCTTGCCATCCAGAGAAATCTTGGTCTGTGCATCATTTACGCCATAAACGGTACCGTCCTGCAGACCGAAGCTGTCATCAACATCCTCGATGGTGCCAACAACGCCGTCAGCCAGACCTTCTTCGGTGGTAACCTTGGAGTAGCCCAGAACTTTGCCCTTCTGACGAGTCGTGCTGCCCTTCTCCTGAACCTTTACATTTTCAGTACCATTCCAGATGGTGTATACTACGTAGCCGTTATCCGACTTGTAGGAATCCTCTACAACGTAGCCGTAGTTGTCGTTGGTTACGAAGTTATCCGCAATACCATTAACGCCTACTACTGCGTAGGTTACGCGCTTCACGCCGTCAACCTTAGAGGTGAATGCTGCGATACCGCCGTTGGTGTAAACATTGTCGGTAGAAGAGCCTACGGTCAGGGACTTGAACTGCTTACCATTGATGATCTTGTAATCAACATCCTTGGTCGGAACAGCCTTCTTATAATTGTCAATCAGGACAACCTTAGCAGAATCCGCAACGGTTACACCGCCGATGGTCTTGTCTGCGCCAGCAGCACCTTCTACCAGCAGACCATCAGAAGCGGTAACGGTAGCCGGAGCGCCGTCATTCAGAGAAGTGTAGTCGCCAAAGTAATCAGCAGTCTTATCCAGAGTCTTGAAGCGGTACTTGCTGCTCTTTACAGAGTATTCATAAACAGCACCCGCAACCAACTTGTCCTTTGCAACGTAGTCGCTGCCCGGATCGTTGTCGATGTCAACGATTTCGGTGGTGTTGCTATCGAGCTTCAGGATCTTAACCTTGTCGCCCTGGATATCGGTACCAATCGAAAGAACGATTGCCACGTCAGACAGAGTTGCATTTTCGCCAGAGGAACGCTTTGCGTAGAATACAGCGCCGTTTACAACGTAAGCGTCAACGGTATCGCCGGACTTCACGCTGTTCATTTCAGCGCCTACGCCTTCTACATACCAGGTGCCGTCGATGAGGTACTTCGTCGGGCTTTCCTTGGTACCAGTTACCTTCACGCCGCTCAGCTTCTGAGCAGGAGTGATGTCCTTGCAATCATCAAAGAGGTTTGCACGAATAACAACATAGTCGTTCTTCTTTACATCCTCAGAGATGTTGTGATCTTCGTACTTGTAGGTCTCGCCGCCAGCTACGATCTCGTCAGAAGATACGTAGGAAGCCTTCTTAACCTCAACAGTGGTTACGATTGCGGTATCGATCTTGCTGTTGTCGTCAGAGTCTACGAACTTCACTTCATCAGCCGAAACATTGTTAGCAATGGTGCGAGCGATGGTGTCGGCCGTACCATACTTAACGCGGGAACCGTTCAGCAGCGAAGCGGTATCAGCAAAGTCAGTTGCCTTGAAGTTGCCAGTCTGGTCGCTGGACGACGGTGCAATGCGAACGCCGTCTACATAAACAGCGATACCGGTGTTCTCAACCGAGTAGGTCTTGCTGTCAAACTTAACCTTGCCAGCATCTTCCGAAACAGCGTTCATAACGGTTTCGTAAGTCTGATTTTCTTCGGTTGCATAAACGCCGATGACATCGTTGGGCTTGTTATCGCGGTACAGAACCTTAACCTTCTGACCCAGCAGCGAGGAGTAGTTCTGACCCAGCTTGGTGAAGGACTTGATGGTCGAATCATCGCTGTCAGCTTCATCGCTCTTGCTCATAGAAATGGTCAGATCCTGCTTGCTAACGGTGGTCAGAGTACCAATGTTTACGTACAGCTTCATGTACTTCTTACCAACGCGATCCAGCGGATTGCCGCCCATGTCCAGATCGGTGTAGGTCTCGGAGTCGTTAGACCAACGAACGGTGCGAGCGTCGATGGTGTTGTACATGATCTGTGCAGCCCACTGACGCGGGCAAGCATCGGTGATGGTGGTGTTTACATCTTCCAGGATGCCAGCTTCGGTTGCCAGGCCAATGGTCTTGGTAGACCAGGTCGAGCCGCCGATGTCAGCCTTGGCCGGGTCGTAGCCCATAACACGCAGGCACATCAGAGCCAGTTCTACGCCGGTTACGTCACGGTTCGGCTCAAAAGTGGTAGCCGAGGTACCGGATACGATACCAGCAGCCTGGCAATGCTTTACATAGCCAGCGTACCAAGCATCAGACGGTACATCCTTAAAAGTGGTCTGCATATTCTTGTATGCATCTGCATTGTCGCTATTCGTACGGATCGTGTAGATCATACGGCAAGCTTCTGCGCGGGTAATGGTGTCGTTCGGGCGGAAGGAGCCGTCCGGATCGCCGGTCATTACACCGATCGCGTTGAGCATCTCCACGGCTTCGGTCGCTTCAATGTCGGCCTGGTCCGTGTATGCCGCGCCAGCTGTCGCCATCATGGTGAACGCCATGGCGAATGCCAGTACCAGCGCGAGAACCTTTTTGACATGTGCCAAGTATGCGTTTTTCGAAGAGATGGATACTCTTTTTAATTGAAAATGGATAAAATACCGAATTTTTTTGAATAATGTTTTTTTCTCTTTAAAAAAACATCTGTTTTTAATGTGATATTCCTTACATTTTTGAAAATATTGGAATGCATATATTCCAACTTGTTGAAAAATAAATCATAAAATTTAAATAATTTCCATATTCGCTAGCGGTAACAATTTTGCATCTGCCGTATACGGAATTAAATCATGATGGAAATTCTTGCTTTGGAATTGTCGTGATGTTATATCTGAAACAAGATACCAGTTAATCTCCCTCAATGACGGTTACATGATTCCCTTATTATATAGTATATATCTATTGCAGACGATTAGCTTATGAAGTTAGGATTCATATATTCCCTATTTCGCATCCTGCAAGCAGCAGGTCAATTTCCATAGAAAATGAACCTACCGAATATGGCTTGACAAAAATAAAAAATTACGGCTATTATCATCGTCATCATATCCCTGTTTAAAGCGGGGAAAGGAGGATAAACGATGAATCAAAACTTTACTGTTCCAGCATTTGCCGAGCCAATTACCAGTCTACCGGATACGCCGACCTGTGAAGCAGCTGAACTCAAACGCCGTTTCCAAGCGCCAGCGGATGAAGTCCGCGAGGCGCACAACGCCTTGGCCCAAGCACATGAAGCATTGGATATAAAGGTAGAAGGCATTGTAACCCAAGCATTTGTCGGCGCGATCCATGAGAGCATGTTGGATGGAGACCTCACAGAGAAGCTCAATGGGAAGGCCGATCAAACTGCACTGGATGCGCAGATTCAGGCACTTTCTACGGAGGAATCCAATCGTATGAAGGCAGATAATGTACTACAAACGCAAATTGCAGCCAAATGCGCCATTGTAACAGGCACTTATACAGGCACTGGCCTTGATAAAACACAGACGATCTCTCTGGGGTTTCGGCCAAAGGCAGTATTGGTAGCTAGCGCACGCTGGAGCGGCAACTATTACGATCCGCAGATGATGAATCTAGCCATAGATGGCATGGATGCAGATAATATCTGCATTACATCCAATGGATTTGAAGCAAAACTATATTTTAACGTTAACAGCGCCGGCAACATGGATGAAACCATCTTTCGTTACATTGCGTTTCGATAAAAATAGAAAATCCCCCGAGATTTCTCTCGGGGGATTTTCTTAAATAGCTTCATTTAGTCGCCATTAATCAAGCATTACCGATAGTGTGCTCAGCATCATAGGTTGCGCCAAAGCTTACCTTTGCATTAGTCGTAGTGAAAACAACATCGGCAAAGTCCTTAACACTCGTACCAACAGTCAGAGTGGTTGCACTACCCTCGATCGCATTCGTCGCAGTAGTGATCGTAACGGTCTTGCCATCCTCACTCAGTTCTGCACTTGCTACAGTCGGCTGGCTTGTGCCGTCAGCAAAGGTATAGTTGCTCGTGGTTTCAGCAGTAGTCTTATCCAGCGGCTTGCTGAAAGTCAGAACAACCTTAGCTCCTACTTCGAACTTATCAACTGCAACATTGGTTACTACCGGAGCAGCCTTCAGTTCGTCGGCTGTCATAGTAACGTTCTTGTAGGTCACATTACCCTTACCAGACAGATTGGTGAGAGAAGTGATGTCGCCGTTTACAACGAGAGTCTTGCCTTCATCAACGGTAACCGAGGAACCTACGGTTACATCGTCGACAGTTACTGCCTTAGCCCATCCAAGCAGCTTCGTCAGTGCATCTGCATCTACAGAAGTTGCGGCAGAAGCATCAACACTTGCTGCGCTGATTTCAGTTGCGGTTGCAGTCGGCAGAGTGGTGCCAGTAGTCAGTACGCCAACGACGGTCAGCTTCTTGCCAGTTACAGTAACAGTGTTGTCAACAGTAGCCTTCTGAACGGTTACGTCCGAAGAGTTCTTCAACAGAGCGACTACATCAGAAGTAGCAGTTTCTGCACGCTCATCAACAATAGCACCCTTTGCTGTAACCTTAGACAGATCAACCTTTGCATCACTCTTGATGGTCAGAGTACCGGTTACTTCCAGAGCGCCTTCACTAACGAACTGAGTTTCACCAGCCAGCGTTACATCACCAGTCTTAGTAACCTTACCGTCCAGAACGGCATTGTTCAGGGTCAGTTCAGAGTTAGAAGCGTAGGTGCCAGCCGGAATTACACCGGTTGCAACAACATCACCCTTCTTCAGAGCAGCCTTCAGAGCAGCATCGTCTGCATACTCAGTGCCGTCCGGAGTTTCCTCGGTGTCGTCGCCAGTGGTATCTTCATACCAGCCGTCGAATTCGCCGTTTACATCAACAACCAGCATCTCCAGATCTGCCGAACCGTTGCTAACTGCCTCGTCCAGGATAAACGCAACGTTCATCTTGTCAGAAGAAGCTGCCTTGGTCAGGGTGGTGGAGTTGTAGGAGTACGGGATAGCCATGTCGTTGCCGCTCTTGCTGGTGTCAACCAGAATAACCTTGGTATCCGCAGTGACATTCAGCTTGGTGTTGTCAACCGAAACATAGCTCTTTTCTGCTGCAGCGTTGGAACCAACAAATGCCTTGCTGGTATTCGAACCATCGCTGCTAGCGTTAAAGCCGGTGCTGATCTTGGCGGACAGATCGATGATGTCATCATCAACATCCTGGATGTAGCCGTCTGCGTCAACGCCAGAGTAACCGATTACCATGTCTTCCTGACGTTCAGAAACGGTTACGCCTTCTTCCTTCACAACGATCGGATCGCCAGAACCATTCCAGATGGTGTACTGGATGTCGTCGCCAGCTACTACCTTAGCACCGTCGATGATGTAGCCGTAGTTATCGTTCGAGGTACCAGTTACATCACTGATCGTCTTGCCAGAGGTTACTTCGATCGAAGCCAGGCGGATACGGTTCAGACCGCCAGACTCCTTAACAAATGCAGCCTGTCCATTGCTTTCAATCGGAGCAGTTGCAGACAGATCGTTGAACTGCTTACCGGTGATTACCTTAGAACGGCCATCCTTGTCATAAACAACGATTGCAGCATCATCTGCTACAGCCTTGCCATCGATGGTGGAAGCAGAAACAGAAACAGTAGCCGGGGTATAGGACGTCGGGAATACCAGAGAGGAGAAGCCGTTGTACTTCTGATTCTCTTCTACATCCTTCAGAGTGGTGTTGCTATCCGAGCCAGATACCTTATAAGCGCGGCCCTCTACCATCGGTACAGTGGTGTTGTCAGACAGGGTAACGGTCTTCAGGGTGCCGTCGAAGTAACGGAGCTTAACCTGGTCGCCGTTCAGAGTGTCGCCGCTACCGGTACCAACAACAACTGCGATGTTGGACGGCAGAGCTGCACCGTCGTTGGTCTCGATGTCAACAATAACACCAGCAACAATGTAAGCCTTTACGGTATCGCCAACCGAAACTTCGCTTGCCTTGTTATCAGCAATGTTGTACCAGGTATCGCCAATCTGGAACTGCTGATAATCGGTCTTGTCCTTGCTGGAGTTCAGGGTATCGGTAACAACCTCAGCCTTTACGATGTCGCGGCAGTCGTCGTAGCGGTTGTACGAGATTGCAACGAAATCATCCGCTTCGATGTCGTCAGCGATGTTTTCGTCATCCATGTTGTAGGTGGTGCCTGCAACGATACGGTCAGAACCAACATAAGTAACTTCTGCAGTCTTGTAGTAAGTTACATATGCACGATCCAGCTTGCCATTGCCATCGCTATCTACAAAGGTAACGGTTGCCGGATTGACCTTGGTGTCAGTTGCGTCGGTTGCATACTTATCAAAGTTTGCAGAAGTCCAAGTCAGGCCATCCTCAGAGAATGTACCATCTTCGGTTACGGTCTGAACATTGATCTTCTTACCATTTTCAAATGCGTAAGACTTGCCGTCGAACTTAACCTTGTCGCCGTCCTTCTCAATGTCCTTCAGGTTAACCGTGTAAGATGCGTTGTCTGCCAGAGCATAAACGCCGATTACGCTGTTGGTCTTGTTGTCGCGGAACATAACCTTGACCTTCTGGCCCAGCAGAGAGGTGTAATCCTGGCTCAGCTTGGTGAACGAGGTCTTTTCGTTATCGCTGTCTGCAACATCGCTGGCATCCTGCGAGATCCACAGGTTGTCATCTTCTACCTTTTCCAGCGTACCAACATTGGTCCACAGCTTGAGGTACTCCTTGCCAACCGAGTCACGCTCAGTACCATCTTCGAAGTACTTGCTGTAAGAATTCGAGTCGGTAGACCACTGAACGGTCGGAGCGCCGATGGTGTTATACATCAGCTGAGCAGCCCACTGACGCGGGCAAGCAGCGGTGATGGTGGTGTTGACACCGTCCAGGATGCCAGCCTCGGTTGCCAGACCGATGGTCTTGGTGGACCAGGTCGAGCCACCGATGTCAGCCTTGGCCGGGTCGTAACCCATCACGCGCAGGCACATCAGAGCCAGTTCTACGCCAGTTACATCACGGTTCGGCTCAAAAGTAGTAGCCGAAGTACCGGATACAATGTTAGCAGCCTGGCAATGCTTAACATAGCCAGCGTACCAAGCGTCAGCCGGTACATCCTTGAAAGTGGTCTGCATGTTTGCATATGCAGATGCGTCGTCGCTATTCGTACGGATCGTGTAGATCATACGGCAAGCTTCTGCGCGGGTAATGGTGTCGTTCGGACGGAAGGAGCCATCCGGATCGCCGGTCATTACGCCGAGCGCATTGAGCATTTCCACGGCTTCGGTCGCTTCAATGTCGGCCTGGTCCGTGTATGCTGCGCCGGCTGTCGCCATCATGGTGAATGCCATGGCGAACGCCAGTACCAGCGCAAGAACCTTTTTCACATGAGTGTTGAAAGCAAGCATTTTTATTTCCCGTCCTGATTTTCATGACATCTATTATTGTTTCCCAAACTTTTTTGAAAAACCGATCGTTTCAAATTTTCGGTTTCGTTTGATTTTTCCCATGATAATAGCCGAGAAAATTTCGCTTGTCAAGCGGCATTCCAGAAAGGGGAGAAAAAATATTCGTCGAATTTCGTCGAATTTATCCAACGAAATTCATGCTATATTTTTACTATATTCATTGAAGCCAAAGGAAAAGGAGTTGCATTCATGAAAAAGCCAGAATATTTTGAAGAAAACGGATGTCTGCATGTGTGTTTTCAGGACACGCAGCCGGTAAAATCGGATCAAGCTCCCCCAGTGGATGGAGATATTCTGCTTGCCGATTTCATGGAAAGCTGGCTGGGGATGATGAAGAGCCAGGTTCGAACCAATACCCTGGACAGCTATTGGTATATGTTCCGCAAACATATTGAACCGTATTACCGCACCCATGGCATCACCCTGAATAATGCCCGGCCATCGGATTTTCAAAATTTCGCAAATTTGAAGTATGAAGAAGGCTATTCCCCCACTTCCATCGTCAAATTTCATTCGATCGTCCACAAATGTCTGAAATATGCGGTCACCATGCAGCTGATCACCCACAATCCATCCGATAACGTCCTGCTGCCCAAACGGACAAAATTCATCGGAAAAGTCTATGATTTGTCCCAACTCAACCGTTTTCTCAAAGAAGCGCGCAATTCTCCGGCCGAACCGGCCTTTGTTTTGGCCGCAACCTATGGATTGCGCCGGAGCGAAGCCGTCGGTCTACGCTGGAGCGCGGTGGATTTCAAAGCCCGTACCATTACCATCAATCATACGGCGGTTTCCACCCGCGGCCATGTGATTTACAGCGATCAGGTCAAAACCAAGTCCAGTTACCGTACCTTGCCGCTCACCCCGGATATGCGGCGCTATTTGAGCGAATTACGCCGTCATCAGAAGGATATGAAGCGTGTTTACGGAAAAAATTATCAAAAAAGTGATTATATCTGCACCCGTGACGATGGCACCCCCCTGCGGCCCGATTACATATCCCAGGAATTTACCAAAGTCTGCCGCCGGGCCGGCCTGCCGCACATCCGGCTGCACGACCTGCGCCATTCGGCGGCAACCTTATTACTCCGCGAAGGATTTTCTCTGCGGCAGATTCAGGAATGGCTCGGCCATGCTGACATCAGTACCACCGCCAACATTTATGCCCATGTGCAATACAGCGACAAGGTCAGCATGGCCCGGCGCATGGGCGGCTTGCTTGAGATCAGCGACATCTAAGGAAACAAAAGCAGCCTCTGGATGTAACACATTTCCTTTCCATGAAAGCCGCCGAATTTACGCGGTTTTTGTGCTATCCACAGTCTTTTCCACAACATATATGCCCTGTAAAGGGAAATGCACGCCGCAATATTACACCTGTGTTACACCTCCTTTAAATCCGTTGACGCGGGCGAAAACGGGTGGTAAACTAGTTCTCGAACAAAGGGGCTCCCCGCCCCGAAAATAAAAAGGAGGAAAAAACCTATGAAGAATCTGAAAAAGGTTCTCGCGCTGGTACTGGCGTTCGCCATGGCGTTCACCATGATGGCGACAGCTGGCGCGGCATACACAGATTCGGCTGACATCCAGGCAACCGAAGCTGTTGATATGCTCTCTACGCTCGGCATTATGGCTGGCGATCCGGACGGTTCCTTCCGCCCGAACGACACCATTACCCGTGCGGAAGCTTGCCGTATGATCTACTCGATCCGTACGAATAGCGACAATGCAGATGCATACAAGGATATGCAGACTACTTTCAAGGATGTACCGGCTGACGCTTGGTACGCTGGCTATGTAAAGCACTGCCAGGCTGCTGGTATTGTATCCGGTACTTCGGCTACTACTTTTGAGCCGAACCGTGACGTAACCGGCGTAGAGCTGGCTCTGATGTGCCTGCGCGTGATGGGTTATGACCCGGCCAAGGCTGACATCGGCGGCTCGACCTGGTCCACCAAGACCATCTCGATCGCTACCGAAGCTGGCATCCTGGATGGCGTTAACACCACCATCACCGCTGCTTGCCCGCGTCAGTGGGCTGCCCAGCTCATGTACAACATGATCCAGGCAAACACAGTTCAGTGGTCGGACGACAAGAACGGCTACTCCGATCAGAACCTGGTTGGCAAGGACTATGACACCGTTGGTGTTAAGTACCTCAAGCTGTACGTAAACATTGGTACTCTGTCTACCATTAACGGCCAGAACCTGACCATCAGCCAGAGCGCAAGCGACAAGGAAGATTCCGATACTACGGATGTTTCCTTCACCAAGCTCCCGAAGAACTATTCGGATCTGCTGGGTCACAAGGTTAAGGTCATGTTCCGCGATCAGAAGACCAACGACGTAATCGGTGTTTACCCGATCGGCGAAGACGCAGTTTACAACACCCGTCTGAACCAGACCGAGCGCGATGGCGATAAGATCAAGTTTGACGGCAAGAGCTACACCGTAGATGACGCAAACAAGATCGCAACCATCATCGATGGCGCTACCGCGGTAAGCAAGTCGCTGGATTACTTCGATGACACGGCTGCTAACAAGGTTTCGATGAATACCGTTACCTTCGTTGATACCGACGAGAACGGCAAGATCGATACCGCTATCGTAACCACCTACACCGATGCAGAAGTCACCTATGTTGGTTCGGATAAGATCACTGCTGGTGGCAAGTCCTACGACATGGACGAAGAGAACATCGACGAAAACCTGGCAAAGGACGACTACGCTGTTATTTCCGAAAACCTGTACGATAGCTGCAAGGACATCGTAAAGGCTGAGGTCATCACGGGCGAGTTGACCGGCTACAAGGAAAAGGACGACTATGTACAGTACGAACTAAACGGTAACTGGTACAATATGGCGACCGAAGATACCGACGTTAGCACTGGCGATACCGTTAAGGCTTACGTATTCAATGGCGTCGTTCTGGATCTGGATACTGACGACGGCACTGGCTCCTTCCCGGGCAACATCGTTGTTGTAACTGGTGTTGCTGGCTCTGGCGACTCCCTGAACGGCGACCAGATTAAGGTTCGCTACTTCGATGGCTCTTCCAAGACCGTTACCCTGGACGATGATGTAAACTTCAAGCCGGTTGTTGGCGTAGCTTACAAGTCCTCTGGTTCGGACAACTCCTTTAAGATTGAAAAGCTGGAAGCCAAGAAGTACAACGGCTATCAGGCAGTCATCACGGATGTTACCAATGCAGCTTCCCAGACTTCTAATAAGAAGCTGGATGCAGATCCGTCCAACGACAAGATCGGCGGTATCAAGGTTGATGACAACGCAGCGATCGTGCTGTTCGATAACAACGGCCGCTCCAAGCAAATCACCGGTAAGCAGTTCAACGCTATGGTAAATAGCGATACAGACCTGGGCGATAACGGTGTAGGTCATGTTTATGCTTCCTTCACCAAGGAGAGCAACGGCCTGACCCGCGTCATGATGGCGTCTGTTCTGGTTAATAGCACCAGCATCACCGGCAAGTCCAGCGACAACTACGGCTACATCGTAACCGACGGTTCTCGCACCTCTTCCGGCGATACCCAGTACACCATTTGGACTGGCTCTGAAAATGTAACCGTTACCGAGAACACCTCGTACTCCAAGGGCGACCGTGCAAAGGGCACCCTGATTGGTTACTCGACCATCACCAACGGCGTCATTAACGATGTTACCAAGTACGGTACCGTTGAGGATGCAACGAATGCAACCGGCTCCCTGAACACGACTTCGCTGTACCGTGCAGGTAACGAAGCGAAGGAAGCGACTAAGTACATCGCAGTAAATGGCAATCAGTTCAATGTAACCGCAGATACCACCGTTCTGCTGGTTGACTCCAAGGCGGATAACGACAACAAGATTGGCCTGACTTACACCTACGGCGATAAGCTGCCGCAGGCAGAGGAGAAGGCGGACGGCACTTGGGTTGTTAACGCATTCTGGCTGATGAATGAAGCTGGTTCTGACGATGTTGATATCGAAGTTCTGGTTATCGACTCCACCGGCGTATTCGACGGCATGGAAGACACTACCACGGGCGGCGGTAGCACCGGCGGCAACACTGGCGGTGAAGTTACCGGCAACATTAAGTTTGGTACCATCGATATGCTGGCAAGCAAGAGCGATTCTGTTACCTTTACAGTGAGCGATCTGCCGGCTTCGACGGGCAACCTGGTATCGAATAATCTGATTCGTGTACTGGATTCCACCAAGGCCACTGTTACTCAGAGCACTGCGACGATTCAAGTAAGTGTATTTGGTGCTGGTGAATCCCAGAGCGTGACGATTGCAACTGGCAGCACCGGTGTCACCCCGGGTACCTACACCCTCGAAGTTCTGGCAAATGGTGCACAGGGTACTGTAACCTTTGTTGTTGGTCAGGCTGGTATTGTAGCTCCTGGCACTGCAGTAACTGGTACCGCTACCGGTGTGTCTACGATTGGTGACTTCAAGATCACCACGACCAAGGACGTATACGCTAAGGGTGAAGCTGTCACTGCAAAAGTTGAGTACACCGGTTCGGATGCTACCCTGACCAAGGGTGCAACCATTACTTTGACTCCATCCAATCTGGATAAGGATGATACCGCAGTTGTTACTTTCCCGGCTGGCGAACTGAAGAAGGGCGCCGCTCAGACCGTAACATTTGCAGGCAAGGCGGATGGCACTAACAATGCTATCACGGTTGCTGGTGTATCTGCAGACACCAAGGCTGCCGCTCCGGTTATCTCTAACGTGACCAAGGGCGCTGCTGCTGGCAAGTTCAACATCCAGCTGGATAAGGCTGTACAGACCAATGTAGGTAAGGCAACAGTATATGCTCCGGATGCAACGAATAAAGAGACAGCATTCAGCAGCACTGCCTTGACGGATGTTGGTTCCTACCTGTATACCATGGATCTGTCTTCTAATACCAAGATGGTTCCGGGCGCCAAGGTTGTTGTTAGCGGTATTGCAACAGCGGATTCGGCTGCTGCTGCTGACTATACCTTCTACGTTGGTGCGGATTACAGCGTAGTTGCTGCTGACACTGCGTTTGTAAATGTTGTTCTGAAGGGTACCCAGGGTACGGATACCATTACTTTCAAGCTGGGCGACGGTACGAGAGATCAGGCCATCACGGTTGCTGACGATACGGAAGTAACGGTAAAGGTTCCTGTAGGCACCAAGATCACTGTTACCCAGAGTGCATCTACCGATACGTATGACGCGACTTATACTGGAATGACCTCCTCTGTTACCAGCGGTTCGGCTATCTCCAATAATAATGCCGCTAACGTATTTACGGTAACTGGCGCTGGTACTCTGACGATTGCTGCATAAGTAATTCGGTCTCAGTACAATCGAAAACCCCCTCTTTCGAGGGGGTTTTCCTTTTTCATTGCAACGCGAGATAGTAACAAAGACGGCCCGCGGTATTCAAAAGCGGGGTACTGTGCATGATGACTTTATTCCCACGTAGTTCAGCAGCGATAACGCTATTGTAATTGGATTTATAGCCCTGTGGCACCATAAACGTGTCATAGCTTTCCGACGAAAGCACGACTGCCGTAGGTGTGAATGGCAAGGTAATTTCCATGGTGTCGCCAGTCGCGGTAAACGTCCCGGTGGCAATCGTACATTTGGCCGCAATATCGCGCTGCAAAGAACTATGTGCATTGCTGTTCGCGTTTTCCAATGCCTCGCGGGCGGTTGCCTCTGCTGCCATCTGTTCGGTAACACTAGTTTCGTCTGCCTTACCGTTGAGTTTTTCGGCGAGTTCTTCGTCGAACATATTCTCGTGAATGGCTCCGGCAAAGGTCTCGGCGACAATGCCTTCGACTTTGGCGCCCAGCGTTTCGTGCGCTTCGGCCAGGGCATTGTGCGCCGTGCGGACTTCATCTGCCGGGGCCTGGAACCGGCGTTTGAGTTCATTAGCGGCGCAGGTCGGCGTATCCGGTAGGCCCGTGATTGGTTCGGCAAACGCCGGAATGGTAAAATTCTTGTTCATCGCGTATCCTCCTTTGTCCCGCTTTCTGGCGGGTTTGTGATGGCGATGATAATAGCCGCGGCGTTTACCCTATGTCAAGCCATATTGCAGGGTTCCTTTTTGGGGAAAATTGCCTTTCATTTATGCAACACAAAGTTTCTCTTGAGAAACCTCCCAGAGCAGGGTACAATAAAGGTAATCAGAAGAACGGTCTTTGATAAGATTTCAAAAGACAGAAAGGGTGAGAACGTTGATCAATTTGATTGGTGCAGAACGTGCCTATACCTATCGTTTCAATACATCCTATCAATCGAATAGCGCCAGCCGTGTGGATGGAATTGGACGGATAGCGGCTGCACAAAGTACACCCGTGCCGCCCGTCACAGCTGTGCCTACGGTACAGTATGGCACTACCCCGTCTTTCGGGGAGCCAGAGCTTCCTACCGTCCGAGAAGGTGTGGACCCGACCGAGATGGCAGTACGTAATCGCATCCAATATCTCGGACAAGAGGATAACAGTGCAGAAAACGCAGCACAAAGTGAAATGAAGTCTGCGCAGGAAGTGATGGAAGAAAGCGAATGCCAGACCTGTAAGGAGCGTAAATATCAAGACGGCTCGGATGATCCGGGGGTTTCTTACAAAACGCCGACGAATATTGACCCTTCGCAGGCTGCTGCTGCGGTACGCGGACATGAACAGGAACATGTCATGCGTGAGCAGTCCCAGGCAAAGCAGGAAAACCGTGAGGTCGTCAGCCAATCGGTTACGCTTTATACCGATATTTGCCCGGAGTGCGGCAAGGTATATGTTTCGGGAGGTACGACTCGTACGACAACCCGTGCAAACCAGGACAATGCCGCAAAGCTGTTCCAGCAGCCAGAACCCACGACCAGCCTGTTTAATGGGGCTGCCTAACCGGTTATTTCAAAAAAGAACTGCAACCTGTAAAGGTGTGCAGTTCTTTTTTTATGTCCCAATCTTCATGCGCGATTGCGTTACATCCCGGTTTATTTCCCGGGAAACTCAAAAGCATTGTCTTTTTAAGAAAATATTTCCTTGAATTGATTGACAGAGCATCTGGTAACACGCTAAAATAAAAATAGTGCATTTTGGATGAAAGGAGATGTATTTTTAAAACACAACTTGTGCAATGCAACAATCATCTGTTGTAAACTATATCCCGGCAGACTGTTGAGAATCAGGAGGAATCGTTATGAAATTGTCCATGCGCAAAGGAATTGCCTGCTTGAGTGCGATGGCACTGACACTCAGCCTATGCCCTTTGCCCGCGCAGGCAGCATCTATCTCAGCACAAGCAAAATATCTGTATTCGGGAGCATCCCACACAAAATACACGAATGAAGCCTATTATTGTGCGCCGATTGTGACCGATCTGAACAACGACGGAAAAGATGAAGTGATTAGTGTCTCGTCCGCTATTACCGTGACCGATGCCACAACCGGTCAAACCAAGTGGCGTGTGAACTCGGGAAAGGATCGCACCTCGTCCTATGAGCCCGAAACGTACGGGAATGTCGGCGGTGCCTGGTGCGATGCAATCGTAGACGACATCGATAACGATGGCTGGAAAGAAATCATTTCCGTCCATAAAAACTGTATTTCGGTGCTGGACTACACCGGTTATTTTAAACCCGGCTGGCCCAAGTACATCAGCATGGATGGTTCCATCCGCTCGGTAGCAATCGGCGATTTTTACGGGGATGGCACCGATGAGATCATCGTAGGCTGCGGTGTCGCATCGGAAACCAGCGTTTGGGCGTATGATTGCCGTGGCAACCAGCTTCCCGGCTGGCCGCAGCTTTCGGGCTCTCAGATCGATATAGCAGAAAGCTATGGTGTATTTGGCAATGGCATTTCCACCGGCGATATTGACGGTGATAACTTGCCGGAAATCATCGTTCCTACGGATAACCGCTGCATTCAGGCCTATGAGATCGACGGTTCGCTTGTCATGGCCAATGCGTCTGAATTTGGAGACGCGCATCCCTGGGGATATGTGAGAACCTATCTGGACTATGGTCACGAGCGGATGGTTGCACAGCGCGGCTGGGATACCGACCAGAATAAAACTTCGCTGACCGAACGCCTGTGCATGGAATTTGGTCATGCTGGCTCGGTGATCGATGACCTGGATGGCGATGGCGACATGGAAATCGTTGTGACAGGTATTGTCATGGACACCCAGGATGTGGCGAATATGTTCTGGCTCAAGAGCCAGTATATGACCGTTTGCGTCTTTAACGGCGATCGTACCCGCTATGTCAATCCGGAAAAGGGCTTTGACTGGACGTCCTTCCCCAGCGGTCTGGGCGGCCGGCTCAAAGACGCGACCAACTCAGTTGCTTCTTTTGTCATGTCCGAGCCGGTGACGGCCGATCTGGATGGCGATGGCAACAAGGAAATCCTCTTTAACTCCTATGACGGCAAGCTGTACTGCTTCACGCTCGACCAGCAGATGAAGAGCTTCACCCTGCCGGCCACCACGGCCAGTGTGGCAGAATATGCCGCCAAGCCGGTTTGTAAGGACATCAATGGCGATGGAAAACAGGAAATCATTTTTGGTTCCTGGACGGACAGCCGTGCAGAAGGCCCACATGATGTCACCAGTGAAAATACCGGCGTGAATGGTTCTCTGTATGTGCTCGACAGCAATCTGAAGCTGATCACCCGCACGCAGCTGCCGACAACGTATCCGGGCTATTACGGCTCCAATGCGCAAACCAATGGCGTAAAATCGGCTCCTGTTGTAGCAGACATTGATAAAGATAGCCAGTATGAAGTGGTCTTAAACACGTCTTATCGTTCGGTATGCACCTATGACCTGGTCGGCTCGACGACGCGCGATACCCCATTTGTTGACCTGGATGGCCACTGGGGCAAGCAATACGTCATGACGTGTGTGAAAAAGGGTTATCTCTCTGGTACGAGTGCTACAACCTTTGAACCGAACGGGGAAATGACCCGTGGCATGATGACATCGGTTCTGTACCGCATTGCGGGCTCCCCCTCCATCAGTGGCAATAACCCGTTCACCGATGTGGATATTTCGCAGTGGTATGCAAGCGGCGCGCTTTGGAGCTGGGAAAAGGGCCTGCTGAAGGATTTGGAAAGCACGTCTTTCAAACCAGATGAAAATATTACGCGGGAAGAACTCGCCTACATGCTGTATCAGTATGATGGCGCGCCCAGTGACTTAACCGCCAGCCTGTCTGGATTCTCGGATAGCGACCAGGTATCCGATTGGGCATTGGATGCTATGAAGTATTGTGTACAAAAGGGCATTTTGCAAGGCAGTGATGGCGCGCTCAATCCGCAGAGCACCGCCACTCGTGCGGAAGTTGCAACCATGTTAACCAAGTTTACTGCATAAGACCTGTCAACGTACGCGAAAGATAAAAACAGGTGAGAAGAGTGGAAAACGTCCACTTTTCTCACCTTGTTTTTTGTATTCCAAATGCAAGGGCAATTTTCTGAAAAAATGAACCTCTCCATATGGCTTGACAAAAATAAAACGCCGCGGCTATTATCATCGCCATCACAAACCCGCGAACTAGCGGGACAAAGGAGGATACGCGATGAATCAAAATTTCACTCTCCCGGCATTTGCTGAGCCGATCACCGGCCTGCCGGATACGCCGACGTGTGCCGCGGATGAACTCAAACGCCGGTTTCAAGCCCCGGCGGATGAAGTCCGGGAAGCGCACAACGCCCTGGCGGAAGCGCATCAAACGCTGGATGAAAAGGTCGAAGGCATTGTCACCGAAACTTTTTCCGGAGCCATTCACGAGAGCATGTTTGACGAAGAACTCTCTCAAAAGATCAACGGTAAGGCTGAACAGACGGCACTCCGTGCCGAAATCACCGCGCGAATCAGCGGGGATACCGCGCTGCAAAGCAGCCTTCAGCAGAAATGTGAAGCATATTTTGGCACTTACACGGGCGACGGCACGGAAAACCGCGTCATTTCGTTGGGGTTCACCCCAAAAGCAGTGCTGCTGCTGACGTCTGACGGCATGACCCATTTTGATGGGCACTATTATGGAGGCCTATCGATCACAAACGGCCCGATTATACTTTCAATCAATGGAATCGATTATTATGTGTTAAAAATTGTTGACAATGGATTCCAGGTGACGGACTTTTATCACAGCCCCGGCCACGTGGGAGCGGAAAGCAATGCAACCGGCCATGTGTATTTTTATCTTGCATTTAAGTGAAGAAAAGGGAAAACCCCCGAGGAAATCCTCGGGGGTTTTATCTGTGCTTACATAGGAAATCAAGTGTTGCCGTTTACACAAAGAATGATTTCCTGAGATGCTGCTGGTGTGGTTGCATCTGCAACAGTAGCAGCAGTAATGGTTACCTTGACAGCAGTCCAGTTGGTAGTAGTGGTACCAACATCGGTCTGCATCAGCTGGATTGCACGGTTATCCATCTTCACATCTGTCTCAGTTTCGCTAGCCAGTGCCTTATAATTAACATCCTGGAAGTCACCAGAATTGCCAGCAGAAGGTGCACTGTCAAGCTTGTTCAGAGTTACAGTAACATCAGTGCCCCAGTCAGCCGTGATTGCAGTTGTAACATTCTTCAGGCTGGAAAGGTCTACACCAGTGTCAATTGTATAAACATTGGAGTCGCTAACCTGAGTAAAGCCATAGGTGAAACCAGTGCCGTTACCGTTGCCTGCCAGCGTTGCAACCAGTGCATTCTTAGCTTCCTGTTCCTTGTTAGCTGCAACTACGCTCGACTTAGTAGCGTTTAGTACCTTGAAAGTATCGTTGCCATCGCGCAGCTTGCCGTTTACTTCGTAAACGATCAGGTCAAGCTCATTGTCGTCAACGATTACGTACGCATTTGCGTAGATACCGCTAGTTGCAAACTCATTTGCCTCAGCAATGCTGTCGCTCTCAACATACTCGTAAGTCTTGTTGGACTCGTCGATGTAGATCACAGCAGTATCCGAAACGATCTTGCCAGCCTGCGGAACAGCCACGTCAATGGTGTACTCGGCATCGCCGTCATTGTAGGTAGACTTCGGAGTAATCAGATTGTTGGAGGATACACGGTCAACAGCGATGTAGCCCTGGGACTGTGCACCGGTCGACTGCGTGTCGCTCTCAACAGTTACCGTACCAACAGCCTTCTCGTAAGTGCCGGTGAAGGATACGATGTCGCCCTTGGTGAAGTTAGCAACCTTGGTTTCCTCGGTTTCAACCGTCTTTGCACCTTCCGGAGTGATCAGGTCGAGGTATACAACGCGATCGCCATCCGAGTTGGTGGAAGTGTAAGACGAGGAAACAACACCATACAGGGTATCGGTGGTATTCAGCTTAGCTGCAGAGGACAGGAAAGCTGCTACGATGGTGCCGTCGTCTGCAACATATGCGGACTTTGCATCACCAGTGATATCATCATAGGAAGCCAGAGCCGAACCGGTGATGACCTTCCAGTCGCTGCCGCCGTTGTAGTTCAGGTAAATAACAGCTGCGTCGTCAATGTCCTTGCTGTCGATGGTCTCAGTCTTAGAGATGTAATCATTTGCACCCTGGACTGCATCGATCTTAGCACCGCTTGTGTAGTTGTCATTTACCAGGAACAGCGTGTAATCGCTGCCATCTACATCGTAGGTATACAGAGCCGGCTTGACGAACTCGTTCAGACCAGCTGTAAATGCGATCGAGATGTCGCCGTCAGCAGCTGCACCAGCGTAAACAGTAGCCTTATTGTCGGTAGCCTTAGCATCTTCGTCGAACTTATCCTGGTCGAAGCCAGCAGACGGAACAACCAGACGCTCTACGTTGATGACCTTCTCGGTGCCGTCCTCGAACAGAACCTTAGCCTCAACGCCTTCGTTAATCTTGTTGTAGTCGCCAATAGACTTCACAAGCAGGGTGTCAACGTCAGTTGCAGCAGCGCCTTCTACATAGTAAGCAAAACCGTTGAGCACATATGCGGTGTAGTCGTTGCCAGCCTTGGCATTGAAGCCGTTTGCACCGGTATCATAGTAATCGTACCAAGTGCCGCCGATCGAGATCGAATCTTCCTTGGTAGCGGAAGCGGTACCGGTTACGGTTTCTGCCTTCTCTACAACAACAGCATCGTTGTACAGATCAGCGGATACAAATACATAGTCATCCTTGGCATAGCCGTCGTACAGAACCGGAGCGTCATCTTCCAGATCCAGCTTATCGCCAGTCGTGGTGGTGTCGCCGCTCATATCGGTCTTAACAGTACGGTAGGTTACAGACGAGCTGTTGGTAGCCGTCAGCTTTGCAAAAGTCTTGTCGAAGACGATAATCATATCGATCTTGCTGTCGCCGTCGTTGGAGATAACCTGTACGTCAACGCCATTGTTGTCCAGATCATTGATTTTAGTCTCCAGGGTAGAAGCATTGGTAACCGACTTGTCTTCGGTAATGCTTGCACCGGTGCCGCTAGCTGCTACGGTGTAGATCGGCATGTAGCTGCCCTGATAGTCAACCGTATACTTGGTGCCATCAACCTTAATCTTATCCTCGCCGGACTGGGATTCCAGGTTATTGGCCGTGGTAGAGATATTTACCTTGTTGTCGTCGGTCGCGAATACACCGTAAACGGTGGTATCGCTGTTCTTTTCCTTATACAGAACCTGTACAGTCTGGCCGATCATGTCAGAATAATCAGTGGTAACATCGTCGAACGAAGTTTCCTTACCAGCAGCCTTATCGGCAGAGCTCAGCGAATTCGGATCCAGAACCAGAGCCTCTTCAGAGCCTGCACCGTCCAGACCAACCTTACCGGAAGCCTGCAGAGTACCGGTAACCTTGATCAGGCTCATGTACTTCTCACCAACGGTGATGTACTCGGTCAGTGTCGTGCCCGAGATACGCTGCTCATCCTTGACATAGTCGCCAGCATCATCAGACCAGCGAACGGTGTCAGCATTCAGCATGTTGTACATCAGCTGAGCTGCGTACTGACGCGGGCAGTCATTAGTTACAGTTGCATTGAAGTCTTCCAGCAGACCAGCCTCGGTCGCCAGACCGATGGTGGTGGTAGACCAGGTGGAACCACCAATGTTAGCCTTCGCCGGGTCGTAACCCATGACACGCAGGCACATCAGAGCCAGCTCAACGCCGGTTACGTTTGCATTGGGGTCAAAAATGGTCGAGGACTTACCGGATACAATGCCGACAGACTGGCAGTGCTTAACATAGCCAGCGTACCAAGCATCATTCGGTACGTCCGTAAAAGTGGTCTGCATACCTGCATAAGCAGATGCATCATCGTTGCCACCCGAACGGATGGTGTAAATCATGCGGCAGGCCTCTGCGCGGGTAATGGTGTCGTTCGGGCGGAAGGAACCGTCCGGATCGCCAGCCATTACGCTGAGCGCGGTGAGCGTATCAACGGCTTCGGTCGCTTGAATGTCGGCCTGGTCCGTGTACGCCGCGCCAGCTGTCGCCATCATGGTGAACGCCATGGCGAACGCCAGTACCAGCGCGAGAACCTTTTTGACATTTAGTAAATCAATACTACAAGACCAGCATTTATCGTGTTCTTTTTTAAATTTAGCGGAATATGAAACGTTTTTGAGATTCTTTAGTCTGTGTGCCATATAAGTGATATGGAACAATATAATTTCAGACTCATAGCTGTTAAGGCAAAGCGAAACATCATCATAATGTATTATGCGTAACGCTATAAACATTTTAACATATTTCCATATCATTACATCCTACTCGAAAGGGGACATTCGCTCCGTAGGATATACACAAGATATACCAAATTCGATATAGGTATGTTGTGCTGCAAATATAATCTAGAAGAAAAGCATAAAATATCTTGATAACGAGATAGCTCTTTATCTAAACTACACCTTTATAACGTGTGAACTTGCAAGAATTTGAAAATATTTAGGAATAGAAATTAACCCGAGCCAGATAATTGGCGTGCCCAATCATGAGATAGAAGCATAAAACCCCATGAAAATTTCATACAGCCTATATGTTAACTGATATACTGATTTTGGATTAATGTATAAAAAATCCGAATAAAGTCAGGTATGGAAAAGAGACATAAATACTAACTGCATAGATCATTATTGAAAATAGAAAAACAGACGCAAAAAAAACACTTGTTTTGATGAAATCTGGTTATATAGTGCTTTAAAATGCACTTGAAAGCTATGTCAAAAAGGTTCTCGCGCTGGTACTGGCGTTCGCCATGGCGTTCACCATGATGGCGACAGCTGGCGCGGCATACACGGACCAGGCCGACATTCAAGCGACCGAAGCCGTGGAAATGCTCTCAGCGCTCGGCATTATGTCTGGCGATGGTGACGGCTCTTTCCGTCCCAACGACACCATTACTCGTGCCGAGGCTTGTCGTATGATCTACTCGATTCGTACGAACAGCGACGATGCGTCTGCATATGCAGATATGCAGACCACTTTTACGGACGTACCGGCTGATGCTTGGTACGCTGGCTATGTAAAGCACTGCCAGGCTGCCGGTATTGTATCCGGTAAGTCCGCAACCATTTTTGACCCCAATTCGAATGTAACTGGCGTAGAATTGGCTCTGATGTGCCTGCGTGTCATTGGTTATGATCCGGCTCGTGCTGACATCGGCGGCTCGACCTGGTCTACCAAGACCATTTCTCTGGCAACCGAAGCTGGCATTCTGAAGAATGTCAACACCACCATCACTGCTGATTGCCCGCGTCAGTGGGCGGCTCAGCTGATGTACAACACCATCGGCGCAAATACGGTTGAATGGTCTACCGACCGTGATGGTTACAGTGATAAGAACGATAATGGCGGCGATCTGGATACCGTCGGCGTAAAGTATCTGAAGCTGTATACCAACGTTGGTACTCTGACCTCGATCAACGGCCAGAACCTGTCCATCAGCCAGACGGATAGCGATAAGGCAGATTCTGACACTACACATGTTGACTTCACCAAGCTGTCCCAGGACTACTCGAGCCTGCTGGGCCGTAAGGTCAAGGTTATGTTCCGCGACGAGAAGACCAACGACGTTATTGGCGTTTATCCGGCCGAGAGCACGGTGGTTTATGAGACTTACCTGAACGCGACCGAGCTGGACGGCGACAAGATTAAGTTCGACGGCAAGTCCTACACGATTGACGATGCAGATAGTGCTGCAGGAGTCCAGATCAACGTCATTAAAGACGGCGCTACTGCCACAAAGGAGAACATCTCTTACTTTGCCGACACGGCTAGCAACAAGGTTTCCATGAATACGGTTACCTTTGTCGATCAGGACGAGAATGGCAAGATTGACACCGCGATTGTTACCACCTACACCGGTGGTGAAGTTACTTATGTTGGTTCGGATAAGATTACCTTTGACGGTAAGACCTACGACATGAGCGACGACAACATCGACGAAGAGCTTGTTAAGGACGACTACGCGGTTCTGTCCAAGAACCTGTACGACGACTGCAATGAAATCGTCCGTGCCGACATCCTGACCACCGAGCTGACCGGTTACAAGGAAAAGGATGGCTATGTTCAGTATGAGCTGGACGGCTCCTGGTACAACATGGCGGCCGAGGATACCGACGTCACCACCGGCGACACCGTTAAGGCATATGTTTACAACGGAGTTGTACTCGACCTTGACACCGACGACGGCACCGGTGCTGTACCGTCTAACATTGCAGTTGTAGTTGGCAAGGGCACCAGCGGTTTGGATGGTGACCAGGTCAAGCTGCGTTACTTTGACGGTACGACCAAGACCGTTACCATTGCTGACGACAGTGACGTAACTCCGGTTGTAGGCCGTGCATACAAGGTTTCTGGCTCGGATTCTGATATGAACTTTGAGCATACCAAGGCGAATACCAAGTACAATGGCTTTACCGCTACCATCGGCAGCGAGACCGCTGCAGGCAACATTGCACCAGACGATGATATGATTAACGGCGTAAAGGTTGCCGACGATGCAGTTGTTATTCTTTGGGCTGGCAACGGCGTATCCAAGGAGATTTCTGGCAAGCAGTACAACGCGCTGTCCAACAGCACGGATGGCCTTGCAGGTACCACTGGTGTTGCAACTTCGGTATTTACCAAGGAAACCAGCGGTCTGACTCGTGTACGTCTGGCAGCTATCCAGGTCAGCAGCACCGACCTGATTGGTGAGTCTTCTGACAATTATGGCTATATTGTTACCGACGGCAGCCGTACCTCGAACGGCAATGTGAAGTACACCATCTGGACTGGTTCTGAGAATGTAACCGTCACCGAGGATACTTCTTACAGCAAGGGTGATCGTGTTAAGGGTATGCTCGTTGGTTACTCCAGCATTAGCGATGGCGTTATCAACGACGTTAAGGCTTACGGCACCATCGAAAAGGCTAAGGATGCTGTATCGAACATGAACAACTCCGACATGTATCGTGGCGGCAACGAGTCCAATGCTTCTGGCTACATTGCTATTGACAACATCCAGCTGAATGTAACAGCAGACACCACCGTCCTGCTTGTTGACTCCAAGGCAAGTGATGACAACAAGATTGGTCTGAACTACACCTATGGCGATAAGCTGCCGCAGGCTTCCAAGTACAAGGAAGGCGACGTTGACAAGTATCTGGTCAATGCGTTCTGGATTATGGATGAAAACGGTAGCAGCGATGGTTCTGACGATACCGATATCGAAGTCCTGGTTATCGACTCCACCGGTGCATTTGATGGCTTTGAACTGGATGATGTAAATGCTCCGAAGATCACTGCAGCTGAAAAGAGCGGTAATGCAGAGTCCATGAAGTTTGGTGATTCTACGGTTACGTTGACCTATACTGCTACTGCTGTCAACTACGCATCTGATGCTGCAAAGCAGACGCTGACGGCAACCGTTTCTGGCGGTGATGACAACACTACTGGTATTACCAACGGTACTGTTGACTTCGAAGTGAAAAACAACGGTTCCCAGGATGTAACTGTACAGTTCGACGCTACTGCAAATATTGACACTTATACGATTACCGTTAAGGCTGGCGACACCGTTCTGCTGACCGATACCTTTGCAGTTCTTCCGAAGGATGCAAGCACGTCTGCTGCACCGACCTTTAGTGGCACGGTAACTGGAGACACCACCAAGGTGAAGGAAATTGATGCTTCTATGTTCACTGCAGGCGATTCTTCCTACACTGTTACCAGTGTTAAGATCACGGTTGATGATGTTGAAATGACCTCTGGTTCTGATCTGCTTTATGTTATTCCGAGCGGTTCGACCGTTACAGCTGACGTAACCGTTACGGCTGCTGAGAACTACACCTTCCCGAATGGTGCAAGCACCTATGTCTTTGAAGATGTAGAGGTTACAGTATCCTAAATATGACATGTTATGTGTCATAAAAAAGCAGCCCCCTCATACGAGGGGGCTGCTTTTATTTAACTGCCACATAGAGAAATTTTTTTCCCATCCAATTTAAGAATGAGTAATTAGGGGTATTGGTTAAAAGAAAACCATGTTGTAGAATCACACAGAGATCATCATCGCTCGGATTTTGGACAGGGAACGCGAGATACTGACTTACTTGACCTGCGGAAGAAATCAACCCATCTGCACGTGTGATAAATACCATCCTTGGCATAAAGCCCAACGTAATTTCCCTTGGATATATACCGTCTCCCGTATAGGTTCCAAAATACAGATCACTACGCCGGGCTAGAGAATCGCTTAGTTCATGTGACAGCATATCTTCTGTAATCGCTCCAGCAAAGGTTTCGGTGACAATGCCTTCGACCTTTTCGTCCAGCGTTTCGTGCGCTTTGGCCAGGGCGTTATGCGCTTCGCGGACTTCGTCCACCGGGGCTTGAAATCGGCGTTTCAGTTCGGTTGCTTCGCAGGTCGGCGTGTCCGGTAGATTCGTGATTGGCTCGGCAAATGCCGGAATGGTAAAATTCTTGTTCATTGCATATCCTCCCTTGTCCCGCTAGCTCGCGGGTTTGTGATGGCGATGATAATAGCCGCGGCTTTTTGTTTTTGTCAAGCCATAAGGGGAGGGCAATTTTCCCGGGAAATAAACCCTGCAATATGGCTTGACATCGGGTAAATTTGGCAGCTATTATGAGCGGCAAATCCCAAATCAAAGGAGGACTCCTCAATATGTTCACCGAACGAAAAATCTCCGCCTTTCAAAACCGCATTTCCGACCTACCGGATACCCCGACGTTGACCGCATCCGAGCTGAAAGCCCGGTTTGACGCCTGCCCGGAAGAATTGCGGGAAGCACTCAACGGCATCTGCGACGACAGCAAAGTCCTGGAAAATCGCATGGATGAATACCGTGCCCAAACCTTCACAGGTGAAATCACGCGCGAGATGCTGTCATCTGCTGTGAAAAGCGAACTGGATAGCAAAGCGGATGAAGAAGCCATGCAAACCGCTTTCAAAAACGAAAGCGATGCCCGACAGAGCGGTGATAGCGCACTAGAAACCAAAGTGGCGGCAAAATGCGAAATCTATACCGGCTCATACACCGGCAACGGCAGCTCCAAAACAATCACGTTAGGTTTTCAGCCAAAAGCTGTTTTGGTAATGGCCCGTCAGTATGGTGACCCGTATAGCGCAATTTTGGCAAATCTTGCTCTTCCCGGTGTTGCAGCGCCTTATGTAGCGGTTACAGCAACCGGTTTTCAAGTTTCCGGTTACCTGTGCGAGTCGGATGAATATGCAAAAGGTGGCAATCCGTATCGGTATATTGCCTTTAAGTAACAAGAAAAACCCCCTCAAAAGAGGGGGCTTTCTTGTTATGCAGTATTTCCGTGCTGCTCAAAGGCATTTCAGAAATGAATTGGAATCAAGCACCGGTAGTCCACTTGTCAGTACTCCAGGTGTAGTTACCTTCAGAGTGATCCGATACGCCAGCAACATTGCTGATAGTACCACTGCCGTTGGTTACATTCAACTGAGAGCCTTCAGTGCCAGTGATAGCATTGTTGCCATCCAGGCTTGCCTTTGCAGCCACATTGATTACACCGGTTGCGCCAACAACTACCTTGGCGTCACCAGAAACCTTAAAGCTGCTGCTGCCAGCGGAAACCAGCTTCAATGTGCCGTTAACAGTCAGAGTACCGGTTGTCAGTTCCATAACCAGACCCTCTGCCTCTGCGGCAAGCGGGCCAAGCATGGAGTACCAAGTCTGGCCTGCCGGAATCTCTGCATCGCCGGCAATCGTCATTGCGCCGTTCGCCAGATCGAGAGAAACCGTAGTATCTGCTGCTGTCTGAATGCGAGCCTCTGCGGTATCCGGACCAACCAAAGTTGCCGAAGAGTCGCTATTTTTATCTGCAACCTTCAGAGCGCCGCCAGCGTTTACATTCAGAGTACCTGCAGTCAGATCCTTAATGCTGCCAGCAGTTACATTCAGAGAAGCACCGTTCAGTACATCTACCTTCTCGATAGACGCAACATCTGCCTTCGACAGGTCAACATCGCCGCTTACGTCAATGTCGCCAACTACAACAGAACCTTCTACGGTTGCATCCTTCAGAACGGCCTTGTCATCCAGCGTCAGCTTTTTGCCTTCCGGCACCTTGACTGCACCAGTAACATCGCCGCTAACGGTAACGTTGGTGACACCTTCCTGCTCAAAAGCGTTGTTGATGTCATCGGCCGACGGATTGGACAGACCTTCTACCTTGATGTCAGACAGCGCAATGGTAACCTTGGCGCCGTCCTTTACCTGAACGCCGGTGGTTTGGTAATTCGATGCATTTGCAGCAACATCATCGCCCTTTGCAACCGGAATGTCATTTACAAATACTTCCCAGTCGAACGTGGTGTTTGCTGCCGTTGCATTGCCAAGCACATTGACCGTAAAGATTACGTTGCCATCTGCCTGGATGTCTGCGGTCTTAACTTCCAGAACAGTCTTGTCGGTCGTGGTGAAAGTAAAGTCACCCTTGGAGGTCGAACCTCCGTTGCCAGAGCCAGCGCTGCCGCTTTCCGGCTTGTTGAAGTCAAATGCGCCGGTGTTGTCGATGACGAGCAGATCCAGATCGTCATCGTCTGCAGAAGTGCCGCCGCCATCAACACGGTAAACCATGTTCAGACGGTAGACTTCGCCACTCTGGGTAACTTCCTTCAGAGTTGCGGTCTTGAGGTTATTGCCAGCGGTGTACGGGATGCCGATTTCGTCTGCCTTGTCTGCATCCGAATCTACAACCAGAACATGCGTGCTGGAGGTAACATTCAGAACCTTGTTGCCGTCGGTAACAACCGTAGCGGAATCAGCCAGGTTTGCTGCTACGTAGAGGTCGGCAGCCGTTGCAGGTTTGCTCATCTTGGACAGATCTTCGATCGTGCCAAAAGCTTCTGCATCCTGGAGGTAGTCGTTGTCGATTGCGGAATAAGCAACCAGAGTGCCCTTGGTATAATCGTCTTCCGAACCGCTCTCAACCTTAACATTCAGATTTTCCGAGCCGTTCCACATCGTGAATTCGACATCGCCGTTCGAAACCTTTGCACCGTCAGAGGTAACATAACCGTAGTTATCATACGAAGTGCCGGTGATATCGGTATCCTTTACTTCAACCGCTGCCAGGAGCACGCGTTCTACACCATTAACCTTCTTGGTGAAGGCTGCGGTGCCAGCCTTGCTCATATCAGCTAACAGGTCCGAATTACCACTGTCGATTGCCTTGAACTGCTTACCAGTGATCTTCTTGGAGCTGCCGTCATTCGGGTTGTACAGGATAACGGTTGCATTGTCATCAACAACCTTACCGCTGATCGAATTCAGCTTGCTGTTCGAAGCAGTAACGGCTTCACCGGTGCCATAAGTCTTAGTAATGTACTCATAGCCGTTGTACTTCTGACCCTTCAGTTCTTCCAGACGGGTGCTGTTGTCCGAACCGGAAACCTTGTATGCAAAGCCCTTGACAGCCTTTGTGGTCGTGCCGTCAGCCTTTACAGTCTTGTCCAGAGTAACCGTCTTCAGGGTGCCGTCGAAGTAACGCAGCTTTGCCTGGTCGCCGTTGAGCGAGTTGTCGCCCAAACCAACAACAACTGCGATATTGGTCGGGATTGCGCCAGTGCCGTCATCGGTGTCAATGTCAACGATAACGCCAGCAACAATGTAGGCCTTTACGGTATCGCCAACCGTTACATTATCCCAACCGGAGGTTGCATTTTCTGCAATGTTGTACCAAGTTTCGCCGATCTTATACTGCTGATAGTTGCCCTTATCCTTGGAGGAAGCCAGAGTATCTACAACAACATCTGCCTTTGCAATGTCCTTGCAATCGTCGAAACGGTTCCAGGAGATCATTGCGAAATCGTCCTTGGCCAGATCTTCCGAGATGTTGTGGTCTTCCATCTTGTAGGTCTTGTCAGCCGTGATGCGGTCAGAACCAACGTAGGTTACTTCTGCAGATGCATACTCGGTAACAAATGCAATATTCAGCTTGCCGTCACCATCGTTATCTACGAAAGTTACGGTCTTTTCTGCAACTGCATTTGCATTGCTGTTTGCCTCTACATCAAAGTAGGTCGACTTCACATCAGAGGTAGTAACCTTACCGTCTACATCCAGGACTTCAACACGCAGGGTAGCATCGTCAAAGCCATAGGACTTGCCGTCAAACTTGACCTTGTCGCCATCCTTCTCGATATCCTTCATGTTTACGGTATAAGAGGTGTTATCTTCCAGCGGGTAAACGCCGATAACAGCATTGGTCTTGCCATCGCGGTACAGAACCTTTACCTTATGGCCCAGCAGAGAAGAATAGTCGTTTGCAACCTTCGTGAAGTCATGGTTGCCAACATAGCTGTTGTCGCTATCTTCTGCATCGCTGCTGTTCGAATAGATGGTGAGGTTATCATCATCTACCGAAGTCAGAGTACCAATGTCAATCCACAGCTTGAGGTACTCCTTACCAACGGAATCGCGTTCCTTGCCGTCATCGAAGTACTTGCTGTAAGAATTGGTATCGGTAGACCACTGAACGGTAGGCGCCTCGATCGTGTTGTACATGATCTGAGCAGCCCACTGACGCGGGCAAGCCGAAGTGATGGTGGTGTTTACACCGTCCAGGATGCCAGCTTCGGTAGACAGAGAGATGGTCTTGGTGGACCAGGTCGAGCCACCGATGTCAGCCTTGGCCGGGTCGTAACCCATCACGCGCAGGCACATCAGAGCCAGCTCTACGCCAGTTACTTCGCGGTTCGGCTCAAAAGTGGTAGCCGAAGTACCGGATACGATATTAGCAGCCTGGCAGTGCTTTACATAGCCAGCGTACCAAGCATCAGCCGGTACATCCTTGAAAGTGGTCTGCATGTCTGCATAAGCAGACGCATCATCGCTATTCGTACGAATCGTATAGATCATACGGCAAGCTTCTGCGCGGGTAATGGTGTCGTTCGGACGGAAGGAGCCATCCGGATCGCCGGTCATTACGCCGAGCGCGTTGAGCATCTCCACGGCTTCGGTCGCCTGAATGTCGGCCTGGTCCGTGTATGCCGCGCCAGCTGTCGCCATCATGGTGAACGCCATGGCGAACGCCAGTACCAGCGCGAGAACCTTTTTGACATGCTATTATTGAGAGAATTTTAAATATAAAATCCGTGATTTTCAAACGAATTCGAGAAATCCCGAACAAATTGAGACATAAAAAACCACCGTTCCCAAAGAAACTCGTTTGAAACGGTGGTCCTTTTTATTTTTAGAAAACGCAGTACTGCGCCATATAGGCTTCCATCTGACCTAAGATATCACCATAGGTGCCTTGCTCTTTCAGGTATTCGTAAATGTCCTGTACGGTGATCAGGGCATGCACCTGAATGCCGAATTCCTCGCCAACTTCCATGACAGCGGTCTTGCCCGGGGTCTGACCAACTTCACAGCGGTTGACCGAGATAAACATATCGGTCACCTTTACATCGGCACAACTCTGCAAAACCGGCATGGTTTCCCGGATTGCGGTACCCGCCGTGATAACATCTTCAATGATGATCACACGGTCGCCGTCCTTGGGCTTGTAGCCGACGATATTACCGCCTTCGCCGTGGTCCTTGGCTTCCTTGCGGTTGAAGAAGAACGGCTTATCAATGCCATAAACACGCGCCAGAGCGCCTGCCACCGAGGTTGCGAGCGGGATACCCTTATAGGCCGGGCCAAACATCGCATCAAAATCTGCGCCCACAGCTTCTTTGACCGCAGCGGCGTAAAATTCGCCCAGACGCGAGTTTTGCAGGCCGGTTTTATAGTTGCCGGTATTGACGAAATACGGCGTCTGACGGCCGGATTTAGTGACAAAGCTGCCAAACCGCAGCACATCAGCCGACATCATAAATTCAATGAATTCTTTTTTTGCAGCAGAAAGCATGTTGTGTTCCATCCTTTTTTTATTTTGCAGGCATATCGCCCATTTTTTTCTGATGATCGGTCACCAGATCAGCCAGGGTCACCGAATCGACATAGCGGTCGATCACATCGGCAAGACCGGTCCAAAAGTCCAGGGTTGAGCAGTGTTCATTGCGTGGACAGACTTCGGCTGCCTGGTCTAAGCAGGCGATGGGTGCCAAGCCGCCTTCGGTGACGCGCAAAATCTCGCCAGCCGTATATTCGGTGGCAGACTTGGCCAGACGATAGCCGCCCTGTGCGCCACGCACCGATTGCAGCAGCCCGGCACGGCTGAGCTGATTGACGATCTGCTCCAGATATTTGACCGAAACGCCCTGACGGGCCGATACCTCTTTTAATGGGATAAAATCACCGCGGCCATGCTCGGCCAGATCGATCATCAGCCGAAGTGCATACCGCCCTTTGGTGGATACTTTCATGTCCATCCTCCTGTTCCACATTTTCATGATACCATGTTGAGGGTTCAAAAACAAGCCCGAAACGTCGCTTTTCGCGGTTTGGTGGCGATGAAAACCGTTTTTGTTCGCTGGACAAGTACAGTCCCCTGTGATACACTAAGACCGTCTGTTTGGCTGCCATGCGCCCAAGGAGCGCTGGCGATTTTTGTATGTTTCGGAGGTTTCACCTATGCTGCATGAATTTTCCCGTACCGCGCTGCTGCTCGGGCAGGAGGGGATGGACCGTTTGGCTGCTGCTCATGTGGCCGTGTTTGGGGTAGGTGGTGTCGGTGCGGCCGCGACCGAAGCCCTGGCGCGTGCCGGGGTGGGCGCCCTGACCCTCATCGACAGCGATACGGTTTCGATCACCAATCGCAACCGGCAATTCATCGCCCTCGCGTCGACGACCGGTCAGTCCAAAACCGCCGTGATGGCTGCGCGGGTGCGCGATATCAACCCTGCTTGCCGCGTAACGCCGCTCGACCTGTTTTTCACCCCCGAAACCGACCTGGATTTGACCGGGTTCACCTATGTGCTCGACGCGATCGACACCGTATCGTCCAAGCTGTATTTGGCCGAGCAGTGCTTCCGGCTGGGGGTCCCGCTGATTTCCAGCATGGGGACGGGCAACAAACTCGATCCCACCCGCTTTGAAGTGGCGGACATTTACCAAACTTCGGTCTGCCCTTTGGCCCGTGTCATGCGGCGCGAACTGAAAGCCCGGGGCGTCAAGCGGCTCAAAGTGGTCTATTCCAAGGAAGAGCCCCAGCGCATCCCGCCCGAACGGTATGCCCTGGCGGAGGGCGACCGCAAGGGGACTGCCGGCCGGCCGGTCCCGGCCAGCATCTCGTTTGTCCCGCCGGTGGCGGGCATGATTCTGGCCGGAGAGGTCATCAAAGACATCGCCTTGGCCCGATAGGCAGACTTTTTTACAGATCGGGCCAAAAAACCATGGGAAAATCAGGCTTGCCGTGCTATAATGGCTAACGGAGCCATTCCATGAGAAAGGTGATTTTTTGAAAAGTCTGTCAACTTGGATCTGGGGCATTTTATGCGCCGTGTTCCTGGGGTTCAACATCTATGCCGAGCACTCCGGACGGTTCCTTATCGATCCGTTTTTAAAGATCGCGCTGGCGGCCTGCTTCTGCCTGCTGCTGACGCTGACCATCCATCCCTTTGAAAGCCGTACCCGGCGCAAGGTCTGGATGGGGCTTTTGTTTTTGTATTATCTGTGGGTGCTGGCCAATCTTTTGTTTTTTGACGCGGCTTTTGGGCGCGACAGCGCACCCGGCGGCGTGAATATGGAGCCGCTGCACACCATCCGCAACTATCTGCGCGCCTATGAACTGGGCAATATTCACCTGAAATTTGTCGTCATCAATCTGGTGGGCAATCTAGTGGCGTTTGCCCCCATGGGCTTTTTCCTGCCCAGCTTGTTCCGCAGCCAGCGCAACCTGCTGGTGTTCTGGATGACCATTTTGCTGATGGTGGGCGCGGTGGAACTGGTGCAGTATGTCACCCACACGGGCAGCTGTGACATCGACGACCTGCTGCTCAATACCGCAGGGGCGCTCGTGATCTGGTTTGTGCTGCTGCCCTGGCGGCTGTATACGCGATACAAGGAGGACCATCGATGAAAAAGAATGTAGTGATCGTCGGCCTGGGCCTGATGGGTGGTTCCATGGCCATGGCCATCCACAAATATACCGACTGCGCTGTGTATGGCTGGAACCGTACTCGCGCAGTCGCTGAGCAGGCCGTGCAGGACGGCGTGCTCGACGGCCTAGCCGGAGAAAATGAGATTGCAAACGCCGATTATCTCATCATCAGCCTGTATCCGCAATCGACGGTGGATTTCCTGCTGGAACACATGCCGCGCATGAAGAAGGGCGCCATCATCGTCGACTTGGTGGGTGTCAAGCGTTTCATGCAGGACCATTTGGAGCAAGCAGCCGTGCAGGCGGGCGTGCATTTTATCGGTGGGCATCCCATGGCCGGTAAGGAATTTTCCGGTTATGCCTTCGCCGATGCCGACCTGTTCCGGGACGCGAGCATGATTCTGGTGCCCAATGCGTCCAGCCCGCTGTGGGCGGTCGATGAGATGGACGGGTTCTTTATGGGCCTGGGCTTTGCGCGCGTGGTGCGCTGCTCGGCTGAGCAGCACGACCACATGATCGCCTTCACGTCGCAGCTGGCGCACGTGGTGTCGAGCGCGTACATCAAAAGCCCGGAGGCGCTGCGCCACAACGGCTATTCGGCGGGCAGCTACAAGGATTTGACCCGTGTGGCCAAGCTCAACGAACAGATGTGGACCGAATTGTTTTTGCGCAACGCCGAGCCGCTCGTGCAGGAGATCGATGAGATCATCCGTCACCTGACCGACTACCGCGATGCTATCGCGAACGGGCAGGAGGAACGGCTGTGCAACCTGCTGCGCGAAGGGCGCGAACGCAAAGAAAGCATTGGATAAGACAAAAGGGCGGGAACGATGGTTCCCGCCCTTTTTAATGCGCCTGAAATTCCAGATTGTACGATAACATAATGGCCAGTCGGCGACGCGCCTTTTTCAGGTGCCGGCAGACGGCCGACGGGGAAACGCCCCACAGCGCGGCAATCTGCTTTTGGCTCTTGCCGTCCAGATAGTGCATGCACAGGGCTTGATACTGCCGCTCGGTCAGCGTGTCGCGCATGGCGCGGAAAAAAGCGTCCCGGAAGGCGGCGCGCCAAGCGCTGTTGTCGCCGCCCAACGATTGAAGGTATTCGCGCATGGCCGCGCGGTCGGCTGCATAATCGGTCAGCATGCGCTCTCACGCTCCTCGTAATAATGTTCCAGGTAATAGCCCGTGCCGCGCGCTTCGTTGATGAGCACGTGCAGCATGCCGATGCGGTGCTTGAGACGGCGGCGCAGTTCCAGGCCCTGGGTGTGCTTAAGCTGGTGTTTGAGCTGCATCAGCCGCAGTTCGAGCAGGGCGGCATTGGCGCGGTATTCGGTGGCCATTGCGTCCAGCGAGTGGAACGTTTGGGTCATGGTCAATTCCTCCTTTTGAAAAACACGTTTCGTGTGATTTGCGAACTCCTTTTGTGTGGTTCTCATAATAGAACACGAAATGTGTTTTGTCAAGCAAAGTTTGCCAAAAATTTTCTTGTGTTTACACGAAATGTGTGGTATCCTAAATCCAAAAGGAGGGAGCGTCATGTTGGGTGAACAGATTCGCAGACTGCGCACCGGTGCGCGCATGACACAAGGCGACCTGGCGGCGCGGCTGGGCATCTCCAAAAGCGCGGTGGGGATGTATGAGCAGGGCAGGCGGGAGCCGCCCTATGAACTGCTGCTCAAGATCAGTGAATTATTCGGGGTGAGCGTCGACTGGCTGCTCGCGCGGGAGCAGCCCGAAACCCCGGCGGCAGGCGGCGATCTGGATGACCTGCTGGCGGCATTCCACCGGCAGCTCAAAAACCAGGAAGGTCTGATGTTCCATGGGCAGCCGCTGGATGCCGGGGACATTGAAAAAATCGTGCGCGCCATGCGCCTGGGTGCTGAGCTGACGCTGCGCGAGAGCAAAGAGGATGAACTGCCATGACGCGCGCCGAGCGGGAAGCCCATCGCCTGATGGCCGATTACGGGGAGCATGACCCCGAACGGCTGGCCGAAAAAATGGGGGTGCTGGTCATCCAGTGCGACCTGCCCGAAACGGTAGAAGGGTTTTACCATTGCTTCCGGGAGCACCCGATCATTTATCTGGCCGACCGGTTGCCAGCCTGCCGCCGCCGGGCGGTCTGCGGCCACGAACTGGGGCATGCGGTGCTGCATGGACAGATCAACTCGCTGCTGCTGGGCGATGCCGACAGCCGGATGGAACAGGAGGCCGACCTGTTTGCCGCGACGCTGCTGCTGGCTGGCACTTTGCCCGAGGATGGCGCCGACGTGGCCAGCATCATGCGCCAGACCGGCCTGCCCGAAGGCGCGGTGCGCCGGGCGTATCATTTGATTTAAATAAAAAAAGACCGCACCGGTTGGTGCGGCCTTTGACGGATAAACATAAAAAAACAAGCTACACATTCGTGTAGCTTGTTTGCTGGCAGCCGGAGAAGGATTCGAACCCTCACAAACAGAGTCAGAGTCTGTCGTGCTACCTTTACACAATCCGGCTGTATCTTGTCGGCTCTCTCGCTGACGAAGATTATTATATCGAATCTTCCCGAGAAAGTCAAGCACTAATTTAAAAAAACTTCAAAAAATCGCACAGTTTTTTGTGTGCGCTCTGCGTAAAATTTTATACATCCGCATGTGGAAATCCCTAGGGTGACAGGATATAATAAAATACGAATAGAAATGATGTTTTTTGTCTATCTTAGGAGGCATTATGGTTCGGAATGATTTAAGAAATATTGCAATCATCGCACACGTCGACCACGGCAAGACCACGCTGGTCGACCAGATGCTTAAGCAGGCGGGCACCTTCCGCGAAAACCAGGTGGTCGAGGAACGCGTCATGGACTCGAACGACATCGAGCGCGAGCGCGGCATCACCATTTTGGCTAAGAATACATCCATCCATTATAAAGATACCAAGATCAATATTGTCGATACCCCGGGCCATGCCGACTTCTCGGGCGAGGTTGAACGTATCCTGAAAATGGTGGACGGCGTTATCCTGCTGGTCGATGCGGCCGAAGGCCCCATGCCGCAGACCCGTTTCGTGCTGCAAAAGGCACTCGAGTTCGGCCATAAGATCATCATTGTCATCAACAAGATCGACCGTCCGGACGCGCGTCTGAACGAAGTAGGCGACGAAGTTCTCGAACTGCTGCTCACCCTGGACGCGACAGACGAACAGCTGGACAGCCCGATCATCTACTGCTCGGGCCGTGACGGCACGGCATCCATGTCCCCGAACAAGCCGGGTTCTGACCTCGTGCCCCTGTTCGAGCAGATTTTGGAGCACATCCCGGCGCCGCACGTGGACACCGAAGGCAACACCCAGATGCTCGTGTCCTCGATTGACTACAACGATTACGTCGGCCGTATCGGCATTGGCCGCATCGAGCGCGGTAGCCTCAAGGTCGGCCAGCCGGTGACCGTATGCGACTACCATCAGAATGTGAAGCCGTACAGCGCCAAGATCGTATCGCTCTACACCATCGAAGGTCTGGTGCGTACCCCGGTCGAAGAAGTCAAGGCAGGCGAAATCGTTTGCTTCTCGGGCATTGAAAACATCACCATTGGTGAAACGCTGTGTATGTACAATGAGCCCGAGCCGCTGCCCTTTGTCAAGATTTCCGAGCCCACGGTCGAGATGACCTTCTCGGTTAACGATTCGCCGTTTGCGGGCAAGGAAGGCAAGTTTGTTACCTCCCGCCATCTGCGTGACCGTCTGTTTAAGGAACTGCTCAAGGACGTTTCCCTGCGCGTGAGCGAAACCGACACGACCGATTCCTTCCGTGTCGCTGGCCGCGGTGAGATGCACCTGTCCATCCTCATCGAAAACCTGCGCCGTGAGGGCTATGAGTTCCAGGTCGGCGCGCCCAAGGCCATGATGAAGGAAATCGACGGCGTCAAGTGCGAACCGATCGAGCGCATGATCGCCGACGTGCCGCAGGATTCGCTCGGCTCGGTCATGGAAAAGATGGGTTCGCGTAAGGGCGAACTGGTCACCATGAACCCCAAGGGCGACCGCATGCGCGTGGAATTCCTGATTCCGGCGCGCGGCCTGTTCGGCTACCGCAGCGAGTTCCTCACCGACACCAAGGGTGAGGGCGTCATGAGCTCGGTCTTTTATGAATACCAGCCGTACAAGGGCGAGATTCAGAAGCGCAACCTGGGCGCCCTGATTGCCTTTGAAACCGGCGAAGCGGTCACCTACGGCCTGTACAACGCCCAGGAACGCGGCACGCTGTTCATCGGAGCAGGCACCAACGTATACGAAGGCATGATCATCGGCTGCACGCCCAAGGATGACGATATCGCGGTCAATGTCTGCAAGAAAAAGCAGCTGACCAACACCCGTGCTTCGGGTTCGGACGATGCGCTGCGCCTGATTCCGCCGCGCCAGATGTCCATTGAGGCAGCGCTCGAGTTTATCGGCGACGATGAACTGCTCGAAGTGACGCCCAAGAGCCTGCGCATGCGCAAGAAGATTCTGTCCAACCAGCAGCGTATGAAGAAGATTCACGGCTAAGCCGTTAGAAAAAGGAGAGAATTCCCCATGAAAAAGGTAATTTCCAGCATTCTGGCCCCGGCGGCCATTGGTCCCTACTCCCAGGCGACCGAAGCGAATGGCATGATCTTCACTTCGGGCCAGATTCCGCTCCATCCGGAAACCGGTGAGCTGGTCGGCACCACCATCGAGGAGCAGACCGAGCGCGTCATGCAGAACCTCAAGGCCGTGCTGGCCGAGGCAGGCGTTGGCTTCGACCATGTGGTCAAGACCACCTGCTTCCTGGCAGACCTGAGCGACTTTGCGGCATTCAATGCAGCATACGGCAAATATTTCCCCGAAAATGCACCGGCACGTTCGTGCTTCCAGGTCGCTGGCCTGCCCAAGGGCGCCAAGGTCGAAGTGGAAATGATCGCGGTAAAATAAAGCGGGGCTCTGCCCTTGTATGCGCAAGCCTTTGAAAAGGCTTGACCGAAACGTAAAAGCCCTCGGAATCTCAGATTCCGAGGGCTTTTTGTTATTTCTGCATGCCCATGACGATTTTCTCAGCCGTGATGGGCAGTTCCCGAATGCGTACGCCGCTGGCACGCGCGACCGCCGCCGCAATGGCCGGGGCCGGGGTATTGATGACCACTTCGCCGATCGACTTGGCGCCGAACGGACCAGAAGGTTCATAACTGCTTTCAAATTCTACCCGCACCTTGCCGATGTCCAATCGGGACGGGATTTTATACTGCATAAACGAGTTGGAATAGTTGATGCCCTTGGCGTCATAGATGACATCTTCGTACAGCGCCATGCCAATGCCCTGCACCAGACCGCCTTCGGTCTGTACCCGCGCGAGGTTGGGGTTGATGGGCGTGCCGCAGTCGACACAGGCACAGTAATCGACCAAATCGACCTTGCCGGTCTCGGGGTCCAGTTCGATTTCCGCTGCGCCCGCCATGAACGGCGGGGGCGAGGTGGGCGAGGAATGGCTGACCGTTGCAGCCAGTTCGTTGTTGCTGCCGCACTGGCCCTTGTAGGCAACATCCTTGCGGGTGACAAACCGTTCGGGGTTAGCCACTGCATAGACCTTATCACCATCAAACTCGACTTCTTCGACCGAAAGGCCGAGCATCTGCGCGCCGGTATCCAAAATCTTGCCGCGCAGTTCGTCACAGGCCTTGACGCAGGCCATGCCGGTGACGTAGGTGGTCGCCGACGCATAGGAGCCCGAGTCATAGGGCGATACATCGGTATCCGAGGCATAGACCGCGATGTCCTCCATCTTGCAGTCCAGGCAATCGGCCGCCATCTGCGCCAAAATGGTGTCGCAGCCGGTGCCCATATCGGTGCAGCCGAGCAGCATATTATAATCGCCGTCATCGGCCATGCGGAGGGTCACCGAGCCAACATCGACCCCCGAAATGCCCGAGCCCTGCATGGCCATCGCCATGCCGACCGCGCGGATTTTGCCGTTCGGCAGTACGGTGGGTTCGAGTTTGTTCTCCCAGTCGATCATCTGCTTGACGCGGGCGACGCAGCGGTCGAGCGCACACGAGGTGGCCGTTTCGCCGTAGTAGGCGGGCATCACGTCGCCTTCGTGGATGATGTTGTTTTCACGCAGGACGGCCGGGTCCATGCCCAGCATGTCGGCCAGTTCGTTGACCGTGGATTCAATGGCGAAAATGCCCTGGGTTGCGCCGTAGCCGCGGTATGCGCCCGCCGACATGGTGTTGGTATAGACAACATCCCAGCGGAAGCGGAACGCCTCCTGCTTGCCGTACATCGGGATGGGCTTATGGCCGGACAGGCCCACGGTTGTGGGGCCGTGTTCGCCAAAAGCGCCTGTATTGGACAGGGTATAGAGGTCAATGCCGCGGATGGTGCCGTCCTTCATCGCGCCCAGACGCACGGTCAGTTCCATGGCGTGGCGCGGGGAAGAGGCGATCATGGATTCATAGCGGCTGTAAATAATCTTGGCCGGTTTGCCGGTCTTAAGGGTGACGATGGCCGGATACACCTCGGTCACGACCGTCTGCTTGGCGCCAAAGCCGCCGCCCAGACGGGGCTTGACCACGCGGATGCGCGACTTGGGAATATCCAGCGCATGGGACAGGATGCGGCGCACATGGAAGGGCACCTGGGTCGAAGAAATGACGTTCAAACGACCGTAGGTGTCCAGCTGAGTATAGGTGCGGAAGGTTTCCATCATGGCCTGCTGGTTGGGCTTGGTGCGGTAGGTGCGCTCGAGCACGATGTCGCAGCTTGCCAGCACGGCGTCGATGTCGCCGTTGCCGTCCTGGCCGGAAGCGCACAGGTTGCGCATATTGTCCGCCCCAACCGGGCAGAGCGACTTCCAGCTTTCTTCCGGGTGGATGAGCGTTTTGTTGTCCTTGGCGTCGCGCATTTCCAAAATGGCGGGCAGGACCTTGTATTCGACCTTGATGAGTTTAAGGGCCTTGTCCACCGCCTGCTCGGTTTCACCGGCCACGATGGCGACCGCGTCGCCCACAAAGCGCACGCGGCGGTCGAGAATCAGGCGGTCATAGGGCGAGGGCTCGGGATAGGTCTGGCCGGCCATGGTGAAACGGTTCTGCGGCACATCCTCATAGGTCAGGATGCACGCAATGCCAGGCACCTTGGCGGCAATGTTGGTATTGATATCGGTGATGAGTGCATGGGCGTGCGGGGAACGCAGCACCTTGACGATCAGGCACCCGGCGGGTGCAAGGTCATCGGTATAGACCGGCTGGCCGGTGGTCAGGGCATGTGCATCCGATTTGCGCACGCCGGTGCCGACATAGGAATTCATAGGTCAGCCCTCCTTCTTTGCGTTCAGATAAGCGTGGATGGCACGCAGTTGGCCGACATAGCCAGTGCAGCGGCACAGGTTGCCCGCCAGGTATTCCCGGATGGCATCCTCGCTCGGGTCGGTCAGTTCGCGGGTCATGGCAATGATGTTCATGATAAGGCCCGGCGAACAAAAACCGCACTGCTCGGCGCCCTGGTCGGCCAGATAGCCGCCGATCTCGGCGGCCTGCTCCTGAAGCCCTTCCAGGGTGACGATGTCGTGGCCGTCGGCCCGCACAGCCAGAACGGTGCACGAGAGCACCGGCTTACCGTCCATCAGCACGGTGCACAGGCCGCAGTTGGACGTTTCACAGCCGCGCTTGACCGACAGGCAGCCCTTTTCGCGCACATATTCCAGCAGCGGCTGGTCGGGCGCGACCGCATCTTCGATTTTCTTGCCGTTTAAGGTAAACGAAATCAGCACTTTTGCCATGGGTCACACCTCCTTGGCGCACGCGGTGAGCGTGCGGCGGGTCAGTACGCGGCACAGATGGCGGCGGAAATCCGCGCTGCCGCGCATGTTGGATGCAAACGAAACTTGTCCGGCTGCCCATTCGGCAAAGGCAGCCGCACTTTCTTCGGTCACGCCGTCCGAGAGCAGGCCGTCCGGGTCGGTCAGCAGCGTAGCGCGCTGCGGGCGCGCACCGATGGCGACACGCCAGCCGTTGTCGCGGAAATCGGCCGGGATTTTGCACACGGCGCAGGCCAGCACCGGGAAATCGGTGGCCGCTGCGCGGTGGGTCAGGTAATAGGCCTTCTGGCTGCGCTTGGGCAGCAGCACAGCGGTCAAAATATCGCGGTCATACGGTTTTTGGACAAAATCGCACAGGGGCAGAACGCCGCCGTGGAACAACTGGACCTCAGCACCCAGCGCCAAAAACAGGGTCAGCGGGTCCGAAAAGCCGAAGCGTGCCCAGATGGAGCCGCCAATGGTCGCGCAATTGCGGAACTGTACGCCTACGATATGGCGCACCGACTCGGCGATGCAGTCGCCAAAATAGGAGGCCAAAGTCTCGCTGGTTTCGAGCTGCCGCAGGGTGACCATGCAGCCGATGCGGAAATGGTCATCCTTTTCTTCGATCTGGTCCAGCCCCAGGCCGGACAGGTCGATGGCCGTGCGAATGGGGCGATGCCCCATCTTGAGCCATCCGCAGCCGCCCAGGATGGTCGCGGTCTTTTTTTGATTGAGCGCGTAAGCTTCTTCCAGGTTTTGCACCTTTACATACTGCTCGATTGTGAACATTCCCGATCTCCTTTATCGTTCTTTCTAAAAAACATACAGACAAAAACCACGCCGTTCGGCGCGATTCGAGAAAAAGACATATATATTGTATTATAGCATCCGGGCAGCAAAAATACAATTTCCCGCCTTGGTTTTTTGACCAAAAATATCACCAAAAAAGCAAAACAAACGGAAAAAAGCCCCTGGCCACGGGACCAGGGGCCTTTTCCTATGGAAAAGATAAGGGAATCATTCCATCCCAAGGATGAAAGCGTAGTTGGAAGTTGCCGAACCGCCCATGTTGAGCATCAGGCCGTTCTTGACCGGCTTGGGAACCTGATAGCCGCCAGCGGTGCCGGTGATCTGCTTGAACAGGTCAAGGAACATACGCACGCCGGTTGCCGACTGCGGATGACCGCCGCCGATCAGGCCGCCAGACGGGTTGACCGGCTTGGCGCCGTCAAAGGCGATGGTGCCGTCTCCGACCAGCGTATGCTCTTCGCCGGGCTTGCACAGTTCCACACACGACAGCGAAATCAGTTCGCCCGAAGTGTAGTAGTCATACAGTTCGAATACATCGATGTCCTTGGCGCTCAGACCAGCGGTCTGGTAAGCCTGCTGGACGGTCTTGTGGGTCCAGGGCAGCAGGTAGTCGCTCACACGTGCTTCGGTCAGCTTGGTCTGCAGTTCCAGCGGAGCAACGTGGAAACCGCGGCCCTTGACGATCGGCAGGGCACGGTCCGGGCAGTGCTTCTTCTTGAAAGCTTCGCTTGCCAGGATGACAACAGCAGCGCCGTCGGTGGTCATAACCGTATCCGACTGGGCCAGACGGCCAGCGATCAGCGGGTTAGTCGAGCAGCCGCGCATATTGGCCTGCTTTTCGTTCATGAACAGCTTACGGGTCTGGGCATTCGGGTTGCGCTTGCCGTTTTCGTAAGCCAGTTCGGTCAGATGTGCCAGCGCGTGCATCACGCGGGTTTCATCCACACCGTATTTCTGCAGATACGCGTCGGTCAGCTTGCCGTACAGGCCAACCAGGTCGCTGCTCTTGGATTCTTTTTCGACAAAGGTGCCGCGTGCCGTGTAAGCCGCGCTGGTAGCAGCATCCACGGTGCCAAGCAATGCCCAGCCAACCACGATCGCAACATCGGCTTCGCCAGCGTTGATCTTGGTGACGGCTGCATCGATGGCTGCCGCGCCTGCGGCGCAAGCGGCCTCAACACGTACGCTCGGTACGCCGAAGAAGGCCGGGTCTACTTCGGTCATCAGTGCGCCGACATGGCTCTGGTCGTTGTACAGCTCGGACAGGAAGCTGCCGACAAAGCAGGAGACACGGTTTTCTTCGTTCAGGGAAATGATATCGTCATAGGTGATGTTGGCGTTTTCGCAGCCGTCGGAAACGACTTCGCGCAGCATTGCAACAACGTTTTTGCCTTCGCGGCTCCAGTTGCGCTCGAAATCGGTCTGCGCGCCGCCTAATACGTATACTTTATTCATAGCACAGTGCCCCTCCCTTACTTATTGCTTGCCCTTGAAGTAGCTGCGGAAATCGTAATGCGAGCATTCCGGCAGGTCCTTCAGGGTTTCCTTGAGCTTGATACGCGCAAGCAGTTCGCTCGACAGGCGCTCTTGGGCAAGCTTCATAAATGCATCCTTGCCGCCCAGCGCGTCGATGACAGCAAGCGGGGGTACCCAGCCGAAGCCGGTCGCCATGGCTGCGTCGGCCGCATGGATATCGTCCGAAGCCAGCTTGACAGCGGTCACCGAGTACAGAACATATTTAATCAGGAAGGACAGGCAGATCTCGGCCTCGATCGAGTGGTTGTGCATCAGGGAATCGAAAGCCATCTTGTAGTCGCCCTGGTGCAGGTAGTCGATCATCTTCTTGGCGAAGGGGAAGGAATAACGCATCTTTTCGCGGTATTCGCCCGAGTCAATGTCGTAAACATACTGGGTCTTCTTGCCTGCCTCGTTGACGACGGTCTTGTACAGGCCTTCCTTGACCTTGCGGCCGAGCTTGCCTTCGTCGATCAGCTTCTGCATGTAGTCGGGCAGGATGAAGGTCGAGCGGGCGTAGTCCTTGGTGTTGGCATATACGTTGTCTACGATCGCCTTGTGTACGTCCAGGCCGACGAAGTCTGCCGTTGCAAGCGGCGGCATGTTACGGCCGGTAAACTGGCCCAGGATGGCGTCAATGTAATCGATGCCGCCGTTGTCCTTGTACATCTCTGCGTATTGGCACGCCTCATTGATGAACTGGAAACCGATGCGGTTGCCCAGGAAAGCGGCCGTATCGGCCACCTTGACCACCGTGCGGACCAGCTTTTCCTTGGCATACTGCATCAGGAAAGCAGTCAGGTCCTTGTCGGTGTACTCGCTCGGGATGATCTCACACAGGGTCATCATGTACGGGGGGTTGAAGAAATGCATGCCGAGGAAGCGCGAACGCAGATGCTCCGGATACATTTCGGCCAGCTTGTCGATCGACAGACCCGAAGTACCGGTGGCCAGAATGGCTTCCGGACGTACATAGTCGGCAATGCGATGGATGATATCTTCCTTGGTGGCAAAGGTCTCCGAAACCGATTCGAAGATCAGGTCCGATTCGGCGACGCACTTCGGCAGGTCGTCAAACGTTGCAGGCACCAGGTTTTCCGCGATGGCTTCTGCACGAACCGATTTCGCCGCACGCGAAACCGCCTTCTGCGCCTTGTCCATGCTGCGGCAGGCCATGTAAACTTTCGCGTTGCCAAAGGACGCGAAGATACCCGAGATGTTGCAGCCCATGGTACCGTTCGCACCAATGACTGTTACGGTTTTGATTTCCAAGAGGATCCCTCCCTAATTTTTTTAGAGGCAAGTTTGTTAAATGTTTAACATTTATCTTTGTTAAAAGTATAACACTTTTCGGCTGGCATTTCAACTAGTTTCTTCGTAAAATTGAAATATTTTTTTGTAAGCTTTCCATGATGCCCATCTTACGGGCACATGCTGATGGGGTTTTGGTAGGGTTTTGAGAAAAATTTCACAAAGTCGCCCGCTTGCGCGCAAAGCATGCGCCCGATATAATGGAAGAAACGCGGCGGATGTCCGGGAAACGGCGTCCGCTTTTTCTGCAAATCAGGAGGATGAGAAGATGTTTCAAACCAACCTGGTCCCGTGTGACCTGGGCCAGATCGCAGCGTCCGGCCAGTGCTTCCGCATGCAGCCAGCCGAGGACGGCTGGTGGCGTGTGTGCGCCCGGGATGCCTGCGTGTACATACAGCAGAAAGACGATGCCTTATTGTTTGATTGCACGGCCGATGCGTGGCAGACCCGCTGGCGGTCGTACTTTGATTGGGGCACCGATTATCAGGCCATTCTGGATGCCGTACCGGCCGACGATGCCTTTCTACATGCGGCGGCGGCTTACGGTAGCGGGCTGCGCATTTTGCAGCAGGACCTGTGGGAAACGCTCATCACCTTTGTCATTTCCCAAAACAATAATATCCCGCGCATCCGCGCGGCGGTCGAGGCCATTTGCCGCGGCTGGGGTGCCGCCCATACCGACAGCCGGGGGCAGACCTATTATGCCTTTCCCGAGAAAGAGGCCCTGGCGCAGGCGAGCGTGGAGGAATTACGCGCCGCCGGGCTGGGCTACCGCGACCGGTATGTCCACGCCATCGCGCACAGCGATTTCGATGCCCAAGCTGTGGCCAAAATGGACCGGGCGGCGGCATATGAAGCCCTGCTGGCCCTGCCCGGAGTGGGCAAGAAGGTGGCCGACTGTGTGCAGCTGTTTGGCCTGCATGATCTGGCGGCTTTCCCGGTGGATACCTGGATTCGCCGCATGTGTGAAACCCATTATGGCGGCGCCTTTCCGGTGGAGCGGTATGCCGGCTTTGCCGGGGTCATCCAGCAATATATCTTCTTTTATGGCCGCACTGGAAATGGGAAAATTTGACCGATTTTCGGTCGGGGAAATTGGTGGATTTGATGAAATAATCAAATTTTTTGCAGCCCCTAGGCAGGCGCGCTATCGGTATGGTATACTAAAGAAAACAATAGGAGAAGAAAGAATGAAAATCCATTTACGCGAACTGATGCACCGCCTGTCCACCCTGCTGGAAATGCTGGTCGGCTTTTTGATGCTAATCTCGCTCTGTGCGGCATTGATCGGCCTGGTTTGTATCATCAGTCCACTCAGACTCATCGATGACCCCAATGTGTTTTCCGAGTATCTCGGCATCGCATCGGCCATTGTCATCGGTTTGGAGTTTGTCAAGATGTTGTGTACACACACCATCGATTCGGTCATTGAAATCATGCTGCTGGCCATTGCGCGGCAGATGATCACCGAACATACCAGCCCGTTTGAAAACCTGCTGGCCGTGCTTTCGATCGGCGTACTGTATCTGGTGCGTAAATTCCTATACATCCCCAAGAAAGATGATATCCAGCATACATCCATCTTTTCCCGTTTCCGCCAGAAGGGGTGCGGGGCCCCGGCTGCGCCGCAGACGCAGGAAGAGGAGAAAGGAGAACAAAATGTCCTTACCCAATGACCCGGTGATGCTGCTCAGTGTGGTCAACACACTGCTGCGTGACCGGTATGGCGACCTCGATGCTTTGTGCGACGGCGAGGATCTCGGCCGCGCCGCATTGGAGTCCCGTCTGGCGACCGTGGGATACCGCTATCGTCAGGATCTCAATCAATTTCGCTAAGCATTTTGCCGCATCCCGCTTTGCGCGGGAGAGCGGCTTTTTACATTTGGAAAGAGGTTTAAAATCATGTTGTCATACATTATGGAAACGGTAAAAAGTTGCGGTCCCATGCTGCTGCGCGCCACCCAGGTCGCGCAGAGTGTCTCCGAGAAAGAAGGGCAGCGCAATTTTGTAACGACCTATGACAAGCAGGTGCAGCAGACGCTGCGCAAGGCGCTGCTTGGCCGGTGGCCGGAAGCGCATTTTATGGGCGAAGAAGGGGACAACCAGGAGGATACGCTGCATGGCCTGGCCTTTGTCGTGGACCCCATCGACGGCACCACTAACTTTATCAAGGGATACCGGGCGTCGACCGTTTGTGTGGCCGCCTTGCAGGACGGGGAAGCCATCTGCGGCGTGGTATATGATCCCTATACCGATTCCCTGTTTGCCGCCGAAAAAGGCCGGGGGGCCTGGCTCAATGGGGAGCCCATCCATGTATCCGGCCGCAGACTTTCCGAAGGACTGGTGTGCCTTGGCACCTCGTCCTATTATGCTGAACTGACCGACCATACCTTTGTGATGGCGCGGGCTTTGTTCGATGCAGCGCTCGATTTGCGCCGGTCGGGTTCGGCGGCGCTTGATATGTGCTATGTGGCCTGTGGCCGTGCAGAACTGATGTATGAAGAAAAGCTGTGGCCGTGGGACCATGCGGCAGCTGCCCTCATTGTGCGCGAAGCGGGCGGCAAGACCGGCCAGTTGTCGGGCGAACCGCTGCCCTTTGACCGCAGCAGTTCCATTGTCGCGGGGGCACCGCGGGCATACGATGATTTTTTTGAAAAGGGGTTGAATCGGCTGTGACAAAACACAAAATGGGGATCTTCTTTCCGGCTGTGCTGTGTACCGCCCTGTGGGGCAGCGCCATCCCGGTGGTTATGACGGGATATGAACTATTCCAGATTGCAGCCAACGACATACCGGCAAAACTGGTGTTTGCCGGATGGCGTTTCACCTTTGCCGGATTGATCGTGATGGCATTGTTTGCCGTGCGGAGTAGGTCCAAGCTGATGCCGGCGCGGGGCGACTGGTCGGGCATTTTGCTGCTGTCGGCCGCGCAAACGGTATTGCAGTACATGCTGCTCTATCCGGGTCTGGGCAACACCACCGGTGTGCGCGGTTCGGTCCTGAGTGCGACATCTACGTTTTTTGCTGTCTTTATTGCCCATTTTGCGTTTGCCGACGACCGCTTGACCCTCCGCAAGACCATGGGATGTATCGTCGGTTTTGCGGGCGTGATCGTCATTCTATCGGGCGCCGGACTGGGCGGTCAGGGCATCACCCTGACCGGCGAAGGCTTTGTCCTGTGCAGCGCACTGGGACAGGGCCTGGGTGCCTGCATCAGTCGGAAAATCACGCCGGGCCGCGATCCGCTCATGATTACTGCCTGGCAGCTTACCCTGGGCGGTCTGGTGTTGCTGGCAGTCGGTTTGGTGAGCGGCGGGCACATCGTCTGGAGCGGCGGCGGGGTATTGGTGCTGATGTATTTGTCGGTGCTGTCCTCGGTATCGTTTGCGCTGTGGACCGTTCTGCTGCGCGACCATCCGGTCGGAAAGGTGACCATTTATATGTTCCTCATTCCGGTGTTCGGGTCGCTGCTCAGTGCGGTGCTGCTGGGTGAAAATGTTTTCACGCTGCGCAATTTGTGCGCCCTGCTGCTCGTGTGTATCGGCATTACAACGGTCAATTACCAGAAGGATACCGGAAACGATCGAGGGGTGGACCCGTCAGCCGATTCCTGAAAATGCAGGAAGTTAACATTTAAGATGCAAAAATGATGGAAAAATCGTCTTTTCAAAAAGCTCCCAGTTTTCTGGGGGCTTTTTGTATACCTGGCATTGTAAATGGATATACTAAAACCAGCAACTTTTACATGGTCAAAATGAGTGAAAAAGCACTTGCTTCGACAAAATAAATTTGCGAGAATTGACAAATCAAGTTGCAAAATTTTGAAAACATGTCTGAACAAATTGTGAAAGTGTACGAAATGTCGAAAACCCGCTTGCAACACATCGGCATATATAGTAAAATAGGCGCAATGTAAGGCAGGCAATGAGCCGATCCATCGGATGTCCAGCCTTTTCCGGCCCGTCAGACGGCAGGCCGTGCAGAGGTGACATCATTTTCCTGGAAGCGAAGAAGGTGTTTTTTAATGAAAAAGTATATCAATGGAACATTGGCAGCCCATGCGGAAAACGCAGCCGGTTGGGACTTGCGCAAGACCGGCGGGCAGGAAAATATCGTATCGTATGAATTGCGCACCCGTGGGGCGCACAAGGATGAGGCGACAGATGTGGCGTTGCATGTCATCAACGGTTTGCTGGACGGCATGCAGGTCGGCGTCATCGCGGAAAGCGGCGAAGCCGAGATGCCGGCACTGACCAAATTGGGCAGCGTATGGCGCGACGGCCGTCTGCTCAAGCGTGGCCAGGGCAGTGCCTTTGTCGCTATGGAACCGAACTTTGATCCGCTCAGCCGGTGTGGGGTCGAACCCTGTGTCGGCACAGGAGCCGCATTCCGTTTTCTCGGCTTTGAATCGAGCGCACCGGCCGACCGGGTTTTCCGCAGTCTGCTGGAGCCGGGCAACGATGCGGTGATCGAGCTGCGCTGTAAGGACCTGGCCGGCGGGGTGCTGGACATCCGTCTGGACGCGGAAAAGATCGATGAGCGCAAGGCTCTGGGCGGTATTTCGGCCGCGCTGGGCCATTGTGGACAGTCCCTGCAGGTGGAGATGTAAGTTTTCGCGAAAGTCGGCTGGCTGCGCAACCGTGCGGCCAAAGCCCGGCAGGGCAAGGGAGCGGTGTCTGCCGCTGGATTTGCGCCGTCCTGCCGGGCAGCCGTTTTCCTTTTTGGGACAAGCAAGAGCCCGTACATCCGAGTGATGTACGGGCCCTTTTTTGTGCTTTATTTTAAATATCTGGCCGAACAGACGGCGGAAGCGGAGTCGGATCGTCGGTCAGACCGAGCAGATATTCCAGATTGACTTCGTAATAGCGTGAAAGACGGATGAGAACATGCAGTGGTATCTCATGGACGCCGTTTTCATAGTTGCAGTAGGTGTTTTGCGCTACGTGGAGTACATTTGCGATTTCCCGCTGTTTTAAATCGCGGTCTTCCCGAATTTCCTTGAGTCGATATCGATACATGTCTTTCACCTCAAGGAAACTATAAAATATCTCAAAACGAGATATTGACTTTTATCTTGAAACGAGATAATATTAAAGAAAATGGGAGGAATTGAAATGAAAGACAGCACCGACTACAAAAAGCTGTACTATGCGCTGTTCAACGACGTCACCGACGTGATCGAGCGGCTCAAACAAATCCAGGCCGACGCCGAAGAGCGTTTTTTGGACGAGGAAGCGTGAAAGAGCGGTATCCAACAATCGGATACCGCTCTTTCGATATGGGAGCATGGATTTTATTGGCATTTTTTCAGCAGGGCTTCCCACTTCTGATCGACCCATGCCTGGGCTTCTTCGATCATCCATTCGTTGCCCTTCTTGAAGCAGTGCTTGAACCGGCCCTGCTTGCTCATGAATTCTTCGACCGGCAGCTTCTGCTTGGGTTCATAGGTCAGGCGATATTCACCTTCCACCACCTCAAACATGGGCCATACGCAGGTTTCCACCGCCAGACGGGTGATTTCTGCGATGTCCTCGGTCGGATATCGCCAGCCGCGCGGGCAGGGCGACAGCACGTTGAGAAACGCCGCGCCGGGGGTATAGATGGCCTTGTGTGCCTTTTCGTGTAAGTCCTTCATGTTGCCCAGGAAGGTCGACTGCGCAACATAGGGGATGCCGTGGGCGACCAGAATCTCGGTCAGGTCTTTTTTGTTCTGCCGCTTACCGGACGAAGCCGAACCGACCGGGGTGGTCGTGGTGTCGGCAAAGCGCGCCGTCGAGGACGAGCGCTGGATGCCGGTGTTCATATAGGCTTCGTTGTCGTAGCAGACATAGACCATGTCATGGCCGCGCTCCATGGCGCCCGAAAGCGACTGGAAGCCGATGTCATAGGTGCCGCCGTCGCCGCCGAAGGTGATGAATTTAAAGGTATCGTCGATCTTGCCGCGGCGCTTTAAGGCATTGTAAGCCGCTTCCACGCCGCCGCAGGTCGCGGCTGCATTTTCAAACGCATTGTGGATATAGCTGTCTGTCCATGCGGTGTACGGATACAGGAAAGAGGATACTTCCAGACAACCGGTCGCATTGGTGACAACTGCTTTATCTTCCGGATTGAGTGCGCGCATAACCGCCCGCACTGTGATGCCTGCCCCGCAGCCGGCGCACAGACGATGGCCGCCGACAAAGCGCTCGGGCTTGGCAAGCTCTTGTTTCAAATTATATGGCATGATGGAACCCTCCCTGATTATTCGCGCTGGCCCAAATGACGGTAACGCGGGCCGGTCTGGCCGGTGCGGACGACTTCATCCAGTTCGGCAAAGATCTGGGCGCAATCCTGCACGCGGAAATCGCGGCCGCCCAAACCATAGACATAGTTGATGGTCTTGGGACGGACATCCAAATCGTACAGCGCGCCGCGCACCTCGGCGCCGAGCGGGCCGCCGGCATTGGAGAACGATTCGGCCTTGTCCAGAATGGCCAGGGCCTTGAGGTGGCCAAGGGCTTCGGCCAGTTCCTCGTCCGGGAAGGGGCGGAACACACGCAGCTTGAGCATGCCGACCTTTTTGCCCTGCGCGCGCAGTTCGTCGATGCAGGCGCGAGCGGTACCCGCCGACGAGCCGATGAGCAGCACAGCGGTTTCGGCGTCCTCCAAGCGGTAGGTTTCAAAGAAGCCATAGCTACGGCCGGTCATCTCGCCGAAGCGGCGGCCGACATCCAGAATGACCTGCTTGGCCTTCTTCATGGCATCCGCCTGAGCGACTTTGGCCTCCATATAATAGGGAGAAATACCATAGGGGCCGACGGCGAGCGGGTTTTCATGCTTTAACAGATAGTTTTCGGGTTCATAGGTGCCGACAAAGTTCTTGACGTCGGCGTCGTCGCACAGTTCGATGTTCTCGACCGCGTGCGAGGTGATGAAACCATCCTGGCAGACCATGACCGGCAGGCGGACCTCCGGGTTTTCACCGATGGGCATGGCTTGCAGGTAGTTGTCATAGGCTTCCTGGTTGTTTTCGGCGTAAATCTGAATCCAGCCGGTATCACGGGCGCCCATGGAATCCGAATGGTCGTTGTTGATGTTGATGGGGCCGGTGAGTGCACGGTTGACACAGGCAAGCGTGACCGGCAGGCGGTAGGACGCTGCCACATAGAGCAGTTCCCACATGAGCGCCAGACCGCACGACGAAGTCGCGGTCACGGCGCGGGCACCGGCGGCTTCGGCGCCGATGCAGGTGGACATGGACGAATGCTCAGATTCGACGGTGACATATTCGGTGTTCACCTGTCCGTTGGCGACATACTGGGCAAAATACTGGGGGATTTCGGTCGACGGGGTGATGGGGAATGCGCCCATTACATCCGGGTCGATCTGCTTCATCGCATAGGCGACCGCTTCGTTGCCCGAAAGACGATCTCGTTTAGCCATGGTCGTGTGCCTCCTTGTGGAACGTGATGGCCCCAAAGGGGCAGACCTTGGCACAGATGCCGCAGCCTTTGCAGTGGTCAAAGTCAAAATCCGGCCGGCCGTCCTGAATTAAGATGGCAGAATCCGGGCAATAGGGGACACACAGCAGGCACTGTTTGCAGCGGTCGGCCAGGAAGGTCGGGGTTTGGGTGCGCCACTCGCCGGTATTGGTCAGGCGGGCGGTACCCGGTTCGTAAATTTCGCAGCCCGGCGTCAATTCATACCATTTGGACTGCTCGTTGATCTGTTCTGCTTTCCTCATCCGAACTGCACCTCTTCCATGGATTGGGTCAGGGCCTTCATATTTCCATCAATGACCTGGGGTTTGGTGGCGAATTTATGCTCAAAAGACGCCTTCATATCTTGGACGAACCGGTTCGGTTCGACCACGCCCGACACCTTGACGGCTGCGGCCAGCATGGGAGTGTTCGGGAAATTTTTGCCCAGCGTTTCCTCGGAAATACGGCGGGCATCGATGGTACAAACCTGGCCCTTGTAGCCGTTCAGGTAGGGACGAATGGCATCCGGGGCCTTGGCGGTGTTGACGATGATGGCGCCATCCTCCGACAGACCGGCGGTCACATCGACCGATTCGAGCAGGGTCTCATCCACCACGACCACATAGTCGGGGTTATAAATGTTGGAATGTACCGGGCAGCGCTCGTCGGAAATGCGGTTATAGGCTGTGATGGGCGCGCCCATGCGCTCGGGGCCGTATTCCGGGAAGCCCTGGACATATTTACCGGACGAAAACGCCGCATCGGCCAGCAGCAGGCAGGCGGTCTTAGCGCCTTGGCCGCCGCGGCCATGCCAACGAATTTCCACGGGTTTTTTCATCTTCGTTTCCTCCTGTATCTCGATTTTATTTCACAATCATAAGCAAAAAAGCGGCCGTCCGTAAAAGGACGACCGCTTGAAAGAGCGACGTAAACCACCTGTTACCGTACCAGCATACGTTCCCCAGCTAACGGCGGGGGCACCGGCGCAACCTACGGCAAGGCTTTCGGCGCGCGGCTCGGGAGTGATTTTCGGCATCGGGCGACTGGCACCGGGCTTACACTCTCCCCGGCTCGCTGCGGCGTTTGCCACGCGCTTACTCTCTCCGTCATTGCTTTTGTGCTTTATTGCTATGAAATAAGTATACGGCCAAAACCGAGGTCTTGCAATCGTAAATTTTTACAAAATTGCAAATTGGATTTTGGATGTTGCGCACACATGTCCGTGCTACACGGAAAAATAGACAGGCTGTACACCGGTCAATCGTGGATTGCCTTGGGGCTTCCATGGTCAAAAGGCGTATCAAAATGGTGCAGCAGCAGCCAACCGGCGTCAAATTCGGCGGCATACTGCCCGGCCAGGGCGACTGCCTTGTCGCGCGCCTGCTCGATCAGTTCGGGCACCGATTCGGTGCGCTCGACCTCGGGCTGCCACAGGTTGCGCCAGGGCGCATGGTCGAGATTCAGGCAGTTCCAGCGGGGCGGCTCGGCCTTGATGTGGCTGGTGAGCACCGCGCCGCGGCGGATGAGCCGCTCGACCTGCCGCAGCGAATGATAGAAGGTGCGGCTGCCGGCGTAAAGGAAATTCTGCACGGCCAGCATTTCGCCAAACGAGCTGCGCAGCGCAGCCGTATCGACCGACACACCATATACCACCTTGAGCAGGTAGTGCAGCAGCACAGCCAGCACGGCGGTTTCCTCATCGGTCAGTTTATAGTAGGCGTCCGGGTCAAATTCGGTCACGGACGCATGATATTCCGCGTCATAGAGCGCATAATCGATGTCGCTTTCGATCTGGCAATGGACGGCAGAGGTGCTCTGCCGGGGGTCAGCTTTCAGGCATTCCTGCTGCCGGCAATACACATAGGGATGCAGCGCATTGTCGAGCGCATAATGGCACAGGAAGCCGTAAAAATAGCTTTCTGCAATCTCGCGGCTGGCGCCCGTCATGCGGTTGACCGCGCGGGCAAAGGCGAAAAACAGTTCATCGGTGCGTTTGGAATGCATCAGGTTGCCGTATTTGTGCAGCGGGCTGCCAAAGGCAAGCTTGTGGAAAAACAGCGGGTCCGGGCCTTGGAGTCCCCAGTTGAACACCGCCGCGCGGCGGGCCGCCGCAAGCTGAACGACCGGAGGGAAGGCGGCAAGCGCCTGTTCTCCAAAAAGATAGTGGGATACAAAATCAGCCATAAACCGTTCCATCCTTTCCCTTGGGATACGCCTTTATTATACAACGATTTTGCGCGCGCGGAAAGAAAAATGTCTGCAAACGAACAAATCCTTTACGGCTTGCGCCGCAATGCGCCGCCATATTGCACTGCGTCCCGGCCGTATTTGCCGCGCAGGGCATCGACCGCGCGGTCGAGCCGTTCGAGCTTTTCGCGCCGGGCGGCCGCGCCTTCGTCGAACAAGGAAAGCTGCTCGCCGGTGTCGCCGCGCTCGACCAGGGAGGAGGCGGTCACGGTGATCATACGGATGGGCTTGCCCGGCGTCCAGTGCTGGGCGATGAGCGCCAGGGCGGTTTCGGTGAGCAGGCGGGTGCTGTCGGTCGCGGCGGACAGGGTGGTCTGGCGGGACAGGTTGCGAAAGTTCGGGTCCCGGATGAGCACCTGGACGGTCTGGCATTTTTGGCCGTGCTTGCGCAGCCGGGCACCGACGTTGTCACACAACATCATCACTTGGACCGCGATGTCGTCGTGCTGGGTGAGGTTGTGCGAGAAGGTCATGCCTTTGCCGACCGACTTGACCGTATGCTCGGCATAAAACGAGCGCACCGGGTCGCGGTCCTCGCCGCGCGCATAGGCGCCCAGCGTATCGCCCAGCTTGCCCAGCGCGGTATGCAGTAAGGCAGCGTCGGCCTGCGCCAGTTGACCGATGGTTTCAATGCCGAGCACATGCAGCTTTTGCTGGGCCTTGGGACCCGCATAGAGCAGCGCGCCGACCGGCAGCGGCCAGACGATAGCGCGGTAGCGGCTCTCGTCGAGCACGGTTGTGGCATCCGGCTTTTTGTAATCGCTGCCCAGCTTGGCAAATGCTTTGTTAAAAGACACGCCGACCGAGATGGTCAGCCCGATCTCCTGTTTCATGCGCGCGCGCAGCGCGTCGGCAATGGCCGGGCCTGCGCCGAACAGGTGCAGGGTGCCGGTCACGTCCAGAAAGGATTCATCGATGCCGAACGGCTCGACCAGATCGGTGTATTCCAGATACAGCTGGTTGGCCAGCCGGGAATAGCGCACATATTCCTCGCGGTGGGGCGGCACCAGGCGCAGATCGGGGCATTTGCGCTTGGCTTGCCAGATGGTTTCGGCCGTCTGCACGCCATAGGCCTTGGCTGCCTCGTTCTTGGCCAGAATGATGCCATGGCGGCTTTCCGGGTCGCCGCAGACGGCCATCGGCCCGGCGGCCAGCGACGGGTCGAGCAGCGTTTCCACCGAAGCATAAAAGGCATTACAGTCACAGTGCAGGATGGTGCGGGGCATGGTCGTCCCTCCTTTTTGGGGCTTTATGCAAAACAGGATGCCCGTGGCCGGGCATCCTGTGAAGAAAAGTCAGTCTTGGGAAGGCGCGTCGTGACGGGCAATGTGCGCCTTGATTTGGTCGAAGGTTTCCGAACTGATGACATGTTCGATGCGGCAGGCATCGGCCTGCGCGGTGTCCGGATGGACCCCCAGGCGGGTGAGCCATTCGGTGAGCAGTTCATGCCGCTCGAGCATGCGCTCGGCGATCTCGCGGCCGGCGTCGGTCAGCGACAGCAGGCCATTGTCGTCCATGATGACATAGCCGTTTTCCCGCAAAAGGCTCATCGCACGGCTGACGCTGGGCTTGGAAAAAGACAAAAACTGTGCCACGTCAATCGAACGGCACGACCCTTTTTGTTTTTGAATCATCAGAATGGCTTCCAAATAATTTTCAGCCGATTCCTGGATTTTCACGAGCAAACAACCTCCTATTCATCCGGACAGCGCGGGCACCGGACGGCGGGACACACGGCGATGACACGAACATATCCAACATAATTCTTATTCATATTGTATCATAAAAAAGGGGGTGATACAAGACTAACTGCGGCCCGTCGGGCGCCTTGCCTGCGGTTTGGTTTTTTGGTATAATAACCGCAGAAACACACCGCACGGAAGGGGGATGCTGCATGACTATCGCACAGATTGCCCAGCGAGCGGGGGTATCCAAAACCGCCGTGTCCCGCTACCTGAACAACGGGTATGTCAGTGAGGAAAAGAAAGCCCGCATCCGGGCGGTCATTGACGAAACCGGATACATTCCTTCCCGGCGGGCGCAGGACCTGCGCCGGGGACACAGCCGTACCATTGGGGTCGTGCTGCCCAAAATCGATTCCGAACCCATTGGCCGTGTGGTGGCGGGCATCAGCGATGTGCTCGAAAGAAAGGATTTTCAGCTTCTACTGGCCAACACCGGCGGACAGGTTTCCCGCGAACTGTGTTATTTGGACTATTTTCAAAATGACCAGGTGGATGGCATTTTATTCATCGCCGACCGGCTTACGCCGCGGCACCGCAGCGCCATTGCCCAGGGTGCGGTGCCGGTGGTGGTGATCGGGCAAAAGGCCGAATATGCTTCGTGTGTGTATCATGATGAATATGCCAGCACGCGGGAACTGACAGCGCTGCTGCTGCGGGATGGACGGGAGCGCATTGCCATGCTGACGCATCACAGCATTGGGGGCCAATATGCCTGGGGGTTCCGCGATGCAGTCCAGACGCGGGGCATCGGCGATTCGCCGTGTATCCTGCATACCGGAATGGGCATTGAGGACGGCTACGCCGCCTGTCAAACGCTGCTCGAGCAGCAGCCGGAGGTGCAGGCGATCTTATGCACCGCCGATTTCACCGCCGTCGGGGTGCTCAAGTATTTGCGAGAGCAGGGCAAGCAGGTGCCCGAGGACATCGCGGTGGCCGGGATGGGGCACAGCCGTTTGTCCGAACTGGTTGCACCACGGCTGACGACCGTACATTATTGTTATAAGACCAGCGGTATCGAGGCAGCACAGATGCTGCTGGACATTCTGGACCGCGAAGTGGACAATTGCCGCCAGCTTCAGCTGCCGTACCGCATCGTGGAACAGGAAACGACCGTGCGCGATAGGATGTTATAAAAAACAACAGGAGTCCGTGGACTCCTGTTATTTTTTTATGGTTTCTGGCGAATGAATGTGGAGAAAATCGGGGGATTGGGCAGGGCATCTGTCAAATTACACAGGAAAGCAGAGTAAAAGTTGTGAAAAATACAAGAAATAGCGGATGCACAAAAAAGAAAGAATTTTTGTAAAAAGGGCCAAAACAACGGCTAATGGGCGGGGAAATCTTTCGAAAAATGACTTTTCAGAATTTGCAGAAAAAAGGCATGCGGTTACAGACCGCAAGAAAACGAAAGCCAAAGAAAAAATTCCCTGAAATCCGGGGAATTTTGCGAAAGACAGCACAAGAAAGGTATGGCGAGAAAAAAAGGAGTGCCGTATAATAAAGCCATCGAAAATGAACAAAGGCAAGCAAGACGAAGCAAGGAGATTTGTAGGAAATGATAAACAAATGCTTCTGCTTCGAAAATTTTCGAAAGCAATGTAATTGACACTAACATAAATACATGGAAGCTGAAAGGGAGGAACGAGCCATGGCAAATACCATGCGAGCATTCTATGTCGAAGCCGACCACGAACCGCGCCCGGGCTATAAGATGAGCGAACGTGAGATCACGACCGGTCGTGCACTGCGCGGCAATCAGATCTGGCGGAACATCCGCGGATCGGTCACCGATCGTCCGATTCCGGTATGCGGCGAAGAACAGGTGCTCATTAAAGTAGGCGCTGCCGGCATCTGCGGCACCGACGCTCACCTTTTGAAGAAAGACGCAGACGGCTACTCGATGTACGATGGCCATTCCAAATATCCGATCATCACCGGCCATGAATTTTCGGGCGAGATCGTCGAAGTAGGCTCCAAGGTTAAGAAGCTAAAAGTCGGCGACTTGGTATCGGTAGAATCCATGCACTGGTGCGGCGAATGCGATGCTTGCCGCCGCGGCATGTTCAACCAGTGCAAAGACCTGGAAGAACCCGGCCTGACCTATGACGGTGGCTTTGCGGAGTATGCAACCGTGCATGCCAAGTACTGCTATCCGCTGAACGACATTATGAATTACTACGGCGGCGATAAGATGACCGCGTTCGAACTGGGCGCGATGATCGAGCCCACCGGCGTTGCCTACAACGGTCTGTTTGTTCGCGGCGGCGGTATCCGCCCGGGCGGCCATGTTGCCGTATTCGGCGCAGGCCCGATCGGTCTGGCAGCCATCTCGCTGATGAAGACCGCTGGCGCTGCTAAGCTGATCGCTTTTGAAAGCGTTCCGGAGCGCGTCGAGCTGGCCAAGAAGTGCGGTGCGGATTATGTTTACGATCCCACGTCCTTCAAGTCTCCCGACGAGCAGGCTGAACTGCTGATGGACCTGACCAACGGCGCTGGTATCTCGCTGTTTGCTGAATGCGCAGGCGCTACCAAGTTCACCTACCCGGTTATGGGTAAGGCGCTGGCCATCGGCGGCAAGACCGTTCAGATCGGCCACACGGTCGGCATCACCCCGGTTGACATCTTCAACTGGCAGTGGAACGCAGCAACCATCTCGGGCTCCAACGGCCAGTCTGGCCAAGGCATCTATCCGGACGTTATTGCCCTGATGGCTTCGGGCCGCATCGATATGCGCAAGATGGTCACCGGCCGCTTCAACCTCGAAGACATCGAAGAAGGCATGAAGATCACCGCTGGCAAGGTTCTGGTATCCACCAGCTACCCCCGTCTGAATAAGTAAGACCGTACGCATCCCGCGTATTTTGAAAGAACTCTCAAGCAACCCCAACCGACACACCTTATAAAGGAGGAAACAACAATGAGCAAATGGAATCTGCCTGCAAAGGGCGGCCACATGGAAGCCCAGGACGGTATTTACTACCAGAATATGACCACCAAGATGGTGGAAGAACGCCTGAAGAAGAATGACGTTATCCTGATCCCGGTTGGTTCGACCGAGAACCATGGTCCGTCCGCTCCGTACGGCGAAGATACATACCTCGACACCCGCCTGTGCGAACTGGTTGCCGAAAAGACCGGCTGCACCGTAGCAATGCCGATTTGGTATGGCTCGCATCCGTACCATCACTTGGGCCAGAAGGGCACCATCATGATCCCGGAAAAGATCCTGGCTGACTACCTGGCTTACGTATTCGCAGGCTTCTGGAACACCGGCTTCCGCAAGATGATCGTTGTCAATGGCCATGGCCAGGACTACGTTATCCCGCTGGCAATCCACACCTTCGGTAAGAAGTGGCAGGTACCGGGCATCATCCTGTACACCCACTTCTGGAACTGCGCAGGCGACGAAATGTACACCAAGGACAAGGGTGGCCCCTACGACACTCCGTTTGTACACGCAGACGAAGTCGAGCAGTCCTGGTGCCTGGAACTGTTCCCGGAATTCATCCACATGGAAGATGCAATCAAGGTCGACAAGGCTCCGCTGCTGCCGGCAGGCCACATCAATACCTCGGCAGAAGACGGCGCAGGCCCGATCAAGTGGTACAATGCATTTGGTTCCTGTGGTATGGAATGCATCTGCCAGCCGCAGGGCGTTATCGGTGACGCACGCATGGCTGACGGCAAGAAGGCCGAAGCTGGCGTAGAGCGTACGCTCGATTACCTCGAGAAGCTGGTGAACGACATCCTCGAGAAGTATCCGGCTGGCACGCTGCCGCCGATCGATATGATGACTCAGCGCGACCGCGCCGACATCGAAGCAGTCATCAAGGGGCCGAACGAACCGGGCGGCCGCCATATTTACACCCTGGCTTACTAAGATTGACTTTATATTGCCTCCGGCGGATGCAGGGGCGCTGCCCCTGCATCCCGCCCGCTTTTTGGAAAAGCGGGGCAAAACATACCTGTGAAATTTGAAAGGAGATACTCGTTATGACCAATCGTCCTACCAAGTGCAAAGCTGCATTTATGCATGGTCCGTTCGACCTGCGCATTGAAGAACTCGAACTGCCGCCGCTCAAGCCCAATCAGGTTCTGATTAAGCTCCGTGCTTGCGGTATCTGCCAGTCCGACGTAGAATGCTTCGAAGGTCTGTCGGCAGAAGGCCGTTACGACCTGGGCCCCTATACGCCGGGCCATGAATGGGTTGGTACTGCGGTAGAAGTCGGCAGCGACTGCACCTCGGTTAAGGTTGGCAACAAGGTTGTAGGCGACTGCGTACTGCCCTGCCACCAGTGTGCAAACTGCAAGGACGGCAAAATGTCCTCGGCTTGCCTGAACATGCGTGAAGTTGGTTTCCGTCCGGACTCTCCTGGCGGCTTCGGCGAATACATGATTCTGGAAGAAGCTTACACCCATGTCATTCCGGACGACTGGTCGGATGAAATCGGTATCTTCGTTGAAAACTTCAACGTAGGTTACTGGGGCGTATGGGGCAATGGCTGCAATCCGGACGCTTCGGACGACTGCGCCATCATCGGCGGCGGCCCGATCGGCTGCTCGGCTGCTATGGTTTGCGCAACCTCTGGTGCGAACGTTATCGTTATTGACCCGGTAGAATCCCGTCGTGAAAATGCGCTCAAGTATGGCGCAAATATAACGGTTGACTCGTCCAAGTTCACCGAGCCCGGCGCTCTGGAAGCAGAACTGAAGCGTCTAACGAACGGCCGCGGCCCGTCTGTTATCATCGAATGCTCGGGCAACGACAACGGTATCGCTTCGCTGTTCGACATCGCTGGCCACTCGGCTCGCGTTGGTGTGGTTGGTCACTCCATCGGCCGTAAGGTTCCGGTTGAAATCGGCAAGACCATCTGGAAGACTCTGCACATCGCAGGTTCCGGCGGCACCACTAACTGGTTCCCGCGCACCATCCGCTTCATGTCCAAGATCAAGGACAAGTATGACTTCAAGGCTCTGGTTTCTCACTACTACAAGTTTGAGGACCTCGACGAAGCCATGAAGATGGCGCAGAACAAGGCAGTTGCTCGCAAGGTTATGCTCACCTTCGACGACTAAATTCCATATAACTTTATGAAGGAGGGGAAGCGGTTGGCTTTCCCTCCTTTCCGGATTTCCAAGTAGGAGGATACATATGAAACAGTGGAAACTGGCGGTTTCTTCGGCGGACGCTGCGCCGCTCACCGCACCCATCCTGATGATCGGCGATGTTGCAAGCAATGTCAAGAAAGCGGGCGCCCTGGGCTTTCAGGCCATTGAGGTGCACACCCGGGAAGATGCAGACCTGGATTATGAAGGCATTGCCAAAGCAGTCGCCGAGAGCGGCTGCAAGGTTGGAATGATCATCACCGGCCGCCTGAACACCGAGGGCAAGTGCGACCTGATGAGCGACATCCCATACATCACCAAAGCGGCCATTGACGGCATGAAGCAGTACATCGACATGGCGCAGAAGATCGGCGCCGAAGGCATTGTCGTGGGCTGGGTCAAGGGCAATGTGCCTGCAGGCGGCGACCGGGACAAGTATATGAACCGTCTGGCCCGCAACTTGAAGATTCTCAATGATTACGGCAAGGAGCGGAATATCAAGCTCAACATCGAGGTCATCAACCGGTATGAAGTGAATGTATTCACCACAGCCGACGAAATGATGAGCTTCCTGGAAGCGCATCCGGAGCTGGACAACTGCTATGCCCACCTGGATACCTTCCATATGAATATTGATGAGTGCGATCCTGTGGCTGCCATCCGGCGCTGCAAGGGACGTCTGGGGTATTTCCATCTGGCGGACAATTCCCGCCGCTATCCGGGCACCGGGCTGCTTGACTTTAAGCGCATGTTTGAGGCACTGGAGGAGATCGGCTACGATGGATACCTGTCCATTGAATGCCTGCCGTATCCCACCCACGAGGAAGCGGCCGCCAAGGGCATTGCTTATGTGAAGAGTATCTTGAACGCATAAAAAGAAAAGACACCTGATGAGTTTCCTCATCAGGTGTCAATTTTTTATGCCTTCCGGTTGACGAATGCGAACAGGATGAGCAAAACAGCCGGCACCAGCAAGACGCCTAAGCCCACGCGCATGCCAAACTGTCCGGCAACGGCACCGATGACCGACGGCGCAATGACCGAGCCGATGCCGGTCAGGGTGACGAAAAAGCCCATGGCCAGCGGATAGGTCTTGAATACTTCGGTGGCATTTGAAACCGTCGTGCCATACATCCCGGCCATGCACAATCCCAGGCCGATGGTGCCCAGCAGCAGGGGGACAAAGCTTGGGCTGGCGATGACGACCACCAGGAACACTGCAATGCCCAGGCTGGCGCAGCGTAAGAAGGTAGGCGGGGATACATGCCCGGCGATCAGGATGCAGCCGGTCCGGCCCAGCAGGATGACCACCCAGAGCAGGGCGGTCAGCATTTGTGCCGAGCTGGCGCTGGCGGCGCCCGAATCGATAAAATAGGTAACCAGCCAGCCCATGACTGAAGCTTCAATGCTCAAATAACACAGCATGATGGCTGCGGTCAGCCAAAAACGCCGTTCCCGCCAAAAGCCGAAGGGCTGCGCAGGCTGCACGGCCTGCCCGCCTTCGGGCGATACGCTGTCCATCTGCATGCGGGGAGAGGTCAGCATACTGACCACACCCATACCTATTATAATATATACGGCGGTGCGCCAGCCGCTGTCACCGCCGCTGGTGCAGGCCAGCACCAGGAAGGGCGAGAGCAGAGCGCCGATGGCAAAAAAGCTGTGCAGCATATTCAGTGGGCCAGACGAGCCATGGGATAGAAAATTGATGATTTGGTTATTATAGTAATTCACGGCACCGCGGCCAATACCGGTCAGCAGGATGGCCAGAAACAGGAGAATGGGGTTCCCGGTCACCAAGGTGATGGCAAAGCCCAGAAACGGAAGCACATTAAAGTAGAGGAGCGTCCGTTTGTAGCCCAAAAGGGCGGGCAGCATGCCCACGAACATGCCGGTGATCAGCGAACCGATGTTGTGGGCCGAAATCAGCGCACCGCCTACCTCATAACTAAGGCTGTACTCGGCTTTCATCATCGGGAGCAGCGAGCCGATGCCGATGACGAAGATACCTTGCACAAAATAGAGGAAAAACAGGTTGCCCACCATATATTTTTCACCCGATGACAGGCTTCTCCAAAAGGAAGTGCGCGAACGGTGCATAAAATTAACCACCTTTCAAAAATATACACACCGATTGATTACAAAATGCAAATCGCAAGAATACACAAAAATCAAAAACCCAAAGAAAAGACAGTTTTGCGGGGTGATGAGGGGGTAGAATTTTGAGATTTTGGATTGCTGCGCTATTATACAGCAACCGGGCACAAAAGTAAATTCTATTTCTTGCGATATTTGTGTTGCTTCTTGGTGGCAAGAAGGAGAAAAGCTGGAGCATCGTCGCGTGAAAAATGTATAAAAAAGTAAATTAAAAAGTCGTGTTCACAAAACCGTAAAATCTGGGCGGTAAAAAAGTTTGAAAAACAGGAAAAATACAAGAAAATCACGGTCTATTTGCTGAAAACTTGCAGTGCGCCAAAAATTATTTGTGAAAATTGTATAGTTTGCCAATATCCAAGCGGGGGATTTCTTTGCATAATGAAATAGACGCAAGAAATAACAACCGAAAACAGCAGCTGGCAAGATTCGCCCAAAGCGATCAGGTCTGGCAAAATGACGAAAAACATGGTATACTGTTGTTGATCGGTTGTGAATAGCGGACGATGGGGCATTTGATAAAGACAAGCCCCGCGCATCCGGATTGCCGCTGTTCGCCAGACAGGTGGACAAGCAGGCATCCACTGATCCTAGAGATTTTTTTCTTAGGGAGGAAAAAAGTATGGAAAAGAAAGTAAAAATCGGCGTGCTGGGCGCTGGCCGTATCGGCAAGCTGCACATCATGAACCTGTGCCAGTCGGTACCGAACGCAGAAGTCGTTGCGGTAGCGGACCCGTATCTCAATGATGAGACGGCAGAATGGTGCAAGGGCCTGGGCGTAGAAGTCACCTCGAAGGATCCGGAAGTTGTTTTCGGCAACAAGGACATCGACGCGGTATTCATCTGCTCGTCCACCAACACGCACGCAGATTTCATCATTGAAGCTGCTAAGGCTGGCAAGCACATCTTCTGTGAGAAGCCGATCCACACCGACCTGGCCAAGATCCACGAGGCTCTGGACGCTGTTGAGAAGGCTGGCGTAAAGCTGCAGGTTGGCTTCGTTCGCCGCTTCGACCACAACCACAAGAAGGTTCATGACGTTGTTGCTTCTGGTCGCCTGGGCGCACCGCACATCGTTAAGGTTTGCTCTCGTGACCCGGAAGGCCCCCCGATGAGCTACGTTGAAGTTTCGGGCGGCATCTTCCTGGATATGATGATCCATGACTTTGACATGGTTCGTTACCTGTCCGGTTCCGAAGTTACCGAAGTTTGCGCTTACGGTACCGTAAAGACCGATCCGGATTACGCAAAGTACGGCGACGTTGACACCGCAATCTGCATGCTGAAGTTCGAAAACGGCGCAATCGGCGTGATCGACAACAGCCGTGTAGCAAACTACGGTTACGACCAGCGCACCGAAGTACACTGCGACAAGGGCTGTGTACAGGTAAGCAACGACCTGGACAACCAGGCTATGATCTCCACCCGTGACGGCGTAGAAGTTGCAAAGCCGACCTGGTTCTTCCTGGAGCGCTACAACGACGCGTTCATCACCGAAGAGAAGGACTTTGTCGATGCAATCGTAAACGGCACCGACGTACCGGTTAACGGTCACGACGGTCTGATGCCGGTTATCATCGCAATGGCTGCTGGCAAGAGCCTGAAGGAAGGCCGTCCGGTCAAGCTGTCCGAAATCGAGTAATTCGTAAGTTGTCTGAGCATCCGGCGCGTGTAACGCGCGCCGGATGATCCCTAAGGAAGAGAAATTTGCCGGCATACTCGGCCGGTGGATAGGCCGACGGTCTATCTGCGAAACCGCGGAAACAGAAGGGTTCGCCCTTTCTGTGGCAGGGTACAAAAAATGGCCCTGTCGGATAGAAAGCTTCACTTTAAGGAGGAGAAAAGATGAAGAAGAAGAGATTACTGGCCCTGTTGATGGCAGGCGCAATGGCAGTGTCCATGACCGCATGTGGTGGCAGCGACAACTCCGCATCCGGTTCCGGTGCAGCAGCTTCCGGCTCTGGCGCTGCTGGCGGCGACAAGGAGTTCACCATTGTTGTTAAGTCCCTGGCTGACCAGTACTGGGTACTGCTGAAGGCTGGCGCTGAGGCAAAGGCGAAGGAGCTGGGCGTTAAGGTTAACGTTATCGGCCCGAACGCAGAATCCGAAGTACAGCAGCAGGTTGACATGATTCAGAATGCAATCGGCGCAGGCGTTGACGGCCTGGCAATCGCTCCGTCTTCTCCGGACACCGTTCTGCCGGTTCTGGAGCAGGCAGACAGCGCTGGTATCCCGGTTATCGCGGTTGATACCGACCTGCCGAACTACGAAAACAAGAAGTCCTTCATCGGTACCGGTAACGAAGCTGCTGGTAAGCAGGGCGGCGAATATGCTGCTGAGCTGGTAGGCGAAGGCAAGAAGGCTATCATCCTGCGCGGCCGTGCAGGTGACACCACCCACGACGACCGTGAAAAGGGCTTCAAGGAAGGCCTGGAAGCTGGCGGCGTAGAAGTTATCGAGGTTCGTGACTGCATGTCTGAGGCAGAAAAGGCTATGAACGCTATGCAGGACCTGATGAACCGTTATGACCAGATCGACGTTGTCTGCACCACCGCTGACTCCATGGCACAGGGTGCACAGCGTGCAATCGAAAACGCTGGCGCAGACATCCCGGTTATCGGCTTTGACGGCACCATCCCGGTAGCTGAACTGATCGCTCAGGGCAGCGTTATCAAGGGTTCGGTTGCACAGGCTCCGTACACCATGGGCGAGCTGGCTGTTGAAAACCTGCTCAAGCTGGTTAACGGCGAAGAAATCGAAGAGCGCATCGACTCCGGCACGCAGATGGTAACCCCGGACAATGCAGCTGATTTCAAGGCTGACCTGGAAGCAAAGGTTAACGGCGCAGCCTAAAAAAGGAAGTAGGCAGTTAGGAATCCTCTTAATTGCTTGGATTGGAGACCGGGGGGCGGACCCCCCCGGTTTTCTATACCCAAAAGAAGAGGAAAAAGAGAAATCCACATGTGCAAATGAAAGACGGTGATTCAGGAATTATGAATGAAGTAATCATGGAGCTCAAGAATATCACCAAATATTTCCCCGGCGTTGTGGCACTGGATAACATGTCATTTACCGTGCGCAAGGGTATGGTACATGGACTCATCGGCGAAAACGGCGCCGGCAAGTCCACACTGATTAAGGTTTTTACCGGCGTTAACCAGCCGGATAAAGGTGAAATCCTCATTGATGGCAAGCAGGTACATCTGAGCAACCCGATGGTCGCGAAAGCAGCTGGCGTGGGTTGTGTGTATCAGGAACTGAATATCGTACAGGAACTGAACGTAACGGACAATCTGTTCATCAATTACTATAAGAAGAAGGGCATCCTGCTCGACTACAAGGCAATGCACAAGCGTGCAGCCGAGATCATGGAAGATCTGGGCCAGCCGGTTAATCCCCGCACCGAATGCTCTAAGCTGGGTATCGGTGTACAGCAGACCATTGAGATTGGTAAGTCCATCCTGTCGGATGCACGTCTGATCATCATGGACGAACCCACATCCTCCCTGTCGGAATCCGAAGTACAGCAGCTCTTTAAGACCATTAAGATGCTGAAGGAAAAGGGCATTTCGATCATCTTCGTTTCGCATAAGCTGGAAGAAATCTTCGAGTGCTGCGACGATATCACGGTTATGCGTGACGGCCAGTGGATCTCGACCACTCCGGTCAAGGACATGACCAAGGACCTGCTGATTTCCCACATGGTTGGCCGCAGCCTGGACAACCTGTTCCCGAAGGAAGTTGCAGAAAAGAAGGGCGAAATGCTGCGTGTAGAACACCTCAACAGCGCAGGCGTTCTGTATGATGTCAGCTTTAAGGCATATGGCGGCCAGGTACTGGGCTTCTCCGGTCTGGTTGGTGCCGGCCGTACCGAAACCATGCGCGCCATCTTTGGTGCGGATCCGAAGGATTCGGGCGATATTTACTTAAGTGGTGAAAAGGTAGAGATCAACTGTCCGAAGGATGCGATTGAGCATAAGATCGCATTCCTCACCGAGGACCGTAAGGGCGAAGGTCTGATTTTGGACTTCTCGGTTATGAACAATCTGCACCTGGCAACCATTGACCGTGACCGCAAGGGCTTGTTCCTCGATTCGAGTAAGCACCGGAAGATCGCGGAAGAAAATGTTGCAACTTACCGCATCAAGACCCCGACACTCGATACCCCGGTCGGTACGCTGTCGGGCGGTAACCAGCAGAAGGTCGTTATCGGCAAATGGGTCAACACCGATGCTGATATCTATATTTTCGATGAGCCGACTCGTGGTATCGACGTTGGCGCAAAGATCGAAGTGTACAATGTTATGAACAGCTTGGTCAAACAGGGCAAGTGTGTCATCATGGTATCTTCGGAACTGCCGGAAATCCTCGGCATGAGTGACCGTGTCATCGTTATGCGTCATGGCCATATCATGGCGGAGATCGACCGCGATTCCGAACACTTCAATCAGGAAGATATTATGAAGGCTGCATGGGGAGGTAAACTGTAATGGATGCTACAAAAAAGAACTCGACGTTAAAAGACATTCTTGGTAAATTGGGGCCGCTGCTCGCCCTTGTAATCCTGTGTATTGCGCTGGGCATTGCAACCGGCGGTACATTCTTCTCGGCTGCAAACATCTCCAACCTGTTCCGTCAGGTGCCGATCGTTGCACTGATGGCAGTTGGTATGCTGTGCGTCATCTTGCTTGGCGGTATCGACCTGTCGGCTGGTTCTCTGCTGGCAATCGGCTGTATGGCTTCCGGCGTTATGATGCAGAAGTTCTTTGATGCAGATACGCTGGTAAACTCCATCATCCTGATCCTCATCTGCCTGCTGGTTTCCACTCTGTGCGGTGTCATCAACGGCCTGCTGCTGACCAAGCTGCATCTGCCTCACCCCTTCATCGCAACCCTGGGTATGAAGAACATCTGCCGTGGTGTTGCACTGCTGATCTCGGGTTCGGCTGCAATCTCCGGTTTCCCCAAGGCAATGCTGGTCATTGGTGCGAAGGACATCATCACGATCCCGGTTCCGGGCGGCGTGTTTGCTCTTCCGATTTCCTTCCTGGTAACGATCATTGTGTTTGTTGTAATGCACATCTTCCTGAGCCGTACGGCTCTGGGCCGCAAGATCTACTCCTTCGGCGGTAACGCGGAAGCTGCTCGTCTGGCCGGTATCAATACCGACAACGTACAGATCTTCTGCTATGGTATGTCCGGTTTCATGTGCGGCCTGGCAGGCGTTATCTACATCGGCCGTCTGAACTCTGCAGTTCCGCTGGCATCGCTGGAAGGCGACCTGGACGCAATCGCTTCCTGTATCATCGGCGGCGCTTCGTTCCTCGGTGGTAAGGGTAATGTTTGGGGCACCCTGATCGGTGCGTTTATGATCCAGGTTATCCGTAACGGCTGTAACCTGCTCGGCGTTTCGTCTGACCTGCAGCAGATCGTCATCGGCGCGATCATCATCATCGCGGTATTCATCGACGTAGTTCGTACCGCAATGGAAGCAAAGGCAAAGCGTCTGGCGGTTGCCAAGGAAAACGGCTAATCCCACGTACATTTGCAGAAAGGCAACCCATCCTTGGGTTGCCTTTCTTTTTGATGCAAAGGAGGGGTTCTTTATGGCGCGTCGCCCCAAAAGCGTTTTGAAACTCCTGTGCCGGGCCATCGCGGTACTGCTGGCGGCGATTGTGTTGTCCGGGGTGTGGATGCTGCTGCGTGAGTGCAACACCATGGGCATTGTGAATCGCACCGATGCCACCACCCAGATGCAACAGGCCCGGGCCGGAGAGCAATAAAAAAAGCCAATCGCAATCTTGCGATTGGCTTTTTTTAAAAGGGTGTGTGCAAATCAGGTGTCTAAATTTTAGATAACAAAGAAGAACACCAAAAGATAATGGCATAGACTGCCGACCAGCACAAACAAGTGAAACAGTTCATGGAACCCTAAATCGGGATGCAGATTGGGGCGCTTGGCGATATAGATGACGCCGCCAATGGTGTAAGCAATGCCGCCGGCCGCAAGCAAGGCAATGGCCGGAGCCGGCATGGATAAAACCACATCAAAATCCACAACAATGGCCCAGCCCAAAATCAAATACAAAGCCGTGCCGAGCAGACGAGGTGCATCGATCCACAAAAGCTTAATGGCAATGCCGAGCAGCGCAATGCCCCAAATGGCGGCCGTAAAATAAAAGGACTGGGGCTGTGCCATGAATTTCAGCACAATCGGTGTATAACTGCCGGCAATCAGGACATAGATCATACTGTGGTCGAGCTTTTTCAGCATACGCAAGACCGCTTCTCCGCGAAGGGAGAAATGATACACGCTGCTGGCCGCATACAAAGCGATGAGCGACAGGCAAAACAGGGTGACAGACAGCAGCGTCACACCGTTTGCACCGACCCACAGCATTCGCAGCAGCATGACGCCCAAACCGACCCCGGACAAGACAGCGCCGAGAAAGTGCGAATAGCTGGAAAAGGGCTCGCGCGCTTTGAGGAAAAGATGTGGCATAGAAAACACCTCCATGTAGTTTTTAAAACTATGTTATATTTATTATAACACGACTTTTGAAAAAGACAAGCACGACTTGAAAAAATATTGCAAAACATTTATAATAAAAAACAGGCATAGAAGGGGGAAGAAAACACATGCGCACGTTTGCGGAGATTTTGCGGGAGGTCTTTTCCGACCGTGATTTGACACCCGAACAGGTGCCCGAACTCGATTTATATATGGATCAGGTGCTGACCTTGCTCAGCGAAGGCTTAAGCGATACCAAGCGCCATCCGGATGAGAAACTCATCACCAAGACCATGATCAACAATTATTCCAAGGAAAAATTGATCAGCCCCATCCAGGGCAAGAAATACAGCCATCAGCATATCATGCAGATTTTGTGCATCTATCAGATGAAGCAGACCCTGGCGCTGGCCGATGTCAAGCAGCTGACCGGGCGCGACGATGTGGATTTTGAAACCTGTTGGCGAGCCTATCTGGACATCAAGCAGCGGGTGCGCGACCGCATCCCGGAGCAGCTTGCCAGCTTGGATGCCAACTTGGAAGATCCGGGGGAACGGTTAGCGCTTTGCTTAGCATTGTCCGCAATTTCCACTTATATGCGCCGGCTGTGTGAAACAATCATCGATGATACCATGCCGCAGGCATAAAAAAATCCCTGAACCGACCGGTTCAGGGATTTTTGATTTTATTCGTGTTCGATGGGCACCCAAATGTTGTTGTTGGCATTGGATTTCAGGCAGGCATCCACAAATTCAATGCCGCGTACGCCATCTTCGACCGTCGGATACCGGAACGAACCCGGGTCGCCGCCGGTCTTTTTGGCGATCAGATTCATGCAGAAGCCACGGTACAGGTTGCCGAACGCCTCATAGAAGCCTTCCATATGGCCAGAGGGCAGGCGGCAAAGCTCCTTAGCTGCCGGATACAGGTAATCGCGGTTGGTGGTATACACCTGGGGCGGTTGGTTGATGCGGGTGACCCGCAGTTCCCACGGCCGCAGATGATTCCATTCGACCGAACCCTTTTCGCCAAAGATACGAACACCGACTTCGGTTTCATGGCCCATGGCGACCTGGCTGGTCCAGATCATGCCGGGGATGCCGCCGTCAAACTCGACCATCATCTGGGCGTTGGTTTCCAGCGGGATGTCAGCCGGGATGCTGTCAAACCGGGCGATAACACGGGTAGGATGCAGGCCGGTCATTTTGGAAATCAGGCATTCGACATGGGTGCCGATGTCCGCGCAGCAGCCCGATGCGCCCGAACGGGCCGGGTCCTGCCGCCAGGTGGCTTGTTCCGAACTGCCCGATACCAGCGAAACGGCCAGCCATTCCTGGGGGTATTCGCCCTGGATGCAGGTGATGCGGCCGATTTCACCGGCGTCGATCATTTCCCGTGCCTGCCGAATCATGGCATAGCCAGTGTAGGTATAGGTCACACCGAACAGGAGGTCTTTTTCCTTGGCCAGTTTGGCCAGTTCGCGGCCCTGTTCGGCATTGAGCGCCAGGGGTTTATCGCACATAATATGAATCCCGTGTTCCAGGAAGCATTTGGCGATTGGATAATGGGTGTCATTGGGCGTGGTGATGGACACAAAATCGATGCCGTCCTCACGCGCTGTCTCGGCTTCGGCCATGGTCTGATAATCGGGATAGACCCGCGAAGGGTCGGTGATGTTCCATTTCTCCGCAAAGGCACGGTTTTTGTCCATATTCCGGGAGAAGCAGCCAGCCGTTAGAAGGGCCAGGTCATCCATGTGTGCTGCATGACGGTGAACGTCGCCAATGAAGCCGCCCGCACCGCCAACCATTCCGAATTTTAGTCGCATACGATAAAACACCCCTTTGTAAAAAAATAAATTTGTTCAAATATACTAATTCCAGTATAAACAAACCACGGGGCGGATGCATTAAGAATCTTGCGGAAACGGATGCTTTTCTTTGCTATCCTTGGGCAGAGCGGCACGTTTTTGCCGCAGCGTGGTCCGCAGCGCCTCGGGCAGTCGGCGGGATTCGAGCGCCTTTTGCAGCGTCTTGCGATAGGTCCAAAGGTCGAGCGGATGCGTTTCCAGGTGAGCTAAGGTTGATTCCGGGAATTTCACCAGGCATTCGGCCAGCGCCCAAGCGACCGCCATGCGGGCATTATAACCGTTGGCGGGCAGGGCGGTCAGGGTACGCAGCGTATCGTCCAGCGTATCCGGCCGGACAAAAAAGCGCAGCAGCATAACCGCGCCAAACCGCGCAGGAAATTCCTCGGAAGAGGTGACATAGGGCTCCAAAAAGGCGCGCACGGACGGCAGGTCGGCGTCGCGGAATTTCAAGCCACTGACAAAGGTATCGCACACCGCCCAGTTGACAATATAGGGCACAAACGCTGCAATTTGTTCCAGCCGGGCAGCAAGGTCCAGCTTGGCACAGGCGATCACCACACCGCGGATGACCGTTTCTTCATAATAGGTGTCCGGGGTGCGGTCAGCCAGGATGATTGCCGCATCCGGGCCTTTGGCCAGTTCGCGGCCCAGTTTGCGCAGGGCTGGCATACGAATCCCTAACATCTGGCTGGCATCCAGTTCGGGCACCAGTTTGACATGAAAATCCCGATAGGCCGGTTCGGCCAGCGGTAACAAGAGGGGCAGTAGATCGTAAGTCATGCGGCATCCTCCAGATCGGTGGTGTCTTGGTCATCCGGCGATACGTCGGTGTCATCCTCATAGACAATCAGTCCAAGCGCATGCTTCCAGTCGAGCACCCGGCGGACATGTTCATCGATTTCGCTCTCGGTCAGGGTCCCGTCGTAGACCGCATCCAGAACCGCCTGATACTGGGTCGGGAAATCCGAACTGATGATAAGATCATTGCCCGCCTGAATGGCCAATACGGCCGCGTCATGGTTTTGGGTAAAGTCGGCAATGGCGTCCATCGCAAGGTCATCGGTCAGAATGACGCCTTCAAAACCGAGTTCCTCCCGCAAAATATCGTGTACCGCCGGGGACAATGAGGCTGGCAGGTTTTCATCCATGCAGGAGATGATCAAATGACTGACGAGCACGGCGTCGGCGCCAGCTTCGATGCCAGCTTCAAATGGCAGGAAATCTTCGGTGCGATAGGTTTCCAGATCGCGCATGTCGATGACGGTCTGTTCGTGGGTGTCGCCGTTCGGACCATAGCCGGGGAAATGCTTGAGCACCGAGCCCATGCCGTCCTTTTCCATCTGGGATACGGTCGTGCGCACATATTCGGCAGTTGCTTCGGCATCCTGGCCGAGCGTGCGGTCATACATAAAGTCCTCTTCGTCGGTCGAAACATCGCAGACCGGCGCGAGATTGACGTTGATGCCCAAATCGGAAAGCAGATCATCCTTTTCGGCGGTGTCATATACAAACGCATCCATGCCGTTTTCTTCAAACAGTTCTTGCGGCGATTGGAACGGCCAGCGGCGGAAAGCTTCGTATTTGCTCACCCGGACGACCGTGCCGCCTTCCTCGTCCACGCCCATGAGCATGGGGATTTCCGAACCTTGCTGATAGGTCGCAATGGTGTCTCGGACCGAATCCTTGGTCTGGCCTTCAAAATCGCGGCTGAACAGCAGGAAACCAGCCGGACGTAGGGCCAAAGTCTCTCCCAGGGCATCTTCTTCCGGGCAGCGGACAAAGAAAAGCTGTCCGACTTTTTCTTCCAGCGTCATAGTGTCCAGCAGCGCATCGGCCGGATGGGATTCGAGCGAATCCGAGGTGTCGGGCGTTGCGGGTTCTTCTTCGGGCACGGTGCTGGACACCGCGCTGCTTTGTGCCGCCTGCGATTTCTTGTCGCAGTCAAACTGAATGGTCGGCATGCAGATGGGCAGCGAGATGCCAAAGACGGGCAGCAAAAAATAGGCCAGTGAAATCACCAGCAATAGGACGATCACAAAATAAAGAGCAATTTTCTTGAGCAAATGTACATTCCCCCCTGGGTCTATCTGCATTCAATTTTATCATAATTGCATCAAAAATGCTACATCCCAAAATCGCCGCAAACCAACGGGAAAGGGACCACGCCTTTTCAAATGAGGGCCGCAGTGGTACAATAACGGGGAGAGGAGGCGTTTGCTTGGAAACATCAACAGTCGGACGGTTCGCACCCTCGCCCAGCGGGCGGATGCACCTGGGCAATGTACTGTGTGCCCTGCTCGCCTGGCTGAGCGCGCGCAGCAAGGGGGGCGCCTGCCTGCTGCGCATTGAGGATTTGGACGAAATGCGCTGTCCGCGGAGCCATGCCGCACAAATCATCGACGACCTGCACTGGTTAGGGCTGACCTGGGATGACCCGGACCCGAAAAATCCGGGTGCGCAGCATTATGCGGCCGTGTTGGCAGAGATGCCGGAAAACGTCGTGCAGTCGGCATATCAGAGCGACCGGACACCGATTTATCTGTATTTTGAAAATATCTTGCGGGAAAAAGGACTGCTGTATCCCTGCTTTTGTTCGCGCGCCGCGCTGCACGCAGCCAGCGCGCCCCATCTGTCCGATGGACGGGTGGTGTATACCGGCACCTGCCGCGGTTTGTCGGCTGCGGAAGTGGCTGAAAAGCGCAAGACCCGGCAGCCGGCCACGCGCGTGATGGTGCCGGATGAGGAGATTTCGTTTACAGACGGCTGCATGGGGCCTTATCGTGAACGCTTGACCGAAGAATGCGGCGATTTTATCATCCGGCGGTCGGATGGGGTGTTCGCCTATCAGTTGGCTGTGACCGTGGACGATGGTTTGATGGGCGTGACCGAAGTGGTGCGCGGCAACGATTTGATCGGCTCGACGGCTCGTCAAATCTGGCTGCACCGGCTGTTCGGTTTCACACCGCCCGCGTTTTATCATATGCCGCTGTTGCTCGCGCCCGACGGGCGGCGGCTGAGCAAGCGGGATGAGGACCTTGATCTGGGACGGCTGCGGCAGCATATGCGCCCCGAACGGCTGGTGGGCGCGCTGGCGTTCGCCGCCGGGCTGATCGACCGGGATGAGCCGGTCGCGGCGCGGGATTTGGTCGAGGCTTTTTCGTGGGATAAAGTCCCCCAAACCGATTTGTATTTGCCCGACATCTTCCGCGATTTCTGAAAATTTACCTTTTTGCCGCGATAAGATAAAAATTCATGAAAAGTTCGCAGGAAAAGGCTTGAATTCCCCATGCCTTTGGGGGTATGATAATTGTTAAGGTGGGCTAACCGCCGCTTTGTTTGTAATTTATAATACCGAGAGGAAGTAAATCATATGACGAAAATTGACATTATTTCGGGCTTTTTGGGCGCCGGCAAGACCACGCTCATCAAGAAGCTGCTGGGCGAAGCCCTGAAGGGCCAGAAAGTCGTGCTGATCGAGAACGAATTCGGTGAAATCGGCATCGACGGCGGCTTTTTAAAGGAAGCCGGCATTCAGATCACCGAGATGAACTCGGGCTGCATCTGCTGCTCGCTGGTGGGCGACTTCGGCAAGGCGCTCGAGGAAGTTATTGAAACCTATCATCCCGACCGCATCATCATCGAGCCGTCGGGCGTGGGCAAGCTGTCCGACGTGATTCGTGCCGTGCAGGGCGTTGCCGAGCACGAACCGGTGGTTTTAAACAGCTTTGTCACGGTCGTAGACGTGATGAAGTGTAAGATGTACGCCAAGAACTTCGGCGAATTCTTCTTGAACCAAATCGAACACGCGGGCGCGATTTTGCTCAGCCGTACCCAGAATGCAAAGCCGGATAAGCTGGACCAGTGCGTCCATCTGCTGCGTGAGCACAACAAGGATGCGCGCATCGTCACCACGCCGTGGGACGAACTGACCGGCGGACAGATGCTGGATGTCATGGAAGCCAGCCATTCGCTGGCCGAGGAACTGCTCGAACAGATCAAGCACGAGCATCACCATGAACACGAGCATGAGCATCATCACGAACACCCGCATGACCATGAGCATCCGCACGAGCACCATCATGAGCATCCGCACGACCATGAGCACGAACATCACCATGACCATGGCCCGGAATGCACCTGCGGCTGCCACGATCATGACCATGAGCACCATCATCACCATCATCACCATCACCACGACGGCTGCTCCTGCGGCCATGACCACCATGCCGACGAAGTATTTCAGAGCTGGGGTGTGGAAACGCCCAAGAAGTTCACCGAGGACGAGCTCAAGGGCTGCCTGACCGAACTGGGCGACATTTCGCTCGGTACCGTGCTGCGCGCCAAGGGCATCGTGCCCAGTGCGGATGGCGGCTGGCTGCATTTTGACTATGTGCCCGGCATGCCTGAAATCCGTCACGGCGCTGCCGACTACACCGGCCGCCTGTGCGTCATCGGCGCCGAACTGGACGAGAGCCGTCTGGTCGAGATCTTTGGGATTTAAGGGGGCAAGCGCATGAAACCGCCTGCTTATATCTTCATTGGCTTGCTGGAAAGCGGCAAGACCACCTTTATTAAGGAAGTCATTGCAGACCCAAACTTTACGCTCGATGAAAAGACGCTGCTCATCCGCTGTGAGGATGGCATCGAGGAATACGATGAGGAATTTCTGGAGAAATACAACATTGTCCTGGTCGATGTCGAAGATGAAGACGAACTGACCACCGCAGCGCTCAAAAAGGCGCACGAGGCCGAAAAGCCCGACCGGGTTGTGATCGAGTTCAACGGCATGTGGGATTTGGGACACTTTGTCGATGAAGTGATGCCCAACTGCTGGGAACTGTATCAGATCGTCGCTTCGGTCTGCGGGCCGACCTTTGAACTGTATTCCAACAATCTAGGGCCCAAGATGTTTGAGCACATCACATCGGCTGATTTGATCGTCTTTAACCGCTGCACCCAGAAGGATAAGGATTACCTGCATCAGCGCAACATCCGCGCGATGAATCCGCGGGCAACCATCTTCCTGGATGATGTGGACGGCAATTCGGAAGATTACCGCGACAATATGGTCATGCCCTTTGACTTGGACGCCGATGAAATCGACATCAGGGATGAGGACTTCGGCCTGTGGTATGTGGACGCGAGCAGCGAGCCGCAGAAATACGACGGCAAGACCGTGCGCTTTAAGGCGCATGTGCTGGTCACGCCTCAGCTCCCCAAGGGCTGGATCGTGCCTGGCCGCCATGGCATGGTCTGCTGTGCGGATGATATTCAGTTTTTGGGCTTTGCCTGCAACGCGGGCGACCGTTTCCCGAATATCGAAAACAAGGGCTGGTATACCCTGACCGCGCACATCCATGTGGAGGAACTGCCGCAGTATAAGGGCGCGGGTCCGGTGCTCGATTTGGTCGATATCCAGCCGGCCGAGCCGCCCCAGGAAGAAGTTGTCTACTTTAATTAAATACAAAAAGCCGCATCCGATTTGGATGCGGCCTTTTTTTAAAATTTTTTTGTATAAGCCGGGGCGCGGCGGACATACTAACACCGTATCCTTTGAAGAAAGGAAGGTGAATGCCATGTCTCGCGAACGTAAGAACAATCAGAAGAACAGCGCGCAGAACCAGAAGAACACTCCGTCTTCCCAGAGCATGAAGGACTGCCCGTCTTCGCAAAGCCAGAAGGGTGAATAACGTCCCTCCATGATCCGATCCCCCTGATCCCATACAAAACGGGAAAGCGCCGGCCGTGTGAACCAAATGTTCATACAGCCGGCGTTTTTCATTCTTCATACACCACAGCAGTACCCGAGGCGCTGACCATCAGCATGTTATTCCCCGAGCCTAAAATTTCGTAATCGATATCGACTCCAATGACGGCATTGGCGCCGCGGGCCATGGCCCGCTGTTCCATCTCGGCCAGCGCCGCTTCGCGCGCCTGCTGGAGTTCATCTTCATACGAGTTCGACCGGCCGCCAAAGAAGTTGGTCAGACCGGCAGCAAAATCGCGGACAAAATTAACGCCCGAAATCACTTCGCCGAATACAATGCCCTTGTATTCCACAATGCGTTTTCCATCAATGGTGGTGGTTGTTGTCGTGATCATGGCAGATACCTCCTTATTTTTTCGCCAGGATTTCAGGGAAATCCTGCGAGATGACGGTATACAGTTGGTTCAGGCGATCGTATTCCCGGCGCAGATACAGCCAGCCGAACAAGGTTTCCAGCGCGGTAGCATAGGCATATTCGGAATGCGATGCTGCCTTGGGGATGGTTTTGGGCTTGGCGTTGCGGCCGTGGCGGAATACATCGGCTTCGGCTTCGCTGAGCAGCGGCAAAATAAGCTGCGCCGCGCGAAATTGGGACGACGCGCGCACCAGGGCAACCGTTTTGGCGTGCAGGCCACGGGCGGTCTGCATGCCCTGGCAGACCAGATACGAGCGGGTCATGATTTCATATACACCGTCGCCGATGTGGGCAAGCCCGAGAGCCGAAATGCGCCCGAGTTCGGCGTCATCCAGTTGCGGATGTAAAAAGTCAGTCATGGAAAAACACCTTCCGTTTCTTCTGGTTTCAGTGTACCATGTCGGGGGACAAAACACAAGATGCCGAAAAATCCAAATTAAGCTTAAAATTTGTCAGCGACTGTGATACAATAAGGGCATGTGAAATCGGTGGTGTGCATGCCGCATCCGACCACCAGACCGAAGGGATGTGAACCAAATGTATGAATATTCGGTCCCACAGTGGCTGATGATTTTTTACATCTATTGTTTTCTGGGCTGGGTGTTTGAGTCCTGCGTCGTATCGGTGCAGCAAAAACGGCCGGTCAACCGCGGCTTCTTGCGCGGGCCGATGCTTCCCATTTATGGCTTTGGCGCCGGGATCATGCTGCATGTATCCTTGCCGCTGGAAGGGCATCCGGTGCGCATCTTTTTGGCCGGTATGGTGGCAGCGACCGCCTTTGAATATGTGGTCGGCGTGGCGATGGAAGCCATTTTTAAGGTAAAGTATTGGGACTATTCCGAGCATCGGTTCCAGTTCCAGGGGCGCATCTGTTTGCAGTCCTCGCTGGCATGGGGCGCGCTGAGCGTGCTGCTGGTCTATGCCCTGCATCCGCCGGTCGAATATCTGGTGAAACAGTTTACCACGCTGCCGCTCCTCTTTACGACCATCGTGCTGTCGGTGTATTTTGTGACCGATGTGGTCGCTTCGGTCAAGACTGCGCTGGATTTTGCCAAGCTGCTCGAAGAATTGGACCAAAAACGTGCGGATATTATGGCTATGCGCGATCAGTTCGCGGCTGCCGCCTGGCAGAAGAAAGCCGAAATTTCGGCGGCTGCGCAGGAGCAGTATGACCGTTTGGCCGATGCGGCACAGGATAAGCGGGAGCGCTTGACGGCAACCGCCGAGAATGCACGGCTGCAAATGTATCTGGCCATTCAGGACGCTGAAGATCAGCTGAACGACGCCATTCGCAACATGAAGCGCACTCGCAAAAGCCTGGTGCGCGGCAACCCGACCTTGCGCTCAGCGAAATTTGACGGGACCCTGCGCGAGATCAAAGAGCGTCTGGGACGCAAAAAGTAATAAAAACAAGCCGCTGGAATGCTCCGGCGGCCTGTTTTATCGCAAAAAAGATTTCCCGGCGGCGCAGAGGCGCACCGCCGGGAAAGAGAGGATGGTTAGAAAATGGCAAATTAGTCTTCTGCGATCGCCATAATGGCCTTGACCGCGGTCTTGGTGTCCACCAGCGGGAACAGTTCGCTGCCCACGGTGCCCTGGAAGCCGAGCGAATCGATGTGCTTGGCAATGGCCTTGTAGTTCATGTAACCGGTGCCCGGCTCGTGACGGCCCGGAGCATCCGCAATGTGGATGTGGCCGATGACGTCGATGTAGGCGGACAGGGTGTCCATGACCTTGCCTTCGTTCAGTTCCATATGATAGGCGTCATACAGGAGCTTGAGGCGGGGCGAACCGATGATGCGCAGCATTTCGGCGCCCATCTGAGTGGTTTCCAGGAAGTTGCCGACATGGTCGGTCAGCACGTTGAGGGCTTCCAGATTCATGTCGATCTCGTATTTTTCCGCCATCTTAGCGCAGTCCTTCAGGGTGTCGAACATTGCGCACAGCTTGACGGTATGAGAAAGTTCGGTATAATGGTTGACAACAACACCACCATCGCCCAGAGCGTTGGAGTGGATGGTCACGCTCTCTGCGCCAACCTTCTTGGCTGCCTTGCACGATTCTTCCAGGGCTTCGAGGTACTGCTGCTTCTGGGAAGGATCGACGAGCGAATAATCGGCGTCGCCATTGAAGCCGCTGATGCGGATGCCAGCCTTTTCGGCCGCTTCACGGGTTGCATCCAGGTCGCGGATGCGCCAATCCCAAAATTCCACAGCGACAAAGCCGTCGTCCTTGGCCGCCTGGAAACGTTCCAGCCACGGCAGTTCCGTGTATAACGTATCGATGCAAGCGCATTGTTTGATCATGGTTTTGAATTCCTCCATCTCATCTTGTAAAAAAACGAAAAAAGTGGCGGCTGCCAAACGCAGACCGCGTCTTTGGGAATAGAAAATTTACATTCCCGATCTTTTTCTATTGTAACCGATTTGCAGAAGCATGTGAATATGCTATAATAAACAAAAATAAACGTTGGTTTTTTGATGGGGACGCGGTAAATTCGGTTTTCCCTAAAGAATTTACAGCAGAATCAAAAAAATTACCTCTTGACGTGTCCTTCCAGTGGTTTTGATTTTTTTCGCTTGCCCCGCAAGCAGGCAAAGGAGATATGCAAATGAAAAAATGGCTTGCTTACATATGCGCCTTTGTGCTGTTGGCCGGGCTGCTCGGCGGATGCCGCACATCCGGTCTGGCCGATACGGTCGCTCAAATCCGCATCGGGTTATGTTTGCCCACGCGAACCGATTTTCTGACCGCCATGGAAAGCGCAGCCATGCGCGAAGCATCCGATTCCGATGTCCGGTTGGATGTGGTCAATGTCGACGACGACCAGGACGCTCAAATCGCCCAGATTGAAGAATGGCAGGAAGCCGGGTATGCGGCAGCAATCGTGGTGCTCTGTGAGGACACCGCGGCCGCAGAGGTGCTGGAAAAGGCCGGCACCATGCCGGTGGTGTTTGTCAATCGGCAGCCCGCCGATATGAGCGTTTTGGAAAGCCGCAACAATGTGATTTACATTGGCTGCTGGGAGCCGGATGCCGGCAAGATGCAGGGCGAATTTTTGGCGGCCTATTTTCAGGTGCAGCAAAATGACTCCCCGCGAATTGCCATCATCGCTGGCGACAAAAAGACCAATGCTTCTGCCGCACGCATCGACGCTGCCAAACAGGCGCTGGCCGATGCCGGACTGACCCCTAAGTACCTGTTCGAAGAAAATGCCGAATGGGACCGGGCTTCGGCACAGAAGAACTTTGCCAAATTTTTAGAAGAAAAACCGGAGATCGACGCAGTGCTTGCCGCCAATGATGCCATGGGCATCGGCGCGGCCGAAGCCCTGGCCCAGGCTGGGTATGCGATCTCCAATATCCCAGTGGTGGGTGTGGACGCAACGGCCGAAGGCCGGGCGGCCATCCGCGATGGACGGCTGAATTTTACCGTATTCCAGGACCCGGATGCCCAGGGTGCGGGTGCGGTACAGGCCGCGATGAGCCTGCTGGGCGGCACCATGCCCGAAGGTGTGGTGGACAGTGTACTTTGGATCGACTACCAGCCGGTCGATGCCAGCACTATCGATCAATTATTCCCTGACGACTAAAAGGAAGCAAAAACTATGCAAACCATTACAAACGCGCTTCAGGCAGCCTTGGATGCCATTACCGGATTGGCTGCCGATTTTCCCATGTTCGGCACGTGGTATACAACTGTGATCCGGTTCGTGCTGCCCATTTTGGCCCTTCTTATCCTGCTGACGCTCATCCGCTCGCTGATTGCGGTCAAGCATTTGCCGGAAACCTGGGCCTATCTCAGTCTGCCCAATGGCGAACGCATCCCGCTGACCCACTGGGAAAATATCATCGGCCGCGCCAAAAACGCCGATGTCGTGCTCAGTTATCCTTCGGTATCGCGGACCCATGCGGCCATGAACCGCAACGACCGCGGCGAATGGACGCTGTATGATTTGGATTCCACCGGCGGCACGACGGTCAATGGCCGCAAGGTCGATGGCGATGCCATTGCCAAGGATGGCGATGTGCTGGCCTTCGGCGGGGTAGAGACTGTGTTCCTGCCTGTGCCGGTCGAAGAAAAACGCGCCGAACGGCGTGCCCGTGCCGAGGAGACCCGGCCGGTTTCGCCGTGGGGGCCGCTCATCCTGTTGACCCTGTTCCAGGTGCTGACCGCAGTGCAGCTGATTGTCAGCAAGGGAGCCGAAGCGACGGTCAACATTCCACTGACCTTCCTGGGCGCTACGGCAACCATGTGGATCTATTGCCTGACCCTGCGCGCCATGCGGCGGGTGGGCTTTGAGATGGAACTCATTGCCTTTTTCCTGTGTACGCTCGGTCTGGCGGTCACGGCTTCGGCGGCGCCGGACGACATGGTCAAGATCTTTTTGACCATGCTGGTGGGCCTGTTTGGCTTTTTGGTGCTTTGTACGATTTTGCGCAACCTGGAACGGGTGCAGACCATCCGCTGGGTCATGGCGGCCGGTGCAATCGGCCTGCTGGCGCTCACGCTCGTGATCGGTACGGGCGACTTTGGTGCGAAAAACTGGATTAAGTTCGGCGGATTCTCGATTCAGCCGTCCGAAATCGCGAAGATCTGTTATGTCTTTGCGGGCGCGGCTTCGCTCGAGCGTCTGTTCAAAAAGCGAAACCTGACCTTGTTTATTGTGCTGACGGGCATGTGCGGCGGCTGTCTGGCGCTCATGAACGACTTTGGTACGGCACTGATTTTCTTTGTCACTTTTATCGTCATCGCGTATATGCGCTCGGGCGACTGGGCGACTCTGGCCCTGATTTGCTCGGGCTGCGGCATCGGCGGCATGATGCTGCTGCGCCTGAAATCCCACGTGGCAGCCCGTTTTGCGGTCTGGGGTCATGCCTGGCAGGATGCGTCGGATAAGGGCTTCCAGCAAGTGCGCACCATGTCGGCATCGGCTTCGGGCGGCCTCATTGGCGTCGGCGCGGGCAACGGCTGGCTGAAAAATGTCTTTGCAGCCGATACCGACCTGGTTTTTGGTATGATTTGCGAAGAATTTGGCTTTGTCATCGCTTGCCTGTCCATTTTGTGTATCATTACGCTGGCGGTCTTTGCCGTGCGCGCTTGCCGCGCCGGCCGGTCCAGCTTCTATACCATTGCCGCTTGTGCGGCGGCATCGATGATGGTGTTCCAAACCTGCCTGAATGTGTTTGGCGCCGTGGATATTTTACCGCTGACCGGCGTTACCTTCCCGTTTGTGTCAAACGGTGGTTCGGCCATGCTATCGGCCTGGGGATTGCTCGCCTTTTTGAAGGCGACCGATACCCGGCAGAATGCAAGTTTTGCGGTCCGTTTGCCCAGCCGAAAGGAACTGCGCAGAGAGGAGGCGATGGGCTATGAGGAAGATTGAGCGGCGCGCGATTTTGTGCCTGTTTCTGGCGTTTGCCCTGTTTGCCGGCCTGTGCCTGTTTGGCTTCCGCTTTGTGACCCAGGGAGGGGATTGGGCTTCGTTCCCGGCCAACCGGCATTTATATGATAAAAGCGGCCGTCTGATCTCGGGCGCCATTGCCGACCGGGATGGCGATGTGCTTTCTGATGTTGTGGATGGCGAGCGGGTCTATTATCCGGATGAAACCGTCCGCAAAGCGACCCTGCATGCCGTGGGCGACCGGCAAGGCAACATCGGTACCGGTGCGCTCCATGCCTTTGCCGACCAGCTTTCGGGCTATAATCTGATTACGGGCGGCTATTCGCCGGTGGGCAACCAGCGGACGATGAATTTGACCATCGATGCAGCGTTTAATGTGACGGCATATAAGGCGCTGAATGGCCATAAGGGCACCGTGGGTGTCTATAATTACGAAACCGGCGAAATTTTGTGCATGGTATCGACACCGTCCTTTGACCCGGACAATCCGCCCGAGAATCTGGACAGTGAAGAATACGATGGTGCATATGTCAACCGCTTTTTGTCGGCTGCAATCGTACCGGGCTCAATTTTTAAGATCGTTACCTTGAATGCTGCGCTCGAAAACATTCCCGACCTGAACGAACGCACGTGGGAATGTGACGGCAGTGTGACGGTTGGAGGCACCGAGATCACCTGTCCTTCGGCACATGGCACCTTGGATATTGAATCGGCGTTTGCCAATTCGTGCAATGGTGTATTTGGCCAGCTGGCCGCCGAAATGGGCGGTGAAGTCATGCAGGAATATGTCGATAAAGCTGGTCTGACGAGCAGCTTGTCGGTCGATGGCATTCAAACAGCAAAGGGTACTTTCTCGTTTGAAGGGGAAGACGATGCACAGATTGCCTGGTCGGGCGTTGGCCAGGGCAAAGACGCGCTCAACCCCTGCTCGATGATGACGTATATGGGTGCAATCGCCTGTGAAGGCAAGGCAGCCGTTCCGCGTTTGATCGAATCGATCGATACCGGCTCGATTTTACCGGGCGGGATTTTCCGCACCAAGAAGACGGGGGAACTGATTTCGGCAGAAAGTGCACGCACTTTGCGCAGCATGATGCACAATAATGTCGTACAGACCTATGGTGCAGACCGTTTCCCGGACAATACCTGTGCGAAATCGGGTACTGCGGAAGTGGGCGGCGGTTTGACGCCCAATGCATGGTTTGCCGGATTTATCGATGATCCCGATCATCCCTATGCATTTATTGTTCTGGTGGAAAATGGCGGCGGCGGTTCCAGCGTTGCGGGTAATGTTGCCAGCGAAGTGCTGAACGCAATCGTCGAAAAAATGGATTGATAGAAAAATCCCTTGCCGGGTAGGCAAGGGATTTTTTTATGCGCGAAAAGTTGGGTATGGGCATAGAATGGTTTGAACCATTTTATGATAGGAGGGTGATCATTTGAATATGTATCAGCCAGATTTCTGCTGCCCATATCCGAACCCGATCTGTGGACCAACGGGGCCAACCGGTCCTACGGGACCCACCGGTCGGCCGGGTCCAATTGGGCGAAACGGTCCGATGGGTCCACGGGGATGTCCTGGCCCAACAGGCCCCACCGGTCCAATGGGACCGCGTGGTGTGCCGGGAGCCAATGGTTGTCCGGGTCCGACTGGCCCGACGGGGCCGACCGGTGCTACGGGTGCAACCGGCGCCACAGGAGCCATGGGCCCCACAGGTCCGACCGGTCCTGCTGGCGGCCCCACCGGCCCGACAGGTGCCCCAGGCGCAACGGGTCCGACCGGCCCTATGGGCGCCCCAGGTGCAACTGCCCCGTCAATATATGCACAACAAGGAAAATGCCGTAACCATGCGGCTTTCAGCACATTAAAGACAATTAAACACCCCCTATAATTACACCTAAAACGCCGTAGCAAGGTTGGACAAGCCTTGATATGGCGTTTTTAAGTGAGTAGGATATGTCGCCGCAGCTTGAAAAGAGTTGCGGTTTTTTTATGCCCGAAAACAGGCGGTAACGTGGAACGTTAGGCGCGAAAAAGCCCTTATAATACAAGGCTTTTCAGACGTAAAAACAGCAAAGGCATACTGCAATACCAAAACCGCCGAAAACGGCTTTCTAATATTCCACGCAGACCGAGAAAGGAAGTGATAAAAAAATGGCAGTTTTTCGAGTTGAGAGAAATACGGGCTATACCGTTATGAGCAACCACCACTTGCGCAATAAGGAACTCACCTTAAAGGCAAAAGGCTTGCTTTCGCAAATGCTGTCCTTACCCGAAGATTGGGATTATACCCTTGCGGGCTTATCTCACATCAACCGGGAGAAGATCGACGCAATCCGCGAAGCGGTCAAAGAACTTGAAAAAGCCGGATATATCGTCCGCAGCCGGGAACGCGACGAGAAAGGACGTTTGCGCGGTGCGGATTATGTCATATATGAGCAGCCGCAGCCCAAAGAGCCGGAAGCAGCTACCAGCAGTGAACAGCCGCCTACATCGGATTTACCTACATTGGAAAATCCAACATTGGATAATCCAACGTTGGAAAAACCTACGCAGGAAAAACCTACGTTGGAAAATCCAACGCAATTAAATAAAGATATATCAAGTAAAGAACAATCAATTACTGATCTATCAAGTACCCATTCCATTCCTTTCCATTCCCTAAATCCCCTGCCTTATGAGCAGGACGAAGCGGCTACGCCGCCGGAAAGGAAAAGAACGGAAGCGAAAACAAACAGCGCAATAGAGATTTATCGGGAAATCATCAAAGACAACATCGACTATGACATTCTCATTCAAGACCCCAAAATGGATAAAGACCGTTTGGACGAGATTGTAGAAATCATGCTGGAAACCGTCTGCACAGCCCGAAAGACAATCCGTATCGCCGGGGACGACTACCCCGCCGAACTTGTCAAATCAAAGTTTATGAAGCTGAACAGCAGCCACGTTGAGTTTGTTTTGGACTGCATGAGGGAGAACACAACCAAAATCCGCAACATCAAGCAGTATCTTAAAGCGGTGCTGTTCAACGCGCCGAGTACCATTGACAGCTACTATACCGCCCTTGTCAATCACGACTTTTACGGCAGCAAATGAGCATAGCCGCAGTTTACCGGGAAAGGAGTTGATACCTTGCAGGAGGAAGTAACCCAAAAAACGATTGCCCTATCCGTCAACGTGGGAAAAGGCGCGGCAAGGCTTACCGAACAGGCGTTGCAGAAAGCAATCCAAAAGTTTTTGGAGCAGAAAAGCAAAGCCCCGCATGGGAAACAGACCATGCGGCAGCTTATGAAGCAAAATGCGGGTGTTTCCAACATCGAGATCACCGACAGCAATATCAAAGCCTTTGAGAGTACCGCGAAGAAGTACAACATAGATTTTTCTTTGAAAAAGGTTAAGGGCGAACAGACCCGTTACCTTGTGTTTTTCAAAGGCAGGGACGCGGACGTTATGACCGCAGCGTTTCAAGAGTTTTCCGCAAAGAAGCTGATTAGGGATAAAAAGCCCTCTATCCGCAAAGCCCTTGCCGCAGCAAAGGACAAGGCGAAGCAGCTTAACGCCGCCCGCGACAAGGTAAAGAAAATAGACAGGGGGCGCGAGATATGAAGCAGATAAACTACAAAAAGCTGATAATCCCGAATATCCCCTATGTGTTCTTTGTCTATCTCTTTGATAAGGTGGGACAGGCGGTGCGGCTTGCCCCCGGCGCGGATATTTCCGAAAAGATACTCAATATCACACAGGGATTTTCCGAAGCGTTTTCAAATGCCTTGCCGAGCGTTCACCCGCTGGATTTGCTTATCGGCATTGTCGGTGCGGTGGTTATCCGTCTGATTGTCTATGTCAAAGGGAAAAACGCGAAGAAATACCGCAAGGGCGCAGAATACGGCAGCGCACGTTGGGGCAACGCCGAAGATATAAAGCCCTATATCGACCCGGATTTTCAGAACAACATCATTTTGACGCAGACCGAACGGCTTACCATGAACAGCCGCCCGAAGCAGCCGAAATACGCGAGAAATAAAAACGTCGTGGTGATCGGCGGCAGCGGCAGCGGAAAAACAAGGTTTTTCGTAAAGCCTAGTGCGCCCGTAAGGGCGGTATAAATCCTACCTTGAGCAAGTAGTAGGTAAAAGTATCAAGCGGCATTGTGCCGCAACCTATCATTCCCCGTCTTACCCCAAAAGGGAAACCGGAGGGCGACCATAGCATGACGGAGGACACGGGGCGCTGAAGCCTCAGAAGCGCCGGCGTGACGGAATGAAAATCCACGTATGAGGATGGAAGCTAGACTGCTTGAATGACAGCCTGAAATCGGGACCAAGAGCGTACCCCTGACGTAGAGAGGTTGTACTCGTCAGTGTTCCTGACAGTCGCATTGTTTGGCTATGCGGCTGCTGATACTCGGAGCAGGTTCAGCCACGGGAAAGTGGAAAAAGGCGAACGTCACATACCGACAACGTGGAACGCTTGTTTATACCGTACTAAACGGGGATTGCCTAAAGTGAAATGCCGAAAGGCTATGAAAACGCTGAAATGCGGGGTTCTGAATATTCACCATGGCAACAGAGTTCCCATAGTAGTCTGCGGACGGGAAAGCCGTCTACATGGCAAAGGGGAACAGTGAATCATTTTCAAAACAGAAAGGATGGTGTGTGAGACACTATGAGAAATCCGATTCATGTCTTGAAAAGCCTTGAAGAAAAGGCAAGTGTAAGTAACTACAAATATGAAAGATTATATCGCAACCTATACAATCCAGAGTTCTATCTCCTTGCATATGCGAACATTGCGAAGTCGCAGGGGAGCATGACGCAGGGGGTAGACGGGCAGACGCTGGACAACATGAGCCTGCCGAGAATTAACCGGATTATTGAATCCATACGCAACAGGACATATCAGCCAAAGCCTGCAAAAAGAAAGTACATTCCTAAAAAGAACGGGAAACTTCGCCCGTTGGGAATCACTTCTACTGATGATAAGTTAGTGCAGGAAGTGGTCAGAATGATTCTTGAAGCAATCTATGAGCCGACATTCAGCAACAATTCACACGGTTTCAGACCAAAAAGAAGCTGTCACACGGCACTTACGCAAGTGAAGAAAAACTTCACAGGTGTTACATGGATTGTCGAGGGAGACATTAAGGCGTGCTTTGATAACTTCGACCATCATGTGTTGGTTGAATTACTGCGGAAAAGGATTTCAGACGAGGCTTTTATCGGTCTAATCTGGAAGTTCCTGAAAGCCGGATATATGGAACAATGGCAGTACAACTGCACCTACTCCGGTGTTCCGCAGGGCAGCGGTATCAGTCCGATATGTGCAAACATCTACCTCAGCGAACTGGACAACTATATGCAGGAATACAAAGAAAAGTATGATTGCGAGCCAGAACGCAGAAGGACGACCAGAGAATACGAGCGGGCGTCCCGGAGATACAGAAAGGCACGTAAAGCGTTAATGGGCGCAGAAAAATCAACTCCTGAACTGGTAAAAGAATTTAAGGATTCCAGAAGGAAGAAGATGAATCAGCACTATTACAATCCGTTTGAGGAAGGCTTCAAGAAAATCCAGTACAACCGTTACGCCGATGATTTTGTAATCGGCGTTATCGGCTCCAAAAAGGACGCAGAAAAAATCAAGGAAGATGTAAAAATCTTTCTCCAAGAAAAACTGCATTTGGAAATGTCCGAGGAAAAGACGAAAGTCACCCATTCCAGTAAGCCGGTACGCTATCTGGGGTACGATTTCAAAGTAATCCATTCCAAGAACATGAAGCGTTGTAAAAACGGCGACATGAAACGGGTGTGGTATGGAAAAGTATTCCTGTATATGCCGAAAGAAAAATGGATTAAAAAAGCGATGGAACGGGGAGCGATACAGGTGAAACGCAACAATGACACAGGCAAAGAAATGTGGCGGCCTATGCCAAGGAAAGACCTGATGAACCGCAGCGACGCAGAGATTGTGTCTACTTTCAATTCCGAAATTCGAGGGTTATATAACTTCTATCGGATAGCAGAAAACGTAGGCGCATTGCACAAGTATTACTACATGGTGCGGTACAGCATGTTAAAAACTCTGGCAGGAAAGCACAGAACGAATGTCAGTGTTATTAAGAAGCGGCACATGGTAAACGGAGTACTGAGAATCCCATACGATACAACTAAGGGACGTAAATACTGCGAATTTTACCATGATGGATTCAGAAAGCACAGCGACGGCTATGACAATGTGGCAGACGTTATGCCGAGTTATAGGAAATATGACAGCAGGCACACGATAGTAAACCGCATAAAAGCCGGAGTATGCGAGATTTGCGGGGAACATGCAGACTATTTATGTATGCACCACGTAAGAACGCTGAAATCGCTGAAAGGCAGGGATATATTTGAGCAGAAAATGCTGAAAATGAGAAGAAAATCTCTGGCTCTCTGCCCTGACTGCTTTGAACTCTTACACGAAACCAAAGAATCAAGGTGATTCATGGAAAGCCGGATACGCTGAGAGGTGTACGTCCGGTTTGGGAGGCGGCTCCCTGAAACCTACTGATGAAAGTCAGCAAGGCGCAGGGTGCCTACCTCATATTTAATGCAACTTCATTCTTCCTATGTCTTGACAGACCCGAAAGGCACCGTCCTAATCGAGTGCGGAAAGCTGCTGCAACGGGCAGGCTACCGCATTAAGGTACTGAATACGATAAACTTTCGGAAAAGTATGCACTATAACCCGTTTGTCTATATCCGCAGCGAAAAGGACGTGTTAAAGGTTGTCAATACCCTTATTGTCAATACCAAAGGCGAGGGAGAAAAAAGCGCGGAAGATTTTTGGGTGAAAGCCGAGAGGTTATTATATTGCGCGTTGATCGGCTACATTTGGTATGAAGCCCCCGCCGAGGAAATGAACTTTACAACGCTGCTTGAACTTATCAATGCAAGCGAAGCACGCGAGGACGACGAGGAATACCAAAGCCCCGTTGATCTGCTCTTTGCCGATTTGGAAGAACGCAGCCCCGACCATTTCGCGGTGAAGCAATATAAAAAATACAAATTGGCGGCGGGAGCTGTATGCTCTAAGTGACTTCTTAATCATGGTTTTTGTCATGGTTAGTGAAGCAGTCACTTAGAGTATTTTCATGTCAGGAGGTACAGCCATGAGAAACGAGAAAATCACCCCTCTGTATGAGCGTTTGAGCCGCGATGATGAGTTACAGGGCGAGAGTAACTCCATAAGCCATCAAAAGCAGATGTTAGAGGAGTTTGCCCGCCGGAATGGTCTGCCGAACCCCACCCACTTCACCGATGACGGCGTATCAGGAACCCGTTTTGACCGCCCCGGCTTTCTGGCGATGATGGAGGAAGTCGAGGCCGGACGGGTGGAGGCCATTGTTATCAAAGACATGAGCCGCCTGGGGCGTGACTATCTGAAAGTCGGTCAGGTCATGGAGATTTTGCGGCAGCGCGGTGTCCGGCTGATCGCCATCAATGACGGTGTAGACAGTCTGAAAGGCGATGATGATTTTACCCCTTTCCGCAACATTATGAACGAGTTTTACGCCCGCGACACCAGCCGGAAAATCCGCTCCGTGTTCAAATCCAAAGGCATGAGCGGCAAGCACCTGACCGGCACCGTTATCTACGGCTATCTGTGGGATGAAAAGCGGGAACACTGGCTTGTGGACGAAGAAGCCGCCGAAGTGGTACGCCGTATCTTTTCCCTGACGATGGAGGGCTACGGCCCCTATCAAATCTCCAAGCTGCTGTCCGAGGCAAAGGTTGAAATCCCCGCTGTCCATCTGGCACGCTTTCACGAAGGAGTAAACAGGACGAAGCCGGTCAAAGACCCCTACGGCTGGGGATCATCCACCATTGTGAGCATCCTGAAAAAGCGGGAATACCTGGGCCACACCATCAATTTCAAAACCCGCAAGCACTTCAAGGACAAGAAAAGCCACTATGTTGACGAAAGCGAGTGGACGATTTTCGAGAATACCCATGAGGCCATTATCGACCAAGAAACCTTTGACAATGTGCAGCGTATCCGGGCAAATGTCAGGCGTTACCCGGACGGCTGGGGCGAGGCCCATCCCCTGACAGGCCTGATGTACTGCGCCGACTGCGGCGGCAAGATGTATGTCCATCGCGTCAATAATGGCAAGCGTGACCCACAGTTTACTTGCAGCCAGTACAGCAAAATACCATGCGGGACGCTTTGCGGCACACAGCACCGCATCCGGGCCGAGGCTGTCCTGACCTTGATAACCGATATGCTCCGGGCCATCGCGGAATATTCCAAGAATGACCGGGCCGAGTTTATCCACACCGTCCAGGAAACGCAGGCCGCCCAGCAGACCGCCGACATATCCAAGAAACGGAAACGGCTGGCCGCCGCCCAAAAGCGGGCTGGGGAACTGGAAAAGCTGATTTGCAAAATCTATGAGGACAATGCCCTGGGCAAGCTGCCGGACGCCCGGTATGAGGCCCTGGACGCACAGTATGCCAAAGAGCAGGACGCTCTCAATGCGGAAATCACGGAACTGGAAAAGGCCGTTACCGGCTATGAGCAGAGCCGGAAATCTGCGGAGAAGTTTATAGCCCTGATTGACAAGTATGAGAATTTCGACACGCTGACAAATACCATGCTCAACGAGTTTGTAGAGAAAATTCTTGTCCATGAACGCGCCCGCAAAGGCAGCCAGGACACTACGCAGGAGGTTGAAATCTACTTCAATTTTGTGGGCCGGTATATCCCGCCCGCCTTGCAGCCGGTTCCCCTGACCCCGGAGGAACAGGAAGAACTGCGGAAGAAGGAGGAACGCAAGGACAGGCTTCACCAGAACTACTTGCGCCGCAAGGCTAATGGCAAGCAGAAGGAATGGGAAGAACGCTACAACGCCAAGCGCAAGGCCCAGGTGGAGGCGGCAAAGGCCGCGATCCGGGCCGAGGACATGGAAAAAGGCATTTTTATCCCTGCCGGTCAGCTACCCAGGCAGGAGCCGCGCAAGGCCACCTTACCGGCCAGTGCCGCAGTTTAACCATCACAGTGCAAAGGAGAATGAACATGAGCAAATTGACTTACACCCGCTGCGGAGATTACTACATCCCCGACCTTAAACTTTCCGAGCAGCCGGAAGCTCCAATCGGCAAGTATGGCCGTATGCGGCAACGCTACCTGAAGGAACACCGGCCCGGCCTTTACAGCAGCTTGATTTTGAGCGAAAAGCTGTACCCGCACCTGTTGGAGATTGACCGGGCGGCGCGTGAACGGATGGACGCCATGCTGCCCCGCATGATGGAGGCGGCAGGCGTCACCGAGGAACTGAAAGCCCGTGACCCCATGCGCTGGGTGGGGCTGATGAACACGCTGAAGGTGCAGGCGGAGGAAACAGTTATTATAGAAATTATCATGGAGTGATTAAGGGTGCGGGGAATATTCTCCGCACCCTTAATTAAATCGTATTGCTTGTTGCTATCCCTGATATGAGATAAAATATTTTTAAGGAACTTGCTTTCCTGTGAGGTTTCTGTGACATTTGGTTGATACTCTATAAAGAAAAAGGATGTGAACGCGTGAAAATATTAGTGGTTGAGGATGACCGCCTTTTGAATAATACCCTTTGCTATAACCTGTCTGCCGCAGGCTATGAAGTAGATGCTGCCCTGACAAAAATCGTTGCCGAACGGTTTTGCAGAAAACAAGAGTATGATTTGATTGTCCTTGACATCAATCTGCCGGACGGCAATGGGTTTGATTTTTGCCGGGATATTAAGGAAAGCCACCCAGACACCGCTGTGATCTTCTTGACGGCAAACGATATGGAAAGCGATATGCTCAAAGGCTACGAGCTGGGGGCGGATGATTATGTGACTAAGCCTTTTCCCATGAGCGTATTTCAGAAAAAAGTGTCTGCATTGCTGGCTCGGATCAGAAAGCAATCTGGCGGTGACTTTTACAATGACGGCAACCTGTTTATCAACTTTACGGAAATGACCGCAACGCTGGGCGGGGAAACCATCTCTTTTACCCCGATGGAATACCGGCTTTTGAAAGTGCTGACGAAAAATCCGCAGATTGTTTTGACCCGGCAGGTGCTATTGGAAAAGCTGTGGGATATTGACGGGAATTTTGTGGATGAACACGCGCTGACTTCCACAATCAGCCGGGTACGAAGCAAAATTGAAAATCCAGGCCATGCCTATATCAAAACCGTCTACGGCATGGGATATATGTGGATTGGGGGCGGTAACAAATGAGGACGGAAAAACTCTCGGTCAATAAAGTGTGTATGGTCGTGTGTGCAGCTCTTTTCCTGCTTTCGTTCGCTATGCCATGTACCATATACTTTTTAACAGGGAACGTATTGGCGCTATGCTGTGGATTACTTTATGCGATTTTCGTTGCCGGGTGTATGGCTGCTTTTCTGGCCTTTGTGCGTCGGAAATTAACGCTGTTTTCGGACGCTCTGTGCAAGCTGCTGGATGATATGATGTCATCAGATCAGGCCCCGCCGCAGTACACAGAGGAAGAAAACCTGTTTTATAAAATCCAGCACCGGCTTTCCCGGCTCTATGAAGTGCTGCGGGAAAGCAAAAGCAGTATTGCAAAGGAACGGGCCGACTTGCAGGAATTGATTTCGGACATCTCCCATCAGGTCAAAACGCCGATTGCAAACCTAAAAATGCTTGACGCCACTTTGTTGGAACAAACTGTAACGCCGGAAAAGCAGAGAGAATTTCTTCTGGCAATGGACAGCCAGTTAGACAAGCTGGATTTTCTCATGCAGGCAATGATTAAAACATCACGGCTGGAAGCCGGGGTGATTGCTTTGGAGCCGAAGCCGCAGACCATCTATGATACTCTCGCTGCGGCGCTGGGCGGTATTCTGCTGAACGCAGAGCAGAAAAAGATTGCGGTCACGGTGGATTGCCCGGAAACGGTAACTGCGGCCCATGATCGGAAATGGACAACCGAAGCCCTGTTCAACATTCTGGATAATGCGGTGAAGTACACACCAGAGGGCGGGAAAGTCCATGTGGCTGTTGTGTGTTGGGAAATGTATGTGAAGATTGATATTTCTGATACCGGCATTGGTATTCCAGAACAACATCAAGGAACGATTTTCAAGCGTTTTTATCGTGAAAGCAGCGTACATGACGCCCCCGGTATTGGGATTGGTTTGTATCTGGCCCGTGAAATTATCACCCGGCAAGGCGGCTTTATCCGCGTATCTTCGGAACTCGGCACCGGCTCCACTTTCTCTGTGTTCCTGCCTCACTCTTGAAATGTCACAGGATTGTGACATTTCAAGGCGTTTTAAGGGGAAATTCAAGAACCGCCGTGACATTTCTGTGAGGATTGCGTTTTACAATGGAACCATCAAAAAGAAAGGTGGTAGAACTTATGCCTATTTTACAGACAACAGATTTAAAAAAATACTATGGTGAAAAACCGAACATTACAAAGGCGCTGGACGGCGTTTCCCTTTCAGTGGAACATGGGGAATTTGTCGCCATTGTCGGCACATCCGGCAGCGGTAAATCCACGCTGCTGAACATGATCGGCGGTTTGGATGTCCCTACTTCCGGCAAGGTCATTGTGGATGGAAAAGACCTGTCCACCCTGAAAGACGAGCAGCTTACTATTTTCCGCAGACGGAAAATCGGCTTTATCTTTCAGAACTACAATCTTGTCCCTGTCCTCAATGTCTATGAAAACATTGTTCTGCCGGTGGAATTGGACGGCGATCAGGTGGACAAAAACTATATGCAGGAAGTTGTTCGGATGTTGGGCCTGGAAGATAGGCTGAACAATATGCCGAATAATCTCTCCGGCGGCCAGCAGCAGCGCGTGGCGATTGCACGCGCTCTGGTATCGAAACCGGCGATTGTGCTGGCGGACGAGCCGACGGGCAACCTTGACAGCCGGACAAGCAGTGATGTTCTTGGCCTGCTGAAAGTAAGCAGCCAGAAATTTCACCAGACCCTTGTAATGATTACCCATAACAACGAGATCGCCCAGCTCGCGGATCGGATCGTCCGTATTGAGGATGGGAAAATTTCTGAATGAGGGGGTGTTGAAAATGAACGATATTTTATTTGGCAATAATAACAGACCCATTATTAAGAAATTGTCCAGGCGGTACTTTAAGGCCAGCAAAAGCAGGAATATCATTGCTATTGTTGCCATTATTCTTACAACCGTCTTGTTCACAACGATCTTCACACTGGGTTCCGGTTTAATTGATACGGTACAAGACCAAAATATCCGAAAGATGGGCGGGGACGGTCAAGCTGTTCTCAACTACATTAGTGACGAAGTTTTTGATGATGTAAAGGGCAACGAATTGATTGACCGAATTGCCTATACAAAGGCGGTTTCTTACCATCTTAACAATCCGGGGCTTGCGAAATGGCGTTCTGATATGTGGTATATGGATGATACCGCGTTGGAATTTGCCAGATACGAGCCGACAACAGGACACCGCCCCGAAGCTGAAAATGAGATCATAGCCGACACAAAGACATTAGAGGCATTGGGGGTTCCGGCTGAAATCGGCGCGACAGTCACCCTTGATTATGAAATCAAGGGCAAGGAGTACACAACTGATTTTACACTGTGCGGCTTTTGGGAAACAGACAGCCTAAGTAATATCGGGCGTATTATCGTATCGAAAGCCTTTATAGATAGCCATGCCGACTTACTCACCTATACCTATCCTGTGGACAATGATTATTCTGGCATTGTGACGGCGTATATCATGTTCCGTGGCAGCGGCTCCGTAGAAGAAAAATTGCAGCAGCTCCTTACAGAAACCGGCTACACCTGTGACACGCTTGGAGGACAGCCCACAGACGAAAACTATATTGTCGCCCGTGTCAGTCCCGCTTATCAAAGCAGCCCTATCAGTGAAAATTCCGCCCTGTTTATTGCCGGTATTGTGGGAATACTCGCGATTATGGCAACAGGCTATTTGATTATCTACAATATTTTTCAAATCTCTGTTATTCAAGATATTCAGTCCTACGGGCAGCTTAAAACATTGGGAACCACAAGGCGGCAGATCAAAAAGATTATCAACAAACAGGCCCTGCTTCTGTCTGCGGTAGGTATCCCCATTGGCCTGATTATCGGCTTTTTTATTGGCCGCGCTTTAGTTCCGGCTCTGATGAACGGCACAACTTATACTTCCGACGCTGGCGTTGTGGTGACAGTAAATCCGCTGATATTCATTGGCTCGGCTATCTTTGCTTTTGTTACTGTTTCTATCAGTGTGCGAAAACCGGCTAAGATCGCAGGTGCAATCTCACCGATTGAAGCTATCCGCTACACAGAAAATGACGCAGGCGCATTTCAAACAAAGAACCGTCTGGCTGTAAAAAAATCAACCAGCGGCGCAAAAATTCATCGGATGGCCTTGGCAAATTTGGGGAGAAATCGAAAACGAACGATCCTTGTAATCGTGTCTATGACATTGAGCCTGGTACTGTTTAACACCGTATTTACTCTATCCAGTGGTTTTGATATTGATAAGTATGTTGAGAAGTTCTTAAACAAGGATTTTATCATTTCTTCCGCAGACTATTTCAACTATAACTTCGCCCGCAGCGAAACATACTTGTCCGAAACCTTTATCAATGCTGTCCAACAACAGGACGCCTACGAGGATGGCGGCAGACTATATTCCAGCAAGGTGACAGAAGAAAGATTTTCCGCTGAAACAGACGCCGTAACAAATTACAACAAGGACGAATATGGAAATCCTCTTATTGCTCTGTATGGGGCAGACGATTTTCTTCTAAGCTCGATGGATGTAGTCGAGGGCGAAATTGATTGGGATGCTCTTAAAACGGGAAAATACACGCTGTACGCGCTTACAATGGATGACAATGGGAATATAATTGACAATCCATCTATCCATGTCGGAGATACGATCACCTTTCATCACTGGAAGATGAACGGGTTAGCCGGTACACTGGATAACAGCTTTGACCTTACCGTTATGGCAAAAGTTCTTATCAATGAAAATACCGATACAGAACGAAACACGGGCGCGGCACGTTTTTATTTGCCCACAGAACAGTTCAAGCCGCTCTGCCTCAATCTCCTTTTGGTAAGTTTCCCGTTCAATGTCAAAGACGGGATGGACAGCGACATGAGCAGTTTTTTAAGTAACTATGTGGAAAGCATTGAGCCAACTATGGATTTTGAGTCCAAAGAAACCTATATCAATTCCTTTAATGGTATGACTTCTCTGATTATTACAATAGGAGGTGCATTGAGTGTTATTATCGGTTTGATTGGAATAGTTAATTTCATCAACTCGGTGTTGACAAGTATTATCACACGGCAGAAGGAATTTGCCATGCTTCAAAGCATTGGTATGACCGGTAAGCAGCTTAAACAGATGCTGTCTTATGAAGGACTGTATTATGCCATAGGAACGATTATAGCCTCATTGATAGTAGGGGTGCTGTTTTCTCTACTTGTTGTGCAGGCGGTGGCAAGCAGTTTTTGGTTCTTCACTTACCATTTTGTGATTTGGCCTATGCTGGTTGTCTATCCGTTTCTTATCCTTTTGACGGTGATTATCCCGTCCATACTCTATCGCAAATTTTCAAAAAGAAGCATTATTGAAAGGCTGCATCAAAATTGATTGTATGATGGTTAAAGAAACGCAGTATATCAAAAGGCTTGCCTGATATAGTAACCGAACAAGCCGGATAACTTACCCGATACTTGCAGACATCTAAATATGCGGCTGGAACAATTAGAAAACCGGGGGCAATCCTGCCTTCGGTTTTCTAATTGTCACAAGTTTGCGAGATTTCAGCTTGTTATTATGTCGAAAAGACGATTTGCCGTGAGGATTTTGTGAGGATTATGGGCTAAGATATAAGAAATTGAGGAAAGAATGTACTGCCCGGCGGCAGAAAAGAAAAAAACCGCCGAAGGGCAGGCTGCTTAACGCGCCCGTAACATCTGGAACGGTGGTATCATGGAGGTATCGCCGTGTTTCTTTTCGTCGTTCATCCGCCTAACTTGTTAAAAAAAGCCTACCGACAAAACCGGCCCCGTCTGGCAGTCAGTGCGAAAATTGTCATAATGTAACTGAATACCGTGTTTTTTGCGCTCGAATCGCTTCATGCTGTCCGGGCGCTTTTTCATACCTATGGGGCCGGAACATCGGGCCAGCATGGCCCGAACCTTGCCCCCGGTGTCGTTCCCCGCCGCCCCGTTCAGATTTTCCCGCAAAAATCTGAACGGAGGAAAGGCCGATGGAAGTCACCATCAATTACAACGGACAAGCTGTGGCCGTGGAGGTCACGCTGGAAGTCTATGAATTTCTTGACCGGGCCGACCACAAAGCCGAGAACCTGTCCCATGAGCAGCGGCGGCATTGGGATGGCCGGGAGTTTGACGAATACATAGTTGCCACCGAGGGCGTGGGTATCTACGGCGAAACGCCGGAGGAATACCTTTGCCGCATGGAAACGCTGGGCGAGCTGATGGCCGTCCTGGACACCTGCACCGAGGCCCAGCGCCGCCGGTTCCTGCTCTATGCCCTGGACGGGCTGACCCTTGCGGAGATCGGGACGGTGTGCGGCTGCTCCAAAGTATCCGTCTATGAGAGCATTGACGCGGTTCGGAAAAAATTTTTGAAATTCTTTGCGAACTCCCCTAACGAATGACCCTTTTTCGGGCTACCAAGTGAAAGGGATTGTTTCCCTTATCCCAGCGGGAGGCGGACAGCGGACAAGCTGCCCGCCTCTCCCATTTTCAGTCCAATGGTATGAAGTCAAGTAGGTGATGCAAGAAAATTTCAAATGGGAATGAGTAAAAAGGACCATGTAGGCAGGAAAAAGACAACACCAATCCAAGCCCTGTCCCTGAGTTTTTTGAAACAGGGCCTATGCGCCAGAGCGGCAAGCGGTACGCTCAGCCCTCCGGCAGGATATACAGGCGGTTGTCCTTCAGCAGCCGAAAGATCAACCGAACCAGTTTTCTGGCAGTGAGAGCGAGTGCGCGTTTATGCTGATACTTGTTGACCTCTTGATACTTGAGGTCATAGTAGCGCCGGAACTCGGAATCGCATCTTCTCACAGAGTTGGCGGCTTCCAGCAGGTAGTAGCGGAGATAGCGGTTGCCGGACTTGATCATCCGGGAGTGTTCAGCCTCAAATTCACCGGACTGGTGCTGTGTCCAGACAAGGCCGGCGAACTTGGCAACCGAGGCTTGAGAGCTGAAACGGTGAATGTCGCCGATCTCGGCGATGATCCCGGCGGAGTAGACCTTGCCAATCCCGGGGATAGAGGTCAGGGTGTTGGGAATGATTTCAAACTGCTGTTCAATGGCCTTGTCCAACACCTTGACCTGCTTTTCCAGAGCCCGCATAGAGGCAATAGAGACTGCCATCGCCTGATTTACAGAATTGTTCACAGTAACAGGCAGGCGGTAAGAGTCTCTGGCGGCAGTTCGAATAACCTTGGCTTTGGCAGCCGGGTCAGCGAAGTTTCTGCCCTTCTCATCCAGAAAGGCAGTCAGTTCGTCCAGGTCGGCGTTTGCCAGATCATCCACAGTTTCAAACCGCTCCATGAGCGCGATAGTGGTGGCGCTGGTGTTCTGGATGTCCTTGTCCTGGGCTATGCCGGAGCATTTGAGGAATAAGTAGTTAGCGAATCTCTGTTTCTCCCGGGTCAGGTTTTGGATCACGTCAAACCTGGCCCTGGTAAGGGTCCTGAGCGCCTGGTAGCGGTAGTCGTCCATATAGACCTCCTTGGCGATCCTGCCGAAACGGAGATGGTCGGCAATCACAAAGGCGTCCACAAAGTCATTCTTGGGCAGGTCGGGATAGGCTTCCTTGAACTTTTTGACCTGCTTTGGATTCAGGACATGGATCTTCCGCTGGAACCGGCCCAGGCTGCCATCCTCCCGGAGAGCGTAAACCAAGCTGTCTCCGTAGATGGAGGTGGCCTCCAGGCCGATCACCACATCGCTGAGCTGCATGGAACGCAGTGCCGACACGATCTTCTCTGATAACAGTTTAGCACCACCCAGGTTGTTCTGTATGGAAAAGCTGGAGTGCTTGCTGCCGTCGGGTTTCATCAGGTAGGCCACATTGTTTCTGCTGCTCACATCAATGCCAACGAATAGTGGGTTCATAATTTTCACCTCCCCACATGGAGATTTCAGGCCAGCAGGCTTTGAGATACCCATGATAACCGAAGCATCCGCAACCTCGCGTATCAGAATCATTCCGGGGCAGACCAATGCGAAAGCCCTCACTGCTGAAAGGGCGGCCTTGCCTCCGGCAAACAGCCAATGAGTTTGCAGCTGACTTCCGGCTCAGGGGAACAGACTAAAAATGAAGCAGCCTTGTGGCTCAACAAGGAGGTGGAGAGCTTGACCCTGCTGTCCTACAGCTATTGTATCACGGGCATCTCAATGCCTGCTGATGCCTGAAATTATTAACTTTGAATCTTATTATACGAGGAGGTAAGCCTATGAAAACAATCAATCTGCGGTGGATTTATCCCCACTACCGGCATGACGAGTTTGTGGAGGTCAGCGATGAAGTTTGGGAGGTCATGCGGCAGGCCCAGCGCGAGATGAACAACTATGAACGCCGGAAGGTCTACCACCGCGCCTACTACTCCCTGGACGCATATAGCTGGACGGAGAACTATGCGCTGGAACACGGCAGATCGCCGGAGGAAATCCTTTTGGAGCGCGAGGAACGGGCCGCCCATCTGCGGCTGCTGGCCGCCTTGCCGGAGGCTCTGGCCCATGCCACCCCCACACAGGCCCGCCGCGTCCGGGCCTACTACATCGCCGGTATCAGCCAGCCGGAAATCTCCCGGATGGAGGGCGTAGACAGCAGCAAGGTCAGCGTTGCCATCCGGCGGGGCCTGCGGAATATGCGCCGCTGCTATGACTGCCTTTTTCCGGCAGAGTGAGGGCGGGCCTATGCAGACCATCAACCTCAAACAGTATTACCCGTTCTGCACCGAGGACACCTTTGTGGAGGTGTCGGATGAAATTGTTGAAGCGTTCCTGCTGGACAAGCGGGCCGAGGCCGCCAGGGAGCGCAAGATGTACCGCTACAAGGCGTTTTACTCCCTTGACTGCAATGATGGGATTGAGAACGCCGCCATCGGCTGGGCGCAGCCTTCGCCGGAGGATTACCTGATGGAAAAGGAGGCGCAGGCCGAATATGCCGAACTGCTCCGGCGGCTCTATGAGGCCCTTTCCTCTTTGCCCCCAACGCAGGCCCGCCGTGTCCATGCCCGGTATATGCTGGGGATGAAAGTGAAGGATATTGCCGCGATGGAAGGTATTACCCCATCCCAGGCAGGAAAGTCCATCCATGCGGCGCTCCGGCGGCTGCGCCGGTACTTCATACACCGGAAATGGACAGGCGGCCTATGAAAACCATCAACCTGAAAAAATACTACTACCCGATTTGTAAGAAAGACACCTTTGTGGAAGTGCCGGACGAGGTGGCAGACGCCATTGTAGAGGAAAGCCGCGCAGAGGACGCCAATGACGCCAAGCAGCACTATCACTGTTACTCTCTGGACGCATCCCCCGGCATGGAAAACCATTTCCCGGAGCAGGCCGTTTCCCCGGAGGATATTCTGATGGAGAAGGAAACGGAACGGGAACAGGAGGCCGCCCGCACCCTGATGGTGGAACGGCTCCAGGAGGCCCTTGCCACCCTGACACCCCGGCAGACAAGCTGCCTTCATGCCCGGTTTTGGGAGGGTAAGCCCTTCAAGGAGATTGCCGAGGCCGAGGGCTTTACCACATCGGCTGCTATTGTCACGGTACGCAACGCCATCATCAAGTTACAGAAATATTATATCAAGTGCGGCTGGATGAAGCCGCCAAAGGAGAAAGCGATATGCACAAAGACAGCACCACCCAAGCGAAACAGAAAAAAGACGAGCGCAAAGAAGTCCTGAAGGAAATCCAGCAGCTTGAGAACCACCAGAAGATTTTGGAGAACAAGCAGCGCAATGAGGAACGCAAGGCCCGCACCCGCCGCCTGATTGAGCGCGGGGCCATTTTGGAGGGCATTTTCCCTCTGGCCCCAGACCTTCCCGGCGTAGAGGTCAAGGCGTTCCTGATTGCCCTGTCCCATCTTCCGGGGGCGGCAGAACTGGCCGCAAAACTGCTGAAATCTGGGGACAAGCCGTAAGTCCCTTGTTTACAAGGGCGCACTTATACACCGTTTCCGGTGTCGTGCGCCCTGCCGGGGGCTGTTGCGCTCTCCGAGCGCGATGGGGCGCTACACTCCCCAAACCCCTTGTGCGCCACAGGTTACAGAACATCCGCAAGCGGCTGTCCCGTCCCCTGCGGCCTGAATACCCCTCACCGAAAGGAGGCGATCCCCATAGATTTTTGCCATATCCCCGTCAGTATCATCAAGCGCAGCGAGGGCCGTTCCGCTGTTGCCGCAGCCGCCTACCGCAGCGGAACCAAGCTGACGAATGAATGGGACGGCCTGACCCATGATTACACCCGCAAAGGCGGCGTTGTCCATGCGGAAATCATGCTGCCCGCCCATGCCCCGCCAGAGTTTGCAGACCGCTCCACCCTCTGGAACAGTGTGGAGCAGGTCGAGAAAGCCAGGGACAGTCAGCTTGCCCGCGAGATCGAGGCGGCCTTGCCCCGTGAACTGTCCAGGGAACAGCAGCTTGCCCTTGTCCGGGCCTATGTGAAGGACAACTTTGTGGACAAAGGAATGTGCGCCGACTTCGCCATCCATGACAAGGGAACCGGCAACCCTCATGTCCATATCATGCTGACCGTCCGGCCCTTAAAAGAAAACGGTGCATGGGGCGCGAAGTGTCGCAAGGCATACGACCTGGACGAGAACGGCCAGCGCATCCCAGACGGGAAAGGCGGTTGGAAGAACCACCGGGAGGATACCACTGACTGGAACGACAAAGGGAATGTGGAGATTTGGCGGGCGGCATGGGCGGCCTATACCAACCGGGCATTGGAGGCCGTCGGTCAGCCTGCCCTGGTAGACCACCGCAGCTACAAGCGCCGGGGCATTGATAAAATCCCCTCTGTCCACCTGGGGCCAGCAGCCAGCCAGATGGAGAAGCGCGGCATCCGCACCGACAAGGGAGAAGTCAACCGGCAGATCGCCGCCGACAACAAGCTGCTGAAAGAAATCAAGGCCCGCATTACCCGTCTCTACAACTGGTCGAAGGCCGAGGCGGAGAAGCCGGAGGGCCAGCAGCCCAGCATGATGGACTTGTGGGAGGCCCAGCAGCAGCTCAAGCGGCCTGACACCCGTACCGGAAAAATCCGGGCATTGCAGGAGAGCGCCGCCCTGTTCAATTTTCTGAACGCCAACGGCATCCAATCCATGCAGCAGCTCCATGAAAAAATTGCCGGTATGAACACCCGCTACTATGACCTGCGGCGAGAGATCGTCAAGGCCGAGCGCCGGATCGCTGTCCTCACCGAGCGCGGGGAGATGTGGGCGCAGTACAACGAGTACAAGGCCATTCATAAACAGCTTGCCAGGATGAAGCCGGAAAAGCGGGAGCTGTTCGAGCAGCGCCACAGCCGGGAGCTGATCCTCTATGACGCGGCAGACCGGTATCTGAAGGAACTGAAAGCCAGCGGAGAGGAACTTTCCCCGAAGGAATGGCGGCGCGAGATCGACCTGCTGACCGCCCAGAAGCAGGTGGACAGCATCGACATGAAGGCCATGCGGGAGGAACTGAAAGCCGTGGAACGGCTCCGCAAGGCCGCCGACCAACTGGCCCGCCAGGAACGGGACAAGCCCCGCGACCGGGGGCCGGAGCGGTAAAGGGTACGGTGTTTTGCCGACCCCTTGCGGTGCGTCGCGTTTCACGACACACCTTTGCACAGAATTGTCAACATTCACTCATGGAAGGAGATTGCCTTATGAAGCAGATTATTTTACCCGTCACTGTCCACCTGAATATCCGCCTGCCCCTTGCCCTCTTGCAGCCGGAACCGGCAGACGCGCCCACCGGCCCGGAGCCGGAGGCCCATGCCTGCCAGGGATGCGGTAACTGCGGCGGGTGCAGGAAGTGCCAGCATGAGGAAAAGCAAGCCTGAACCCATCCCCGTCATGGACTACCGCCAGTACCGCAGAGCGCGGCGGCTGGTACATGAGTGCTGCAACTATGACGGCGGCAACTGTATCGCGCTGGACGATGGGGAGGAATGTGTCTGCGTCCAGTCCATTTCCTACTCCCTGTTGTGCCGGTGGTTCCGGGCGGCGGTGCTGCCGCTGGACAGAGAACTGGAAACGGCCCTGTTCCACCGCCTGGACGCCAAGCGGTGCGCCGTCTGCGGGGCGCTGTTCACCCCCGGCTCCAACCGGGCCAAATACTGCCCGGAATGTGCCGGGCGCATGAAGCGTATCAAGGCCGCCCAGCGCAAGCGCAAACAGAGGGCTAAGTGTCACGCTTTAGGGGCCGAAAACCCCTTGTAAATCAAGGACTTTTTCGAGGGTGTCGGCGGGGGCCTGATAGATTTATCCTCTGACCCCCAAAACGGCCCTCTAAATGCGTACAGAAGCCCAAAACGAACCCCAAGGAGGAACCCATGTCAGACAATCGAAAATATTACTACCTGAAACTCAAAGAAAACTATTTTGACGATGACTCCATCGTGCTGCTGGAAAGTATGCAGGACGGTGTGCTGTACTCCAATATCCTGCTCAAGCTGTATCTGAAATCCCTGAAACACGGCGGGCGGCTCCAGCTTGACGAGAATATCCCCTACACGGCGCAGATGATTGCCACCATCACCCGCCAGCAGATCGGCACTGTGGAGAGGGCCTTGCAAATCTTCCTGAAGCTGGGCCTTGTGGAAGTGCTGGACAGCGGCACTTTTTACATGAGCAATATCGAGCTGCTGATCGGCCAGTCCTCCACCGAGGCCGAGCGAAAGCGGGCGGCGAGGCTCCAAAACAAGGCTCTTTCTGCGCCCCGGACAAACGGCGGACATTTGTCCGACATTCGTCCACCAGAGATAGAGATAGAGTTAGAGAAAGAGATAGAGATAAAGAGAGAGATAGAGAAGGGACACCCCGCCCGCACCTATGGCCGTTACCAGAATGTTTTCCTGACGGACGAGGAACTGGCAGACTTGCAGGCCAGCTTTCCCACGGTATGGGGCCAGTACATCGAAAAGCTGTCCGAGTACATGGCTTCTACCGGCAAGCGGTATCAGAGCCATGCCGCCACCATCCGGCGCTGGGCCAGCGAGGACGCCAGGAAAGCGGCCCCGTCCACCCGCAACCGGGATTACAGCGTAAAGGAGGATGAAACCGTATGATTGAGATTACCGCAGAAATCCGGGCGCTGATCGACAAGGCAGCCGCCGGTGTGGAACTGGCCGGGGACGAGTACATAGACCCGGCAGACGGCCTCATTCACTGTAAAAAGTGCGGCGGCCAGAGGCAGACCGTTGTGCCATGCTTTGGGAAACCCGGCTACTTCATGCCCCGCTGTATCTGCCAGTGCCAGCGGGAGGCCGAGGAACAGCGCAAGGCCGCCGAGGAACGGCAGCGCCGCATGGAGCGTATCAAGCGCCGGAAAGCCCAGGGCCTGCAAGACCGCTATCTGTACGACTACACCTTTGCCAACGACAACGGCCAAAATCCTCTGATGGACAAGGCCCGCGCCTATGTGGAGAACTGGAAGGAGGTTTACAAGAACAATACCGGCCTGCTGCTGTTCGGGGATGTGGGAACCGGCAAGTCCTTTTTCGCTGGTTGTATCGCCAACGCCCTGCTTGACCGGGATGTGCCGGTGCTAATGACGAACTTTCCCACCATCCTGAACCGCCTGACGGGGATGTTTTCCGAGGACAGGGCCGACTTTATCGCCAGCTTTGACGAGTACGACCTGCTTATCATTGACGATTTGGGTGTGGAGCGCAGTACCGAGTATGCGATGGAGCAGATGTTTTTCGTCATTGACAGCCGCTACCGCAGCCGCAGGCCCATGATTATCACCACCAACCTGAAGCTGGCCGAACTCAAGAACCCGCCTGACCTGGCCCATGCCCGTATCTATGACCGTAGTTCCTCATTGTGATATGCTGTATTCGTGTAGGGTTTGAGGCCCACATCGGATAACAGCATAGCAGCAATGGTTCGAGCATCTACATGGTCGGTCTTGGTCTTTCGCAGGCTGAGACTTTTCCGGTAGAGGTTCGTGCGTAAGGGATTCAAGACATAGGTGGCCAGACCGTTGTCAAGAAGAAATCCAAGCAGATTGTAGCTGTAATGTCCCGTAGCCTCAAGCCCTACCTTTATTTTGTCCTGGGATGCGGTGCAGACCTGGATTTTCTCCAGCAGTGTGTGAAATCCATCCATATTGTTGGAAATGGTAAACACATCTGCAAGCACTTCACCCCCCGAACTCTGAATAAAGCAGTCGTGCTTGTCCTTTGCCACATCAATACCAACAGAAACTACCATTTCTAAAACCTCCAACGGTAAATTTGTAATGCTGTTCCACAGAACACTTTGCTTTTGTAACCTTGTTCCACATAAACCGTCTGGCGGTATTTAACTGATTAACAAAACTGCAAAGGGCTGTGGTTGGAACCTTTCAGGAACCATCTTGTGGTAGGAGAATCGCACCAATCCACAGCATCCCTTACAGTGTAGCACAGCCCTTGGAGAGGGGCCTTAAAAACTACTACTCTATAATACAAGGAGTATTGCCTATGGCAGATAACAAGCAGCACGACACCCGCACAGCCCGCCGCCCCGACTGCGTGACGGAAATCCGCATGGGCAATTCCGTCCTTGTCGTGTCCGGCTATTTCAAGAAAGATACCACGACCACCGCCGCCGACAAAATGGCGCGGGTACTGGAAGCGGAAGCCGCTGCTACACAGGAGCCGACTTATCCGGCGTGAGCCGGAGCATGGGAAAAGCGGTCACACCGGGGAGCGTGGCCGCTGGAATATCAGTGACAATTTTATTTTTTTCGGAGTTTTAATGCAATGCCTTTATTGGCAGCTATATCCTGTAACTGCTTTGCAATAATAGAAGCCTGTTCTTTTTTACTCAAACCCTGAAACTCTTTATCAGATTTAACTGCTTGCAATATATTTTCAATCTCGCCAATCTCTAAGAGATTGACCGCAATACAGAATAGGTTTTTTCTGCGTCCGTCATTATAGCTTGCCAAGAGGAAATCTAATATTTTTCGCTTTTCTTCCTGTTCAGCATTATAAGCAGGAATCCCAATTTGCTGGGCTTTTCCCATGTCATTCATTTGATTTTGATGAGTTATAAAAGAATCAAAATCATCTATGTGAGCGTATTTGTCACAAGGGAAACTGCCGCATTGAAAGCAGTATTCGATTTTCTCATGTTCAATGCTACACCTTGCAATTTTACAGGATTGATTGTCAACGCCGCAGCCGGAACAATGCCCCGCTAAACTCATGGGACAGAGTTTGCAATTTAGACCACAAAGCGAAAGGTACTGATTATTACGGACAAATCCTTTCATTGCCACACCCCCTTGTATTGACTAATCTCATTTTACCATAAGGACAAGAGTTTTTCTACTACGGAGCCACAATAACCTGCTACACAAAAACCAGCAATTTGACAAATCATAAAGAAGCGGATTTTACACTTTTGCCGCTATACAGACCGCCGCCCCATGTGGTATGATAAACATACGGAATAGTGGGGCTGGCTGTCGGAAACGGAGGATTTTATGTTAAGACAAGCCACCCAAAACCTCATTACCGCCCTTTATCCGAGATTGTCCCATGAGGACGAATTGCAAGGCGAGAGTAATTCCATATCGAACCAGAAAAGGATTTTGGAAACCTACGCCAAGCAGAACGGCTTTACTAATCTGCGCTGGTACACCGACGACGGCTTCTCCGGCGCGAACTTTCAAAGACCCGGTTTTCAAGCCATGCTTGCAGACATTGAAGCCGGGAAAGTCGGAACCGTCATAGTCAAGGACATGAGCCGGTTAGGGCGAAACTACTTGCAGGTGGGATTTTACACGGAAATGCTGTTCCCTCAAAAGGGAGTGCGGTTTATCGCTGTCAACGACAATGTGGACAGTGCAAACGGCGGCATGGACAACGATTTTACCCCTCTGCGAAATCTGTTCAATGAATGGCTGGTGAGAGATACGAGCAAGAAAATCAAGGCAGTAAAACGAGCAAAAGGCATGAGCGGCAAGCCCGTTACCAGCAAGCCGGTCTATGGCTACCTCATGGACGAGGACGAGAACTATATCGTTGACGGGGAAACCGCGCCGGTTGTCCAGCAGATATACCAGCTTTGCCTTGCCGGGAATGGCCCGACCAAGATTGCCCGTATGCTCACGGAGCAGCAAATCCCCACGCCGGGGACGCTGGAATACCGCAGGACGGGCAGCACCCGCCGCTACCACCCCGGCTATGAGTGCAAATGGGCGACGAACACCGTCGTTCATATCCTCGAAAACCGGGAGTACACCGGCTGTCTGGTAAACTTCAAGACGGAGAAGCCCTCTTACAAAGTCAAGCACAGTGTAGAGAACCCCGTGGAGAAGCAGGCCATTTTCCCCGACCACCATGAGCCGATTATCGACACGGAAACATGGGAGCGCGTGCAGGAGTTACGCAAGCAGCGCAAACGCCCGAACCGCTATGATGAAGTGGGGCTGTTCTCCGGTATGCTGTTCTGCGCCGATTGCGGCCATGTGATGTACCAGCAGCGGTATCAGAACAAAACCCGCAAGCAGGACTGTTACATCTGCGGCAGCTACAAGAAACGCACCCGCGACTGTACGGCGCACTTTATCCGCACCGACCTGTTGACCGCCGGTGTCCTCTCCAATCTCCGGCAAGTGACGGAATACGCCGCCAAGCATGAGAGCCGCTTTGTGAAGCTGCTTATCCAGCAGAACGAGATCGGCGGCAAGAGAAAAACCGCCGCAGCCACCAAGCAGCTTGAACAGGCGCAGGAGCGCATTGCCGAAGTGAGCCGCATTATCAAGCGGCTGTATGAGGACAATGTGAACGGCAAAATCAGCGACGAGCGTTTCATGGAATTGTCGGCAGACTACGAGCAGGAGCAGCGGGAACTGAAAGACCGCGCCGCCGCTTTGCAGGCCGAACTGGACAAGTCGCAGGCCGCCACCGTCAACGCGGAAAAGTTTATGGGGATTGTCCGAAAGCACCTTGCCTTTGAGGAACTTACCCCCACCCTCTTGCGGGAAATGATTGAAAAAATCGTTGTGCATGAGTGCAGCTATGACGAGAACGGCACCCGCAGGCAGGACATTGAGATTTATTACAGCTTTGTCGGCAAGATTGATTTGCCGGAATAACCGCCCGACCTATCCGACACAATGGCCAAGTGCCGGATAGGAACGGCAAAATTTTTTACACTTCTATTACTTCTTTATCACACATTAGTAAAAAGCCAGGGCATGAAGCAGCTCATGGCTAAGTAGATGTAATCAAGAGAAGAAAGGAAAAGCACAATCCAGACGGAACCGGCGGTTGTATCAAGAAATGTTTGTGGAATAGCAAGAACTTTGATATAATAGGAGCAGGAACCCCGGAACCGGGAGAAAGGCAGGAGGATAAATGCACATAAGCTATAAACCCCTCTGGCATACGCTGGTTGAGCGCAATATGAGAAAAGAGGACTTGCGGATTGCCGCCGGTCTTACCACAAATATGATTGCTAATATGGGAAAAGGGAAAAATATCAGCATGGAAACGCTGGTTCGTATCTGCGAATCCTTGAATTGTGGCATTCTGGATGTGATTGAATTAGAAAATGATGAAATCGAAAAACCCCAAAAATAAAACAATGTGCTGAAATGGAGAAAAATAAAAGTGAAGAAAAAAATCAGAATCATTCTTATAATGTGCTTATTAGCTATCTTTTGTGAAATTAAAAAAATTATAAATATGTTGAGTAGAAGCAAAAGATTTGGCTTGGAATTTTTACAGCAGTGAATCGATAAAAGGAGCATGCTTGATGGTAGATAATATTATTAAATCAGTAGCAGAGAAATTATCCTCTCTGTCTTATATAGAAGGTATTGTTTTAGGTGGTTCACGTGCAAGGGGCACCCATACAGAGGATTCGGATATAGATATCGGCATCTATTACAATTCAGAATCATTTGACATAAATACTATTAATCAATTCGCTACAAAGCTGGATGATGAGCATAGAAATAACCTTGTTGTACCTCCCGGAGCATGGGGTGATTGGATTAATGGCGGCGGATGGTTAGTCATAAACGGGTATCATGTGGATTTAATTTTACGTGATATTAAACGTGTGGAACAAATAATGAAAGATACAGAGCACGGAATTGTTACTGCCAATTATCAGACTGGGCATCCCCATGGTTATATTAGTGCAATGTATCGAGGAGAATTAGCGATTAGCAAAATACTATATGCTAAGAATGAAAGCTTATGCGAATTAAAAAAACAGGCAGAAACTTATCCCAATGCTTTGCAGAAAAGTTTAGTTAACTTTTTTATGTTTGAAGCAGGGTTCTCTTTAATGTTTGTAAAAGCAAATTCGGGAACAGACGATAAATATTATATTGCGGGTCATGTTTTTCGTATAGTTTCATGTTTAAATCAAGTGTTATTTGCATGTAATAATGCTTATTGTATCAACGAAAAGAAAGCTATAAAACTGCTTGAAACTTTTGAACATAAACCTGAAAAATATACCGAGAAGGTAAATCATATTTTTGAAGTACTCGGTATCTCACTTTTTGAATGCTACGACATGACCGAGAAGCTTTATAATGAAGTGAATGAAATTGTATCGGAGATAAATAACTTTTTAAACGAGGAGAGTTCAGATGAAAGAAAACAAATATGATGATAATATATTTTTTCAAAAATACAGTCAAATGAGTCGCTCGCAGAAAGGACTGGCTGGTGCGGGAGAATGGGAGACTTTGAAAAAGATGCTACCTGATTTTAAGGGTAAGCGTGTGCTTGATTTAGGATGCGGCTATGGATGGCACTGTATATATGCGATGGAAAACGGTGCTTCCTCTGTAGTAGGTGTTGATATTTCTCATAAAATGCTCGAAGTAGCAAAAGGAAAAACCCATTTTCCACAGATTGAATATGAATGCTGTGCCATAGAAGATGTGGATTTCCCAGAGGAGAGCTTTGATGTAATACTAAGTTCGCTTGCGTTTCATTATGTAGCAGACTATGAGAATTTAATAAAAAAGATATATAGGATGCTGAAGGCTGGTGGCAATTTAGTTTTTACAGTTGAACATCCTGTTTTTACTGCTCATGGAACACAAGACTGGTATTATAACGAAAAAGGAGAAATACTGCATTTCCCGGTGGACAATTATTATTATGAGGGCAAACGGACAGCTATGTTTTTGGAAGAAAAGGTTACAAAATATCATAGAACACTGACCACATATCTAAATACACTGCTTTCAAATAGTTTTATAATAAATCAGATTGTGGAGCCACAGCCGCCAGAGAACATGATGGATATTCCGGGGATGGCGGATGAAATGCGACGCCCAATGATGCTGATTGTATCGGCAAAAAAGAAGATGTAATAATATAGAAAAAATAAACGAGGAGTATGTAAATGAGATCAGAAAAAGAAATGATGGATTTAGTACTTTCTTTAGCAGAACAGGATGAACGTATTCGAATTGTGACCCTTGAGGGGTCACGCGCAAATATTAATATACCTAAGGACGAATTCCAGGATTATGATGTCACATACTTCGTAACAGATGTGGAATCCTTTACTTTAAAGGATGAATGGCTTAAAAGCTTCGGGAATATTATAATGATGCAAAAACCGGAGGATATGGAACTATTCCCGGCTGAAGAGAAAGGCTACTCCTATATAATACTTTTTGATGATTATAATAAAATAGACCTTACCTTATTGCCCCTGGAAGAGTTGGGAAACTACCTGAATGACGATAAATTGATAAAGATTATTCTGGATAAGGATGGAAGGATTCAGCAAGCTGTAGTTCCGACCGACATGGATTATCATATAAGAAAACCCAGTGCCCGGGAATACGATGACTGCTGCAATGAATTCTGGAACACCACTACCTATGTGGTTAAGGGACTGTGCCGTAAGGAAATTTTATTTGCTATTGATCATTTTAATCAGATTGTTCGCCATGAGCTGCTGAGAATGATATCATGGAAGGTCGGCATCGAAACAGGCTTTAAATTAAGTGTAGGCAAGAACTATAAGTTTATTGAAAGGTATATATCCGAGGATTTGTGGGAGAAACTTTTGTCCACCTACCGGATGGATTCCTATGAAAACATATGGGAAGCATTATTTCTATGCCATCAATTGTTCAGGGCGGTATCCGGTGAGGTGGCGGAAAGGCTTCATTATGCCTATCCGGAGTATGATAGGAATATAACAAAATATACCAGGGACATGTATAAAAAATACACTGGTAAAACCGGCTGCCTGGATAGCACATATGCCGCTGATATAGAAGAGAGGCGGGAACAGTGATTACAGAAATGAAAGCAGGGCACCTGAAAGATATCGATAAACCCAGCGAACCATTTGAGGTGATAGGTAAGATTATACCGAGGTATGAAAACGAGAATTGGACCTTTACAGAATTACTCTATGAAGCGCCATATTTAAAAAGCTACCAAGACGAAGAGGATGAAGAGGATGAGGAGGCAGATTGCCTTGAATATATTGACAATACTGATAAGATAATATATCTTTACTACCAAGACGATAAATGCGTCGGAAAAGTTAAACTGCGAAAAAATTGGAACCGGTACGCTTATATAGAAGATATCGCCGTATGTAAGGATTTCAGGGGGCAAGGCATAGGCAGCGCGCTTATCAATATATCTATAGAATGGGCAAAGCATAAAAACTTGCATGGACTAATGCTTGAAACCCAGGACAATAACCTTATAGCTTGTAAATTCTATCATAATTGTGGTTTCAAAATCGGCTCCGTCGATACTATGTTATACGCCAACTTTGAAAACAACTTTGAAAAAGCTGTTTTCTGGTATTTAAGGTTTTAGAATGCAAGGAACAGTGAATTGGAGTTCGTCTTGTTATAATTAGCTTCTTGGGGTATCTTTAAATACTGTAGAAAAGAGGAAGGAAATAATAAATGGCTAAAATGAGAATATCACCGGAATTGAAAAAACTGATCGAAAAATACCGCTGCGTAAAAGATACGGAAGGAATGTCTCCTGCTAAGGTATATAAGCTGGTGGGAGAAAATGAAAACCTATATTTAAAAATGACGGACAGCCGGTATAAAGGGACCACCTATGATGTGGAACGGGAAAAGGACATGATGCTATGGCTGGAAGGAAAGCTGCCTGTTCCAAAGGTCCTGCACTTTGAACGGCATGATGGCTGGAGCAATCTGCTCATGAGTGAGGCCGATGGCGTCCTTTGCTCGGAAGAGTATGAAGATGAACAAAGCCCTGAAAAGATTATCGAGCTGTATGCGGAGTGCATCAGGCTCTTTCACTCCATCGACATATCGGATTGTCCCTATACGAATAGCTTAGACAGCCGCTTAGCCGAATTGGATTACTTACTGAATAACGATCTGGCCGATGTGGATTGCGAAAACTGGGAAGAAGACACTCCATTTAAAGATCCGCGCGAGCTGTATGATTTTTTAAAGACGGAAAAGCCCGAAGAGGAACTTGTCTTTTCCCACGGCGACCTGGGAGACAGCAACATCTTTGTGAAAGATGGCAAAGTAAGTGGCTTTATTGATCTTGGGAGAAGCGGCAGGGCGGACAAGTGGTATGACATTGCCTTCTGCGTCCGGTCGATCAGGGAGGATATCGGGGAAGAACAGTATGTCGAGCTATTTTTTGACTTACTGGGGATCAAGCCTGATTGGGAGAAAATAAAATATTATATTTTACTGGATGAATTGTTTTAGTACCTAGATTTAGATGTCTAAAAAGCTTTAACTACAAGCTTTTTAGACATCTAATCTTTTCTGAAGTACATCCGCAACTGTCCATACTCTGATGTTTTATATCTTTTCTAAAAGTTCGCTAGATAGAGTTCTATATTAGAGATGTAAAGAGTTTTGGTGAAGAGGTTTGTGAGTATGGCTTTTATAACCAGGGTGCAATGAGAAGCACTAACAGCAGCTAGCTTAAGAACGCATAGGATATACTTTTTATGGAAGTCACAGAGGAGGAATAAAATTTGAACAGGATTAACAGAGTAACCTCTATTCTTATTCAGCTGCAATCAAAAAAAATAATTCCTGCCAAAGAAATTGCACAGCGATTTAATATAAGCTTAAGGACAGTTTACAGAGATATCCGGACACTTGAAGAAGCCGGAATACCAATTGGATCTGAGGCCGGAAAAGGATATTTTCTTGTAGAGGGCTTCCTACTTCCGCCGGTAATGTTTACAGCGGCGGAAGTGGGTGCATTGATTACAGCAGGGAAATTTTTAAATTGCCATGGAGATGAATCATTTATAAAGGATTTTGATTCAGCTATGTATAAAATCACACGACTTCATCACTCAAATGTAATTCTTCTATCGGCGTGTTTTCATATTTCCGATTGTTGGTAAGGCCGAGCAGATAGTCAACGGACACCTGATAGAAGTCTGCCAGCTTCAACAGGCTGCCGTGATTGATTTCCTTGTATTCATCGTTGTCGTTTTCATAGCTGCCGAGGGCTGATTTTGAAATGCCGGTTTTCTGCGCCAATTCTTCCAGATTTAAGCCCTGTTCCACCCGTAAATCTTTCAGGCGTTCCTGTACGGAAATGCGGGTTTTCATAGATACATCGCTCCTTCCTGCGGCTGGCTGCCGCCGTCAATTTCATTATACCATACCCGTTCCGCAATCGTGGAAATTTTCGATTTTGGGGCGGTTTTCCTACTTTGTGGATATACGGGAGAAGGCTCAAAAATGTGCCATAATGGGCTTAGTTCATCGATGGATTATTCCAATCGAATGACCGGCCTGTATGGGATATGCTCCCCGGCGATGTAGCGCAACGACTTGCGGCAGGGAAATGGAGGAACCATGACCGCAACGAGCGTACCAAAGGGAGCGAAACGCCGTTGTGAGAGCCAGGGGCAGGAACGACATCAGGGAGAACCGGCGAAAATGAACACCGAATTGATACCGAAACACAACAATCCGATAGGGCATAGTCTACCCTATCCATAATACTACGGGGGATTTCCGGGCGGCTCTATGGCCGCTTTTTCCTTGAAAATCGCCCCGAAACACGACACTAAAATCTGCTATCCGTCTATTGCGGCTGTTACGGCTGAAATGGGCGGATTTTTGTTTAAGGAGGCACCATGCCGAGAATGCCGAAAAAGAGGAAGCTGGAACTGTCTTTCTTCCTCAATGAACGGGGGCGGGTAACGTACAACGACCTTTGCCGGAAATGCCAGCGCACTTGCAAGCAGAGTTTCCGGGCGGTCATTGTGGACTGCCCCTATTATCTTTCCAAACGCTCAAAACGAAAAGTAAAGGAGGACACCGATTGAATGGAAGTTGAATTTATGACCGCAGACACCGCCCTACCGCCCTGTATGCCGCTGCCGAGAGCCATGCTGCGGCTCCCGATCAGCAGCACCGCAAAGGTCATGTACGCCCGGATGTTGGATATTGTTTTCTTGTCAGGTATAGAGGACGCCAACGGGATTTTGTTTATCCATTTCCCTATCGTGGAACTGGCGGCGGCACTTGCCCGCAGCACCATGACCGTGAAGCGTTCCCTGAATGAATTGGAGGACGCCGGACTGATACTGCGAGTGCGTCAGGGCTTCGGGGAACCCAACAAAATATATGTACTCATTCCGAAGAAGGAGGCCAGCCGCCGATGAATGAAAAGCTGGAAAAACTCAATCAGGAGATAGAGAAAACGGAAAAGAAGCTGCGCTGGGCGCAACAGGAGGAAAAGCGTCTGACCCATCAGGCTAAGGCGCTGACCCGGAAGGAACGGACGCACCGGCTTTGCACCAGAGCCGCCATGCTGGAAAGCTACCTTCCCCACCCGGAAGCCATCACGGATGAACAGGTCAGTTTGTTCTTGAAGCTGCTGTTCCGGAAGGACAGCACCCGGCAGCTTATGGAAAAAGTGTTCGCCGGAAACGGCACAGAGAAGGAGGGCGCAGAATGAAGATGGATTTTTCAAAAGACGAGTTGGCTATGGTCTATCAGTACGCCGCCGGTACGAAGGAAGAAACTCTTGCGGGGCTGAAAGAAATCGTGCCGGTTATCCGTGACCGGCAGACAAGGGAGATTGTGGAGAATACCATCCGAAAGCTGGACGCCATCCCGGAGCCGGAGTGCCGCCGCTTTATCGCTGATACGAAGCAGCGGTTTATCCAGAAGCGGGACAATTCCATCCGGCGCAGGCTTGCCGAAGCCAAGGCACAGGCGAGGGCGGAAAAGCCACATCCCAAGAGAAAACAGCCAGACCGGGAACGGTCATAATTGCTTCCAGAGCCGCAGCCCGTGGACTGCCCCTCTGAAAGAGGGCGCAACTATACACCACCTGAAGGTAGTGTGTTGCGCCCTGCCGGGGGCTTCCTGCGGAAAGCGGATGATTGCCCGCAGCGTTCCGGCTCCTGTCAATCATCACAGAGGAAGCTACACTTCCCCTGCGCTGGCTGACGCCAGCTACCCCTTTGTGTACTTGCCGCCCGGGAACACCTTGCACTGCAAGCTGTTCCCGTCCAGCAAGTTTTACAATAGGCCGCTATACTTTTCTGAAACGATGAGGTATAATGAAGTCAACGACAAATTGGAATTTGGAGGGGATATAGCAATATGAAAAACAATAGATACTTAACTGTTGGCTTATTAACAGGATTTATTGTTGGTGGTTGCATAGGTGTGTTGGCATGGGCGTTTTTGCAAAATCTTTTTGCCATTCCTATTTGTGCAAGTATCGGAATGTTGATTGGAATTGTTATAGGCACGGTGATTGATTATGAAAAAACATCAAAAGAAATAGATAAAATAGATGATTCCTTAAAGGGAAAATCCTAATTTATCGGGCCACCCTGATCCGAACTTTCAAAACTGAATACCAGCCACCCACCGGCGGCACCACCGAGCAGGAAATCTTGAAACAGGTTCCCTGCTCTTTTTATGCCCGGACACCGGGAGAAAGGAGGACGTGACTTGCCATGCCCGCACTTTGATGTGAAAATCATCCAGCGCAGCAAGCGCCAGTCAGCCGTTGCGTCTGCCGCCTACCAGAGCGGGGAACGGCTGTTTTCCGAATACGACCAGAAACAGAAATACTATTCCCATAAAAGCGAAATCGTCCACACCGAAATCATGCTGCCGCCCCATGCCCCGCCGGAATACGCAGACCGGAATACCTTGTGGAACGCCGCCGAAGCCATCGAGAAGCAATGGAACTCCCAGCTTGCCCGGAGGTTTGTGCTTGCCATTCCGAGGGAACTTCCCCGGTCACAGTACGCCGACCTTATCCGGGACTACTGCCGGGAGTTTTTTGTTTCCAAGGGCATGATTGCCGACTTTGCCATCCATGACAAGGGGGACGGAAATCCCCACGCCCACATCCTGCTTACCATGCGGGCAATGGACGAACAAGGCAAGTGGCTCCCAAAGAGCCGGAAGGTTTATGACCTTGACGAGAACGGCGAGCGTATCCGGCTTGCGTCCGGCAGATGGAAAAGCCACAAGGAGGACACCGTGGACTGGAACGACCAGAAGTACGCCGAGATATGGCGGCAGGGCTGGGCTGACACGGCGAACCGCTATCTGGAAGCCATCGGCAGCCCGGAGCGCCTTGACCTTCGTTCCTATGCCCGACAGGGGATTGATAAAATCCCCACCGTCCACATGGGGCCAGCGGTCAGCCAGTTGGAGAAGAAAGGCATACAGACCAACATCGGCAACCTGAACCGGGACATCAAAGCCGCCAATTCCCTCATGCAGTCTATCCGGCAGATGGTACGCAGCTTAAAGGGCTGGCTGTCCGGCCTGAAAGAGAAAAAGGCAGCGCTGCTGGAAGTGCTGGAACAGGCAAAGGAGCCGACCATCCCCGAACTGCTTTCCCGGTATCTGGATATGCGGAGCGAGGAACGCACCGGCTGGACTTCCAAGGGGAAGCTGAAAGGCACTGTTGGCGATTTCAACAAGGTCATGGAAGCCCTTGACTTCCTGCGGCAGAAAGAGATCTCCACCGTGGAGAGCCTTGACGCCTATCTGGATAAGGTCAGCGGGGAGATACTTTCTGCCAAAACCGACATCCGAAAATCGGAACGCCGGATAAAGGCCATCGACACCACCCTTTCCCATATCGCCAACCACGGAGCCTACAAAGAGGTTTACAAGAAATACGCTTCCATCGGCTGGAAAACCCGAAAGGAGAAGTTTGCCGCCGAACACCGGGAGGAACTGGACGCCTAGGGTGCGTCTTTGTAACCGCCATATCTCGTCCACCGCCTTTTTTATATCCTCAATGTCCTGCTGGTAAACCGCCCCCGTCGCGTTGGCGCGTTTGGCAATTTGGTTGATGTTCCGGCTCACCGCTTGCAGTTCCCGGATATATGCTTTCGTGTCGCTTCGGTCAATGACAAGGATATACCCGTCAATCGCCATTTTGCGCAGATATGCCCCGTACTGCTTTATGGGAAGCTGCTTCATCTTCTCGTCGATCAGCCGCTTTTCTTCTTCCGTAACGTAAAACTTCATTTGGATATTTCTCTTTCGGTTTTCCATTTCCGCGCCGCCTTTCGGTATAAGGGTTTGGGATTATCCCAAAAAGCATTTTTCGCAAACGGGTACTCGTTTGCTGTGCTTGCTATCTACTCCATACCCCCACCGAAAGGCGGTATTTGTTGCGCGTTCCTTTGATTTTGGACGCAAAAAAAGATTGCAGCCGCCATGCGCTGCAATCTCCCGATTTCTCATATTGTGAGGTTAATCCTCTGCTTTTTCGACTTCCGTTATCTCCCTTGCTGTTGCGGTTACAATCCGTATGCCTTTATCGCTCATACCGTCCAGCAGCGCGTCAAGCTGCCGCCGCCCGGTGGATTTCTCCGCATTGCTGTTCGGGAAGAAAAATTGATCTACCGAAATATGATACCGGGTTACAAGGTCATAGAATACCTGTAAACTCGGCTGTTGTCCCTTGTTCTCGATATTCGCAAGGTAGCGCGGGGAAATATATAACTCGTCGCTTACCTTTTTGCGGCTCTCGCCGTATTCATTTCTCGCGGCTTTTATAGCTGCCCCGAAAGCCTTAAAGTCGTACAATGGTACGGGTCTTTTTGCCATTTTCATTCACCCTGTTACATTTTACAGTTCACCTTTCTTTTTGGATATGTCCACACAATTCATATCATTAGGTTAAATACTTCCTGTTGTGTATTGACAGTAGACTGATTTTCTGATAAAATAAAATTTATGTAAAAGGAGGCGGCGTTTATGTTGCATAGCATGCGTATTAGATAAGCATTGAAAAAAAGGATTTTCCCATTTTCAACATGGGCTTTTTTGTCATGCTTATTTTGCGGATGCTATACAAAAAACTAACGACGTATAGATATAGTATAGACATAGTGCAAGCTATGCCTTAGTTTTGTTGTACTGCTCTGTGCATTATAAATGCAGGTCAATGCTCATGTTGAGGATTGACCTGCATTTTTTTGTGTAAAAAGGACGAGTGAAATATAATGCTTAAAAAATATTGGATAAAATGTCCGATTTGTAACGGAAAGACGAGAGTTCAAGTATTTCATAATACTGTATTAAAAGATTTTCCTCTTTTCTGCCCTAAATGCAAATTGACGCATATCATTGATGTAGAAAAATTAGAGATTGTAATCAAAAATACAGAAAAACAAACTTTTATTATTTAGAAGAAAGGATATAAAAATGAAACGTTTACCTAAATATACGCCTGCGGAAGTACGGAATGATCCATACGGATTTACTTACAAAGAAATGTCGGAAGTTATTGGCGAGAATGAAGCAAAAGCCTTATATGAAGAATTATATAAGCAATTACCACGCAAAAAAAATCTATCAATGTTGGTAAAAAATATTTGCAAAAGCAGTGATACTGAAAAGTATGTTTACGAACTGAAAGACAACAAATACATTGAAACGGTTTTTATCAAGCGGCGAGATGGTGGAACTGTTTGCGTGAGCACACAAGTCGGTTGTCCTGTTGGTTGTATTTTTTGTGAGTCCGGGCGAAATGGCTTTGTTCGTAATCTAACATCGTCAGAAATCGTACAACAGATTATATTGTTGCGTCGAAAAGTAAACCGTATCGTTTTTATGGGTATGGGAGAGCCTTTATTCAATTATGACAACTTGATAAAAGCAATCCATATTCTCCGAGATAGATATGGGCTCAACTTTCCAACCGACGGCATTACCATATCAACAGTTGGTCCGGTCGATCAATTAAAAAAATTGCGCGAGGAACATCTTAAAATTCAGTTGACAATATCTTTACACGCAGCAACACAATCTGCAAGAAATCGTATTATTCCTCACATGCGCATATATGCTATTGAAGATGTTGTTAAGCAAGCCTTATCCTATTCTGAAAGGCATAATCGCAAAATTGTCTTTGCGTATTTGCTTTTACCGGGTATAAATGACCGGCCCTCAGATGTAAGACAACTTGCAAAATGGTTTCGGGGCAAAAAAGTTATGATTAACGTGTTACAATACAACCCAACAAGCAATTCAAGAATTAAAGCACCACAGAAACGGGAAATAGTTGCATTCAAACATCAATTAGAGCAAGCAGGACTTGAAGTTACTATGAGAGTTTCTCATGGCAGAGAGATTAACGCGGCTTGTGGACAGTTAGCTAACACATATAATAAATTCAAAAAAAAATGATTAAAAGTGCCAGACGCATAGACGCAGAGCCGATAACGCATTAGGTCAAAAAACCTATGTGTTATCGGCTTTTTTATTTAATATTGCGCAAAAGCCGCTGTTCCCTATTATAGAATGGATTGCGGGTAGTGTATTAAAGTCGCCCTTTTTTAAGGATACGGCGGTATCGGGGAGGTATCGCCGTGTCCATTTTTATTTACTGTAACCCGCCTAATGCTTTGCGGTCAAAAAAAGCTATGCTCCGCAAGCGGGATATTCCGGCTATGAATGTGAACTGTCAATACATTTAGCTACTGCTTACATTTCCTTTGCGCCCGTCCGCGTCTTGCGGACGGGCGCATTTTGCTTTTTTCAACTTTTTTCTGAAAAGCGCACTCAAGAGCCATCTCCCGAACGGGTACGGAGCGAAAGGGGCAGAGAGGACAAGCCCTTAACTCCCGTCCTCTACTCCACGCGGGAAGGAGGTGAACTCTATGGAGCTATCTTCTTCCGACAAGGAAAGAATACAACATCAGTACGACGCATTAGCAAAGAAAACTTTGGTCGGCGAAGCGAAAAGCCACCGCCGCACTCTTGCGAAACGCGCAGCACGCGAAGTTACTTTTTCGGATTTGAGCGAAAGCGAACTCGCGCAGCTTTTCACAACGGACGAATACGAAAGCGATTATTTCCGTTTTCAAGTGTCCGGCTTTGATGTACTCGTCAAAAATGAACTGCTTGCCGAAGCCCTTAACGCTTTGCCCGAAAGGAAACGCGACATTATCCTTTTGTCCTACTTCTTGGATATGAGCGACGCGGAAATTGGCGAACTGCTGAATGTTGTACGCACGACGGTTTTCCGGCACAGGAAATCCGCGCTTGCGAAAATCAAACAGTATTTGGAGGGAAAAGCAGATGATGAATACCGTTAGGAAATCTGAAAATCTGTTGCCGTTCCCTGTCATTTCCGCAGCGGCAAACGGCGACACAACCGCCATGTGCGCGATCTTGAAGCATTACGAGGGTTACATAGCGAAACTTTGTACCCGCACGCTGAAAGACGACGCGGGCAATACCTATTCCTATGTGGACGAGGAAATGCGTAACAGGCTGCAAGTGCGCCTTATTACCCGCACCCTTGCTTTTCATGTAGGATAATCTTTTAGCCCATGCGGGGAGCGTGTCCCCTTTCCACGATTCCCGTTATGGGCTATTTGTCGTTCCGCAAAAGCATATCCGCTGTTGATGTGCTTTTGCAGGCCGACAAAGCCTATTGTAACTTGACAAAGAAAGCGACCTTTGGTGCGCAGCATAACAGGCAACGGGTACATTCCGTCTGTATCGAGCCAGTCGGCGGGTACGCCATGACAGCTTTTCCCCTACGGGGAAAAGTCGAGCGACAACTACCGCGCCGTAAAACAGGTTTAGCAGCTTGTGGGCGACGACATACAAGGCGGCACAATGATACTCCCGCGTTGAACACCCTCAAAGTATTGCGCGGCGCACCCATAAGCATGGGCCGGGGTGAAACTCCCGTGAGGTTGCAGCTAACAACCGCCCGTTTCAGCCTTATTTCTCATATCGTACAAGCCGGAGCGCATATTCTGTACTATGCCGCTAACCGGGAGGGAAAGAAGATGATTACCAAGTTACAACTTCAACAAATGAGAAATGTTGATATTACACAGGTTGACCGCAGCACTTTGGTTGATATTCGTAATATCCATATTGACAGTTCTTTGCCAGCAGCAAAGAAAATGCAAAGCTACTTTGAGCAGATTGTAAATCCATACTGTTTTCTTTGTGGTGATACACCCGTAAGAATACGGTTTGTCGCAGAGGATAGAACGCTAAAGCAATCATTGTGTGATTACTTTTTAAGTCTGAAATAACCGCCGACTTTCCCTAACTCTACGGGTAAAGACCTTGTGATTACGGGGCGAAAATGGTATAATTAACTCGTAATTATAGGGGGAAAGGAGGTATAATGCCCCGCATACGCAAAGACAAAATGGCACGCAGTTATGCAGAGCCGTTTTGGAAAATTGGGCTATACATTCGACTATCCAGAGAGGACGACAACGAGGACGAAAGCGAGAGTGTTATCAACCAAGAAAAGATACTCCGCGACTTTGTAGACAGCTATTTTGAGCCGGGAACCTATGTGATTGTAGACGTGTTTGCCGACGACGGATTGACAGGCACCGACACAGCGCGACCAAACTTCAAACGGCTTGAGGGCTGCATTGTCCGCAAAGAAGTAAACTGCATGATTATCAAATCCCTTGCACGCGGTTTCCGCAACCTTGCCGATCAACAAAAGTTTTTGGAGGAGTTCATACCCATTCACGGCGCAAGGTTTATTTGCACAGGCACGCCATTTATTGACACTTACGCTAACCCCCATTCTGCAAGCGGTCTTGAAGTACCTATTAGGGGAATGTTCAATGAGCAGTTTGCCGCGACCACTTCCGAAGAAATCCGCAAAACATTCAAGATGAAACGGGAGCGCGGCGAGTTCATAGGCGCGTTTGCCCCTTATGGCTACAAGAAAGACCCAAACGACAAAAACAGCTTGATTGTAGATGAAGAAGCAGCGGAAGTTGTCAAAAGCATTTACCATTGGTTTGTCAATGAGGGGTACAGTAAAATGGGGATTGCAAAGCGGCTTAACCAAATGGGAGAGCCGAACCCCGAAGCCTATAAGAAGAAAAAAGGCTTTAAGTATAACAACCCTAATTCCGACAAAAACGATGGTTTGTGGTCTGCCAGCACGATTGCAAGGATATTGCAAAATGAAGTTTATACGGGCGTAATGGTGCAAGGCCGTAACCGCGTAATAAGCTACAAAGTACACAAGCAGATCAACGTCCCCGAAGAAGAATGGTTTGTCGTCCCCAACACACACGAAGCGATTATTGACAGGGAAACATTCGAGAAAGCGCAAGCCCTACATAAGCGCGACACAAGGACAGCCCCCGGCAAACAGGAAGTCTATCTCATGTCCGGCTTTGTCCGTTGCGCGGATTGCAAAAAGGCCATGCGGCGCAAAACCGCCCGTGATATTGCCTACTACTCTTGCCGTAGCTACACCGATAAGAAGATTTGCAGCAAACATTCTATCCGGCAAGACAAGTTGGAAAACGCGGTATTGGCAGCGTTGCAAATGCAAATTGCCCTTGTAGATCGGCTTGCAGAAGAAATTGAACGGATTAACAACGCGCCTGTTATCAACCGGGAAAGCAAGAGATTATCCCATTCCTTGAAACAGGCAGAAAAGCAGCTAAAACAGTACAATGACGCTTCCGACAGCTTGTACCTTGATTGGAAAAGCGGTGAGATTACCAAAGAGGAATATCGCCGCTTGAAAGGCAAGATTGCAGAACAGATACAACAGCTTGAAGCGAACATCTCCTATCTGAAAGAGGAAATGCAGGTAATGGCTGATGGTATCGGAACCGACGACCCGTATCTAACCGCCTTTCTGAAATACAAAAACATTCAGAGCCTTAACCGCGGGATTATGGTTGAACTCGTAAAAGCGGTTTGGGTGCATGAGAACGGGGAAATAACGGTTGACTTCAATTTTGCCGACGAGTACCAGCGAATTATTGATTACATTGAGAATAACCACAACGTTATCCGAGTGATTGAGAACAAGGCAATCTAACGGCTTGCCTACTCAACACAAAGGAAAATCTAATGTTGTGCATAAATACACGGCTCTACGGGACCCACCGGCCCGACGGGTGTTACAGGTGCAACCGGCCCCACCGGCCCAACAGGTGCCACAGGTGCAACGGGTCCGACCGGCCCGACAGGTGCCGCAGGTGCAACGGGCCCCACCGGCCCAACAGGTGTCGCAGGGGCAACCGGCCCCACCGGCCCCACCGGTGCAACGGGTCCGACTGGCCCAACCGGTCCCACCGGCCCACGAGGGGCAACAGGGCAGGATGGAACAGCAAGTACGGTTGCAGTTGGTACCGTCAAGACAGGTGATCCGGGCTCGGAGGCTTCAGTAACCAATAGTGGTACCAATCAAAATGCCATTTTGGACTTTGTCATTCCGCAGGGGCAACCAGGCACTACGACCACACCGGATCTTTTGTCGACAAACGATGTGCCTCCACAGCCGAGCACACAAAATCAAGCACTGCTGTTCCAAAACAATAATGTAACATCTGGCACATCGATCACGCATCAAGCGGGGAGTGGTCAGGTGACGATTCAGCAGCCAGGGATTTATCAGCTCTTCTTCTCGGGTGTTGTTGGAGTGCCGTCCGGCACTTCGCTTCCGGTATCGATCGGTATTTCGTTGCAGCAGAATGGAAACAACATTCCAGGCGGTGCGATCAATGAAGTCTTTTCCAACAGTGGCGAATCGAACAGCATCTCGCTGAGTGTACCATTTACGGTGACAACGACCCCGACAACGATCCAAGTCGTACCGACACAAAGCAATTTCCTGTTTAGCGATTTGACCATGACCGTTCTTCGCTTGGGCGATACGACTACTTCGGAATAAGTATTCCGGGTAGCACTGGAACACCGGATGTGCTATGATGGATATAGAAAGGGGGAACAATCGATGCAAACCATTTCACAGGCGCTGGATAAATTGCAGACTTCGGCATTCCGTTCCCGCTTTCATTTGTCGGAGACCGAAAAAGAGTATGTTCGGCAAAAAGGGATGGAGACCATCCGCCGGCATGCAAAAGATTTTATTCGGCAACGTCTGGCTCCGGTGGGTCTGCAAAACGATGGCCGTCAGACCCCGATGCATGGACATCCGGTCTTTGTCGCGCAGCATGCCTGTGCCTGCTGCTGCCGTAAATGCCTGCAAAAATGGTACCGTGTGCCAGTCGATGTGCCGCTGAATGCCAAGATGCAGCAGCAGATTGTCGATTTGTTGCTGACATGGATTGAGCGGGAAATGCAGGGTTAAGACCTGCCGGTATCGTGCAAACGAACAGGTAACGATTGCGACGATTTTGTGCAAAATTGCCTTTGCGCTGACTGCCGGAAAATCGATATAATAAAGATACCTGCTGTGGCAGCGGAAAATAAAAGAAAAGTCGAGTAGCGAAAAGCGTAAATCCAGACCATGGATTTACGCTTTTTTTTCGGCTTGTTTTAGGAGGATTTTTATGGAATCAGGACAAAACACACATAAATTAGGCAGCCAGCCGGTTGGGAGACTGCTGCTCACCATGGGGGCGCCGATGATCGTTTCCATGGTTTTGCAGGCCTTTTATAATATTGTGGACAGTGCTTTTGTTTCGAACATGCCAGAGGCAGGCGAAGCAGCGCTGAACGCGTTGACCTTGGCATTCCCCTTGCAAATGCTTATGGTTGCGGTGAGCATCGGCACCGGCGTTGGTGCCGGCGCCTTGCTTTCCACCAGCTTGGGCCAGGGAGACCGGGAAAAAGTCAATCATACAGCGGGAAATGCTTTGTTTCTGGGATGTGTGATCTATGCCATCTTCTTGATTTTTGGCCTGTTTGGGGTACATAGTTATATTGCTTCGCAGACAGTCAACCGCCAAATTGCCGGTATGGCAACAGATTATTTGCAGATTTGCTGCGTGATTTCGTTTGGAATCGTCTTTTTCTCCGTTTTTGAGAAACTATTGCAGGCAACTGGCCGGTCGATGTATTCCACCATTGCACAAGTCGCAGGCGCCTTGGTCAATATTGTATTGGACCCTATCATGATTTATGGATATTTGGGCTGCCCGGCATTTGGAGTGCGCGGTGCGGCATATGCCACAGTTCTTGGGCAATGTGTATCCTTTGTGCTGGCGTTGATGTTCCATGTGCGATATAATCGGGAGGTTCAAAATAAGTTAGTCTATCTCAAACCGCAGTTCAAGATTATTGGAGAAATTTATGCGATCGGCCTGCCTGCCATCGTGGCCCAGGCGTTGATGTCTGTCATGACTTATGGACTCAATATTATTTTGGTCAGCATCAGCGAATCGATGGTCACGGCATATGGCTTATATTATAAAATCCAGCAGTTCATCTTATTTGCTGCCTTTGGCCTGCGCGATGCCATCACCCCGACCATCGCCTTCAGTTACGGTATGGGCCATCCCGCGCGTATCCAGGATGGCATTCGATATGGGATGCTGTACACTCTGGCAATCATGCTGATTGGCCTAGTCATTTTGGAATGTTTTGCAGCACCCTTTGCAGCCCTGTTTGGCCTTTCCGGGCAGACACAAGACCTATGTGTCAGTGCGATGCATGTGGTATCCACCAGCTTTCTGTTTGCAGGCGCTAATATTGCTTTCCAAGGTATTTTTCAGGCATTGGGCGGCGGGATTCAATCGCTGGTCATCTCTTTCTGCCGGCAATTGATTTTTGTGCTGCCGGTCGCCTGGTTCTTTGCACAGATCGGCGGCCAATCGATCGAACAGGCTTGGCTGGTCTGGCTGACTTTTCCGCTGGCCGAAGGCTTGTCGGCGGCGCTGGCCTGTGTCCTGATGCAGCGGCTGTATCAAAAACGGGTGCTTCCGCTGCAAGTGAAAAAACAAAGCAGCTGATCGGTTATACTTTGCGGTTTCGGGAAAAATCTGTTATGATAAAAACAAAAACGAGGCGAATGCAATGATCGAACATGTCCACAAGGTGCAGTATTATGAAACCGACCGCATGGGTGTGACCCACCACTCGAATTATATCCGCTGGATGGAGGAAGCACGGGTGACGTTTTTGGACGCCATCGGCTGGAACTATGCGCGGCTGGAGCAGCAGGGCATCAGCTCTCCGGTTGTCAGCGTCCAAGGCGATTTTAAGAACACCACGACTTTTGACGATGCGGTTGTGATTAAGGTGTGGGTCAAAGAATGCAGCGGGGTCAAATTGGTGGTTTCCTATGAGATGCACAACCAGGCGACCGGACAACTGGTCTTTACCGGAACATCTTCCCACTGTTTTTTAGGGCAGGATGGCAAGATCATCCGATTGCAGCGCAGTTTCCCGGAATTTTATCAGGCGCTGCAAGACCAAAAGGCATAAAAGAAGGAAGGGATGGTTCTATGCTCGCTTATACGTATGTGAATCCCGGAGAATTTCGCTTGCTGGAAAAGCCCAAACCGGTCCTGCAAGACGAGCGGGATGCGATTGTGCGCGTTACCCTGGCCAGTATCTGTACGAGCGATTTGCACATCAAGCATGGTTCGGTACCGCGTGCGGTGCAAGGGATCACGGTGGGCCATGAGATGGTGGGTATTGTCGAGCAAGTGGGCTCCAAAGTGCAGAATGTGCAGCCGGGCGATCGGGTGACCGTCAACGTGGAAACCTTTTGCGGCAGCTGTTTTTTCTGCCAGCATGGGTTTGTCAACAACTGCGAAGATGAAAATGGCGGCTGGGCGCTGGGATGCCGCATCGATGGTGGGCAGGCAGAATATGTGCGGGTGCCGTATGCCGACCAGGGCTTAAACCGCATTCCCGATGCGGTATCCGATGAGCAAGCGCTGTTTGTCGGGGATATTTTGGCGACCGGTTTCTGGGCGGCCCGGATTTCACAGATCGGCCCGGAAGATACCGTTCTGGTCCTGGGCGCTGGCCCGACCGGGATTTGCACCCTGCTGTGTGCACAGCTCTATCATCCGGAACAGATTATCGTATGCGAAGCCGACCCTGTCCGGCGGCAATTTGTGTCCGGGCAGTATCCGTTTGCTACCGTGATCCCGCCCGAGGGGGCAGGTGATTTTGTGCGCAGTCATAGCCGGCACGGCGGCGCAGATGTGGTACTGGAAGTGGCAGGAACCGAGGAATCCTTTGCGCTCGAGTGGCAATGTGCGCGGCCCAATGCGAGCGTGACCATTGTGGCACTGTATGACCAGCCGCAGATCTTGCCGCTGCCATCCATGTATGGCAAGAATCTGACGTTCCGCACCGGTGGCGTGGATGGCTGTGACTGCGAAGAAATTTTGCGCCATATCGCTGCCGGACAGCTGGATACCACGCTGCTGATTACCCATACCTTTCCGCTGTGCCGTATTGAAGAAGCCTATGCCCTCTTTGAGCAAAAGCGCGACCGTGTGATGAAAGTCGCCATCGTGCCGGACGGCGAGAAATAACAACAACCGCCTGCTTCCAAACGAAGCAGGCGGTTGTTTGTTATGGAGCTTGAGTCGCTAGATAGTGGTCAGCAAAGTGGGCAGCTACCGCGCCATCGGCAGCCGCGGTGATGATCTGCCGCAGCGGCTTGGTGCGTACATCGCCAACTGCGAATACGCCCGGCAGACTGGTGCGGGTGGTCTCATCGGCCTGGATGTAGCCCTGTGCATCCAGCTCCAACACGCCCTGGAACAGCGCCGTTTCCGGAACCCGCCCGATGGCGGCAAATACGCCGTCACAAGCCAGCTCGGTTTGCGCCCCGGTTTGCGTATCTTCCAGCCGCAGGCCGGTGATGTGCGTATCGTGCAGCAGTTCGATGGGGCGTTTGTTCCAGATGATTTCGATGTTATCGGCAGCTTCGAGCGGTTTGGTATAGACCTGATCGGCCCGGAGGCTGTCCCGCCGATGGATGAGGTATACTTTCTGTGCCAGCTTGGACAGCGTGAGCGCTTCTCCGACTGCGGAATTGCCGCCGCCAATGACGGCGACCGTTTTACCGCGGAAGAACATCCCATCGCAAGCAGCACAATAGGCCATGCCGTGGCTGCGCAGCGCCTGTTCTCCGGGGAGGCCGAGCAGACGGGGGGAAGCGCCGGTCGCCAGGACCACCGTTTTACCCTGGAAGGTCCCCTCATCGGTGACGATTTCCTTGATGGGGCCGTCCAGTTTGACCGCGCTGGCCGAAGCAAGTACAGTTTCAGCGCCAAAGCGTTCGGCGGTCTGCTGCATGCGTTCGCCCAGTTCAAACCCGTCGATGCCTTCGGCAAAGCCGGGATAGTTGTCAACTTGCTCGGTGGTCGCCATCTGTCCGCCGGCCGAGAGTTTCTCAATTACCAGCACCGACTGTCCGGCGCGGGCGGCATAGAGGGCCGCGGTATAACCGCCCGGCCCGCCGCCTAAAACGAGCATATCATAAATTTTCGGCATGGCTGATTTCTCCTTTGTTTATACGCCCTGCTCGCTGAGCCAAGCTTCGATCGCCGCTTTGGAATCCGGGGCAATCAGTGCCGGACCGGGTTTGCCATCGCGGAAGAGCAGGAAGGTGGGAATGGTGTCGATGGAAAACTGAGCCGCCAAAGAAGGCTGCTCATCAATATTGACCTGGCCGACGGCAACTTTGCCTTCGCCCGCCAGCTTGTCCACAACCGCAGACAGACGGCGGCAGTATACGCACCAGGGTGCCCAAAACTCAACCAGAATCGGATGATCGGCCGCTGCAACAGCGCCTGCGAAATTTTCCTGCGTGATTTTCTGTATTGCCATTTGTATCGCTCCTTTGAATCGGGTGATTGTCTGTGTACTTGATTGGTATGCTTTTATTATACCCATTTTCTCCGGCCGTTCCGTGAGAAAATCACAATTTGCAGAAAAAGATTGCCGAGCCGTCTAATAAGAAACGATTTTGACAGATTTAAAATCAGTACGAAAAAAATCATCCCGATGGACAGCGAGCCGCAGAACGAAAGCACAAGCAAAAATTCAAAGAAATTTGTTAAATAGTTAACATGTTATTCAAAAAGATGCGAAAGCATGATTGTTCTCTGCTGAAAAAAGCCAACAAAAACACAGAATATAGCGAAATGCACAAAAAATAAACCATGATTATAGGTATATTGGATGAAAATACTGCTTGCTTTTTGGGGATATCCGCCTATAATAATACATGTAAAACAAAGAGGCCGATAAGGCACATAACCAGTTTGAATGTTATATGAATGGAGGGTCTACCATGAAAAAGAAGATGTCGTTTTTCCGTCAGCTCGTGGATGCGAACTATGCCTTCGCCTGCCAGAACAGCAGAGGCACGCGCACCAACACGCTTCAAGGCCGAGGCCCAGTGGAACATAATTGATATAAAATAACAAATCCACTGCGATAAAAGAAGGTGAAGGAGTATGAAGAACCTGTTCCGCATGTTGGTAGATGCCAACTGCAACATGATGGTTGCTGCAAACTATCATGGTGTACGCGAAAAGAACAAGGCCGCTCATAACGACCGGATGGAGAAGTAACAAAATAGCCGCCCAGGTAACTGGGCGGCTATTTTGCTATTTACGCAAAGCCAAAAGGACGATGGTAAGCAAGATACAGGCGAAGCCAAGCAGATCGGCTACGGTCAGGGTGACACCGAGCCAGAACACCGTAAACAGCGCGGCGCTGACCGGCTCAATGGAGGAGATCAGGCCAACGATGGATGGTCCGATGTGGCGTACGCCTTCGACGTACAAGGTAAAGGCGAGCACCGAACCAAAAACAATGACGCAGCCGATAAAGAAGATGGCTTCCCCATCCAGTACGACTGGGGTTCGCCAAGGTTGCTGCCAAAGCATGACCGCAATGCCGCCGACGAACATACCCCAGCCGACCACGGCAAACGAGTCATAATTGGCCAGCAGGGTGACCGGCGACACGGTATAGATGGCGACAAAGACCGCGCCGAGCAGTCCCCAGAACAGGGCCTGGCTGGAGAGCGCCAGCGAATGAAAGCTGCCATGCGTGGCAATTAGGAAAATACCGGTCAGGTCCAAAAGAAGCACAATGATCTCCACCGGCCGGGGGGCACGGCGGGTACGGATGCACATATACAGCATAATCAGGGCAGGCCCCAGATATTGCAGAACGGTTGCCGTACCAGCATTGGAATATTGAATGGAAGTCAGGTAGCTGTATTGGCAGCCGCTGATGCCCAGCAGGCCGAACAAAATGAGCAGCCGCACATGGCGCGGATTGCGCCAAATGGCGAAAGCCTCCCGCCCTTTGCGCAGGATCAGGATCACCACCATCAAGGTGCCGGCGATCATGAGTCGCCAAGGCACCAGCCAATCGCTCGTCAGGTTTTTATAGGTAAATAAGAATTGGCTGCATGCGCCCGAAAATCCCCAGAGGCAGCCGCCAGTAAAAGCCATCAAAAAGCCGAGCCATTGTTTGGTCTGCTGCTTTTGCGTTTCCATGATGCTCCGTCCTTTCGACAAATGGGTGTCTGATGTCTAGTATAGCAGCCCCAAATCGGGAACACAAGACAAAAAACTCCGGCAAACCGGAGTTTTTTGTATACCCATTTTTGGTGAATGTTACTATAAGAGCGGTGCGAACAAACGCATGATCGATGCCAGGATGGACGAGAGCCACGGCACATGCCGGAACCATTCCCGGTCGACCGAACGCGACTGGGCCATGATATCGAGCATATCGTTTTTGATGTCGTGGATGACCTGGCCGCCATACAGCACCGTGCCGCATTCAAAGTGCATGAAGAATGAGCGGAAGTCCATATTGATCGTGCCCACCACGCCCACGTCGTCATCGGATACGATCATTTTGGCGTGCAGGAAACCGGGGGTGTATTCATAGATGCGCACCCCGGAGCGCGAGAGCTGCTGATAAAACGAGCGGGTTGCCAGATATACCAGCTTTTTGTCCGGGATGCCCGGCGTGATGATGCGCACATCCACGCCGCTTTGTGCGGCCGTGGTCAGCGCCTGAATCATTTCGTTGTCCAGGATGAGATATGGGGTGGTGATATAGACATAATTGCGCGCATTGTTGATGATCTGCATGTAGACAGTTTCGCCGACGTTGAAGTCGTCCAGCGGCGTATCGCCAAAGGATTGCACATAGCCGTCGCCGGGACGGGACAGGGTGGGACGGTATTGCAGATGGTCGGCCGTCACAACGCCGGTGGCGTATTCCCACACCTCCAAAAACAGCTCGGTCATATTGGCGACCCCGGCGCCGCGCAGTTCCAGGCTGGTATCCTTCCAGTGACCAAAGGGCGAACTGCGGTTGATGTATTCGTCGGCAATGTTGGTGCCGCCCATGTAACCGACGTTGCCGTCGATGACCATGATCTTTCGGTGGTCGCGGTAGTTGAGATAGGTGTTGAGGGTGGGGATGAAGCGGTTAAAGCGTACCACCCGCATGCCCAGCGAGCGCAGATAACGATCATAGCCGGCCGGAAGTTTGGACAGACACCCCGCATCGTCATACATGATGCGCACTTCGACGCCCTGCTCAACTTTCTGCACCAGAATATCCAGAATGGCGTTCCACATTTCGCCGGGCTCGATGATGAAATATTCCATGAAGATAAAGCGCTTGGCTTTCTTCAGTTCTAAGCACATGGCTTCAAATTGTTTTTCTCCCACCGGGAAATAGCGAGTCGTCGTTTCGCCCCAGGCAGGCATACCGGTGAGCGATTCGATATAGTTGGTGCGGCGGGTATGGCGCGGCATGGCCGCGATTAACCGCCCGCCGGCCGGATGGGAAACGCCGACCGAAAAATCCGGCCGGGTATTGGGGAATTTGTGTTCCACCCGGGCACGGTTGAAGGGGGTGTTGCCCCAGAGAAGATAAAACAGTCCGCCAAACAAAGGGAAAAGCAGGATCAGGATGATCCAAGGGATCTTATAAGACGGATTGTCGTACTTGCGCACAAGCCAAATGATGATGACAACCGAAAGCATGGTGCAAAAGCGATCGACCCAAGGAACGTGTTCGATCACCTTGCTCATTCCCCAAACGACCAGAAAAGCCTGCAAAATGAGCAGAATGCCCCCCATAATGCGGCGGTCGCCTAAAAGTTTTCCCAGTTGCCTTTTCATAGTTGCCTCCCGTGAATTTGTTTGCGGCATTCCGATTTCATCATACCGCGTTCGCCCTCTTCTGTCAATCTTTGCACTGTGAAGTTCCCGTATAGTTTTTCTGTTTGGCGCATAGGGTGTAGGGAAAAGAAATGGGGGGATCGTGCCATGACGACCGTTTTGTTGGCCGCTGCGTTTTTTACCATCGGCCTGTATCTGACCATGCGCGGGGGCGACCAGTTCGTGGATGCTGCCGCCCGGCTGGCCGAGGCCAGCGGTATCCCGCGCTTTGTGGTGGGGGCCACTCTGGTCAGCCTGTGCACCACAGCGCCCGAGCTGACCGTGTCCGTGCTAGCCACGCTGCGTGGCTCGACCGATCTGGCGGTCGGTAATGCCGTAGGGTCAGCGGCCTGCAACACCGGTCTGATCCTAGGCCTTTCGGCCCTGCTCGCACCGGCCGCTTTCCAGGCGCGCGAAGCGCGGACCAAAGGCGGACTGATGCTCGGCGCGACCATCCTGCTGGGCTGCATGGCCGCCGATGGGATGCTCAATCCGGGCGAAGCGCTCGGCTTGCTGGCTGTTTTGTTCGCCTTTTTGGCTATGAACCTGCAAGGCGCGGCCAGTGGACGGCCGGATGCTTCGGTGCGCCGCTTCGCCCCTGGCGAGCGCGGGCGCACGATCATGCAGTTCGTGCTGGGCGGCGCGGCGGTGGTGCTCGGCGCCAAACTGATGGTCGACCATGGCGTCATTCTGGCGCGTATGCTGGGGGTACCGGAAAGTGTGATCGGTCTGACGCTGGTGGCGCTGGGCACTTCGCTGCCCGAACTCATGACCGCCCTGGCCGCCATCCGGCGGCGGGAGAGTACGCTGTCGGCCGGGAATATCGTGGGCGCCAATATCATCGATCTGACGCTCGTGCTGCCTGCCAGCGCGGCGGCAGGCGGCGGGGTGCTGCCCGTGAGCACCGACACCTTTTTGCGCGATTTGCCGTTTACCGTGACGCTGATGGCGCTGGCTATGCTGCCGCCCATGTTCGCCGGACGTCTGCGGCGAGCGCAGGGCGCTTTGCTTCTGGCGGTATATGGCGCGTATGTGTATTGTTTGACGCGGGGGTAGATGGAAAAATCCTTCATCTTTCGAGGGTGATGTGGTACAATAGGGGTATTATCATAGGGGTGAGCCATCCCCCTTATATAAAGGAGTATACCACGATGTTTGATTTCCATGCCCGTGTGCCCAAGGAAGAGCTCGACAATCGGCTCGCTGCTTTGCGTGCAAAGCTCCAAGAAACCGACCCGGAATGGTCGTTTGTCCTCATCTGCGATAAAATCAATTTGTATTACCTGACCGGCACGGTCCAGCAGGCCGCGCTGACCATCACCCCCGACGAGGCCATTTTGTGGGTGCGCCGCAGCCTGGAACGCGCCCAGCAGGAATCCTATTTTGCCGACATCCGGCCCATGCGTTCCTACCGCACCCTGGCCGAACATTTTCAGCATATGCCGTCGTGCGTGTATTTGGAAGCCAAAAACGCCACGCTCGACTGGCTGAACATGGTGCAGTCGCGCCTGCCGTTTGATTCTTGGAAGTCCATTCATCCGGTCATCGACTCCCTGCGTGCACGCAAGAGCGCCTATGAGATCGAATGCCTGCGCAAGGCCGGGGAAATTCTGGCTGACGTGACCGAGAGATTTATGCCCACCATCCTGCGCGAGGGGATGAGCGAATCCGAACTGTGCGGGGAAACCTTCTTAGAGCTGCTGCGTCAGGGTTCGATGGGCATTTGCCGGTATAACCAGTCGATGGGTGAGGACGCTGCCGGGATGGCTGGATTTAGCGAAAGCACGCTGGCCCCGCTGGCATTCGATGGTCCGGATGGCTGCATCGGCACCTGCGTTTCGGTACAGGCCATGGGTTCGCCCACGCGGTATCTGAAAAAGGGCGATCTGGTGATGCTCGATCAGGGCAGCGGTATTTTGGGATACCATTCGGACAAGACGGTCGTTTACTTCTATGGCAAGCTGGACGAGCATCCGCAGGCTGACCGCATCCGGCATGCCTATGACGTATGCGCGCGCATCGAAGCCTGGGCGGCATCGCAGCTCAAGCCGGGCGCCATTCCGGAGGAAATCTATGAAAAGGCTCTGGAAATGCTTCCGGAGGAATATCACAAGGGCTTCATGTCGGGCGCGAAATTCCTGGGCCATTCGATTGGTCTGGCGATGGACGAGGCTCCGGTGCTGGCCAAATCCTTCCGCGAGCCGATCGAAGAAGGCATGATCTTTGCCATTGAGCCCAAGATCGCACTCGATGGCATTGGTATGGTGGGCAGTGAAAACACCTATCTGGTCACCGCGAACGGCGGTGAATCGCTCAGCGGACATATCCTGCCCTTGACCGAAATCGAATAAAGGAGGGCGTTATGCGCAAATTTGTGTTGGTTGCCAACTCGACTACCGACGAAACCGGAGAATACTACGAAAAGAATGAGATTCGCTGTGCGCCCCTGTCGTTCACTATGGACGGGCGCACGGTGCGCGAGGATTTTGGGAAAACCATCCCGTTTCCTGAGTTTTATGACAACCTGCGTGCCGGCAAACTCAGCCAGACCTCCCAGGCCACGATGGAGGAATATCAGGAACATTTCCGCGCCGCCTGCCGCGAGGGGATGGACGTGCTGTATGTCGGTTTTTCGTCTGGTTTGTCCGGCTCGTTTCAGGCGGGCTGCATCGCAGCCGCCGAAGTGCGCGAGGAATTTCCCGACCGGGTCATTCGGTGCGTCGATTCGCTGGCTGCGGCTGGCGGCGAGGGCCTGCTCGTTGAGCGGGCGCGTCAGCTCCGCGACGCAGGCTATACCGCCGATGAAGCGGGCGATGCCATTGAAGAATTGCGGCTGAAAGTCATCCATCTGGTGACGGTCAACGACCTCAAACACCTGTGGCGCGGCGGCCGGGTGAGCAAATCGGCGGCGATTGTGGGCAGCCTGATCGGCATTAAGCCGATGATCTATGTCGATGATGCGGGTAAGCTGCAAGTGTGCGGCAAGATTCGCGGCCGCAAAAAAGCGCTCGATAAGCTGGTGGAAACCGCACTGGCACAAGTCGTCGAGCGGGATACGCCTATGCGCATCAGCCATGGCGACTGCGAGGAGGACGCGCGTTATGTTGCGGACAAGCTGCAAGCCGCTGGACTTCAGACCGAGATCCGCATGCTGGATACGGTCATCGGGTCGCACACCGGGCCGGGCGTGATGACCGTGTTCTTTGTGGGGAGCAAGCGCGGGCCGTTTTAAGCGGGGCTCTGCCCCACACCCCGCAAGCCTTTGAAAAGGCTTGACCGAAACTTAAAAAGCCCTCGGAATCTTAGATTCCGAGGGCTTTTTGTGTTAGTTCTTGGGCTTGACCGCGCCGTCTTTGATGAGGTCCCAGTTTTTGTACAGGTAATCGATGCCCGCATACAGCGTGACGAGCGTGACCACCCAGGCCACAATGGTCGTAAGCGGCAGGCCGCTGGTCATCACAGCGGTCGGACCGTCTGCGCCGCCGATGACGCCAACGCTGGAAGCGACGACCGCATCCGAAGTGCCGGTGACGATCAGGAACAGGAAGTCGATGATAATGCCTGCGATCTGGATGCAGGTCTTGACCTTGCCCGTCCAGGTGGCGGCGAGCACGCGGCCTTTGGCGGCCGCGACGTTGCGCAGCGAGGTGATGATGAATTCACGCGCCAGGATGATGAAGACCATCCACGCCGGGAAGATACCCTTTTCGATAAAGATGAGCAGGGCCGCGGTGACGAGCAGCTTGTCCGCGAGCGGGTCGACGAACTTGCCGAAGTCGGTCACCTGATTGTATTTGCGCGCAACATAGCCGTCTAAAAAGTCGGTGAACGATGCCAGGCAGAACAAAACGAGCGCCACAATCAGGCTGGTCGAGTCGTTTTGCAGAGCAAACCAGATAAAGAACGGGATCATGCAGATGCGCACAAGCGTGATTTTATTAGCTGTGGTCACGAAGCAGAACCTCCTACACGGACGCCTTCCAAATCAGCGCCCAAACTATTTTCCATACGGACCGGCACAAAGTCGCCGGGTTTGACCGGGGTTTCGGATGCAAAATAGACCTTGCCGTCGACTTCGACCGAATCGGCATAGGTGCGCCCGAAATACAGTCCCGAATCATTATCCCACCCTTCGCACAAAACGTCAAGCGTTTCGTGCATACGGGACAGGTTATAGTCGTCGATAACGCCCGATTGCAGCTCTTCGATGATCAGACGGCGGCGCATTTTGGTATCGTCGTCGATCTGGCCCGGCAGTTCGGCGGCTTCGGTGCCTTCTTCGGGGGAGAATTCAAACACGCCCGCGCGCTCGATACGGGTTTCCTGCAAAAAGGCACACAGTTCGGCAAATTCTTCTTCGGTTTCGCCCGGCAGGCCGACAATCAGGCTGGTGCGCAGCACCAAGCCCGGGATGCGCTCGCGCAGCATGTGGATGAGGGCGGTCAGTTCGTCGCGGTCGCCCGGTCGGTGCATGGCCCGCAGGATACGCTTCGACACATGCTGAAGGGGGATGTCCAGATATTTGACGATCTTGGGTTCCTGCGCGATCACATCCACCAGTTCGTCGGTGATCTGGTCGGGGTAGAGGTAGTGCAGGCGTACCCAGGTAAAGTCCATCTGGCACAGCTGCCGGAGCAGTTCGGGCAGTAGGCGCTTGTGTTCGGGCAGGTCCAGACCGTATTTGGTGATGTCCTGCGCGATGACGATGATCTCCTTGACGCCGGACGCAGCCAGTTCACGCGCTTCAGTGAGGACATCTTCCATCTGGCGGCTGCGATACGGTCCGCGCAGCTTGGGGATGATGCAGTAGCCGCACCGGTTGGAGCAGCCCTCGGCGATTTTCAGGAAGGCGGTGTAAGAGGGGGTCAGGCGGTCGCGTTCGCCTTCGAGCGCTGCGGCAGCCATGTCGCGCATGTAGACTGCTTTTTTGCCGTCCAGCACGTCGCGCACCGCGTCCACGATGTTTTCATAGCTACCCGTGCCGCAGATGGCGTCCACCTCGGGCAGGTCGCTTTCGATCTCGGCGCGGTAGCGCTGCGCCAGGCAGCCAGTCACGATCAGGCCCCGCAGTTTACCCTGCTCCTTATAACGTGCCACGTCCAGAATGGTTTCAATGGCCTCGGTTTTGGCCGCTTCGATAAAGCCGCAGGTGTTGACGATGCCGACCTCAGCTTCGGTGATGTCGTCGGTGATAGCATAACCCGCATCGCGCAGGCGGGCCAGCATATGCTCGGAATCGACCAGGTTCTTGGCGCAGCCGAGCGAGATAAGTCCGATCTTAGTCACAAAAACGGTTCCTCCTATTGATTTTTATTCATACCATTCTATCATATTCTGCCCCACTTGTCAGCACAAAAAAGCGCCGTTCGGGTTTGCCCCGAACGGCGAAAATGAACAATTTCAGTCAAACGATTCATCGATTGCGGTGCCATAGTCTTTGAGCGCCTGCCGGATGTCGCCCCAGGAAAAGCCGCGCCGCTGCAAAAAAGCGACCGCCCGCTGGACCGCTTTGGGATCGGAAGCATCGCCATTGAGCTTTTTGTCGAGCAGAGCGCGCAAAGTGTCCGGGTCGGGGGAAAAGTCCTCGAGCGCGGCGTCCGCGTCTTCGCGGGACACGCCGCGGCGGTGCAGTTCCTGCCGGATGCGGTGTTCGCCGTAGCCGCGTCGCTCATACGAGCGCACGGCCGTATCGGCAAAGCGGCTGTCGTCGAGCAGACGGCGTGCCTGCAAATAGGCGATGGCATAATCGGCGGCATCCTCGCTGTGGCCTTTTTTGACTAATTTTTCGCGCAGGGTCTGCGCGCTCAGGTCACGGTAAGAAAGCTGGCGGGCCGCTTCGTCCAGCGCGGCCCGGTAGGCTTTTTCCAGTTCTTCCATTTAGATTTCCAGATCGTCGTCAAAGTCGTCGGCGTCAATCGACACCGCCTTGGACGCGGTGACTGGGGCGGCCTTGGGGGCTGCCGGGGGTTCAGGCTTGCCGGACGCCGGTGCAGTATCGGCCTTGCCGCGGCCAGCTTTGCCGCCCTTTTTGAGCGCTTCCTCGCGCTCAGCCAGGATGGCCTGTTCGATCTGCTTGTGGACTTCTTCGGCTTCTTCGGGGTGTTCTTTAAAGTACAGCTTGGCATTGTCGCGGCCCTGGCCCAGACGGGTATCGCCCATGGAGAACCATGCGCCGGCCTTTTGGATAATGCCGTATTTGACGCCAAGATCGACCAGTTCGCCGGTGAACGAGATGCCTTCGCCGTACATAATATCGAATTCGGCTTCCTTGAACGGAGGCGCGACCTTGTTTTTCACGATTTTGCAGCGGGTATGGCTGCCGATGAGGTTGGCACCGTCCTTGAGGTGTTCGGTGCGGCGCACGTCGATGCGCACCGACGCATAGAACTTGAGCGCACGGCCACCGGTGGTGACTTCCGGGCTGCCGTAGATGACGCCCACCTTTTCGCGCAGCTGGTTGATGAAGATGACGCAGCAGTTGGATTTGGAGATCGAGCCCGCCAGCTTACGCATGGCCTGGCTCATCATGCGGGCGTGCAGGCCGACGAACGAATCGCCCATATCGCCCTCGATTTCGGCGCGCGGCACCAGAGCTGCGACCGAGTCCACGACCACGATATCGACCGCGCCCGAGCGCACGAGCGCTTCGGCGATTTCGAGGCCCTGTTCGCCCGTGTCCGGCTGGGATACGAGCAGGCTGTCGATGTCCACGCCCAGCGCCTTGGCATAGACCGGGTCCAGCGCGTGTTCGGCGTCGATGAAGGCCGCTTCGCCGCCCAGCTTCTGGGCCTGAGCGACCGCATGCAGAGCAACCGTGGTCTTACCGGACGATTCCGGCCCATAGATCTCAATGATACGGCCGCGCGGCAGGCCGCCGATGCCCAGCGCCATGTCCAGCCCGATCGAGCCGGTCGGGATGTGCTCGACGTTCATGCTCGAGTTTTCGCCCAGGCGCATGACCGCGCCCTTGCCGTAGTTCTTTTCGATCAGCCCGAGCGCCTGCTCCAGGGCTTTCTTTTTATCGGATACCGGTGCGACCAGTTCCAGATGCTTCTTCTTGTCTGCCATATACGATGACCTCCTGTAAGAGAACGCGCCCGCGGGCGCGGATGGTTTTCGGTTCTGCTGTCATCATACCATGGGTGAAGAAAATTTGCAAGAAGAATTTCGAAAATATGTTCGAGAAAAATAGATTCCAGAATTTACATTTTCGCCTTGACCACCACGATGCGCTGCACACCCGACAGGTCTTCGGCCAGGAAGATGTCGCGCATGCCGCGGGCCGAAAAAATATCGGCCACATCGGCCGCCTGCCGGTAGCCGCATTCGAAGTACATTCGGCCGCCTGGATTCATCATCTTGGCCCAGTGGCGGGCGATGTTGCGGTAAAAATCCAGACCATCCTCGCCGCCATACAGCGCCATGCGCGGCTCGTATTCGCTCACACTGGCGTCGAGTTCCTCCATTTCAGCGGCGGTGATATACGGCGGATTGCACAGCATGATGTCGAACGTGCCCAGATGTTCGTCCGGCAGGCCGAGCGCATCCCCGCACACCGAAAAATACCGGGCAGTTACGCCCAGACGGCGGGCATTTTCGCGCGCCACGATCAGCGCATCTTCGGAAAGGTCGACGGCTGCAATGCGCGCATCGGGCACCTCGGCGGCCAGCGTCAGGCCGATGCAGCCCGAGCCGCAGCACAGGTCGAGCACCTTGGGGCTTTCCAGTGTCTTGGCATCCTCGATGGCCAGCTGACACAGCGGTTCGGTGTCCGGCCGGGGAATGAGCACACTTTTGTTGACCACAAAGGTGCGGCCGAAAAAGTCCCATTCGCCTAAAATATAGGCCAGCGGTTCACCGGCCAGCCGGCGCGCGGCCATGTCCTCGGCTGCCTGCACGGTATCCGGGTCCAGATAGCGATAGCCCCAGTCGGCGGTTTTGTGCTTGTCAGCGCCGGATACAAAAGCCGCTAGTTCCCGGGCTTCCAGTTCGCCCATGGAGATGTCTGCGGCGCGGAACCGGCGGCGCAATTCGATGTATAGGTCGTTGATGGTCATGGTCATATATTTCATCCTCACTACTGTTTATTTCTCTCTTTTTCGATAGGGGAACCATAGAAAAGCTTCCTCCAAAGGGAGGAAGCTAAGGGGTTTACCATGTGTCGCTGTCGTCCGGGGGGATGACCCGCTGCATGCCTTCGATGGCAACTTCGATCATGCTGTCATCCGGTTCAAAGACGGTCAGGCGCTGGATCATCAGGCCCGGCCAGCGCAAAATGCGGCACAGCAGGTTGTCATGCCGTCCGGCGTAGCGGTTGAACTCATAGGAGATGCCAACGACGAGCGGCAGGATGATCAAATGGGTCAGCGCCCGCAAAAACGGGTTGGTGATGGTGATCAGCGAAAAGACAATGGACGATACCACGGTAGCCACAATGATGAGTACGAACATAAAACTCGTGCCGCACCGCGGATGGAACCGGGGCATTTTGCGCACGTTTTCGACCGTGAGCGGCAGTTCGGCTTCGTAGCAGAAGATGGTTTTGTGTTCGGCACCGTGGTATTCAAAGGTGCGTTTGATATCCTTCATGTGGCTCACCGACCACATGAACGCCAGGAAGATCAGGATACGCAGCGCCGCCTCGACCAGGTTGCGCGCGATGTTGGACGTACCGCCCGGCAGCAGGCCGCTGACAAACGAAGGCAGCAGCATGAACAGGCAGACCGGGATGGCGATGCCGACCACCATGGCAAAGCCCATGATGGCTTTTTCCAGCTTTTCCGAGCCCAGCTTGCGTTCCAGCCAAAGCTCGAATTTGGAAGGCTCGGTATCCTCATCGTCCTCGATGAATTGCGAAGAATAATCGATATCTTGCAGGCCCTCTTTCAGGGCCATGAACAGGCCAAACGCGCCGCGGCAGATGGGCAGCTTCCAAAACCGACTTTTGGCCACCGCGCTGTCGCGCTCCTTGATTTCCAGCGTGCCGTCGCCTTTGCGCACGACCACGCAGGTGCGTTTGGGGCCTTTCATCACAATGCCTTCGATGATGGCCTGTCCGCCAATGGTGGTTTTGCGGCGGCAGACCGGCATTTCATATTTGCTCATAGTGTGTTGTTCTCCTCCAGGGATTCGGGATCGTCTACATCATCCATCTGGATGGCCGGGACGCGCACATAAACAGCCGTACCGGCGCCCGGTTTGCTGGTGATGTCCAGCGAGCCGCCGTGCATTTGGACGATCTCGTCGGTGACGGCCAGGCCAATGCCGCTGCCGCGTTCCTTGGACGAGCCCTTGTAGAATTTTTCCTTGACAAAAGGAAGTTCGGCCTCCGGGATGCCCGGGCCCCAGTCGCGCACGCAGACGACGATGGTGTCCTCGGTGCGGCTGAGCGAAACTTCGATTTTGCCGCCCGAGCGGCCGTATTTGGCGGCATTGTCGATGATGTTGAGGAAGACCTGCTTCATGCGGTGCCGGTCGCCCGAGACAAAATAGCTGCCCGGCTCCTGGCTGTAATGCAGGGTCATCTCCGAGCTGCGCAGCAGGTTTTCATACATATAAACGGCTTCGTAAAGTTCAAGCGAAAGGTCAAAGACTTCCATTTCCAGCGTCATGCGGCCCGATTCGATGCGGGCGAAGTCCAAAAGTTCTTCGACCATCTGGGTCAGGCGGCGGCTTTCCTTCTGGATGATGTCCAGGCCCTGCATGATTTCTTCCGGGTCCTGGGCGCCGCCGGCGGCCAGCGTTTCGCTCCAGCCGGCAATGGCGGTCAACGGGGTGCGCAGTTCGTGCGACACCGAGGAAATAAAATCGTTCTTCATGCGCTCGGCGCGGGCAATTTCGTCCGACATGTGGTTGATCGAGTCGCAAAGCTGGCCGATCTCATCGTCGTAGGTCTTGTGCAGACGCATGCCGTATTGGCCGGAGGCGATCTCCTTGGCCACCTCGTTGATGCGCGTGACCGGCAGCAGAATAGAACGGATAAAGTAACTGTTCGACGCAATGACCAGGATCAGAAAAATTAGGCAGGCCGAAATCGAACACAGGATGACGATGGTAATTTGACGTTCGGCGATCCCGAGCGAGGAGATCATGCGCACCGCGCCGATCAGTTCGCCACGGGACGAGTACATGGGCTCGGATACGCTCATGATGCGCTCGCCGGTCAGCGGGTCCTCGCCCGAAAAGCTGCAAACGGTCTTTTCGGTCAGGGCGCGGCGGGCATCGTCGGTCGACGGGTTGGATTCGGTCGTCAGGTCCGAGGTCGAGCGGATGATGCGACCGGAATTGTCGATGAACTGCAATTCGACCTTGTCTTTGTCTTCGTAACTGAGCACATACTGGTCGATACCGCTCAGATATTGGTCATAGGTGTCGGTAAAATTGTCGCGGATCGAGGACATGGTGCTGTGCACCCGGCTTTTGAGGTTGTCCCGGATGCTGGAATAATAATAGCTCGAGATACCGACCGACACAAAGATGATGATGACCGCCAGAATGATGACGACAAAGCTCAGGGAGTTGACCAGCCAGCGGCCTTTCAGGCCGCCGGGCGCATGCTGCACGCGGTCTTCTTTGGGGGGCGCGGCGGCCGCCGAAGCATGCGGCGGGGAAGCGGCCTTCCAGCGATATTTCATGCTTCCCACATGTACCCATACCCGCGCACGGTGACGATATAGCGCGGGTGGGCCGGGTCATCCTCGATTTTGATGCGCAGACGGCGGATATTGACGTCTACGATCTTCAGTTCGCCCACATAGTGGTGCCCCCATACCATCTCCAGCAGATCATCGCGCGAAAGCGCCTTGCCGATGTTTTGCAGGAACGCCTTGAGGATGCCGTATTCGATCTGAGTCAGTTCGATCTTGCTGCCATTCTTATGCACTTCGCGGGCGCGCAGGTTCAGTTTGAACGGCCCGGACTTGATGATCTCCTCATCGGCGAAGCGGTTGCCGGAAACGCGACGGAACAGCGCGTCCACACGGGCGACCAGTTCGACCACCGAAAACGGCTTGGTGACATAGTCGTCCGCACCGGTCATCAGACCGGTGACTTTATCGGCCTCCTGGGTGCGCGCGGTGAGCATGATGACGCCCGCCGAATAGCCCTGCGCACGCAGGGTGCGGCAGACCTCATAGCCGTCAATGCCGGGCAACATCACGTCGAGTACGGCCACCGAGATGTCGGGATTTTCTTCATATTTGGCCAGCGCTTCTTCGCCCGAACCAGCCTGCACGATCTCATATCCGGCGCGCTTGAGGTTCAGGACAACGAAGCTGCGGATATTTTCTTCGTCCTCCAGCACTAAAACTTTGCGTTTCATGGAAAAAAGGCTCCTTTCCGTGCCTGTATTTTAATTGCTCCACGCCTGGGTGATGATGGAGAAGCGTTGCAGGATCTCTTCTTCACTCAGCGCAAACGAGCTGCCAGCCGCCTCAGGTGCGATGGAGGCGGTATAGATTTCCGAGCGGGTCTTGACCAGTTCGATCATGCTTTCCCGGGACGCATAGTAGTTGCGCATGTCGCCGGTCAGGCGGTAGATGGTAAAGAGCGGGACATTGGCTCCCTCTTCGACGTATTCATAGAACGTGGTCGTTGTCATATTTTCGCTGGTATTTTTGCTGACCGTGACATGGCTACGCCAGTTTTCCGGGAACAGGAACTGCCAGTTTTCCGATACATTCTGATAGGTGGTGCACACGCGCACCGGATCGTCCCCGGGGCTGTAAGCATACCAGTCGAGCATATAGATGGCATCGCTGGCCGAGGTGCCCGGCATGACGACCGCGGCAGGCACTTCGGTGACCTGGTCGCTGTTGACGTCAGTCGATGGGATGGAAACCGGGCGATAGGTGCCCTGTTCGCTGACCTCATCGCCTTCGAGCGCGATGTTGCGGAAGCCGTCCTCATCGTAGGTGAAGATATCGGTCATCAGGCCGGCGCTTAGTTCCAGTTTGCTTTCGGCAAAGACGGCCGGCTGATAGCCGCGCAGCCAGCCCTTTTTCAGGCTGACGACCGTTTGGCCTTCGGGGGAAAGCGAGGTTTCGCCCTTAAATTCCAGTTTGTTGTTCGCGTAGCTGTACAGCTGGGCGATGCGGCGGTCGGTCGCGTCGGTCGTGAGCAGGACCAAATCGTCGGCGCCATCGGTATCCAGATCGGAAGTGATGAACGACGTATAGGTGGTTTCAAGCAGGGTCTTGAGTTCGCCGTCCTGGAAGCAGCATACCGTCATGCCAAACAGGGCGCTTTCGCCGCTGAGTTTCCAGGACACGATGATGCCCTTTTCCCCGGTGGGCAGCAGGGTGGGGTAGGACACCGAGGCGATCTGCACGCCGGTGCCGGTCACGCTGCCGATGGTCGTATATTCGGTGCCATCCTTTTTAAATACATACACATGGAACTGGTCGGGATTGCGGGCCTCGCAGAAGAAGGCGATGGCCTCATCTTCGCCGTCCAAATCGAGGTCTTTGAGCTGCACCGAGGTGCGGTTTTCGCCTGTCTGCGGGGCGACCTGCACGGCGCCGTCGTCAATGATGCCGTTGATGCGCTTTTGCAGCGATTTATAGGTGGTGCTGGGCTGTGGCGCCTGCAAAAGCGCGTCGCCCGATTTAAATTCGCAGCCGCCGAGCGTCAAAAGTAGCCCGCACACGACGGCCAGAAAGAGTATGCGTTTCATAATTCCCTCCCAAAATGGGGTCGGGCCTGTCTGCATGGGCAAACAGGCATTCTCCATTTATTCTAACACAGCTTTCCCGGCCTGCATAGCTTGTTTTTCTCTGCTACATGGAAAAAATGCAACCGTCAGCTGGTCGATTTATTGCTTTTTTAAACTAAAGTTGTTATAATGGCAAAAGACAAAAAGCCAACCGGAAAGGGGACATGTTATGCTGGGTACCATCGTCAATACCGGGGCCATTTTGTGCGGCAGCCTGATCGGCGGCACGCTGCGCAAGGGCCTGCGCGAAGATTGGCAGGAGGCGATGATCCGTGCCATGGGCTTGGCCGCAACTGCGCTGGGCGTGAGCACGATTGCAAAAAACATGCCGGATAGCGTCTATCCGGTGTTATTTATTGTCAGTTTAGGGCTGGGCAGCGTGGTGGGCACGGCGCTAAAGCTGGAAGAACGGTTCACCGGCTTTGCCGACCGGCATTCCAAAACCAAGCTGGGCAAGGGCCTGTCGACCGCGGTGCTGATGTTCTGCATCGGGACGCTCTCCATCTTGGGCCCTATCGAAAGCGCGCTGCGGGGCGATAATACCTTTTTGTTCACCAATGCCACGCTGGACTTTATCACATCTATGGCGCTGGCTGCATCCTATGGGTATGGCATTGCGTTTGCCGCGCCCATCCTGTTTTGCTGGCAAGGGTCGATTTATCTGGGCGCAGGCGCGCTGAGCGGGTTCCTGAGCGGCGGCCTGCTGACCGAAATCTCGATTTTGGGCGGTATTTTGATCTTTGCTTCGGGCATCTCGATTTTGAAGATCCGCGACTGCAAAACCATGAATCTGCTGCCCGCTCTGCTGGTGCCGCCCCTGTGGTTTGTATTGGTATCTATATTTAGATAAACGAAAACCCGGAACGATTTGTTCCGGGTTTTTTGTGTGTTTTTAAATTTCGCCGCATTGGATGGATGCAATGGCATCTTCCACCGTGCGGTGGCCGAGAGAAACGGCGCCCATGGCTTCGGCGCGGCGGCCAACCGCATATTTGTGCAGGTCGACTTCGCCTTCCAGGCACTGGGTCGTGATATAGACCTTGGTGCCGGACAGAATGAGCTTCTGCACGACCTTTTCCAGACGAATCGGGATACCGCCTGCACCATAGCCTTCCAAAATGACCTTGTCATACCGGCGCAGGAATTCGATAATCGAGGGGTCGAGGTCGGGGACCAGCTTGAGCACAACAAAACTGGAATCGACGATGTCGACAAATTCCGGTTCGCCGCCCAGACGGGGCGGGATGTTCAGCAGCACCTTGCCGTCGTCGCGGATGGTACCCGCGAGCGGGGCGTTGATCGAACGGAACGCATTCATGGCTTTGGAGTGCACCTTGACCACATGGTTGCCGCGGATGACCTGGCCATGCAGCACGGCAGCGACGCCGGTCCAGCCCACGCAGGCAACGCGGAAGGAATCGAGCATATTGCGCTCTGCATCCGAACCGGGTTCACCCATGGGCCGCTGCGCACCGGTGATGATGACTGGCTTGTTGAAGTTGCGCAGCATGTGATAGAGCAGAGCGGCTGTATAAGCCAGCGAGTCGGTGCCGTGGGCAATGACGAAGCCGTCATACCGGTCGTAGTTTTCCCAAATCATCATCGCCAGTTCCCGGCGCTGGGACGTGGTGATGTCGGTCGAGTCCACACTAAAGGGATTGTCCACAAAAACGCGGCAGATCTTGCGAATCTCGGGCAGGAACTCGAGCAATTCCTCCCCGGTCAGAGAAGGCGCCAGACCACGTCCGCTTTCCCGGCAGGCAATCGTGCCGCCGGTTGCAATGAGTAAGATGTGTTTCATAATAAACCTGCCTTTATGGAAAAGATAATCAGCGATAGCTGCGCGTCAGGATGCCGATGATATCCTCACGGGAAACTTCGCGTGCGTCAAACCCGAACAGGCCGCCCATGGTCGTGCGAGCATTGTCGGCATATTCGCCGAAGCGGGACGGATCGACACCGTAGTCGCTCAGCTTAATCTGGTCGACCTTGCAGGCAACCTGCAAATCATGCAGCGCATCGATAAAGTCGGCGGGCTTGGAAGCATCATGCTTGCCCAGCGCACGCGCCATATCGACCAGCTTGCCTGCGCAAGCCTGCGTAAAGAGTTTATAGTACTCGAGCGAAATGGAGATCAGACCAGCGCCGTGCGGCAGGCTGGGATGATAAGCCGACAGAGCATGCTCGATCGAGTGCTCGGACGTGCACGAGGACATGCTCTCAACAAAACCAGCCAGGGTATTAGCCAGAGCGACATCGGCGCGCGCATCCTTGTCGGCGCCGTTGGCAACCGCACGGGGCAGGCTCTTGCCGATCAGTTCAATGGCCTTGAGCGAGAACATTTCCGAAATCGGGCTGGCGATGTTGGCAATGTATCCTTCGCAAGCATGGAACAGAGCATCGAATCCCTGGTAAGCGGTCAGATGCGGGGGTACGGTCATCATAAAGTCCGGGTCGACGATCGACAGGGTGGGGAAGGTCTTATCTCCGCCGCCGCCGATCTTTTCTTCACCGTTGGTGATGACCGTCCACGGGTCGGCCTCGGTACCCGTGCCGGCTGTGGTGGTGATGGCAACGATCGGAAGCGCGGGATTGGGGATCTTCTGGCCCTTGCCCGAGCCGCCGAATACATAATCCCACCAGTCGCCGTCGTTGGTAGCCATAACAGCTGCCGCCTTAGCGGTATCGATCGACGAGCCGCCGCCCAGACCAACGACAAAGGTGCAGCCCTGCTCGCGGGCCAGCGCTGCGCAAGCGCGCACGCCTTCAATGGTGGGGTTGGGCTGTACGTCCGCATATACAACGGTTTCGTGACCGCCTTCAGCCAGCGCCTGCGCAACCTTGTCGACATAGCCGAGCTTGCGGGTGGATGTGCCACCGGTGATGATCAGACCCTTGCCGGCCGGCAGCGCCGCCCGGGATAATTTTTTAACGCTGCCCGCGCCAAAGAAAATGCGGGACGGCATAAAGTAACTGAAATTTCTCATAGTTTCGGACCTCCTGAATAGAGGGCGTAAAATTGCCCTCATACATCCTTATTATATCAAAACCAGAAAGGGATAGAAAGAGTGAAAAGTGTAGAAATCACGGTGCTTTTTTGTACATTTAAAATGCCGATCGGGTGTTGACGCCCTGGGGCCTGCGTGCTATCATATAGTCACAGAAAAGAAAACCCCACTACCAAGAACCACTGAAAAGTTTCATATATATGTAAGCTTTCCAGGAAATTCGAATGAAAGGATGTGAGTCCAATGGTAAGTGAAAGTTCATATTTCGTTTCGTCGGGGCTCACCGCCAGAGACTGAGCAAGAAGTTAGCAAGAGCGACGGAATCCAAGATCCCTACTCCCGAAGGCCGAGGGGCATACCGATGGGTATGGAGAGGGCACACACCGTACGGCTAAAAACGAATGACCGCTGTGTTAAGCCAGCATGAGCGGCAGCTACCACGAAACGAAATCCATTCAGCGTCTTGTATTCGGGAATGTGGGTTGACTGGATGCAGGACAGAGCCAAAGCATCTATATAGATTTCGATAAGACATCAAGACTGGACACCTCCTTTTTATTACCGTTCTATTGAAATCGCAAAATAGGAATTGGCGAGAAAATTAAATATCTAAGATTTTAAAGGGCTCCGTGGGTTGCACACGGAGCCCTTGGTGCGTTTGATTGCGCTTTTCGTTCGGCTTTGCTATAATAGGGCAAAGAGAATGGAGAACGAGAAAATGAATTGTGTTTATATACTCCGCTGTGCGGATGATACGTATTATACCGGATGGACCAATGACTTGACCGCGCGGCTGACCGCGCATAACCGCGGCGTGGGCGGGGCTAAATATACGCGTTCCCGGCGACCGGTGCAGCTGGTTTATTGTGAAGAGCAACCCGACCGGCAGGCGGCCATGAAGCGGGAAGCGCAAATCAAGGCATACACTCGGGCAGAAAAGCAAAAACTGATCGATACCATGGTCGAAGGTGAGCGACTGACTATTTACGATGCGGACGAGCGGGTATGCGGAGTCATCCCGCGCGTGCTGGTGCACCGGCTGGGTTTGCGGCATCATGTGTGCCATTTGTGGTTGGTGCAGGAACAAGACGGCGTCTTGGGGCATTGGCTGCAACAACGCGGACTCGACCGGCCGCTGTATCCGGGAAAATATGATCTGGCAGCCACCGGGCATATCGATCCGGGAGAAACGGAATTGGAAGGCGCGCTGCGTGAGGCGCGGGAGGAAATTGGTCTGCACTTTACGGAAGAACAGGTATTGTCGATTGGCACCGCCGAGCAGAAATATTCCCGTCCCGATGGCGGATTGGACGATGAACAGGTGCATGCGTTTGTCGTGCGGGTGGACGATACGCCGGAGTTTGCGATTGGCAGCGAGGTAGAGCGGATGCTTTGGGTACCGTTTGAAAGCTTTTATCGGGCCGAAAACGGCGCGGAACAGATTGAAGTCCAGGGAGAAACCATCCAGGCCGAGCAGATGTGTTGCCTGCATAAAGGCGAGTGGGCGCTGTTCGAACGCCACCTGCAAAAAACTTTCTCGAAAACGGGAAAAAGGTGTTGACAAAAGAAGAAAGCTGGCGTATACTAATTAAGATGCTTTTCGGAAGCGGCGACCGTGAAAAGAAAACTTCGGAAACAATGAAAAAAGTTGTTGACAAGTGATTCGAAATGCGGTATACTAAATAAGCTGTCCGAAAGGATAGCGAACCGGCTCGAAAAGTTCCGAAAGAACTTGATAAACTAGATTCGAAGTTGAAAAACTTCGAAAAAAGTTAAAAAAGTTCTTGACAGAGCGAAATAAGTCTGGTATAATAAATAAGCTTTCACTCGAAAGGGTGAAGCAAATATTGCACCTTGCAAATTAAACAACGAAATGCTTACTTTAAATAGTATGTGACGAACCTGAAAATTCGCTTGAGTTTTTACTCTGGTAGAATCCAAACAGAAGTCGGAACTCTGTTTTAAAAGTCAAACCGACACGTCAGACTCTAAAGTCGATTAGATGAGCTTTTAGCTCTTTTAATAACATTTTTAGAGAGTTTGATCCTGGCTCAGGATGAACGCTGGCGGCGTGCCTAACACATGCAAGTCGAACGGAGTTATTTTGGAAATCTCTTCGGAGATGGAATTCTTAACTTAGTGGCGGACGGGTGAGTAACGCGTGAGCAATCTGCCTCGGAGTGGGGGATAACAGTCGGAAACGACTGCTAATACCGCATAATGCATCGAGATCGCATGGTTTTGATGCCAAAGGCTTGTCTGCTCTGAGATGAGCTCGCGTCTGATTAGCTAGTTGGCGGGGTAACGGCCCACCAAGGCGACGATCAGTAGCCGGACTGAGAGGTTGAACGGCCACATTGGGACTGAGACACGGCCCAGACTCCTACGGGAGGCAGCAGTGGGGAATATTGCGCAATGGGGGCAACCCTGACGCAGCAACGCCGCGTGATTGAAGAAGGCCTTCGGGTTGTAAAGATCTTTAATCAGGGACGAAATTTGACGGTACCTGAAGAATAAGCTCCGGCTAACTACGTGCCAGCAGCCGCGGTAATACGTAGGGAGCAAGCGTTATCCGGATTTACTGGGTGTAAAGGGCGAGTAGGCGGGCTGGTAAGTTGGAAGTGAAATCCCGGGGCTTAACCCCGGAACTGCTTTCAAAACTGCTGGTCTTGAGTGATGGAGAGGCAGGCGGAATTCCCAGTGTAGCGGTGAAATGCGTAGATATTGGGAGGAACACCAGTGGCGAAGGCGGCCTGCTGGACATTAACTGACGCTGAGGAGCGAAAGCGTGGGGAGCAAACAGGATTAGATACCCTGGTAGTCCACGCCGTAAACGATGGATACTAGGTGTGGGAGGTATTGACCCCTTCCGTGCCGGAGTTAACACAATAAGTATCCCACCTGGGGAGTACGACCGCAAGGTTGAAACTCAAAGGAATTGACGGGGGCCCGCACAAGCAGTGGAGTATGTGGTTTAATTCGAAGCAACGCGAAGAACCTTACCAGGTCTTGACATCCCTCTGACCGCCCTAGAGATAGGGTTTCCCTTCGGGGCAGAGGTGACAGGTGGTGCATGGTTGTCGTCAGCTCGTGTCGTGAGATGTTGGGTTAAGTCCCGCAACGAGCGCAACCCTTACGGTTAGTTGCTACGCAAGAGCACTCTAGCCGGACTGCCGTTGACAAAACGGAGGAAGGTGGGGACGACGTCAAATCATCATGCCCCTTATGACCTGGGCTACACACGTACTACAATGGCAGTCATACAGAGGGAGGCAATACCGCGAGGTGGAGCAAATCCCTAAAAGCTGTCCCAGTTCAGATTGCAGGCTGCAACTCGCCTGCATGAAGTCGGAATTGCTAGTAATCGCGGATCAGCATGCCGCGGTGAATACGTTCCCGGGCCTTGTACACACCGCCCGTCACACCATGAGAGCCGGTAATACCCGAAGTCCGTAGCCTAACCGCAAGGAGGGCGCGGCCGAAGGTAGGACTGGTAATTAGGGTGAAGTCGTAACAAGGTAGCCGTATCGGAAGGTGCGGCTGGATCACCTCCTTTCTAAGGAGACCTGCGATATGAAAGACTATCGCATATCCTATGGTCAATCGAGTTCGTTTAGCAGATCGTTGTTTAATTTGGAAGGTGTAAGCCTTCGAAAGAAGGAATGTACCTTCAAAAAGTGGAAATTGAGAAGAAAAACGTTCCGGAAGCCCTGCCGAAAATCATTTCGAAGCCCAGCGAAGCGGGTTTGGAATGAAGAGGAGGCGCAAGGAAGCATGTGAAGCTTTCAGATTTATCTGGAAGCGAAACAAAGCGAACTTTGCGATGACGACATGGGGGTGTAGCTCAGCTGGGAGAGCACCTGCCTTGCAAGCAGGGGGTCAGGAGTTCGATCCTCCTCATCTCCACCAAGGGCGAAGGAATGAAGAACCAACGTCCGTGATAACTATGGGCTTGTAGCTCAGGTGGTTAGAGCGTACGCCTGATAAGCGTAAGGTCGGAGGTTCGAGTCCTCTCAAGCCCACCAATTGCACCTTGAAAACTGAACAATAACGAAAGCAATAAGCAACAATAGAGGAAACAATTTGTTATTCCGCTTAAGAAATTAAGCAAAAAATAAATGGTTTTTCTGAATATTGTTGGGATACGATCGAAAGATCGTACTACAAATAGCTAAAATAACCGAGATAATCCTAATTCTTGCAATATAACAGCCATGATCGAAAGACCATGCCGAAGAGGTCAAGCTGTAAAGGGCGCAAGGGGAATGCCTTGGCACTGGGAGCCGATGAAGGACGTGACAAGCTGCGATAAGCTACGGGGAGCCGCAAATAGGCTTTGATCCGTGGATTTCCGAATGGGGAAACCCGGCAGAGCAATACTCTGTCAGCGTTAACTGAATCCATAGGTTAACGTGGGGAACCGCCTGAACTGAAACATCTAAGTAGGGCGAGGAAAAGAAATCAACCGAGATTCCGCTAGTAGTGGCGAGCGAACGCGGAAGAGGCCAAACCGTGAGGAGCAATCTTTGCGGGGTTTGGACAGCAATATGTAGTCTGTTTTGGTAGCCGAACGCTTTGGGAAGAGCGGCGATACAGGGTGATAGCCCCGTAGGCGAAACTGATAGGACGCTAGCTGGATCCAGAGTACCACAGGACACGTGAAACCCTGTGGGAAGATGGGGGGACCATCCTCCAAGCCTAAATACTACTCAGTGACCGATAGAGGAGCAGTACCGTGAGGGAAAGGTGAAAAGGACCCCGGGAGGGGAGTGAAATAGAACCTGAAACCTTGTGCCTACAAGCACCGAGAGCACGTTCATGTGTGATCGGGTACTTTTTGTAGAACGGTCCGGCGAGTTAATGTAAGTAGCAAGCTTAAGGTATTGGAATACCGGAGGCGCAGCGAGAGCGAGTCTGAATAGGGCGCTTAAGTTACTTGCATTAGACCCGAAACCGGGTGACCTATCCATGAGCAGGCTGAAGCGGTGGTAAGACACCGTGGAGGGCCGCACCCACGTCCGTTGAAAAGGCCGGGGATGACTTGTGGATAGCGGAGAAATTCCAATCGAACTCGGAGATAGCTGGTTCTCCCCGAAATAGCTTTAGGGCTAGCGTTATGATAGATTACCGGAGGTAAAGCACTGAATGGGCTAGGGGCCGCGAGGTTACTGAACCCTATCAAACTCAGAATGCCGGCTAATTGGTTCATGGCAGTCAGACTACGTGAGATAAGTCTCGTGGTCAAAAGGGAAACAGCCCAGATCTACAGCTAAGGTCCCAAATAGATGCTAAGTGGAAAATGATGTGAAACTGCGAAAACAACCAGGATGTTGGCTTAGAAGCAGCCACTCATTTAAAGAGTGCGTAATAGCTCACTGGTCGAGTGGTTTTGCGCAGAAAATGTAACGGGGCTAAGCATCTAACCGAAGCTTAGGCAGACGCAAGTCTGGGTAGGGGAGCGTTGTATGCGGGGTGAAGTCAGAGCGAGAGCACTGGTGGACTTCATACAAGTGAGAATGCCGGAATAAGTAGCGAGAATTATGTGAGAATCATAATGGCCGAAAATCTAAGGTTTCTTGGGGAAGGTTCGTCCGCCCAAGGTTAGTCGGGAGCTAAGGCGAGGCCTAACGGCGTAGTCGATGCACATACGGTAGAAATTCCGTAACCACCGAACTTTAAGCATAAGGGACGCTTTCATTAAGGTGAACCCGGGCGATGGTTGCCCCGGGCGTAAGGGACCGAAATTTAGTAGGGAAGTCACTGGCGTGAGAGACGAGAAAAGCTTATGTGTATACTAAGGTGCCCGTACCGCAAACCGACACAGGTAGATGGGATGAGTATTCTAAGGCCAACGGGAGAAGGGTTGTTAAGGAACTCGGCAAATTGGCCCCGTAACTTCGGGATAAGGGGCGCCTGCGAGAGTAGGCCGCAGTGAAAAGGCCCAAGCGACTGTTTAGCAAAAACACAGCTCTCTGCTAAATCGAAAGATGACGTATAGGGGGTGACGCCTGCCCGGTGCTGGAAGGTTAAGGGGAGTGCTTAGCGCAAGCGAAGGTGCGAACTTAAGCCCCAGTAAACGGCGGCCGTAACTATAACGGTCCTAAGGTAGCGAAATTCCTTGTCAGGTAAGTTCTGACCCGCACGAATGGCGTAACGATTTGGGCACTGTCTCAACAGCCCGCCCGGCGAAATTGTAGTACCGGTGAAGATGCCGGTTTCCCGCAACTAGACGGAAAGACCCCATGGAGCTTCACTGTAGCTTGATATTGGATTTCGGTATTCCATGTACAGGATAGGTGGGAGGCTTGGAAGCACGGGCGCCAGCTTGTGTGGAGTCAACCTTGGGATACCACTCTTGGGATACTGGAATTCTAACCTGCGGCCATGAATCTGGTCGGGGGACACTGTCAGGTGGGCAGTTTGACTGGGGCGGTCGCCTCCTAAAAGGTAACGGAGGCGCTCAAAGGTTCGCTCAGCACGGACGGAAATCGTGCAATGAGTGTAAACGCAAAAGCGAGCCTAACTGCGAGAATGACGGTTCGAGCAGTAACGAAAGTTGGAGTTAGTGATCCGGCGGTATGTGAATGGAAATGCCGTCGCTCAACGGATAAAAGCTACCCTGGGGATAACAGGCTGATCTCCCCCAAGAGTCCACATCGACGGGGAGGTTTGGCACCTCGATGTCGGCTCATCGCATCCTGGGGCTGAATTCGGTCCCAAGGGTTTGGCTGTTCGCCAATTAAAGCGGTACGCGAGCTGGGTTCAGAACGTCGTGAGACAGTTCGGTCCCTATCTGTTGCGGGCGTAGGAATATTGAGAGGAGCTGCCCTTAGTACGAGAGGACCGGGGTGGACGTACCTCTGGTGCACCAGTTGTTCTGCCAAGGGCATAGCTGGGTAGCTAAGTACGGACGAGATAAACGCTGAAGGCATCTAAGCGTGAAACTTCCCTCGAGATAAGTATTCCCATCCTTCGGGAGTAAGGCCCCACGTAGACTATGTGGTTGATAGGTCAGGAGTGGAAGCGTGGTAACACGTGCAGCGGACTGATACTAATAGGCCGAGGGCTTGACCTAAAATGAATTAGGAAAAAGCATCTCGATAAAAAAGCGATTGCGAGTAGGTATTGTTCAGTTTTCAGGGTGCAAACCTTTAAAAACCTTTGTGAAGGAAAGAAAAAAGAAACCGCGCAAAGCGCAAGTAAAGTTTCTTTTGCTCACTTTTCTTTACAAAGAAAAGTGAGTGCGTGTCAATGGTGACGAGGGTACACCTGTTCCCATCCCGAACACAGTAGTTAAGCTCGTTAACGGTGACAATACTTGGCTGGCGACGGCCCGGGAAGATAACTCGGCGCGCACACAAACCGGACAAATTTTTGTCCGGTTTTTTCTTTTCTTTCGAAACAAATGAATCTTGACGAATGTCCCATTTTCGGGTAAAATACAATCAATGAAAGGGAGTAGCTCACGAAAATAGCGTAAAGTATTTCCGTCATTACGGCGACACCGCCCGGAGTGCTTTGAAAGTAGCAAGACTTTTATTGCAGAACTTTTTCTGCAATAAAAGTCTTTTTTATTTTGCCTAAAATTGTGAGCGCTTTTGGAATGGAGGAACAATATGATTTCAATTGTGTATTTGGTGGTCGGCTTTGTGCTGCTGGTAGTCGGTGCCGACCGGTTTGTGGCAGGCGCTTCGTCTGCGGCTCACAAATTGGGCGTCCCCTCGCTCATCATTGGTTTGACCATTGTGGCGTTTGGTACATCGGCACCCGAATTGGCCGTCAGCGTTACGGCAGCGCTCAAAGGCGCCAACGAAATCGCGGTCGGCAATGTGTTGGGGTCCAATATCTTTAACTTATTGGGCGTTGCAGGCGTCAGCGCTATCGTCTGTCCGCTGGTGGCCAGTCGGGAACTGACCCGGCGCGATTGGCCGCTTTCCATTGCGGCAGCCGCGCTGTTGGGTATCTTCTTGCTGACCGGCAGCACCTTGGCCCGGTGGGAAGGCGCTATCTTGCTGGTGTTCTTCGCTGCACTGCTGGCAGCACAGCTGCGTCCGGCACTCCAGAATCGGCAGGTGGAAACAACAGAAGATCAGGTCATGCGCACCAGTAAAATCATTCTGCAGATCGTTTTCGGTCTGGCTGCGATCGTCATTGGCGGCGATTTGTCGGTCGATGGTGCGACCGGTCTGGCCCGAATGATCGGCCTGAGCGAAACGGTCATTGGTCTGACCATCGTGGCTATCGGTACGTCGCTGCCTGAACTGGTCACGTCGCTGATGGCCGCTCGCCGCGGGGAAAACGATATTGCGCTGGGCAATGTCATCGGTTCGAACCTGTTCAATATTTTGTTTATTTTGGGCGTTTCGACGGTGCTCAATCCGATTGGGGTGCAGTTCACATCGGTTTTGGATACCGTGTTCCTGATTGCGATTTCGCTCATCTTCCTGGTGCCCGCCTGGCGCGGTAAATTGTCCCGCCCGGTCGGCGCCTGCATGGCGCTGTGCTATGTGGGATATACGGCATGGCTGCTGGTGCGGTAAATGAAATTGTAGGGGCTGGCAAATGCCAGCCCATTTTTTTCTTTTCCACCGACAACTTGCCGAAACTTTCCGTTTTTCGGGATGGAAAAGCGCAGAAAACGCGCGTTTTAAATTTATTTACAACTTTTATATTTTGTTTGGGCGAGCGGTGTGTTATAATAAACGTTGGATTGCAATATTCAGAATAAGGAAAGTGAAAGGCTGATTTTCGATGGCGAAATTACTCGAAAAAATCTTTGGCACCTACTCCAGCCGTGAGGTCAAAAAGATTGAGCCTCTGGCCGATAAAGTGCTTGCGCTCGAAGACGAATACCGCGCGCTGACCGATGAACAACTGCGTGCGAAAACCGATGAATTTAAAAAGCGTTACCAGGACGGCGAAAGCCTGGACGATCTGTTGCCCGAAGCATTTGCGACCTGCCGCGAAGCGGCCGACCGTGTGCTCGGCATGCGCCATTACCGCGTACAGATCATTGGCGGCATTGTGCTGCATCAGGGCCGTATCGCGGAAATGAAGACCGGTGAAGGTAAGACCCTGGTGGCGACCCTGCCGGCATATCTGAATGCCCTGACCGGCAAGGGCGTGCACATCGTTACGGTCAACGATTACCTGGCCAAGCGCGACAGCGAATGGATGGGCAAGGTTTACCGTTTCTTAGGGCTCAAGGTGGGCCTGATTATCCATGCAGTCGACCCCAAGGACCGCAAGGCGATGTACGACGCCGACATTACCTATGGCACCAACAATGAGTTTGGTTTTGACTATCTGCGCGACAATATGGCGATCTATATGGCGTCCCGCGTACAGCGTGACCATGCCTTTGCCATCGTCGACGAAGTCGACTCCATCCTGATCGATGAAGCGCGTACCCCGCTGATTATTTCCGGGCAGGGCGATAAATCCACCCAGCTGTACCAGCTGGCCGACCAGTTTGCCGCTCGTTTGACCGCTTTGCGCGTCAAGGAAGTGGATGCCAAGGAGGAGCAGGACGATATCGACGCCGATTACATCGTTGATGAAAAGGCGCGTACCGCTACCCTGACCCCCAAGGGCACCGCCCGCGCAGAAGCATACTTTAAGGTTGAAAACCTGGCCGACCCGGCCAACACCACCCTCCAGCACCACATCAACCAGGCCATCAAGGCGCGCGGCGTCATGCAAAAGGACGTCGATTATGTGGTGCGCGATGGACAGATCATCATTGTCGATGAATTCACCGGCCGCTTGATGTTTGGCCGCCGGTATAACGAAGGTCTGCACCAGGCGATCGAAGCCAAGGAAGGCGTCAAGGTCCAGCACGAAAGCAAGACCCTGGCGACCATCACCTTCCAGAACTTCTTCCGTCTGTATGGCAAGCTGTCCGGTATGACCGGTACGGCGCTGACCGAAGAACAGGAATTCCGCGACATCTACAAGCTGGATGTCATCGAAATCCCGACTAACAAGCCGGTCATCCGTAAGGATAACCCGGATGCGGTGTATAAGAACGAAAAGGGCAAGACCATGGCGATCATTCGCCGCATTGAGGAATGCCACGCCAAGGGACAGCCCATTCTGGTCGGTACGGTATCCATTGAAAAGTCGGAAGAACTCAGCAGCCTGCTCAAGCGCAAAGGCATCCCGCATACGGTGCTCAATGCGAAGTATCACGAAAAGGAAGCCGAAATCGTTGCACAGGCCGGTAAGCTGGGCGCTGTTACCATTGCGACCAACATGGCAGGCCGTGGTACCGATATTATGCTGGGCGGCAACGCCGAATATCTGGCCAAGGAAGAAATGGCCAAGGCCGGTTACACCGAAGAAGTGATCGTGGAAGCCACCGGCCATGCGGATACCGACAACGAAGAGATTCTGGAAGCGCGCAATAAATACAATGAACTGTATAAGAAGTACAAGGAGCAGACCGACGCGGACGCCGAAAAGGTACGTGCTGCCGGCGGCCTGTACATCCTGGGCACCGAGCGGCATGAATCCCGCCGTATCGACAACCAGCTGCGCGGCCGTGCCGGCCGTCAGGGCGACCCGGGTGAATCCTCGTTCTACATCTCCATGGAAGACGACCTCATGCGCCTGTTCGGTTCCGAACGCATCCAGGGCATGATGGATTCCCTCGGCCTGGAGGATGATGAGCCGATCGATCAGAAAATCTTGTCCGGCGCCATCGAAAACGCGCAGAAGAAGGTCGAATCGCGCAACTTTGCCACTCGTAAGCACGTGCTGGAATATGACGATGTCATGAACAAGCAGCGTGAAATCATCTATGGCCAGCGTCTCAAGGTGCTGTCCGGCGAGGATGTCAGCGAGAACATCAAGAGCATGATCGATGACACCATCGATAAGGCGGTCGATACCGCGGTTGGCGAACAGCGCTTTATCACCGAAGAGATGATCGCGCAAATCGCCCGCCGGTTCCAGGGTATTTTCCTGGCGCCCGATGAACTGCACTTTGAAAAAGAAGAACTGGACGATCTGTCTGCCGACCAGCTCAAGAATCAGCTCAAGGACAAGGCACATGAAGTCTATGCCGCCAAGGAGCAGGCACTGGGTTCCCAGATCATGCGCGAACTCGAGCGCGTGGTTCTGCTGCGCAATGTCGATACCAAGTGGATGGACCACATCGACGCCATGACCGAACTGCGTAACGGCATCGGCCTGCGTGCTTACGGCCAGTATAACCCGGTTATCGAGTACAAGCGCGAAGGCTTTGATATGTTCGACGTGATGATCGACAGCATCCGGGAAGATACTGTGCGCATGATCTATCTGGCACAGGTACGCACCCGCGAAGAACCCAAGCGTGAGCAGGTCGCCAAGGAGACCGCAGCGGTGGGTGCCGACGACGGCACAGTCAAGAACCAGCCGGTGCGCGCGGCGAAAAAGGTCGGCCGCAACGATCCGTGTCCGTGTGGCTCGGGTCTGAAATATAAAAAGTGCTGTGGTAAGAACGAATAAGTGTTAAAAATTTGTCATTTTACAAAATGACAACCATGGCTAACTGTGATATACTAAGGGCAGAGAAAAGTAATGCCGGCCTTTGGGGCCGGCTGCCCTGGCACAGGTAAGGCCGTGCGGGGATAGAAAGAAAAAAGGAGAAATCGACAATGAGTGCTATCAAACTTCGTGATAATATTTACGCGGTCGGCGCCGTCGACCCTGAGGTACGTATCTTCCATGGTTATGAGACCCCGTTTGGTGCAACCTATAACTGCTATCTGGTGATCGACGAAAAGATCACTCTAATCGATAACGTCAAGGCTCTGTTTACCGAACAGTTCATTCAGAACATCGAAGAAATTGTACCGCTGGAAAAGATCGATGTGCTCATCCAGAACCACATCGAGCCGGACCACTCGGGTTCTTTCCCGGAAATCCTCAAGCGCAACCCCAATCTCGAGGTCTATCTGACTTCGGGTTCCAAGAACGGCATCAAGGCTTACTATGGCCTGGAAGATTACAACGCGCATGTCGTCAAGCTGGGCGATACCCTGTCGACCGGCAAGTATACCTATCATTTTGTGCCTGCACCGATGGTACACTGGCCGGATTCCATGCTGACCTACCTGGCCGAGGAGAAGATTCTGTTCTCCAACGACGCCTTCGGCCAGCACGTCTGCACCGGCGAAACCTATGACGACGAGATGGGTCTGGAACGCCTGATGGAGCGCGCCATGGACTACTACGGCAACATCGTGCTGCCCTTTGGCAACCAGGTGCAGAAGGTGCTCGAACAGGCTGCTGGTCTGGACATCGGCATGATCTGCCCGTCGCATGGCGTCATTCTGCGCAGCTACATCAAGGAAATCGTAGAAGCGTATGGCCGCTGGGCTCGGAATGAGTGCGACATGGACAAGGTCGTTATTGTTTATGACTCCATGTGGGGCTCGACCGAGGAAATGGCGTACAAGATCAAGAAGGAATATGAAGATCTGGGCAAGAAGGTGCACATGCACTGCCTGCGCGACGAGCATTATTCCCAGGTGATGGGTGATGTGGTCGAAGCCAAGTTCGTTTTCCTGGGTGCATCCACGCTCAACAATAACATGATGCCGACCATGGCAGCCTTTGTGACCTACATGAAGGGCCTGCGTCCCAAGGACCGCATCGGCCTGGCCTTTGGCTCTTACGGCTGGAGCGGCGAAGCCACCAAGCAGGTGGACGAGATCATGCAGGGCCTTGGCTGGCACACCATGCCGATTCGCAAGCAACTCTATCGCGGTTAAAACAAAAATCCCTCGCAGGGTTTCTGCGAGGGATTTTTTTGCGTCAGAGGGCCGCGCGTAAGCGGGCGACCTCGGCGGCTGGGTCGGGACAGACCATGAGGCCGCTCATCAGACAGGCGCCCGCCGCGCCTGCGTCGCGTACCGCGGCCAGATTTTCGGCTGCAATGCCGCCGATGGCATACACCGGAATGCACACCGCGCGGCAGGTTTCCCGCAGGAAGTCCAGCCCCCGACCGGGCAGGCCGCGCTTGCAGTCGGTCGCAAACACATGCCCAGCGGTCACATAGTCGGCGCCCAGCGCTTCAGCGCGGACGGCTTCCTCGGGCGCGTGGATGGATACCCCGAGCAGGTCTACTTGCTGCCGCAGTGTCGGGTTTTCCACAAGCTGTGGAAAAGAAACGTGCAGCCGCGGCGCGTGCAGGGCCGCGCAGGTAGACGGGAAGTGGTGCAGGACCACCCGGTCGCCGCCCGCGTCCAGCGCTTGCCGGGCGAGAGTAAGGTAAGCATGCTCAGACAAATCCTTTTCCCGCAGGATGATGCGGTCGATACCCGCCTCCGCCAGTGCGCCGATGCGCGCGATGAAATCGTCCGTGCACAGCTCGCGGCTCGTCACACAGATGAGATCAAACGTAGACATAGTCGTTCATCACCGGCTGCAAGCCTTGCGTCTGGATGGCGGCCACAACCTCGTCGACCGTGCGGTTGTCCGCGATCTCGAACTGGTCGTCGCCCTCCTCTTCGCCCGTGTGACCGCCGATGCCGGTGGATACCCCGGCCGAAATCTTGGTGGCCGCGATGTCGATGACCCGGTCGCGGAAGCCCGCGCGTTCGCGGGTCGAGATGGTCATACCGGCAAACGGCATGAACAGACGATAGGCGCACATGACCTGCAACAGCTGACGCTCGTGTACGTCCTTGGGGTTGATTTTATCGTTGTTGACGATCGGGCGCAGCCGCGGGCAGGAGAACGAGATCTCGGCGTGCGGATACTTGCGCTGCAAGAGATAGGCGTGCATGCCGGTCGCAAAGGCGTCGCGGCGGAAATCGTCCAGGCCGAGTAGGGCGGCGAAGGCTACGCCGCGCATGCCGCCCATCAGGGCGCGCTCCTGCGCCTCGATGCGATAGGGGAACACGCGCTTATGGCCTGCCAGATGCAGCTGCTCATAGCGGTCGGCATGATAGGTCTCCTGGAATACGGTCACATAGTCGACACCGCACTCGTGCAGATAGGCATATTCGTCCGAGTTCATCGGATAGACCTCAATGCCGACCATTTTGAAATACTTGCGCGCGATCTTGCACGCTTCGCCGATGTATTTCACATCGCTCATCGAGCGGCTTTCGCCCGTGAGGATGAGGATTTCCTCCAGTCCGGTCTGGGCGATGGCCGCCATTTCGCGCTCGATGGCCGGCATATCGAGTTTGGCGCGACGGATTTTGTTGTGGCAGTTAAAACCGCAATAGATGCAGTAGTTTTCGCAGTAGTTGGAGATATAAATAGGCGTGAACAGATAGACATTATCGCCGAAGTAGCGGCGCTTTTCCTGCCGGGCCTTTTCGGCCATCTCCTCGAGGAAGGGCGCAGCCGCGGGCGAGAGCAGGGCGGCAAAGTGTTCGGGCGTGCGGATGTCCGCGTCCAGCGCGGCGCGCACATCGGCGGCGGTGTAGGCGGTTTCGTCGTAGCTGTCGCGCGCGGCGACCACCTGATTACGGATGGTCGGGTCGATCTGCTCCATACCGGGCATATAGGCCATATGGTCGGTCTTGTTCTTGACTTCAACGACTTCAATACCCTCCATGGGCTGGTTGGTCTGGTTCTCCATGAATGTGTACCTCCTTAGTCGGCCAAAAAGCCGGTCAGCGGAGAGGAAGCCGACGCGCCGTGCTCAATGACGCGGCCCAGGCCGGACAGATAGGCCGTGCGGCCGGCTTCGATGGCTTTCTTGAACGCTTCGGCCATGGCCGGAATGTCGCCCGCCGTGGCGATGGCGGTGTTGGCCATCACAGCAGCAGCGCCCATTTCCATGGCTTCGCACGCCTGGCTCGGACGGCCGATGCCCGCGTCCACGATGATCGGTAGCTCGATCTCGTCGATCAGGATGCGGATAAAGTCGCGGGTCGCCAGACCTTTATTCGAGCCAATCGGCGCGCCGAGCGGCATCACGCAGGCTGCGCCCGCATTCACCAGGTCGCGCGCAACGTTGAGGTCTGGGTACATATACGGCATGACGACAAACCCTTCGTTTGCCAGGATTTCGGTGGCTTTGATGGTCGCCTGGTTGTCGGGCAGCAGGTATTTGCTGTCGCGCATAATTTCGATTTTGACAAAGTCGCCGCAGCCGCATTCGCGCGCCAGACGCGCGATGCGCACGGCTTCCTCGGCGGTGCGTGCGCCCGAGGTGTTGGGCAGCAGGGTGACGCCCTGCGGGATGTGGTCGAGAATGTTGTCGGTGTCCGAGTTCGCGCGGCGCAGTGCGAGGGTGATGATCTGCGCGCCTGCGTGCTCGACCGCAGCGCGGATGAGATCGAGCGAATATTTGCCCGAACCTAAGATAAAGCGGGAGGTAAATTCATGCCCGCCTAAAATCAGTTTGTCGTCCTTCATAGTTGTCATCCTTTCGGTTTTGTTTATGGATTGGTTTGCCCCAGCAGCAGGCGCATGACCATGGTCGCCTGATGGGCGGCGCACACGGCCACTCGCGGCGCAGTCAGCCCGACGCCGTCTGCAATGTCGCTTTCGCCGTCGCCGCAGACGTAAAAATGTCCGAATCGGCGCACGGTCTCAATGGCATTGGCCGAGCCCCAGCCCGCCATGCCCGAACCGGACACCAGCGGCGTGTCCGGCAGGCCGGTCAGGATGGCTTCGGTCAGCATAGCCTTCTGGTCGGCCTGGTCAAAGGCCTCGCAGATGACGTCACACCCGGCAAACAGGGTACAGGCGTTGTCCGCGGTCACGCGGACGGTGCGTGCGATATAATGCTGATAGGGATTGATGTCCGCCAGTTGTTCATAGAGTGCTTCGGCTTTGGGGCGGCCCAGATGCCGGAGAAAATAGTGCTGGCGGTTTAAGTTGGTGATGTCGACCGTGTCAAAATCGGCCAGCACCAGATGCCCGACCCCCAGTCGGGCCAGGGATACCGCGATATGCGAGCCCAGACCGCCCAGTCCGGCGATGCCGACCGTGGCGCGGGCGAGGATTTGCTGGTTTTCCGCGCCATGCCGGGCAATCAGGGCATTTGTCAGTTGTTCTTTGGTGACCATATCAGCCGCCCCCGACAAAATGGACGATTTCGATTTTGTCGCCGTCGGCAAGCAGCGTTTGTGCAAAATCGGCGCGGCGCACAATGGCGCCGTTTCGTTCGACCGCTACCCGCGCCGGGTCCAGCCCCCGGCTTTGAAGCAGCGCTTCGACGCTCGTCCCAGGCTCCAGGGCGGTCGATTGGCCGTTTACTTGGATCATGGATGTCCCTCCTTGTGTTCAGACAAACAAAAAAAGCGTCACGAAAAAATACACCCGCGGTGGTGTACCCCTTCGTGACGCTTTGTTCGTTCACTCTATTAGTATTATAAACCAATGGGCACGGCCCTGTCAAGCGGGAAGCGTCCGGTCAGGACGCTTCCTCGGGCATGATGACAGCCGCAATGATATACAAGATGATCCCCGTAAAGCAGCTGCACACGCAGACAACGGCAAACAGCAGCCGCACAATGGTAGGATCAATGTTGAAATATTCGCCCAGACCACCGCATACGCCGCAGAGCATGCGGTTTACCTGGCTGCGGAAAAGCTTTTTCCCTTGCATAAAAACCGTCCTTTCTTAAAAAAACGGGGAAAGTTAATCGTCAAAATGATGGAAATCGTCGTCCCAGTTGTCGATGTGCTCATCAAACCAGTCATCGCCTTTTTCAAACCAGCCGCGATGGTAGCCATCGTCATCATACCATTCGTGCAGCACGTAGTTTTTACCGGCGTCGAACGTTTCCCGCCAGGTGTGCATGGTGCCGTTCCACCAGGAGGAATAAACCGTGCCGCCCATGATCGCACCGCCCAGGCACAGCACTAGCCCGATGCCGAGCAGTCCCAAACAGAAATTGCGCAGAATTTTCATCGGAATAACCCCCTTATTTTGCCGCAGATCCAGCGGATGCCGTTCACGATGCCCCGGCATACCGGTGGCACGACCAGACGCAGGATCTTAATGATGAGCAGCGTGACCAGACCGCCGACTGCGAGCAGCACCAGACCCACGCCGAGCGTGAGCACGGCTGACGCCGGGGTCGCCCAGACGAAAAAGGAAAAGAAACACAGGGCAAGGCCCGCAAGCACCAGTCCGGCCGGCAGGGCGGCCAGAGCCACAACGGCTGCCACGATGACACCGACCACAGCGCCCACCAGACCGACGATCACCCCGAGCAGTCCTCCTGCGAGCGGGATGCCGAACAATAGGGCAGTCGGGACGGCCAGCAGCACCAGCACGATCAGCAGCCAGGGGCTGATGCCCGTGCGGCGCGCCGCTGTTTTGGCGCCGCCCGATGCGCTGCCCGACCGGGGCTGCAATTCGCGGTAATCGCGCAGAATGTCCTCGGCGATCTTTTGCGGGTCGCCCAGCCCGCGGATGATCTCCTCGTCGCTTTCCCCTTCGGCATCCAGGAAATAGTCTTCGTAGTATTTTATCACATTATCCCGCTCTTCATCCGGCAGCGCGGCAAGCGCCCGACGCAAGGCGGCGAAAAACTCCTTTTTGTTCATGGTTTGTTACCCTCCGAAAAATACTTTTTCGATCGAATCCCGATAGGCGGCCCAATCCTTGAGCGCTTCGGCCAGCCGCATGCGGCCGATCGGGGTGATGTGATAGTAACGCCGGATACGGCCGTCCACCGCCTGATCGTGTGTGGACAGGCAGCCGTCTTTGAGCAGCCGCCGCAGGACCGGATACAGGGTGGAATCGGAAACCTCCATCACCTGCCGCACATCCTGGGTGATCCGGTAGCCATAGGTGTCCTCCCGGGACACGATGGCCAGTACAATCGCGTCCAGCAGGGACGCGGAGATCGGAAACGACATGCAGGTTCACCTCACTTTGTGCCTATACTATACATCATATAATATTATCCGTCAAGCATTATTGTAGCAAAAATAGTGTGAACAAATTTTGAACAAGCGGGCGTTCGGTCTGTTTGCACAGATTTTCGCGCCCATCGGGGGGCGATTTGTCGTGTATTTTTTGTGTAAGGATTTGTTTTTTTGCAGATTATAGCGTATACTTAATACTGAATACTTATGGACACAAAAGGAGCGTCGGTTTTTGAAGATGAAGCTTTTGATTCTATTTGGCGGACTGTCGAGCGAACACGAAGTCTCGCGTGTTTCGGCGTCGTCGATTGTGCGCAATGCAGATAAAGAGAAATATGACCTGGTGACCGTGGGCATCACCAAGGATGGCCGCTGGCTGCTGTATGAAAACCCCGACCCGGACAAAATGGCGTCGGGCGCGTGGGAGCAGGACGCCTGCATCCCGGCGCTGCTGTCGGCCGACCGTTCGGTGCACGGGCTGACCATCCTGCGCGACGGCGCGGCCCAAACCATGCGCATCGACTGCTGCTTCCCGGTGCTGCACGGCTTTGGCGGCGAGGACGGCACCATCCAGGGCCTGCTGACCCTGGCCGGAATCCCGTTTGTCGGTCCGGGTGTGGCGGCGTCGGCCAACTCGATGGACAAAAGCCTGACCAAGGTGCTGGTCGACCGCGCCGGCGTCCGGCAGGCGGCTTATTATGTTGCGCTGCGCGCCGACTTTGAAAAAGATGCGCAGGCGCTCATGCAGGGCGTCATGCATACGCTGAGCCATTTCCCGGTGTTCATCAAGCCCTGCTCGTCCGGTTCTTCGGTGGGCGTACATAAGGCGACCGATTTGGAGACCCTGCGCGAAGGCTTGGAAGAGGCGTTCCACTGGGACGAAAAGGTCATGGTCGAGGAATTCATCGCGGGCCGTGAGATCGAAGTTGCGGTAATGGGCAACACCGAGCCGGTGGCCAGCCTTGCGGGCGAAATCGCACCGACCCAGGAATTTTATACCTATGACGCTAAGTATAAGGACGAATCTTCGGCGCTTTATATCCCGGCGCGCATCCCGGAGGAGGCCATGCAGACCGTGCGGCAGAATGCGCTGCGGGTCTATCAGGCCATGGGCTGCCGCGGCCTGTCCCGCGTGGACTTCTTCTGCACCTTTGAAAACAATGAGATCATCTTCAATGAGATCAATACCATTCCGGGTTTTACTTCGATCAGTATGTACCCCAAGCTGTTCGGCCATGCAGGCTATTCCTATCCGGCGCTGATCGATGCGCTGGTAGACCTCGCCATGGAGGCACAGCATGGATAACAGACCGATCGGCGTATTCGATTCCGGGATGGGCGGCCTGACCACCGTGCGCCGGATGCACGAGATCATGCCGCATGAAAATATCATTTATTTTGGCGACACCGGGCGCGTCCCCTACGGCACGCGCTCGCCCGACGCCATTTTGCACTATACCCGCCAGGATGTGGCGTTTTTGCGCTCGTTCGACATCAAGGCCATTGTCGTGGCCTGCAATACCGTGTCGGCCGTGGCGCTCGAAACCGTGGCGAGCGAAATCGACGTGCCCATGTTCGGCGTCGTTTGGCCGGCCTGCCGCAAGGCGGCCGAAACCACCCGCACCGGCCGCATCGGCGTGATCGGCACCGCGGCGACCGTGCGCTCGGGCGTGTATGAACGCATGCTCCAGCGGGCGCGCCCCGAACTGGAGATTTTCACCAAGGCCTGTCCGTTGTTCGTGCCGCTGGTCGAAAACGGCCGCGTGCAGCCGGGCGACATCGTCATTGAGACCGTGGTGGCCGAATATCTGGAGGAACTGAAGCAAAAGGGCATCGATACCCTGATTCTGGGCTGCACCCATTATCCGCTGCTGCATGACGTGATCGCCGCTTATATGGGACCGGAGGTTCGTTTGATCGATTCGGGCGCCGAAGTGGCCGATTTTGCGCGGCGCATGCTCATCCCGGCCCAAGGACAGGGCAAGACCCGCTATTTTGTATCCGATGACCCGGAATGTTTCCGCAGCCTGGCCGGTCTGTTTTTGCATGGGGAGATCGCCGACGAGGTCGGCCGTGTGGACATTGCGAAATATTGAGAGAAATAATGAGGAAGGCATGAAAAAGGACGTACTGTTGTCGATCGCTTCCACGCAGCGGTTTGAAGGCTGCGAAGAGGAGCACATCGACCTGATGACCCAGGCGCGGCTGTATGAGCGCCATGGGAAGTTTTATATCTCTTACGACGAAAGTGAACTGACCGGACTGGACGGTACCCGCACCACGGTCAAGCTGGACGGAGATACCGTGTCCATGATTCGCACGGGCACCTATCCGTCCGAGCTGCTCTTTGCCAAGGGCCAGCGCCATGTGGGCCTGTACCAGACCGAGTATGGGGCGATCACCATCGCCACCCATACCACCCAGCTGGACAACTCCATCGGCGAGTACGGCGGCGAGCTTTCGATCGATTACACCATTGAAGTGGACAATTCCCTGGTTGGGCGGCACCGGTTCCGCATGAGCGTGGCGCCGATCAGTGAAAATCTGGATAACTGAGGAACGGAGCGTATACAATGAACGTGATGGAAAATGCAAGACAGCAGGCAGCGGCGATCGTCAAGGCTGCCTACGAAAAGGCGGTCGCTCAGGGCGAACTGCCGCAGGCCGGACTGCCGGCCGTAACGGCCGAGACCCCCAAGGATGCCGCCAACGGCGACTGGGCATCCACGGTTGCCATGCAGTGTGCCAAGCCGCTGCGCATGGCCCCGCGCAAGATCGCCGAGAGCCTGGTCAAGAACATGGACCTTGCAGGCACCTGTTTTGAAAAGGTCGAGATCGCAGGTCCGGGCTTTATGAACTTCACGTACGCCCCGGCCTGGTATCAGGAGGCCGTACGCACCACGCTGACCGAAGGCAAGGATTACGGCCGTACCCACGTCGAAAAGCCGGAAAAGATCATGGTCGAGTTCGTATCGGCCAACCCGACCGGCCCGATGCACATGGGCAACGCCCGCGGCGGCGTGCTGGGCGACTGTCTGGCCGAAGTGCTCGATTGGGCGGGCGCGGATGTGACACGCGAATTTTATATCAATGACGCGGGCAATCAGGTCGATAAGTTTGCCCATTCGGTCGAAGGCCGCTATATCCAGGAGCTGCGCGGCGAGGATGCCATCGAGTTCGACCCCTCGTGGTACCAGGGCGCAGACATTAAGGAGCTGGCGCATATGCTGGTCGAGCAGCACGGCGACAAGCTGCTCACCATGACGCCCGAGGAACGCTTTGACGTGATCGTAAACTTCGGTTTGCCGCACAACATCGCCAAGATGCAGAAGGACCTCGAGCGGTACAAGATTCACTATGATGTATGGTTCCGCGAATCGACGCTGCACGACTCAGGAGCGGTCGAGGAAACGGTCAAGATGCTCACCGATGCGGGCGTCACCTACGAGCAGGACGGCGCGCTGTGGCTGCGCTCGACCGATTTCGGCTGCGACAAGGACGATGTTCTGCGCCGCGCCAATGGGTTCTACACCTATTTTGCCGCCGACATCGCCTACCACCGCAACAAGTTCCAGACCCGCGGCTTTGACCGTGTTATCAACATCTGGGGCGCCGACCACCATGGCCATGTGGCCCGCCTGAAAAAGGCGCTCGACGCCATTGGCCTGAACGGTTCGGAGCGGCTGGAAATCGTCCTGATGCAGCTGGTGCGCATGATGCAGGGCGGCGAAGTCGTGCGTATGAGTAAGCGTACCGGCAAGAGCCTGACCCTTTCCGATCTGCTCGATGAGATTCCGGTCGATGCAGCCCGCTTCTTCTTTAACTCCCGCGCAGCCGAGACCCAGATGGAGTTTGATCTGGACCTCGCCGTCAAGCAGGACTCGGACAACCCGCTGTATTATGTACAGTACGCGCATGCGCGCATCTGCTCGGTGCTGCGCGCCGCCGAAGAGGCTGGCATCGCGCTGCCCGACGCAGCAAAGACCGACCTGACCGTCCTGACGCACGAGGATGAAAAGGCGCTCATCAAGGCCATTGCGCTGCTGCCCGAGCAGATTCTGCTGGCCGCTCGTGACCGCGACCCCTCGCAGCTGAATAAATATGGCGTTTCGCTGGCATCGCAGTTCCACCGGTTCTACAATGCCTGCCGTATCAACGATGCCGAGCCCGCCCTGCGCGATGCCCGTCTGGCGCTGTGCATGGCAACCGTGCAGACGGTCAAGAACGTGCTGCACATCATCGGCGTCGACGCACCTGAGCACATGTAATCCACCCGCCCGCCCCGGTGGGAGGGGCGGACGGCATGGGGCAGCCTGTCCGAACCGGGCTGCCTCCGGCCTTCAAAGGAGGCGCTTTCTATGAAATCCCGTATGCGAAAGACCCTTGCTCTGCTGCTGGTGCTGACCTTTGCGATCGGCAGCGTATCCGCCTCGGCGGTGAGCACGATTACCACCAAGTTTGATTATGTGCTCCAGCAGATCGAGAGCAACAGCCTGTACACCCAGGACAAAGGCATGAGCCAGTCCGAAATCGACCAGTGGAACAGCTATCTGACCGAACACCCCGACCAGTTCAGCAAAGTCATCAACGACTATCTGGCGACGCTGGACACCCATTCGATGTATCTGACCAAAGAGGAGTATGAACAGGGCTTTTCCCAGCTGACCGGCTATGTCGGTGTGGGACTGGGCATGGAACAAAAGCCTGAGGGCGTGTTTGTATCCAGTGTCAACCGCTCGGGTCCGGCGTATGTGGCCGGCGTACAGGTGGGCGACCGCATTGTAAAAATTGATGGCAAGGATGTCACCAGCCTGACCAGCACCGATCTGTCGAACCTGCTGCGCGGCGAACTGGGCACCAAGCTGACGCTCACCATCGAGCGAAACGGCACCCAGATGGACTTTGTCCTCACCCGGCAGCAGATTCAGGAGGAATATGTTTCTTCGGAAACCGTGTCGGACGGCGTGGAGTACATCCGCATCGAAGCCATGGGCTCGAAAAACGATTTGGAGACCTTCAAGCAGATCTGGGACGGTCTGGATGAAAAGAATACCCGCGCGGTCATTTTGGACCTGCGCTCCAATGGGGGCGGCCTGGTGGATGACGCCTGGGGCATGGCAGATGCCATGATCGAACAGGCGGGCGTTTATATGGGCGCTATCCAGTGGCGCGAGGACCAGGGCGGCTTGGAAAAGCATTATTCGACCGGCGGCGGTCTGACGCTCAATGAGATTTGCGTGCTGGTCGATGGCAATACCGCATCGGCAGCCGAACTGCTGACCGGCATCTTAAAGGAAGCGGCCGGCGCCGAAGTCATCGGTACGACGACGTACGGCAAGGGCCAGGGCCAGTATCACATCAGCATGATGGACGGTTCGCGTCTGGTCATCACCTGCATGGAGATGAACCTGCCCCAGGCAGGTTGCTGGGAAGGCAAGGGCATTGAGCCGACCATCAAGGTGACTGGCAGCACGTCGGTACAGGGTTACTTACAGCAGCTGCCCGCACTCGACACCACGGCGACCATCCGGTACGGCGAACAGTCCGAGCAGGTGCGCGCGCTGTCCGGGCGTCTGTTCCTGCTGGGATACACCGAGGGCGCAAGCGATGTGTTTGACACCGAACTGCTCAGCGGCCTGCGCAAGTTCCAGAAGGAGAACGGCCTGACCGGGCGTATGGTCGCCGACCCGGCGACTTTGCAGGCAGTCGCACAAAAGACGACCGAACTGGGCAACGGCGCAAACCAGCTGGACAATGCCTATTATAAGGCGCTCGACCTGTGCAAACAGGCAGCGGCGCAGCCGCAGCGTTACACCAGCCTGGCCGATGGCAGCTGGCGCGCGGCCTAACCTGTGACAACAGAATTGGAGGAATTATGGAACCCATCCCTTTATGCACCCGGCAGGTCTTAGCGACATCCCGGGAGGATTATGTACTGCAAGAGCAGGCCGCCGGCGCACTAGCCGGCGGGCTGGCGACGTCCATGCACACCTTTGAACAGATCTTGCAGGAGAACGACGGCGTGCCGGCTGGCGTGACTTTGCCGTGCCCGGCCGTGCCCGAGGATATGGAATATCCGGCTACCGAACGGTACATTACCCTGTGCAAAAAGGCGTTCCGGCCGCGCATGCATGACAAAGCGGCCTTTTATTACTTGCGCGGCGCGGAGGATTTCCGCGCGCTGCGCGCTGCGGTCCTGGCGTTTACCGACATGTCCGGCCGTACCCTGATCGCCGAGCTGCCCGCCGGGGAGGAAGGCTGTATGCCCGACGGCACCGACTGTCTGGCTGCCGTGGGCGTTTTGCAGCGCATCGGCGTGTCGACGGTCATCTTTACCGCCGACCAGCCCGACTGGCTGGAAGAAGCGCTCGAGCGGGTCGCGCCGTATGCGCGGCTGTCGATTGGCGCCAGTGTGCCTACCCGCTGGCTGCGGGAAGGCATCCGGCTGACCAATGTGGAATTGCTGCTGCCGGCCGCGCACGAAAATGCGCGGCGGGTCTGGGAGGCTCTGCAAGAGTATACCGGCGGCCGTACGGTGGGCCGCGACCACGACGACTACATCCTGGCGCCCGATGGGCGCAACGCTCACTTCATCGATGCTGTGACCGGCATTTCGGACGAGATCGAGTGCGATCACCGGCTGGAAGAACGGCTGCTCGAAGTGGAGGATGAGGAAGCGGCAGCGCTCAAACTGGTGCTGTACGAAGAGGACGACCTGTACAATCTGGAAAACGATCTGTATATGCTGTCCCGGCCGGTGTGCCTGTGCGCCGAAGACCCGGAACTCTTAGAAAAGGCGCTGCGCATCTATGTCGGGCTGGCGCTGTATGACGGCACCTGGGAACAGGACCCGGCGGTCGTCAAGTATTTCTGTGAAAAGTACGGCATGATCTGGCTGTAACATGAGGGATGAAAGAAAGGATGAATCCATGGACTGGACCGAAGTGACCATCTTCACGACCACCGAAGGCATCTGGCCGGTGACCAACCTGCTCGATGACCTGGGGATCGAGGGCTATGCTCTGGAAGATGCGGCAGATTTTGAAGAATTTTTACACGACACCGAGATCTATTGGGACTATGTGGACGAAAACCTCAAAAAGGAACTGTCCAGTCAGGAAACCAAGATCAAGATTTATTTGTCGGACGACGCCGAAGGAAAAGACAAATTGCGGGAACTAAATGCGGGTTTGTCCGTCTTAAAAGAAGGAGACCATGAAAATACGCTGGGCCGTTTGACGACCGAAACCAGCCTGACCCGCCAAGAGGACTGGGAGTGGGGCTGGAAACAGTATTTCAAACCCTTCCCGGTGGGCGAACGGTTCCTCATCAAACCGTCCTGGGAGACCGTGGACGACCCCATGGGCCGCACGATTCTGGAAATTGACCCGGCGTCGAGCTTCGGCACCGGCACGCATGACACCACCCAGCTTTGTATGACCATGCTGGAGAAAACGGTCAAAGGCGGCGAAAAGCTGCTTGATATGGGCACCGGTTCGGGCATTTTGGCCATTGCAGCTGCTATGCTCGGCGCGCATGCGGATACAGCGGTCGACATTGATGAACATTGCTTGACCTGTGCGACCGAAAACGCAGAGCGCAACGGCGTGACCATTGGCCGGACACTCCATGGCGATGCGCTGCGCGACCCCGCGCTGGCCGAGGATATCGGCGACGGGTATCAGATCATTGTCGCCAATATCGTGGCCGATGTCATCATTGGTATGGCGTCCCTGTTTTGGGACAAGCTAAATGCAGGCGGTACGCTCATCTGCTCGGGCATCCTCAACGAGCGGGCAGACGAGGTGCAGGACGCTTTGCAAAAGACCGGGTTTGCCATCCAGGAACGCCGCGCCAGCGACGATTGGACAGCGTTTACCGCACAAAAACCGGTGTAAAAACCCGGCCAGAGCACAAAAATATCTGGACAATCGCACGCGATTTTGCTAGAATAAGAAAGTAGCCGCAAAAATGCGGCTGCGGGTGCTGCCTGCACGCCGGCATCGTTCGACGGCGGCGAGAACAGGAGGGAAGCCCCATGCCAAGGTTTTTTATCGATTCTCCACCGGTGGATGGCAAGGCCGTTGTCACCGGGGAGGACGCACATCATATGCTCAAAGTGCTGCGCATGAAGGCAGGCGAAAGCCTGATTCTGTGCGACGGCCAGGGGCACGATTATTCCTGCACATTTATGCAGGCAAACGGCGACACAGCCGAATGCCAGGTGCAGGAGGTTTTACCATCGCAAGGCGAACCCAATGTGCGGGTGACGCTGTATATGGGCCTGCCCAAAGGCGATAAAATGGATTTTATCGTCCAGAAGGCAGTCGAACTCGGCGCGGTCGAAATCGTACCGTTTTTAGCCGAGCGGAGCGTATCCCGCCCGGATGCAAAGACGCTTCGTAAAAAATGCGAACGGTGGCGCAAGATCGCCCGAGAGGCTGCCATGCAATGCGGCCGGGGCTGTGTGCCGGTTGTGGGGGAACCGCTCACACAGAAGCAGGCTGCCGAACAGGCAGCGACCTGCGATGCGCCGTTGTTTTTATATGAGGATGAACGGGAAGTTGGCATCCGGCAGGCGCTTCGGGGAAAGCAGCCGCGCTCGGTGGCGCTGATGATCGGCCCGGAAGGCGGGTTTGCCCCCGCAGAGGCCGAAACGGCCAAACAGGCCGGGATGCAAAGCGTATCCCTTGGCCCGCGCATCCTGCGGTGCGAAACCGCGCCGCTCGCCGCGCTGAGCGTGGTGATGTATGAGACCGGTAACCTGTAAGGCCGGAATAAAGAAATCTTGAAGACTGGAGTTGGTTTTTTTGGCGGCAAAAAACATGCCTCAAAAGAAGGAAGATTACATTACAAATAAGGTGCTCGCCGTATTTACCGTCTGCTTGGGCGGCGTGCTGATCTTGATGGGCCTGAAAAAGCTGATCGATTTCGGTACCACCTTCCTGATCGGCATGATGGTAGTCCGTATCCTGATGGGGGTCGCGGCTTTGGGCGTACTGGTCGGCATTTTCCTGGCCGTGCGCGAAAAGAAAAACGGTGTGGATAACACCTATCGCATCCTGACAGGACGCAATATCATCATCGTGTTTGCGGCGGCCTTTGTCATTCTGGCCTTGGTGCATCACTACGGTTTCCCGATTTTCAAGGTGTTCTATGGCCTGCTGCCGGTGCTGGCAGTGTATTATCTGATCTACCACTCCTATCAGCCGGAATTTTGTGTGATGTCGGTCGATTGTGGAGTCGCGATCGCGATGCTGCTGATCGTGCGTCGTGCACAGATCAGTGCTAACGTGAAGTATCTGGCGTGGGTGGCTGCGGCGCTGTGCATCGCGCTGGCCATTGTACAGATTGCAGCAGTGCTGCAGATCAAAAAGGCTGGCAGCAAGCTCAAGCTGGGCACCCATAAATGGGATTTCCGCTTCTCGTCCAATGCCTACGGCATGATGCTGGCAACGCCGGTCATCATGGCAGCGTTGGTTACGCTGGGCGCGGCTATGGGGCTGACTATTGCGCTGTATGCGATTTTTGTAGCTGCTGCGTACCTGTTTGTCACAGCGGTCTATTATACGGTAAAACTCATGTAAGAGGAAAAAGAGGCGGATGGCTCGGAGCTGTCCGCTTATTTTTTTCAGAAAGGAGTGCGCCATGAAACGGTGGCTTTGTCTGTTGCTGCTTGTGGGGACCTTGTCCGGATGCAGTTTGCTCATGCCTGCAGAAACCGCATCGACGCCAATCGATGCTGCGATGAAAACGGTGGACGTGTTAGCCGATGGCTCGGACAGCATCCGTCTGCGTGGCGCAGAGCTGGACGGGGATGAATTATTCCAGGCCATGGAGGCCGTATGGCCGTATGCCTTTACGATGGGTATGACGGTCTATGGCGATGGGACGACCGAAGTGAAGATCGAAGTGGCCGACCAGGCACGGCAGGAACAGGCTGCGACCCTGGCGCGTGGGATGGCCGAGCAGGCGACCGAGGGGCTCACCGACGAACGGGAAAAGCTGCGGGCGCTGCACGATGCTCTGGTGCGGCATTGCGTGTATGACGTGGAGACCGCTGAGAATGAGAGCAGCGTGGATGGCTCCAGTGCGCCCTTTACGGCATACGGTGCCCTGATCGATGGCAAGGCGGTCTGTGCGGGCTATGCGCGCGCCTTTGTGCTGCTGTGTCAGGCCGCGGGACTGGACGCCATTTATGTGGCCGACGATAGCATGAACCATGGATGGAATGCAGTGCGTGTGGATGGAGAAACGTACTTCATTGATTGCACCTTTGACGACCCGGTACCCGACCAGGGGGAATATGTTTCCGACGATTATTTTATGCTCACGACCGAGCAACTGCAAAGTACCCATGTTTGGGATGCAGAATTTTATGAACGGGTTATGGACGCAAAATGGGGCGTTTCGACGTAAAAACAGCATATATTCTGGTGCATCAGAAAAAACAAAAAAATATGAAAAAATATGTTGACAAATGGGTAGTGATGCCGTATAATAAATCATGTCGCTGGTGAGAACAAGCCGGTGAGCAAAAGAAATGGCGGTATAGCTTAGTTGGCTAGAGCGTTCGGTTCATACCCGAAAGGTCACTGGTTCAAGTCCAGTTACCGCTACCATATTCGGCCCGTTGGTCAAGTGGTTAAGACACCGCCCTTTCACGGCGGTAACACGAGTTCGAATCTCGTACGGGTCACCAATGGAAGTTTAGCTCAGCTGGGAGAGCATCTGCCTTACAAGCAGAGGGTCACAGGTTCGAGCCCTGTAACTTCCACCAGAAACGAAGGCATTCACAAACGTGAGTGCCTTTTTTCGTGTTTGCGAAAGGCCAAAGGAACGGGCTTCGTTCATCACAAAAAGCACTCACAAAAGTGAGTGCTTTTTTTATGCTCGTCACCAAGAGGAAAACACAAGATTTTTTATACTCCGAATGGCAAAGAGCAAGAATTGTGTTCCAAAAAAGAGTTAACATGAAAAAACAGGGTGAAAAATAAAAATATAGGAAATTTATTGGTAAAAACCAATAAATAAGCTTTTGGATATCGGATGATTTGACGAATCAAAAATGTGTAGAATTCAATATTTGGAAACAAAAAATGTGATTTTTAAAGCGACACAATCTTTGCACAAACTGCTGAAAATGATCAAAAACTTGGTATTTTTCCCGAGAAACCGGTGTGATATCATGAAATCACCAAGCAGATGACAGACGAAATGCAAGGGAGGAATCGATGTGGTTACAAAACGAATCATCATACAAAACAAAACCGGGATTCACGCCAGACCGGCGAGCGATCTGGTGAATTTGTGCAAGCAGTTCCCATGCGACATAAAGATCCTGGCAAATGGCAAAGCCCATGACGCTAAAAAAATTATGAACCTTCTTTTGGCCGGTCTAGTGAAGGGTACAGAACTCACCGTTCAGACCAATGGGCAGGAAGAAAAGGAAGCATTGGAAAAAGTCACCGCGTTCATTTTGGATCTGAAAGAATGATCTCGTAAACCCAAGACAGGAGGGATGAGGAATGGAGATAAATAGTCGGATGAGTTCCATTCTATATCTGATATTGGCGTCCAATGGCCAGATTCATACGGATAGCCTGTTGGACGAGATCGGTTTATCCCGCCGGGCACTGCAGTATGACCTTACCAAGATCAATACCTGCTTAGCCGATCATCATATCCCACCGATCCAAGTGAAAAATGGAAATTGCATCGTGCAAACCGAAAGCATCCCCGAAATCGAGCAGCTTTTGCAGACCCGGGCATCCTACTTGGCTTCCAGCCAGGAACGGATGACATTGGAAGCCATTTTCATTGCCCTCGATAACAATCAAACCACATTGGAAGGATTGCGGCAGGAATTGGATGTAAGCAAAAATACCATTCAATCGGATTTGCGTGTACTCAAGGAGCGGGTGACCGACAGCGGATTGCGGCTGCAATTTTCCCATAAGGACGGCTATTATTTTGAAGGCAAGGAACTGGCGATCCGTAATTTTATCTCGGATGAACTCAGTACAGTGAAAAATCGCGGCGTATGGCAGATGATCATTCAGCTGCTCAACCGGTCGGTGTGTCAAGTGCTGCAATGCAAGGAATGGGATGCCTATCGCACGGTGATTGCTGCCATTCAGCGCTATGGGGATGCGATTGCAGCCAGCTTTGTGGAGCAGTTTGTCCGGCATACAGCGGTGATGATCCTGGCAGCCGTTATCCGTGATCATATGACCGGACAGCCAATCGCCTTTGATCCCATGGAACGAAGGACATTGTGCTATACCGAAGAATTGGAACAGGTCAAAGATATGCTGCGGCAACTGGCTGCGGACCAGATTGTCCTACCCAAAGACGAAGAATTCTATGTGGCGTATTTGCTGCTGGGTATGAAACGTTTTGCGTTTGAAGGACAGTCCAATGGCGACATCATGGAAATGGTCGATGCTTTTTTGCGGAATTTGGAGATCAATCTGGGAAAACCCATTGAACGCAAACAGCAATTGCGGGAAAAAATAGCGTTGCACATGGGACCCATGTATTATCGGCTCAAACTGGGGTTTCACAGCAGCAATGCCTTGTTGGAAGATATCAAACAGATGTATCCGTGGGGCTTTGCCATTGTAGAACAGAGCATTGAGGGGATGGAAGGTGAAATTGCCAGCCTGATTACCGAAGATGAAATCGCATTTTTGGTAATGTTTGTCGAAAGCCATATGGCAGAACTGAAGATCGATGAGACCCGCCGGGATGCCTGCAAAATCCTGATCGTTTGCGGCGCCGGAGTCTCCACTTCGGTTTTTGTGCGCGCACAGCTGCAAGACCTGGTGGGTGAGGGATATCAATTTGAATTGAGCTCTGCATCTAAGCTGCAAGAACGAGATTTGACCGAATACAATCTGATCATTTCTACTATACGGGATACTCGTTTGCCGTCGGGAACCATCTATGTATCGGCTATTTTGGATGAAAAAGACATCGCGGATATCATTGACCGGTTATGTGATACGCCCTTGTCCATTACGCATACAACGGTCAATGAAATTGTAGAAGCATTTGCGGGGCATGTGAAGTCCAAGGACGAGCTGAAAAATATTAAGCAGAGCCTATTTGAATACTTTTGCAAAAGGAGGGATTGATCGGTGTCAATTATTGACAGACGACATGTATTGGTAGGGCTTTCGGCTTCCGGAAGGGAAGATGCACTGCGTAAAGTAGCTGGCCTGCTGCGCAGTACGGACTGTGTCAAAGAAAGTTTTACCGATGCGGTCTTGGCACGGGAGGAGGTTTATCCAACGGGACTCAACCTCAAATACAATGCCATTGCCATGCCGCATACCGATCCTCAGCATGTCAACCGACCGGGCATTGCCTTGGTGAAGCTGGACAAGCCGGTGGAGTTTTGGCATATGGGCGGATCAGGTGAACTGGTACAGGCCGAGATGATTTTTATGATGGCCATTACCGACCCAGAAGAGCAGATCAACAATTTAAAAAAAGTGATGCAGGTTTTTTTGGATGCTGATCTGGTCGCGAAATTCCGCAATGCGCGGGATGCGGATGAACTTTATGCCTTGGGCAAACAATATTTCGAATAATGGTTTTAGTCCAATGGTATGAAGTCAAGTAGGTGATGCAAGAAAATTTCAAATGGGAATGAGTAAAAAGGACCATGTAGGCAGGAAAAAGACAACACCAATCCAAGCCCTGTCCCTGAGTTTTTTGAAACAGGGCCTATGCGCCAGAGCGGCAAGCGGTACGCTCAGCCCTCCGGCAGGATATACAGGCGGTTGTCCTTCAGCAGCCGAAAGATCAACCGAACCAGTTTTCTGGCAGTGAGAGCGAGTGCGCGTTTATGCTGATACTTGTTGACCTCTTGATACTTGAGGTCATAGTAGCGCCGGAACTCGGAATCGCATCTTCTCACAGAGTTGGCGGCTTCCAGCAGGTAGTAGCGGAGATAGCGGTTGCCGGACTTGATCATCCGGGAGTGTTCAGCCTCAAATTCACCGGACTGGTGCTGTGTCCAGACAAGGCCGGCGAACTTGGCAACCGAGGCTTGAGAGCTGAAACGGTGAATGTCGCCGATCTCGGCGATGATCCCGGCGGAGTAGACCTTGCCAATCCCGGGGATAGAGGTCAGGGTGTTGGGAATGATTTCAAACTGCTGTTCAATGGCCTTGTCCAACACCTTGACCTGCTTTTCCAGAGCCCGCATAGAGGCAATAGAGACTGCCATCGCCTGATTTACAGAATTGTTCACAGTAACAGGCAGGCGGTAAGAGTCTCTGGCGGCAGTTCGAATAACCTTGGCTTTGGCAGCCGGGTCAGCGAAGTTTCTGCCCTTCTCATCCAGAAAGGCAGTCAGTTCGTCCAGGTCGGCGTTTGCCAGATCATCCACAGTTTCAAACCGCTCCATGAGCGCGATAGTGGTGGCGCTGGTGTTCTGGATGTCCTTGTCCTGGGCTATGCCGGAGCATTTGAGGAATAAGTAGTTAGCGAATCTCTGTTTCTCCCGGGTCAGGTTTTGGATCACGTCAAACCTGGCCCTGGTAAGGGTCCTGAGCGCCTGGTAGCGGTAGTCGTCCATATAGACCTCCTTGGCGATCCTGCCGAAACGGAGATGGTCGGCAATCACAAAGGCGTCCACAAAGTCATTCTTGGGCAGGTCGGGATAGGCTTCCTTGAACTTTTTGACCTGCTTTGGATTCAGGACATGGATCTTCCGCTGGAACCGGCCCAGGCTGCCATCCTCCCGGAGAGCGTAAACCAAGCTGTCTCCGTAGATGGAGGTGGCCTCCAGGCCGATCACCACATCGCTGAGCTGCATGGAACGCAGTGCCGACACGATCTTCTCTGATAACAGTTTAGCACCACCCAGGTTGTTCTGTATGGAAAAGCTGGAGTGCTTGCTGCCGTCGGGTTTCATCAGGTAGGCCACATTGTTTCTGCTGCTCACATCAATGCCAACGAATAGTGGGTTCATAATTTTCACCTCCCCACATGGAGATTTCAGGCCAGCAGGCTTTGAGATACCCATGATAACCGAAGCATCCGCAACCTCGCGTATCAGAATCATTCCGGGGCAGACCAATGCGAAAGCCCTCACTGCTGAAAGGGCGGCCTTGCCTCCGGCAAACAGCCAATGAGTTTGCAGCTGACTTCCGGCTCAGGGGAACAGACTAAAAATGAAGCAGCCTTGTGGCTCAACAAGGAGGTGGAGAGCTTGACCCTGCTGTCCTACAGCTATTGTATCACGGGCATCTCAATGCCTGCTGATGCCTGAAATTATTAACTTTGAATCTTATTATACGAGGAGGTTTTGATATGAAAAAGGTATGTGTATTGTGCGTTTGTGGTTCGGGGACCGTCACTTCTTCGATGCTGGCAGCCAAGCTCAAAGAAAAACTGGCTGAAAAGGGCTATGATGCCGATTGCATCGAAACCAATCCGGGCGGCGTAGAATCGACGATGAGTTCGCATCCGGTCGATTTCATGGCATGTTCCAGCCCGGTACCGGGGGATTATGGTGTGCCCAAATTGGCTGCGACCTCTTTCCTGATCGGGCTGGATGAAGAAGGCTTTATGGAAGAGGTTTTGGAAGTGCTCAAGGATAAATAAAGGCAAGCCGGGATGAAGGTGGGAAAGGAGCAATCTTCATGTTAGATGCAATGCAAAATATATTCAATGCGTTTGGTGCGATTGTATTTGTGCCAATCATCCTGTTCATTGTGGCAAAATTCATGGGCGTGCCCAGCAAAAAAGCAATCGACTGTGCGATTCTTTCGGCCATCGGCCTGGAAGGGTTTACGCTGATTATCAATTCGTACTCCGGAATCATTAGCCCCATCATTGAACAAATGGTAGAAACCACGGGCGTCAGCCTGGAAATCGTGGACATCGGCTGGCAGGCTACCTCGGTGGTGGCGTATTCAACGACCATTGGCGTCATTTTCTTTGCCATTGCAATTGTCTTGCAGCTTGTCCTGTATTTCTGTAAGTTTACCAATGTCTTTATGGTCAGTGATTTATGGAACAACTATGGCTTTATGGTTTGGGGCTCCATGTTGTATCTGCTGACCCATAACATCTTCCTGGCGTTCCTTCTGATGATTGTTCAGAACCTGTATTGTCTGCTGTTTTCCGAAGTGCTCGCCAAACGGTTTTCGACATATTATGGCTATCCCAACTGTTGCATGAGTGTGCCGATGCACATGGACGCGGTCCCGTTTGCGATTGTGATGAATTTCCTGCTCAATAAACTGGGCTTTCATAAGATCAAGGCCAGCCCCAAGGCATTGGCGGATAAAGCCGGTATGCTGGCAGACCCCAAGGTCATTGGCATGATCTTAGGCGCTATTATTGCGATCATCAGCTATTCAGGAAGTTTGGGCGAACTGGGAAGCTGGGGTGCAATTGCGACCTGCGCGATTGCCACGTCGGCGATTATGACCATTTTCCCCAAAGTCGCCGGTATTTTTGCTTCGGCGTTTACACCGTTGTCGTCCGCATATGCCAAAAAAGCCGCCGCAAGTGGCAAGGGACGCACCTGGTATATTGCTATTAACGATGCGGTCGCCTATGGCGAAACGGCAACCCTGACCACCGGCATTATCTTAATGCCGATTCTGCTGGTCATCGCGTTCATTCTGCCCGGCAACAAGTTTTTGCCGCTGGTTGATTTATGCGCAATTCCGTACATGATTGAAGTATTTATTTGCGTCACCAATGGCAACATTGTCAAGAGCACCATTTGCGGCACCATCTGGTATACCATCGGCCTTCTGTGCATTACCGCAGTATCTCCCTATTTTACCCAGGTCGCGGCATCGGTCGGTGTTGAGATGGCCATTGCGGGTACATTGGTGGCAAGCTTTGGTGTTATGGGACGTCCGCTCAACTGCCTGTCGTTCTTGGCGTTCCTCAGCGGCAATCCAGTCATCATTGGTGGTGTCATTGTCCTATATGTCATCCTATATGTGGCCTTTAAATGCAAAGGGCAAGTTCTGGTCGACTACATGGAAAACTGCAACGAAATTCCCCAGACGGGCAGAGCCTGAAAATTTTTAGACAAAGGGAGGAAGTTAGATGTTGGATACACTTATCCAGAATAAGGAGAACGTTCTGGTGATTGGCGATGTGTTTGTATCGTGCGAAACCATGGCGGATGCTGTCCGGCAGTCAGCCATTCCGGTGGGACAAATGCACACGGTTTTTTGGGGCGAGCATTCGGTGGAGTCCTTCTCGCAAAAGCAGGTCAATATCGAAAAAAATGGACCGGATGCCGAGCCGTATCCGGCTGAGATCGATGCCTGCATTCAAGATGTCCATGTGTTGATGACCCATTTTGCTCCCATTCCAGGGCACCTGATTGAAAAAGCCAAAAATCTGCGCTGTATCCTGACCTGCCGCGGCGGATTGGAACACATCGATGTGCAGGCCGCCAGTGCGCGCAATATTCCAGTAATCAACGTCATCCGCAACGCCGAACCGGTGGCTGATTTTACCTTGGGCCTGATCCTGGCGCTCACGCGCAACATTGCTACCGCCCATACCAAATTGATCGCAGGGGAATGGTCCAAGTCTTATCCTAATTATGAGTATACGACCACGCTCAGCAATCTGACGATTGGTCTGGCTGGACTGGGGAATGTAGGATTGGAAATTGCCAAGCGGCTGAAAGCCCTTGGGGTCAAGACCTTGGGATTTGATGAGTATGTAACGCAGGAGCGGCTGGAGAAGAACGGATTGGGCGATCTGGTACGGGTAGACCGGCTAGAGGACTTGTTTAAAACAGCCGATGTTATCAGTTTGCACCTGCGCCTGACCGAAGAAACACGGGGGATGATCGACCGGCGGTATTTCAGCCTGATGAAGCCAAGCAGTTATTTTATCAATACCTCGCGCGGCGGACTCGTCAAGCAGGCCGACCTGATCGAAACGCTGCGCGCGCACCGGATTGCCGGGGCAGCGCTGGATGTGTTCGAAAAAGAGCCAGTAACACGGGAGACCGGATTTGTCGGGCTGGATAATATCATCGTTACTCCGCACATTGCCGGGGACACGGTCAGCGCTGTGCCCAAATCCCCGTATCTGCTCATGCGCGAATTTGACAGCATGTGCCGGACCGACAATCCGGAACGAATGGTCAATTTTAAAAACATCCGGCTCAGCTGACCGGAAAAATCGAGAAAAGGAAGGATGCAATTATGAAATACCAAGAGATCCGAGAAAAAGTTCTGGCGGCAGCACAGCAGGCCAATGCAATGGGACTCATCCATGGCACTTGTGGCAATATCTCGATGCGTGACGCCACCGACGATGTCGTTGCGATCACCCCAAGCAATATGCCCTATGATTCATTGAAGCCAGAAGATATCACGGTGATTGACCTGCACGGTAACATCGTGGATGGCGCTTATATTCCGTCGTCCGAAACCCCAATGCATACCGCGGTTTATCGCGCACGACCGGATATCCGAGCAATCGTACATACCCATTCGCTGTATGCGACGGTAATGTCTATGCGGCTGGCTGACTTGGATCGGGCGACGGTGCCGTCGAATATGTATTACCCCATCCATACGGCGCCGTTTGCGATGCCGGGCTCGCAGGAACTGGCCGATGCCGCCGTCCACGCATTGGGTGAGCAAGGGGATGTTACCCTGCTGCAAAACCATGGCTTGCTGGCTACGGGATCGGATATGGAAGCGGCTATGAACTGTGCGGTCTATGTGGAAGAGGATGCACAGGTCGGGTATTATGCGGCGTTGCTGGGCGTTCCGGCCAGCCGGTATATCCCGGAAGAGGCTGCCCTGAAAATCCGTGCTACGGCGCTGTCCGGCCGCGCGGTATAAGAGGTGCAGACGATGCTCAATTTTCAATTTTGTTTCCCGACTCAGGTGATCTTTGGCGCCGGTGAATTTGCAAAGCTGGGCGATGAGGTCGCGAAATATGGACACCGTGCTCTTTTGGTTGAGCAGCCGGGTCCTTTGGAGAAAAACGGACTGTTTGCACGCGGCGTGCATTTGATGGAACAGGCAGGGATTTCTGTGCTGGAGCTGTCGGGTGTCGAAAGCAACCCGCGCTTGACCAAGATCGAAGAAGGTATCCAGTTGGTGCATGACCATGCGGTGGAAGTCATTGTCGCGATTGGTGGCGGTAGTACCATTGATACTGCCAAGGCCATTGCCCTTGGTGCAGCCGACCCGGCAAGGGGTGATGTTTGGGACTTTTTTGCCGGCGTACGGCCGGTGGAGCAAACACTGCCGGTGGTCGCGGTTTCCACCATTTCTGCAACCGGGGCCGAAACCAGCTGCCATTGTGTGGTGACCAACAACCGAGTGTCCGATCACACTGCCTGGAAAAAATGGGCGGTACACAATACGATCTTATGCCCCAAAACAGCGATCATCGATCCGGAACTGTTGGTATCTGTCCCAGCGCGGCTGACGGCAGCCGGCATGGCAGATACCATCTCCCACATCATTGAAGGTTATTTTGACGGTGTAGACGGCAATCCGATCTCGGATGCGATTGGCGAAGGTATTGTGCGGACGGTTTTGGAAAGCGAAGGCGTGCTGGAGCATCCGGAAGATGTGAATTTACGGGCACAGATCGCTTGGGCTTCCACGCTGGCGATGGGCGGCATTCAGGACTGTGGTCGCTTGAACGCCGGATGGCCAGCCCATTGGATTCAGCATGCCATTGGCGCGCTGACCGATTCTTCCCATGGAGAAGGCCTGGCAGTTATTAACCCGGCGTGGCTGGACTTTATCAATGAAGAAAACCCTGCAAAGTTTGTTCAGTTTACCGAGCGTATTTTCGGCTTGGAGCGTCCGCAGGGCATGCCCGATGTGGAATATGGTCAACTGGGACTGGATGCGCTGCGCGAACGGTTCCGTGCTTGGGGACTGCCGACCTGTTTGCAGGAACTGGGCGTCACGCGGGACATGTTCCCGGCTATCACGGATAGCATTCTTACGAATAACGAATCGTTTCAATTTACCCGCGATCAGATCGAGCGGGTGCTGGAGCGGTGCTACGAAGCATAAAACGATCAAGGAGGGAGCACAGTGCCGGAAAAGGATTGGATGTTATTGGTGGCCCTGATTGTCACCGTCGTTCTGACCCAATGGATGCGGTGTCATAAACAGCAGTTCTATACCCCCATCGCACAAAACCCCAGGATGGAAGGGCATGTGCTCAATCGAAAATATCACCTGCATACCAAACCAGGGGTCAATTACCGCAAAATCAACCGTTGGTATCTGGCAGCTTCGTTGGGGTCCTTTTTGACCGCGGCCGGTGTGGCGGTATGGATGGGATACCTAGCTGGTGCAGCCGCATTTTTGGCGTTTTATCCGCTTGGTTATGTTTTGGTGACTCAAATCGTGGCCCGCACAAATGGTCAGGTCCATTAAAAAAACAGGCGCCCCACAGGGGTGCCTGTTTTCTTTATAGAAAGGATAAGAAACCGCCGTTTAAAAACGCTTCGCTGAAAAAGTAACCGCAGGAAATCAAAATTGTATTCCAAATGGCGATACCCGCCGTCGACCAGACGACATATTCGTGCAGCGGCATGCGGACCAGGCCGGCGGGAATGGATACAATGGTGCGCAGCACCGGGATGAGTCGGCAGACAAACAGTCCCCGTCCGCGTCCCTTTTCCAGATAGTCGTGGCAGCGGTCCATGAAGTGATGAAATTTCGGGCTTTTGCTAAAAGCTTTCGTCAGAAGCGGCGCGCCGCCATAATAACAGATCGCATACATAACAAGGCATCCGGCCAGACTGGCTGCAATCGATATTCCAATCGACAAAATCAAATTGAGCTGACTTTGGCCGATCAGGATACCGACGGCGGGCATGATCACACCGGCCGGAAAACCAGGCAAATTTAGATATTCACAAAAAAACACGGCCGCCATCATCGGCAGGCCATACTGCTGAAAAAGGTCGATAAAATGCTGAACGGTCATAGATGCGCCATCCCCAGATTGTTTTCTTTCATGATAACAACCGGCGGCGGTCTATGCAAGAGCCGCCGCCGGTTGTTTAAAAAGAATTCACAGATCGGTCAAAAAATCCCCAAGATTGCGGTTGCCGCCCATAAAGCACCGACCGCGCTGCTGCCGCCCAGCGCCGCCAGGCCAAGCTGCACCCGGGTATACCGTTTGCGGGAATATCGCCGCACGCGCGGCGTGTGCAGATACCGTTCGGCGACCGCACAGGCCTCCCGCAACACATCGCGTGTGGCATCCTGCTGTTCCCGTACAATGAAAAACGCTTCTTCAAATACCTTGGAGTCGGGCGGCCGCACCACCACGACCCGGCGGGAAATCCCCTTGACCATAACTGCCTCCTCGTTCTTGTGATTTCCCTACCAGTATGCCCAGGACCCGCCAGCTTATACCGGATTTTACAGCGAAGATGGCCGGTGTTCCAGCCGGCATACCAGCGCGGTCAAATCGTCGTTGGAACCCCGTTCGGCAGCCGCGACCACCAGCCGTGCGGCCAGTTCTTTGGGCGTTTCCTTAGCATGCTGCTGCACCAGCGCGCGCAGCCAGCCATCGTCCGAACCGTCGCAGATGCCGTCGGACACCAGGACGAACAAATCTCCCGGCCCCATGCGGATGGGTACGCTCTGGTCGGCGGCCGGTTCGTCGGATAAGCCGACCGGCAGATTGCCGCCCGAAATGCGGATAACCCCGCCGCCGTTTTTCAGGAAGCTGGGCGCGGCTCCGCATTTCAGACACGTCCCCTTGCCGGTAAACAGGTCGAGCATCAGGATGTCGAGCGTCACACCCCGCGTGCCGTCGCAGCGCAGCCGGAAGGCCGGGGCTACCGTGCGCAGCGCGTCGGCAGGCGGGATATTGGCGCGCAGGAATCGCTCCATGAGCGATAGGATGGTGCGGCTGTCCTGGGCGGCCGCGGCACCGGTTCCCATGCCGTCGGCCAGCAGCAGGCAGGCATGGCCGGTTTCGGTGACAAACGACCGCGCCGTATCGCCCGAGACCTTTTCGCCCTGCTTTTGCCGCTGACCGATGCCGACCACGGCGCGATATGGCGCCTGTTCGCGCAGCATCAGGCGGGTGCCGAGCTCGTCCGAAATGCGTTCAGGCTCGGTCAGGCCGACCGATAACACCGCCGACAGCCCGGCGGCAAAGCCCTTTCGCTCGTGCAGGATGGCTTCCATTCCCTCGCCGTCTAGCTCGACCCGCAGCCGCCCGGAGCCGTCGCGGAATACGGCGACTTTATCGATGCGGCCAAAGGCCGACGCATAGCTGCGCACCTGCCGTTCCCGGGCGGGCAGGGAAGCTTGGTCGTGGCCGAGCGTGCCGCCGATCTGCCGTAAAATCCCGGTCAGACCGGCGTATTGCTGGGCAATGAGCGACCGGTTTTCATCACACCGGCGGCGGTATTGCTGTCGCTCGCGCAGCGCGAAAAGCGCCTCGTTCACCGCGCGCAGCAGTTCGGGGAAATGGATGCACCGCTCGGAAAAATGGCGGGGAAAGTCGCCTGCTTCGGCTCGGCCCCGCTTGAGCATGGGGCCGGAGACATCACCCAGCGCGGATAACGTAGCCACATAATCGCGCTGCCAGCAGTCCTTGCAGATCTTGCAGCGGCGGCAGACCTTGTCGGCCGCGCAGTCAAAGATGGCGTGGATGTCCTCGTCAGCCGCCGCCCGGCCGGTCTGGGCGCCGCTCATCATGGCGAGATACATCTCATAAAACGCATCCGACGCTTCGGCAGCATACCGCCCGGCCGAGTGGCGCATGCGCTCAATAGAATCCACGGTATCCTGCCGGGTGGGTAACAGGGTATCGCGTATGTACTGCCAAAGGGTATCGGGTACCATCCAAAACACCAGGGCGGCCAGGGCGCATTCATACAGCGCCGACAGAAACAGCGGATGGTCAATCCCCAGCAAACTGGCCGCGCCGGCAGCCAGCAGGCTGCTGCACACAAAGGCCGGACGGCCCGCGGTGCGGAACGCACCAGCCAGTAGGGCACTGAGCCCATACACACAGGTCAAAAAAGCGCCGCTGCCCGCCGTGACATCCATGGTCACGCCAAAGGCCACACCCAGCGCCGCACCGATGGCGCTGCCACCCAAAAACGCACCGGCCAACGTCATGGTGAAGGCAACCACCCGCGCTGGGGAAACCGCCCCAAACAACACCACATCGCCCAGCGCGACCAGTACGCTGGCCACGACAGCCAGCAGGCCGCCCGGATGCCGCAGATCGCCGCGGCCGCGCGGCGGGGACAGGGCCTGGATGTAACACCAGCTCAGCCCGCCGGTCAGCACACAGGTCGCCAAAAAGCGGAACACCTGTGCCGGCCGCAGCACATCGGGGGTGGGCAGCAACACAAAGTTGCAGCAGGCCATCATCAGGGCGCTCATGAGCGGCATGAACCAGGTGCGCCGGGACCCGGCTGGACGGTGGAAAATCTGTGCGCACACCAGCGTCAGCAGGGAAGCGGCGGCTGCGGTGATCCCCGTCATGCCGCCGCGCAGCAGGATGGCGCCAAAAAAAGCGCCGGCAAACGCGGGATAGCCTTTGCCAAGCGCGGCATATGCGCCGGTCATCGCAACGCCAAGGGGGGCAAACTCCCCGAATACCACGCCGCGCGCAAGCACGGCGCATAGCAGCAGCTGTTTCAGGCCGCCGCTGATCTGGCGCACCTCATCGGTGCGCGTCAGGCGCGTCCAGGTCTCGGCGGCGCGCGCCGCGGCCCGGAAGCTCCTCCTCTCTAAAGTATGCTTGTCCATGGTCGAACCTCCTTGTTTTCCCAGTATAGGCCGCGCCCCGGGGCGCGTTTTGTTGGAAAATACCCAGGGAAATGGCAGGATGAGATTTTGCCGGCTTTTTTTGTGCGCGATCAGGCCGCAAACAGCGGGAAATGGCGTCTTGCAGCGGGCAATGGCGACCGCAGGACAGCGGGAAATGGGGGCGGGCTTGTCATCGGTTTGCAATTTGCAATACCGGGCAAGCTGTGCTATAATATACCGTATTCATGTTAAGTTTTGAAAAGATGCCCGCCCCTTTTGGCGGGCAATTTGCCGAAAAAACGCAGCGGGAGGACAGGTATGCACATTGCAAACGTACCCATCCGCGGCCGGCTCATCCTGGCCCCGATGGCCGGCGTGACCGACCGCGCATTCCGGCAGATCTGCCGGGAGCAGGGCGCAGCCCTGACCGTGACCGAAATGGTCTCGGCCAAGGCCCTGCACTTTGGCGATAAGAAGACCCCGCGCCTGCTGGCGCTCGGCGCAGGTGAGCATCCGGCGGCCGCGCAGATCTTTGGCTCAGAACCCGAAACCATGGCCGAAGGCGCGGTGCGCGCGCGGGAGATTTCGGGCTGCGACATCATTGACATCAACATGGGCTGCCCGGCACCCAAAATTGTAAACAACGGCGACGGCTCGGCGCTCATGCGCGACATCAAAAAAGCCGAAGCCGTCCTGCGCGCGGTGCGCGCGGCGGTCGACTGCCCGGTCACGGTCAAATTCCGCCGGGGCTGGGACGAAAAAAGCGTCAACTGCGTGGAGTTCGCGCAGATGTGCGAACAGGCCGGAGCCGATCTGATCGCCGTCCACGGCCGCACCCGTGCCCAGCAATACGAGGGCAAAGCCGATTGGGACGCCATCGCCCAGGTCAAGCGGGCGGTGCACATCCCGGTGGCCGCCAACGGGGATGTCTTCACCCCCGAGGACGCGGCCGAAATTTTGTCGTACACGGGCGCGGATTTTGCCATGATCGGCCGGGGCGCGCTGGGCAATCCGTGGTTGTTTGCGCGGGCCAATGCCCTGCTGGAAACTGGCAGCGTGCCGCCCGAACCGTCCTTTTTGGAGCGGGTGGACACTGCGGTGCGCCAGATCGAGCTTGCGATGGACGACAAGGGGGAACGGGTCGCGCTGCTCGAAGCGCGCAAACACGTCAACTGGTATCTCAAAGGAGTACCGGGTCTGAAAGAATTTAAAAAGCGGGTCAGCACCCTGACCACGATGGACGAATTATATGCGCTGGCGCAGCAGCTGCGCGCGCTGGCAGACTGACAAAAAGGAGGGCTGTGGATGACAGGGGAGAAGGTACTGCTCCAGCGCGCCAAAAAAGGCGAGATCGCGGCATTTGAAGCGTTGGTGTCTGCCTACGAACGCCGTGTCTATGCGCTGGCCCTGCGTTCGACCGGGTCGGAGGACGATGCAGCCGATATCACCCAAGAGGTCTTTTTGCGCGCCTACCGGTCGCTGGATACCTTCCGGGGGGACAGCGGCTTTTCCACCTGGTTGTACCGCATTACCACCAACCTGTGCGTCGATCTGGCACGTAAAAAGAACAGTGCGCCCACCGATCCGCTTGATGAGGAAGCCATTGGCCGGGTGCCCGAAACGCGCAGCGAACACCGGCCGGAAGAAGCGCTGGAAAGCAGCGAACTACGGCGGGAACTGGACATCGCCCTAAGCATGGTGTCCGAAGAGCATCGCAAGATCGTCATTTTGCGCGATGTGGCGGGCATGACGTATGCCGATATTGCATCGGCACTGTCGATCGAGGAAGGCACGGTCAAGTCGCGTCTGGCGCGGGCACGCGCGGCGCTGCGAAAAATATTGATCGAACGTGGGAACATTTCCTTGCCATCCACGTCTAAACAGACAGGAAGGAGGCGGGAAGATGCCGAATTGTGAATACTTTGAAGAACTCTGTTCGTCCAGTCTGGACGGTGAATTGACCCGGGCCCAAAAGCGGGAGCTGGAAGCCCATTTGGCCGAATGTCCCGCCTGTGCGGCATATTTGGAGGACCTCAAGCTGATTCGTACCGCGTGGGGCGATTTGAAAGAACCCCTGCCCGAACAGCTGCATGAAAAGATCATGAGCGGTATTTTGGAAGAAGCCCAGAGTAAAGTTGTGCCGATGGAAAAGAAGAAACGCCGTCCGCCGGTGTTTACGATGATTGCAGCGGCAGCAGCCTGCGTGATGCTGGTCATGTCCGGTGCGGTCAATGACTTGCTGGGCGGTGTGAAGGTGGAAAATTCGTCGACCGGTGTCGCGGATACCGCGACCGGCGGCGCAGCGATGGAAGAGATTCCGGAATCGGAACAGTCCGACACAATGCTGCCGGAAACGACCGAAATTGTGCCTTCTACCATTGAACCGGCGCAAAGTGCGCAGCCCCAGCCCGAACCGGAGACCGATTCGCAAACCCAGGAAACCTATGGGCGTCAGGCTCCGCCACCGGTGGAAGAATCGACCCAGCAGGAAGAAACAACCGCAGGGGCAGGTTCATCGGCCGCATCCAGTTCGTCGGGGAATGCACCGGCTACGGCTTCGGCAGGTGTACCGCAGATGAATAACCGGCTTGCTGCCGTGAATGGTGCGGAAAAACAAGCGATATCGCTGCCGGAAAATCTTCGGACCCATCAGTTTAGCGGCTGCTATGTCGCGGTGGGCAGCGGAGATGTATCGGTGCTCAAAGACGCATCGCTGTTGGAAAAAATCGATAATGTGTACTATTTCGAAATCCGCAGCAGTGTCAGCAGCATGGATTCCTGCTTGAAAACCTTGCAGGAGAACGGTTTCGAAACCGCTCTGCGGCGGGATGTCGGCGTCACGATCAGTGACAATGCCGAATCGGTTCTGCTCATCCTGGTGCTCCAAGAATGAATCAAACGGAAGGGAGGAAGCCCCCCTTCCGTTTTTGTTTGTTTGCTGCTATAATGGGGAAAAAAGAAACAAAGGAGTCTTTTCCGATGTCCATGGAGCGTGCCAAGGCACATTTGCAGAAAAAAGGATTTTTAGACCGGGTGATCGAACCCGAAGTGCAGACGGCAACCGTAGCTGAAGCGGCGGCAGCGCTTGGCTGCGCGGAAAGTCATATTGCTAAGACGCTGTCTTTTTATGACGGTGAGGACAGCGCGATTCTGATTTTGGCGGCTGGCGATGCCAAAATCGACAACCGCAAATTCAAAGACAAGTTCGGCCGGAAGGCCAAGATGCTGGCGGCCGAGGATGTGGAGCCCATGACCGGGCATGCCATTGGTGGGGTGTGTCCGTTTGGCGTGAACGATGGCGTGCAGATTTACTGCGACGAGTCGCTCAAGCGGTTTGACTATGTATACCCGGCGGCGGGCAATGCGCATTCGGGGGTCAAGCTCACCTGTGAGGAGTTGTTTGGTGCAGCCGATGCGCTGGAATGGATTGATGTTTGCAAGGGATGGGAATGAAATCGATTTTCTGTGCCGCGCGGCGGGGAATGGTTGCCTGACCATTATGCAGGGCACCAAAAGAGGGGGAGGGACCCATGGTCCCTCCCCCTCTTTTGCAATCACCCGCACCCCCTTTTCCCGGCCTACGCATTTTGCAGGCAAAATGCTACTCGGCCATAGGAAGGGCATGGCGTTACGGCAAAATAGTTTATATCGATGGAATGCGGCGGCGCAGTCGCCGCTGCGAGCCGCTACTTTGAGGGTGCGTCGTCCCACCACGGCAAAAGTCGTTCGCTTTTTTGGTGCAGCGCCAATGAGCGTGTGCAGCTTTGTGCCGTTGGCCACTGGTGCGAGCCAGCTCTTGGCGTGCCCCAGCGACTAGCGGCACAAAGCTGCGCCAGTCCCAATACCGTCAGTACCCATACCGCGGGCAGCACCCTGAAAATAGCGGCTCGCGCGGGCGTCCACGCGAAAGAGCAGCAAAAAGCACCCGTGCGGCCCAAAGGCCGCACGAACTAGAAACGCGTAGCAGCACATTTGCTGCATGGCCGGGTAGCTTTTTCGTGAAAAAGCGTAGGCCTGGGGCAAGGAGGGATGAGGGATTGCAAAAGGGGGAAGGGAAACATGGGTTCCCTTCCCCCTTTTGGCTGCCGAGCCAAGGATGAAGCATCATCTTTCGTTGGTCAGACCGAGCAGGTAATCGGTGGTGACGCCATAGAACTGGGCAAGCTGGATCACGGCCCAAACCGGTATTTCGCGCTCACCTTTTTCATAACGACGATATACTTCACGATTTAGGTGCAGCATTTCGGCAACATCGCGCTGCGTTAAATCGGCATCTTCACGCAAATCTTTGAGTCTTTGGAAATACATTCCCATCACCTCTTGATAATGCTACTATTTGGTGGCATAATGGAGAAAGAAAAGCCACCATATGGGTGTCAAGGAGGATGTTCTATGTATATCTGTTATGCTTGCCTGAAGGAGCAGTGCGACCAGTACGGCTTCGCCGTCTGGAAAAGTGACCTGCAATATTCCGCGCATCCGCAGACCTGCGCCTTTTGCGGCTGCCACGAGAAAGTGGTGCAGGGCGTGCACCTGAATCTGCTGGGCAACCCGCGGCTGACGCGGCATCTTTACCGCATTTACAACGCCACCGAACGCGACCCCGCGGGAATCGCAAAAAAATCCAGAAAATTTTACATTTGCCCTTGACAAGCGGCGCGAAATGCTGTAATCTATAAAAGCACCTGCGAGAAAAGCAGGCAAAACGCGATGATGCCGGAGATTGCTGGCCAGGCCAGGTAACTTCGGCGGAGTAGGTCCGACAATCGGGCGGTTGAGACAACTGCTTATTGTAAAACGACAGTGTTCCTGCGTAAATTCGGAACTTCCGGCGCGTGCGCCGAAAAGCCGATGGCACGAACCTCCTGCGTTCCTAAGACCGGATCGATACACCTGTGTGTGGCCGGTTATTTTCATGCCCCGACGCGATACGCCGGGCGGGGTTGCAGTATCTCTCCGTAACGAGTCGACACATTTATTAAGATGTACGACATGTACGAGGAGGAAAACCAAAAATGGCAAACGCTGAAAAGATCCGTATTCGCCTAAAGGCATACGACCATGAGCTGATCGACCAGTCCGCAGAGAAGATCGTTGAAACCGCAAAGCGCACCGGCGCAAAGGTTTCCGGCCCGATCCCGCTGCCGACCGAGAAGGAGATCATCACCATCCTGCGCGCTGTACACAAGTACAAGGACAGCCGTGAGCAGTTCGAGCGCCGCACCCACAAGCGCCTGATCGACATCGTAAACCCGGGCCAGAGGACCGTTGAGTCCCTGATGACTCTGGACCTGCCGGCTGGCGTTGAGATCGAGATCAAGCTCTAATCTCTACTTTATTATGCAACAAACCTGCCGGACTAACCCAACCGGCGGTTTGCACCTAGCCGCGATACGCGCGGCGGGGTCATGTTGGCGGGAGAAGAATGGGCCCGTCAACCAATAACCTTTAAGGAGGAAAACAAAAATGCTGAACAAGGCAATCATCGGCAAGAAGGTCGGTATGACCCAGATCTTCGACGCTGACGGCAAGGTTATCCCGGTAACCGTCATCGAAGCAGGTCCCTGTGTTGTAACTCAGGTCAAGACCGTCGAGAAGGAAGGCTACAATGCTGTACAGCTCGGTTTCGAGGACGTAAAGGAAAAGAAGCTCAACAAGCCGGAGCTCGGCCATCTGAAGAAGGCTGGCGAGGCTGTGAAGAAGTACCTCAAGGAGTTCCGTTTTGACGACTGCTCGATGTTCCAGGCAGGCGACGAGATCAAGGCGGACATGTTCGTAGTTGGCGATTACGTAGACGTAACCGGCATCTCCAAGGGCAAGGGCTTCGCTGGCGTTATCAAGCGCTTCAACGCAGGCCGCTCCCCGATGAGCCACGGTGCTGGCCCGATGCACCGTCACCAGGGTTCCATGGGCGCTTGCTCGGACCCCTCTAAGATCATGAAGGGCAAAATGATGCCTGGTCACCTGGGCAACGAGCAGGTTACCGTACAGAACCTGGACGTTGTAAAGGTTGATCCGGAACTGAACCTGATCGCCGTTTGCGGCGCCATCCCCGGCCCGAAGGGCGGCATCGTGTTCCTGAAGAACACGGTCAAGAAGAACCCGGAGAAGAAGGGTCCTGCTTCTTCGATCAGTAAGAACCCGCAGAAGGCTTCTGCAAGAAAGTAAGGGGAGGAGGAACTACAAATGCCTACCGTTAAGGTTTATAATATGGCTGGTCAGCAGACCGGCGAAATGGAGCTCAACGCTGCCGTATTCGGCATCGAGCCCAACGTATCTGCTATGCATGCAGTAGTAAAGAACCATCTGGCGAACAAGCGTCAGGGCACTCAGTCCACCCTGACCCGCGCAGAAGTGCGTGGCGGCGGCATCAAGCCGTGGCGTCAGAAGGGCACCGGTCGTGCCCGTCAGGGTTCCATCCGCTCTCCGCAGTGGACCCACGGCGGTATCGCGCTCGGCCCGAAGCCGCGCACCTACCGTTACAGCCTGAACAAGAAGCTGCGCCGTCTGGCTCTGCTGTCCGCTCTGAGCGCAAAGGCTGCCGCTGGCGAAATCATCGTCATCGACGACCTGAACATGGGCGAGATCAAGACCAAGACTTTCGCAGGCTTCCTGAAGGCCGTTGAAGCACAGGGCAAGAGCCTGGTCGTTACCCCCGAGTCCCGCGTGAACGTTGTAAAGTCTGCGGCGAACATCCCGGGCGTACGCACCACCATCGCGTCGACCCTGAACGTTTACGACATCCTCAACGCTGACAAGTTCATCATCGACAAGGCAGCGGTTGCCAAGCTCGAGGAGGTATACGCATAATGAAATTCGCACATGACGTAATCAGAAAGCCGGTCATCACCGAGCGTTCCATGGAAGGCATCGCGGATAACAAGTACGTGTTCGAAGTTGCTCCGAACGCAGGCAAGATCGAAATTAAGAAGGCTGTGGAAGAGATCTTTGGCGTGAAGGTTGCCAAGGTCAACACCATCAAGCTGCCGGGCAAGTGGAAGCGCATGGGCGTTTACCGCGGCAAGCGCCCGGACATCAAGAAGGCTGTCGTCACCCTGACCGCCGATTCCAAGAAGATCGAGATCTTCGAGAACATGATGTAATTCCGGCCCAGCCGGAACCCTCCCGAACCGAAACCGCCTGCCGGTGGGGGACGGGAAGGGCACACATTGCGGCGCCAGGCCGCAGGTATGGGGAAGCCACCCCGATAAGAAACAGTTTTAAGGAGTTGAAAACACAATGGCGATCAAGACTTTCAACCCGACGACTCCGTCCCGCCGTAACATGACGACCCTGTCGAACGCGGGCCTGTCCAAGGTGAAGCCCGAGAAGAGCCTTCTCGAGAAGCTGAAGAAGACCGCTGGCCGTAACAGCTATGGCCGCATCACCGTACGCCACAAGGGCGGCGGAAACAAGCAGAAGTACCGTATCATTGATTTCAAGCGTCAGAAGCTGGATATGCCGGCAACTGTTCTGACCCTGGAGTATGACCCGAACCGTTCGGCTAACATCGCTCTCGTTCAGTACGAGGACGGCGTAAAGGCTTACATCCTCGCTCCCGAGGGCCTGAAGATCGGTGACAAGGTCATTTCCTCCGCTACCGCCGACATCAAGCCCGGCAACTGCCTGCCGGTGAGCGCGATCCCGGTTGGTACCATGATCCACAACATCGAGCTGTATCCCGGCAAGGGCGCACAGCTGGTTCGTTCGGCTGGCGTTGGCGCTCAGCTGATGGCAAAGGAAAACGGCAAGGCAATGGTTCGTCTGCCCTCCGGTGAGCTGCGCTACGTGCGCCTGGAGTGCAAGGCTACCATCGGTGTTGTCGGCAATTCCGACCACTCCAACGTACAGCTGGGTAAGGCTGGCCGTACCCGTCACATGGGCATCCGCCCGACCGTCCGCGGTTCTGTTATGAACCCGTGCGATCACCCGCACGGCGGTGGTGAAGGCAAGTCGCCGATCGGTCGTCCGTCTCCGGTTACTCCGTGGGGCAAGCCGGCTCTGGGTTACAAGACCCGCAAGAAGAATCATCGTACCGACAAGCAGATCGTACGTCGTCGTAACGGCAAGTAAGGAAAGGAGAACAGAAATATGGGCAGAAGTGTTAAGAAGGGCCCTTTTGTGGCTCCTGAGCTTTACAAAAGAGTCGTTGCTATGAACGAGGCCGGCGAGAAGAAGGTCCTCAAGACCTGGTCGCGTGCCTCCACCATTTTCCCGGAGTTCGTCGGCCACACCATCGCGGTTCATGACGGCCGCAAGCATGTCCCGGTATATGTCACCGAGGATATGGTAGGTCACAAGCTGGGCGAATTTGCGCCGACCCGCACCTACAAGGGCCACGCGGGCAGCAAGACCTCCAACAACGGTAAGTAAGGGAGGACGAACAAATGGAAGCAAGAGCAATCGTTAGAAACGTCCGCATGACCCCCCGTAAGATGAAGCTGATCTGCGATCTCATCCGCGGCAAGGACGCGGGCACCGCAATGGCTATCATTATGAATACCCCCAAGGCTGCCTCTGAAGTTATGGCAAAGCTCCTCAAGAGCGCGGTTGCCAACGCAGAGAACAACCATGGCATGAACACCGACAAGCTGTATGTCAAGGAAGTTCATGTAGCACCGGGCCCGATCATGAAGCGCATCATGCCGCGTGCACGGGGCCGTGCATTCCGTATCCTGAAGAGAACCTCTCATGTAACTCTGGTTCTCGCAGAGAAAGAATAAGGGGAGGTTAAACAATGGGCCAGAAAGTCAATCCGAACGGTCTCCGTGTCGGCGTAATTAAGAATTGGGATTCCCGTTGGTTCGCAAAGGACAATGTCTTTGGCGATCTCCTCGTGGAAGACTACAACATCCGTAAATACCTGAAGAACCTGCTCAAGGACGCAGGCGTTCCGGCAATCGAGATCGAGCGTACCACCAAGGACGTTAAGATCCTCATCCAGTGCGCTCGTCCGGGCTTCGTGATCGGCCCTGGCGGCGAAAAGATCGAGAAGCTGCAGGCTGACGTTGCCAAGATGATCGGCAAGCCGGTTAAGATCTCCATCATCGAGATCAAGAACCCGGATACCAACGCAACTCTGGTTGCCGAGAACATTGCCGCTCAGCTTGAGAAGCGTATCTCGTTCCGTCGTGCGATGAAGCAGTCCATGGGCCGTGCAATGCGCATGGGCGCTAAGGGCATCAAGACCTGCTGCTCCGGCCGTCTGGGCGGCGCAGAAATCGCGCGTACCGAGCACTATCATGAAGGCACCATCCCGCTGCAGACCCTGCGTGCGGATATCGACTACGGTTTTGCTGAGGCGAACACCACCTACGGCAAGATCGGCGTCAAGGTTTGGATCTACAAGGGCGAGGTTCTCACCGGTGGCCCGCGTCTTGGCCGTTCGATCGAGGCTCCGAAGCCGGCATTCGAGCGCCGTGACCGCCGCGACCGCCGCGATGGCGACCGTCGCCGCAGAAATAACGACCGCGGCGAGCGCCGCGCACCCCGCCAGGAAGGAGGCAACCGCTAATGCTGCTCCCCAAGAGAGTTAAATACCGTCGCGTGCATCGTGGCCGCCTGAAGGGCAAGGCTATGCGCGGTAATTTCGTTGCATATGGTGATTTCGGCCTACAGGCTACCGAGCCGTGCTGGATCACCTCGAACCAGATCGAGGCTGCCCGTATCGCCATGACCCGTTACACCAAGCGTGGTGGTAAGGTTTGGATCAAGATCTTCCCCGACAAGCCGGTTACCGAGAAGCCTGCTGAAACCCGAATGGGTTCCGGTAAGGGCTCGCCGGAGTACTGGGTTGCTGTTGTAAAGCCGGGCCGCGTTCTCTTCGAGATCGGCGGCGTATCCGAGGAGGTTGCACGCGAGGCACTCCGTCTGGCCAGCCACAAGCTGCCCTGCAAGACCAAGTTCGTTGCCCGTGAGACCAAGATTGGTGGTGAAGAATGATGAAGGCAAAAGAGATTAGATCGCTGACCGCTGAGGAACTGCAGAACAAGCTGGCAGATCTCAAGAAGGACCTCTTCAACCTTCGTCTGCAGCACGCAACCAATCAGCTTGACAACGTCAACAAGATCACGGAAGTGAAGCGCGACATCGCGCGCGTCAACACCGTTCTCCGCGAGCTTCAGCTTGCGGCAAAGTAAGGAGGTAAGCGAAGTTGAGCGAGAGAGCGTTACGTAAGACCCGCGTGGGGCTGGTCGTATCCGACAAGATGGATAAGACCATCGTAGTTGCGATCGAGGATAGCGTACAGCATCCTCTGTATAAAAAGGTTATGAAGAACACCTACAAGCTGAAGGCGCACGACGAAAACAACGAGTGCAAGGTTGGCGACAAGGTGAAGGTAATGGAGACCCGTCCGCTGTCCAAGGACAAGCGCTGGCGCCTGGTCGAAATTATTGAGAAGGCGAAGTAAGGAGGGGAACACATGATTCAGCAGGAAACTTTTCTGCGTGCAGCTGACAACAGCGGCGCTAAGGAACTGAAGTGCATCCGTGTTCTCGGCGGCTCCACTCGTAAGTACGGCAATATCGGCGACGTAATCGTTTGCTCGGTGCGCAAGTGCACCCCGGGCGGCGGCGTGAAGAAGGGCGACGTTGTCAAGGCTGTTATCGTTCGTTCGGTAAAGGGCCTGCGCCGTGCGGACGGCAGCTATATCCGTTTCGATGAGAACGCGGCTGTTATCATCCGTGAAGATAAGAACCCGCGCGGCACCCGTATCTTTGGGCCTGTTGCGCGCGAGCTGCGCGACAAGGATTACATGAAGATCCTGTCCCTGGCTCCCGAAGTACTGTAAGGAGGTCGCCGTCATATGAACAATTTGCATGTTAAAACGGGCGACACCGCCGTTGTCCTCTCCGGCAAGGAGAAGGGCAAGAAGGGCAAGGTTCTGTCCGTAAACCCGAAGAAGGGTATGGTCGTAATCGAGGGCGTAAATATGGTAACCTGCCATACCAAGCCCCGCCGTCAGGGTGAGCAGGGCGGCATCGTAAAGCGCGAAGGCGCTCTGCGTGCTTGCAAGGTCATGAAGGTTTGCCCCAAGTGTGACAAGCCCACCCGTCCGGCACACAAGATTCTGGACAATGGCGCAAAGGTTTGCGTTTGCAAGCACTGCGGCGCTGAAATTTAAGGGGAGGAAAAGCTATGCCTAGATTAAAGGATAAATATGAAGCAGAAGCTCGTCCTGCTCTGATGAAGAAGTTCGAGTACAAGAGCCCGATGCAGATCCCGAAGCTTGACAAGATCATTGTCAATGTCGGCTGCGGTAAGGAAGCAAACGGCAACGCAAAGGTTATCGAGGCAGTTGTACGCGATCTGACCGCGATTACCGGCCAGAAGCCGGTCGTAACCCTGGCGAAGAAGTCGGTTGCGAACTTTAAGCTCCGTGAAGGCATGCCGGTTGGCGTAAAGGTTACCCTGCGCTCCGACCGCATGTGGGAGTTCCTGGACCGTCTGTTCAACGTGGCTCTGCCGCGTGTACGTGACTTCCGTGGTATCTCGGCGAACTCCTTCGACGGCCGCGGCAACTATGCCTTTGGCCTGAAGGAACAGCTCATCTTCCCGGAAATCGAGTACGATCAGATCGACAAGATCCGTGGTATGGACATCATCATCTGCACCACGGCTCAGACCGACGAAGAAGCACGTGAGCTCCTGACCATCATGGGCGCTCCGTTCGCGAAGTAAGAAGGAGGAGGATTCTAACATGGCGAAGAAGGCAATGGTACTCAAGCAGCAGAAGACTCCGAAGTTCTCTACTCGTCAGTACAACCGCTGCAAGATCTGCGGCCGTCCGCATGCTTATCTGCGCGATTTCGGCATCTGCCGTATCTGCTTCCGTGAACTGGCTTACAAGGGCCAGATCCCGGGCGTGCGCAAGGCATCCTGGTAATCAGAATACGAGCAAACAGCGTGAAACCATTCGGTTTCACGCTGTTTTTTTATTTCCTCTGCGATTTTGAGTAGCTTGACAGAAATGCAAGAAACTAGTAAGCTGAAGATGTTCAAAGAAGGTGTCCGCTGCGGCATCAAACACCATGCGGAAGGAGGGGAGCGCTATGTGTAAAACCGGAAAACGAATATTCCTTTGTATGTTCTTGATTTTGTGTTTCATCGGCCTGCCATTTGCCGGGGCAGTGGATAAAAATTCCTCCCAGACAGGCGAGGGTTACGCCGTCGAATTCGAATGGCTAAGCGATGTAGACTTTATCGTCCGTGGTTATCAGGATGGTGTTCTGCTGCATGAAGCAGTGGGTAAAGTTGGCGGCGAAACGATGCTGTCCAGGGAATTTGACGAAGATGGTAACTTGATTCGGGAGGAAATCATCCAGGTATCCGATGTGATTGCCCCAGCACCAGAAGAAATCGTGCAGGAATTACGCATCTATGAAGCAGCGGAAAGACTCCGAGCTGCTTTGGTCCCGTATTTGGCATACACCACGACACAAAGCCCATATGGTCCTTTGATTTTTTCATCGACCGCTTTGCTGCAATGCGTGAACGGTAACGACCTGTGCAGCCTTTGGCGTGCCCAACAAGGAGGAGCATGATGAAGAATACGAAAAGTGCCCCAAATGCGGAAGCAGTGTCATTTTGGAAATTGATTATGGCTCCAAAATATTGCGCAATCAGTGGGTTCATACCGGTTCGACATTGCTTTCGTCTGTCGTTGTGACGCGCTATGTGTGCGCGGACTGCGGTTACAGCGAGGAATGGATTGACAAAGACGATCTCCCCAAGCTGCGCGAAAAGTTCCCACGTGTGTATTGAGGAAAGAGGGGCTGCGGCCGGACGCACCCTCAAAATGGCGGCTCGCAGCAGCGGTCGCGTCGCCAGCATTCTACCGGAACAAACTATTCGCACGTAACGCCGCATTTTTCCTATGGCCGGGTAGCGTTTTCGCCGAAAACGCGTAGGCCGCGGCAAGGAGGGATGAGGGATTGCAAAAGGGGGAAGGGAACCATGGGTTTCCCTTCCCCCTTTTGGCGGCATGCGCGACGTACACGGCAAGTATGCCCTGTTTTCGCCAAAGGAAAATCAAACGGAAGTTTAAAAAATTTTTTTCAGAAAAATGAAAAAACGCTTGCAAACGCCCCCGGGTGTATAGTATACTAATTTATAGTCACGTGTACGCGTGAAACCGGCGAAAACACTCCCATGGTGAGGGAAAATTTCGTCCGCCCGTTGGCCGTTAACCGGGGAAAAACCGGCGCGGTCTTCCGAGAGCGAGAAACACGGCCGACCTGCCGTTATATCAGGGTATTCCATGCAAAATGACCGCAAATAGGACCTAAACTGCGCAAAAATCGGCAGTTTTCACCTTGCGGATGTTTTGCTGCCATGATATAATTATCGTTGGTTCGGCATGTTTCCGGCCAACGATTTTTTATACCCCAGCACCCGCTGTGAAAGGGTCACGGCGGCGTAGTAAGAAAAGTGGGCGGCAACCCGGGGGCGTACCTCCACGAAGTACCGCCAAACTTCTGAAAGGAGCAAGTAAAGAATGCAGATCACCGATCCCATCGCGGATATGCTGACCCGTATCCGCAACGCGGCCGCTGCTCGTCACGATTCGGTTGACGTGCCGGCGTCCAAGATGAAGAAGTCCATCGCGCAGATCCTGCTCGACGAGGGCTACATCAAGAATTTCCAGATCGTAGACGACGGCACTCAGGGCATCATCCGTATCACCCTGAAGTACGGCGCAAACCGCCAGAAGGCGATCACCGGCCTCAAGCGCGTGTCCAAGCCGGGCCTGCGTGTCTATGCCGGCGCACAGGAGCTTCCGAAGGTTCTCCGTGGCCTCGGCATCGCAATCGTTTCGACTTCCAAGGGCGTCATGACCGACAAGAAGGCTCGCGAGCTGAATGTCGGCGGCGAAGTCCTGGCATTCGTTTGGTAAGGAGGGTAATGAATCATGTCTAGAATCGGCAGAGCTCCCATTGCCATCCCGGCCGGCGTAACTGTCACCGTAGACGGCACCACCGTCACTGTCAAGGGCGCAAAGGCTACCCTGACCCGTGACGTACACCCGAACATGACCGTAAAGGTCGAGGGCAATGAGATCCTGGTTACTCGTCCGAACGACGAGAAGCAGAACCGTGCACTGCACGGCCTGACCCGGAGCCTCATCAACAACATGGTAATCGGCGTAACCGAAGGCTTCAAGAAGGAGCTGGAAGTAAACGGCGTAGGTTACCGTGTACAGAAGCAGGGCAAGGACCTGGTTATGAACCTGGGCTACTCGCATCAGGTTACCATGAGCGAAATCGAGGGCATCACCATTGAGTGCCCGAGCGCAAACAAGATTGTAATCTCCGGTCCTGACAAGCAGAAGGTTGGCCAGTTTGCAGCTGAAGTACGCGAGAAGCGTCCGCCGGAACCCTACAAGGGCAAGGGCATCAAGTACGTTGACGAGTATATCCGCCGCAAGGAAGGCAAGACCGGCGCTAAGAAGAAGTAAGGAAGGAGAGTGTGCTAAATGGTTTCCAAGAAGGATTCTAACAAGGCGCGCCTGAAGCGCCATAAGAGAGTACGCAGCAAGGTTTCGGGCACCGCACAGCGCCCCCGCCTTGATGTTTTCAGAAGCGCGAAGAACATCTATGCACAGGTTATCGACGACGTAGCCGGCGTAACCTTAGTCTCCGCATCGACCACCGAGAAGGACTTCACCGAGTACGGCGGCAACAAGGACGCGGCCAAGAAGGTCGGTCTGATGATCGCTGAGCGCTGCAAGGCCAAGGGCATTGAGAACGTCGTATTTGACCGCGGCGGCTATCTGTACCACGGCCGTGTGAAGGAACTCGCAGAGGGTGCCCGCGAGGGCGGCCTCCAGTTTTAAGTCGGGAGGAGGTAAAACATGGCTAAGTTTGATCGTAACGATAGAAGAGAGAAGGAAGACGAGTTCAAAGAAACCGTCGTATCCCTCAATCGTGTATCCAAGACCGTTAAGGGCGGCCGTATCTTCAAGTTTGCGGCTCTGGTAGTCGTAGGCGATGGCAAGGGCACCGTTGGCTTCGGTCTGGGCAAGGCCTCCGAAGTCCCGGACGCAATCCGCAAGGGCATCGAGGACGCTAAGAAGAACCTGATTAAGATCTCCCTGAAGGGCACCAGCATTCCGCACGAAGTGATCGGCGAGTTTGGCGCTGGCCGCGTTCTGCTGAAGCCCGCGGCTCCCGGCACCGGTGTTATCGCCGGCGGCGCAGTTCGTGCTGTTGTAGAAGCAGCTGGTATCAAGGACATCCGTACCAAGTGCCTGCGCTCGAACAACCCGCAGAACGTTGTTACCGCAACGATCGAGGGTCTGAAGAGCCTGCGCGACGCGGCTCAGGTAGCTGCGGTTCGCGGCAAGGCTGTCGAAGAACTGTAATATAGGAGGGTAATGAACAATGGCAAACATCAAGATTACCCTGAAAAAGAGCCTGGTCGGCCGTAAGGACAACCACATTGCGACCGCACACGCTCTGGGTCTGAAGAAAATCAATGACGTGACCGTTCAGCCGGACAACGCTTGCACCCGCGGCAAGGTTGCCAAGATCGGTTACTTGCTCGAAATCGTAGAGGAGGTGTAAACCTATGAAGCTTCAGGATTTACAGCCCTCTGTGGGCGCAACCCGTCCGGCATACCGCAAGGGCCGTGGCGCAGGTTCTGGCAACGGCAAGACTGCTGGCCGTGGCCACAAGGGCCAGTGGGCTCGTTCTGGCGGCGGTGTCCGTCCGGGCTTTGAAGGCGGCCAGATGCCTCTGGCACGTCGTCTGCCGAAGCGTGGCTTCAACAACATCTTTGGCACCACGTACGCTCCGGTGAATGTAGAGGTTCTCAATCGTTTTGAGGACGGCACCGAAGTAACCGTCGAGCTGCTGCTCGAAACCGGTGTGATCTCCAAGGCGCTCGACGGCGTCAAGATCCTCGGTAACGGCGAGCTCACCAAGAAACTGACGGTCAAGGCAGCGGCTTTCTCGGCTTCCGCAAAGGAAAAGATCGAAAAGGCAGGCGGAAAGGCCGAGGTGATCTAAGGTGTTCGAGACACTGAAGAACGCATGGTGGAACGCGGAGATGCGTAAGAAACTGCTCTATACGCTGTTTATCCTGTTCATATTCCGCCTTGGCGCTTCGATTCCGGTGCCGTTTATCAACACGGAAGCGCTGAGCGAATACTTCGCGACGCTCGATGCAGCAGGTGGTATGCTCAGCTATATCAACGTATTTACCGGCGGCGGCTTATCGAATGCGACCTTGTTCGCCATGTCGATTACCCCGTATATTAACGCATCGATCATCCTGCAGCTGCTGACAGTTGCAATCCCTGCGCTCGAGCGCATGGTAAAGGATGGCGGTGAGGAAGGCAGAAAGAAGATTGCATCCTGGACCCGTTATCTGGCGGTTGTCCTCGGTCTGATCCAGGGCTTCTCGTACTACGTGATGCTCCGCAGCTATAATCTGCTGAACAACACTGGCGTTTGGGCTGCTATCGTTATCATCATGACCTTCACCGCTGGTACGGCGCTGATCATGTGGCTGGGCGAACACATCACCCAGAACGGCGTTGGCAATGGTATCTCGATCATCCTGTTTGCGGGCATTATCTCCCGCGGTCCCTCGCTGGCGAACAGCCTGCTCAACCTGGTCAAGAACGGCGGCACCGGTGCACTGACTGCAGTGCTGATGGTCATCATCGGCCTGGCACTGATCGTGTTCATCGTGTATATGTCGAACGCCGAACGCCGTATCCCGATTCAGTATGCAAAGCGTGTGGTTGGCCGTAAGATGTACGGCGGCCAGTCCACCTTCCTGCCCATCAAGGTCAACGCGACCGGCGTTATGCCGATCATCTTCGCGTCGTCCATTCTGTCGCTGCCCTCGACGGTATTCGCGTTCTATACGCCCGAAGCCGGTTCGATCGGCAGTGTCGTAAAGGATCTGTTCTCGCAGAGCAATCCGTTCTATATCGTACTCTACGCCATTCTGATTGTTGCATTTTCGTATTTTTATGCTTCGATCCAGTTTAATCCGGTCGAAATTGCCAATAATCTGAAGAAGAACGGCGGCTTCATCCCGGGCTTCCGTCCGGGCAAGCCCACCGCCGACTTCATCACCAAGGCGCTGGCTAAGGTGGTCTTCGTCGGTGCGCTGTTCCTTGGCGTTGTTGCCCTCCTCCCGCTGATCGTTGGCGCGTTCTCTTCGAGCCTGTCCAACGTTGCCGTTGGCGGTACGTCGGTTATCATCGTAGTCGGCGTTGCGCTCGAAACGGTCAAGCAGATCGAGGCACAGCTCATGATGCGTCATCATAAGGGCTTCTTGGAATAAGAAGCTTTGACTGGAGGCATTTTTCGTGAATTTAATTTTACTTGGCGCTCCAGGCGCCGGTAAAGGCACCCTGGCGGCATTCCTCATCGAAAAGATGGGGGTGCCGTCGGTGTCCACCGGCAACATCCTGCGCGAGGCCATTGCAAACAATACTGAACTGGGCCAGAAGGCCAAGCAGTTCATGGATGCCGGACAACTTGTCCCCGACCAGCTGGTTATCGACCTGCTGCGTGACCGTATTGCGCAGGACGACTGCAAAAACGGTTTCATTCTGGACGGGTTCCCGCGCACCATTCCCCAGGCGGAAGCACTCGACACCATCGCCAACATCGACGTGGCGCTGTCGCTGGAAGTGCCCGATGAAGTGATCGAAGGCCGTATGACCGGCCGTCGTGTCTGCCTCAAGTGCGGTGCGACCTATCACATCAAGGCCAACCCGCCCAAGGTAGAAGGCGTTTGCGACAAGTGCGGCGACAAGCTGCACATCCGCAAGGACGATCATCCGGACGTTGTCCAGCATCGTCTGGCCACCTACCACGAACAGACCGAGCCGCTGAAGGACTACTACGGCAAGCAGGGCAAGGTCAAGAGCATCGACGGCACACAGGGCATCCAGCAGACCGAGCGTTTTGCGGTGCAGGCGTTGGGGCTTTGATGCATTATGATTCAAATTAAAACCGAAAAAGAACTGGAGCTGATGCGCATTGCCGGGCGGATTACCGCACTGGCGCGCAAGGCGGCGGCAGATGCCGTAGCTCCGGGGGTCACGACCGAGGACATTGACCGCGCGGTCCGCAAGACCATTGAGTCGCACGGCGCCAAGCCGTCCTTTTTGGGCTATGCCGGTTTCCCAGGCAGTGCCTGTGTCTCGATCAACGACGAAGTTATCCACGGCATTCCCTCTCCCAAGCGGGTGATCCACGAAGGCGATATCGTCAAGGTGGATGTGGGCGCGTATATCCATGGGTTCCATGGCGACTGCGCGTGCACGGTCGCATGCGGCGAGGTGTCCGAGGAGGCCAAGCGCCTGATCGAAGTGACCCGACAGAGTTTCTATGAGGGTATCAAATTTGCCCGCGTGGGCAATCGGGTTTCCGACATCTCCAGCGCGGTGCAGGCGTATGTTGAGGCCCACGGGTTTTCGGTGGTACGCGATTTCGTCGGCCACGGTGTGGGCGCCGAATTGCACGAAAGCCCCGAGGTCCCGAACTTCGGCCGGCCGGGTCATGGAATCCGTCTGGAGCCGGGTATGACCCTGGCGATCGAACCCATGGTCAATGTGGGCGTATATGGCGTGAAAGTCCTCGCGGATGGCTGGACAGTCAAAACGCGGGACGGCAAGCTGTCGGCCCACTACGAAAATACGGTAGCGATCACCGACGGGGAGCCTGAAATCCTCACGGCCATCGACGGAGAGGTACTTTAAACGTGCAGTCCCATGTTTCCGATATTGTTCTGTCGCTGTCCGGCCGGGACCGGGGCAAGCCGATGCTGGTCATCCGCGAGGATGACACGTATCTTTACCTTGCCGACGGCAAAGGGCGGCGGGCGGAAAACCCTAAACGCAAAAAGCGAAAGCACACTGCGTACCAGGGCCCGTGCGACGAATGGACACGCGAGCGGCTGTTTGTAAACGGCCGTCTGACCAATAGCGAAATCCGTAAGGCCCTTGCCCTCTGGGCGGGAGGCATTGACTAAGGGGCACGGCCCCCAATCAAATTGACCGAGGAAGGTAAGATTACTTTATGGCAAAAGACGACGTAATTGAGCTGGAAGGTACCGTCATAGAGGCGCTGCCAAACGCCACGTTCAAGGTGGAGATCCCGGGCGGGCACCAGATTCTGGCGCACATTTCCGGCAAACTCCGCATGAACTTTATCCGCATTCTCCCTGGCGACAAGGTCACCGTTCAGATGTCGCCCTACGACCTGACCCGCGGTCGTATCACTTGGCGTTCCAAGTAAGTTTTTTCAGCGGGCGGAGGCGCGTATGTGACCCGAGCGCCAGCGGTCGCCGGTTTTCCGGTGTCCCATCCCACCAAAATTTTTGATGGAGGTAAAAAGCAATGAAGGTAAGACCGTCTGTAAAGCCGATCTGCGAAAAGTGCAAGATCATTCGCCGCAAGGGCCGCGTAATGGTTATCTGCCAGAACCCGAAGCACAAGCAGAAGCAGGGCTAATTTGTTTTGGTGGAGCTTTCGCTCCCCAAAGCGCAAATTTGGTTGTTCATACGGAACCGACAAGCACGTGGGGCGTTCCCCACGGCGCTGCAGGGGCGGAGGCGGCCTCTATACTGGTTTCCGACACACGCCTCAGTGATAAACTTTGGAGGTATAGATTCCTATGGCACGTATTGCCGGTGTTGACCTTCCCCGTGAAAAGCGCGTAGAGATCGGCTTGACCTACATCTACGGCATCGGACGGAAGCTGTCCAATGACATTCTTGCAAAGACTGGTATCAATCCGGATACCCGCGTAAAGGACCTGACCGAGGACGAGGCTGCTAAGCTGCGTGAAGTCATCGAGCGTGACTACACCGTAGAAGGCGACCTGCGCCGTGAGGTTGGTCTGAATATCAAGCGCCTGGTTGAAATCGGCTGCTACCGCGGCCTGCGTCACCGTCGCGGCCTGCCGGTTCGCGGCCAGCGCACCAAGACCAATGCGCGTACCCGCAAGGGTCCGAAGAAGACCATTGCGAACAAGAAGAAGTAAGGAGGGAGCGATTTAAATGGCTAAGGTACAGAAAAAGGGCGCACAGGTCCGCACCAAGCGTCGTGAGCGCAAGAACATTGAAAAGGGCGCAGCGCATATCCGCTCCTCCTTTAACAACACCATCGTTACCATCACTGACCTGCATGGTAATGCAATCTCCTGGGCTTCTGCTGGTGAGATGGGCTTCCGTGGTTCCCGTAAGTCCACCCCGTTCGCAGCACAGACCGCAGCAGAAACCGCTGCCAAGGCTGCAATGGAGCATGGCCTGAAGACGGTTGAAGTATACGTAAAGGGCCCGGGTTCCGGCCGTGAGGCTGCGATCCGTGCGCTGCAGGCGACCGGCCTCGAGGTAACCATGATCAAGGACGTTACCCCGATCCCGCACAACGGCTGCCGCCCGCCCAAGAGAAGACGTGTATAATTAAAAGGAGGAACCAAAACTATGGCAAAGAATATGCAGCCCGTTCTCAAGCGTTGCAAGACGCTGGGCCTTTCCCCGGCCGTCCTTGGTTACTCCAAGGAGACCAAGCGTAACCCGAAGCAGTCCCGCCGCAAGCAGTCTGAGTACGCGATGCAGCTGAACGAAAAGCAGAAGGTTAAATTCATCTACGGCGTTCTCGAGAAGCAGTTCCATGCTTACTACGAGAAGGCTGAGCGCAAGCAGGGCGTAACCGGCGAAATCCTCCTGCAGGAGCTGGAGCGCCGTCTGGACAACGTGGTATTCCGTATGGGCTTTGCGAACACCCGCCGCGAGGCGCGTCAGCTCGTAAACCACGGCCACTTCACCGTAAACGGCAAGCGCGTGAACATCCCGTCTTTCCAGGTAAAGCCGGGCGACGTAGTAGCTGTTTGCGAAAAGTCCCGCACCACCACCAAGTTCAAGTCCCTCATCGAGGAGCAGGGCAAGAAGCCGATGCCCAAGTGGATCGACAAGGCTTCTGAGTCTTTCGAAGGCAAGATCGTGGCTATGCCGGCTCGTGACGACATCGACTACGAGGTAGCTGAGCACCTGATCGTCGAGTTGTACTCCAAATAAGCCAAACCCTCGTTTATGGATTTTTGGACGAACCCAAGGAATTTGCGCAGCGGCAGCCTGGTTTTTGGCTTGCCGCGCGCGGATTCCCCGCGTGATTCCATCCATTTTTTCAAGTTTATTGGCCGAACGTAAAGGAGGGTACCATATATGATCGAAATCGAAAAGCCGCGCATCGACTGTGAGGAACTCGCTGAGGACGGTTCCTACGGTAAGTTTGTCGTGGAACCCCTGGAACGGGGCTATGGCACGACCTTGGGTAACTCCCTGCGCCGCATCCTGCTGTCCTCCCTGCCGGGCACCGCTGCAAGCTCGATCAAGATTGCGGGCGTGCAGCATGAGTTTTCCACCATCCCGGGCGTCAAGGAAGACGTCACCGAGATCGTCCTGAACGTCAAGGGCATCATTGCTAAGCTGCATTGTGACGGCCCCAAAACGGTTTATATCGAAGCCGCAGGTGAGGGCGAAGTTAAGGCGGGCGACATCCATTCGGACGGTGAGGTTGAGATCCTCAACCCGGAAATGCACATTGCCACTCTGATGAGCGATGCGCGATTGTCCATGGAAATCACCCTGTCTTCCGGCCGCGGGTATGTTCCGGCCGAACGCAACAAGCAGTACCAGACCGCAATCGGCGTCATTCCGGTCGACTCGATCTACACGCCGGTTTACAAAGTCAACTACACGGTGGAGAACACCCGTGTCGGCAACATGACCGACTACGACAAGCTGACCCTGGAAGTTTGGACCGACCGCACCATTGCGGCCAAGGATGCCGTTTCGCTCGGCGCCAAGGTTCTGCGCGACCATCTCGATCTGTTTGTTGACCTTTCCGAGGAGATCGGCTCGAAGTCCACGGTTGTGGAAAAGGCCGAAGCGCAGCATGACAAGGTGCTGGAAATGACCATCGAGGAGCTCGACTTCTCGGTTCGTTCCTTCAACTGCCTCAAGCGCGCGGGTATCAACACCGTGGAAGACCTCATCAATACCTCGGAAGAGGATATGATGAAGGTGCGTAACCTGGGCCGTAAGTCCCTGGAAGAGGTTATCGGTAAGCTCGAGGCCATGGGCCTGAGCCTTGCAAAGTCTGAGGAGTAACATGCCTCAGCCGGTCATCCCCGCCAAACTGGGGGGATGCACCCTGAATTTGATGAAGCACTATCGCGGCGGCGTTTTGCCGCGCTGCCGCTGATCTTATTTTTGACCTTATTTTAGGAGGTACACTACCATGGCAAAGAATCGTAAGCTCGGCAGAACGAGCGACCACCGCCGCGCAATGCTCCGCGCGATGGTAACCTACCTGCTGGAGAATGGCCGCATCGAAACCACCCTGGCTCGCGCTAAGGAAGTTGGCCCGATGTGCGAAAAGATGATTACCCTGGGTAAGAAGAACACCCTGGCTTCCCGCCGTCAGGCAATGGCTTACATCACCAAGGAAGCTGTTGTTGCAAAGCTGTTCTCGGAAGTTGCGCCGGGCTATGCAGAGCGCAACGGCGGTTACACCCGCATCATTAAGACCGGCCCGCGTCGTGGCGACTGCGCGGAAATGGCAATCATCGAGCTTGTTTAAGTAACGGCCCGAGTTGTTTTCAAAGAGCTTATCCGGAGGAGTGCTTCTCCGGGTAAGCTCTTTTTTTGTGCACCGATAGGCAATGTGCCCAAATTCTATTGATTTAGCAGAGTGAATGATTTATAATATAGACAAAATTAGAGGAAAGAAGGGTACTTATGAAAAAGATCGGAAAACTGCTTCGCATCGGGGGAATGGCAGCGGTCTTGGCAGCGCTCCTGTGCGTTTCCGCGGGGGCATTCAGTACAAGCGATGTCGAAGGCTCGTGGTATGGTCAGTACACCGGATATTATGATCCGACGAGCGGTCCGACGGTCAATGTGGAACGGTATATCGATCTGACCATTGACACCTGTGACAGCAGCGGCGATTTCAGCGGCAGCGCCAAGGTTACAACCGTCGAAGGCCAGGGGTATGATAGCCAGTGGTTCAATTATGATTTTGAGGGCACCGTAAATCTGGATACAGGCGCTTTTTATTTTAAGGGAAACCGCATTACGGGCGGGAGCAGCAGCACAACTTGGCGAACGGTTCCCTTTGACGGTACGCTGCGCATCGGGTCGACTGGCGACCTGACCATCAGCGGCTATGTGGATGATGATACTTCCCGTCTGTTCCGGCTCAACCGGATTTCGGGCTGGGTGCGCGACGAGATCACCGAAGCGAATATCGCAGGCCTGATTCCGGACACTCTCCAGGAAGCTGACCTGTCCAAGCGCATCACCCGCGCCGAGTTTGCCGCGGTATCGGTCAAGCTCTATGAAGCGCTGAGCGGCACAACGGCCAGCGCAGGCAGCACGCCCTTTACTGACATTGCGTCTGACCCCAACAAGACCGACATTGCTAAGGCTTATCAGCTGGGCATTGCGGTCGGCGTGTCGGATACCGAGTTTGAACCGGATGTCAGCATCAACCGCGAGCAGCTGGTTACCATGCTGACCCGTGCGGTCAAGAAATACAGCTTTGATGGCTGGACGATCGAAAACGACGATGAGTATTATCTGGACACGAGCGGCGTACCCAAGTTTGCGGACGATGCGTATATCTCCGACTTTGCCAAGCCGTCGGTCTATTACATGACCAAGATGAACATTATTGCCGGTGTGGACAGCACCCACTTTGCACCGCAGAATATCACGCCCGCGCAAGAAGCACAAGGCTATGCGACTGCAACCCGCGAACAAGCGATTGCGCTGTCGCTGCGTATCTTCAAACTGGGCGATGCGTGGAAATAACAGAAAAAAACGGGACCATTTAGGTCCCGTTTTTTTCTGTTTCGGCGGGGAAGAAGAAGCTGTCCACACGGTCTTCGTCCCCAAAGAGATTGTTATGTGCAAGCAGGCGATACTGCTGCATGAGATATTTTTCCTCGCCGGTCAGGTTTTCTTCTTCGGGAGAAGAATAGCGGCCATCGGCGGTGATGTAGCCCACCGGTGTGATGACCGGCACCTTGGCGGCCACTTCGGACAAAAACTGCTGATAGCCGGTCAGCGGCAGGCCGGCGACCTTGGCGGTCAGCAGACCCAGCGCCCAGGACGAAAGGGTCACATCCTGCGCTTCCGGGATGTCGTAGTTGGTCCAGATGAAGAAGGGCGTGCCGTACTGGTCAAAGACCTCCTCAGTGGTGCGGTCGTCGAGCGGTTTGCCGGTGATGTCCTCATAAAAATCGTTGCCGAGCGGCGGTTGATGGTCGCCGAAAAAGACGATCAGTGTCGGCACATCCGACTGGGAATAGTGCGAAATGAGATTGCGCAGCGCATCGTCGGAGGCGCGCATGAGCGAAAAGAACTGGTCGGCCGCCGGATATTGTCCGGCCAGGTCGCCGGTCAGTTCGACCGTGCGTTCCAGATTAGTCCAGGGCAGCTGATACCCGCTGTGGTTCTGGATGGTCACATTAAAGACGAACAACGGGTCGTCCCCTGCTTCATCGGTCATGCGGTACAGCTGTTCATAATCGCACTGGTCGGAGATGAAACCACGGATATAAGCTGGCGAAACAACATCTTCCTCATAAAGTTGCGTATCAAAACCCATCCATTTGTAAACCGACGTGCGGTTCCAGCCCGAAGAATCGTACGGGTGGAAAGCGGTCGACGAAAAACCGAGGGCTTTGAGCTGGGACACCAGCGAAGGCGTGCCGTCCTGGAGATAAAGCTGATAGGCGACCGTGGACGAGGGCAGGAAGGCCAGCGGATTGCCGGTCAAAAATTCAAACTCCACATTGGCCGTGCCGCCGCCGGTCACGGGCGAGATCATGGTGCCCTTGACCGTGTTTTCGGTCAGGCTGTGCAAAAAGGGCGTGGGGTCGTCCGACAGGGGGATGTCATAAGCGTCCAGGTCGGCAAACGACTCGTTCATAATGGCAATAATGTGCACCGGCTGAGTGACATCTGCGGACGTTTGGTCCTCGGTGGGAACGGTATCGATGATGTTCTGAACCGCGGTCGTCGAATATCCCTCCGGCTCGGTGACCATGCTGTACCGCACGGACGCGGTGAAATTGAGCACAAATCCATTGGCCTGGGTCTTCCACTGCTGGGAATAGATGCCCAGCCAGGTCAGCATGGGCGTACAGAAAAACAGCAGACCATACACGGCAGCGCCTGCGCAGATAGATAAGACCACGCGTTTGCGCGGACGGCGCGCTTTTTTCTGGGCGGGCAGCCGCCAGAGCAGCACCAGATAGGCCAAGGCAAACAGGGCCGCGCGCAGGATGGTTTCATCGGGGGTATAATCGTAGCCGCCTGCGACATTATACGCCGTGCGCCAGGCGACCAGGTCACAGGGGAAGATAATCCGCCCACGGAAGGTCAGCACATAGTGATTGATCAGCCCCACGGCAAAGCAGATCACCATGGCCAGTGCCGCCGACCGGCGGATGCGGCCAAAGAGCAGGGCCAGCAGGCCGAAAAAGAGATAATACCAAATGAGGTTGAGCGTGCACTGAGTGACCGACAGGGCGTCAAATGGGTTGGTGTTGTTGAGCAGTTCGACCACCAGCAGCGCACAGGGTGCGCCGAGCGCCCAGATGATACGCGGCACCCAGATAGTCGTGCGACCGAGAAGCGGCCGGGGGATCAGACCCGCCGCGCCAAAGCTGGCCGCCAGCAGGATGGTCATGGCAGGATATTGAATAAAATACTGATCCAGTACGAACCAGGCCGCCAGAAACAGGAGAGCGGCTCGTAAAACAAGGAGTTGCCGCCGGGCATGGCCGGACGGTGGAAGGGAAAAACGCTTCATGGGATGCTCCAATGGATGTATAAAAATTTCCGAAAACCGGACATATTATAACTGTACCTCTTTTTGCGCGTCATTGCAAAAAAAATTTTCGTCCGCTGCCGCAAAAAAGCACAAGCTGGGGGAAATCCATAGAAACCGCATGAAAAATTTGTCGAAACCGCCCAAAACGGCCCGATGCACCCGCATCCAGGCATGGGAAGGGCGCAAAAATGGAAAAATATTTGCATTTTCCTTGCAATGGCATGCGGCGCGTGGTATACTATGTACGTAAGTTTGTATGAATGTTCAAGAGTGGGGCGACCCACTCTTTCTTATTGACCGGACGCGGGCAGCCCCCGGCCGGGGACAGAAGGAGGAAATGATGCAGGCAAAGCAAGTTGTGGCACGTGTTGCGGAGCTGGCCGAGCCGGTCTGCGAAAAGGCCGGCGTGACCCTGTGGGACGTGGAGTTTGAAAAAGAGGGTGGCCAGTATATGCTGACCGTCACCATCGACCGCGACGAAGGCGTGGACATCGACCACTGTGAGGCGGTCTCGCGCGCACTCGACCCCATGCTCGACGCGCGGGAGTTCGATTCCCTGCCCGCCTATACCCTGTGCGTCTCTTCGGCCGGACTGGAGAGAAGGCTCAAAAAGCCCGCGCATTTTGAAAAATTTCTGGGCCAGGCCGTGGAAGTCAAGTTTTATAAGCCGGTCGACGGCGCCAAAACCGTCGAAGGCACCTTGGTCGGTTATGACAATGGCTGCGTGAGCGTCGAAGTGGACGGTACGCGCCGTGTCTATGAGCCCCAGGACATCGCAGCCGTCCGGCTGACCGTACAGTTTTAAAAGGAGTGATTGGGACAAGATGAACGCAGAGTTTTTTGCAGCCCTCGAGCAACTGGAAAAGGAAAAGGGCATTTCGGTCGATTACATGCTCGAGCGCGTCGGCCAGGCGCTGATCGCCGCGTATAAAAAGATGAACGACGGCATGACCGATAACGTCTATGTCGAAACCGACCGCGTCAAAAAGGAAATCCGCCTGTTTGTGCGCAAGACGGTTGTAGACGATGTCTATGAGCCGTACGAGGAACTGAGCCTGGAAGAAGCGCGCGAATACAAGAAAAATGCCATGCTGGGCGACGTGATCGACATCGACATCCCGCCCAAGTCCTTTGGCCGCATCGCGGCCCAGTCGGCCAAGCAGGTCATCATCCAGGGCATCCGCGAAGCCGAACACGGCATGGTGCTTTCGGAGTTTGAATCCAAGGAACATGAGATCTTGAACGCTACCGTCAGCCGGGTTGACCCGCGTACGGGCAACGTCATCCTGGAGATGATCTCCCAGGGCGAAAAGACCGAAGCGGTGCTCACCGCCGGTGAGCAGGTGCGCAGCGAAACGCTCAAGGAAGGCGAGCGCGTCAAGGTTTATGTCATCGAGGTACGCCGCGGCACCCGCGGCCCGCAGGTCATGATCTCGCGCACCCATCCGGGTCTGGTCAAGCGCCTGTTTGAACTGGAAGTACCCGAAATCCACGACGGCATCGTCGAAGTTAAGTCGATCGCCCGCGAAGCAGGCAACCGCACCAAGATCGCCGTCTGGTCGCAGGACGAAAACGTCGATCCGATCGGCGCTTGTGTTGGTACCCGTGGCGCCCGCGTGGGCAACATCGTCGACGAACTCGGCGGCGAGAAGATCGACATCATCAAGTGGTCGGAGGATATGGCCCAGTTCGTTTCCGCGGCGCTCGCGCCCGCAGACGTCATCTCGGCCACCATGCAGCCGGATGGCAAGTCCTGCCGCGTGATCGTGCCCGACGACCAGCTCAGCCTGGCGATCGGCAAGGAAGGCCAAAACGCCCGTCTGGCCGCCAAGCTGACCGGCTGCAAGATCGATATTGCACCTGCATCCCAGGCCGAACCGGCCGTGTCCGAGCCGGAGACCGAAGCACCGGCGGAGGATGCGCAGGAAGCGGAATAAGCCGGGAAAAGGGGGATCACCCATGCAGAAACGAAAAATCCCCATGCGGCAATGCCTAGGGTGCCGCACCATGTTTCCCAAGCGGGAACTCATCCGTGTGGTGCGTTCGCCCGAAGGCGAATTGTCGCTCGATTTTAAGGGCAAGGCGCCCGGCCGCGGCGCGTATCTCTGCCCGAACCTCGAATGCCTGAAAAAAGCGCGCAAGGCGCGCGCCATCGAGCGGGCGTTCGAGATGACCGTGCCCGACACGGTTTATGAAGCCCTGGAGCAGCGCATGGAGGAAGAAAACCATGGAAACTAATCCGGTGCTCGGGCTTTTGGGCCTGTCCCGCCGCGCCGGCAAGCTGGCCTGCGGCGAAGAACAGGTGGGCGAAATGGTGATGGCCGGAAAATGCCGGGCCATCTTTCTGGCCGAGGACGCGGGCGATGCCACGCGCCGCAAGGTCATGCGGCACGATGCGCGTGTTCCGGTGTTCTCCATGCCCTGCACGCGGGAAACGCTGGGCAATGCGATCGGCGTGCCCGGATGTGTGGTCTGCGCCATAAGCGATATGGGCATGGCCGCGGCTCTGGCAGGCAAATTGGCCGATACCAGCGCCCAAAACAAGGCGGCCGCCGCGCGTGTTTCGGAAAAAAAGGCGCGCATTGACCGCCGCAAGGGGAAAAAGAAGAAATAACGACTTTTTCCGCCTTTTGCGAGGCTTTGGCCCCGCACCAATCATCATCAGGAGGTGAGCGCCAATGGCGATTGATAACAAGTATAGAGTCCATGAAGTGGCGAAGGATTTCGGCCGGTCGACCAAGGAAGTGACCGACATCCTCACCAAGTACGCAAAAGCGCCCAAAAATCATATGCAGGTTTTGGACGATCACGAACTGAGTATTATTTTTGAGTATTTTACGCAAAATCATCAGGTAGATGATTTGGAGCGCGTGCTGGGTTCCCAGCAGGCAGCCCCGGCAGGCGGCAAGAAGGAAGCCGCTCCGGTCAAGGAAGCTGCGCCCAAGGCGGACGAAGGCGAAAGCAAAGAAGAAAAGAAGGAAGCGCCGCGTTCGTCCCGCGTCAAGCAGGTCCACCGCATCGATACCCGTGGCGGCGGCGACGTCAACCTGGCCAAGTACGACGAGCGTATCGATTCTCTGGTTTCCGAAAAGGCTGAACGTATGCAGTCGAGCGGCCAGAAGAAGCAGAAGCTGACCAAGAAGTCCGACCAGCGTGCGCGCCAGCAGTATGGCTCCAAGCGCCGTCAGGAGGAGCAGGAGAAGATGAAGCGCCTGCAGCGCCAGCAGCAGATGGCCAAGAAGGTACAGCTTAAGGTCTCCATCCCGGATGAGATCAATGTCGGCGAGTTCGCGCAGCGCATGAAGCGCACCGCAGCCGACGTCATCAAGGAACTGATGAAGCTGGGCGTCATGGCGTCCATCTCCCAGACCATCGACTTTGACACCGCGGCCATCGTTGCCGAAGAAATGGGCGCCAAGGTCGAGCGCGAAGTGCATGTCACCATCGAGGAAAAGCTGTTTGACGAATCCGAGGACAAGGAAGAGAACCTGCAGCCCCGCGACCCGGTCGTTGTGGTTATGGGTCACGTTGACCATGGTAAGACCTCGCTGCTCGACGCCATCCGTAAGACCAAGGTCACCGAAGGCGAAGCCGGCGGCATTACCCAGCACATCGGTGCATACCGCGTCAAGGTTGGCGGCAAGCCGATCACCTTCCTCGACACCCCGGGCCATGCGGCATTTACGTCCATGCGTGCCCGCGGCGCACAGGTTACCGATATCGCGATTCTGGTCGTGGCAGCCGACGACGGCATCATGCCGCAGACTATCGAAGCCATCAACCACGCCAAGGCAGCCAATGTGCCGATCATCGTGGCCGTCAACAAGATCGATAAAGACGGCGCGAATCCCGAGCGCATTTTGCAGCAGCTGACCGAGTATGAACTCGTGCCCGAAGAATGGGGCGGCGACACGATCGTCTGCAACATTTCGGCTAAGTACGGCCAGGGCATCGAAAACCTGCTCGAAATGGTCCTGCTGACCGCCGAGGTCGCCGACCTCAAGGCCAACCCCAACCGTCAGGCCAAGGGTACGGTCATCGAAGCCAAGCTCGACAAGGGCCGCGGCCCGGTTGCGACCGTTCTGGTCCAGAACGGTACCCTGCACACGGGCGACAGCATCATCGCCGGTACGGCGGTCGGCCGTGTCCGCGCGATGACCGACGACGACGGTCGCAAGATCAAGTCCGCAGGCCCGTCGGTTCCGGTCGAGATCATCGGTCTGGCTGAAGTGCCGGGCGCAGGCGACATCTTCTACGCGGTCGACGACGAGAAGATGGCCCGTCAGCTGGTCGAACAGCGTAAGGAGAAGGAAAAGGAAGAGCGCAACAAGGCTTTCCACAAGGTTACGCTCGACAACCTGTTCCAGTCCATCCAGGAAGGCGAGATGAAGGAACTGAACATCATCGTCAAGGCCGACGTACAGGGTTCGGTCGAGGCCATCCGCGCCAGCCTGGAAAAGCTGTCCAACGAAGAAGTGCGCGTCAAGGTCATCCACGGCGCAGTTGGCGCGATCAACGAATCCGACGTTATGCTGGCCGCGGCTTCGGGCGCGATCATCGTTGGCTTTAACGTTCGTCCCGACCGTACGGCGACCGATTCGGCAGCCCAGCAGGGCGTCGACATGCGCATGTACCGCGTCATCTACGACTGCATCGAGGAGATGGAGCAGGCTATGAAGGGCATGCTCGCACCCAAGTTCCGCGAGGCTGTGCTCGGCCATGCCGAAGTGCGCACCACCTTCCGCGTATCCGGTGTGGGCACCATCGCAGGCTGCTACGTGCAGGACGGCAAGATCCAGCGCCATGCGCAGGTGCGCATCGTGCGCGACGGCATCGTCATCCACGAGGGCGTGCTGTCCTCGCTCAAGCGCTTCAAGGACGACGTCAAGGAAGTTGCATCCGGCTATGAGTGCGGCTGCGGCTTTGAAAACTTCAACGACATCAAGGAAGGCGACGTATTCGAAGCCTTTGTTATGGAAGAAATTCCGGGATAAAGAACGTATTCACTCACAGGGCGGGCCTGTCGCCCGCCCTGTTTTGTATTCCCCCGAAAAGGAGGTCAATCCATATGGCAAGCAATCGCATCACCCGCATTTCCGAAGAGGTCATGCGCGCGCTGGCCGAAGCGCTGCGCGCGGTCAAGGACCCGCGTGTGCAAAACGGCCTGGTTTCGGTCACCCATTGCGAAGTGACCAACGACCTGCGCTATGCCAAGGTTTATATTTCGGTGCTCGGCACCCCCGAACAGGCCAAGGACGTGATGAAGGGCTTGAAATCCGCGTCCGGCTGGCTGCGCCGGGAAGTTGGCCACAAGGTCCAGCTGCGCTATGCGCCCGAGCTGGTCTTTGAACTGGACGAGTCCATCACCCACGGCGCACACATCTCTCAGGTCATCCACGGACTCGAGCGCGAAGGCAAGATGGGCAGCGGGGAGGACGAAGCATGAACGTCACCGTAGCCGAAGCCGCCGCCCTGCTGCGGCAGGCGGACGATATTCTCATTCTGTCCCATCGCCGGCCGGACGGCGACACGACCGGCTGCGCGGGCGCGCTGTGCCGCGGCCTGCGGCAGCTGGGCAAGAACGCTTATGTGCTGGAAAACCCCGAGATCACCAAGCGGTATGAATCGCTCATCGTACCCTGCTACCCGCCGGAAGGCTTTGTGCCTGCTTTTGTCGTGACCACCGACATCGCGGACACCAACCTATTTTCCGACAATGCGCAGGGGTATATCGGCAAGATCGACCTTGCGCTCGACCATCACCGCTCTAACCCCGGCATCGGCAAGCACAACCTCATCCGTCCCCAGGCGGGCGGCTGTGCCGAGGTCATCTACGACGTACTCAAGGCACTGGGCGTGACGCTTACGCGCGACATCGCGCGGTGCATCTATATCGCCATCTCGACCGATACCGGCTGCTTTAAATTCTCCAACACCGTGCCGCACACGCTGCGCGTGGCGGCCGACTGTCTGGAAGCCGGCATCGATGGGGGCGAAATCAATCGCGCGCTCTTTGAAGTCAAGAGCTGGCCGCGGTTTGAGATGGAGCGCATCATTTTCGACACCATGGAGTTTGCCATGGACCGCAAGGTCGCGCTGGCCCTTCTGTGGCGGGCGGACATCGACCGCACCGGCGCAGACATGGACGATTTGGACTCGATCGCGTCGCTCACCCGCCAGATCGAAGGCGTGCAGGTCGGCATCACCCTGACCGAAAACAAGGATGGCACCATCAAAGCATCGGTGCGCACGACCAAGGAAGTGGACGCTTCGGCCATTTGCAGCAAATGCGGCGGCGGCGGCCATCTGCGCGCGGGTGGTGCATCTTTCCCGGCTGGAGTGGACATGATGCAGGCCAAGCAGCGTCTGCTGCTGGCCACCAAGGAAGTCTACCAGCAGAGCAGCCTTTGAGGGCAGACGATGGAACAACAGACGCTAAACGGGATTTTACTGATGAACAAGCCCCAGGGCTTCACATCACACGACGTGGTAGCCAAGCTGCGGGGCATCTTAAAGACCCGCCGCATCGGTCACGGCGGCACGCTCGACCCCATGGCGACCGGTGTGCTGCCCGTCTTTGTAGGCGGGGCGACCAAAGCGGCCGATTTTGCGGCCGCGCAGGACAAGGAATATGTGGCCGGGTTCACGCTGGGCCTGGCCACTGACACTCAGGATACCACCGGACAGACCCTGCATACTTCGGACAAGCGGGTGGATATCGCCGCCGTGCGGCAGGCGCTGGCCGGGTTCCAGGGCGTGCAGCAGCAGCTGCCGCCCATGTATTCGGCGGTCAAGGTCGGCGGCCGCAAGCTGTACGACCTGGCCCGCAAGAGACAGGAGGTCGAGCGCCCGACGCGCGAGATCGTGGTGCCGGAGATCGAGCTGCTGGACTTTGACGAGGCCGCGCAGCGCGGTACCTTCCGCGTGGTAGCCAGCAAGGGCACCTATGTGCGCACGCTGGTCAACGACCTGGGTGAAAGACTTGGCACCTGGGCAGCCATGCACAGTCTGGTGCGCACGCGGTCGGGCGCGTATGCGCTCGAGGAGACCACGGACTTTGCCGCGGTCGAGCGGGCGATGGAAGCCGGCCAGATGCAGTCGCTTTTGCGGCCGACCGACAGCCTGTTTCTCGAGCATCCGGCCGTGTATTTGACCGCCGAGGGCGGCGAACGCGCGGCGCGCGGGGCAGTGGTATTCCCGCGTCAGGCAAAGGGCCTGCCCGAAACGCCGGACATGCTCGTGCGGGTATACGAGGGGGACCAGTTCCGCATGCTCGGCCAGGTGCGCACGCTGGACAAAGGCGGCGTAGGATTATTTGTGTATAAAAATTTCCGGTAAGAAATACAGGGGGAAAGACCCAATGCATATCGAAAACCGACCGCGCGCCATCGCGCTTGGATATTTTGACGGGGTACATCGCGGCCATCAGGCTCTGATGGAACGGGCTATTTTGCGGGCAAAAGACATCGGCGGCATCTCGTCGGTGTTCACCTTTGACCAGCATCCCAGTTCGGTCATGTCGGGCGTCCCGGTGCCCATGCTGACCGCTCATGCGGGCCGTGCCGATGAGATCAAACGGCTGGGCGGCGTGGATGAAGTTATTTTCGGCCACTTCACCGAATTGCGCACCATGGATTGGCGTGATTTTATCCACAAGCTGCTGATTGGTAAATTTCATGCCAAATACATCATCTCGGGCCACAACAACCGCTTTGGGTATAAGGGCCTGGGAACCGCGGAAGGCATGGCCGAAGAATGCCGCAAAGCCGGCATCGGTTATGACTGCATCCAGGACGTGAAGATCGACGGTGTCGTCGTTTCGTCCACCTACATCCGGCAGCTCATCCGGCAGGGGGATATGGAACGGGCTACCGAATTTTTGGGCCATCCCTATACGATTTCCGGCATTGTCGAACATGGACGCAAGGTTGGCACCCGCACGCTGGGCGTGCCGACGGTCAATCTCGCGCTGCCGGAAGAGATGGCGTTGCCGCCGTATGGCGTGTATGCCACCCGTGTGGTCGTCGGCGACCAGTCCTATCTGGCGGCGACCAATATCGGTGTCAAGCCCACCTTTGTCGATGGCGGTGGGCCGACCATTGAACCGCATCTGCTCGACTTTGACGGCGACCTGTATGGGCAGTTCATCCATGTCGAGCTGCATAAGTTCCTGCGTCCGGAGCAGGCGTTCGAGTCGGTCGACGCACTCAAGGCCGCCATTGCCGAAAATGTGCGGCAGACCCGGGAATTTTTCGCATAATAAAAAACGCGCCTGCGGGCGCGTTTTTTTCTGTTTTCCGGGAACAATCGAGCGCCCTCAATCGTGTTGTTTGCAGAAAGGAGGAGGGACAGCATGGAGGATACTTCGCAGCGCACCGACGCATTTTTGCTGCGGGCGATGAAGCTGTGCGGGGATGCGGTATACCGCCTGGCGTTGTGCCGCCTGGGTTCCCGGGCCGACGCCGAGGATGTGTATCAGGATGTCTTTTTGCGGCTGCTGCGCGACACGACTGCGTTTGCCGATGACGAGCACCTCAAAGCCTGGCTGCTGCGGGTGACCGCCAGCCGGTGCAACGATCTGCGGCGCGCGGCCTGGTTCAAACGCACGGCACCGCTGGAGGCTCTTCCGGATGCGGCAGCGCCGGAAGACGAGGACTATACCGCGCTGTGGCAGGCGGTGGCGAGCCTGCCCGCACGGCTGCGCACGCCGGTCTATCTGCATTATGTGGAAGGCTATGGTACCGAGGAGATCGCGCACATCACCGGCTGCCGGCCAGCGACCGTACGCACCCGGCTGCACCGGGCACGCAAACAACTCAAAGAGATTTTGGAGGGCGATGACGATGAAACAAACCAAACGACTGAGCGATTTACAGAAGATGCAGGCGCCCGAATCGCTGCGGACGCGCACCCTTTGGGCAGCGCATCAGGCGCGGCAAAACCCGGCGTCTGATGCAGCAAAAGCACCGCGGTTTCGTGGGATGAAACGCATTTTGGCAGCCGCCTGTGCGTTTGGCATTTTGGCAGGCGGTGCGGCAATCCGAACCCAGACACCGGACAGCGCAGGCGGAGTGGCGGTCAGCCATACGTTTGGTCTGGTGGCGTATGCGGCCGATACCGGCGAAACCATGGAACCGAAAAACAGCACCATCGTGTTTGCCGATGGCGCAGGCGTGGATGATTCGGAGCAAGGCTTTTTTTCCGGCTGTCTGTTCCGGGTGACCGGGGACAACATTGCGACAGTCAGCGCATCCATCGATCAAGGGGCGCTTTATCGCACCAAAACCCTGACCGATTTCGATCCAGATGCCTATTACCAGATGGCATCGGCGGCCGATGCCGCCCTGCGGGATGGCAAAAGTTCGGCTGCGGCGGCTGCGGACGCCATTTCAGACCCCCGCTTGGAGGGCGCCGATGTGGTGATGCCGTATGGCCTGGGCGATACCGAGGACGAGATGCAATGGTGTGCCGATGTTTGCTGGAAGCTGGAAAACGGCTTTGAGGAACTCTATGACCCGGACACCAGCTATGGATTCTGGGCAGCGCCTGAGCAAATGGAGGAAACCGCCGACCTGCGGGAAGCATGGCACAGCCGGATCGATACCTTCGAAGGCGCCAAACTGACCGTCACGGTCACGTTCACCGATGGCGCACAGCAGACCCAAACCATGACCCTGCACACCGGCAAGCTGGCGGTGATTTACCCGGATTCCGGAAGCGGCCGGCAACTGACTGGCGAAGTGCTCACCGACGAGCAGGCCCAAACCGAAGGCTATGTTTACGGCGTGTACGCCCAAATGGACTGACCTTTTTTCAAATATCCCCCGATTTTTCCGGATTGGGGGATGTTTTTTTGCGCAAAAGGATATAAAGTCCTTGAAAAATCACGTAAAATCTCATAAAATAAAAGCGTACTTCGTAAAAAAAGAGGATTGTTATGTTCCATATCGTTTTGGTCGAACCCGAGATCCCGCAGAACACCGGCAACATCGCGCGCACCTGTGCCGCGACCGGTTCGGTGCTTCATCTGGTGGAACCGCTCGGGTTTTCGATTGACGACCGGCAGCTCAAACGCGCCGGTCTGGATTACTGGCATTTGCTGGACATCCGGTATTATAAAAACCTAGCGGATTTTTTTGAGAAAAATCCCGCAGGACCCTATTACTATCTGACTACCAAAGCGCCGCGCGCCTACACCGAAGCATCGTTTGCCGATGGCTCTTATCTGATGTTCGGTAAGGAAACCCGCGGCCTGCCCGAAGACCTGCTCACCCAGCATCCGGAGCGCTGTCTGCGTATCCCCATGCGGGAAGGAGCACGCAGCCTCAATTTATCCAATTCGGTGGCCGTGACTGTGTTTGAAGCGCTGCGGCAGACCGGGTTCAAAGGCCTCGAAGAAGCCGGCCGTTTTCCGGCCGATCTCGGGCCGGCGCTGTAACAGGCAGCAAGGAGAAGAAGGATGGAAAAGATCTATATTTTTGCCGATTCGGCCTGCGATATCCCGCGAGAACTGGCTGTAAAATATCAAATCGACATTCTGCCGGTGCAGATCACGCATGAGGGACGCACCTTCCGGGAACACTATGACATCACCCCGGAAGAATACTGCAAACTGCTCGGCAGTACCGACGAAATCCCCGTGACCGCGCAGATCACACCGGTACAGTTTTTGGAGCACTACCGCCAGATGCACGAAGCCGGTTATACCCATGCGCTGGGCATTATCATGAATGGCAAAGGCTCGGGCTGTTTTCAGTCGGCCTGCGTCGCGCGGGATATGTTTTACGAGGAATACGGCCAGGCCATGCGCATTGAAGTGATCGATTCGGAAAGCTATTCGATGATTTACGGGCGAATCATTCTGGATGCGGCCAAAATGCGCGATGGTGGCGACAGCTTTGACGCGATTCTGGGTGTGGTCCGTTCGCGCCTTCAGCGCAGTGAGGGGGCTTTGGGCGTATATTCGCTCAAATTCCTCAAAAAATCCGGGCGCATCTCGGGCGGCGCTGCCTTTGTCGGCGAAGCGCTGGGCATCAAGCCCATCAGCCATGTGTATGCAGGCGGTGTGACCGTGTGCGGCAAGGCGCGCGGAGAGAAAAATCTGGTCCCGGCAATGGTGGATTTTGTCCGCAAGCGGGTGGTCAGTCCGGAGACCCAGATCGCCGGTCTACTCTATGGCGACGTGCCCCAAAACCGGATCGAAGAACTGGAAAAAAAGCTGCTTGAGATGGGATTTGCTGCGGTGGAACGCTGGCCGATCGGCGTGTCGGTGCTGACCAACACCGGCCCGCAGGCACTGGCTGTCATGTACTACGGCGAACCGCGCGAAAGCTAGTCTGCACGGAGAAAAAGCACACCCGCAGGCGCTGCGCTAGGGCAAATATCACCAGAAATTTATTTTTTCCGGCCCCACAAAATAAAATAATCGCCAAAGCGCGGATTTTTTGCGATATTTTTCGAAAATTCTATTGATTGTTAGTGGTAAAACAAGTATAATGCTGTCTTAGGAAGAAGGAAGTGCAGATTCCGGGAGATTCATCCCCGAATCGCATGGTTTAGAGTTGGTTTTGATAAAAATATTCTGTCCCAAAGGAGAGTTAATATGGATTACAACAAGAAGAACGTGGAAGACATCGACGTAAGCGGTAAGAAGGTCATTGTCCGTTGCGACTTCAATGTGCCGCAGGATGAAACCGGCCGCATCACAGACGACAAGCGTATCGTAGCTGCGCTGCCGACCATCAAGTATCTGCTCGAGCACAACGCTGCTGTGATCCTGTGCTCGCATCTGGGCCGCCCGAAGGGCGAAGTCAACATGAAGTATTCGCTGGCGCCGGTTGCAGAGCGTCTGGGCGAGCTGCTGGGCAAGCAGATCAAGCTGGCGAAGGACGTTGTTGGCGAAGACGCAAAGCGTCTGGCTGCTGAAGTAAAGCCGGGCGAAGCCGTCATGCTCGAGAATGTTCGCTTTGAAAAGGGCGAAACCAAGAACGATCCGGCACTGGCTAAGGCTTTCGCTGACATGGCTGACATCTATGTTAACGATGCATTCGGCACCGCACACCGTGCCCATGCTTCTACCGCTGGTATTGCCGACTACCTGCCGGCTGTTTGCGGTTACCTCATCAACAAGGAAATCTCCATCATGGGCAAGGCGCTGGCAAATCCGGCCCGTCCGTTCGTTGCCATCCTGGGCGGCGCAAAGGTTTCCGATAAGATCGGCGTTATCAACAACCTGATCGAAAAGTGCGACACCATCATCATCGGTGGCGGCATGGCTTACACCTTCATGAAGGCGCAGGGCGGCAAGATCGGTACCTCTCTGTGCGAAGAAGATAAGCTCGATCTGGCCAACGGTCTGGTCAAGAAGGCAGAAGAAAAGGGCGTTAAGCTCCTGCTGCCGATCGACAATGTTTGCGCAGACCACTTTGCAGCCGATGCAGAGCCGGTTGTTTACGGCGCAGGCGAACTGCCGGACAACATGATGGGTCTGGACATCGGTCCGAAGACCATCGAACTGTTCTCCAATGCCGTGAAGGATGCTGGTACGGTTGTTTGGAACGGCCCCATGGGCGTATTCGAATTTGACGCTTTCGCAGTTGGCACCAAGGCTGTTGCCAAGGCTATCGCATCTTCGAACGCTGTTTCCATCATCGGTGGCGGCGACTCGGCAGCAGCGGTTGAAAAGCTGGGCTTTGCCGACAAGATGACTCACATCTCCACCGGCGGCGGCGCTTCGCTCGAGTTCCTGGAAGGTCTGGAACTGCCGGGCATCGCTTGCCTGAACGACAAGTAAGAAATTGTTTTTCATCCGGGCGAAAGTCCCGCCCGGATGAAAATCGCTTGATTGCGGGGCAAACCCGTATAAATACATACATTTACGAGAACAAATAGAATCGTAAATACTGAAAGGGGTATATTAACATGAATCGCAGATATCGCAAGACCATTATTGCTGGTAACTGGAAGATGAACAAAACGCCGAGCGAGGCAAAGGCTCTGATCGAAGAAATGAAGCCGCTGCTTTCCAAGACCAAGTGGTGCGAAATGGTTCTTTGCGTACCGTTTACCGATATCCAGGCTGCTGTAAAGGCTGCAAAGGGCTCCAAGATCGCCATTGGCGCAGAGAACATGCACTTTGAGAAGTCCGGCGCTTTCACCGGAGAAATCTCGGCCGACATGCTCAAGGAGCTGGGCGTCAAGTACGTGATCATCGGCCACTCCGAGCGCCGTCAGTACTTCAACGAGACCGACGAGAACTGCAACAAGAAGGTCAAGGTTGCCATCGAAAACGGCCTGCGTCCGATTCTGTGCGTTGGCGAAAGCCTGACCGAGCGCGAGCAGGATGTTACCATGGAAGTCATCCGCAAGCAGGTCAAGATCGCTCTGCAGGGCGTTGCCGTAGAGGATATCAAGAAGGTTGTTATCGCATATGAGCCCATCTGGGCAATCGGCACCGGTAAGACTGCAACCAGCGAGCAGGCCGGCGAAGTATGTGCGAAGATCCGCGATTGCCTGCGCGAACTGTACGGCGCACGTGCAGCTCGTGCCATCACCATTCAGTATGGCGGTTCGATGAACGCAAAGAATGCAGCAGAACTGCTGGCACAGCCCGATGTAGACGGCGGCCTGATCGGCGGCGCGTCCCTGAAGGCTCCGGACTTTGCGGCAATCGTAGAGGCAGCAAATCAGAACTAAACCGGCGCTTCCCGGCGCCGACCGGAGTAGGAGGGGGAGGAGCCAATACGCTTATCCCCCTTTTTTACAGGCAGAGGAGAGTTGGAAATTATGAGAAAGATCAAGCAGGAGGACATCATCGCAGCATCCAAAGCCAAGGCCGCGACCAAGGCTGTAGCAGATGCAGCGGTCCTGTCCACCTCCGCAGTACAGGCTGCGGAACCGGCGGAAGCCGCAACCGATGCGGTCAAGACCGCCGAGAAGCCGGCGGCAAAGCGTACCCGCCGGACCACCACCCGCAAGACCGCGGAAAAAGAACCCACCACCGAAAAGAAACCGGCGGCAAAGCGTACCCGCCGTACCACGACTAAGACAGCTGCCAAGCAGCCGCTGGCCCTCATCATTCTGGATGGCTTTGGCCATCGGGACAGCGACGCTGGCAATGCCATCCACGCGGCAAAGACCCCGCGTCTGGATAAGATCTTCAGCGAGTGCCCGCACACCCTCATTGGCGCATCCGGTATGGATGTCGGCCTGCCGAACGGCCAGATGGGCAACTCCGAAGTCGGCCATACCAACATTGGCGCTGGCCGCATTGTTTACCAGGAACTGACTCGCATCACCAAGTCGATTGAAGACGGTGATTTCTTTGAAAACGAAGCATTCCAGCATGCCGTTGACCAGTGCCTGTGGTTTAATTCCACCCTGCACATCTTTGGCCTGATGAGCGATGGCGGCGTACATTCCCACATCGATCACATCTGCGCTCTGCTCGAACTGGCCAAGAGAAAGGGCCTGACCAAGGTTTGCGTTCATTGCTTCATGGACGGCCGTGACACCCCGCCGACTTCGGGCGTGGAATATGTCAAGAAGCTCCTGGATAAGATCAAGGAACTGGGCGTTGGCTGCATTTCGACCATTTCGGGCCGTTACTATGCAATGGACCGCGACAAGCGTTGGGATCGTCTGGAGCGCGCTTATGACGCCATCGTTCTGGGCGAGGCTCCGGTTTATGAGGACGCCGTACAGGCCGTCCTGAACAGCTACGAAGCGGACGTGACCGACGAATTTATCGAGCCGGTTATCGTGACCCCGGGTGCCAATGTCCAAAAGGACGATGCGGTCATCTTTGCAAACTTCCGTCCCGACCGTGCGCGTGAAATCACCCGCGCGATCGTTGACCCGGACTTCGACGGCTTCTTCCGCGAACAGGGCAACCTGCCGGTCAAGTTCGTCTGCATGACCCAGTACGACGCGACCATGCCGAACGTCGAAGTGGCCTTCAAGCCGCAGAGCCTGACCAATACCTTCGGCGAATACATCGCCGAAAAGGGTCTGACCCAGCTGCGCATCGCCGAAACCGAGAAGTACGCGCATGTTACGTTCTTCTTCAACGGCGGCGTTGAAAAGGAATACAAGAATGAAGACCGCGCGCTCATCAAGTCGCCGTCGGTTGCAACTTATGACTTAAAGCCCGAGATGTCGGCGCCCGAAGTCACCGATGAAGTGCTCAAGCGCATTGAGTCGGATAAATATGATGTCATCATCCTCAATTACGCCAACTGCGATATGGTTGGTCACACCGGTGTGTTCGATGCAGCCGTCAAGGCAGTCGAAACCGTGGACACCTGTGTCGGCAAGGTCGTGGACGCTCTGCTCGCCAAGGGTGGCACCGCGCTCATCACCGCGGACCATGGCAATGCCGACCGCATGCTCGAGGATGACGGCGTAACCCCGTTCACCGCGCACTCGACCAGCCCGGTACCGCTGGCGCTGGTTGGCCGCGACAACATCAAGGCCCTGGCAGAGGGCGGCGTGCTGGCTGACCTGGCACCGACCATGCTCGAACTGCTCGGTCTGGACAAGCCGGAAGAGATGACCGGCAAGAGCCTGCTTGTGAAGTAAGACAGAATTTCTGTCTGACTATATAATTTGTTTGTAAAGGAGAAGGTTAGTATGAAGGGTTATATTGAGATCGTTGACGTGATCGGCCGCGAAGTCATGGACTCCCGTGGCAACCCGACCGTTGAAGTTGAGGTTTATGTTGAGGCAGACACTGGCGCATATATGGGCCGTGCAGCGGTTCCGTCTGGCGCTTCCACCGGTATTTTCGAAGCTTGCGAACTGCGTGACGGCGACAAGGACCGTTACATGGGCAAGGGCGTTCTGAAGGCAGTTGACGCTGTCAATGGCGAGATCGCAGAAGAGATCATCGGCATGAACGCACTCGACCAGCAGGCGATCGACAAGGCAATGATCGCACTCGACGGCACCCCGAACAAGACCAAGCTGGGCGCAAACGCAATCCTGGGCGTATCGCTGGCAGTTGCAAAGGCTGCTGCAGAAGCACTGGGCCTGCCGCTGTACAACTACATCGGCGGCTGCAATGCGAAGACCCTGCCGGTTCCGATGATGAACATCCTGAACGGTGGCGCACATGCAACCAACAACGTAGAAATTCAGGAATTCATGATCATGCCGGTATCGGCTCCGTCCTTCCGCGAAGCTCTGCGCCGTTGCGCTGAGGTATTCCACACCCTCAAGAAGACCCTGAAGGAAAATGGCACTCCGGCTGCTGGCGTCGGCGACGAAGGCGGCTATGCTCCGAACCTGAAGAAGGATGAGGATGCTCTGAAGGTTATCGTTCAGGCAATCGAAGAAGCTGGCTACAAGCCGGGCGAAGACTTCATGATCGCCATCGACGCTGCTTCCTCCGAATGGTGGAACGACGAAGAGAAGTGCTACATCCAGCCGAAGTCTGGCAAGAAGATGACCCAGAAGCAGCTGGTTAACATGTGGAAGAACTTCGCTGAGAAGTATCCGATCATCTCTCTGGAAGACGGCATGGCCGAAGAGGACTGGGAAGGCTGGGATATGCTGACCAAGGCTCTGGGCGACAAGATCCAGCTGGTTGGCGACGATCTGTTCGTAACCAACGTAACCCGTCTGAAGAAGGGCATCGACCTGGGCGTTGCAAACTCCATCCTGATCAAGGTAAACCAGATCGGTTCTCTGACCGAGACTCTGGACGCTATCCAGATGGCAAACCGCGCTGGTTACACAGCAGTTGTATCGCATCGTTCGGGCGAAACCGAGGATGCTACCATCGCAGACCTGGCTGTTGCACTGAACGCTGGCCAGATCAAGACCGGTGCACCGAGCCGTACCGACCGTGTTGCAAAGTACAATCAGCTGCTCCGCATCGAAGAGGAACTGGGCGATGTAGCACAGTACCTGGGCCGCGATGCTTGGTTCAACCTGAAGAAGTAAGATTTACAGCATAAAAAAACTCCCCGCTTATCGAAAGAAAAGCGGGGAGTTTGCTATTTGTGGAATTTTAGATGATAAAGGATGACGGCTGTACAGCCGACCGTCACAAGATTGGAATACAGCATGGAAAGCCCGATTTCATGATTGGCACCATAACTCGCCTGCGGGTTGGTAAAAAGCCTCTGGAATACAATATTCCCCAAGGGTACCGCCAGCAAAATGAGAAGCGTGATAAGCCAGAATTTTAATTTTTTCATATAGAGCGCCTTTTAAGATGAAAATCTTACAGTCGTTTCCCTGCGTCCATATTCTGTTTGGCCAAACTTTAAATCAAAAGAAAGGCTAGCACTTGCGTTTCGATATTGAAGAGTAGCACTCAAACTGGGGGAAACTTGAACCGAACTCACTACATATAGACCAGAAATACCAGTCTGTCGGTCACCGTTCAGATTGTCAAATTCAGCAATCATGTAGCCAGAATCAATGTTATACACCGTTTGTGTGGTTGTACCTACTGTAATACTGTGATCGATGTCAACACCGGCACCATGACCATTACACTTTTGCATTCTTACGACAGGTGCGTAAGTGCTTCGAACGGTGCTTGTCGCAGTAGAGTCATAGTATAATAACGCATCATTTTTGGAAGATCCTTCTATTAAATAAAATAGTTCAGAATTAATGGCAGTTAAGTGTTTGTACGAAAAGCTAACGGCTCCATTCCAGGCAAATGTGTACTTAGCAGTAAATTTACGAGTTGTTCCAACGGTGCTTTGACTTAAAATCGATAGATTCCCAGAAACAGTTGCAGAAGCCCGATAGATGGCATCTTCAGAGCCGTCAAAATTTAGGATTGCATTGATTTGGGTTTCCGAATATCCATGTTCCCGTAAATAGGGTTCACCTTTTTCTTTTAATTCATAAAAAATGGCCACTGGGTCGATTGCAAGAATATCAACAGCTTCCTGATATTCTTCTTGCGTTGTATTAATAGAGTTTTGGCGAAGAAGTTCGCGGGCTTCAGCTTGGCGCTGCTTCAAAGCATCGTACTCATTGGTAACCACGGTATCAGGTGAGTTTTTAAGGAATTGTTTGATTTCCTCAGGAGTTTGTACTTCAGCAGCAGACAAAACTTGCGAAGAATCGGAAACGCTTGCAGCAAAAGCTGGGCTCGCAAAAGAACACAAAAGTGCAAAAGAGAGAATCGCGCTGATTAGTTTTTTCATAAGAAAGCCTCCTTAATGAAAACCATCTTTTTAACCGACGTCCTAGCATGCGCATACCTTATGTTTGCACTATAACATAAGGTGTATAAAATGTCAAATGAATACAGGATATAAAAAGAAAAAATGACATATTAAATAAATTTTAAAGGCGGAATATGTAGAAGATATAAGAAAGCAGATAGGATTTCATATAATGAAAAAATAAAGACAGACAAGGCTCCGGGATGTCCCGGAGCCTTGTCTGTGCTTAGAGATTTTAGTTAGGAGATATTAGGTAGGATCTTGCGCCAATTTGCGATACTTTGCATACCGCGCCTTGACGTCCGCTATGGTCTTTTCATACAGGGCATCCGCACGTGCCGGGAAGTTGTTCTTCAGCGACGCGAAGCGGTTTTCACCCATGAGGTAATCCATCAGCTTGCTGGTGTCCGGTTCGGGCGAATCCAGCTGGAACGGATTCTTGCCTTCGGCTACCAGGCGCGGATCGTAACGATACAGCTGCCAGTAACCGCATTCGACGGCCTTCTTCATCTCGGTCTGCGAGCAGCCCATACCAGCCTTGATGTGCTGTTCCAGACACGGGCAGTACGCGATGATGATGGACGGACCCGGATAAGCCTCGGCCTCACGGATGGCCTTGAGGGTCTGTGCCTGATCGTAACCAATGGCAACCTGTGCAACATACACATAGCCATAGTTCATGAAGATCGCGCCCAGATCCTTCTTGGCGATTTCCTTACCGCCGGATGCAAACTTCGCAACCGCAGCGGCCGGGGTCGCCTTGGACGACTGTCCGCCGGTGTTGGAGTATACTTCGGTATCCAGAACCAGGAGGTTAACATCCTGATTTTGTGCGAGTACATGGTCGATACCGCCAAAGCCGATATCGTAAGCCCAGCCGTCGCCGCCGATCGCCCAGACCGACTTCTTGGCCAGGTATTCCTTGTTGTCCAGAACGAATTCGACATCCGCCGTCTTTTCCGCCTTCTCAAGCGCTGCAATCAGGGCATCGGAAACGGCGCGGGACTTCTCCCGGTCGTTCCAGTTTGCCGTGTAATCCTGGATGGCATCGACAGCCACGCCAGCCTGCTCGAGTGCTTCCAGACGAATCAGGATTTCCTTGCGGATGGAATCCTGCGCATGGTAGAAACCAAAGGCAAATTCGGCGTTGTCTTCAAACAGGGAGTGTTCCCAAGCCGGGCCAAAGCCGCGGTTGTCCTTGCAGTACGGCAGGATGGGAGCGCCGCCGCTGTATGCCGACGAGCAGCCTGCGGCATTGCCGATGTACATATGGTCGCCAACCAGCTGGCTCACCAGCTTGATGTAGGTGGTTTCTGCACAGCCTGCACAAGCAGCCGAGAACTGGAAGTACGGCTTGGAGAACTGGATGGACTTCATGTTCTTGTCGCTGATGACGTCCGGCTTCAGATACTTTTCGTTCATCGCAACCTTGTCGAAGTTCTCCTGCTCGGGCTTCATTTCTTCGAACGAAGTCATGGTCAGTGCGCCTTCGACCGGGCAAGCAGTCAGGCAGACGCCACAGCCCAAGCAGTCATACGGCGAGATCTGCACGCGGTATTCGTATGCCGGTGCATCCTTGCCCAGACCCTTGGCCGGTACGGTCTCGAAGGAAGCCGGTACGCCAGCCTTCTCCTCGGCGGTCAGCAGCACCGGACGGATGGCTGCATGCGGGCAGGTAGCTGCACAACGGTTGCACTGTGCGCACTTGCTGCCGTCCCACTTGGGTACCTTGGTAGCAACGCCGCGCTTGGAGTAAGCCGAAGTGCCGTTCTCCCAGGTGCCGTCCAGAACGCCATGCTTCTGGAAGACCGATACCGGCAGCTTGTCGCCCTGCTGGCGGTCCATCGGGAGCACGATGTCCTTGACAAACGGAGTAGCCTCAATTTCGGCAACCGGAGCATCGACGGCGTCCGCCCAGCTTGCCGGGATATCGACCTTGACTGCGGCGCTGATACCGACATCAACCGCCTGGTTGTTCAGGTCAACGATCTTCTGACCAGCCTTCTTAAAGTAGGAGTTGTAGTTGTTCTTCTTCATATCCTCGACCGCAACATCGAGCGGGATGACCTTGGTCAGTGCAAAGAATGCTGCCTGGAGGATGCTGTTGGTACGCTTGCCCAGACCGATTTCGCCAGCCAGCTTAGCGGCGTCGATGATGTAGAACTGAGCATGCTTGCGAGCAAGGTCACGCTTGACCTTGGCCGGCAGACGGGTTTCCAGTTCGTCTACGCTCCATGCGCAGTTGAGCAGATAGATACCGCCTTCCTTGAGGTCCTCGGTGGTATCGTACTTGCTGACATAGGTGGGTGCATGGACGGCCACGAAATCAGCGGCGGAGACCAGATAGGTCGAGCGGATCGGCTCATCACCAAAGCGCAGGTGCGACTGGGTCAAACCGCCGGATTTCATGGAGTCGTAAGAGAAATAGGCTTGGGCATATTTATTGGCCGTTAGGCCGATGGTGGTAATGGCATTTTTGTTGGCGCCGACCGTGCCGTCGCCGCCCAGACCCCACAGCTTGCAGGATACCTGGCCCGGATGTGCCATTTCCACTTCCGTGTAGTCGAGGGAGGTATGGGTCACGTCGTCGTTGATGCCGATGGTGAAGCTGTTCTTCGGGGTTTCCTTCTGGAGGTTGTCGTAAACCGCGATCAGCTGGCCCGGGGTGGTGTCCTTGGAGGACAGACCGTAACGGCCGCCAACGATCTGGATGTCGGTGCGGCCTGCCTGGTTGAGCGCCGTGCAGACGTCCAGGTAAACCGGTTCGCCGACCGAGCCCACTTCCTTGGAGCGGTCGAGGACTGCGATCTTCTTACAGGTTGCCGGGATGGCAGCCGAGAAATGCGGAACCGAGAACGGACGGTACAGGTGGATCTGCACCATACCGACCTTGCGGCCATGGGCATTGAGGTAATCGACCGTTTCCTTGAGAGCTTCGGAAGCCGAGCACATGACAACAACGACTTCTTCGGCATCGGGTGCGCCGTAGTAGTTAAAGAGCTTATAATCGCGGCCGGTCAGTTCGCTGATCTTGTCCATATAGTGCTGGACGGTCGCCGGGACCGAAGCGCTCTTGACGTTTGCGCCTTCCTTGCACTGGAAGTAGATGTCCGGGTTGACGTTGTTGCCGCGGTTGGTCGGATGTTCGGGGTTGAGGGCATTCCGGCGGAAATCCTTGATGGCCTCGTAATCGACCAGGCCGCGCAGGTCCTCATAATCCAGCGCTTCGATGCGCTGCATTTCGTGGGAGGTACGGAATCCGTCAAAGCAATGCATGAATGCATATTTTTCGTGGATGGCCGACAGATGCGCTACCGCGCCCAGGTCCATCGCCTCTTGAGGAGAGGAGGACATGAGCATCGCATAACCGGTGGTACGGCAGGTCATAAAGTCGGTGTGGTCGCCGAAGATCGAGTGGTGGTTGGAAGTGACCACGCGCGATGCGATGTGCATAACGTTGGGCAGGAACTGGCCGCCCATGGCGTACATGGCCGGGATCATCAGCATCAGGCCCTGGGACGACGTAAAGGTCGTGGTCAGAGCGCCCGCCTGCAAGGAGCCGTGGCAGGTACCGGCTGCGCCGGCTTCCGACTGCATCTGGATGACATCCACCGTGGAGCCAAACAGGTTCTTACGGCCCTTAGCCGACCATTCATCCACCTTTTCCGCCATCGGCGAAGAAGGGGTGATCGGATAAATGGCTGCTACTTCGGTGAACGCATAGGCCACATGGGCCGCAGCCGTATTGCCGTCCATAACGGCATAATTTTTTTTCATCGGATCATTCATCTCCCATAAATCTTGTATGGTAGCACGGGACAGCCAAAGGCTGTCCCGGCAAAGCTGGCACAAGAGTGCGAGCAGTTATATGGTTATACAAAGTTGCAGACGCGGGCAATGGCCATTTCGGTAAAGCCCAGCGATTCGGCCTTGGTCTGCTTGCCGCTGGCCACATCGGCCATCAGCTTGAGCAGATCGTCGCCCAGCTGCTTAAGGTCCCCGCCATAGATGATCGGAGAAGCATCTACGTCGATGTTGTCCTCCATGTTGGCGAAGGTGATGCGGTTGCCGGTGATCTTGATGACCGGCGCGATGGGGTTGCCAGTCGGGGAGCCCCGACCAGTCGAGAAGACGACAACTTGTGCGCCGCCTGCTACCATCGCAGCAACCGACGACGGGTCATTGCCCGGCGTGTCCATAATGACCAGGCCACTTTTCGGCGTGACCTGCTTGGCATAATCGTACACGGCATTGATCGGGCTATGACCGCCCTTGTGGATGCAGCCGAGCGACTTCTCTTCGAGCGTGGTGATGCCGCCGGCCTTGTTGCCGGGCGAGGGGTTGCCCTCGCGCACTTCCTCGCCGACCAGCTGCAGCGCTTTTTCGTAGCGGTGAACGATCTCGAAAATCCGGTCATGGACTTCCTTGTTCGCCGCACGGCGGGCCAGAATGTGTTCGGCACCGATCAGTTCGGTGGTTTCCGACAGGATGGAAGTACCGCCTGCGGCAACCAGACGGTCGCTCAGTTCACCGATGAGCACATTGGCCGCCAGACCGCTGGTCGGGTCAGAACCGCCGCATTCGGTGCCCAGGATCAGCTCCGAAATCGGGAACTCTTCCTTTTGCAGGAGCGATGCTTCTTCGACCAGTTCCTTGGCGTAGCGCACGCCCTGGTCGACCGCCTTGATCGTGCCGCCGGCCTCCTGAATGATGACCTGCCGGATGGGCTTGTTGGTGCGTTCCTGAATGGCTTTGACCACCAGATCCATCTGGCAGTTTTCGCAGCCCAGGGAAACGACGACCGTGCCGTATACGTTGGGGTTGGCCGCATAACCGGCCATGACATCCATCGTATACTGCTGGTCCGATGCCACCTGCGAACAACCAAGCTGGTTGCTGAAGGTGACCGTACCGACCACCTGCTGGGCAATGATGCGGGTGGTGTCGGAGGCGCAGACGCTGGCGGGCAGGATCAGCACTTTGTTGCGAACGCCTACGCGGCCATCCGGCCGACGGTAGCCATAAAAAGTCATGTCTGTTCCTCCTTATTCTTTCTCTTCCAGGTTTTCGCGGCGGCCTTCCACGTTGTGCACATGGACATGCTCGCCGGCCCGGATGTCACAGGTGGCTACGCCGATATGTTCCCCATACTTTACCACAGGTTCCCCCTTGGCAATATCGTGGGCAGCCAGCTTGTGATAGATGATGATATCCTCCAGAGCAGGAAGGGACTGTTCGGCACCGTCACACAGGTAGGTGACCGTGTCCCCCTTGGAGATCGGTTCGATGGCGACGACGACATTGTCCTTACCATCGATGATCATGGCATTACGCATGTTGATTCGCTCCTTTGTGTGCTGTTTCAATTACAGCGGAATAACCAGGGCGCCGATGATCGCCAGCACGAAGATACATACCGAGGAGATAAAGGAACCCAGGGTGTAGGTCTTCAGACCGCCGGTCACGGTCAGGCCGGACATGTTGGTCGCAACCCAGTAACCGGAGTCGTTGACGTGGCCGATGGAGTTACCGCCCGACAGGCAAGCCAGTGCGATCCATACCGGATGGCAGCCGATGGCCGGGGCAATGGTCGCCATGATGCCCATGGAGGTCATACCAGCAACCGTACCCGAACCCTGTGCCACACGGAAGATCATGCCGATGCCGTATGCCAGGAACATGGCCGGGAGGACCGAAGTGGTGTCGGTGCCCAGCAGGCCAACGATGACGTCACCGATGCCGGTCGCCGTGATAACCGAAGCGAACGAACCGCCCGCACCGGTGATGAGCAGAACAACGCCTGCGCTCTTGAGCGCTTCGCCAGCAGACTTTTCAAAGTTGTCGCGGCCGATGTAGGGCAGGCTGACCAGATAAGCGCCCAGGGTACCGAGCAGCATGGCGATCAGCTTGTCGCCGAGGAAGGTGCAGATAACCGGCGGTTCTTCAAACAGAGCGCCGCCCAGCGTACCGAACAGAATGCAGATAACCGGGATGATGATGGGCAGCAGAGAAGCGAACATGCCGGGCATGGGCTTGTTGGGGTCCTGCGCCTTGTGGGCAGCGACCAGTTCCTGTGCTACGTTCGAGCTGTGGTTTACGTCCTTTTCATCGTTCCAGATGCCACGGTCATGGATCTTGATGTAGATGAAGTTGGAGATCATAACGGTGATGAAACCAACGACCAGGCCGACGATGAGCATGATGCCCAGGTCAAAGCCAAAGATGTCAGCCGCTGCGAGCGGGTTGGGCGTCGGCGGAACAACGCAGTGCGCGGTGGTTGCACCGATGGTCAGGCAGCCGGTGACATAGCACATCTTCAGATTGATCTTGGAGGCAATCGTGATGCCGATCGGGATCAAAATAATGAAGGTTACGTCAAAGAATACCGGAATGGACAGAATAAAACCGGCAATGCTCAGGCCCCAGATGGAGCGCTTTTCCGGGAAAGCCGATACCAGTTTGTCAGCAATGACAGAGGCGGCGCCGCTGTCACTCATTAGCTGGCCGAGTATGGTACCAAAGCCAACCGGAAGACCGATGCTGGTCATCATGCTGCCGAAACCGGACGAAATGGTGGAAGCTGTGGTGAGCAGATCCAGGCCGCCAACCAGACCCATAAACAGGCAGGCGATGACCATGCCGATCGCAGCGTTGAGTTTGAGTGCAATAATACAGACGAGAATAATGGCGATTGCGCCGATCAGAGCGCCAATCAGTATACCGGGACTTGTCATATCATTTTACCCCTTTCATCTTGTGAATCATACGATGTATTCAAACACCCGGGGTACGGCAGTCCTCCTGCCCACAGAGACCTGCCGGTTCCGGGAAGTTTGTCAGAACAGGTTGCCTTCTTCGTCGAAGGGCAGGTCGTAAGGCTCGGACAGGATCTCAATGTTGGGATTGGCTTGTGCCAGCGGCAACAGACCTTCCGAGATCTCGATGTATTCAATGTGCATGGTGTCGGGAATGCGGATCATCTTCATGTTGTTCTGATCCTCGGCATCCGGGCAGCAGCACAGCGCCAGCTGCAAAGCTTCCCGGTCGTTGTCCATAATCATGGGGATCTTCATCAGATGCAGGAAGGTGTTGGTCACGCCGGTGGGATAGGTCATTTCCAGCTTCATCTTATTGAACAACCGGCGGGTGGTGACCTCAGCCAGGCCAATGCCCTGTGCATTGCCATGGGTCTCGTCGGTCAGGTCCAGAATGACGACCTTCTCGGCATCGATGCCGCCCGAGCAGTACTTGGGCTGTACAAAACGGCCGGAGATGTTCGGGTCCATGCCGTCGCCCGAAATGTTCTTGCCGATCTTGTCCACAACCAGAACATCGCACTTGTCAAAGAGCAGATGTGCAATGGTTTCATAGGACAGGTCGCGCAGCTTGGGTTCTTCGGTGATGATCTCATCGGGCGTCAGGCCGCGGATGAGGTAGGTTTCGTCGTAAGCGTTTTCGATGATGGCGATACCGCCCAGAATGGGGCAGTTTTCCAGAATCGTGCGGCCGTATTCTTCGACCAGCTCGTGCATGATCCCCGGGCTCTGGTGATGGATGCTCTCCGCACCGTGCTGCTTGCCCAGACCAATGGCCATCATCTTCATCAGACCGCTTTCATACCGGCCGCGGAACGAGGTGTGCGGCTTGATGCGGTTAAACAGGATGATGCCGTCCGCTTCAGCAGCGAACTTATCCACATAGACCGGCTGCTTGCGGATACCCGACAGGCCGACCTGTACGGTTTCCATCGAGCTCTTGATGGGGCAGCCCATGTTCTCCTCGGTGATGCCATAGTCGGCAAGGATCTGGGTCTGGCCTTCGGCGGTTGCGCCACCGTGGCTGCCCATGGCGGCTACAATGAACGGCTCAGCACCCTTGGATTTAACAAAATCGACAATGGCACGCGCCATCAGCTGGTAGTGATGGATGCCGCGGCTGCCGCAGGTGATAGCAATGCGCATGCCGGGCTTGATCTGTCCGCCGAGCGCGTCACGGCTCAGTTCTTTTTGTACGGTGTCCGCAATGTCCTCTTCGGCGATGTGGGAGTTGTCGAATACCTCCCGGATCTTCACCATTTTGGGCACCGGAACATTTTTAATAAGATCAGTGATTGTTTTCAAAAAAATCCTCCTCTCGCATTCCTCAAAATCTCGAAGCTCGGAAGGCGCTGCGGGTTTTGCCCATTTGCCGCAGCCAGGCCCGGACTCTGGAACAGTCGGGCGGAACAGCTTCCGAATGTTTGATGTTCGTAATTAAGAACAATGTTCTTAATTACGAATTTATGCTTTGATTATAGCACCGAATTCACAGTTTGTCAAACCGTAAATCCGCTGTTTTTGTTATATTTGACAAAAACACAACGCACATACCATGCTTTTGCCACAGGAAAATACTCAAGACATACTCATGCGGCCATAAAAAAACGGACTCCCATTCGGAAGATGGAAGTCCGTTGGCGCCGTTTCACAACCGATCTGGGCCAAGATCCCAGGTCAATGAAAGTGCGGGATGTCTGTCAAATGTTCAATTTCTGCTTGGGCTTCCCGCAGGCAGCGGCAAACCTCATTGATTTTTTCTTCCGCACAGCGGAAGAGAGGGACCGATACGCTCAGGGCAGCAAAGACCTGTCCTTGAAACCGCAGCGGTACCGCCCAGCACGCCAGCTGTGCGGTCGATTCTTCACATTCTGTCGCAATGCCGCCACGGCGGATGGCATCCAGCTGGGACAATAAAAGCTGCATATCCGAGATCGTATGCTCGGTCAGTTGGGGAAGGCCCTGGGAATATAAAGCCTGTACCTCATCGTCACCAAGCCCGCTGAGCAGGGCCTTGCCAATCGCAGTTGCGTTGGCGGGTAGTCGGTTGCCCACCCAGGAGATCATCCGAATGGCCTGCTTGGAATCCTCTTTGCCAATATACAGGACATTGCCCTGGTCCAAAATACCAAACTGACAGGTTTCCTGGCATACCGCAACCACATGCTTCATGACCTTGAAAACATCCTCCATGCCACGCTCTGCCGAGAAGGCAGCACCCAGTGCCAGACAGCTTGCGCCCAGAGCATACCGGCCGGTAGGCAGGTCCTGCTGCAAATAGCGGCGTTCTTCTAAGGTATGGACAATGGGGAACAGACTGCTTTTGGGGGCTCCCAGTGTCTGCGACAATTCTGTCAGGGTCATACCACCTTCCGAAACCGACAGGTGTTCAAGAATATCTAAGATGCGGCCCGTTGTGCGATGCTGATCCTGTGCCATCGATCGTTACCCCTTCCTTATCCAAAAGCAAAAGTGTGCCGCTTTTTGTGTTCATATGTATCTTATCATAGCAAATTTGGCGTGTTTTGGCAAGCAATGTTCTCAGAAATACTCAAAAAATGCACAATTCTATCCAATGAAATGGAAAGATGGATGAAGTCTCACTCCAAAATCCCCAATCTTTAGCCTACCTTTAGGAGATTATGCTATGGTATACTTATCCATAGAGGAGGTGAGAGCATGCGATTGTTGGTTGCAGAGGATGATCCCAAACTGCTCAAATCACTGCTTCACATTTTTGAAAGTAACAAATTCAGTGTCGACGGCGTATCGACAGGAGAAGATGCACTGGCCCATGGCCAGTCGGAAGAATACGATGGATTGGTGATGGATATTATGATGCCGGGCCTGGACGGCATTCAGGTTTTAAAGCGTTTGCGAAAGCAAGGCATTACGACACCGGCGTTATTTCTGACCGCGCGCACCGAGGTTTCCCAGCGGGTGGAAGGTTTGGATGCCGGCGCGGACGATTACCTGCCCAAGCCGTTTTCCACGATTGAATTGTTGGCGCGGGTCCGGGCGATGCTGCGCAGAAAAGAAACCTATTTGCCCGATTTGCTGGTGTTCGGACCCGTGACCTTGAACCGGTCCACCTATCAACTGGGCTTTCAAGACCGCTTGCAGACCTTGAGCGGCAAAGAATTTCAGATTTTAGAGATGCTCATGCAGACACCAGCGACCATCATTCCCACCGAGCGATTTATGACCCATATGTGGGGGTGGGATGCGACCGTGGATACCAGTGTGGTCTGGGTCCATATTTCCAATCTGCGCAAGAAAATCAGTGCACTGGGTGCACCGGTTGAAATTCGTTTTATGCGCAATGCGGGATATATTCTGGAGGTTAAGCCATGATCGGCAGCCTGCGCAGAAAATTCATCCGAATCAGCGCCATCTCAATTTTTCTAGTGTTTGCAGGCATCTTTTTGCTGCTATTCATATCCGCAAAGGTGCCCATGAATCGCCTGATGGATGAACTGACCGATACGATTGTCGCCAACGGCGGCAGTTTTCCGGAATTTGACCCTTCCGAGCAGCATTTGCCCGAATTTATCAACGCAGAAACCCAGTATAGCACCCACTTTTTTACCGTATGGCTGGATGATGCGCAACAAATTACCCGCATCAACATGGATTCGGTTTCCGCCATTTCGGAAAGCGAAGTGGAGGAATACACTCAGCGCGCGCTGGACAAAGGCAGGGAGCGCGGCTGGATTGCCGAGTACCGCTATAAAATCGCCGAAACCGAAGACGGTACAAGCGTGGTTTTTGTCAATGGGGCGATGACCCAGATGACGACCAATCGCGTGCTGTTTACAGCATTTTTCGTTTTGCTGGGCAGCGCATTTCTGATTTTGGCGTTGACGATCATCTTTTCCAAGCGGGCCGTACAGCCGGTGGCGGAAAGTTTTGAGAAGCAGAAACAGTTCATTACCGATGCCAACCATGAACTCAAGACCCCCTTGACGCTGATTCTTTCCAATCTGGATATCGTGGAATCGGAATTTGGCAAGAGTGAATGGCTGGACGATATCCGCAGCGAAGGGGAACGGATGGGACTGCTCATCAATCGGCTGGTCACGCTGTCCCGGATGGATGAGAGCGATGCCCGGTTGACCTATACCACCTTTTCACTCAGCGATGCGGTGGCAGATGTGGTTTCTGAATTTGAAATGCTGGCCGCCGAGCGGGACAAGACCCTGTCGGCTGACATTGCGCCGTCCCTTCGCTGCCATGGCGACGAAGGGCTGATTCGGCAGCTGATTGCGATTTTGCTGGACAACGCGGTCAAATATTGCGACCCGAACGGTTCCATTCAGGTGCGGCTGTATGCGCGGCGGCATCCGATTCTGATTGTGGAGAACACCTATGCCGAAGTGGACACGCTGGAACTGGACCGTCTGTTTGACCGATTTTACCGGGCGGATAAAGCAAGGACCTTTTCCGGCAGTTTTGGGGTCGGGCTATCAATTGCCCGGTCGATTGTCAAAACACATCATGGAACCATCAACGCCTATCGAAAGGCGGGACGCATTGGTTTCCGTACCGACCTGAAATAAAAGGAATCCCCTGTATCGGTTTTCCCGATACAGGGGATTTTCAGTTGTTGGGCGGGTACAGGAAAGGGGAGATTGCGGCATATCCCACCCCACATATGGTCGCAATATAAAATTCTTCCCATCGCTGAAAGGTACGCCGCAGTTTGCTGATATAGGTGCCCACCCGTTCGTTTTTGACAACGTCCTCGCCCCAAATATCCAGCAGCATCTGTTTGCGAGTGTGTACCGTATTGGGTTCCCGCAGCAAATACAGCAGTACCGTAAAGCTGCAATGGGATAAAGAAATCTGTTCGGTGCCGCGGCAAACGGTTCGTTTGCCGCAGTCTAAAACAATATACTGAAACGGAGGGTCACGCCGCGGGGTTTCCTGCATCGTAGAGCGGCAGAAAAGTTTGACGCAGGGCATATCCTTTTGTGCTGGGGGGCTGCCGGATTTTCGCCGGGCGGACGATTTTTCGCCCACAATCCATATCACCGGGCAATGATACCGGCAGCACTCCATATACCGGTGGGGCGCTTGCTCTTTGCGGCGGGTATGCACGACCACAAAATCCTGTTTTCGGATCGTATCCGATGCCAGAAGCTGCTCTTCTGTCCATTGCTCTGCCGGATCTTCTGCCTGTGCAGCCTGCCCTCCAAGCGAATCATTGCGCCGGATTACCTGAATATACACCTTTTCAGTCCTGCGTCATGACGCCGCGGATGGCCCACTGATAATCGTTGTATGCGGTGAGCAGATCGGTCCGGGCTGTGATGGCGGCTTCTTCTGCGGCAGCCAGGGTTTCCTGAGCTTCGATATAATCCAGTTCAGAAATCATGCCGCTTTCATATTTGGTCTGCTGGATGGAGAAGGTCTTTTGTGCCATGGCCAAATCGGACTCGGCGGCGGTCAAGGTGGACTGCTGCTCCTGCAAGGTCTTGTACAGCGAACGGAAAGAAGCGGTTACGCTTTCTTTTTCGGCTTTCAGTTCGATCTGGGCAGCTTCGTAGGCATAGAGATTGTTCGTGATACCGTCTTCATAATCGTTCGAGGCTTCGCGTACCGCATCCTCCTTGGCCCAAATGGAATAGCTGTTTGCAAGGGCCTGTTCCAGATCGGCGGCATAATCGATGGCATCCAATTGATTTCGACCTCGTTTTCATAACCGCCCGAAATATCGACCGATGCGACGCCGGACAGGCGCTCGAGATACGGGCCGATTTCATCTTCGGCGATCGACTGCATTTCGGCAAGGTCCTGGCCCTGCAAACCGATGGTGACCACCGGCATGGCGTCCGGGTCCATCTTCATAATGGAGGGACTGTCCGCACCGTCGGGCAGACGGCCTTCGACGCGCGATACCTTATCGCGCAGGTCGGTAACCGCCTCATCCAGGTCGGTTTCGTCGGTGAACTGGACCGATACCATCGATTGTCCTTCGGACGAAGTACTGGTCAGTTCATCCAGACCGGATACACTCGAACATGCCGATTCGATAATGCGCGTGACCAGATTTTCGACTTCTTCCGGACCTGCGCCCGAATAGGTGGTCACGACCACGGCCATTTTGACTTCCATGCTGGGCATGAGGGCGAGCGGGAGCTGGGCATAGCACAGATAGCCGAAAATCACGACCAGAATCGCCGCTAGGGTCGTTGCGACCTTGTGTTTGATACTGAATGCTGCGAACTTCATGCCGGAGCGCCCTCCTCTCCGGCGGCTTCATCCGGCTGCGCCACATCGGTTGGAGTTTCCTCGTCGGCCGTTTGGGTGACATCTTCGCCGTCCCGGGTGACAACGCGGACTTCAGCGCCGTCGGCTAAGTAGCTTTGGCCGACGATGACCAGTTCATTGCCTTCTTCCAGACCAGCTTCTACCTGGGTCACACCGTCGCCCACCAGGCCGCTCTCAATGTCCACCCGCACAGCGGTGGTGCCGTCCTGCACAATGAATACATACTGCGATTCGTTGTCGGTGAGGATAGCATCAGTCGGGATGACAATGGCGTTTTCGCGCGGGTCGGTATCCACGGTGACGGTGGCAAACATGCCATAAGCGGCGTCAATGTTTTGGGGCAGATCGAGCCGTACATCGTATAACTGGGTCTGCTCGTTGACCGCCGATGCAACCGAAGCGATAGTTGCCTGGAAGGTGTCATTGCCAAGGGCAGAGATCTGCACATCGACCGTATCGCCAACGGTCAGCCAGGGCTGAATGGTTTCCGAAACCGACATGGAAATTTGCGGTGCTTCATCGGTTGCGATGACAACAGCAGCTGTCTGCACCGAGGCCTTGCCGCCCTTGACCACATTGACTTCGGTCACGGTTCCGGAAACCGTAGCTTTGATGGACTGATCCGCCTGGTTATCGGCCAGATCGGCCAGCGTTTTGTCGTAGGTAGATAGTTGGTTGGTTTTTTCGGTCTACAACTGGCTGACCGAAACGCGGGCCGAATTGATCGACTCGTCCGCGTTTAATTGGGCTTCGGAATAGGTGGATTCGGCCTGGTCAAGTTCCAGGTCAGAAGCGGCGCCTTGCTCATGCAGTTTTTGGGTATTGTCCCAATCCTGCTTGGCCTGCCGCACCTTCTCTTCCATGAGCGTTTGGGTATTTTCTAACTGTTGCTGCGCCAGGGAGATCTGCTCATCGTAAAGCGCAGCCGTACGGCTGCGTTCGCCCTGTACTTGTTCGATCTCGCGTTGGATGGAGGACGAATCCAGCGTGACGAGCGTTTGCCCGGTTGTGACCTGGTCGCCGACCTCCACGTGTACGGTCAGCACATCGCTTTCCTGCGGCGCAAAGATCGAAACCGCATTGCGCGGAACGACTTTGCCGGAAAGCTGGTTGTGTGTAGCGATATTCGATCGTGTGACCGTCTGCGTTTCGACTGGGGTGCCGGTTGAGGTGGCTGCCTGTTGGGGCGAGGCGCCGCAGCCGGTTAGCAGGACCAGTAGCGCCGTACCGGCAGCCAGGCATTTGAAATGTGATGAATAACCCATAGCGCATCAATCTCCTTATTGCGAACATGATTCAGTATGGAGATATTACCACAGAGCACTAAAGCCAGCCTAAAGACTCCAAATATATCCAACGCATGTCATGCGGAAACAAAAACAGACCGTGAAATCGTCGATTTCACGGTCTGTTTTCAAATGGGTATTTGGCTTGTCTGCGTGATAATTTTAAGGATTTTTTTCGGAAACTTCATTTTGCACGGTCAGTTTTTGTTCCTCTTCCAGCTCTTCGATGTAAGTCATATCGTATTTTTCGCGAGGCATCAGCATTTTAATCGTCGAAAGAACAATCAGGAACATCAAAATGCCAAAGGGGAATGCAAGGAATACCATCATTTCGCTCAGCGCATCATAACCGCCAACATACAGCAGAACGAAGGACAGAGCGCCCATGAAGATGGCGATGGCTGCATTCATCAGCTTCGGAACCTTGGTTTGCGAGGCGTCCACTTCGGTCTTTTTCATAAACAGCATGGGGAAGGAGAAGGCCTTGGAGTCGGAATAGGTGATGAAGGTCATCATCGCGAGCAGGATAAACAGCCACTTGAGGATATCGCCGCCCGGCAGGGTTTCGAGGAATGCAAAGGTGGCAATGCCGTCGCCGAACTGCTGCATTTTCTCATACAGGCCGCTTGCCTTCTACGACGCCAAACATGGCCGAACCGCCGAACAGAACATACCACAAGCAGGTTACCAGGCCAGGAGCCACACAGTTGACCAAAATGAACTGACGCAGGGTACGGCCGTAAGCAATCGAAACATAGAACAGTGCGTGCAGGAAGGCCGGAACAATGTTCCAGGAGTAATAGTACATGGTTGCGGTGGTCTGCCAACCGGTCTGATCGATCGGGTCGCCGAAGGAGATCATGGGGATGAAATCGCGGACAAATTCGCCCATCGAGGTAAAGAAGGTGCAAAGCAGACGGTTTGCGCCGACTGCGCCGAAGACCAGGATCACGCCCAGGATTACAAAATAGGCAATCGCATTGATATCACTTAGCTTACCCATCAGTTTGTGCACGCCGGAGGTCGCAAAAAGAATGGTGATGACGGTGTAGAACAGAATGATATACGGTTCAAACGAAGGAGTCTCCGACATGCCTGCGACCGTACCGATGCCAGCATTGAGCTGAAGGACGGCAAGGCCCATGTCTGTACCAGTTACCAACAGGGCAACCACGCTAAAGGTATTGATGACAGAACCGAGAACCCCCTGCGAACGTTCGCCCAGCAACGGATACAGGGTATCGTTGGCGCGCAGGGTCCGTTTGCCGTTGTAGTAGATCAGAGCAATCATCATCGCAAACGCAACGATGATAAAGAATACCGGGAAGGCATAATGCAAATAGCAGTATTTCAAAACTGGAATGATCGCTTCTTTGGTACCGGCTTCCACGCCCATAAAAGAAGGCGGGTTCATCAGCATATTGACAGGGCCAGATACGCCGTAGAAGCAGATACCAACTGCGATGGTACCAGTCATGGACAGAGTAAACCAGGTGCTGGTTTTCAGACTGGGCTTTGCTTTTTTGCCGCCCAGACGAATATCGCCCAGCTTGGTAAAGCAGATGGCTGCGAACAAGCCACAAATCAAGATGACAAGCAGAATATAGAACCATTTAAAATGATCCATGATCCAAAGCACACCGGTGTGCAGTGCATTATAGAACTGATTTGGGAAGAAAATACCGACGGCAATCACCAAAAGGATAACCGCCATACCCGGAACAAAGACTTTCATGTCGATCTGATTCCAGATACTCTCTTTTTGATTCTTTTCCATGAATATACCCCTTTCTCTTTGACATATCACGGTGTATCGCTGTGAAAAAAGGAAACTTAACGTGCTTTTCTAGTATTATGTACCCCCAGATTTAAAGCATTTCAATTGCGTCAAGCTGCTGCGGAGAAACCCCGTTTTCCACGAAAATGGCTTTCACCTTGTCCAGTGTTTGGCTGTCCAGATGCGGGCGATGGCTTTCGTATTCTTCCATAAGCCGTGCATATTCTTTGTCGATGCTGTCTTCAAAATAAGTGGCAGATTTGGCATCACGGGAACCAATGCGCGGCATATAGAGCTCCCGGAAGTTATCCAACGTGCTGTCCGCGGTCACATAACTGCCATTGTGCCCGATGGCCTTAATATCATCCAGACACAAGGTCTCCTCGCTTACTTCAAATGGCGTGGATGCGAATTGCACCTGTCGGATGATTTCAAAATCCACAATCATCTTATCAAACGAAGTCGCATTCACACTGGCCAGCACGCCGCCGGCCTCCATAACCAGGTTGATGCCGTGCTGCATTGCAGAAGAAAAAGTCAGCATGGACTCATACCCTGCCTGTGCATTCACGACCGGAGCATCACACTGACTGCCGCCGCCGCGCGAAGGCAGATGATAGAACCGGGCCATATTTGCGCTAAATCCCTGCATCAAGGTACCTTCCGGCGCAGCACAGGCAAACGTCAGGCCATGCATGTCGACGGCAGTGGACTGAATCCCAAAGACACAGGGCGTACCCGGCCGGATCATCTGCGCAAGCGCAATCCCAGCAAGGGATTCTGCGGTTCCCATGGCAACCGTTCCGGCCATAAATATAGGCCCGGTCGCTCCCAGCATGGCCGCGGGGCAAAGAATGACCGGCTGACCGTAACGCGCCAGAACCATCAGGTTATCCAACATCTTGCCATCCAGTGATAGGGGAGAATTCGTGTTGATCAGCGCAATCATGCGAGGCTTTTTGATCAGCTCCTTTTGGCCTCCGAATATGGCACAAGCGGCTTGTACCATGGATTCCATAATGCACCGATCGGACGTAGGAAGCATGATGATTTTGTCAGAATGCGTGATGGTTGCGTAGAACATTGCCAGAGGTGCAAGCGTATCTTCCATATCGCTTGGCTGAATCAGAATGCCGCCGTCAATAGTATAAACATCACTGGCATGAACGAGTTTGACCGCTTTGACGTAGTCCTCCATGGTGCCGGGGCGCTGTGTTCCGTCCCGTTCGGCGATAAAGGCGCATCCGTACGTCGGAGAAGGATGCGTGGAACCGTCTCCCAATGTCATTTTGTACGTTTCATTGCGGCCATACAGCGTAAATTGCTCTGGAGCCATACCCACCCAATGCATCACCTGCTCTTCGGTGAAGTAGGCGACGGCATTTTCAACACGAATTCCGTTTTCTTTCAAAATGCGGCATGCTTCTTCGTTATGGAACTGAACGCCGACATCTCGTAAGATTTCCATCGCAGCATGATGGATTATTTGTTCTCTGGACTGCATATTTCCTCCTTTTCTCTCAGCGTTGCATAACCGAGCCGTGAGCCCAATTACACACCATTTTGTCAAGTGCAATCCATTGCCATAGAATTGCCTTGTACCATTTTTGTAGCAAAATGCGTGCCAACTCTGCATCTTGTCTGCTTTTTCGTGATATAAAACGATATTTTTGTGATAATTGTCAAACTTTGATTTGAGATTTTATGCAAATCACGCAAGGATTCTTGGTGGAAAGAGATGTACACCGCAGAAAAAGAGGGCCTTCATTTTAAGGTAAACATCTGTGCCCGCAATCGAAAAGGAGAATGAGAACAAAAAAGGGCAAAATAGTTTTGCGTATTAAAAAAATAGACGCAAAAGTATTTTGCCCTTATCGTATTTTCTGAAATTTTAGTTTTTATTTTATAACGCTGGATTACATTTTCTATCCATATACAAGCTTTTAGCGGCCCTATTAAAGAAAGTGTGTCAGATAAAGGTAGTGTCAATAGTTTTTCGCAAATTGGTTTGCAGATCCTGGCATGAGTGTGAAGTCAGCCAGCAATGGAGGCATCTTCAAGGACTGCCTCCAGGTGCTTCATGTTCATGTACTTCTTGCTGCCCCACTGGGTACCGGCCACATGGCGCAGCCGGGCACAGACCAGCATCAGAGCAGAGTTGCCATCCGGAAAACTGCCCACCACAGGAGTGCGGCGACGGATCTCCCGGTTCAGCCGTTCAATGACATTGTTGGTGCGGATACGAGTCCAGTGCTCGCTGGGAAAATCGCAGTAAGTCAGCGTTTCCTCTATGCCATCCTCCACCTTTTTGGCGGCCTCCTTCAACTTCATAGAGCGCAGTTGCTCCACTACGGCTTTGGCTTTCTCCCGGGCAGCTTTCTTACTTTCCTGGGCGTGGATCGCCTTGAGCATTTTGGCTACCAGTTTTACCTTGGAACGAGGAGTGACTGAGAACACATTGCGGTAGAAATGGACAGTACACCGCTGGTACTTGGCTTCAGGGAATACTTCTTCTACAGCCTCCAGCATACCAAGGCACTTGTCGCCAACAATGAGTTTCACTCCGTCCAGGCCACGCCCGCGGAGCCACTGGAAGAAGCTGACCCAGCTGGCCTTGTCCTCTTTCATGCTCTCAGCGGCACCCAGAACCTCACGGTATCCGTCCTCATTGACCGCAATTGCCACAAGAATGGCTACGTTTTCAAATTCGCCGCCCCAGTTACGGCGCAGATAGATCCCATCCACATAGACATACGGATATCGTCCGCCTTGCAGAGGACGGTTCCGCCAATCCTCGATGTGGACATACGCTTTCTTGTTTAACTCACTTATAGTGGAGGGAGAGACTTTGCTGCCCCAGAGGGCCTCGGTAATATCCTCCACACGCCGAACGGATACGCCGGCCAGGTACATCTCAATGAGCGCCTCTTCCACGCTGCTCTCACGGCGGCGGTACCGCTCAATGATGGCAGTTTCAAAGGAAATTCCCTTGAGCTTGGGTACCTTGAGCGTGACATCTCCGGAAGTGGTAGTGAGGCTGCGGTGGTAGTGGCCGCTGCGGTAGCCCTGGCGCTGCTCATTGCGCTCATACCGGGCTGCCTGGGTCAGCTTCTCCACCTCGGCCTCCAGTAGTTCGTTGAGGGTTTCCTCTACGCTGCCGCGCACAAGCTCCTTAAGCTGCCCCTTGATAATTTCCTCGTTTAGCTGTACAATTTTCTCGGACATGGTTTGCTGTCTCCTTTCAGAATGGTGTGTCGCAACTTCATTCTACCAGACATCTGCAAACCATGTCTCTTTTTATCTACTTTTCAATTTGCGAAACTTATTCTACCTTATCCAGATAAATGCAAAATTTTTTTGCATTTCAAAAGCCGTGATATACAATTTCCAGAAAAGAAAAAAAGACCGTGAAATCATTGATTTCACGGTCTTTTTGGTGGAAGTTACAGGGCTCGAACCTGTGACCCTCTGCTTGTAAGGCAGATGCTCTCCCAGCTGAGCTAAACTTCCAGATGGTGGCCCATCGGGGGCTCGAACCCCGGACCCTCTGCTTAAAAGGCAGATGCTCTGCCAGCTGAGCTAATGGACCGAACGGTAACCCCTAAAGCACCGAACCTTGAATAGTATATCACACTAAAACAGGTTTGTCACGTCTTTTTTTGAAAAAAACGAAAAAAATAGGGGAAATGGCTGGGACGGCTGGACTCGAACCAGCGGATGGAGGAGTCAAAGTCCTCTGCCTTACCACTTGGCTACGCCCCAATATAGGGAAGTTAGACATAACGCGCTGCTTTGAGCAGCGCGTTATGTTAATGGGGTGAGTAATGGGATTCGAACCCACGGCCTTCAGAGCCACAATCTGACGCTCTAACCAACTGAGCTATACCCACCATATAAAGATCAGAAAAAATCGCGCTATGTATGTGGCGCGCCAGGAGGGACTCGAACCCCCGGCCTACTGCTTAGAAGGCAGTTGCTCTATCCAGCTGAGCTACTGGCGCATGGTCGGTCCTCCAGCGGATTCCCAAAACTGCAAAAGCAGATACATACCGCTTTTCTTTTGCTTAGCTTTTCTGGAAAAGAAAAGTAAGTGGAGCGGGTGATGGGAATCGAACCCACGTGTTCAGCTTGGAAGGCTGACATTCTACCATTGAACTACACCCGCGGGTTTTCTGACACTTAAATATTTTAACAGAAGGTACAGCACTTGTCAACAAAAAAATAAAACTTTTTTGGACTTTTTGGAACCGGCTAAAAAGTTCGGGAAATCTTGCAAAAAAGAAAGAAAAAGCCGGCTTCCAACGAGAAGCCGGGCTTTTATCTCAAATCTTTGGTTTGCAAGGCAATTAGCCCTGAGAGATTGCGCCTACCGGGCAACCGCCAGCGCAGGAGCCACAATCTACACAAGTATCCGGATTGATCTCGTACTTGCCGTCGCCTTCCGAAATCGCACCTACCGGGCACTCGCCAGCGCAAGCGCCGCAGCTAATGCATGCACCAGAAATAACATATGCCATTGGAACAGCACCTCCTATAGAAATTACATTTTCATTGTAACACATGTTTTCGAAAATACAAGGGATTTTGAACATGTTAGCCGTCTATAACCTCATGTTAGCAATAGGTAACTGGAAAACTGACGTTTTTTCCCCATTTTAAATGGATAGAATAAAAGAGAAGAACAGAAAATTTAAAAAACAGAGAAAAAAAGAGTATATAAGAGTATTTGGGAGAAAATCAAGAATAATCCGCCTGGATGAAAAAACAAAAGTCAGGAAAGGTCAAAAATAATGCTTGCAATTTGGGGACGGGGGTGTATAATAGAAGCATAGAAAGTCAAAGAAAGTCAAAGTCAGAGAAATGGAACGAAGGAGATGAGATCCATGAAAATGAGCGATATGATCGCCGATTTTATCGCCGAGATGCTCACCGACGGCGGCGGCGTCGCCGAACTGCAGCGGCGGCAGGTGGCCGACCGGTTCTCCTGCGTGCCCAGTCAGGTCAATTATGTGATCGAAACCCGTTTTACCCCGGAAAACGGTTATCTGGTAGAAAGCCGGCGGGGCGGCGGCGGCTATATCCGCATCATCCGCATGATGGACGATAAGCAGCGCACGCTGGTCGAAGCGGCGCGCGGCGTCGGCGGGCGACTGACCCAAAACAATGCCGCCAAACTCACACGCGCTCTGGTTTCCGCCGAGCTGCTTTCCGCCCGGGAAGGCAACCTGCTCTTATCCGCTTGTTCGGACGGCGCGCTCGCGGAGGTCCCAACCGAATACCGGGATCAGATCCGGGCCAGCGTGTTCCGATGCGGCATTCTGGGCATGGCGACCTAGAACAATAACAAATCGTAATCAAATAACCTTATGTATAATATAAGCTGTGAAAGGAAGATGTCTTATGTTGTGCCAGAACTGCAAGAAAAACGAAGCGACTACCTATTATAAAGAAAACATCAACGGTCAGACCCGGGAACTGCATCTGTGTCCCGAATGCGCAGCCAAGCTGACCGGCGGCGCACCCGATTTCGGCTCCTTCTTCAGCGAACCGTTTTTCGGGCATTCGTTCCTGAATGACCCGTTCTTCAGCCAGCCGTTTGGCTCCATGTTGTCCAGCCCGTTTGCTTCTACGACCCAAGCCATCGGCGGCGGACGCCGCTGCCCGACCTGCGGCATGACCGAAAGCGAACTGCGGCGCAGCGGCCGGGCCGGCTGTGGCGACTGCTATAAGAACTTCAGCGACATCCTGCTGCCGTACATCAAAAAGCTGCATGGTGCGGCTGCGCATGTGGGCACAGCACCCAAGGCAGCCGAGAACCAGGCACCGGCCGATCCGGTCGCAGGCCTGAAAGCCAAGTTGTCCGACGCTGTGCAGGCAGAGAATTATGAAGAAGCTGCGCGGCTGCGCGATGAGATCCGTCGATTGGAGGGTGAAAATAAATGAGTACATTTAAAATTCAAGGCGGCTTTACCGGCCTGGCAGCCAGCACCCGTGTGCGTCTGGCGCGCAATGTCAAAGGATACCCTTACCGCGGTTTGACCGCAGAACAATATAAAGAGATCGCCGATAAGATCTGGAACGCTTTGCAGACCGCACCGGCCATTGCTTCCGATTTTACCATGACCGAGATCCGGCCCAATTCGGCCGAAGGCGCATCGCTGGTCGAAACCCACCGCATTTCGCCCGAACTGGCGCAGGCGGGCGGCTGGCTGATCGCTTCCCGCGACGGCGGCGTAGCCATCATGGTCGGCGAAGAAGACCACATGCGCTTGCAGGTCATCGGCTCCGGCCTGTGCCCGAAGGAGTGCATGGAGGAAGCTCGCCGCTTGACCGCGCTGATCGAAAGCCAGGTGCCGATGGACTTTGACGAGAACCTTGGCTACCTGACCGCATGCCCGAGCAATCTGGGCACCGGCCTGCGGGCTTCGGTGATGCTCCATCTGCCGCTGCTCAGCGCGGCAGGGCGCATCCAGGGCGTCATTTCGGCGGCTGGACGGCAGGGCTTTACCGTGCGCGGTGCGTACGGCGAAGGCTCGCAGGCGGTCGGCGGATTCTATCAGATTTCCAACCAGGTCACCTTGGGCGTATCCGAGGATACCATTGTCGATAAGCTGATCGAACTGACCACCGAGGTCATCGAAGCCGAAAAGAAGCTGCGCGAACAGGCCCGCAGCCAGAACGAAACCGCGTTTGCCGACCGCATCTGCCGGGCAGCCGGTGTTCTGAAGACCGCCCGTCTGATCGAAACCAACGAAGCGGTCGATTGCCTGTCCAATGTGCTGGTTGGTCTGTCGATGGGCTACCTGTCCGGCGTATCGCCGACCGAGGTATGCGACATCGAACAGGCGATCCGTCCGGCGGTGCTGGGCGGCCAGCCTCAGGAACGCGACCAAAAACGCGCCAGCCTGCTGCGTCAAATGGCAGCCAAGCTGGTCATCCACGAATAAAGATTTCTTCTTTTAGAAAGGAAGTGCTGACTTTATGTTCAATCAAAATAGATTCACCGAACGTGCGGCCGACGCCCTGCGTCTGGCCCAGGAAACCGCAGGCCAGATGGGCCACAGCTATGTTGGTTCCGAGCATCTGCTGGCCGGCCTTGCCAAGGAAAACGGCGGCATCGCCGGGAAAACGCTGGCTGAATTTGGCGTGACCCCCGAAAAGATCGAAGCCGAGATCGAAAAAATGACCGGCAAGGGCGCACCCGACCAGAACGCCCCGCAGGGCCTGACCCCGCGCACCAAGAAGATCGTAGAACTGGCCGTCATGACGGCCAGCCAGCTGGGTGTCAGCTATGTGGGCACCGAGCACCTGCTGCTCGGCCTTATCCGCGAAGGTCAAAACGTCGCGCTGAGCGTACTGAACGCGCTGGGTGTCGACGTGCAGAAGCTGTACACCACCTTGCTGCAAGCGGTCGGCGGCGCCGAAGAAGATGTCACCATGGCACAGCAGGGTCCGGCACGCGGCTCGAACGGCAATGCAGCTAAGACCATTGAAAAGTACGGCAAGGACCTGACCAAGGCCGCTCGCGAAGGTAAGCTGGACCCGGTCATCGGCCGTAAGGACGAGATCGATCGCGTCATCCAGATTCTGTCCCGCCGCACCAAGAACAATCCGGCTCTGGTCGGTGACCCTGGCGTCGGCAAGACGGCGGTTGCCGAAGGCCTGGCACAGAAGATCGTCTCCGGCGACGTACCGGAAAACCTCAAGAATAAGCGTCTGATTGCGCTCGATTTGACCGGCATGATCGCAGGCACCAAGTATCGCGGCGAGTTCGAGGAACGCATCAAGAGCGTGCTGGATGAACTGCAAAACTCCAAGGATGTCATCCTGTTCATCGATGAGCTGCACATGATCGTTGGCGCCGGCGCTGCCGAAGGCGCAGTCGATGCAGCCAACATCTTAAAGCCCGCCCTGGCGCGTGGTGACATTCAGGTCATCGGCGCGACGACCCTGGACGAATACCGCAAGAACATCGAAAAGGATTCGGCGCTCGAACGTCGCTTCCAGCCGGTACAGATTGGCGAACCCTCGCCCGAGGATGCCGAAGAGATTCTGCGCGGCCTGCGTGACCGTTATGAAGCCCATCACCGCATCAAGATTTCGGATGAAGCCATCAAGGCTGCCGTGAAGCTGAGCGTGCGGTATGTATCCGGCCGTCAGCTGCCCGATAAGGCCATTGACCTGATCGATGAAGCCTGCTCGCGTGTTCGCATGAAGAGCATGACCCCGCCGCCCGACCTGCAGAGCCTGGAGGATGAACTCAAGGCCATCCAGGCGCACAAGGAGGAGGCTGTCAAGGCACAGGACTACGAACAGGCCGCCAAACTGCGCGATGAAGAAAACGCCAAGAAAACCGAGATCGATGACAAGCGCAAGGCTTGGGAAGCAGAACAGACCAAGACCCATGGCGAAGTCACCGAAGAGGATATTGCCGAAGTCATCGCCGGCTGGACCGGTATCCCGGCAGCCCGCATCACCGAAGACGAGGGAGAGCGCCTGCTGCATCTGGAAGACACCCTGCATGCCCGCGTCATCGGCCAGGACGAAGCCGTTACGGCGGTTTCCAAGGCTATCCGCCGCGGCCGTGTCGGTCTGCGCGACCCCAAGCGTCCGATTGGTTCGTTTGTCTTCCTTGGCCCCACGGGCGTCGGCAAGACCGAACTGTGCAAGGCGCTGGCCGAAGCGTTGTTCGGCGATGAGAACGCCATGGTGCGCATCGATATGTCCGAATACATGGAGAAACACAGCGTGTCTCGTATGATCGGCTCGCCTCCGGGCTATGTCGGCTACGATGAGGGTGGCCAGCTGACCGAAAAGGTCCGCCGCAAACCCTATTCGGTCATCCTGTTCGATGAGATCGAAAAAGCCCATCCGGATGTCTTTAACATCCTGCTGCAAATCCTGGAGGACGGCATCCTGACCGATGGCCAGGGCCGCAAGGTCGACTTCAAGAACACGGTTGTCATCATGACCTCCAACATCGGCGCGCATAAGATCACCGGCAAAGCACGCAAGTCGCTCGGTTTCTCGGAAGGCTCGGACGAAGAAGAGCAGACCTTTGAGAAGATTAAGGAAGAAGTACTCGCGGACCTCAAGCAGGCCTTCCGTCCCGAACTACTCAACCGTATCGATGACATCATCGTCTTTAACCGCCTGACCGAGGACGAAATCGCTCAGATCGCAGACGGTATGCTGCGAGCAGTTGCGGCTCGTATGACCGATATGGAAATCACCATGACCTGGACCGATGCGGCGAAGAAGCATCTGGCGGGGGCTGGGTTTGACCCGATTTATGGCGCGCGTCCGCTGCGCCGGGCCATCCAGTCCCAGGTGGAAGACCTCGTTGCGGAGGAATTCCTGAAGGGCACCATTGCCCGCGGCCAGAGCGTTGTGCTGGATGTGCAGGACGATAAACTCACCCTGCACCCGGCGGACGCAGAACCCGCTGCACCTACAACCGAACAAGGGGAATAATTGAAAAAAGGGTCCGCTTTCCACTTGGGAAAGCGGACCCTTTTGCTATCGCAGAAAGTGATACCAGATCAGTCCGGCGAGCAGTCCAAGAGGCACCAAAAGCGACAAAAAGGGTTCCCACCGTGACGCTTTGTTTTGCACGGTCCAAATACACCAGAAAACCGCGCATCCGGCGCACAGGCACCAGGCGAGCAGCGAAAAGGAAGAATGGCCAAGCGCCATACTTGCCGACAGGAGGGCAAAGCACCATACCAGAATGCGAAACTGCACCGGCAAGGGCAGCGGAACTTTTTTTCGGCCAGCAAAGTAGAAAATCAGCACAAGAGCGACCACGATTTCAGCGGCTGTCCAAAACAGTGAAGCGTTCATACAGCATCCTCTTTTCAAACCCCTGTTTTTGTATAGTATAGCAGCAATTTCAAGCTAGAACAAGCGGCCGATTTCATATTTTGACCGGATGCAGTACCTTTCAGGAAAGGCCCAAAACGGCAATTCACAGCGGATTTCATTGGAAGAAGTAGCGCAAAACAGAGGAAAAAAGGCGAAAATGGAAAAGACGTTCAGCGTTTTGCACAAAATACAAATGGAAAATAAGTGAAATTGCCATAGTAGCAATTTATTTGTGTATATGTTATAATAAACTGGAGTGAGAGAATTGTAGATTTAGACGAAACGCGAAAAAGAACGAAACGGAGGAACCCCAGCAATGAAGAAGTTTGTTTATCTGTTCTCGGAAGGAAACGGCTCGATGCGTGAGCTGCTCGGCGGCAAGGGCGCAAATTTGGCCGAAATGACCAATCTCGGCATGCCGGTGCCGCAGGGCTTCACTATCACCACAGAAGCCTGCACCCGGTATTACCAGGATGGCAAGACCATCTATCCGGATATCCAGGAACAGATTATGGAATATCTTGATAAACTCGAAAAAATGACCGGCAAGACTCTGGGCGATCCGGAGCGTCCGCTGCTCGTTTCCGTGCGCTCGGGCGCACGTGCTTCCATGCCCGGCATGATGGACACCATCCTGAACCTGGGTATGAACGATGAGATCTGCGAAGCTGTTGCCAAGCTGACCAATAACCCGCGCTTTGCGCGCGACTCTTATCGCCGCTTCATCCAGATGTTCTCGGATGTTGTAATGGAACTGCCCAAGTCCACCTTTGAAACCTTTATCGATCAGGTCAAGGAAAAGAAGGGCGTCAAGCAGGACAACGAGCTGGATGCCGACGATATGAGCGAACTGATCGTGCTGTTCAAGGAACACTACAAGAAGTCCCTGAGCCACGATTTCCCGCAGGACCCCAAGGCACAGCTGATGGAAGCTGTTCGTGCCGTCTTCCGCTCGTGGGATAACCCGCGCGCAAACACCTACCGCCGTATGAATGATATTCCGCATTCGTGGGGCACCGCCGTCAACGTTCAGTCGATGGTATTCGGCAACATGGGCGATACTTCGGGCACCGGCGTTGCCTTTACCCGCAACCCGGCGACCGGCGAAAAGAAGCTGTATGGCGAATTCCTGATGAATGCACAGGGCGAAGACGTGGTTGCTGGTATCCGTACCCCGCAGCCGATCACCGCACTGGCAGACACCATGCCGGAAGTATACCAGCAGTTCGTCGACATCTCCAGCAAGCTGGAAGCACATTACGGCGACATGCAGGATATGGAATTCACCATCGAAAACGGCAAGCTGTACATGCTCCAGACCCGTAACGGCAAGCGCACCGCACAGGCAGCGCTCAAGGTTGCGGTTGATCTGGTCGACGAAGGCGTTTGTACCAAGGAGCAGGCCATTATGAAGGTAGAGCCCAAGCAGCTCGACGCACTCCTGCACCCGACTTTTGTTCCGGCAGCCCTCAAGGCAGCCACTCCGATCACCACCGGCCTGCCGGCATCGCCTGGTGCAGCTTGCGGCGCGGTTTACTTCACCGCAGAAGAAGCTGCCAAGGCACATAAGACGGGCGAAAAGGTTGTTCTGGTTCGTCAGGAGACCTCGCCGGAAGACATCGACGGCATGGCTGTTTCCGAAGGCATCATGACCGCCCGCGGCGGTATGACCTCGCATGCTGCGGTTGTAGCACGTGGTATGGGTACCTGCTGTGTTGCTGGTGTCAATGAAATCAAGGTTTCGGAAGAAAATAAGACCATCACCTTTGCCGACGGCACTGTTGTGAAGGAAGGCGACTTCATTTCGCTCGACGGCTCGACCGGCAATGTATATCTTGGCAAGATCGATACCCAGGAAGCTGAACTGACCGGCGACTTTGGCCGTTTCATGGGCTGGGCCGATGAGATCCGTACCCTCAAGGTACGCACCAACGGCGATACTCCGCGTGACGCGACCCAGGCTCGCAAGTTCGGCGCCGAAGGTATTGGTCTGTGCCGTACCGAGCATATGTTCTTTGAGCCGGCTCGTATCAAGGCAGTACGCGAAATGATCGTTTCCGAAACGGTTGCACAGCGTCGTGCGGCGCTCGCTAAGATCCTGCCCATGCAGCGCGGCGACTTCGAAGCCATCTATCGTGCCATGGGCGGCCTGCCGGTAACCATCCGTCTGCTGGACCCGCCGCTCCATGAGTTCCTGCCGCAGGACGATGCCGATATCCATGAGTTGGCCGATGAAATGGGTCTGACTTATGAGAAGCTCAAGAGCGTTGTTGACGGCCTGCATGAGTTCAACCCCATGCTCGGCACCCGTGGCTGCCGTCTGGACGTTCTCTATCCGGAGATTGCCGAGATGCAGACCGAAGCCATCATTTCGGCTGCAATCAATGTCACCAAGGAAGATGGCCTGCACATCGTGCCGGAAATCATGGTTCCGCTGGTATCCGAGATCAACGAACTGCGTTTTGTGAAGAAGGTCATCAAGGCCAAGGCAGACGAACTGATCGAAGCATCGGGCCTGAAGATGAAGTACATGATCGGTACCATGATCGAGACCCCGCGTGCCGCAGTGACCGCGGACGAGATCGCACAGGAAGCCGAGTTCTTCTCCTTCGGTACCAACGACCTGACGCAGATGACGTACGGCTTCTCGCGTGATGACGTGGGCCGTATCCTGGATACCTATTTTGAAAAGAAGATTCTGGAATCCGACCCGTTTGCTCGTCTGGACCAGAATGGTGTCGGCAAGCTGGTTAAGTATGCGGTTGAAAATGGCCGCGCGACCCGCCCGGACATCAAGCTGGGTATCTGCGGCGAACATGGCGGCGACCTCTCGTCGGTTGAGTTCTGCCACAATGTTGGATTGAACTATGTTTCCTGCTCGCCGTTCCGTGTGCCGATTGCCCGTCTTGCAGCGGCGCAAGCGCGCGTAAAGGAACTGGGCCAGGCATAAATTTATACAATTAAGAAAACGGCTGTCTGTCAAAGACAGCCGTTTTTTTACAGAAAAATGCGGACAATCTTCCAGTTAAATCCAAACCTATGGACTGCATACTCGGGAAAATCCTGCGGATACTAGGGATGTTGCCACTTGGAAGTACAGGAGGAGATTGAGATATGAAAGCAACAGGAATTGTCCGCAGAATCGACGACCTCGGGCGCGTGGTGATCCCGAAGGAGATCCGGCGCACCATGCGTATTCGAGAGGGCGACCCCTTAGGATACATACGGATACGAACAAGCCGCCTTTCCGATAAGGAAGGCGGCTTGTCTGGTTAAGAAGGAGAGAGAAGAAAAAAGAATTCTTTGAAAAGCGGCTGCAGGGTTCTGCAACCGTTTTTTAGGTTTATTCACCCATTTTTTTCTTTAGATCTGCTACAAAATCAGCTGCATTTTCAGGAGTTACCATCTTGGCACCTGTATCGATGCGCGGTTCTACTGCTTCACCCTTAGCAGCCTTTACCGCTTCTTCAACACCTACAACACCCATGTTATAGGGATCTTGTGCAACGGTGCCCATGAACTTACCTTCGGCTGTCATTTCTGCTACTGGAATTGTTCCATCAAATCCAAGAACAGGAATATCAACTCCGGCTTGTTCAATCGCACGCTGCGCACCTTGAGCCATAGAATCTGCGGTTGTGCAGACAACATCAATGTCGGAATAGCGGTTCATCAAATCCTGCATCGCATTCATTGCTTTTTCAGATTCAGAGTCACAAGCGCGAACTTCAAGGATTTCTACACCTCCAGCTTCCAGGCCCTTGCGGAAACCGGATTCCCGTTCGTCGTGGTTGCTATCACCCAAACGACCACGCAGGATAATAGCCTTACCGCCTTCACCGATTTGTTCGGCAGCATATTGACCACCAATTTCACCCGCAGCTTCACTGCCGGTACCGATGAAGGTAACCTTATGCTCAAATGTAGTGTCATTGTCTACTGCAAGCACGGGAATATCCGCACTGTAAGCCTGCTCAAATACAGGCAAAACGGCTTCTGGAGAAGAAGGGGATACGCATAGTGCATCGATATCCTGCCCAATCAGATTTTGGATCATATCCACCTGGGCTTGTACATCTGACTCTGAGTTTGGCGCAATAAAGTTCAAGGTAACCCCCATTTCCTTGGCTTTTTCTTCTGCGCCAGCCTTCATCAGTACATAGAAGGAATCCGAAAGAGATTTTACGACAAACCCAATCGAAATGTCGTCATTACCTGCTGAACTGGAAGCAGCTGCGTCTGGAGAAGATGCATCACCAGTTCCGCTACCACAACCGGGAAGTGCGCCGGCAAACATGAATCCTGCCAAAAGTGCGGCCAATCTTCTTTTGTTTTTCATCTGTATTCTCCTGCCTCTCAAAGTAAATTGGATTCCCATTCAAATTTTACCAGAATGAGTGGGGCGGATTTCAAATTCTAATAAAAATTGAAATGAAATCTCTATGGATATTTAAGCACGGGCTGTGTAAAATGTCAATATTCAATTCGGAATAAAGGATATTTAAAAGTATATTTGTACAAAATATCTAAATTAATATAAAAATATTGTAAGAACAAAATAAATTTGAAATAATTTAATAAAATTTTAATTTAAAATTCATTGTAGATGCAGGATAAAATTAAGATATATGAAATTTCGTATGAACAATCGAATAGAATTTTGCAGGATATAAAAGAATATGCTATAATGAAAACAATTATACAGTATCCTTGAATGACTGCATGAAATTGTGAAACGGAGCAGGTGTTTATGAATCTGAAACAGATCGCCCAAGCCGCCAATCTGTCCTTATCGACCGTATCATTGGTCCTGAATGGGAAACCTGGCGTAAAACCGGAAACGCGGGAACGAGTCACGCGGATGCTGGAGGAGCAGGGCTATACCATTCGGACAGGTCAAGCTGCGCCTTCTCAAAATGCGCGCAGTCTGTTGTTCTTGCGCTATCGAGGCTCAGGGTGTTTGATGGAGAGCAAAGATGATTTTTTCATCCAGATCCTGGACGGTGTAGAGTATCAAGCGCGCCGGTCGGGGTTTAGCCTGCGGATTGCAAACGCCGACCATTCCAACCTCAAGGAAGAACTGATGGGCGCGGCCGAACATGCCGAAGGCGTGGTTTTGTTTGCTACCGAATTGGAATTGCAGCATGCGCCATTACTCGAAAAATGTCCGGTGCCGCTGGTGGCCATCGATGCGACCTTTCCTCATACACAGATCAATACCGTGTCGGTTGAAAACATGGATGCCATGTATCATGCGGTCGCTTATCTGTATGATTTAGGGCATCGGAATATCGGCTATCTGCACAGCATTGAGCAGACCGGTGCGATTCCAGAGCGAGAGCAGGGATACTATGCCGCCATGCAGGATCTGGGGCTGGAAGTGAAACCCGAATCGGTTTATAAGCTGTATCTGTTTATCGACCGGACCTATGACCAGATGGGGCGGATTTTGGACGATCATCCGGCATTGCCCACAGCTTTTGTGGCGGATAACGATGTGCTGGCGGTGGGTGCAATGCGTGCGCTGCAAGACCACGGATATAGAATCCCGGAAGATGTTTCCATTGTAGGCTTTGACGATTCGTATATCTGTACGGTAGCCAATCCGTTTTTGACCACCATGCGCTCTCCCAAAAATGCAATGGGCCGCATGGCAGTCAAGCGAATCCAGGAGATGCTGGAAGAACCGGACGGTACGGTCATCAAAGCGCGGCTATGCACGGAATTGGTGACGCGCGATTCGACGGCACCCTTGGCATAAGCAAAAGGCCCCGGTCATTCGGCCAGGGGCCTTTTTGCACAAAAGTACAAAAAAAGCGCAAGAAAAGCAATGCCATCCTTGGAAGGGTGTGCTATGATAAGATTGGATAGGGGGCAACATTATGACTATGACATTTTCACTGGGATGTTATATTTTTATCATCGTGGCCTGTGCCTTTGTGGTCAAAGGTTTGGCCGGTTTTGGCGATCCGCTGATCTCCAATCCGCTGCTGGCATTAAAGTTGGATAACCGCGATATTACACCCGGTTTGCTGCCGGTTTCGCTGATTTTAAATGCCTATATCGTTCTCAAAAACCGAAAGAATTTCTGTTTTAAGATCGTGGCATCCATCGCTTTGTGGGTGCTGCTGGGTATCATCCCCGGTACGCTGCTGCTTAAACTGGGCGCGCCTTGGATCATCAAGGTCATTCTGGGTATCCTCATCATCGGGCTGGGCGTAGAGATGCTGACCCGCGACAAGTCCAAGAAATTTCAGCCCAATCCGGTCATCAAAGCAATTATGTGCTTTTTGTCCGGCGTGACGGCAGGGCTCTTTGGCATCAACCTGCTGTTTGTCATTTATTTGGAACGCTCGTCGACCGACCGGCATGCTTTCCGCGCCAACACCTGCTTTGTTTTCCTGGTGGAAAACTTCGTGCGCACGATCGTTTATATCGTTACCGGCGTGTTTACCATCTTTACTTTGCAGATCACCGCTGTTACGATTCCGGCGGCGGCCTGCGGCATGTTTGTCGGCAGCCAGATCGACAAGCATATCGGCGAAAGCAACATCCGCAAATTCATCATTTGGATTTTTATTTTGGGCGGCGTCAGTACGCTGGTCAAAGCACTGATTTTGCACGCATAAAAAAAGCATGGCTCCAAAGGAGCCATGCTTTTTTTAATCGCGTCGGTCGCGTTTATCGTATTCGCGGTAACGAGCTTGTTTGGATTTCATCATCTGCTGCCGACGCTTTTTCTTGCGGCGCGAACGCAGGACGAGAAGGGTAAAATACACGAAGAACAGCAGAATGATGACTAGCACTAGAATTTTAAAGACCGTGCTTTGGAAAAAGTGCTCGATCTTATCGGCATAGTACAGTACTTCCGAGCGGGACACATCGCTGAGCGCCACCAGATTGACGGTGCCATAATCTACGCCATTGTAGCTGATGCTCAGGGTGCCGATCTTCTGGCCGGCTTCGATGGGAGCATCTACCGACTTCGGGACATCAATGGTGCGCTCCACCTGGGTCAGGTCAATGTCCGAGGGGACGGTACCCGACAAGCTGCCGTCGGTCACCAGCACCAGTTTATCCTCTTCGGTGGACAGGCGGACTTCAATCTGCTCGATTGTTTCTCCTTCGGCGACCAGTTCCTTGCTTTCAAAGTTTTCAAAACCCCACTCAAAGAGGTTCTTGGTTTCGCTGAATGTAACCGGCTGGGTCGCGCCCTGGGGCTTTTCGCAGCCAAGCATGACCGAAATCAGGCTGCCGCTGCCCTTTTTGGCCGAGGCAACCAGACAATACCCGGCCTGGGATGTGTGGCCGGTCTTAATGCCGGTCGCATAGGCATAATATTCGGGCTGGTTGCGGCTGTAAATGAGCATATTGGTCGTATAGACCTTGAGCGCCTTGCCGCGCTGCGGGGTCATATTGGTCTCGCTCAGGGTTTTTTGAGCGGTGCTGGCAATATCCTGGAAGGTTTCGTCTTTCATAGCCTGGCGTGTGATCGTATACAGATCGCGGGCCGTGGTGTAGTGGTTATCGTCATGTAGGCCGTTCGGATTGGCGAAATGGGTGTTTTTGCAGCCCAGTTCTTCGGCGCGGTCGTTCATCATCTGGACGAACTCGTCCACTGAGCCGCCGACATAGCGCGCGAGCGTATTGGCCGCTTCGTTACCGGACGGCAGCATCAGGCCATACAGCAGGTCGATCACCGGGATTTGCTCGCCTACCATGAAGCCCGCCTGAGAGGTGTCGGCTTCGACGCCCTTAAAATCCTCTTCGGTTACTTCCACCAGCGCATCCAGGTCGTCCACATTTTCGAGAACCAGCAGGGCGGTCATAATCTTGGTGGTCGATGCGGGATACTGTTTTTGGTCGGCGTTCTTTTCATACAGGACAAATCCGCTTTCCGGGTCAGCCAAAAAAGCGGCTTCGGCCTGGGGATTGGGGTCGATCAGGGCCGAAGCACCTGGCACGAGATAGCAGACAAATACAAAAATCGCCAAAAGGGCCACAACCCACTGGCGGGTGGGGTTACGTTTCATCATATTCCTCCAAATGGAAATCAGCGTCGGAAAAGTTGGTGCGCAGCACAGCCGGCTTGGGCGGGATGCGCCGGATGGGGTCATAGCGGAACGAGCGGCAGCTGCCGCTGGCGGGCACGATGCCGCGTTTGCGGCAGGTCATGCGCGATTCATCGAGCACATTGGCGCGCGTACAATAGGCGCAACGCGGCTCGATATCCCGCCGGAACAATTTATTTCGAAACATGGCAAAGCCTCCATGGTGAAGAAAAGTGAGCCCAGGGTCATCGGCCTGCGCTCACGGGTGTTTACAAGGAACAGTTTCATTATACCGTATGGCGGCGGTGTTTTCCATAGGTGATTGTTAACAAAATCATGACAAATAGCGCCCAACGTCCCCATACAGGCACGGTCGGAAGCTGGATTTCCAAGGGGGCAAAAGCGGGTACCACATGGGGCATAGCAGCCCCGCACAAGACCGCGAGTGCAGCCGCAAACAATGCGTGTAGCACCTTGCCCAAGGCCAGTCGGGTGAGCGACAACCGGGTCCCGGCGATGACGCTCATCGACTGGCACCAGACCGACAGACCGCCAAAGGCCAGCAGGGCACTCGCGACCGGCAATACAAAATGGCTGTCCAGCGCCGCTTCGGGCAGCACGGCCAGCCCCCGCGTCAGTTCGAGCGCACCGTAGAGGAGCGGCCAGACAGCTTCCTCCGGCATCCCGACCAGCGTGCACACAGGGGCCAGCAGCTGGGCCAAACCAGTGAGCAGGCCGCTTTGTTCGGCCAGGGCGGCCAAGGCAGCAAATAGGGTCAAAAAGGCCGCGACCTGGATGCTGGTGTGCGCGGCTTTTTCGCAGGCCGTGACCAGGGCCTGCGAAAAGGGGACCGACCCGCGCGGCTGGGACCGTTTGACCGGCGCCGGGCCGTGGCCCGGATGGGTCATGATGAGACCGACCAGCAGCGCCGCCGCGATGTGGATGGCATAGAGCAGCAGCCCGGTGGTCACCGAGCCCAGCACCCCGGCGCCGCAGACGCCCACAATAAAGGCCGGGCCGGTGTTGTTGCAGAAACCGAGTAGACGGCTGGCCTGGGAGGTATCCAGACGGCCGTCCCGGTGCAGGTCGGCGACTGCCGCCGCGCCGACCGGATATCCGCCGGTCAGCCCTAGCACCAGCGCCCCGGCCGCGTCGCCGGGCAGGCCATACAGCCGCCACATGGGCCGTGCACAGGCGCGGCCAAGCGCGGCCAGCACGCCGGTCTGGCTGAGCAGCGAACTGGCCACAAAGAACGGAAACAAGGCCGGGATGGCCGTGCCAAACGCGAGCGACAAGCCGTATTTGGCCCCTTCACGGGCCGCATCGGCCCCGAAAATCAGCGCGGCAAAGAACAAAAGCGCGGCCGCCGCTGGTATCTTTTGGTGTTTCATGCGCATCCCTCCCGTCGGTTCACTGTATGCAGGCAGGCGGCGGCATATCACCGGCTGTTGCCGCATAGGTTTGTGAGAAGGGAGGCGAACGCATGGGCGAATGGATGGAAAAAATGCGGGGTAACTTCCTGGCCGAAGACCTCAATCCCAAGCTGCCGCATGTGGAGGTCGTCGGCGACCGGCGGGTCTTGATTGAAAACCACAACGGCATTTTGGAATACAGCGATACGGTCATGCGGGTGGCGCTGGGGGGTATGGAATTGTGCATTGCGGGGGAAAATATGGATCTATGCGTCCTAACCCTTCATGAACTGACCATCGAAGGCAAGATCCACACGCTGGAATACATCCGCCGGAACGGCTGAGGGGGAGGGCACATGGTAGGCAAAACATTGGACCTGCTGGCGGGCGAAGTGCGCATCCAGGTGCGCGGCGCTTCGGTGGAGCGGTTCCTCAATCTGTGCGCGCGCAGCGGCATCCGGCTGCGGCGCACCCGGCGGGTGGATTTTGGCGAACTGCATGCGACCGTGCCGGTGCGCGATTTCAAGCGCCTGCGCGGCCTGATGGGCCGCACCGGCTGCCGGGTGCACATTTTGAGCCGCCGCGGCGCGCCGTTTGTGGTCCACCGCCTGCGCCGGCGGTATGTGCTGTTTGGCGGTCTGGCCGCGCTTATCCTGTTGTTCTTGGCCCTGACCCAGTTTATCTGGGTCATCGAAATTCATGCCCAGCCGGGCATTTCGACCTATCGGTTGCGGCAGGTCTTGTGCGACGCGGGCGCCTATGCGGGCGTGCCCATTGCGTCCGTGGACGAAACCGCCATCCGGGAATATGTGCGGGTACAGATGCAGGACACGGTCGATTTTGTGACGGTCAGCCGCATTGGCAATGTGCTCACCGTGGAGGCCTTTGGCGGCGAGGAACGCCCCAAGGTGCTCGATGACAAGGCGGTGACTGGCGTGGTCGCGTCCCGCGATGGGCAGATCGTCGAGATGCAGGTGCTCGGCGGTCATCCGCTGGTGGAAACCGGCGATGTGGTCACGACCGGGCAGCCGCTGGTGTCCGCCGTCACACCGCCGACCACCGAGCAGGGGCTCGGGCACATCGGCCACGGCGCGGCCAAAATCCTGGCACAAACCAAGCGCATTGAAACCTCGGTCCAGCCGCTGACCACCACGGAAAAGCAGTATACCGGCAAGACCAAGACCCAGTTTGCCCTGGTGGTGGGGGATTTTCGCATCAATTTGTACTTTGGAAGCGGCATTTCGGTCGGCGAGTGCGACAAGGCGGTCAGTATCCACCGGCTGGCGTTTGGAAAGGGCACCGTGTTCCCGGTCGCGCTCGTGCGGCAGGACTACACCTATTATGACGCTGCCGAAACGCAGCTGGACACCGAAGAATTACGCGCCCAGATGGAGCAGGACGCGCTGGCGCGCATACAGGCCAATATGGTGGATGGCACGATCGATTCCTGGTACAGCGAAGCCGAGGAGCGGGACGGCGGGCTGGTCGTCACCGTCCATGCCACCTGTACCGAGGACATTGCTCGCGAGATTTCCGAAGACGGGGCGGTTTTGCCGGAAAAGCAAACCGAAGAGCCGCCGGAGGATTAAGCCGCTTGTTTTTACCGGGGCGGCATGATAGAATAAAGAAAAAAACACAGATGCCGTGTTGTCGGAGGAGGACGACCCATTTGCATAGTGAAAAAGTATCCCTGGACGTATCGGTCATGCAGGATTTGTTCGGCGTGGGCGATACGAATATCGCCGCGATTGAAACGGCGTTATCGGTCAGTGTTTCCACCCGTGGAGGCTTTGTGGAGGTCAGCGGGGAGGAAGCCAACGTGCGCTTGGCGCTCGATACGCTGCGCACCTTGGAAAAAATGCACAAGAACGGCGAAACGCTCAATGATTTTGCCGTATCGCGCGCCATTGAACTGGTGCGGGAAGGGCAGGGCGACGCCATGGTGGCTGCCATGCAGGACACCATCGCCATTGCGCACAACGGCGCGCCCATCAAATGCCGCACCATCGGTCAGCGCAAATATGTAGACGCCATTCGGAAAAATACGGTCACCATCTGCATTGGTCCGGCGGGTACGGGCAAGACCTATCTGGCGGTTGCCGCCGTGGTGGGCATGCTCAAGCGCAAGGAGATCGAGCGTATCGTGATGTGTCGTCCGGCCGTGGAAGCCGGGGAAAAGCTGGGCTTTCTGCCGGGCGACCTGCAAAACAAGGTCGACCCCTATCTGCGACCGCTGTATGACGCGCTAGACGAACTGCTGGGGCATGATACCGTGCAGCGGTACATCGAAAACCGCACGATCGAAATTGCGCCCCTAGCCTATATGCGCGGTCGAACGCTCAAAAATGCCGGCTGCCTGATCGACGAATGCCAGAACATGACGCTCATGTCGCACAAGCTGATTTTGACCCGCCTGGGCGAGGGCTCGCGCATGATTCTGACCGGCGACATCACCCAGATCGACCTGCCGGACGGCACCGAATCCGGCCTGGCCAAGTGCGCCGAACTGCTCAGCGACATTGAGGGCATCGGCGTCGTGCGGCTCAACAGCCGGGATGTCATCCGCCATAAGCTGGTCGGGCAGATCGTCAAGGCGTTCGATAAATACGAAGGGCAAAAGAAAGATAAGAAACCGCTCAAGGCGGACAAGTACCGTTTCCGTAAGATGACCGGAAGATAAGAAAAGGAGGGCATACGCCCTCCTTTTTCGGTTCGACGGAAAAACAAAAAACCTCTATCCGAAGATAGAGGTTTTTTCTGGAGCGGATGACGAGGCTCGAACTCGCTACCTCCACCTTGGCAAGGTGGCGCTCTACCAGATGAGCTACATCCGCATGTCTTTTTGTTCGCTCGGAACGATATTTATTATAGCAGGCAGATGCAGGGGAGTCAAGCATTATTTTCAGAAATTTTCGATTTTTTTTACATGGTCTTTTTCCGCAGTGTCCAGGCAGTCACCAGGCCGCAAAGCAGCAGGTACAAAACAAATCCGGCGGCAACCGGAACCAGTGCCCAATACGGCCGCGGGTAAAACGAAACCAGCAGTCGCATGCCGGCCATACACGGCAGCGGCAGGACCAGCCAGACCGACAGGCGCAGAAAAAGCCGCAGGAAGCGTTCGCCCACGGTGGGGCTCGTATGTCGAAGCTGCACGAAGCAGGTCAGCCCGCAGGCAAAGCAGACGATCTGCAAAATGACGCCGACGAGCGACGGCCATTCGCTGGCGGAAATAAAGCGCCCGTGGTATTGCAGCAGCAGACCGACCGCGCAGCCGGTGAGGGATACGCCGAGCGAGGGGATGGGACTGGACTGCCGGGAGTTGGATGGCTGCGTCGGTGCCGGAGGGGCCTCGGCATCCGTGCGCAGCAGATAGTCGGTGGTCACGCCATAGAAGTCGGCAAGGGATTTGATTTTGTCGATTTCGGGCGCTGCGGCATCCAGTTCCCATTTGCTGACCGCTTGCCGGGATACGCCGATGGCTTCGGCAAGTTGTTCCTGCGACAGGCCGCGTGCCCGCCGCAGAGCGGATAGTTTACTTCCAAGTGTTGTCATCGAAAAACCTCCTTTGGGATACCCTCAGGATAGCAAAAGCCCGGCCGGAATGCTACCAAGCCGGGCTGGAAATCCCCGCAACCAGTGGTTGCGGCGGGTTTAATATCCCAAAATTTCGCCGATCAGCACGATTTCATACCGCTCGAACGACAGGGGCGGCGCCAGGTGCACCACCAGGCTGCAACAGATGCGTTCCGGGCTGCGGCAGTCGTGGCATTTGCCGTCCATCACGCAGGGGGTCTTGCGCCCGAGCCGCTGCGCGTTGCGCGGCGCGGCGATGTTGCGCGCACGTTCGACGGCCGCTTCCAGCGTGGGTGCAAGCTTGTTCAGACCGCACACCTGGAAACAGGTCTTGGCGCCATAGAGCGACGCGGCCACGCGGTTGGACGCGCCGTCGATGTTGACCACTTCGCCGGTGGCGGCCAGACCGTTGGCCGAGGTCAGGAACACTTCGGCATCCACACACGGCGGCTCGCCCTTCCAGTGCCAGTGCACGTCAGCCTGCTCGGACAGGGCTTCATACGCGCCCATTTCCTCGAGTGTCATCGACCCGCCAAAGCCCACACGCTTGCCTGCGCAGGCCTGCGCCAGATAGGCCACCGCCTGCTCCTTGGCATCAAAGTAGGAGAACGCAAACCCGTGGCCGGTGAACGCTTTTCGCAGCGCTTCGACATCGGGTCCGAGCAGCAGGGATACCAGTTCATACGGTCGGTCGATCAGCTGTCCGGCACCCGCTTCGGTCAATACGGCGCGGCTGCGGAAGCCCCAGGTCACGCCGATCGAATCCAGACCGGCATTTTGGGCGGTCTGCATATCCACCGCGCTGTCGCCGATGTAGATAGTCTGTTCGGGCTGGGCGCCCAGGCTGGTGAGGATTTCCTGACAGGAGGTCGGATCGGGCTTGCGCGGCACATCCGGACGCTCGCCAAAGGTCAGATCGACCAGCCGGGGGAAAAAGTGGCGGATGAGCGCCTTGGCGGCCGGGTCATATTTGTTGGACAGCACCGCGATGCGCATACCGGCATCTTTAAGCGCGGTCAGCACATCCAAAATCCCATCATAGGGATGGGTGCGGTGCATGAGGTGTTCGTTGTAGTAGGCGCGGAACACCTCCAGGCAGGCGTCGATGTCGGCGTCTGCTGTGCCTTCGGGCAGAGTGCGCTCGATCAGCTTGCGGATACCGTTGCCCACGCGGTCACGTACCTGGGTCTCAGTGACCGGCGGCAGGCCGCGCGGTTCGATCGCGGCGTTGACTGCATCGGTCAGGTCGCCCAGGGTGTTGAGCAGGGTGCCGTCCAAATCAAAAATGGCGGTGGTATACTTCATGGGTAAAAAACGTCCTTTCGAGAAAACAGGGGAAAATTAGTCTTGGGCTGCTGCTTCGGAAACTTCGGCGGTTTCGGAAGCTTCGGGCGCCTTGCGGGGCTTGGGCCGCTTGGGCGGCTGATAGGGTCGATACCGCTTGTAGGTTTCGGTGATTTCGCGCAGCATGCGGGCCACTTCGCGGTTGATGCCTTCCTTGCGCACGCGCCAAGACCAGTTGCCGCCCACAGTGGACGGGACATTCATGCGTGCATCAGCGCCCAGACTGAGCACATCCTGCATGGTGGTCATGGTGATGTTGGCACACGACGCCCACACGCTCTTGATGGCGCTCCAACCGAGCGCTTCGCTGGTGGACGAGCGCAGATAGCGATAGGCGAACTGCTTTTCGTCCTCGTTGCAGATGTCCATGACCTGTTCGCACACGCTCTGACTGTCGTGGGTGGAGGTATATACGATCATATTGGGCTTGTAGTTGTGGGGCAGATGCTCGTTGTCGTTCCAGACATCAAAGGCAAAAATCAGGACTTTCATGCCCGGGAACCCGCTTTCGTCCAGCAGGGCGCGTACCTTGTCGGTGATGATGCCCAAATCTTCGGCGACCACCGGCAGCTTGCCGAGTGCGGCTTCCAAGGCGTTTAACAGCTTCATGCCCGGCCCCTTGCACCAGCGGCCCTTGATGGCGTTTTCGGCCCCGGCCGTAACCTCCCAATAGGATTCCAGACCGCGGAAATGGTCGATGCGGATGACGTCAAACAGTGCCATATTGCTCTTCATGCGCCAGATCCACCACTGGAAGCCGCTTTCTTCGTGGGCCTTCCAGTCATAGACCGGGTTGCCCCAAAGTTGGCCGGTTTCCGAATAATAATCGGGCGGGACACCCGCGACCTTCTTGGGGCTGAAATCGGGCTTGAGCTTGAACAGCTCGGGATGCTGCCACACGTCGGACGAGTCGGGCGACACATAAATCGGGATGTCGCCAATGATCTGCACGCCGTGTTCGTTGGCATAGGTGCGCAGGGCGGTCCACTGCTCGAAAAACAGGTATTGCAGGAGCACACGGAAATCGATCTCATCTTTCAGTTCGGCCTTGGCGCGGCGCAGCGCGGCCGGCTGGCGGCTGCGCACGTCCTTTTCCGGCCAGTCCCACAGCGCACGGCCTTCGTATTTTTCTTCTTTGAGCGCCATGAACAGCGCGTAATCTTCGATCCAGTCGCGGTTTTTGCGGCGGAACAAGGAGATCTTTTTCTGCATCTCCTCGTCCACCCGCGCAAAGGCGCGGCGCAAAAGCGACGGACGGGTTTCAGCAAGCGAAATATAATCAACCTTGTCAGGCGTGTGCTTGAATTCAGCCGCCCGCACTTCGGCTTCGGTCAGCAGGCCATCCTTGACCAGGGTGTCCAGGTCGATGAGCAGATAATTGCCCGCAGCCGCGGAAAAACACTGGTAGGGCGAATCGCCAAAGCCGGTATGGCCTAAGGGGAGCACCTGCCAATAACGCTGGCCGGCCGCTTCCAGAAAATCAACAAAATCATAGGCGGCGTTGCCAAGCGTGCCGATGCCGTGCGGCGAAGGCAGGGATGTAATGTGCATCAGGATGCCGCTGGTACGTTCAAACATGGGGAAAACCTCCGGGATGTGGATTTATAACAATGCCTTTACCATTATAAAAGCCAAAGGGGCATTTGTCAAATATGCTGATTTAAAAAGAGAAAAAAAGTGGAAATCGGTCTTTTTGCACAAAGAAAGTCGGCGGCGGGCAAATCGCCGGACAAGCTGCCGCTGCACGGGGCGCCGAACGGCAAAAGCTACTTGCAGCGCCCCATCGGGTTGGCTATAATAGTACAAGAATGGACTGTTCAGAAAGAGAGGAAACGCATCCATGCGCATGCGAAAAAAGAAGAATTTGGACACCCGCCTGGCGGCCTGTGCGGCCGTGATGGTGGACGATCCGGCCGCGCAGCGTGGCCAGTGGCGCGCGCTGTTCGGCAATCAAAACCCCATCCATCTGGAGATCGGCTGCGGCAAGGGCCGTTTTATTTTGGAGATGGCCAAGCGGCATCTCGATGTAAACTTTGTCGCCATCGAGCGCGAAGAAGGGGCGCTCATCATGGCCACCGAGCGGGCCATGCACGAAAACCTGCCCAATCTGCGGTTTTTGAGCTTTGACGCCGCCGCTCTGGGCGAGATTTTTGACGCCGGCGAAGTCAGCCGGATTTATCTCAATTTCTCCGACCCGTGGCCGCCCAACCGGCAGCGCCGCCGCCGTCTGACCCATGCCGACTATCTGGATGTCTACAACCAGATCTTGGAGCAGACGGGCGACATCTGCTTTAAGACCGACAACCAGCGTTTATTCGAGTGGTCGATTTCGTCCATCTGCGAATACGGCTGGCTGGTGCAGAACATTTCGCTCGATTTGCATCACTCCGACCTCGCGGCCGAGAATATCATGACCGAATACGAGGAAAAATTCTCGCAGCAGGGCTATCGGATTTACCGGCTGGAGGCGCGCCGCCGCCTGCCGCAGTTCATGGACCGCCGCCGTCCAGCGCATCGGCCGTGAACCCCTTTCCCTATACCGCGGACAACAAGCGGTATCATACCTATGCGTACTTTTTAAAACAGAAATATGGCGGACGGGTGGCACGCGTGCCGCTCGATGCGGGCTTTACCTGCCCCAACCGCGACGGGACCAAGGGCACAGGAGGCTGTGCCTTTTGTTCCCCGCGCGGCAGCGGCGACCAGGTCGTGGGCGGCATGGATTTGCCTGCCCAGTATGCGGCTGGCATCGCCAAGCTGCAAAAATGGCGGGACGCCCGCTATATCCCGTATTTGCAGGCGTTTTCAGGCACCTATGCACCCATCGAGCGACTGCGGGAAGTGTATGACCAAGCACTCCAGCTGCCCGGCGCGGTCGGGCTGGCGGTGGCGACCCGCGCCGACTGCATCGACGAGGCACGTGCCGCCCTGCTTTCATCTTATGCGCAAAAGACCGACCTGACCGTCGAACTCGGCTTGCAGACTATCTACGACCGCACGTCGCAGGCCATGGGCCGGGGCGAAACCTTCGCGGATTTCACCCGCGCCGTGAAGCTGCTGCGCAAAAAGGGCATTGCGGTCTGGGCGCATCTGATCAACGGCCTGCCCGGCGAAACGCGCAAGATGATGGTGCAGTCGGCTGCAACCCTAGGCCAGATGGACGTGCAGGGGGTTAAGATTCATTTGCTGCATTATCTGCGCGGCACCCGGCTGGCAGGGCTTACCCATCTGGCCATGTCGCAGGAAGAATATGTTGGGACCGTGTGCGACCAGCTCGAAGTGCTGCCCGGCCGCATGGTCATCGGTCGCCTGACTGGCGACGGTCCAGCGGAGTTGCTGCTGGCGCCCCAGTGGAGCCGCCGCAAACGGGAAGTGCTCAATGCCATCGACCAGGAGCTTGTCCGGCGGGACAGCTTTCAGGGCAAACGGCTGCAAACCAAATAAAAGGAGGAACCATCCCTATGTGGATTTTTGCCGCATATCTTTTGCTGGCTTTGTGTGTGATTTTCTTTTCGGCCCGGCTGGGCCATTATGTCGACCTGCTCGACCAGAAAACAACGTTGGCCTCGGCCTTCATCGGCGGCGTGATGCTGGCAGCGGTCACGTCGCTGCCGGAATTGTTTACGTCCATCACCTCGGTGGCTGCGGTTGGCAAACCGGCCCTGGTGGTGGGCAATATTTTGGGCAGTGATTTGTTCAATGCCTTTGTGCTCGGCCTGGTATTTCTGGTCTGGTTCCGCGGCCTGATGGCCGCGCGCGTGACGCGCAGCCATGTGACGACTGCCGTGTGCGTACTGGCCGTGTATCTTATTTTGGGCGTGACCTGTCTGTGGGGCCGCAGCCTGCTGCTGATTGGCGTAAGCGCCATTTCGCTGGTTATTGCGGTGCTGTACGCGGTGAGCATCAAGATGATGTCCGGCGACGAGGATACGGGCGATAAGGAAGATATCAGCCCGCTGTCGGTGCGGCAGGTGGCCGCGCGCTTTGCGTGCTATGCCGTGCTGTTGGTCATTGCGTCTATTTTGATTACCTATGCGTCCGACTACATCGGCGAAACCCTGGGTCTTGGCACGACGCTGGCCGGTGCGCTGCTGCTCGGCATCGTCACATCGCTCCCGGAAATGATCTCCTGCTTTGTGCTGGCACGTGTGGGCAACTTCAACGCTATGATCGGCAACATTGTCGGGTCGAATATGTTTAATTTTATCATCCTGGTCGTGGCCGATGTGGTATACTGGAACCATGATCTCTATGTTTACGACGGCCAGGGCCGTCTGCTGCTGCTGACCGGCGTGGTCAGCGCCGCGGCCGTGCTCGTCCTGACCAGCCTGCTCGCACGCACCGGCTCCGGTCAGCGCAAGCGTCCGGCTTTGCCGGTGGCGCTGCTGTCGGTGGTCCCGGTGGTGTGTTATGGGGTGTTCGTGACCCTGAGCGCCGGACTTTAAAATCGGAGGGACGCCTATGATTTGTTACTTTTCGGCAACTGGCAACAGCCGCTATGTGGCAGAGCGTCTGGCCAAAGCGCTGGACGATGAGCTGTTCAGCCTGAACGATGCCATCAAGCAGCACAAGCCGGGCGACTGGAATTCGGACAAGCCCTATGTGATCGTTTGCCCGATCTATGCCTGGCGCATCCCGCGTGTGGTGGAAGAATATCTGCGCACCGCGCGGATGCGCGGCAGCCGGGATGTTTATTTTGTCGTCACCTGTGGACAGGATGCCGGAGCGGCTGCGTCTTACGTGGCGCTGCTGTGTCAGGAAAAGGGGCTGGCGTTCCGGGGGCTGACGCCTATTGTGATGCCGGACAACTATCTGGTGATGTTCCCGGTGCCCGACCAGTCCGAGATCGACCAAAAGGTACAGGCCGCCGGGCCGCAGATCGATGCCGCGGCTGCGCGCATCCGCGACCGGCAGGCGCTGGACGCCGTACCCGCCGGAGCATCCGGCCGCCTGAAGAGCGGACCGGTCAATCAGATGTTTTATCGGTTCTTTGTGTCGTCCAAGGGCTTTTATGCGACCGATGCCTGCACGGGCTGCGGCAAATGCCAGACACTCTGTCCGACAAACGCCATCCGCATGCAAAATGGCCGGCCGGTGTGGGGCAGCGGCTGCACCCACTGCATGGCCTGCATCAACCGCTGCCCGGTTCGGGCCATCGAATACAAAAAAGGCACCCGCAAAAAAGGGCGCTACCATTTGGATTAAAGCAAAACCGCCCGCGTGGAAACCACGCGGGCAGTTTTTGTTTGCCGGTTTAAAAGACGCTGGCAATGGCGGCAGCGATCTTTTTGAAAATGTTCACGATACGGCCCCAGACGCCGACATCAGTCTCTTCGGCTTCGGCGGCCTGGACTTCGGCCATCTCATCGACCGAAATCTCGCTGGTGCGCAGGATAAACTGCAAGCTGGAAGGCGAGGCGTTCTGGTCCGAGGTGAACGAACGAAATGCCAGAGAATTGTCGATGTTCAGAATGTTGCTCTCGTCTTCGATGTCGTTGACCTCATCCGAAATCGTGTTGTGAATGGAATCGGTCGCAGTTTGCAGGCTGTTTGTTGTGCTGCCCGAATTGGCCGCGCGCTGCATGACATCGATCAGGCCATCGAGTGATTGCTGGGTGCTGGCATCCGCCTGATCGCGCAGCGAACGCAGCGTGTCGCGCGTGTCGGTCAGCAGCGTGTTGGCCGCTTTGACCGTGTCATTGAGCGCAGTTGCGGTGTCGGTGATTTTGGGGATGGCAGCATTGAGATCGGTGTTGGTTTTGTTGAGGTTTTCCTGAATCGGCTCGATCAGAGCAAGCAGCTCATCCAGACGGGTCAGGGAATTTTCGGCCAGTTCGGTCGCTTCCTGACCGAGCGAAGCCATGTCGCCGCCCAGGCCGCGATAATCGTCCAGTACTTCCTTGAGGTCCTCGAGTTGGCCGACCATCGATGCCGAAGCATCGGTCAGTTTGCGCAGGCTGCCGCACAGGTCTTCGAGGGCCTGGAAGGTGTTGCCGGTTTCGTTAGCAATCGGAGCGAGCGTATAAAGCAGACGGGAAATCGGTTCACTCAGCAGACTGCCCTCGGGCAGAATACTTAGGATTTCTTGCAGAATGGTTTCCACATGCCGCAGATTGGACAGCGCGCTGCGCAGGTCGCTGAGCTGGTCGGACAAATTGTTGGCATCGGTGCCCAGCGATTTGAGGGCCGACTGGATTTGGCTGAGATAGAGGTCATCTGATGCCTGTTCATCCAGATCTTCCATCAAGTCTTCCAAACTGGACAGATCATTTCGCAGGTCGGTCAGCAGGGTCTTGTAGCTGTCGATGTCCTCTCGGGAATCGGAAAGCTGGGTGAGCACTTCGGTTATGTCCGCATGGAAGGTATTGAGATTGGTCTGCGCGGTGTTCAGCTCCGGGATGAGGGCATCCGAACTGCCGGCGAGCAGTTCCAGCTGCGACAGAGCGGCATCAATATCCGGATCAATGGTGCCGCGCGAGGCGATGAGCTGCTGGCGCACTTCATTGATGCCCGAAATGCCGTCGGTCATGGACTGCAAGCCGTTTTGCATACCGCTCATGGTGGTGAGCATGGCCGAAAGCCCGTTGTAAAGGTCGTCGTGCGCGCCGCTGAGCGTATCGCGGGCATTGCGCAGGTCGGTGATGGTATCCAACTGGGACAGGGTGGCGGGCGCCATGAGCATATAAACACCCATGGACTCAAAATCATCCGAGCCGATGCGTACCGTGTAGGTGTTTTCCTCACCGGGCAGGCCGAGGAACACCGCGAATTTGTACGAGCCGAGCGACTGGATCTGCGCGCCCGGTGCTTCAAGCGACTTGGTTTCGTCCATGTTGGCACCCGTGGCAACCATGAGCGTCATGTTGTTGCGATAATATTCGTCGGCAGCCGGGTTGGGGATGGCATGAATGGTGATCTCCACCAGACCGGACACACCCGCCAGATCTTCGGCCTTGGCCGGCACGCCGTCCAGCTTATAGGACACGTCGAAGGTCCACGGCATTTGCAGGGCTGTCGGGTCGCTGGGCACGCATTCATAGTAAAACCGGGAACCGGTCACATCATTTAACGTAAAGTCCACGCCGTCGGTGCGCAGCTGGGGTTCGTCGTGCGAGGTCAGGTTGTTGACCTCGGAGTAGCTGCCATAGTCGGACAGGCTGGTCGCGCCGTTTAAGGTGACGCTTTTAACCACGCGCATGTCGCTCAAGGCACCGTACTCGTCCAGATTGACATAGACCGCCTCATCGGTCGCAGGCTGGGGCGCTGCGGCCAGCGCCAGGGGCGCGGCCTGCGGCGCCAGAAGGACACCGGTCAAGGCCAGGGCCGTGCAGCGCAGGAATTTACTTTTTGTCTTCATCTTGTTGCGCCTCACTTTCGCTTGGTTTATGGCCCCGCAGACGGTTCCAAAGCGCCTGCCGGCGGGCTTTGCGGTTTTTCCGAATCTGCTCGCGCAGCGCAAGACGCTGCTTTTGCAGGGCAGACAGGGTGGGGAAGGTCAGTTTATTCTGTCGGATGCGGTTCATGCGTGCATGCTTCTTTTGAGCATGGTCGGGCTTGATGATAAAGCGGTCAAAGGCCAGCAGGCAAGCGGGCAGCATGAACAGTACCAAAAACATACTCAGCAGAGCACCGCGGCCAATCAGGCGGCCCAGACTGCCCACCGCCTCAATCGAGGTCAGGAAGTACAGGCCATAGCCGGCCGCCGCCAGAATGAAGCCCGAGGTCAGGATGGACAGCGCGCTCTGGGTGACCGTGCGGATGGCAGCTTCCTTTTTGTCCCCTTGGGCGCGGGCGTCGAGGTAGTTGCCGGTCATCAAAATGGAGTAGTCGATCGTCGCGCCGAGCTGGACGCACGATACGATGATAAAGCCCAGGAACATGGTGCGCTGGCCGTAGATATACGGCAGCGCGGTGTTGATGAACACCGCCGACTCGATGGGGATGAGCACCACGAGCGGCAGGAACAGCGATTTGTATGTAATCACGACCACGAGCGCGACGCCGAGCAGCGACAGAATGTTGACGAACGCATAGTCATCGGTGATGATGTCGCGGATGTCCTCGGTCGCCGGGGTCACACCGACCACATACGTCTTATCGTTGGGATAATACTTTTCCACAATGCCGCGGATTTCGTCGGTGTACTGGAACGCTGCTGTACTTTCCCCCGCCGAACGCACATTGACGATCACGCGCGCCCAGTTTTCCGAATGCAGCTGCCCGGTCAGGCTTTCGGGCAAAAATTCTTCGGGGATGCCGGACGGCAGCATGTCGGCAAGGCCCATGACATACCGGGTATAGGGCAGCGCATCCAATTCTTCGGTCATGGCTTTTTCGGTGACATTGTCGCCCACGGGCACCAGCGCCAGCATCATATTGCTGCGGCCGAACTTTTCATTCATGAGGTTTTCGTTCTCGTAGATGTCCGTGCCGGGCGAGTTGGTGATGGCCTCATTGCCGTAGGTAAAGTCGGCCATGCCCTGGCCGACATAGCACGGAATGACGAGCAGCAGCACCAGAACGGTTAGCGGAATGCGGATTTTATACGCAAATTCGCCCATCTTGCGGAAGCCCGGCAAAAACGGCCGGTGCGCCGTGCGGTCGATGACGTTCTGAAACCGCAGGATGAGCGCCGGCATGAGCAGCAGTACGGTGAGCAGGCTGCAAATGATGCTCTTGGCCAGCACAAAGCCCATATCCGGACCAATGCCGAAGCGCATGACCGCCAGCGCAAGGAAGCCGACCACCGTAGTCGCGCCCGAAGCGCCGATGGACGATACGGCCTGCCGCAAAGCGTTGGCCATGGCCTGTTCGGGCTCGATGCCGTTTGCTTTTTCGCGGGTGAACGAATGCAGCAGGAAGATGGAATAGTCCATCGAGCAGGCCAGCTGCAAGACCGCACCGACCGCATTGGACATGAACGAAATCTCCCCGAAAAACAGGTTGGTGCCCATGCCGATGACAATGGCAATGCCCATGACCAGCAAAAACAGGGCCGGTTCAAACCAGGAAGTCGTGGTGATCATCAAAATAAGGAAGATGACCACAACAGCCAGCGCCATGACGCGCGCGACCTCGCTATTGATGGTCGGGCCAAGCATGGTGTCCGACGCTGCCGAACCGGCCATGATGCCCTTGCCCTCGATGATGGACTGGATTTCATGCACCGCTTCATGGGTGCGGTCGGAGGAGTCGCTTTCCAGGAAGGTGATGTCCATATAGGCATCGCCGTCCTTGTAGTAGTCCTCGATGTTGCTGTAATCGATGAATTCACTCGAACCATAGATGTTGGTCGTGGTGTCGCACCACAAGACCATGTCGACCCCATCGACCTTGGCAATCTGATCCTTGATCGCCTTGGCTTCCCGCAGCGTGACATCCTGGAGCATCACACGGCCCATGCCGGGATAGGTGAATTCTTTCTCCATGATGTCGAGCGCCTGCGCCGAAGGCGCAGAGTCGGGAAGGTATTTGGTCAGGTCATAGTTGACGCCTACAAATGGAATGCAGGCCAGGTTGAAGATAAACAGGATCAGGAAGAGCTTTTCGATCACCTTCCGCTTGCGGATGATCAGCTCGACCGGACGCCGCCCCTCTTTTTTCACAAACAAAACACCTGCCTTGGCGCCCAGCGGTGAGATCGCCGGTTGCGCAAATCTTTTTTCTGTGATATAGTATATTACATCCAATAACCATACACAACATACAATTATGGTCCAGATGTACGAAAATGAACAAATGTAGCTATAAGTGTTCATTATTTGAAAAATTTTAACAGGTCAAGGAGGTTGGGTCATGCAAGAAGACAAGCGGATCCGGCGGACCAAAAAGCTGCTGCGGCAGGCGCTGGCCAGCCTGATGCAGGAGAAGGAATTTCAGAACATCACGGTAACCGATGTAGTGCGGCGGGCCGACATCAACCGGGGCACCTTTTATGCCTATTACCGGGATGTGTTCGACCTGCGCGAAAAGGTGGAAAACGAAATTGTGGATGTGCTGCGCGACCTGATCTCCCACGCGCTGCCCGGCCCCGACGCCACCACCATCCGGCCGCTGATCGAGCAGTCGGTCGCCTATCTGGAAGAAAACCACGACCTAACGTATGCACTGATGAGCGACCGCAGCATGGGCAGTTTTGAACAAAAGCTGATGAACCTGATGGAGGAATGCAGCTGCCTGCTGCGTCCGCCGCGTGAGCCGGAGGACTATTTTTCCATCTGGTTTGCGGCCGCGGGCTGCATCGGGGTGATGAAAAAATGGATGACCCGCGAAAAACCCGCCGGGCGGGATGCAGTCATCCGACGTATGGACGATATGCTGTGCAGCATCCTGCACATGGCCTAACAAAAAAACCGCACGAAACCGTGCGGTTTTTTCTATCTTGTGATGGGCAGCCCCAGTTTTTTTAACCGGGCGATGACCGAACCGAGCGGGCGCTCGTGCCGGGATGCGATCTCGAGCACGGTCAGGTGCTGGGCGGCTTCCTCCCGCAGATAATCGTCCTCGCGGTCCGACCAGGGCTTTAACAGCCCCTGGTCGCGTGCGCTGATGCGCTGGGCAGACGCCGCACCCGGCGGGGGCGGCTCTTTTCCGGCTGCCTTTTGCACATGCCGTTTGATGAGCGCGACAAATTCTTCGCCGTATTTGTCGGCCTTGGCGCGGCCGACGCCCGACACCTCCAGAAATTCGCCTTCGGTGATCGGCTGGCGGGTACACATGTCCTGCAAGGCCGCATTGGAAAAAATTACATAGGCCGGTACGCGCTCGCGCGCGGCGATCTCGCCGCGCAGCGCGCGCAAAGCTTCGTACAGGCTGCTCTGTTCGATTTCGCGCATATCCTTTTTGCGCTTGTCGCGCGGCAGCTTGACCGTAAAAGGCAGGCGCTTGCGGATGATGTCCGCCGACTTGGGACACAGGTGCACGGTCGGATATTGGCCGCCCGAGCTTTCCAGATAGCCGCCTTCGAGCAGGCGGTCGATCAGGTCGCGGATGCGTTTTAATGAGTCCTCGCGCATGATGCCGTAGGTGGACAGGGTATCAAACTCATTTTGCCGGATGCGCTCGTTATCTGCGCCGCGCAGGATGTCGGCGATCAGTGCCTTGCCGGCCGTGCGGCCGCGCTGCTGCAAACGGTAGACACAGGACACGATCTTCTGCGCTTCCAGCGTGGCATCGACTTGCTCAAATTGAGTCAGGCAGCTCGAGCAGTTGTCACACGAAAGCGGCGCATCCTCCCCGAAATACCGGAGCAGGAACCGCCGCAGGCAATCGGTCGTGGTCGCGTAAAAGACCATCTGCTGCAAGCGTTCCTTGTCGCGTTCGCGCAAGGTGCGGCGGGTGCGCTCGTCGAGTTCTTCGTCGTCGTGGCCGTGCTCGATGAGAAATTCACAGGTGCGCACATCCTGTGGGCTGTACAGCAGGATGCAGTCAGCCGGGGAGCCGTCGCGCCCGGCGCGTCCGGCTTCCTGGTAATAGCTTTCGATGTTCTGCGGCAGATTATAATGGATGACAAACGACACATTGGATTTGTCGATGCCCATGCCGAAGGCGTTGGTCGCCACCATCACTTGCAGCCGGTCGAACAGAAAATCCTCCTGGCTTTCGCGGCGGCTGGCCGCGTCCATTCCGGCGTGATAGCGTCCGGCGGCAAAGCCGCGCGCGACCAGCATTTCATGGACGTCATCGACCGCCTTACGGGTCGCGCAGTAGACGATGCCGCTCTGACCCAGCCGTTCGCGCAGCAGCGTGACCAGATGTTCGCGTTTGTCGTGCGGTTTTTCGGTCATAAAGGTCAGGTTGGGCCGGTCAAAGCCGGATACGCATACGAGTGGGTCACGCAGCCCAAGCAAACGGACGATGTCCTGCCGCACGGCTTCGGTGGCCGTGGCCGTGAACGCGCCCACCGGCGGCCGCTCGGGCAGGGCGTGCAGGAAATCGACGATCTTGCTGTAACTCGGCCGGAAATCCTGTCCCCATTGCGAGATACAGTGTGCTTCGTCCACGGCCACGTAGGCCAGCGGTACGCGTTCAAACAGCGCCTGAAAACCGCTCATCTCCAATCGTTCGGGGGATACGTACAATAGACGCAGTTCTCCGCGGTACGCGCGGGCATAGACTGCCCGCTGCTGCTCGGCCGAGAGGGCGCTGTTGAGATACGCAGCCGGGATGCCCGCCTGCGTCAGCGCACCCACCTGGTCTTTCATCAGCGAAATCAGCGGGGACACCACCACGGTCAGCCCGGGCACGAGCAGGGCAGGCACCTGAAAGCACACCGATTTGCCCGCGCCGGTCGGCATGACGCCGAGTACGTCGCGGCCCTCGAGCAGGGCGTCCACCAGCTCCTTTTGCCGGCCGCGGAAGGCCGCATGGCCGAAATATTCCTTTAAGACCGCTTCGGGCGTGTGCATGAGCGGGTTCCTCCATTCCTCAAAATCAACGCTTATTATACGAAAGATTTGGAGAAAATGCAACGGCTGCCCGATCTATGCTATAATAGCGGGGAAAGGAGATGCCGCCATGAGATTCATCCACTTAGCCGACCTGCATCTGGGCAAGCGCGTGTGCGAAATGTCCATGCTGGACGACCAAACCTACATCTTAGACCAAATTTTACAGCTGGTGCAGGAGCACCGCGCGGACGCGGTACTGATTGCCGGGGACGTGTACGACCGCCCGGTGCCCCCGCCCGAAGCGGTGGCCGTGCTGGACCGTTTTTTGACCCGTTTGCAGGCGCAGGGCGTCGCCTGCCTGCTCATTCCGGGCAACCACGATTCGGACGAGCGTCTGGCCTTCGGCGCGCGGCTGCTGGACGGCGCGGGTGTATATCTCGCGCCGGTCTTTGACGGCACGGTGCGCACGGTCACGCTGCGCGACGCGTGGGGGGACGTGCAGTTTACCCTGCTGCCCTTCCTGCGCCCGGCGCAGGTGCGGCGGTATTTTCCGGACGTGGAACCGGGTGATTATGAGGGCGCGGTGCGCGCGGTGCTGGAAACCGTACCGGCAGCGCCCGATGCTCGCCGGGTACTGCTCGCCCATCAGTTTGTGACCGCCCGTGGTGTGGCGCCCGAACGGTGCGAATCCGAACTGGCCTCCGTGGGCACCCTGGACAATGTGGATGTTTCGGCGTTTGACGGCTTTGATTATGTTGCCCTCGGGCACATCCACGGTCCGCAGCGCATCGGCCGGGATACGGTGCGCTATGCCGGGTCGCCGCTCAAGTTTTCGTTTTCCGAGGTGCACCACAAAAAATCGGTGCCGCTCGTCACGCTGGGTGCCAAAGGGCAGGTCGAAATCGAACGTCTGCCGCTCACGCCCCAGCGCGACCTGCGCGAGATTCGCGGCGCGCTGGACGACCTGCTGCACCCGGAGCCAGGCGCCAAGACCGACGATTACCTGCACATTACCCTGACCGACGAGGCCGTGCTGGACGCTATGAACAAGGTGCGCACCGTGTACCCAAACACCCTGCGCCTGGACTTCGACAACACGCTCACTCGCCAGACGGGCACGCCCGAACTGGAAAACCGTCCGGCCCTGCGCGCGCCGTTTGAACTGTTTTCCGAATTTTATGAAAAGCAGAACGGCCAGCCCATGGATGCCGACATGCAGGCGCTGGTGCGGACCATGCTGGACGAAATGGGGGAGGGGAACGCATGAAACCGCTGCATTTGACCATCAGCGCCTTTGGGCCGTATGCGGGGCGCACCGAGGTCGCCTTTGAGGACTTCGGCGAGAGCGGCCTGTATCTCATCACGGGCGATACAGGCGCGGGCAAGACCACGCTGTTTGACGCCATCACCTTTGCCCTGTACGGCGAAGCCAGCGGGCAGACGCGCGACAGCGTCATGCTGCGCAGCGACTACGCGGACGCGACGGCCAAGACCTTTGTGGCGCTGACCTTCCGCTACCATGACAAGGTGTACACGGTCGAGCGCAACCCGCAGTATACCCGTCCCAAGCAGCGCGGCGAGGGCGTGACCACCGAAGCGGCGGGCGCGACGCTGACCTATCCGGACGGACGGGTCGTGACCGGCGCACGGCAGGTGACCGAAGCCATGACCGAACTCATCGGCATCGACCGCGCTCAGTTCGGCCAGATCGTGATGATCGCTCAGGGTGATTTTTTGCAGCTGTTGCTGGCCGATACCCGCCAGCGGGCGGGCATTTTCCGCCGCATTTTTTCGACCGAGCACTTCCAGCGGTTCCAGCTGGCGCTCAAAGACCGCGCCAAACAGGCATCACGCCAGTATGACGACCTGAAAAAGGGTGCCGAACAGTACATCGCCCAGATCGTGTGCGACGACCGGGACACGCTGCGCGATGCCTGTGCCGCAGCCGACGCACATACGCTGGATACCTTGCTGCCACAACTGACCGATGCGGTGGCAGACGACCGCGCGAGCCAAAAGCAGCTGGCGGACAGCCTGGAAACCGGGCGGCAGGGTCTGGAAGCCCTGGCCGCCGCGGTGTCCAAAGCCGAGCAGGAGGCCGCGCTGCGCGCCCAGGCCGCCGAGGGCGAAACCAAATACGGACAGCTTCAGCAGGCACAGGCAGCACTGGAGCAAGCGTTGCAGGCCGAGCAGGCCAAGGCGGACACGCGGCAGGCTCTCACCGACCGCATCGCGCGTGCCCAGGCCGAGCTGCCCGCGTATGACGAACTGGACGCCGCCGTCCGCGCCTTGCAGCAGGCCGAAATCGAAGGGAAAAAGGCGGCGCAGGCCTGTGCGCATGCCAATCAACAGGCCGAACAGCTGGAAGCGCAGCGGCAGGCGCTGACCCAGCAGCGCGAGCGCGTGCAGGATGCGCCCGTCCGGCTGGTCGAGGCACGCGCCGCACAGGAAAAGGCCGCCACGCGTCAGCAGGCACTGGCCGGGCTGGCCCGTACCTACAACGAAACCCGTGCGCTGGTGCGCACCTATCAAAACGAGAAAAAAGCGTATCTCGAGCGGGAGCAGGAGAACGAAACCCGGCAGGCGGCTTTTCAGGAAATCGAGCGTGCCTTTTTGCGCGGCCAGGCGGGTGTGCTGGCCGCCGGACTGATCGAGGGGCAGCCCTGTCCGGTGTGCGGTTCCACCCATCATCCAGCGCCCGCCCGGCCTTCCGGCCGGGACGTGACCGAAGCCGCGCTGGACGAAGCCCGCACCCAGGCCGAGCACGCACGTCAGCAGGCGCGCACGGCCAGTGAACAGGCAGCCGCTGCCCGAGCGGCGGCCGATGCCGGGAAAAACCGGCTGCTCGCCGATGTACAGGCGCTGTTGGGTACCGATATTGGCTTGGAAGGTCTGAAAGAACGGCTTTCGGGCGAGATTGAACAGAGCAAAGCGGCCAGCGCGGCGCTTTTGGAGCAGGTGCAGGCGCTGACCGAGCAGACCCAGACCCATGCCGCGTGCGAAAAGAGCCTGCACGAACTGGACGAACAAACCGCCCGGCAGCAGCAGGAACAGGCGGCCTTGGAGCGGGCGCAGGTCGAGAGCAGCGAACGCCGTGCAGCGGCCGCTGCCGCCGTACAGGCGCTGCGGGGACGGCTGGCCTTTGCGGGCAAAAAGGAAGCTATGCAGGCCCTAAACGCCGACCGCAAACAGTTGGAAACCCTGCAAGCCGCGCTCGAACAGGCCGAGCGCGCCCGCATAGCGGGCGCGGAAGCGCTCGCGCGGCAGGCCGCAGCACTCGAAACCCTGCGCGGCCAACTGCCGTCCGGGCAGCCGGCTGACTTGGATGCCCTCCGGCAGCAATACAAGGAAGCCGACACCGTCCACCGGGCGCAGACGCAGGCCTATAACGCCATCGACCGCCGCCGCGACGCCAACGAGCGGTTGCTGCAAAACCTCACCCGCCAGCGCAGTGCGCTCGAAAATCAGGAAAAGGTGTGCCTGATGCTGTCCCGCCTGGCCGATACGGCCTGCGGCGAACTGACCGGACGGCAAAAGCTGGCCTTTGAAAATTATATTCTGGCGTTTTACTTCGACCAGGTTATCGCGGCCGCTAATGAGCGGTTCCATCCCATGACCGGCGGGCAGTACCGGCTGCTGCGCCGTCAGGAAGCCATGAACCAGCGCGCCCAGACCGGTTTGGAACTGGACGTCATCGATTATTATACCGGCAAGACGCGCAGCGTGCGCACCCTGTCAGGCGGCGAATCGTTCCAGGCGTCGCTCGCGCTCGCGCTCGGCCTGTCCGATGTCATCCAGCGCGCCGCGGGCGGGGTGGAAATCGACGCCATGTTCATCGACGAGGGCTTTGGCTCGCTCGACGAGGAATCGCTTGACCAGGCGATGAACATTCTGGCGGGACTCGCCGGCAGCGACCGGCTGGTGGGCATCATCTCCCACGTCGCCGAGCTGCGCACGAGGCTGGACAAAAAAATCGTCGTGACACGCACGCGCACGGGCAGCCGCCTGCGTCTGGAGGTGTGAAAACGGGGAAATGCCCCCTTTGCAAGCGGCTTTTGAGGGTGTATAATGGCATTGCCATATTTTCAGGAGTCCGGCGATAGTCGTCGGCAGGAGGCTTTTATGGAGCATTTGATTCGCGTCACCGCCGAGGTGCCGCTGGAAAACGAAGAAGAGGTGCGCGCACTCATCACCCGCTGCGCGCTGGGCGCGCTCGAGCGGGAGCAGGTCGATTTTGCCGCCTTTGTCGATGTGACCATTGTCGACGATGAAAACATCCGCGCGCTCAACGCCGAATACCGGGAAAAGGACGCCGTGACCGATGTGCTCAGCTTCCCGATGTATGAATTTCTCAACGGCGCGCCCCAGGAGGACCTGGAGCCCGACCCCGAATCGGACCGGGTCATGCTGGGCGACATGATCTTAAACTACGAACGTGCCCGGCAGCAGGCGGCTGAGTTTGGTCATTCGGCGGCACGCGAATGCGGCTTTTTGACCGTGCATTCGGTGCTGCATCTGCTGGGCTTTGACCACGAGCGGGACGAAACCGACCGCGCGCTCATGCGCGGCGAGGAAGAAGCCATTTTGGCCGCGCTCGGCCTGACCCGGGAAAGCGTATGAACCGGGAGATTCGCAAACTGCGGCAAAGCTTTCTGTATGCCATCAACGGCCTGCGCGCGTGCATGCGCACCGAGCGCAATTTCCGCATTCACCTGACCGCAGCCGTGTATGTTTCGGTGTTTGCCGCGCTCGGCGGGCTGAGCGCCACCCGGTACGCGGTACTATGCCTGTGCTTTGCGCTGATGATGGCCGCCGAACTGCTCAATACCGCCATCGAGCGCCTGTGCGACCGGCAGGCGGCCTGCTATGACGGTCTGGTCAAAGAGGCCAAGGACATCGCAGCTGCCGCGGTCTTTTTGTGTGCGCTGTTCTGCGTGGTGATCGGCGCGGTATTCTTTTTGCCGAGCGGCGCCCTGTGGCAGGCCGTGCACGTGCTTTTGAAACATCTCTGGGGCCTGGGGCTGCTGGTGCTGTCGCTGCCGGTTGCCCTGTGGTTCGTATTCGGCTTTGGCCGCTATCCCATGAAACATTAAAGGAGGACATCTATGTCCAGCATTACAAAAACCGCCATCATTTCGGTCGTTGGCCGGCCGAATGTCGGCAAATCCACTCTGGTCAACCGGCTGGTCGGCTTTAAGGTGGCCATTGTGTCCAATAAGCCGCAGACCACCCGCACCCGTATCACCGGTGTGCTGACCCGGGAGGACTGTCAGTTTGTCTTTCTCGACACGCCCGGCCTGCACAAGCCGCGCTCCCGTCTGGGCGATTTTATGGTCAAGGTGGTCAGCGATACGGTGGCCGAAGTGGACGCCGCTGCGCTGGTCGTGGAGCCGAATCCGAATATCGGCCCGGCCGAAGAAAGCCTGATTGCCCAAATCAAGACCGCCGGCATCCCGTCGGTGCTGGTCATCAACAAGGTCGATACCGTGCCGCATGAAAGCCTGCTTGCTGTCATCGCGGCCTATGCCGAAAAGCATGACTTCGACGCGGTCGTACCCGTTTCGGCGCGCACGGGCGAAGGAACCGACGCCCTCTTGGGCGAATTTGAAAAATTTGCGCTCGAAGGCCCGGCGCTGTTCCCCGAGGACATGGTGTCCGATCAGCCTGAGCGTCAAATCGCGGCTGAAATCATCCGCGAAAAGCTGCTGCGCATGCTCGACCGCGAGGTGCCGCACGGTGTGGCCGTGGGCATCGAGCGCTGGAACGAACGCAGCGACGGTCTGACCGAAGTAAACGCCACCATTTATTGCGAAAAGCCCAGCCACAAGGGTATCATCATCGGCAAGGGCGGCGAAATGCTCAAAAAGATCGGCAAGGCCGCGCGCATCGAAATGGAACAGAACTTCGACCGACGCATCTTCCTCGAGCTTTGGGTCAAAGTCAAGGAGGACTGGCGCAACAATACCTTCCAGATGCGCAACTTTGGCTACGAAAACGAATAAGGGTAACATTCCCTTGGGTCAGGCGGCGACTTTCGGCGCATGCTAAAGCCGGAAGGGAGTTGGAGCCTGATGACCCGAAAAGAATACTGGCAAACATTTTTGCGCACCGGCGACCCGATGGCGTACCTGGCGTACCGTCAGCAGCCCGGCGCAGGTGGGGAGGACTATGCAGCATACAACAGTGAAGGGTCTTGTCATCCGCGAGACCGATTTTGGTGAGGCCGACCGGTACATAACCGTACTGACCGAACGCGGCGCGCGCATCGAGGTGTTGTGCCGGGGCGTGCGGCGGCGCGGCGGTCGGCTGTCGGCCGCGGTGCGCCTGTTCTGCTGGAGCGAACTGACGCTTTACGAAGGCCGCGGCGGCAAATTCACCTTAAACGACGCGGCCATCGTGCATTCGTTTTGGGACGTGACGCGCGATATGGAAACCTATGCGCTCAGCTGCTATTTTGCAGAACTCGCGGGCGCGATGACCGACACCGGCGAGGAGATGCCCGCCGTGACCCGTCTGTTTTTGTATGCCCTGCGGGCGGTCGCCGAGCAGAAGCGCGACCCTGCGCTGGTCAAGGCGGCGTTTGAACTGCGGCTCATGGCCGAATCGGGCTTTGCGCCCGATCTGTCGGTTTGCGGCGCGTGCGGGAGCCTCATCGAAGGCGCGGTCTATTTTTCGGTGCGCGACGGCGCGGTGCTGGATGCGGACTGTTTCCGTCGCCTGGGCAGCGGGAATTTTCATCCGCTGCCGCGTGGGGCCTATGCGGCCATGGCGCATATCGTAACAAGCGACCTGCCGCGCGTGTTTGCCTTTGCGCTGGGCGGCGAATCGCTTCAGGCGCTTGGCACCGTGTGCGAAGCGTATGCGCTGTATTATGCCGACCGGGGCTTCGGCAGCCTGGATTTTTATCACTCATTATTCCCCGCTGAGGGGCTTTCAAAAGGAAAGGAACTATGAACCGACTGGGAGAAAAATCACTCAAAACATTAGAATATTTTACCGTCCTCGATCTGCTGGCCGGGCAGGCTTCGAGCGAGCGTGGACGCGAACTGTGCCGCGCGCTGCGGCCGGTGACCGACCGCGAGGAAGCCGCGCTGTGGCTCAAACAGACCTCGGACGCCAAAGACCTCATGGTCCGTCAGGGCAGTCCGTCGCTCGGCGGCATCCGCAATGTCCTAGGCGCACTCAAGCGCGCGGACATCAGCGGTGTGCTCAATTTAAAGGAACTGCTGGACGTGGCGTCGCTGCTGCAATGCGCGCGGCTCATGCAGGGCTACTTTGCCGAGCAGGAGGAAAAAACGTCCTTAACGCCCATCTACCGGCTGCTGACCGGCAACCGTGCGCTCGAGGAACACATCACCTCGTGCATTGTAAGCGAGGAGGAGATTGCTGACGGCGCAAGCCCCGAACTGTCTTCCATCCGGCGGCAGATGCGGCAGATCTCGGGCAAGGTGCGCGAAACGCTCGGCCGCCTGATTTCGGGCGAGCGGGCCAAATACCTGCAGGAAACCATCATCACCCAGCGCAACGGGCGCTATGTTGTGCCGGTCAAGGCCGAGCACCGCGGCGACGTGCCCGGCCTGGTGCATGATACCTCGTCCTCGGGCGCGACCGTGTTCGTCGAACCGGCTGCGGTCGTGGAGATCAACAACCAGATCAAGGTGCTCGAAGGCAAGGAACAGATGGAGATCGAGCGCATCCTCGCCGAACTGTCGAGCGAGGTGTCCATGAACGCCGAATCCATCCGCCAGGACTATGAACAGCTGACCGTGCTGGACTTCATCTTTGCGCGCGCCAAGCTGTCCTTCCAGATGAACGCCGCGGCCCCGCATTTCCGGGCCGAGGGCTATGGCGTGGACTTAAAGCGTGCCCGGCATCCGCTGCTCGACCCCAAAAAGGCAGTGCCCATCGACATTGCCATCGGTGCCGATTACGACACGCTGGTCATCACCGGCCCGAATACGGGTGGTAAGACGGTATCGCTCAAGACGCTCGGCCTGCTTAGCCTGATGGCGGCCTCCGGCCTGCACATCCCGGCCAGCGAGCTGAGCGAAGTCTGCGTGTTTGAAAACGTCTACGCCGACATCGGCGACGAGCAGAGCATCGAGCAAAGCCTGTCCACCTTCTCGTCCCACATGAAGACCATCGTGGGCATGATGGAGAAATGCGCCAAGGGCGACCTGGTACTGTTCGACGAACTGGGCGCAGGCACCGACCCGGTCGAGGGCGCGGCGCTAGCCGTATCGGTCATCTCTTACGCGCGGCAGATGGGCGCTTTCGTGGCTGCGACCACCCACTATTCCGAGCTGAAAACCTTTGCGCTGACCACCGAAGGCGTGGAGAACGCCTCGTGTGAGTTCGACGTGGGTACGCTGCGGCCGACCTATCGTCTGCTGACCGGTATTCCCGGCAAGTCGAACGCCTTTGCCATCGCAGCGCGTCTGGGGCTCCAGCCCGCCATCTTGGAGCGCGCCAAAGAGCAGCTTTCGAGCGAGAACACCCGATTTGAGGATGTTCTGGCGCAGCTGGAAAAAGAGCGCAAACTGCTCGAAAAATACAAGGCCGAGGCCGAGCGTTTACGCTCGGCGGCCCAGAGCGAGCGCGACAAGGCCGAAAACCTGCGCGGCAAGTCGGAGGACGAGGCCGACCGCATCGTGGAGAATGCCCGCCTGAAGGCCGACCGCATCCTGAAGGACGCGCGTATGACGGCCGAAACCGTCTTTACCGAGCTGGATGAGATGAAAAAGAAAGCCAGCGAAAAGGCGGCCGACCAGAATCTTGCCGCGGCCAAGGCCGCGCTGCGCGGCGTCATCACCCAGACCGAAACCGAGATTCGTCAAAAGAAGGAAAAGCGTACCGTGGCGCCCGAGGAGCAAAAGCCCATTCGCCGGGGCGATGAGGTGCAACTGCTCAATGTATCGAATATTGTGGCCACCGTGCTGACCGACCCGGACAAGGACGGCAACATCCAAGTCCAGGCCGGCATCATGAAAATGACCGTTAAGGTCAGCGAAGTACGACCGGTGCCCAAGGCGCAGAAACCCAAGCCCAAGACCTTCCGGGCAGGGGCTGGCGGCGTCAAGGAACTGCGACTGGCGACCACACCGAGCGAGATCGACGTGCGCGGCATGTGCGCCGAAGACGCCATTTTGGAGGTTGACCAGTTTATCTCGGGCGCCTTGCTCTCTGGCCTGCCGACGGTGCGCATCATCCACGGGAAGGGGACCGGTGTGCTGCGTGCCGCGATTCAGCAGCATCTCAAGCCCAATAAGCGGATCAAGACCGTACGCAGTGGTGTCTATGGGGAAGGCGAAAACGGCGTAACGGTTGTGGAATTTAAATAAAGAGAAAAACATAAATTTGTTATTGTGAAATGTTTTCGGCGGGAAATTGTCGAAAAGATACAATTAAACAGCCATTTTCTCGGAATTTTCTACAAAATTAAAACCGCGCAAATCAAAAAGGGTGTTGACGAAAGGTCAAAAAAACGGTATTCTATTTGTAGACTTCATTTTGAGAGCGTAGAGTTCGTATTATTTTTGATTTGGATCATTCTAAAAGAATAGGGAGCGATGAGGAAATGTATTCGAAAGAGGTACAGGTTACAAACCAGGTAGGTCTGTATGCAAGACCGGCAACGTTTTTTATTCAGAAGGCAAACGAGTTTAAGAGCACGATCCTCGTCGAGAAGGAAGAGCGCCGCGTGAATGCAAAGAGCCTGCTGGGTATCCTTTCCCTGGGCATCACCAAGGGCACCACGATCAATCTGATCGCTGACGGCCCGGATGAAGAAGATGCGGTAAACGCTCTGGTTGAGCTGATCACCTCGAATTTCACCGACTGAGTTTCTTTTTGCAATTTTGGAAGAGCACCGCATGGAGCGGTGCTCTTTCTGTATGTGAGTTGTTGGAGGCAGCGCGATGAGCGAACAATTTGACGAACTGAAAAGCTGGGTGTTAGCGCTGCCGTATGAGCCAGGCCAAACAGCCCGGTGGGCTGTTTGGCGGCAGCCCTGCCGCGAAAGCGGCATGCTGCCGGAAAAGAACGTGTGACAGACAGGTGAGCATTTTCCGCGGGCAGGTACAAAGGAACGGAAGGAGGCAGCGCGATGAGCGAACGATTTGACGAACTGAAAAGCAGAGTGCTGGCGCTGCCGTATGAGCCGGGGGTCTACATCATGAAAAACCGGCAGGGTGAAGTCATCTATGTCGGCAAGGCCAAGGCGCTGAAAAACCGCGTCAGCCAATATTTTCAGAGCGATTCACGGCACAGTCCCAAAACCCGCAAGATGGTGTCCAACATCTGGGACTTTGACATCATCGTGACCGAATCGGAGTTCGAAGCCCTGGTGCTGGAAAACTCCATGATCAAAAAATACAAGCCCAAGTATAACATCCTTTTAAAAGATGACAAGGGCTATCCTTATATCAAGGTCACGACTTCCAAGCCCTATCCGGCGTTCTCCATCGTGTCCAAGCCGCAGGCCGATGCCGACCGGTATTTTGGTCCCTATCCGAGCCGGAGAGCTGCCCGACAGGCCATTGATACCATCTGTGAAGCCCTCAAACTAAAAACCTGTCGCCGGGTGTTTCCGCGTGACATCGGCAAGGATCGGCCCTGTTTGAACCATCATTTGGGCCGCTGCGTCGCGCCCTGCACCGGCAAGGTGCCGCCCGAAGAATACGCGGCCCTGATGGGTGAGGCCATCGCCCTGCTGGAGGGCGATTATAAGCGTCTGGTGCGCGATTTGGAAGCGCGGATGCTGGAAGCTTCCGAGGAATTGCAGTTTGAACGTGCTGCGCTGCTGCGCGACCGCATGAAGGCGGTCAGTGCGCTGGGCGAAAAGCAGAAAGTCGTTGCCGGGTCGTTTGCCGATCTGGACGCACTGGCCTTTGTACAGGGCCAGACCAAGGGCTGTGTGGTGGTGCTGCATTACCTGGGCGGCTCCTTGCAGGACAAGGAATATACCATCATCGACGGCGCGACCAGCGAGGACGCCGGTGAGGTGCTGGGCGCATTTTTAAAGCAATATTATGCGCTGCGGCAGGCGGTGCCCAAAACCGTGCTGCTGAGCGACGCCATTGAGGATATGCCTGCTGTGGCCGATTTTTTGGGGTCGATTGCCGAACGAAAGGTCGAACTGGCCGTGCCGCAGCGCGGCAAGCGGCATGACCTGACCCGTTTGGCGGCCAAAAATGCGGCGGAAGAGATTTCTCGCGTGGAAACCGGGCAGGAGCGGCGACTCAAGTCGCTCGAACTGCTGCAAGGCATGATCGGGCTCGACCATGCGCCCGAACTGCTCGAAAGCTACGATATTTCCAACTTTGCGGGCGCGGATACGGTCGGCTCCATGGTTGTTTTTGAACATGCCCAGCCCAAACGCAGCCGGTATCGCCGGTTCCAGATCGAGCGCGCGGCCCAGGGCCAGGACGACTATGCGTCCATGGCTGAAATGCTCACCCGCCGCTTGCAGCGTTGGAAGGATGGGGACGAAAAATTCACCCCGCTGCCCGATGCATTTCTGATTGACGGCGGCTTGGGGCATGTGCGCACGGCGCAGACCGTGCTCGATTCCTTTGGCGTCACCACCCCGTGTTTCGGCATGGTTAAGGACGACCATCACCGCACGCGCGGCCTGGTCGCGCCCGACGGGCGCGAATTCGGCATCTCGACCGTTCCGGCCGTGTTTGCCCTCATTGGCCGCATTCAAGAAGAAACCCACCGGTTCGCCATCACCTACAACCGTTCGCTGGGCGCCAAGCGCATGCGCGGTTCGACGCTCGACAAGATCGAAGGCGTCGGCGAAAAACGCCGGGCCGATCTTCTCAAACATTTTAAGACCATTGACGCCATCAAGCGCGCCTCGGTCGAAGAACTGCGGCGCGTGGTGCCGCTCAACACCGCGCACGCGGTGTATGACTTTTTCCACGAGGCAGACCCGGCGTCTGCTGCTGAAAACGAAAGGATGTAATATGCGAGTCATCTCAGGAAGCGCACGCGGCTGCAAACTGCATCCCGTGCCCGGTATGACCACCCGCCCGACCACCGACCGGGTCAAAGAATCGGTCTTTAACATCATCCAAACCCATATCCGGGACGCTCGTGTGCTCGATTTGTTCGCCGGCACCGGCCAGCTCGGCATCGAGACCCTCAGCCGGGGCGCGGCCTTGTGCGACTTTGTCGATCAGGACCGAAAAGCGCTGGGCGTTATCCGCAAAAACATCGAGTTGGCGCGTGTGGGAGACCGCGCCCGCGTGCATGCCGGCACGGCGGCGGCTTTTGTGTCCCGCTGCCCCAAGGCCGCGTATGACCTCATTCTGCTCGACCCGCCATACGGCGGAAAAATTCTAAATGATACACTTTTTGCGCTCAATCAGTTTGACATTTTGTCCCCCTCTGGTATAATATTATGCGAAAGCGCGATCGAAGACGAAATTTGCGCACCCTTTGCCCGGGGCCGGGAATACCGATACGGGGCGATTAAAATCACCGTGCTGCACCGTGAGGACAGCACGCCCGAAGAAGAAAGAGAAAGCCTATGAAGATCGCCATTTACCCGGGCAGCTTTGACCCGGTGACGCTCGGACACTTGGACATCATCGAACGCGCGTCAACGTTGTTTGATAAACTGATCGTTGTGGTGATGCACAACGCGGCCAAATCTCCGATGTTCACCGTCGAAGAACGTATGGATTTTTTACGCTGCACGACCAGCCATCTGAATAATGTAGAGGTGGACGGTTTCAGCGGATTGCTGGCCAACTATGCGGCCCAGCGCGGCGCCTGCACCATTGTTAAAGGCCTGCGCGCTATGAGTGACTTTGAATATGAATTCCAAATGGCACTCACCAACCGAAAGCTAAACCCCGATGTGGAGACTGTATTTTTGACAACAAGCGCGAAGTATATGTACCTGTCCTCCTCGATGGTCAAGGACATCGCGCAACATGGCGGAAAGGTTGCCGACTTTGTGCCGGCACAGATCGAGGAAGAAATTTTTCAGCGGATGCGAAAGGATGGATAAGGATCATGGCAACAGTAGAAGAACTGGTCAATAATCTGTACGAGATGGTGCAGGACGCAGGCGCGGTCCCGTTTACCGACAAGTGCATGCTCGAGCGTGACCATGTGCTCGATATGCTGGACGAACTGCGCGTATCCCTGCCGGCCGACCTGAAAATGGCGCAGGACATCGTAGAGAAGCGCAATGAACTGATCGCTGCCGGCAAGCGCGAAGCCGACGCAATGAAGCAGCAGGCGGAGGAAGCTGCCCACACGATGGTCAGCGAAACCGAGGTGGTCAAGGCTGCCCGCGCCAAGGCCAAGGAGATTCTGGGCAATGCAGAAATCCAGGCGCGCGAGCTGCGCAAGGTCGCCAACGACTACTGCGAAGACATCCTCAAGCGCACCGAAGAGTCGGTTACGCTTGGCCTGGGCGAGGTCAAAAAGGCGCGGCAGCGTTTCCGTGATCTTGCTAGCAAAAACCAGTAATTACAGAATTTATCTTACGCAAAATCACACAGAAAATGTACGTATGAATGGACGGGGGTTGCCAAGTGCAGCCCCTGTTTTTTAACGCCAAAAATTCGAACGATAGTTCGAAAACAAAAAATGGTGCATGATTCTGCGGAAACTAACAAGAAAACCGCCTGTATGATTTCAAAAAAGTTATAAGCTAGGGTTGCAAAATGGTGACAAACAGGGTATAATAAATCCAAGGTGGCGAAGAGTGGGGCAAAGTGCACCAAGATGCAAGCCCGAGAAATGGGGGTGGCAGACGTGAAAGGCGAGTTCCGACATTCGATCGACGCCAAGGGACGTCTGTTCATTCCAGCCAAGCTGCGCGACGAATTGGGAGAGCGTTTCACCGTCACGCGCGGCCTGGACAAATGCCTTGCCATCTATCCCGAATCCGAATGGAACATCCTTGAAGAACGCATTCAGGCGCTGCCCATGAGCCGGGCACGTGACTTGCAGCGTTTCTTCTTTTCTTCGGCATTTGATGCCGAGCTGGACAGCCAGGGCCGTATCTTGCTGCCCGCCGGGCTGCGCAAATATGCCGGCCTGGAAAAAGAAGCCGTCATCATCGGCGCGGCCAGCCGCGCGGAGATCTGGGACGCAGGCCGCTGGGCGGCCTATAACGACGCCATCACCGAGGAACGTGTGATCGAAGCCATGGAAGAACTCGGCTTCTGATCCTGCCCGCGATGTGCAAGAGAAAGTGTACAATATGAATTCAAAATCTTTTCACCATATATCGATCTTACTGGATGCCTGTCTGGACGCCTTGTGCATCCGGCCGGATGGCGTGTATCTGGACGCCACGCTGGGCGGCGCCGGGCATTCGCTGGCGCTGGCCGGGCGGCTGGGCCCCGGCGGACGCCTGATTTGCACCGACCGCGACGACGAAGCGCTGGCCAATGCCGAAATCCGGCTGGCACCGGTGCGCGACCGGGTCACGCTGGTCAAAAGCGATTTCCGCAATTTGGACCAGGTGCTTGCGGGCCAGGGCCTTTCCGGCGTGGACGGCATCTTATTTGACCTCGGCGTTTCCTCGCCCCAGCTGGACGAGGCCGAGCGCGGCTTTTCCTATATGCAGGATGCGCCGCTCGACATGCGTATGGACCGGCAGCAGAGCCTGACCGCCTATGAAGTGGTCAACACCTGGAGCCGGGAGGACATCCGCAAAATCTTGTTTGAATACGGCGAAGAGCGCTATGCGCCCCTGATCGCAGCCGCGATCGAGCGCAGCCGCGCACAAAAGTCGATTGAAACCACCGGAGAACTGGTGGACATCATCCGTGCGGCCATGCCTGCGGCCGCCCGGCGTGAAAAACAGCATCCCGCCAAGCGTTCGTTTCAGGCCATCCGCATTGCGGTCAACGACGAACTGGGCGCGGTGCGCGAGGCCATGGGCAAAGCAGTGGATGCATTGAACCCCGGCGGACGGCTGGCGGTCATCACCTTCCACTCGCTGGAGGACCGGATTGTCAAGGACGTATTCCGGCAGGCGGCGCAGGGCTGCACCTGTCCGCCCGATTTTCCCGTCTGTGTGTGCGGGAAAAAGCCGCGCGTGAAGCTCATTGGCCGCAAACCCATCCTACCGTCGGCGCAGGAAGTGCAGGAAAATGCGCGCGCCCGGTCGGCAAAGCTGCGGGTTTGCGAAAAACTCGATTGAAACGGAAAGGGGAGAAACTGGTATGGCAAACACCAAAAGCGTGGTGCAGCAGGACCAGGAACTGCCGAATATGGAATTGCCGGAAGGCGCTGTGGTGCGGGTACACCGTAGAAAACGCAACATCCCGCGTGCGGTCACATTCCCGCGGGTGCTGTTTGCCGTATTGGTATCCGGCCTGTGTATGGCGCTTCTTTATAACAACATGTACCTGACCAGCCTGACCAAGGAGATCGGGGAAAAACAAACCGATCTGGAAAATCTGCAAAGCGAATATGTTTCGCTCAAATCGCGGCAGGAACAGGCGCTGAGCATCGGCTATGTCGAGCAATACGCCCAGGACAAGCTGGGGATGGTCAAGTTGGACCCCTCCCAGATCGAGTACATTGAAATGACCAATCCGGAAATAACCGAAGTTTCGGGTACGGCCACGTTGGGGGACGCGGTTGCAAATTTGATGCGCGGCTTTACCGCCGTGCTGGAATATCTGCGGTAAAGCGCAGAATAAGATGGTACTACGGGAGTGAGAGGTGGTAAACGCTTCTGACTCCCCTTTCTTTGCTTTTTCGACATCGGCCGGCGGGCCGGCTATGGAGGACAAAACGATATGCGGATTCCGAAATTTAGAAGACGCCCCAATACGCAAATGCGCGGCCGCATTGCCGTGCTGATCATCTGTCTGTCGTGCTTGGGTTTTCTGGCCGTGGCGGCACGCCTGTTTTGGATGCAGGTCGTGCGGTATGACTATTATCAGGACAAAGCGCTCAATTTCCAGACCCGTGACGACATCATCGAACCCAAACGCGGCACCATTTTTGACCGCAATATGAAAGTTCTGGCCGAATCGGCGGCGACCGAGTCGGTCATGTTTAACCCCAATGGTCTGTCCGAATGGGTCAAGACCAGGAACAAGTCGGTTAAGGAAGGCGAAGTCGAACTGGATCTCGAACTCGTTCAGCAGCAGGCCGCGCAGATCCTCAGCAACAATCTGAACCTGAGCTATGACAGCGTGCTGGAAAAGGTGCAGCGCACCGACCTGAAATCGATCAAGATTCAGGGCCAGGTCGAAAAAGACATCGTCAACAAGATCTATGAGGATATGAAAGCCGCGAACATCAAGACCGGTTCGAGTAACTCGGTTTATACCACACCGGACACCAAGCGGTATTATCCATATAGTTCGTTTGCATCCCAGGTCATCGGCTTTTTGAATGCCGGCGGCGCGGTTGGCGGCATCGAACTGAAATACGATGAAGAGCTTTCGGGTACCGCGGGCCGCATCGTCCGCGCCCAGAATGCGCAAAACTCCGACATGCCCTATGAATATGAGCAGTATATCCCGGCAGAGGACGGCGCTTCGGTCGTCACCACGCTGGATGAAACCGTGCAGCACTATCTGGAAACCCATCTGGAAACCGGCCTGGCAGACAATCCGCAGGCCCGCGGCGGTGTTTCGGGTATTGTCATGGATGTCAAGACCGGCGAAATCCTAGCCATGGCCAATATGCCCGATTTTGACATCAATGAATATAGCACCATCGAGAAGGACAGCCTGTACTATAATGAACTTTTAACCGAGATTCAGCAATATTTTACCGAAAACGGCCTGAACGGCACGGTGACCGACGAATACCTGTGTGAAGGCAAGTGGGTCGGTCTGCCGAACGGCCTGTCGGACGATCAAAAGAAAGCGATCGACGAACTGCGCACCGAAAAGTTGCAGGCCATGTGGAGAAACCACATCGTTTCCGACACCTATGAACCGGGTTCGACCTTTAAGCTGATGACCGTGGCAACCGCGCTGGAATCGGGTGCGATCAGCGAAGATGACACCTTCTTCTGCGGCGGCGTCATGCACTTCCAGGACTGGGATATCCACTGTCACAACACCAGCGGCCATGGCCAGCAGACGCTGACCGAGGCGCTGATGAACTCGTGCAACGTGGCCATGATGCAGATTGCGGCCAAAACCGGGCCGGATACCTTCCGGGAATACATGGAAGCCTTTGGCCTGACCGAAAAAACCGGCATCGACCTGCCGGGTGAAGTCAATAACGCATCGCTGGTGTTCACCGCAGAAGATATGACCATCCGGCCGACCGACCTTGCGGTATCGTCCTTTGGTCAGCGCTTCCAGGTGACTCCGCTTCAAATGATTACGATGGTATCGGCCATCGTCGATGACGGCAACCTCAAGACCCCGCACATCGTCAAGCAGATTCTCAATGCGGACGGCACGGTGCGCGAAACGATCAACAGCGAAGTCAAGCGCCAGGTAATTTCGGCCGAAACGTCGCAGTTCATGCGTGACGCGATGGAGGCCGTTGTTTCCGAAGGTACCGGTAAAAACGCATACGTTGCCGGCTACCGCGTGGGCGGTAAGACGGCAACTTCGGAAATTCAGGGCCAGCCGGACGATGAAGAGAAACGCTATACGGCATCCTTTATCGGCGTGGCGCCCATGGATGACCCGCAGATCGCAGTTCTGGTCGCGATTCAGGACCTGCCCGAAAGCGCACCCCATGGCGGCGGTGCGATTGCGGCGCCGATTGTAGGCCGTATTTTGTCCGATGTGCTGCCGTATCTGGGCGTTGAGCAGGTATATGACGATTCGGAAGAGGATCGTCGTGAAATCGAAGTGCCCAGTCTGATCGGCCAGACCGAAGACGCGGCAACCAAGGCCCTGACCGATGCAGGCTTCCGCTGCAAGATCGTCGGCGAAGGCGATAAGGTCACCGACCAGGTACCGTCCGGCGGCGTGAAGATCCCGATCGACAGTGAGGTCATCTTGTACATGGGCGGTGAAAAGCCGACCGAGATGATCGAAGTGCCCAACTTGTTGGGCGAGCATCCGTCCACGGCCAAGGACCGTCTGGAGAATGTCAACCTGTATATGCGCCGGACCGGCATCAAGACCAGCCAGACCAACAGCGGTACGATTGCCGTCCAGCAGAACCCGGCCGCAGGCACAAAGGTGCCCATCGGCACGGTCATTACGGTTTCGTTTGAGAACTCGACTGGCGTCAGCGACCGTTAAGAAAAAGGAGATTATGATGAAATTATCCGCTTTGCTGCAAGATATCGATATCCTTCAAAATACCGTTCCGGGTGATCCGGACATTGGCGAGGTGCGCTACGATTCGCGCCAGGTACAGCCGGGCGACCTGTTTGTCGCCATCCGCGGCTACGCCACCGACGGTCATCAGTTCATCGCTTCCGCGCTCGAAAAGGGCGCGGCGGCGGTCGTCTGTGAAGAAGCGCCGGACGGCGTTCCGGCGATTGTGGTCGCCTCGTCCCGTCGGGCGCTCGCGCAAATCGGCGGCAACCGCTTTGGGCATCCGTCCCGGAAGCTGACCATGGTGGGCGTGACCGGCACCAACGGCAAGACCACCACGACCTATCTCATCAAACACATTTTGGAGGCACAGGGCATCAAAACCGGCCTCATCGGCACCAATCAGAACCTGATTGGCGACGAGATCGTGCCCACCGAGCGCACGACGCCCGAATCCTATGAACTGCACCGTCTGTTTGCCCACATGGTGGAGGCCGGCTGCACCCACTGCGTGATGGAGGTTTCCTCCCATTCGCTGGTGCTCGACCGCGTGTATGGCATTGACTTTGCCGTGGGCGTCTTCACCAACCTGACCCAGGACCATCTGGACTTCCACCATACCATGGAGGAATACCGCAAAGCCAAGGCGATTTTGTTTACCATGTGCGACAAGGGCGTCATCAATATGGACGATCCGGCCAGCGAAAAGATGATGCTGGATGCTGCCTGCCCGGTCGAGACCTTCTCGGCCAAACTGGACGCTGCCGACCTGACCGCCAAGGACATCCGGCTGCATGCCGACAGCGTGGACTTTGTCGCGTCGGCCGACGAGGGCATTGCCCGCGTGCATCTGGGCATCCCGGGCGAATTTTCGGTATCCAATGCGCTGGCGGCGCTGGGTACCTGCCGCGCACTTGGTGTGCCGCTCGACAAGGCAGCCGATGCCATGCGTACGGCGCACGGTGTCAAGGGCCGCGCCGAAGTCGTGCCCACCCCGACCGATTATACGGTTTTGATCGACTATGCTCATTCGCCGGACGGCGTGGAAAATATCCTACGCGCGGCGCGCGGCTTCACCAAGGGACGGGTCATCGCCCTGTTTGGCTGCGGCGGCGACCGCGACAAGACCAAGCGCCCCAAGATGGGCGCCATTGCAGCCCGGCTGGCTGATTTCTGTATCGTGACCAGCGATAACCCGCGCACCGAACAGCCCGAAGCCATTGTCGAGGACATTGTGGCCGGCATGCAGGATTCCAAGACCCCGAAGGAGGTCATTGTGAATCGTCCCGAAGCCATCCGCTTTGCGCTGGATATGGCGCAGAAGGATGATACCCTGGTTCTCATGGGCAAAGGGCACGAAACCTACCAGGAGATCAACCACGTCAAGCATCATCTTGACGAAAGGGAGATTGTAGCCGAATATTTCGCACAAAAATTCTGATTTTCCAGGAAAAACGTGCTATCATGTTAGGGTACGCCTGTAAAGGGCACAACCTGCATATTTGGGGTGGAGGATAAGAATGGAGAAATTTACACTCAGCGAGGCGGCTGCCTGGACTTCGGGCCGCGCCGTAGGGGAAGCCGAAATTGCGTCGGTGTCCAAAAACACCGACGAGATTGGAGAAGGCTGCCTGTTTCTTGGCATCAAGGGCGAGCGGTTCGACGGACATGATTTTATCCCCAAGGCGATCGAAAACGGCGCCGTGGCGGTCATGAGCCACCGCAAGGACGAAACCTATCCGGTTCCGGCACTGTATGTGGACGATACCCGCCAAGCCATTTTGGATTTGGCCGGCGGATACCGGGATCAGTTTGAATGCCCGGTCGTGGCCATCACCGGTTCGGTCGGCAAGACCACCACGCGCGGCATGACCGCGTCGGTGCTGTCGCAGCGGTATGACACCTGTGCGACCAAGGGCAACCTGAACAACCAGCTTGGTCTGCCGCTGAGTGTATTGACATTGGAACACCATCACGATGCCGCTGTGTTTGAAATGGGCATGTCGGGCTTTGGCGAAATCGCCTCCATGGCCGACTGCGCCAAGCCGAACATCGCAGTCATCACCACCATCGGCACGTCGCACATCGAGTTTTTGGGCTCCCGCGAGGGTATCTGCCGTGCCAAGATGGAGATTTTGCTCGGCCTTGCCGCCCGGGGTGGCATTGCGGTCTTAAACGGCGACGAGCCGCTTCTCTGGGACAAACGCGACGAGATTTTCGGCCGAAAAATCTGGTTCGGCACCGAAAATCCGGACTGTGACGTGCGCGCGAAGGACATCGTACAGACCGAAGATGGCGTCAAGTTTACGTCCGTGACCCCGGACGGGGAATTTGCCGCGCAGCTGCACCTGCCGGGCACGCACAATGTCGGCAATGCACTGGCCGCGATTGCGGTTGGCTTCCTGCTCGGTCTGGACGGGGAGGAGATCGCCGCCGGACTGGACGCTTTCCAGCCCGAAGGACGGCGGCAGAAGCTGTATGCGAAAAACGGCTTTACGATTTATGAGGATTGTTACAACGCCAGCCCGGATTCCATGAAAGCCGCGCTCAAGGTGCTCGGCACACAGACCGGACGGCGCTTTGCTGTGCTCGGCTCCATGCTCGAGCTGGGTGACTATGCCGCAGAAGGCCACCGAGAAGCGGGCCGGGCAGCGGCACAGAATGCCGACGCGGCCTATCTCTATGGCGTGCATGCGTCCGATATGGCCGAAGGCGCACGCGAGGGCGGCATGAAAGAGGAGAACATTCAAATTTTTGACAGCCATGAGGCGCTGGCCGCTGCGCTGCGTGCTGCGGCGCAGGAAGGGGACGCGCTGCTCTTTAAGGGCAGCCGCGGTATGCGCATGGAGCAGGCGCTTGGACTGTTTCTGGGGGAGGAAGTTTAAAGCATGACACCGATGATGATTCCCGTTTTGGCGGCTGTGATCGCGTTTGTCGTGACCGCCGTGCTGGGCAAGCCGGTCATCCACTGGCTGCGTAAGATGAAGTTTGGCCAGAAGATTCTGGAGATTGGCCCCAAGTGGCATATGAACAAGCAGAACATCCCGACCATGGGCGGCTTTATGTTCATGATCGGCATTGCGGTGAGCGTGCTCGTTATGGGCGCATATCTGTTCTTTGGACAGGGCAGCGTGTCGGGCGACACCGCCGCGCAGGGGGCAATCACCCGGTTTGGGTGGCTGCCCGGCCATGGAGCGGTCTATTTTTCGGTGCTGCTCATCGCGCTGGCATATGGTCTGGTCGGCATGATTGATGACTGGGCCAAAATCAAGAAAAAGCAGAACGCGGGCCTGACCCCCATGCAGAAGCTGCTGCTGCAAATCGTGGTAGCGGCGGTCTTTCTGTCCCTGCTGCGACTGACTGGTGGCTTAACCGGCAACGTGTGGATTCCGGGCGCGAATGTGACCATTTTGCTGCCGTGGGTGGTTTATCTCATTTTGGCGATTGTGGTTGTGGTCGGCTGCGACAATGCGGTCAACCTGACCGACGGCATCGATGGCCTTGCGGCCAGCGTGACCGTTCCGGTGGCGATTTTCTTCACCGCAGTCGGCTATCGGCAGGGCAACGCGGGCGTAACCGTGTTCGCCGCCGCACTGGCAGGCGGTCTGCTCGGCTTTTTGATCTTTAACTTTAACCCCGCCAAGGTCTTTATGGGCGACACCGGTTCGCTCTTCCTGGGCGGTGCGGTCGCCGGACTGGCATTTGCGTGCGATATGCCGCTGATCCTGATCCCGGTGGGCCTGATTTATATTGTGGAAACTTTGTCGGTCATGCTGCAGGTCACCTATTTCAAGGCGACCCATGGCAAGCGTTTGTTCAAGATGGCGCCCATCCACCATCATTTTGAGATGTGCGGCTGGAGCGAACGCAAGATCGTTGGTATTTTTACACTGATTACCATTGTGATGTGCATCCTGGCGTGGATGCTGGTACAGGGCGTGCTGTAAAGTGCGTGACCCGCGGCGCGCCGGATGGGAAAGGAACGGTTTCATGCCCAGACAATCGGTACAACTTTACGAACCGGAAAAGCGCGCGCCGCAGCCGGTCAGCAAGCCGCGCAGCACGGGACATAAGATGGACCTGAGCACGCTCATCATGATCATCCTGCTGATGATCGTGGGACTGATCGCGCTGTTTTCGGCCAGCTATCCCACGGCGCTGTATAAATACGGCAAGCCTTTGATGTTTCTCACCAACCAGAGCATCTTTGCTGCGGTCGGCTTAGCGGCCATGCTGTTTATCTCTAAGATCGATTATCACATTTACGGACGTTTTCAAAAGCATCTGTTTATCCTGGGCGTTGGATTGTTGGTGCTTGTGCTCATCCCTGGGGTGGGTGTCAACCACAACAACGCTACACGCTGGCTGAATGTCCCCGGTTTGGGCGAATTTCAGCCTTCGGAGATTATGAAGACCGGCGTTATCATCTCGTTTTCTTATTACGCCGCCAAGGCGGGGCCTAAAATTCGCACATTTCGTTATGGCATCCTGCCCTTTTTCTTTGCTCTGGCAGTCATTGCAGGCCTGCTGTACTTTGAACCCCACCTTTCGGCCACGATGATTATTTTGGGTGTAGGCCTGTGCATCCTGTTTGTTGCAGGCATTAAAATCTGGTATTTCTTCCCGCTGGGTGCAGCCGCAGGCGGTGCGTTTGCCGTCGCTTATAATACTCCCATGTTTGCCCACGTGCGCGACCGTATCGCCGTATGGCTCGACCCGTTTATCGACCTGACCGACAAGGGCTGGCAGGGCGCTAACAGCTTTGTCGCCATTGGGTCGGGCGGCTTTTGGGGCCTGGGGCTTGGCCAGGGCCGGCAGAAGCATCTGTACTTACCCGAACCGCAGAACGACTTCGTATTTTCCTCCTGGTGTGAGGAAGTCGGCTTTGTGGGTGCCGTGCTGGTCATGCTACTCTTTGCTTATCTGATTTACCGCGGATTTTATATCGCGCGCAACAGCAAGGATAAATTCGGCTGTTTGCTGGCCGTAGGCATCACGTCCAAGCTGGCGATTCAGACCCTTGTCAATTTGTTCGTTGTATCCGGCCTGTTCCCGGTTACGGGCGCAAGCCTTCCGTTTTTCAGCTATGGCGGCACAGCGTTGCTCGTTCAGCTGGGGGAAATGGGGATTCTACTCAATATATCACGCCACATGACGCGCGAAAGTTCTTAAAGTCGCGCGGGAGGGGGACCTTTATGAAACTGTACATCACCGGCGGCGGCACCGGCGGGCATGTCACGCCCGGTCTGGCGATCGCGCGCTATTTTCAGCAAAAGCGCCCGGATACCGAGGTGCGTTTTGCCGGGACATCCAAGGGCATTGAATCCAAGCTGGTGCCGCGGGAAGGCTATCCGCTGGATATTCTGGAGATCACCGGCCTGCGGCGCTCGATGAGCCCGAAGGCCATTGGGCACAACTTAAACGCGATGTATCAGACCCTGACGGCGCAGAACAAGGCCAAAAAGCTGCTCAAGACCCATCGGCCTGACTGCGTGATCGGCTGCGGTGGGTATGTCAGCTTTCCGATCGTGTCGGCCGCGCAGAAGATGGGCATTCCGACGGTATTGCTGGAAGTCAACGCCCTGCCCGGCGTGACCACCAAGATGCTGGCCAAAAAGGCCAAAAAGGTGCTGATCTGTTTTGAGGAAGCCCGCGCCTTGCTCGGCGGCGGGGATAACATTTTTATGACCGGTTCGCCGGTGCGCACCGAAATCGTGTTTGCCGACCGCGAACGCGCCCGTAAGAAATGCGGCCTTACGGAAAACGACCGGATGGTCGTATCGTTCTGGGGCTCCATGGGCGCCAAATACATGAACGAACATATGGCGGATATGCTCGCCTGGGAAGCCAAGGAAGGCACGACCTTCCGGCACGTCCATGCAACCGGTTCGGCGGCCTATCGCTGGCTACCGCAGATGGTGCGCGACAAGGGCGTCGAACTGGAAAAGCATCCGAATATCCGCCTGACCGAATACATTTACGACATGGCAGACCAGATGGCGGCAGCCGATCTGATCATCTGCCGCGCCGGGGCCGCGACCATTGGTGAATTGTGCGCCCTGGGCCGCGCCAGCATTATGGTGCCGTCGCCCTATGTGGCCGAAAACCATCAGGAAAAGAATGCGCGTGCGCTGGAAAAGGCAGGCGCTTGCCAGGTGCTTCTAGAAAAAGAAGCAAGCGGCGAAAAGCTACTGGCCATGACGTCGGCCCTGCTCGCCGATGATGCAGGCCGTCAGGCGATGGCAAAGCAAGCGGCCAAGCTGGCGACCCTGGATGCAGGGGAAAAGATTTATCAACACATTCTCGAGGCGATCGGTTCCTGACCGCCTGCTTGCAGGACAGGAGGAGAGCATGAGCAAAAAACGAGCACGCCCCCGTCGGCAGCGCACGCTGCCGCCTGGGAATCAGCCGGCTGTGGGGCAACAAATGCCGCCGGACGGCGCGCCGATGCAGCAGCCTGTCCAGGCCGATCGTCCGGCCGCCAAACCGCGCAAAAGGCGCCGCAAAGTCCCGGTGCAGCAGTTATCCCGTTCGGAACGCCAGCGCCGGCAGGTCAAGCGTAGCTTCCGGCGGAAGGTGACCCGGCGACTGGTCTTTTTGCTTTTGACGCTGGGCATGGCGTTTTTGGCAGTTACGATTTTCTTCCGGGTCAATACCCTGGACATTACCGGCACCCCCCACTATTCTGCTGAAGAGATTTCCAAAGTGCTGGGCGTGGAAAAAGGGGACAACCTCTTTACCTTCCGCACGGGCGCATTGGAAAAAAAGATTTTGAAAAAATATCCCTATTTGAGTGATGTATCGGTCGAGCGGCAGCTTCCCGATACACTGGCCGTCAAGGCGACCGATGCGGTGCCGGTTGTGGCGCTGGATATGCAGGGCGGTGGATATTTTCTGGCCGATGCCGATGGCAAACTGCTGGAACAGACCGCCCAAATCCCGGAAGGGGTGGCCAGTGTCACGGGCGTGATCTTGAGTGACGCGACCCCCGGACATTTTTTGTCCAGCGAGGATACCGACCGCGCTGCACCGCTGATCGCGCTGACCCAGGCACTGGAAAAGCAGAAGATGATCAGCGACGTCGATTTTATCAATGTATCGGCGCTGTATGATGTGCGTTTCAGTTATCAGGGCCGCCTGGATGTGCGGCTGGGCGAAACCACACAGTTGACCGAAAAGCTGCGTATGCTGGAACGCATTGTGCAGGACGAGCTATCGCCGTCGGATGTCAACATTGTATACCTGAGCGACCCGACCACCGCCTATTGTCCGCCCACCACGCCCGATCAGATCGAACAGTCGGCGCTGCCGATTGCGGAAGAGATTCCGACGACCGAACTGATCGAACCGGCAGCAAGCGGGTCTTCTTAAGGCATAAAATGGGCCGAAAAAGGGAAAACCAAGTGAAAAAAACAGGGGCTTCTAGTCAAGTCTGCCGCATTTGAGAAATACAGGGCGGCTGCCTTCTGCATTTTCAACAATTTTTCTTGATTCCGGCAATTTTTGTTGCAAAATTCGGCGCGAAGATGTAAAATTATAACGATAGGGCATCGCGCCCTTTTTGCACCCTTTTGCGACACCAAAGCGGAGTTTATCAGCTTTTGATTGGGATATATTTGATCAGGACGAAAAGTAACGGAGGACGGCAAACATGAGCTTTAAATTCGAAGAGACCATGGATAATGTGGTAAATATTAAAGTAATCGGTATTGGCGGCGGCGGCAACAACGCAGTCAATCACATGATTACGAGCGGCATGCAGGGCGTGGAGTTCATTGCGATCAACACGGACAAGCAGGTGCTCAACCACTCCCAGGCAGGTACCAAAATCCAGATCGGCGAAAAGCTGACCAAGGGCCAGGGCGCAGGTTCCAATCCGGCCATCGGCCAGAAGGCTGCCGAAGAAAGCAAGGACGAGATCACCGCAGCACTCGAAGGCGCGGATATGGTCTTCATCACCGCCGGCATGGGCGGCGGCACCGGCACCGGCGCAGCGCCGGTCGTTGCGGAGATCGCACACAACATGGGCATCCTGACCGTTGGCGTTGTGACCCGTCCGTTCAGCTTTGAAGGCAAGAAGCGCATCGATCAGGCGCTCCAGGGCATTGAGGCGCTGCGTGAAAACGTCGACTCCCTGGTCATCATCCCGAACGAACGCCTGAAGCTGGTTTCCGACCAGAAGATCACGTTCAAGAATGCATTCGACATCGCCGACAGCGTTCTGCGTCAGGCGGTATCCAATATTTCCGACCTTATCACCGTACCGGGCTTCATCAACCTGGACTTCGCAGACGTTACCAGCGTCATGAAGGATGCCGGCTTTGCACACATCGGTACCGGTAAGGCTGCTGGTAAGGAAAAGGCTGCCGAAGCTGCCAAGATGGCGATTTCCAGCCCGCTGCTGGAAACCTCGATCGAAAACGCCCGCGGCGTCATTCTTTCCATCATCGGTTCGGACGACATCGGTCTGGACGAAGTCGAAACCGCAGCTGGTATGGTACAGCAGGCAGCGCATCCGGACGCACACATCATCTTCGGTGCTTCGATCGACGAAGAGCTGGATGACGAACTGCGTGTCGTTGTCATTGCAACTGGCTTTGACAAGGTGCCGAACTCGGCCGTTGGTCCGGAGGACAACCAGGCAGGCGCTAGCCCGTATGCTGGTGCACGCGGCAAGGCAGAGAAGGATGCCAAGGATAAGGACGCAGCTGCATCGGCTGACCCGTTCCAGGCAATTATGGACATCTTCAACCACAGCAATACGCTGTAATCTACATATTTTGCAACCAAACAGCCCTTTCAAAAGAAGGGCTGTTTTTACCGCTACGAATAGTGAGTTTCAAACAAAGGGGGTATCGCGCCGTGAGTGCTGATCCTGGTAGTAGACGAAAACAGAATCGAACAAACGGCGGGATGCGCTAATTTTGCAGTCTGCCGTTGGAAAGGCGGACGCTATGATTGAATACTTCAAGACAATGGCTGGGCGTGTTGTGCCCATCAAAGGCCCGGAGCACGGCTGCTGGATCAATGTCGTGCATCCAACTTCGGAAGAACTGAGCCGCATCATCTCGCAAACGGGCGTGGAAGAGGACTTTGTGTATGCAGCCCTCGACCCGGAAGAGAGCTCGCGTGTGGAGATCGAGGACGATCAGGTCCTCATGATCGTGGACATTCCGACCGTGGAGAAGGAAAAGGAAAATGACGAAGGCAGCCAGATTTTTGGTACCATCCCAATGGGCATCGTCATCCTGTCCGGCACGGTCATCACCATTTGCTTGCAGGACACGGTCATCCTGCGGTCGATCGCCGAAGGCGCGGTCAAGGACATCCATATTTCGCTCAAGGCACGGTTTGTGTTCCAGATCCTGCTGCGCGTAGCTGGACGGTTCCTGAAAAATCTGCGCTTAATCGAGCGCGACTTTACTAAAATCGAGAAAAGATTGTATGACTCGCTCAAAAACGAGGAGCTCATCCAATTGCTTGGTCTGTCCAAATCGCTGGTTTACTTCTCCGCATCCCTCAAAGCCAACGAAGTGACCATGGAAAAGGTCCTGCGCGGGCGGGTACTCAAGCTGTACGAGGACGACCGCGACATCCTCGAAGACGCCCTGATCGAAATTCGACAGGCGATCGAGATGTCAAACATCTACTCGAGCATTTTGGCGGGCACCATGGACGCCTATGCGTCGGTGGTATCCAACAACCTGAACATCATTATGAAGGTGCTGACGGTCATCACCATCATCATGACTATCCCCAATATCATCTTTGGCTTCTATGGTATGAATATCGAGGGCAGCGGTTTGCCGCTGGCGGCTTTTTGGTGGCTGCCGGTGCTGCTCGCTGCATTGGGCATGACAGGTGCCTGGCTCTATCTTAAGAAAAACAATCTGAACTGAAAAAACGCTGGCATATGCCAGCGTTTTTTTATTCTTCAAACGAAAAGAGGTCTTCCACCGTCACGCCAAACACTTTGGCAATATCCATTGCCAGCTTGAGAGAGGGGTTATATTGCCCCTTTTCCAGTCGGCCGATGGTTTCCCGCCGCACGCCGACGAGTCCCGCCAGCGTGGCCTGGTCCATATCCCGCGCAGCGCGGAATTCTTTGATGCGTGTTTTTAACATACGAATTACTTCCCAAAGCGTTCATAAAGTAAGAAAACGCCGTCGTGCAGGCAATTGATCGCTGCGAACAGCAGAATGATTTGGCTGCGGGAAACGCTCAAAACATCCCAGCCCCACTTGCCGCCAAATAGCACATACAGGGCAAACAGGAAAAACACCAGTTCAAACAGGGCAGAGTTGGCGCGGTAATTGTTGTAAGCTGCACGTTCGTCCGGCCGTTCGATCCGGGAGCTCACGGTTGTGTAGACGATCACAAAAATGGTCGCGATCAGGAGCGCTGTAATGCCAACGCGCACGGCAAACGGCAGGCCACGTACCGGAAAATGCAGGGCGATGGTCTGGAACAAGACCACGATTGCCCACGCGATTGTGCTGGAAAGCTTGGCCTGTGTCAGGGTGAGTTTGGGAAAGAGAGTCATGACAATCGACCTCCTTGTGTGATGTATTTGTATCTTTGTGAGATAAATATATCACATAAGAAAAAGACTGTCAAGCACGTTACTCAAAATAAAACAACTCTTCAAAGCGTTTCTCCAGGGCTAGACACAGCAGGAGCGCAAGCTTGGCGCTGGGGCAGAATTGCAAATTTTCAATCGAACTGATCGTCTGACGGGATACCCCGACCATCTGCGCCAAATCTCCCTGACTTAGACGCTTTTCGGCGCGTGCCATCCGCAGCCGGTTTTGCAGGATCAGGTTATTTTCCCGTTCGCTCATAGAAATACACTCCGCACATACATACTTAGGTAGTATACCAGCATCAGCAGGGAAAAGATGCCGGTCACACACTGGACTTTGCGGCGGGTATAATAGAAATCCACAAAGCAGGTTGTGGACAAGTATACCCAGTATAGAATCAGGATCTCCGTGATTTTACGGCCATGCAGACCGCTGACCAGCATCAGGGCAATTGCGGACAGGGTAAAGGCCACGGCACCGATTGCGCTGGCGCGGTTTTGAAAATATCGTTGCCCTTCGTCGGTCTTTCCGGCTTGGGCCTGGGCGCGGGTGAGAATTTCCTTGCGATCCATGTAAAGCATCTCCTTCCAATTGGTATGCCCTTAGTATAAAGTACACTTTACTTTATGTCAAGTATACTTGTCAAAATGGTCAAAGAAAAGGCCGCAGTCTAATGGACTGCGGCCCGGTGAACAAGGCTTACTTTTTCTTGTTGAAGAAGGACAGGTTGTTATCCTTGAGCACATCGCCGCCCTTAGCAGCCCGGGATACGATGCCCGAAAGCGCCAGCAGCGCGATGAGGTTGGGGAATACCATCAGTGCATTGAACAGGTCGGACAGGTTCCAGACCAAATCGACCTTGAGCGTGGAGCCAAGAACGACGAATACGACGACGATAGCGGCATAGATCTTGGTCGCCTTTGCGCCAAAGAGCGCTTTGACGTTGGTTTCGCCGAAGAAGTACCAGCCGATGATGGTCGAGAATGCAAAGAACAGCATGCAGATGGCGATAAAGACATTGCCAAACGAGCCGAAGGCCGACTGGAACGCTGCCTGTGCAAGCTGGGTGCCCTGCAAACCGCCTTCCACACCAGCCTGAAGCTGGCCCGAGGTGAGGATGACCAGAGCGGTCAGCGTCAGCACGATGAAGGTATCGATGAATACACCGATCATGGCGATAACGCCCTGATCCTGCGGCTTTTCTACCTTAGCCAGCGCATGGGCGTGGGGGGTGGAACCCATACCGGCTTCGTTGGAGAACAGGCCGCGGGCAACACCATAACGCATGGCTTCGCGTACCGAGATACCGACCGCGCCGCCGAGCACTGCCTGCGGGTCAAAGGCTGCGACGAAGGTCGACTGGATGGCGTCGAGCAAAACTGCACGATTGATGATCAGAATGATCACACAGCCAATGATATAGAATACCGCCATAACCGGTACTAGCTTTTCGGTGACCGAGGCAATGCGCTTGACGCCGCCCAGGAAGATAAAGCCTGCAATCACAGCCACGACGATACCGATGGCCAGCTTCGGGATGCCAAACGCCGTGTGGCAGGCATCGCCGATCGAGTTGGACTGCACCATATTGCCGGTAAAGCCCAGCGCAAAGATGATCGCCAGCGAGAAGAAGCCAGCCAGCGCCTTGCCGAATTTGCCGGTAAAGCGTGCCTTGATGTAGTAGATCGGGCCGCCGGTTACATGACCGGTCTCATCGGTGGTCTTGAACTTCTGAGCCAGAATGGCTTCGCCATAGATGGTGGACATGCCGAAGAAAGCGGACAGCCACATCCAGAAGATGGCGCCCGGGCCGCCCGAATACAGAGCGGTTGCACAGCCGGTGATGTTACCGGTACCGACCTGCGCGGCAATGGCGGTGGTCAGAGCCTGGAAGGAGGACATGCCTTCGTGGTCAGCCTTTTTGCCGTTGAGCGAAAAGCCGCCGAACATACGACGGAAGCCTTCGCCGAACTTGCGCACCTGCACGAAGCGGGTACGCACGGAGAAGAGGATACCGGTGCCGACCAGCAGATACAGCAGCAGATTGTTCCAGACAAAGCCGCTGATGGTGCTGACGGTTTGCGCTAATTGATCCATAGTTTTGCTTTCCTTTCTACCCCACCGACAAGCAAAGAAAAAGCCAAATCATGCATGCATGATTTGGCTCGGAAATCGTTGAAACCCCCACAGGACGTGTAAAAACGTCCGGAAATCGTTACGATACTCTGTCCTTTTGCCTGAGAGATTCACGCGCTTTCGCGCGCTTGCACCTTCGGCACCCATCCTGGGATTCTCCAGAGCCACATCCGTCCATAGTCGCTGCCCGGCAGACCCGGGCACCTGAGAGTGTTACTCCTTCGGCGGACGCGGTGCGCGTCCTTTTCCTACGGACTTCGTTTGTCGGTATGTTTTTCTGTTAGATACGATACCACAGCCGGGCAGGACTGTCAAGATAAATGAAAACAGTTTGTTAAAAGTGACCGCAAAAAGTGCCTGATATCCGGGCAAATCGCCGGGATACAGGCACTTTTCCTCAGGTCAAAATCCAGATCCACAGATCGGAATAATATTCGTTGATCTCCTCGGGAAGGTTTTCAAACGTATCGGTCGAATAGGCGGTCACATCCGGATAATACAGCGGGTCATTCTGCACATCCGCGGGTGCGTTTTCGTACACTTCGCGCTGCGGGCTGGAATAACCGATGTATTCCCAGTTTTTCTGCGCCGCTTCGGTCGAGCACAGGAAGTTGATGAACTTTTCTGCGCCCTCAACGTTCTGCGCATTGGACGGGATGCACATGGCGTCTACAAACAGGTTGGTGCCCTCCTGGGGCACGTAAAACGCCAAGTCCTCGTTTTCCTCGATCATGGTCACCGCATCGCCGTTGTAATAGGGCGCGGCGACGATTTCTTCGCTGGGCAGCTTTTCCAGAATCTGATCCATCCAGATGCCCTGGAACAAAGGCTTCTTTTCCTTGAGAAGAGCAGCCGCCTGGTCGAGTTCCTCTTTGTTGGTGGTGTTCTGCGAATAGCCCAGATACTTGAGCGCCAGACCAATCGCGTCGCGCGGATTGTTGAACATGGCGGTCTGGTTCTGGTATTTGGGGTTCCAGAGCAGGTCCCACGAGCCAATATCGGCCTCATCAACATACTTGGTGTTGTACACCACGCCGACCACGCCCCAGGTATAAGGCACCGAATATTTCTGCTCGGGGTCAAAGGCCAGATGGGTGTATTTTTCGTCAATCAGAGCCATGTTGGGGATATGGTCATAGTTGAGCGGCTGCACCAGCCCTTCGTCGATGAAGCGGGATACCGCGTAATCGGACGGGATGATGACATCATAGCTGGTGGTCTGGATGCGGGAATACAGGTTTTCGTTGGAGTCAAAGGTATTATAGACCACATCGATGCCGGTTTCTTCCTCAAACTGCCGGATGAGGTCCAAGTCGATATATTCGCCCCAGTTGTACACGTTGAGCACCTGCGCGCTGCTTTTACCACATCCGGGCAGGAGCAGCGTGCCGCACAATAGGGCAAAGGCAAGCAGACGTTTCATTTAGCCCGCCCCCTTTCGCTGCGCCGCTTCCCGGCGCTTTTCTTCGCGGGCCTGCCGCACATTGACCGCAATGAGCAGCACCAGCACGAACAAAAACAGCAGCGTGGACACGGCGTTGATCTTGGGCGACATGCGGTGACGGGTCATCGAGTAGATGACCACCGACAGCGGCTGGCTGGTCGTGCCGGCGGTAAAATAGGACACCACGAAATCGTCCACCGAGATGGTGAAGGCCATGATGGCGCCCGTGATGATGCCCGGACGGATTTCGGGCAAAATCACCTTGCGCAGCGCCTGCCGGGGCGTGGCGCCCAAGTCCAGGGCAGCTTCGTATGAGTTTTTGTCCAGCTGCCGCAGCTTGGGCATGACGTTCAAAATCACATACGGTGTGCAGAAGGTGACGTGGGCCAAAATCAGCGTCAGATAACCCTTGTCCAGCCCAATGGCGGCAAACAGCAGCATGAAGGTCACGCCCATGATGGTGTCCGATGAGCTCATCGGGATGGAGTTGACGGTCAGGTACGCCGACCGCGTGCGGCGGCGTAGGTTGTGGATACCGATGGCAGCCACGGTGCCGATCAAAGTGGCGATCGCGGCCGATACCACGGCCACAAGCAGGGTCACATACAAGGAATGCAGCAAATCAGCGTCCTGGAACAGTTCGATATACCAGCGGGTGGTAAAGCCGTTCCACAGGATGCGCGATTTGGAGTCATTGAACGAAAACAGCATGAGCACCAAAATGGGTGCATACAGGAAAATAAAGATGACCACCAGATAGAAGTTCTGCAAGAATTTTTTCACAGCAGCAGACCTCCTTCCTCGGAAGAGCCATCGTCAAATTTGTTCATCAGGAACATACAAACAAAGATGAGCACCATCATCACCAGCGCAATGGCCGAGCCCAAATGCGGGTTGTAGGCATTGCCCATGAATTGCAGGTCGATCAGGTCACCGATGAGCAGATACTTGCCCGAGCCGAGCATCTGGGACATGATGAATGTGGACACCGCGGGGACAAATACCATGGTCACGCCCGAAATGACACCGGGCAGCGACAGCGGAAAAATGACCCGGCGGAATACCAGCCGGGGCGGCGCGCCTAAGTCCTGCGCGGCCTCAATCAGCTTGTGGTCAAGCTTGATGAGAATGGTGTAAATGGGCAGCACCATAAAGGGCAGGAAATTATAGACCATGCCCAGGACCACGGCGCCGCCGGTGTTGATGAGCGGAATATAGTCGAGCGAATACCCAAAGGCATTTTGCAGCAGGGAAATGAGCCCGATGTGCCGGAAGAACTGATTTAAAAACCCGTTGTTTTCCAGAATGGACATCCAGGCATAGGTGCGCAGCAGGAAGTTCATCCACATGGGCAGCATAATGAGCATCATGCACAGGTTTTGCCGGCTTTTGGACAGGCGGCTCATCACATAGGCCATCGGATACCCGAGCAGCAGGCAGACGGCCGTGGAAAGCAGCGCCAGCCAGAACGACCGGCCAAAAATCGGCAGATACCCGATGATCTTTTGGAAATTGGCGACCGTAAACGCACCCGATTTGTCGGTGAAAGCATACACGGCCACCAGGAGGATGGGCACCACAATGAAAATTCCCATCCATACCCCATAGGGGTAAGCCATCCATTTTTTCAACCCTCTGCCTCCTCCGATGCACTGTGCGGCTTGTGCATGATGTGGATGTCCGAAGGGCCAATCGTCAGCCCCACCGTTTTGCCCACCGGCTCGGCCTGGGTGGAATGCACCATGAACGTAAAATGTTCGCTGCGGATCATCATTTCATAGTGGACGCCCTTAAAGACGATCGATTCCACCACACCTTGCAGCTGGCCGTCGCCCGGATAGACCAAGCGGATGTCCTCGGGACGGATGACCACATCCACCGGCGCGTTGTGCCCAAAGCCGCCGTCCACACAGGCAAACAGATGGCCGCAGAATTCGACCTCCCGGTCGGCGGGCATCATGCCATCCACAATATTGGACTCACCGATAAAGTCCGCGACAAAGGCGTTTTCCGGTTCGTTATAGATGTCGGTCGGCGACCCAACCTGCTGGATGACGCCCTGGTTCATGACCACCACCCGGTCGCTCATGGTGAGCGCTTCTTCCTGGTCGTGGGTGACGTAGATAAAGGTGATGCCCGTGGACTGCTGGATGCGCTTGAGCTCGATCTGCATGTCCTTGCGGAGCTTGAGGTCCAAGGCGCCCAGCGGCTCGTCGAGCAGCAGCACACGCGGTTCGTTGACCAATGCGCGCGCAATCGCGACGCGCTGCTGCTGGCCGCCTGACAGGCTGGTGGTGTCGCGCGTTTCAAATCCGCGCAGGCCGACCAGTTCGAGCATTTCGGCCGTTTTGCGGCGGATGGTCTTTTCATCCACCTTTTTGATGCGCAGACCAAAGGCGATGTTCTCGGCCACGTTCAAGTGGGGGAACAGGGCGTAACGCTGAAAGACCGTGTTGATCTCGCGCTTGTACGGCGGCACATCGTTGATGCGCTGGCCGTCAAAAAAGACATCGCCCGCGTCCGGCGTGACAAAGCCGCCCAAAATGCGCAACGTGGTCGTTTTGCCGCAGCCCGAAGGGCCAAGCAGGGTCACAAATTCGCGGTTGCGGATGGAAAGGGAGATGCCCCGCAAGATGGGTTCCCCATCGAATTGTTTTTGAATATTGCAAAGATCGACCAAATTCCGGTTCAATCTGTATCATCCTCCCGTTTGTACAAACTAAATCATCTTACATATTAAAAGTATCTGCGCGGAAAGTCAACATAAACCGTCGGAAAACCGCCGAAAATATCCGATTTCCCCGAAATTTGCGAAACTGGGAAAGAATCTTCCATGTGGAACAGCTTGTACACAAAATGTAAATTTATTTTAAACCGCAAGCAAATGACGCGCCGTCTGCAAACCGATTGTGTTATAATGGCCACAAGCTGCCGCAAAACGACCGGATTCCGCGCAACCGGACAAAGGGTCCCCGCTTCCAAAAGCGGGGGCAGCTGTGGTATAATATAGAAAGACAACATGGGCAGCCTGCGGCCGTCCATACCGTGTTTGGAGAGGTGGTTTTTTATGAAAGCAAGGATCGTAGCACTCATCTTGGCGCTGGGCCTTTTGACGGTGACCGGTTGCCAGTCGGCCGCCGCCCCGGCGGCCAGCTCGTCGGGCGGGACGAGCGCGGCAGAAACCGTGGAATACGAAGAAGTCACGCTGTATGTGCCCAACAGCACCGCTGACGGTCTGGAAGAAAAGACCGTACAGGTGGAAAAGACTGATGCACCGGTCGAAGAACTGGTGCAGGCACTTGTCGGCGAAGGGGCGTTGCCCGCGGGCAGCGAAGTGAAAAAGTGGTCGTCGGATGAAGCCGACCCGCCGGTACTGAAACTGGATCTGAACGCAGCGTTTGCCGGTGGCATCCTCAACCAGGGCACAGCGGGCGAAACCTTGATCTTAGCATCGCTGGTCAATACGATCTGGGCTTATTATGAGCCTGCCGAGCTGACACTTACGGCAGAGGGCGACCCGGTCGTAACCGGACACAATATCTATGATACCCCGTTTACCAGCCCCATGACCCTCGGATAAATCCAGACAGCACGCACATCCGTTTTTTGGATGTGCGTGCTTTTTTTATGACAAGAAAAAATATTTCCGCACTTTGGGGAACCTTTTTCGATGCCTGCCGTCTATACAGACAGAATCAAAAAGGAGAGTTTGCAGATGAAAAAGAAATTTGCTTTTGCACTTGCACTGATGATATTGCTGACCAGCCTGACCGCTTGCGGTTCCAAGGGAAAGGATGGTGCCTCCTCATCGGCAGACGATGCGGCCGTATCCAGTGAGGTATCCTCGGCAGAGGGTGGTGCATCGTCGTCGGGTGCAGCGTCCAGCCAAATCGATGTACAGGACCCGGCGGCATCCAATCCGGCGGGCTCGCAGACGGCTACCACGCCGGAAGCGACCACCCCGCAGCAGCCGGCAGGCAATGGCGGCGCCGCAGCAGGGCAGACCACGCAGCAGCAGCCGGCAACCCAGAAGCCGTCCACGGGCGGCGGCACTTCGTCCGGCCAGACGGCTAAGCCCCAGCCTCAGCCGCAGCCGACCCCGCAGCCTCCGGCAACCGAGAATAAGGGCCCGGCCGTATCCGATGTTGCCAGCGCCGTCGAAGGCGCACTGGCGCCCGAAGGCCAGATGATGAGCCTAACTGACAGCGATCTGTCGTCGCTCTATGGTCTGGATTCGTCGTCGGTCGAAGGCTTTGTGGGCAAGGTACCCATGATGAACGTCAAGGCGACCGAATACCTGGTGGTCAAGGCGGTATCCGGCAAGGCCGAAACGGTTAAGAACGGCATGCTCAAGCGCCAGGCCGATCTGGATGCGACCTGGAAGCAGTATCTGCCCGAACAGTATGAACTGGTCAAGAATTACAAGCTGGTCACCAATGGGGACTATGTCCTGTTCGCCGTGGGCGAGAATGCACAGGCGGCTGTGGATGCGTTCAACAGTGCGACCTGATTTGTTGATTGCGGCAATCCGATGAAAAGCACAGGGCGGTTTGGACCGCCCTGTTGCTGTGTTTGAGTAAAGGGGGAATCCAATGGTCTTCAGCAGCATGACCTTTCTGTTTGCCTATCTGCCCGTGACGCTGGCGCTGTATTGCCTGTGCCCGCTGCGCGCGCGCAATCTGCTGCTTTTGGTGGCAAACCTGATTTTCTATGGCTGGGGCGAACCGAAATATATCGTCATCATGTTCGCATCCATCCTCATCGACTATATCCACGGCGCGCTCATCGACAAATACCGTGCCAATGACCGGCTGGCCCGATGCTTTGTGGCCTCGTCGGTGGTGTTTAACTTAGCGCTGCTGTTTTTCTTCAAGTATTGGGACTTTTTTGCCGCGCAGCTTGGCCTGCCGGTGCTCGGCGTGCCGCTGCCGCTGGGCATTTCCTTCTACACCTTCCAGACCATGTCCTATTCGATCGACGTTTATCGCGGCGAAGCCGAGCGCCAGAAGAGCCTTCTCAAGTTCGGCGTATTCGTGACATTGTTTCCGCAGCTCATCGCCGGGCCGATTGTCCGTTACCGCGAGATCGCGCGCGAACTGACCGATGGCGTCCATCCGCGGGTGCGCGACTTCAGCGAAGGCGCGCTGCTGTTTACGGTAGGCCTGAGCAAAAAGGTGCTGCTGGCCAACAACATCGGCAAGTTGTGGGAGACCCTGCAAGCCAGCCCGGATTTGACGGTGGCAGGCGCCTGGATGGGCGCGGTGGCCTTTTCGTTCCAGATCTACTTTGACTTTTCCGGCTATTCGGATATGGCTTGCGGTCTGGGACGGATGCTGGGCTTCCACTTCCCGGAGAACTTCCGCCATCCGTATATCGCCCGGTCGGTGACCGACTTCTGGCGGCGCTGGCACATGACGCTGGGCAGCTGGTTCCGCGAATATGTCTACATCCCGCTGGGCGGCAACCGGGTGCCTGCGCTGCGGCAGTACTGCAACATTTTCGCTGTCTGGGCGCTGACCGGCCTGTGGCACGGGGCCGACTGGAACTTCCTGGCCTGGGGCGTGTATTTCGGCATCGTGCTGGTGCTGGAAAAGAAGTGGCTGGGCGACTTGATTGCCCGCGCGCCGCGGGCGGTGCAGCACCTGTATACGCTCGTGCTGGTCGTGGTGTCCATGGCCATCTTTGCAAACCCCGGCAGCTTCTGGGAGTATGTCGCGAAGATGTTCGGCGGCGCGCCGCTGTGGAGCGCCGAAACCGGTTATTATCTGTTTAGCTTCCTGCCAACGCTGCTCATTCTGGCAGTGGCGGCGACGCCGCTGCCGGCGCGGCTGTTTGGTCGCCTGCCCGAACGGGCGCGCGGTGCCTGCGGCAGCGTGCTGATGGTACTTGGACTGGCGGCATCGACCGCTTTCCTGGTATCGGACAGCTACAATCCGTTTTTGTATTTCCGCTTTTAAGAAAGGGGGCAGACCATGAAAAACCTTTCCGAAAAAGTCAATACGCTGCTGTTTGGCGGCTTTTTGGGGGTGTTCGCCCTGTGCGGCCTGCTGCTGCCCGATAAGGAGTTTTCCGAGATGGAAAACCGCACCCTGGAGCAGACCCCGCAGTTTTCGCTGAGCGCCCTGTTTGACGGCACCTATGCCGACCAAACCGAAACACATCTGGCCGACCAGTTCGTGCTGCGCGATGCAAGTGTGGCCGCCAAGACGGCCATGGAAACGCTGGTAGGTCGGCACGAGTTCAACGGCGTGTATCTGGCGGATGGCCGCCTGATCGAGCGCATCGACGAACCCGAGGAGGAACGCCTTGCCGCCAATATTCAGGCAGTGCAAAACCTGGGGCAGGGGCTCGAGGTACCGGTCACGCTGGCGCTCGCCCCCACGGCTGCTTCGGTCTATGCCGACACCCTGCCCAAGGGCGCGCCCTCGGCCGATCAGGACGCCCTGCTGTCCCGCATTTATGACGCCTGCGGTGTGCAGACGGTCGATTTGGCAAGCGCTTTGAGCGCGCATAAGGACGAATATATCTTCTACCGCACCGACCACCACTGGACCAGCCTGGGCGCATATTATGGCGCCGAAGCGCTGCTTTCGTCCTTAGGGCTGGAGGGCAAGGACCTCGCGGACCTCACGCCCGAGCGGGTGACCGAGGACTTCAACGGCACGCTCTTTTCCTCGTCGGGCGTGCGTACCGTGCAGCCGGACGCGATTGACTTATATGTCCCGCAGGGCAAGGCGCAGGTCGAATCGTGGCGGACGGGCGCGCCCGAAGAAGGTACGCTCTACGATTTGTCCTACCTCGAGAAGAAGGACAAGTATTCGCTGTTCCTGGGCGGCAATCAGCCGCTTTGCATCCTACGTACCGGGAACCCGGGCGGCAAGCTGCTGCTCGTGCGCGACTCGTATGCGGACAGTCTGGCGCCCTTCCTGCTGGACTCGTTTTCAGAAATTCATCTGTTTGACGCGCGGTATTTCAAGCAGCCGCTTACAAGCTATGTGCAGCAAAACGACATCGACCAGGTCGTGCTGCTGTTTTCGCTGAAAAATTTCCTGACCGACACCGATTTGCAGCTGGTGTGCAAGTAAACAAAAGCCCTCCTTTTCCGGGAGGGCTTTCGCTTTACACCACCGGACGGCTGTGGTATCCTAAAAAACGGATAAGGAGGGATTCTCATGAGAACGCTGCACGAACCCGCCCAGATGTCCGAGTCGGTGCGCCTGGGGGCGGTGCTGGCCGTGACGGGCGGTTTTTTTGATGCCTATACCTATTTGTGCCGGGGCGGGGTATTCGCCAACGCCCAGACCGGCAATATGGTGCTGCTGGGCACCGATTTGGCGACCGGACAATGGGCGCATGCCATGCACTACGTGCTGCCTATTTTGGCGTTTGCCCTGGGGGTCGCGGCCGCCGAATGGGTGAAACTGAATTTTAAGACCCGCCCCATCGGCGTACACTGGCGGCAGATCGTCATTTTGGCCGAGCTGCTTCTGGTGGTGCTGGTCGGTTTTCTGCCTCAGTCGGCCAACATGGCGGCCAATACGCTGGTATCGTTTATCTGCGCGTTGCAGGTCGAGTCGTTCCGCAAGATGCGCGGCAGCGCCTTTGCGACTACCATGTGCACCGGCAACCTGCGCTCGGCCACCGAGCAGTTCGTGCGCTGGCGCACCGATGGAGATGACGAAGCCCGGCGCAAGGCCGGGCGGTATGCGGTGATTATTGTGTATTTTATCGCGGGGGCCGCCCTGGGCGTCGGATGCGTCCACCTGTGGGGCGACCGGGCGGTGCTTCTGTGCTGCGCGCTCCTCGCGTTGGCGTTTGGGCTCATGTTCCGCGAAAAGACCGCTTAAATCAGGTTGGAATAGATTGGCCGCTCCATCTCGGGCAAATGAGCGAGCAGGGCGCGCAGATCGCGCAGTTGCAGCAGCGATTCATTGGCATCGTGGTTGTCCAGCGCCTGCCGGGCGCGCTGGAACAAACGCTCGGTGTCGTCGATCTCATTGTGGCGCACGAGTGTGCTCAAGCGGTTGTAATGCTCGCGCCACAGCGCATAGCTGCGCTCCATATCGGCCCGTGCGGCTGTGAAGTCCCCGGCTTCCACGCTTTGCTGGGTGACCGTCAGCGCGTCACGCACCGCGGTGGTGGAGTTTGTGATATAGCGGTACGAGCCGAAACAGGCGGCTACGACCAAAAGCAGCAAAATAACGGCAGTGATGACCCGTTTCATCGTGTTAGACCTCCTTGCGCTGGATGAATTCATTGCCGCAGTCGTCCAGCGTCATGAGGAAGACCTCGGACAAAGACGGGATGCGCGCTTTGCGGATGCGTTTTTCGATGTCGCTGATCTCCAGACCGAGCTGCCGGAGATTGCCCAGAATGGGTTTGCCATCCGATACGACGATGAGCGGCAGGCCCTGCTGCGGCGGGTCCAAATCGAGCATGGAAGCCGTGACCGGCTGGCTCTTGGGGTAGAGCACATAGGACAGCTGGCCGCTCGGCTCGATGACCGCGCATTTGACCTCGGCCGGGGAGGCGATGTTCTTTTGCCGAAGCGCCTCCATCACTTCGTCGGTCGTCAGGCGCAGGTCGGCCATTTTTTTGCGGTTTAATTTGCCGTTTTGGATGATGACCGCCGCGCGGCCGTTGAATACCCGCCGCAAGCGGCGGTTTTTCAGGCACAGGAAGGAAATGAGGATTTCCAGCGAGATCAGCGTCAGGATGGGGATGACGCCTGCAAACAGCGATACGGTCACATCCTGCATGGGGATGGCCGCCAGTTCGGAGATGAGGATGGTCACCACCAGTTCGGACGGTTCCAGTTCGCCCACCTGCCGCTTGCCCATCAGCCGCAGCGCGATGATGATGGTGGCATAGAGGATGAGTGTGCGGAGAAAAGAAATAGCCATAAAAAAACGCTCCCAATCGATACGGATATTGGTTAGAATGACCGGAAAACGGCAATTTATACACGCTCTTTTCCAGAGTATTACGAAAAAGTGAAAGAAACGGTTGACATTTGGAAGCGGTGTGCTTATAATGAAAAACAATTACAGAAGGTAAATGCGATGACCGGGGAAGTAATACCTCCGAAAACCCGCACAGAGAGCCGTCGGTTTGGTGCGAGACGGCGGGGTGGAGCGTATGAAAGTCGCCCGTGAGCGGCTGCGTCGAAAAGGGGAAAGCCCGTAGTAGGCGTGGACGGCTGACCGCCGTTATACGGTTCGGTATTCGGTTTTCGGATGCCGGCAAAGGGGCCGCGCCCGGCGCGGCAATAAGAGTGGTACCGCAGAGCGCAAGTCTTTGTCTCTTAATGAAGAGGCAAGGGCTTTTTCTTTTTTGTGGCGCCGATATGTTTCAACGGAATGAGGGTAGAACAATGAAAATCAATGGCTCGCAGATCTTTGTCGAAGTCCTGGTTGAGCAGGGCGTCGATACTATTTTCGGATATCCCGGCGGCGCGGTGCTGGATATCTACGATGCGCTGTATAAAAACAGCGACCGCGTGCGCCATATTCTGACCGCGCACGAACAGGGCGCCGCCCATGCGGCCGACGGTTATGCCCGCGCCACCGGCAAGACCGGTGTTTGTCTGGCAACGAGCGGTCCGGGTGCGACCAACCTGGTCACCGGCATCGCAACGGCCTATATGGATTCCATCCCCATGGTTGCCATCACCGGCAACGTCGGCACCAAGCTGATCGGCAAGGACTCCTTCCAGGAGGTCTACATCGCCGGTATCACCATGCCGATCACCAAGCATAATTTCACTGTTCGCCGGGTCGAAGAACTGGCCGACGTGCTGCGCGACGCGTTCCGCATTGCCCAGACCGGCCGCCCGGGTCCGGTTTTGGTCGATATCCCGAAGGATGTCATGGTGGCCGAGTGTGAGTTTGAAAACAAGGCGCCGCTGGACACCAGCGTTCATTTCGAGGTACAGGACAGCGACTTCCAGCGCATTGCAGCGGCCATCAACGCGGCTGAGCGTCCGGTTGTTTACTTTGGCGGCGGCGTTGCCACCGCAGACGCCGGCAAGCAGCTGAGCGAACTGCTGCACAAGGCCAACATCCCGGCGGTCAGCACCATCATGGCCATCGGTGTTCTGCCGGCCGACGACCCGTTCAATCTGGGCATGATCGGCATGCACGGCAAGGTATCGTGCGGCTTTGCCGTCGATAAGGCCGATTTGGTCATCGCGCTGGGCGCGCGTTTCTCCGACCGCGTGGCGACCGACCCGAACGCCTTTGCTCCCAATGCGAAAATCATCCACGCCGACATCGATGCGGCGGAAATCAATAAGAACATGGCGACCGACGACTCGATCGTCGCAGACGCCAAGACCTTCCTGGAAGGCGTGCTGCCGTATGTCGAAGCGCGCGAGCACAAGGAATGGCTGGCGCAGATCGATGACTGGAAAAAGCGCATGGACTACCGCGCCAAGGATGACGCCAGCGTCTTGAAGCCGCACCAGGTCATCGGCACGATCGCCGATTTGGCGGGCGACGATGCAATCATCGTTACCGACGTCGGCCAGCACCAGATGTGGGCAGCTCAGTACAGCCGCCGCAGCCACACCCGACAGTTCATCACTTCGGGCGGCTTGGGCACCATGGGCTTTGGCTATGGCGCCGCCATCGGCGCACAGATCGCCTGCCCGGGCAAGCGTGTCGTACATATCACGGGCGATGGCTCGTTCCACATGAATTTGCAGGAGATGTGCACCACGGTTTCCTACGACCTGCCTGTCATCACGGTCGTCATGAACAACCAGGTGCTCGGCATGGTTCGCCAGTGGCAGACCATGTTCTACGGCAAGCGGTATTCGGCTACCGACCCGCACCGCAAGACCGATTTTGTCAAGCTCGCCGAAGCCTTTGGCGGTCAGGGCATGCGCTGCACCAATCTGGAAGAATTCCAGCAGGCGTTTGCCAAGGCACTGACCAACCAGGGCCCGACCCTGATCGACTGCGTGATGGACTGCGACGAGCGCGTCCTGCCCATGATCCCGGCCGGCAAGTCGGTCCGCAACATCGTCATTGATTAAGGAGGCGCGACAAATGCAGAAATATATCCTGTCGGTCATGGTGAAGAACAACGCCGGTGTTCTGGCGCGTGTGTCCAGCCTGTTTGGCCGCCGCGGCTTCAACATCGATTCGCTGACCGTATCGGCGACCACTGACCCGACCATTTCGCGTATGTCCATCATCGTCCAGGGCGATGAGGCAACGCTCGAACAGATCATCAAACAGGTATCCAAGCTGGAAGAAGCTATTTGGGTCGAACAGCTTTGGGAGGACGAAAGCTACTGCAAAGAGCTGGTATTCGTCAAGGTTTTGGCCGAAAATGCGGCGTCGCGGGAAAGCATCCGCGAGGTGGCGGAGGTCTATAATGCCAACATCGTCGAATCCACCCACAACGCCATCATCGTGGAACTGACCGAGGTGCCCAGCCGTATCGACGCGTTCCTGGATGTCATCTCCAACTTTGAGATCATCGAGATGTGCCGTTCGGGCGTGACCGCGATGATGAAATAACACTCGCTATATAAAAATTTTTTATATAAAACCTTTCTTTAGGAGGAAACAAAAATGGTAAAGATGTACTATGATTCCGACTGCAATCTGTCCCTGCTCGACGGCAAGACCGTTGCCATTCTGGGCTTCGGTTCCCAGGGCCATGCTCATGCCATGAACCTGAAGGATTCGGGCGTCAATGTTGTTGTTGGCCTGCGTCCGGGTTCCAAGCATGAGAAGAAGGCAAAGGACTACGGCCTTCAGGTTATGACCATGGCGGAAGCTGCTGCTGCCGGCGACATCGTTATGATGCTGGTTCCGGACGAAAAGCAGGCAGACATCTATAAGGAAGTGGTAGAGCCCAACCTCAAGCCGGGCAACGCACTGGCATTTGCACATGGCTTCAACATCCACTTCAAGCAGATCATCCCGCCGGCTGACGTGGACGTTATCATGATCGCTCCGAAGGCTCCGGGCCACACGGTACGTCGTACCTACGTAGAAGGCAAGGGTATCCCGGATCTGGTTTGCGTACATCAGGATGCAACCGGCAAGGCAATGGACATCGCTCTGGCTTACGCTGCTGGCATCGGCGGCGGCCGTGCAGGTATCCTGGAATCCACCTTCCGCACCGAGACCGAAACCGACTTGTTCGGCGAGCAGGCTGTTCTGTGCGGCGGCGTATGCGAACTGATGAAGGCTGGTTTTGAGACTCTGGTAGAAGCTGGCTACGCACCGGAGAACGCATACTTCGAATGCATCCATGAGATGAAGCTGATCGTTGACCTGATCAACGAGGGCGGCTTTGCTAAGATGCGTTACTCGATCTCTGACACCGCAGAATACGGCGATTACCGCACCGGTAAGCGCATCATCACCGAGGAGACCCGCAAGGAAATGAAGAAGATCCTGCGCGAGATCCAGGACGGCACCTTCGCTTCCGAATGGATTCAGGAGAACCGTGCAGGCGGCCGTGCGAAGTTCCTGGCAACCCGTCAGCTGGAAGCTGAGACCGAACTCGAAGAAGTTGGTAAGAAGCTGCGCGGCATGATGAGCTGGATGAAGAAGTAATCTTTTTGGAAGAACAAGAAGGTATATCGTATGGCATGTTCCAATGTAAGCGATTGCCCCTGCACGGTGGATTGCCCGCGTCACGCCAAGTGCTGTGAATGCGTGGCTCATCACCGCGACCACGAGGGCGGCATCCCGGGCTGCTTCTTTACCAAAGAAGGCGAAGCCAAGTGGGACCGCAGCCTGGAAGCGCTGTGCGCTGACCGTGGCCTGAAGGTGCAGAACTAAATCGTATGAGGCGGGGGAGGGCGCACGCCTTCCCCTGTTTTTTTCAGCCCATCCGTTGCGGGTGGGCCGAAAAAAGCAGAAACTTTAAGATTTATCATAGAGGAGGAACCCACAATGCCCAGAAGAAGCGACAACATCACCGCAGGTCCCGAACGTATGCCCAACCGTTCGCTGCTGCGTGCCTGCGGCCTGACCGACGAGGAAATGAACCGCCCGATCATCGGCGTGGTATCGGCCTATTCCGAGATCATTCCCGGCCACATCAACCTGGATAAGATCGCCGACGCCGTTAAGGCGGGCGTGCGCATGGCAGGCGGTACCCCGGTGCTCGTTCCGGCCATCGGCGTATGCGACGGCATCGCCATGGGTCACATTGGTATGAAATATTCGCTCGCCTCCCGCGAGCTCATCGCTGACAGCGTGGAAACGCTGGCACAGGCCCATCAGCTCGACGGCCTGGTACTGATTCCGAACTGCGATAAGATCGTGCCCGGTATGCTCATGGCAGCCGCACGTCTGAATATCCCGGCTATCCTGGTATCCGGCGGCCCGATGTTGGCCGGTCACTTCGGCGGCGAAGAGGTTTCGCTGTCCAAGACCTTCGAGGCAGTTGGTGCGTACAAGGCCGGCATCATGGACGAAGCGACGTTCTATGAAGCTGAATGCAATTCCTGCCCGGGCTGCGGCTCGTGCGCAGGCATGTACACCGCAAACTCCATGAACTGCCTGTCCGAAGCCATCGGCATGGCTCTGCCCGGCAACGGTACCACCCCGGCGGTATCGGCGGCGCGTATCCATCTGGCCAAGCATGCCGGTATGCAGATCATGGAACTGGTTGAAAAGGACATCAAGCCGCGCGACATCCTGACCCCGGCTGCCTTCCGCAACGCGCTGTGCTGCGAAATGGCCATCGGCTGCTCGACCAACTCGGTGCTGCACCTGTTGGCCATCGCCAACGAAGCCGGCGTTCCGCTGAAACTGGAAACGCTCAACGAACTGTCCGCACAGGTGCCGAATATCTGCCATCTGGCACCCGCTGGCCCGCACCACATTGAACAGCTTTACGCCGCAGGTGGTGTGCCGGCCATCATGAAGGAACTGACCAAGCGTGATTTCCTCGACCTGTCGCTCATCACCTGCACGGGCAAGACCGTCGGCGAAAACCTCGAAGGCGTCGTGAATAAAAACCCCGAAGTCGTTCGTCCGATCGAAAATCCGTATTCGCAGACCGGCGGTATCGCGGTTCTGTGGGGCAACATCGCCAAGGACGGCTGTGTCGTCAAGCGTTCGGCGGTTGCACCCGAGATGATGGTGCATGAAGGTCCGGCACGTGTCTTTGACTGCGAAGAGGATGCCATCGACGCCATCTACAACGGCAAGATCGTGGCTGGCGATGTGGTCATCATCCGCTACGAAGGCCCGAAGGGTGGCCCCGGCATGCGTGAGATGCTCAATCCGACTTCGGCGCTGGCTGGCATGAAACTGGACACCACGGTAGCGCTCATCACCGACGGTCGTTTCTCCGGCGCGTCCCGCGGTGCATCCATCGGCCATGTATCGCCCGAGGCGGCATCCGGCGGCGAGATCGGCCTGGTGCAGGAAGGCGACATCATCGCCATCGACATCCCGAACAGCAAGGTCAATGTCAAGGTATCCGACGAAGAACTGGAAGCCCGTCGCGCGAAGTATGTACCGCGCGAGCCCAATGTCAAGTCGGGCTGGCTGTACCGGTATTCTCGTCAGGTCACTTCGGCCGACCAGGGCGCCGTACTCCGATAAGCAATCAAAAAGGCGAGAGCATTTTGCTCTCGCCTTTTGTTATTTCTTTTTCTTAGGCTTGGCCCAGCCCTTTTTGCGCGCCATCGGCTTGTACCGTCCGGCATCGGCAGAACCGGCCGCTTTGCCGTCGCGATGCGGGGCGTTTTTGCGTCCTGTGCTCGGCGCGCTCTGGCCCCGTGCGGGACGGATGAGGCATTCCTTGCCGAATCCAATCAGGTCTTCGCGTCCGGCCTTCTTGAGCGCCGCGAGGACGATGGGCCGTTTGTCCGGCCGCCGCCATTGCAGCAGCGCGCGCTGCATGGCCTTTTCCTCAGCAGTCTTGGCCACATAGACTGGCTTCATCGTGCGCGGGTCCAGACCGGAATAATACATGGCCGTGGACAGGGTGCCCGGAGTGGGATAGAAGTCCTGCACCTGTTCAGGCATGTAGCCGACCCGGTTGAGGTATTCGGCCAGCAAGATGGCGTCATCCAGCGTCGCGCCCGGGTGCGAACTCATCAGGTAGGGCACCAGGTATTGCTTTTTGCCCAGCTTTTCGTTGATGCGCGTATACCGTTCGCGGAATTTCTCATAGATCGAGAAGGACGGCTTGCCCATGTAATAGAGCGCGTGGTCGCTCATGTGTTCGGGCGCGACTTTGAGCTGCCCGGAAATGTGATATTTGATGAGTTCGAGGAAAAACTCGTCGTTGTTGTCCGCCATCATATAGTCATAGCGCAGGCCGGAGCGCACAAACACCTTTTTGACACCTTCGACCTGCCGCAGTTTGCGCAAAAGCGACAGATAATCGCGGTGGTCGGCTTCCAGATTGCCGCAGGCCTCCGGGAACAGGCAGCGCTTTTTGGCACACAGGCCGTGCTTTTCCTGCTGCTTGCAGGAGGGGAACCGGAAGTTGGCCGTCGGCCCGCCGACATCGTGGATGTATCCCTTGAAATCCGGGTGTTTGGCGATCTGTTCGGCTTCGTGTACCACCGATTCGTGGCTGCGCGCCTGGATGTACCGCCCCTGATGAAAGGCCAGGGCACAGAAGTTGCAGGCGCCAAAGCAGCCACGATTGTGGATGATGGAAAACTGCACTTCCTGAATGGCGGGCACGCCGCCCAGCGCCTCATAGGACGGGTGATAGGTGCGCATATAAGGAAGGCCATAGACCTTGTCCATTTCGGCCGTGGTCAGCGGCAGAGCGGGCGGATTTTGCACAAAAATACGCTTGCCGTGGTGCTGCAAGACCGCTTTGCCGCGCACATGGTCGGCCTGTTCATATTGCAGCATGACCGAACGGGCATAGGCTGCCTTGTCGGCCAGCACATCTTCATAGGATGGGCATTCAACGGCCGGGAAGGGGATGTCCTCGCCTGGATGGGCGAAATACCCCATGCCGCGGATGGTGCGCCACAAATCATTGCCCTTTTTGCCGGCCTTAAACGCGCGCGCCAGTTCGACGACCGAGTGCTCGCCCATGCCGTACATCAGCGCGTCCGCGCCCGAGGAGGACAAAATCGAGGGCATGATCTGGTCGGACCAGTAATCGTAATGCGCAAACCGCCGCAGGCTGGCTTCGATGCCGCCCAGAATGACCGGTGTATCCGGAAAGGCGCGGCGCGCCAGCATGGCATAGACGGTCGCCGCGCGGTCGGGACGCTTGCCGCCCATCCCGCCGGGAGTGTAGGCATCATCGTGGCGACGCTTTTTGGCGGCCGTATAGTGGGCAACCATGGAGTCGATGTTGCCCGCATTGACCAGCACCGCATAGCGCGGGCGGCCCATGGCGAGAAAGTCGGCTTCACTGGTGAAATCGGGCTGGCTTAAAATCGCCACGCGGAACCCGGCGTCCTCGAGCACGCGCGAGATGATCGCGGTGCCGAACGACGGATGATCGATGTACGCATCGCCGGTGACCAGCAGAAAATCACAATAGTACCAGCCGCGGTCCACCATATCCTGTTTGCTGATCGGGAGAAAACCGTTCATACATCCACCTGCTTTCCGAGTTTCCACGGGACAAGGGGCCAAATCGCCGCGCTGCCCATAGGTGGACACAATTATAGCATGGAGTCTGCCAAAACGCAAGAATCCGTCAAATCGGGGGAAAATTCGGCGGGGTTGTTTGCGCGGTTTCACCGTTGCATATGGGACGTATAGATGATAAAATAGGTAGGTATAATGTGATACTATGCCATAATTATAAGTAGAAATGGGGACATGCCCACATGTGGATTGCAAACAACTGGTCGGATTATGCTGTTTTGGATTGCGGCGGCGGGGAAAAGGTCGAAAAATGGGGACCGCATATTCTGGTGCGCCCGGACCCGCAGGCGATCTGGCCCAAGATCGATTCGGTAAACGCTTGGAAACGGGCGAACGCGATCTATCACCGCTCCAAATCGGGCGGCGGTCAATGGGAGATTCGCAAGCTGCCTGCCCAGTGGACCATCTCTTATAAAGAACTGACCTTCAACTTAAAACCCATGAGCTTCAAGCACACCGGTCTGTTCCCCGAACAGGCGGCCAACTGGGACTTTATCATGGACAAAGTCCGCACCGCCGGTCGGCCGGTGAATGTGTTAAATCTGTTCGCCTACACCGGCGGCGCGACGCTGGCGGCGGCTGCCGCGGGCGCGAGCGTGTGCCATGTCGATGCGTCCAAGGGCATGACCCAGTGGGCGCGGGAAAACGCCGCGTCGTCCGGTCTGGCCGATCGGCCGATCCGTTGGATTGTGGACGACTGCAAAAAGTTCGTGCAGCGGGAAATACGCCGGGGCCGTAAGTATGACGCCATCATCATGGACCCGCCGTCCTATGGCCGCGGGCCGTCGGGCGAAACCTGGAAGATCGAAGAGGATGTGGCCGACTTTGTCAAGCTCACCATGGAGCTTTTGAGCGACCATCCGCTCTTCGTGCTCATTTCCAGCTATTCGACCGGCCTGGCCCCCAGCGTGATGGCCTATCTGCTCGGCATCACGGCGCGGGTGCAGCATGACGGTTACATCGAAGCCCAGGAACTCGGCCTGCCCGTGCAATCGACCGGCCTGGTGCTGCCGTGCGGTTCGTCTGCGCGGTTTATTGGACGCTGAAAAAGGATGAAACACCATGTCTGAAATCATCAAAACCGAAAACCTGACCTATGCCTATCACGACGAAAATGGGAACTCTCATTTTGCGCTGAATGGCATTGACTTATCGATTGGCCGCGGCGAGTTTGTTGCAGTGCTCGGCCACAACGGTTCGGGCAAATCCACGCTGGCCGGACATTTTAACGCCATCCGCCTGCCTACAGGCGGCAAGGTCTATGTCGACCAGATGGATACAGCCGACGAAAGCAAGCTGTACGACATCCGCAAGACCTGCGCGATGGTTTTCCAAAACCCCGACAACCAGATCGTTGCCACGGTCGTGGAGGAGGACGTCGCCTTTGCGCTGGAAAACATGGGCTTGCCGCCCATGGAGATCCGCCGCCGGGTGGATGAAGCGCTCAAAGCTGTGGGTATGTACGAATACCGCGGGCATGCGCCGCACAAATTGTCGGGCGGCCAAAAGCAGCGCGTCGCCATTGCGGGCGTCATTGCCATGATGCCGCGCTGCGTAGTCTTTGACGAACCGACCGCCATGCTCGACCCTGCGGGCCGCAAAGAAGTCATGCGGGTCATCCGGCAGCTCAACCAGCATTTCGGCATCACGGTCATCCTCATCACCCACCACATGGACGAGGCCGTTCAGGCCGGGCGCGTGGTGGTCATGCACAAGGGCAAGGTGCTCATGGACGGCGTGCCGCGCGAAATCTTCACCCGGGTGGACGAATTGCGGCGGGCTTCGCTGACCGTACCGCAGACGATTGAGGTGCTTTACGACTTGCGGCAGCAGACAGGCGCAGACCTGCCGATCGGCGCGATGAGCGTGGAGGAGTGCGCAGACATTTTGCAGCGGTATCTGACCGCTTGAATCTTGTACACGAAAGGAAATTCATCGTGTCTTACATCTTAGAAACACGGGGCTTGACCCAAGTCTACGGGGCAGGCACCCCTTTTGAGCGCAAGGCGCTCGACCATGTAGACCTGCAAATCAAACAAGGCGAGGTGCTGGGCATCATCGGCCATACCGGTTCGGGCAAATCTACCCTCATCCAACATTTTAACGGGCTGTTAAAGCCCACCGAAGGCGAAGTGCTGCTGGCCGGGCAGTCCATTTGGAATGCCAAAGGCAAATGCAGCCGGGAGACCCGTTTCCGGGTCGGTCTGGTGTTCCAGTATCCCGAGTATCAGCTGTTCGAAGAGACCATTGCCAAGGATATCGCCTTTGGTCCGACCAATATGGGACTGAGCCAAAATGAGATCGACGAGCGGGTGCGCGAAGCCATGGCCTTTGTCGGTCTGGCGCCCGAGCTGGCCGACCAGTCACCGTTTGCCCTGTCGGGTGGACAAAAACGGCGTGTGGCCATTGCGGGCGTCATCGCTATGCGGCCCGAAGTGCTCATTTTGGACGAGCCGACCGCAGGCCTCGACCCGGCTGGCCGGGACGAGATCTTTGCCGAGATCCAGGAATACCACAAACAGACCGGCGCGACCATTTTGTTCGTCACCCACTCGATGGAGGACGCGGCGCGCATGGCCGACCGGATGCTCGTGATGAAGGACGCCAAGGTCATGCTGCTCGGCACCCCGCGCGAGGTATTTTCGCACGCCGAGGAGATCATCGCGGCTGGGCTGGACATCCCGGAGATCACCAAGGTCATTTTGGAACTGAATCGCCGTGGCCTTTCGCTCGACCCGTCCATTTTCACGGTCGAAGACGCCGTGCGCGCGCTGGCCGCCTGCAAAAAGGAGGGGAAGACATGCTGAGAGATATCACCATCGGGCAGTTTTTCCCCGGAAACAGCGCGGTACACCGGGTCGACCCGCGCGTGAAAATCGTGCTGGTCATCGCCATGATCGTCACTCTGTTCTTGGCAGGCGGGCCGATTTCCTATGGGCTCATGGTTTTGTACCTGCTGGCGGTCATCCGCATTTCGCGGGTCCATCTTAAGATGGTCGTGCGCGGTTTGAAACCCATTTTGTTTATTGTCATCTTTACCGCGGTCCTCAACCTGTTTTATACCCCGGGCGATGAGCTCTGGTCGTGGGGCTTTCTGCACATCACCAAGCAGGGCATTTTTGCTGCCATCCAGATGGTGCTGCGCATTATGCTGCTCATCATCGGCACGTCCATGCTGACCTATACCACCTCGCCCATCGACCTGACCGACGGGCTCGAGCGGCTGATGGGTCCGCTGAAAAAGATTCATGTGCCCGTGCATGAACTTTCCATGATGATGTCCATTGCGCTGCGGTTTATCCCGACCCTCATCGAGGAAACCGAGAAGATTATCGCCGCCCAGAAGGCGCGCGGCGCCGATTTTGAATCGGGCAACATTTTGCAGCGTGCCCGGGCAATGGTGCCTATTTTGGTGCCGCTGTTTATATCGGCTTTCCGCAGAGCCGACGAACTGGCGACCGCGATGGAATGCCGCTTGTACCGCGGCGATGAAGGCCGCACCCGCATGAAGCAGCTCAAGACCGGCCGGGTGGATTATCTGGCCATCCTGATTTCGGGCGTGATGTTTGCCGCCATCATCACAGGAGGGAGAATGGGCTGGTGAACATTGCACTGATTTTATCCTATGACGGCACGGCCTACCACGGCTGGCAGGTGCAGAAAAACGGCGCGTCCATCCAGCAGACCCTGACCGAAGCGGTGGATAAGCTGCTGGGCTGCCAGACCTATGTGTCGGGCGTGGGCCGCACCGACGCGGGCGTCCATGCCAGACGGTATGTCGCCAATTTCAAGGCCGACTGCACCATCCCGCTGGACCGCCTGCCGCTGGCGCTCAATGCCCAGCTGCCGGACGATATTGCCGTTTCGGCGGCCGTGCAGGTGCCCGAAGATTTTGATGCGCGGTTTTCGTGCACCAAAAAAGAATATGCGTATTATGTCTATCCATCGCGTCTGCCCGACCCGTTTTTGGCCGGGCGCGCGTATCGCTATACCTATCCGATCGACCTGGCCCGCATGCAGGCTGGCGCGCAGCGCTTTGTCGGCAAGCAGGATTTTGCCGCTGTGCGTTCGGTCGGTACTCCGGTCAAATCCACGGTGCGCACGATCTTCCACTGCGAGGTGGAAGCCTGTGAAGCACCCGGCTTTACCGCCCAGCGCGACATGGAGAAAGAACCGCTCATCCGCATCCGTGTGTGTGGGGATGGGTTCTTGTATAACATGGTGCGTGCCATCTCGGGGACGCTGCTGTATGTCGGCAGCGGCAAATTATCGCCCGACGATGTGACCGCCATCCTGCGCGCCGGCGAGCGTGCCGAGGCGGGACCGACCTTGCCTGCCCATGGGCTGTATATGAACCGGCTGTGGTACGAGGACACGCCTGAGCTTGCCCCGTACCGGCTGGACGCGTAAATCTGGCTTTTTCCGAACGGCATGAATTTTTCATGAGTTGTTCACATTTTTGCCGTTCGTCTGCGATACAATGAGGAAGGAGTCCCTATGGTTCAAAAACCGCATACCGCCCGCGTGGACCGGCGGGCCCGCCGCCGGATGATCCGAAACGCGGCTGACAAACGCCTGCGCGTGGTGGCGCGGCTGCACCGGATTTTTGGCTTTCTGACCATTGCGGCGGCCATCTTATTTTTTGCGGCCAATATGTCGCTGTTTTCCAAAGAATCGCTGCGGCAAATCGGCACCTATCTGACCGCTGGGTTTTCGGCGGGCCAGGCGGGCGATCGCATCGGATACGAAGCTGGCAATTCGGCGGCCATTCTCCCGTTTGGCGATGGGGTCGCTGTGGCGGATAACGATAACCTGGTGTTAAAAACGCCGGGCGGCACCCAGCTGACCGAGCCCCTCGGCTATTCATCGCCCGAACTGTGCGTCAATGACCGCTATGTGCTGGTGTATGACCGAGAGGGAAGCAGCGCAGTGCTCACATCAAGTATGCTGGTCGCCAGCCGTCAGAAGCTGGAATCCCCGATTTTATCGGGCTGCCTGGGAGATAGCGGCGATTATGCGCTCATTACCAACGAAACCGGTTATAAATCGGCTGTGACCGTCTTTTCCAGCGGCGGCAAGCAGATTTTCAAATGGGCAACCCCGGATGCCTATTTCCAGGCAGCAGCTCTGTCGCCGGACGGCAAGGGGCTGGCGGTTGCGGCTTTCCAGCAGACTGGCACCGAACTGGAAGGCAAACTGTACTTCCGCGATTTGGATAGTGAAAAGATCATCAGCGAAGTGTCGCTGGGGTCGGTGGTACCGCTTGCGGTCGGCTATCTGGACGGTAGTACGGTGGCCGTGGTCGGCGATTACAGCACGTCGATCATCAACCGCAAGGGCGAGATCATTACAACGATCTCCTATTCGGTCGATGACCTGAACGCCTATTGCTTCGGCGGCGGCAAATTGGCGCTGGCGATCCACTCCTATTCGGGTCAGGCCCGTTCGGAGCTGACCATTTTGGAGGCGAGCGGCGCCCAGTCGGAACCGCTGGCGATTGAAGAAGAATTGCAGGCCATTGATTATGACGGCGCGCGTTTGGCGCTGCTGACGAGCAGTGGACTGACCGTTTATGACAGCGCCCTGCGGCCGCTGTGGGCAAACACCAGCGCGGCAGGTGCCGGCGGTGTGGGCCTGACCGGCGATGGCGGGGTTTGGCTGACGTATCCCAAGCAAGCAACCTTTGTTTCTGCCGCGTCGGATACCTCGGAGGAATTGAAATAACCATGGATATTTATGAAACCCTGCCCTCGGTTCTCCAAGGGCTGCTCAACATGCCGGACCTGATCTTGCTGGCCATTATTCTGGTCAGTGCGATCCTGGGCGCTTCACGCGGTCTGGTGCGTACGGTATGCAACTTTTTGGGCCGGATCGTCGCTCTGGCGGGCGCAACCCTGGCCGCCCGGCTGATTGCGCCCGCGCTGGCTCGCTATCTGGTCACACCGATCGTCGGCCAGGTGTTTGAGATCCGCGCGACCGATCTGCTGTCCCGCATGCCCGAACTCGCCGACACCCTGCAAACCACCGCCACCGATATGGCGGCATCCATGGCCGAGAGTCTGGCGTTTTTCTTACTGTTTTTTATTTTCCTGATCGTGATGAACGTGGTGGTGCATATGGTCGCCACAGCGCTCAAAATCGTTACCCGCATCGGGCCGATCGGCTTTTTGGACGGCCTGGGCGGGTTTGCCTTGGGCGCCGTGTTTGGCCTGGTGCTGTGTTTGCTCGGTCTGCTCGCGCTGACCATCTTTTCGCCGAGCACCTTTGGCGAACTGGGCTGGCTGAGTCCCACCCGCGTGGAGGGCACCAGCCTGACCGCATTCCTGCTCGGCCTGCTGCCCACCATCTAGTCCCGATCGAAAGGAGAGGATGCTTTTTATGAATATGCCAATGTGTTCCCGCTGCGGTAAGAACGTCGCAGTGGTGTTTATTACAAAAATCGATCAGAACAATAACTCCACCCAGGAGGGCTTGTGTCTGAAATGCGCCAAGGAGATGGGGCTCAAACCCATCGATAACCTGATGGAGCAGATGGGCATCACCGATGCCGATCTGGACGCCCTGGCGGGCGAAATCAGCGCCTTTGGCGATTTGTCGGGTCTGGTACCGGCTGGCAACGACGGCGAGGAGCAGGACGCTCCCCACGACCGCGCGGACGATGAGGACGAGGAAAAGAATTCCATGCCGCTGCCGTTCCAGATTTTCCACCCGGAAAAGAAGGAATCGTCCGGTTCGGAATCCAAGCGCAAGAAGGAGCCCAAGCGCGATAAAAAGCGCAAGTTCCTGAGCACCTATTGCGAAGATTTGACCGGTAAGGCGCGCGATGGCCGCATTGACCGCATCGTCGGACGTGAGCGGGAGACCGAGCGCGTCATCCAGATTTTAAATCGCCGGCAGAAGAACAATCCCTGCCTGATCGGCGAACCGGGCGTCGGTAAGACGGCCGTGGCCGAAGGCCTGGCGCTGCGCATTGCACAGGGCAAAGTGCCGTATAAGCTGCGCGATAAGGAAATCCATCTGCTGGACCTGACCGCCCTGGTGGCAGGCACCCAGTTCCGCGGTCAGTTTGAAAGCCGCATGAAGGGCCTGATTGATGAAGTCAAGCGACTGGGCAACATCATCCTGGTCATCGACGAGGTACACAACATCGTGGGCGCCGGCGATTCGGAAGGCTCGATGAATGCCGCCAACATTTTGAAGCCCGCCCTGTCGCGCGGTGAGATTCAGGTCATCGGTGCGACCACCTTCAACGAATATCGCAAGTATATCGAAAAGGATTCGGCGCTCGAACGCCGCTTCCAGCCGGTTTCGGTCGAAGAGCCGTCGCTGGCCGATGCTACCGACATCCTCCAGGGTGTCAAAAGCTATTATGAGGATTTCCACTTTGTCACCATCCCGGATGAGATGTGCCGACAGGCGGTGCAGCTGTCCGAACGGTATATCACCGACCGCTTTTTGCCCGATAAGGCCATTGACCTGATCGACGAAGCGTGCTCGGATTTGAACCTCAAAAACGAGATGCTGTCGTTGGCAGCCGACCTTAAGGACGAACTGAAAACGGTCACACAGGAGCGGGAAAACCTCATGTCGGCCGATGCGCCCGAGGGGGAGACCCTAACCAGCGAACAGCTTGACCAGCGGTATGCCCGCATTGCCGAACTGCGTTCGCAGGAGATTCAGCTGGAAAACCGCCTGCACGAAGCCGAATCCACCCCGCGTCCGGTGCTCGATTTGGAAAATCTGGCGTCGGTCATTGAGCTGTGGACCAATATCCCGGCCAGCAAGATTCAGGCACAGGAGATGGAGCGCCTGACCGGTATGGAAGACCGGCTCAAGCAGCGCGTCATCGGGCAGGATGAAGCCATCCACGCAATCGCGGATGCCATCCGCCGCAGCCGGGCCGGCATCAGCCCCAAGAAAAAGCCGGTATCCTTCCTGTTCGTGGGCCCCACCGGCGTGGGAAAGACCGAGCTGGTCAAGACGCTCGCGACCGACCTGTTCGACACCCCGGAATCGCTCATCCGGCTGGATATGTCCGAATACATGGAAAAGCACACCGTGGCGCGCCTGATCGGTTCGCCTCCGGGCTATGTTGGGTACGATGAGGCCGGACAGCTCACCGAAAAGATCCGCCGCCGTCCATATTCGGTCATCCTCATGGACGAGATCGAAAAGGCCCATCCTGATGTGCTCAACATCCTGCTGCAAATTTTGGACGACGGCCGCCTGACCGACGCCCATGGCCGTATGGTCAACTTTGAAAATACGGTCATCATCATGACCTCCAACGCGGGCAGCGGCAGCAAGACCACCTCGCTCGGCTTTGGCAAGACTGCCAGCGAGCAGGGCAAGGACAAGGCGATGAAGGCGCTCGAAGATTTGATGCGGCCGGAGTTCCTCAACCGCATCGACGAGATCATTGCCTTCAACCAGCTGACCGAGGACGATTTTGCCCGTATTGCAGGCATCCTGCTGGGCGATCTGGCAGGCAACCTCGCCGAGCGGAACATCCGCCTGACCTGGGACGACAGCCTGACCAAGTACCTGGTCGACAAGTCGTATTCGATCAAGTTTGGTGCGCGCAACCTGCGCCGCCTGATCGAAAAGGAAGTGGAAAATGCGCTGGCTGCCAAGCTGATCGAATCGTACGATCATGCGATCGTCGGCGCGCATGTATCGGTGCAGGATGGGGCACTGCACGTGGAAACCATCTAAAACAAAAAGCGGAGAGGCAAAACCTCTCCGCTTTTTTTGCAGGAATCCTACGATTCGAGTCATTGTGTATAGAAAAGAAACCGAAAGTTTGGCGATATTTGGCCTGCGAAAAGCCTTATCCTTTCCACAAAAATGCAGTATAATAAAAATAAGGAATTGAGACAAGGGAAGGAACGGGATTGTTATGAAAAAATGGTCAAAATATCAGACTTCGGGGTTGCTTTTGGTCGTATTAGTGTTATGTGTGGCCATGCTCTGTTTTTCATCCGCATTGTAAATGCTCAATTTTCTCAAAAAAGGCGCGCCGTATAAGGCGCGCCTTTTGCGGTCAAGCGCCCAGTGGACGCAGAAGCTGCCTAAGCAGCGGTTCAAACAAAACGCCGCGCATGGGGTCGGCATTTCGGGATACGGTAAACGCGATGCAGGATCGCACAAAGGCAGCCGCCCGTGCCGCGCTGTCGGTCAGCGCCCTGCCGCCCAGCAAGTCGCCCAGCAGGACCGAGGCAAAGATATCGCCCGTGCCGGGGAAGAAGCCGTCGATGCAGTCGTGCTCGACAAATTCGGTCTTGTCGCCCGCGCAGCAGGCGACCGTGAGTTTGCCCGGATGCAGATTGAGCCCGGTAAGCACCACTTGCGCCTGATACCGGCCACCCAGTTCGAGTGCCCAGGCTTCGGCTTCGGCGCGGTCGCGTACAATGGTATCCGGCTGCTTGCCCAGCAGGATGGCCGCTTCGGTCACATTGGGGGTAATAAGATCGGCCAGCGCACACAGTTCGCTCATCCGCGCGGTCATCTCCGGGGTATAGGTCGTATAGACAGCGCCATTGTCGCCCATGACCGGGTCGACCAGAAACAGACCGTCCGGCGTTTTCAGCGAAGCCGCTTCGGCCACCCGATCGATCTGATCGGCAGACCCCAGAAAGCCCGAATACACCGATTCAAAACGCAGGTCCAGCGAGCCGAAATGCGCGAGCATGGGATGCAGGGAATCGGTCAGGTCCCGGCAGACCCAGCCGGGGATGGCGGTATGGGTAGAAAACACAGCGGTCGGCAGCGGCACGCATTGGTGGCCCAGTACGCTGAGGATGGCGGTGATGGGCACCAGCGAGGAGCGGCCGAAACAGGAAAGATCATGGAGCGCCAACACCTTTTTTTGCACGGCAGGCGCGGTATTTTCTGCGAAATCATACATAAGAATCAAAAACCTCCGAACAAAACCATGATACCTTCTTTCTGGAACAGCGTCAATACCCCTTGTCAAGACACAGACAAAATGGTAGGATAAAAAGAAAGGCAAACGATAGTTTGCCCGACGTTTTCCATTTTAACCGAACCGTAGAAAGGGAACCTTATGAAAAAACTTCGCAACATTGTAGCTGCGGCTCTCTCTTTGGCGCTTTTGCTGCCTGCCACTGCCCAGGCTGCGGATACCGAAGAACGGATGCGCGGCGTGTGGGTCTCTTCGGTGTATAATCTGGACTACCCCAGCAAAACCACCACTTCGGCCGACACCCTCAAGCAGGAAGCCGACACCATTCTGGACAATACCGTCAAGGCGGGACTCAATACCGTGTTTTTGCAGGTGCGTCCCACCTCAGACGCCTTGTATGACTCGGACATCTTCCCCTGGAGCCACTGGCTGACCGGCAAACAGGGCACTGCTCCGGAAAACGACTTCGATCCGCTTGAGTATTGGGTCGAAGCCGCACACGAGCGCGGACTGGAACTGCACGCCTGGATCAACCCTTACCGCGTCACACGGGATAAGAACTGGGACGAACTCGACCCGTCCAACCCGGCCAAGGTCCATACCGATTGGACGGTCAAATACTCGGACGGCAACTATTATTATGACCCCGGCATCCCGGAAGTACGCGAACTGGTTGTGGACGGCGCAGCCGAGATCGTAGAAAACTACGATGTCGACGGCATCCACCTGGACGACTATTTCTATCCGGGCACCGACTTCAACGATGCAGCGACCTATCAGAAATACGGCGCAGATTTTGACAACATCGATGACTGGCGCCGTGATAACGTCAATACGCTGGTTGCGATGCTGGATGAAGAACTGCACGACATCGACCCGGACATTGAATTCGGCATCAGCCCGGCGGGCGTCTGGGCCAACCAGTCGACCGACCCGCGCGGCTCTGCGACCAACGGCGGCAACGAAAGCTATGTAAAGGCCTATGCCGACAGCCTGGCCTGGATTGAGGCTGGCACAGTCGATTATATCATCCCGCAGATCTATTGGGAGATCGGTCACCCGTCGGCAAACTTCGCTACTCTGACCGATTGGTGGATCGAGCAGACCAAGGACACCGATGTCAAGCTGTATATCGGTCTGGCGGCATACAAATGCCATGACGCCAATCCGCCGACCTGGCCCACCACCGAACCCATCTTTGAATCGCTGGAATATCTGGCCGCACGGTCCGATGTTGCAGGTGAAGTCTTTTTCCGATATGGCTCGCTGACAACCGTGGATGGCCTGTTGAATGATCTGACCGAGTGGTACAGTCAGGACCATACCCCGGAGAACGCATTCCCCACCCACGAAGAAGTACTCACCTTCGCCGGGGCGTTTACCCTGTTTCTCAATGCCTTGATCCGCTAAGGGAGGCGAACCGGATCATGATTCAGTTTTTAGAAAAGGATTATCCGCTGACATTTGGCCACATCGATAACCACGGCATTGCGCGGCCATCGGCGCTGTTCGACATCATGCAGGACGCGGCGACCGTGCATGCCGATGCGCTGCACCTGGGCCGGGACGATTTGCAGGCGCTTTGGGTGCTCTCGCGCCTGCACTGCCAGATGGCCCGGCCGGTCGATGTACATGAGACCATTCAGGTCAAGACCTGGTGCGCGGGCATCAAGGGCGCGACCTGGCTGCGTGCGTTTGAACTGCGGGTCGATGGTGTGTGCATCGGCCAGGCGCTGTCCAGTTGGGTGGTGCTCGACCCGGTGCATCATCACATCCTGCGGCCTACCCAGATCCCGGCGGCTCAAAATTATCTGGCCCTGGTACCCGGCCAGTGCCCGGCCGTGCCGGGCAAGCTGGCCTGCGGCGTGCTGCATGAGCATCACGTCCACACGGTGCGGTATTCCGATTTGGACATCAACGGCCATATGAACAACGTCAAGATCGTAGACGTGGTATGCGACGGTCTGGAACTTGACCGCCGGGAGAATACGTTTGTAGCCGAGATACAGGTCAATTATACGGCCGAATGTATGCCGGGCGAGGCGATCACGCTGTCGGTCGGCGAACAGGAAGGCGGGCTGACCTGCGTCTTTGGCACGGTCGACGGCAAGAGCCGCTTTGAAGCCGCCGCACGGCTGGCTTCTTTCGCATAAGACACAAAGGAGGGAACGACGATGGACGACAAGGAAAAAAACGAACTGCTCCACGGGCTTTTGGAACTGTGCAGCCCGGAAAAGGTCATTTTGCATGGCGCCAAGCGGGGCTTATCCAGCGGACGGCTCAAAGCCGCTAGCTTGTGCATCGTGGTGCCCGACTGTGATAAATCCGAAGTGCTCCGGCGGCTGTATCTGCATATGCCGCTCGATGTACAGATCAACATCAATCTGTATACCCATGCGGAATGGCAGGAGCTGAGCGAAGACCCGGACAGTTATGCGGCATGGATCGCCGAGAAAGGTACGGTGCTGTATGAGTCGTAGCCGCAAGGGCGGACGGGACAGCATGTACTATTACAAGTGGCTGGACAAAGCACTGTGTGATTTGCAGGCAGCGCGCATCCTGCTGACTTGGGGCGGGGACCCGTCCAATATCGCATTCCATTGCCAGCAGGCCATCGAAAAGGCGCTCAAAGGCTATCTGCTCTTTCGGACGGGCCGCCATTTCGATGGACACAATCTGACATACCTCTGCCGCCAAGCTGTGCAGGCCGATGAACGGTTCACCGAATGGCTGGATGAAAGCGCGGCCCTCAACAATCTGTACATCGAAACGCGGTACCCGACCGACCTGCCGCTCGACCTAAGTGAACGGCAAGTACGGCGCTATCTGCGCATGGCCGAAGATATGTTTGCAGCCATTCGCAAAGAGCTGTACGAAGGCGGGCAGCCGCACCGCATCAAGCGATAAAAAATCCGGACCCATGGGTCCGGATTTTTTTCATTCTTTGAGCGCGGCCTGATAGAGCGCATTCTTTTTGACGCCCAGGTCGGCCGATACCATTTTGACTGCGTCCTTGAGCGTTTCCCCGGCTTCCAGCCGTGCTTGTACGGCGGCCAGCGCGCGTTCCATGCGGTCATCCTCCTGAGGCGGCAGGTCGGGCGCGCCTTCGAGGATGAGCACAAATTCGCCGCGCGGCGCGTTTTCGGCAAAGTAGTCGACCGCTTCGGCCAGCGTCAACCGCAGGGTCTCTTCGTGCAGCTTGGTGATCTCGCGCGAAAGCGAGATGCGGCGCGCATCGCCAAAGGCGGCGCGCAGGTCGTCAAGCGTCTGGCGTAGCTTGTGCGGCGCTTCATAAAAGATCATGGTGCGCTTTTCGTCCTTGAGGGCGTCCAGATGCTCGCGCCGGGCCTTTTTGTTGACCGACAGGAAGCCTTCAAAGCACCAGCGGCCCGTGGGCAGGCCGGAGGCCGCCAGCGCGCACACGGCGGCACAGCAGCCAGGCACTGGGATGACCGGCACATCGTGCTGGGCGCATAGAGCCACCAGGTCTTCGCCGGGATCGGACACCGCCGGGGTGCCGGCATCGGTGACCAGCGCACACGATTCCCCGGCGAGCAGCCGGGCCAGGATCTCTTCGCCGCGTTGGCGGCGGTTGTGTTCAAAATAGCTGACCAGCGGCTTGGATGGAAGCTGCAAAGCGGACAGCAGTTTTTTGGTCACGCGGGTATCTTCCGCGGCGATGAAGTCGACTTCCTCCATCGTCTGGCGGGCACGCGGAGAAAAATCGCCCAGATTGCCGATGGGCGTTGCAACCAGATAAAGTGTGCCAAGCGTCATGATTGGATCTCCTCCCAAGCAAAATAAAAAAAGAACCGCACAGGCGGCTGGTGGGGAAATCCCCTTCTCTTTCCATTATAGGGCCGGGGACACATTTGTCAAGGAAAAAACGCCCTCTGCGGCATGGCAGCAGAGGGCGGAAGGTTAGCTGTGTTCGGCTGTGGATACCAGATAGCGATAGATCTGGGGCTTGAACGGCTCATATAAACCGATGTCGGTATACAGCTGCTTGTAGTAGGGGAAAAGGCTGGTCTTGACCTTGACGGCATTGAGAAAATTGACTTTGGTGGCCGTGATGCTCTTGTTGTTTTTGCGGTAATAGTAGATGGGGGTCTCCAGCGCACAAAACGAGTTCGCATAGCGGATGTATTCCAGATTAAATAGGAAATCTTCGCTCCAGGTCATTTCTTCGTTGCAGCGGATGTGATGGTTTTCGATGATGCTGCGGCGGTAGAGTTTGTTCCACATTACGCCATAATAGAAGCTGGCCGGTTCCTCGAGCAGATAGCGTGCCAAATCTCGCTGGGACAGGCACGGACCTTCGTTGAGAAAACCGTGTACGGTTTGTTTTTCACCGTCTACCCGGCAGTAGCGGGCAATGACCATGTCGCAGTCGGTCTCCAGCGCGCGCTCGACCAGCAGACGGGTCGCGTTGCGGTCCAGCCAGTCGTCGCTGTCGACAAATTGCAGATAGTCGCCATGGGCGTGTTCGATGGCATAATTGCGGGTGGCAGAAACACCGCTGTTGGGACGGTTGATGACTGTGATGCGCGGGTCGATACGAGCATACATGTCGCAGATGGGCAGGCTGACATCTTCGCTGCCGTCGTTGACGAGCAGGATTTCCAGATTTTCATACCGCTGTTTGCGGATGCTCTGGATGCAGCCGGCCAAATTGGGCGCCGCATTGTAGATGGGGACCACGATACTGACAAGCGGTGTGGACATGAATGGACTTCCTCCCTAAAAAAGCAGTTTCCTCCATCTTACTCGGGATATGGCATCGCTGTCAAGGCCTTTTCTGACGGGAAAGGCTTGACAGATGCCAGACCGGACAGTAAGATATTATCTGGCTTTTCAGGCCAGCCGGAAAGGAAGAAAGCCCATGAAGAAGAATCTGCATTTTGAGATCATTCGCGCGGTGTCCTGTATCTTGGTCATTGCCATCCATGTGAGCAATATCTACAACCGCAGTTTCCCCGATTTATCCCAGTTCAGCTATTGGACCGCGTTGCTGGTCAATGCCGTGGCCCGGATTTCGGTGCCGCTCTTTTTTATGATCAGTGGTGCGCTGCTGGCCGGAAGGGAACCGGAACTGAAAAAAAGCCTGTACCGCGTGCGAAAATATTTGCTGGTCACAGCCGTTTGGTTTTTGTTCTATCTGGTGTGGACGACCACCTATTTGCAGACCCCGTATTCGTTCCGCAAGGTGCTGGCTACGCCGCCGAGCACCCATCTGTGGTTTTTATATGCGATTTTGGCCATCTATATGGCGCTGCCGCTGATTCAGGCGCTGGTGCGGCAGCTGACCCCGGCGTTGACTGTCTGGCTGCTTGTGCTGCTGGGCATCGCGGTAGGCGGGGAATACATCCTGTCGTTTACACCGCTGGACGCCAAATACGGCATCCCGCTGGTCAGCGAAGGCCGGTATTTTGCCTCCTTCTTTTTGGGCTATGTGCTGTTCCAGTATCGCGATAAAATCAAACTGCGCACCCGCACCTTGGCAGCCGTGTTGGTCGCCTCGTGCCTGGCCTGCGTATTGCTCACCGGGGGCGCGACGCTGCTCGAAGGCACGCACAACGAACACTTTTTTGAATACCGCAATCCGCTCATTTTTGTGGAATCCGCGGCCGCTTTTTTGCTTTTCCTGCGCATCCCACGCCTGTCCGAAACGCTGACCCGGGTGGTGACACACATTTCGGGCAATTCCTTTGGCATTTACCTGCTGCATGCCGTGTTCCTCAACATCCTGCACAGGGAGTTCCAAATGACCGCCTGGCCGGCTGTTCTGGGCATTCCAGCGTATACGCTTGCGATCTTTCTGGTTACCGATGTCCTCGTCACGCTGCTGCGCAAGGTCAAAGGCGTGCGATATTTCTTTTAAAACACAAAAAGACAGATGCAACAAAATGCATCTGTCTTTTTTTCGATTAGTAGAGCGAAACCCAGGTGTTGCCGTTGCGGTCGGATTCCAGGCAGGCCTGGACAAACCGGATGCCCGCCAGCCCATCGTCCAGGGTGGGATACCGGTAATCGCCCGCGTCGGTGCCTTCCATCTTGGCAATGAGCGTTTTGCAGAAGCTCTTATATACATTGGCAAACGCTTCGTAGAATCCTTCCGGATGACCGGCCGGCAGACGGCACAGCTCGGTGCAGGCATCGTACGAATAGATGCGGTTGGCGGTCAGGGTCTGTACCGGCTGGTTGAGCCGCGCATAGCGGATTTCCATGGGGTTGGTGTGGTTCCATTCGATCGAGCCCTGTTCGCCCAGAACACGGATTTTGACCGCGCAGTCGTAACCGGCTGCGATCTGGGAGGCCCACAGCATACCCGGAATGTGGTTTTCATATTCCAGCAAAATTTGCACATCGTGGTCGAGCGGGGAACCCTTGTAATGGTTCAGGCGCGCCAGGACGCGTTCCAGCTTCAAACCGGTCATCGTATGAATGAGTGCTTCCAGATGGGTGCCGATGTCCGAGCAGCAGGCCGAACCGCCTGCCCGTGCCGGGTTCATGCGCCATTGACCATTGATGCCCGTGCTGTCGAGCGCACTGAGCATGACCCAGTCCTGCGGATATTCGGCAATGATGTTGATGACCGGGCCAATGGCACCCGCTTCGATCATCTCCCGCGCCTGCCGGATGATGGCATACGAAGCATAGGTATAGGTCAGGCCGACCAGCAGACCGCGGCTGTCGGCCAGCTTTTTGAGTTCTTCGCCCTCTTCCAAGGTGTAGCACAACGGCTTGTCACAGACGACGTGAATGTTGTGCTCGAGAAAACATTTTACAATATCGTAATGGGTGTCGGTGGGCGTCACGATAATCACAAAATCAATGCCGTCCTCGCGTTGGGATTCCTTTTCCGCCATCTCGCGGAAGTCGGCATACACGCGCGTCGGGTCGGTGACATCCCACGCCCAGGCAGCCGCGCGGTTCTTTTCCGGATTGCGCGTGAAACAGCCCGCGCACAGGACGGCCATTTCATCCATGGTCGCACCCCGCCGGTGGACGTTGCCGATAAACGCCCCATTGCCGCCGCCGACCATACCAAATCGAAGCTTTCTTTCCATGTCCATTCCTGCCTTTCTGATGCATCAAACGATTTGTGATTTTATTAAAACATGTTCGAATCAAGCTGTCAATACGATCGAACACAAATCAAACAGGATCTGCCGCATTTTCCAGCGAAACCGGCTGGGTCGATTCCCGTTCGATCAGGGAAACCGCAAGGGTGGATTTGACCACCACGTCGTTCGGAATCGTGTGGAGTGCCACCAGACGTTCCACAGCGAGCTCGCCCGAGCGGGCGCGGTTGATGCGCATGGTCGTCAGCGGCGGGGAAACAAAAGTGCTCATGGCGCCGTCATCAAATCCCATGATGGACACATCGCCCGGCACCTGATAGCCCGCCTGCTGCAAGGCGCGCACACAACCGGCTGCAATGATGTCATTGGCAGCCAAAAACGCCGTGGGCAAGGAAGGTTTATCCTGCAAATAGGCCTGCATCTGCCCAACTGCGACCTCATACCGAGGGTCAATGCGCAAGATGTGCTCTTCGGGAACCTTCAGGCCAAAGGCCTGCATTCGGCTGCGGTAGGCAACATAGCGGCTGTACAGACCGCCGATCTCGGTTTCCGCCCGCAGGAAACCGATCGACCGGTGTCCCTGGGCATACAGGTGTTCCAGCGCACGGAAAACGCCGCCCGAGTTGTCGGTATTGATGCCGTTGAGCGGATAATGTTCGAGCAGCAGCGGCATATCCAGCGTCACGATCGGCCGGGAAAAGGCCAACAAATGGGGCATTTGTTCGTCCGAAAGTTCACTCGCCAAAAAAACCACACCCAGCAGGTCGGACTGGGTTTCCAGCGCCTGCAGCAGGCCGGGAAGCTGCTCCGGGGTGGCACTGCTCAGGCTGAATTTGTAGCCCAGTTGGTGGGTGCGCTGCTCGGCGCCATTGAGCAGACCGACAAAGAAATCTTCATTGCGCTCTCGGCTGTGGTTGATGGCAAGATAGCGGATAAATTTAATTTCCCCGTGAGTCAGCGGTTTGCCTGCATTCTCCCGGATGGTATACCCGTTTTCCAGAAGCAGAGCCAGGATTTTTTCCCGGGTCTCTTTGCGTACTCCGGGTTTGTTATTCAGAACCAGCGAAACCGTAGAGGCGGCTACGCCCGCATGCTTTGCAATTTCGCGTACTGTCATCCAATCACCTCGTGGCAAAAAGCCAAAGTCTTTATACCGTTAATGATACTGGAAAGGTGGAAAAATGTCCAGCGCACAACGGCATACGAATACGATTCGTAAAAATCGAACAAATCGAACACATTCTTCTGGGAATATTCCCGAAAAAACGATAAAGAACTAGATATATTTACTATATATAGCCAAAAATGTTTGAATAATTTAACGATATTGACAAGAAAGAACTTCCATGGTTTAATAAGTGCATAAAATTATTCGAACAATTCGAATAAAACAGAAAGGCGAGGAGGAGAAAAAGATGAAACTCTGGAAAAGAATCGCGGCCATGGTATTGGCATCCCTGTTGGCGCTGGGAACGCTGGTAGGCTGCGGCGGAAAAACCGGGGACAACAGTGCTGCATCCGAGGGGGGCAAATACAAAATCGGTGTGGTTCTGAAATCGCTGGCAAACCCGTTTTATGTGACCATGGCAGATGCGATCGAGGCCAAGGGGGAGGAACTTGGCGTAGAGATCGTGTTGCAGGCCCCTGAAAAAGAGACCGATGCCGAAAAACAAATGCAGATCATCGAAAACCTCATCACCCAGCAGGTCGATGCCATTCTTCTGACACCAAACGGATCGACTGAAATGGCACCGGCGGCTAAAAAGTGCAACGACGCCGGTATCCCGATCGTCATCGTCGATACCCGGCTGGACGCTGCTGCTTTGGAAGAAAACGGAGCGACCACAGCGTCGTTCATTGGTTCGGATAACTATTTCGGCGGTCAGCTGGCTGCCGAGGAAATGAAGAAGGCCATTGGCGAAGGAAAGGTCGCTATTCTGGAAGGCATTGGCGGCCAGGAATCGTCGGTCAACCGCGTCAGCGGATTTACCGATAAGGCCGAGGAACTGGGCGGTTTGGACATCGTGGCTTCCCAGCCGGCTGACTGGGACCAGGAAAAGGGCTATACCGTATTCCAGAATATCTTACAGGCCAATCCGGACATCAATGGTCTGTTTGCTGCCAATGATATGATGGCGCTCGGCGCCGTTAAGGCCATTGAGGATGCGGGTCTGGAAGGCAAGATCACGGTCATTGGCTTTGATGCGACCGATGACGCCAAGGAAGCAATCAAGGCGGGCAAGATGCTCGGCTCGATTGCGCAGTCGCCTGCCGATATGGGCACAACCGCGCTGACAACGGCGCTGGATTTCCTGGAAAAGGGTTCGTGTGAGGAGGATATTGCGGTCGAAGTATACATGCTGGCTGCAGATGCGATCGAATAAAGGGCAGAGACAGCCGGGACAAGATCTTGTCCCGGCTGTCATGAAAAAGGAGGGAAGTGCATGGCACCAATCGTGCAAATGGAGCATATCACGGTGGAATTTCCGGGCGTAAAGGCGCTCGATGATGTATCGTTTTCGCTGGAGCCGGGCGAAGTGCACATCCTGCTGGGCGAGAACGGCGCCGGCAAGTCCACCCTGATGAAAGTGCTCTCGGGCGTGTACAAACGCAACGCCGGGACCGTTTGGGTGGACGGACAGGAAGTCCAGTTTTCTGGCACCAAGGACGCCAAAGCCGCAGGTGTCAACATCGTCCACCAGGAACTCAATCTCATTCCCTATTTAACCGTGGCCGAAAATATTTTTTTGGGCCGTGAACCCAAACAGGCGGGGATGATCGCCTGGAAACAGATGTATCAGCAAGCACAGGCTGTGCTCGACCAGTTGGGCGTCGACCTTCCCGCCAAGACGGTTTTGCGCAATCTCAGTGTTGCTCAGCAGCAGATGGTCGAAATCGCCAAGTGTGTTAGTCAAAACTCCAAAGTGATTATTTTCGACGAACCAACTTCGTCGCTGACTGATAAAGAAATCGATGCCCTGTTCCGCATCATCGGCGACTTAAAGGCACATGGTGTGGGAATTGTGTATATTTCGCATCGATTTGAAGAGATCAAGCGCATCGGCGACCGAGCGACCATCATGCGTGATGGCCGCTATATCGATACGGTTGACGTGGCGCAAACGCCGGTCGAGACCATGATTCAGATGATGGTTGGCCGAGAACTCAACGAGATGTTCCCTAAAATAGACGTCCCCATTGGGGAGGTCGTTCTGGAAGCGCGGGACTTTTCCACCAAGGACAAACTGTCCCATTGCTCGCTTTCGGTGCGTCGGGGTGAAATCCTGGGGCTGGCAGGCCTGATGGGGGCTGGACGGACCGAACTGGCGCGCGCGATCATCGGCGCAGACCCCATTACTTCGGGAGAAGTTTACTTAAACGGTGAAAAACTGCGTATTCATTCCCCGCAGGATGCGGTGCGGCAGGGCATCGGCCTGCTGCCCGAGGACCGTAAAAACCATGGCTTGGTGCTGGGGATGAGTGTAGAGGAAAACATCACGCTGGCCAGCCTCAAAAAGACCATGCAAAATGGCATTTTAAATGCGAAAAACGAAAACAAAGCGGCCGAAAAATACCGGGAAGCTTTGAAAATCAAAACGCCGCATTTAAAACAGAAGGTCAAGTTCCTATCGGGCGGCAACCAGCAAAAAGTGGTCATCGGCAAATGGCTCATGACCAGCGGCAAAGTTCTGATCTTTGACGAACCCACACGCGGTATCGATGTCGCCGCCAAGGCCGAAATTTACCGCATTATGGGCGAACTGGCGCGCGACGGCATGGCGATCATCATGATTTCCTCCGAGCTTCCCGAGGTTTTGGGGATGAGCGACCGCATCGCTGTGATGTATGGCGGCACGGTCGTCGGAGAAATGGACCGGGCCGAAGCAACCCAGGAAAAAATCATGCATTTGGCAACAGGGGGATCGTAAGATGAAAAAACTCAGCATCAAAAGCATGTCCAATACCATCGTGGTTCTGGCGGCGCTGGTCGTTTTGTGCATTGCGCTTTCCCTTGCCTCGCCGTATTTTGCCACGAAAAACAATCTTATCAACATTGTATTACAGGCTGCGATCAACGCAACACTGGCCTGCGGCATGACGTTCGTCATTCTAACCGGTGGTATTGACTTGTCGGTCGGTTCCATTGTAGCGTTTGCCGGCATCCTGCTCGGCGTGATGCTCAAAGCCGAAATCCCCTTGGCCATGGCGCTGCTCGGCTGTGTACTTATTGGTGGTATCTGCGGTCTGGTCAATGGTCTGCTCGTCACGCGCATCAATCTGCCGCCCTTTATTTCAACGCTTGGCATGATGTCCATTGCCCGCGGCGGCGCACTTTATATTGCAGACGGCCGCGCGATTTCCGGCTTTTCCGGTAAACTCAATTATATCGGCAGCGGCACGATTTTAGGCATTCCGGTAATGATTCTGATTATGGCGCTGACCTTTTTGATTGGGTTGTTTGTGCTCAAATTCACCCGCGCCGGGCGGTATATTTATGCCATTGGCGGCAATGTGGAAGCAACCCGTTTGTCGGGCATCAACACCAACCGGTATACCACACTCGTTTATGTGATCTGTGGTCTGACGGCTGGTCTGGCGGCCGTGCTGCTCACCTCCCGTCTGGACTCGGCGCAGCCGGTTGCGGGCGAAGGCTATGAACTGGACGCCATTGCGGCAACCGTCATCGGCGGCACCAGCTTGTCGGGTGGCGAAGGCAAACTCTCGGGCACGATCATTGGTGCGCTCATCATCGCTGTGCTCAACAATGGTCTGAACCTGCTCAATGTATCGTCTTATATCCAGCAGATCGTCATTGGTCTGGTCATCATTTTGGCGGTCACGTTTGACCGCATCCGCAGTAAGTAAAAGGAGGAAAGCGTATGAAACAGCCGATTCGTGTAGGCATTCTCGGTTTGGGGCGCATCGGGAAGATGCATGCTGCAAACATTTTGACCATGAAAGAATTTGAAGTGGTCTGCGGGGCTGACCCGTTTTTGACCGAAGAGACCGAGCGCGAGATGCAGGAACTCGGCATCCCCAAATGCACCAAAGACCCCGAAGACGTGTTTGCCGACCCGACGATCGACGCCGTAATTATCTGCTCGATCACCGAAACCCATTCGGATTTCATCATCCGGGCAGCAAAGGCTGGAAAAGATATTTTCTGTGAAAAACCGATCGACCATGATGTAGGGCGTATTCTGGATGCCCTGCGCGCGGTCAAACAGGCGGATGTGATTTTGCAAGTTGGCTTTATGCACCGTTTTGACCGGCATCACAGCGCGCTGCAGCACAAAATTGCCGACGGCACGATCGGTGACATCGAAGTGCTCAAAATCACTTCGCGCGACCCGGCCCCCCCGTCCATGGATTATATCCGGTCGTCGGGCGGCATTTATGTCGACTTTATGATTCACGACTTTGATATGGCTCGCTTCCTGACCGGTAGCGAAGTCACCGAGGTATTTGCCACTGGCACATCGGTCTGTGATCCGGAGATTGCCGCGTGTGGTGACGTGGGCAGCGGCCATGCGGTGTTGCGCTTTGCCAATGGGGCCATCGGAATTTTGGAAACCAGCCGTCGGTCCAGCTTTGGTCACGACCAGCGCATTGAGGCATTGGGTTCCAAAGGTTGCGTCATGAACGACAACGAATACGAAAACAATGTCCGTTTCTTTACCCAGGACGGTTTCCACGGGGCCAAAGTACCCTACCACTTCCCGGAACGGTACAAGGATGCCTATTTTGTCGAACTGCGTGACTTTGCACAGGCCGTGCGTGAACACACAGCGCCGCCTGTCACGGGCTTTGACGGCTTGCAGGCGGTTTTGATCGCTGAAGCGGCAGCCCGTTCGGCGAAGAGCGGTAAGCTGGAAGCGGTGGAAACAATAGAAGTTTGACCTCCTCTGCATGATACACCCTCTTCTCAAAAAAGATCAGCGTTTTTAACGCTGATCTTTTTTTTCTGCACTCATTTTATCCAAAACATCATAAATGGACGCAGTATCGTCCTCGGCATGCCCACAAGCCATCGCTGCCGTATAAATCGGCAGGGTCGAGAAAAAGAGGGGGGCCGGCGTGCCCGAATCCCGCAGGGCATCTCCGATGAGACGCAAATCCTTTTGAAACAGCCGGTTGGTAATGGTCACGGCCTCCCATTTCTGGTCAGCCATCAGCGGGGCGCGTACCTCAAACATGCGCGAAGTCCCGGAACCATGCCCAATCACATCCACAATTTGATGGGCATCCAAACCGCAATGCACGCCCAGTAAAATCGCCTCGGCTGCCGCCAGATTGTGAATGGCCACCAGATGGTTGGCGACAAATTTCATATATGTCCCTTTGCCAAATTCGCCTAAGTCATAATGCAGCCGGGCAAATCCTTCAAAAATCGGCACACAGGCGGCAATCGCAGCCGAGTCGCCGCTGGCATAAACGACAACATCTTTATAGACCGCCTGGGCGCCGGTGCCTGACAGCGGACAATCCAGCAAAACAATGTCCCGCTCAGCCAGCCGGTCCCGGGCTTTTTTCTTGGCGTCCACCGACATGGTACTGCATTCCATGACAATGGTTCCCGCGGCACAAGAGTCATAGAAAGCCTCGATGGTTTCCTGCAGCGCAGGTTCAGAGGGCAGCAGCGTGATAATCGCCCGGCAGCGCTGTCCGACCTCCTGTGCGCTGGCCGCTACGGTACCACCGGCACCGCGTAGCCGCTCCTGTTTCTCCGGCAGAGGGTCAAACCCCACAACCGAAAAGCCTGCCTGCATGAGATTTTGCGAAACAGGAAATCCCATGTTGCCCAGCCCGATAACACCCACGGTTTTACAATTGGTTTCGCTCATTTTGACCGCCTTCTTTCGATGTTTCTTTTATTATACAATATGGCAGACAAGAAAGAAAGCGAAGCACATTTTACGAGGTCAGTTTCGCCGAAAAATCGGCCATTGCATCGGCGATTTTCAGCTGCTGCGGGCAGACGGCTTCGCAGCTGCGGCAGCCGATGCAGGCAGACGGTTGTTTGTCCGCCGGGACGGCGGCAAGCGCCATGGGAGCGATGAATCCGCCGCCGGTAAAGCAGTGCTCGTTATACAGTGCAAGCAGACCGGGAATGTCCAGCCCCTGCGGACAGTGGGACACGCAGTAATGACAAGCCGTGCAGGGCAAGGCGGTTTTCTGCACCATGTCGCGCGCCAGCGCCAGCAAGGTGTCCATCTCCTGTGGCTGCAAGGGCGTGCAGGTTTCAAAGGTGGCAAGATTGTCCTTGAGCTGGTCCAGATTGGACATGCCGGACAAGATCATGGTCACGCTGGGAATGCTTTGTAGGAAGCGGAACGCCCAGGCCGGGATGGATTCCTCTGGCCGCAGCGCACGCAGTGGGGCGGCTTCCTGCTCGGAGAGGTTTGCCAGACGACCGCCGCGCAGCGGCTCCATGACCCAGACCGGGATGTTGTATTTCTGCAAAAGCTCAACCTTGGCGCGGGCGTCCTGGAATTCCCAGTCGATGTAGTTGATCTGAAGCTGGCAGAACTCCATCGCGTCGCCGTAGGCTTCCAAAAAGCGGGTCAGCACCGGCATTCCGCCGTGGCAGGAAAAGCCCAGATGGCGGATGCGGCCCTGCTTCTTCTGCTCCATTAAGTAATCGTAAATGCCGTACGCCGGGTCGAGATAGGCATCAATGTTCATCTCGCAGACATTGTGGAACAGGTAAAAGTCAAAATAATCCACCTGGCACCGCTTAAGTTGCTCTTCAAAAATCTCCTGTATCCGGGTCATATTAGACAGGTCATAGCCCGGGAACTTGGTCGCCAGATAGAACTGGTCGCGCGGATAGGCGTGCAGCGCCTGTCCCAGAGCCGATTCCGAATGGCCATCGTGATAGCCCCAAGCGGTATCGTAATAGTTGATGCCATGCTCCATGGCATACGCGACCATTTCAGTGGTCGCGGCCTGGTCGATGATGGCATCGTTGCCGCCCACAGTGGGCAGGCGCATCGCGCCCAGCCCCAGCGCAGACAGTTTCAAATCCTGAAATTCCCGATAAATCATCCATGTTCCTCCTTCGTTGGTGGGGGTTACGGAAGCTGGTTGTATTGTTCGTCACTCACCGGCTCACACCATTCGTTTTGCGTGTTTTCGCCCGGCACTTCGATGGCCAGATGCACAAACAGACTGTCTTTGGCTGCGCCATGCCAATGCTTGACGCCGGCCGGAATATTGACCACATCGCCAGCATGCAGCGCACGCGCCGGCTTACCTTCCTCCTGATACCAGCCGCGGCCAGCGGTGCACAGGAGAATCTGTCCGCCGCCCTGGGTGGCATGATGTATGTGCCAGTGGTTGCGGCAGCCAGGTTCAAAGGTAACGTTGCCGATGACAACGCCTTGGGTGGACAGCATGTTAAGATAGCTTTGTCCGGTGAAATAAGCCGCATAGGCGGTGTTTTCCGGGCCACGTTCAAAAATTTCGATGATATCCGACATGAAAAACATCCTTTCGAGGTTACTGGGCGCTTTCGGCTGCTTTGCGGATGCAGGAAAGCGTATTCAGGCTGCGGGGATAGCCGATGTAGGGCAGGCACTGGGATACGACCTGGATGAGAAAATCGACGTCATTTCCCAGCCGCAGATTGGCGGATGCGTGGCTGGTCAGCTGCGGCTCACAACCGCCCTGCGCCGCCAGCAGGCAGAAGGTGACCATTTCGCGCTGGGCGTAGTCCAGTCCGTGGCGGGTATAATAATCGCCAAAGCAGTTAGCCGAGAGCCAGCGGTTGATGTGCCGGCTGTCCTCCGGGCCAGACTGGGAAAAGCCGCGCATGCCTTCACCGAAAATATCCACCTGTGCCTGTTCGCCTGCGGTCAGGCGGGTGGAGGCGTCGGTCGTTGCCTGGGGCGCCAGCGGCAGAGCGGCGCCGTTTGCCGCGAGCAGGCGGTTGGTTTCCCGCAGGAAGGGCAAAACCCGGCCAAAGCCGATGTAGGCGGTCGCCTGATAGACGATTTCCTTGACTTCGATTTCGGTCACGCCTTCGGCGAGCGCGGCGGGCAGCAGCATGGCAAAGGCATCCACGCCCTGGCAGCCGAGCAGGGCAGACAAAATCGCCAAGTATCGGGTATGGGCGGAAAGAGCCCCCTGCGCGGGGACTTCTTCCAAAGCAAAGGCAGCAAACCGCTCCATATATTCGGGGTCGGTGTGTTCCAATTCAGTCCAGGCGAGCAGGGCGGTCAAAACCGCCCGCGCACGGTCGGAAAGTTCCATAAAGCAAGCCTCCTCATTTGGTAACAAGTATACCGTATCACTTGGAGCGCGCTCCAAGTCAAGCAGTTTCTGCAATTTCCAAGTGTACTTCGACATTGCCGGCGCCCAGTGCCTGAGCCAGACCTTGCGGGTCATCGACCTTGCCCAGCGGGGTGTAGGAATACGAGGTGGGGAAGTCCTCATAAAACAGCACCAGACAATCCGAGCCATACAGCATCAAATCGCCGGTTTGGATCTGGCCGGGCCGCTCGGCATCGGTCGGCAGGTCCTGGGGCAGGACAGCGTATTTTTCGTTGCCGTTGAGCTCCTGCATATCGAGTGTCAGGGGGAGCAGGTCGAGCAGGGCTTCGGTGGCCGGGATGTCCAGGAGCGTAGCTGAAAACGTGGCATCCGCGACCTGGATCTGCAAAACATACGCCGCCAGGGTGTCGGTGGTTGGGGGTGTGGTCGAACAGGCGGGGACCGAAAGGGAAAAACAAAGCGACCAAAGAATCCAAAACGGCTTGAACACAGGCATTTCCCTCCTTTATTCGGTTGGAACAGTCTTCATCACGCGGGCGGGCACGCCGCCGACGACTGTATTGGCCGGTACATCGCGGGTGACAATCGCGCCTGCGGCGATGATCGCGCCGTCGCCGATGGTCACGCCGGGCACAATGGTGGCATTGGCGCCAATCCAGACATTTTTGCCGATGTGGATGGGCGAGGGCACCAGGATATGCCGCTTTTTCGGGTTTTCTTCATGGTTGAGGGTAGCCAGTACGACATTGTGGCCGATCAAAACGCCGTCTTCGATGGTGATGCCGCCCTGGTCCTGGAAGCGGCAGCCGGTGTTGATGAACACGTTTTTACCGATGCGGATGTTTTGACCGTAATCGGTGTAAAAGGGCGGGAACAGGCAGAAGGTATCGTCCTCCGGCTGGTCGATCAGTTCAAAAAAGAGCTTGCGCACCATGGCAGGTTCGTGATATTGGTTGTTCAGCGCCATGGTTAGTTTCAGCGCACGCTGGCTGGCGGCGCGCATGGCCTGCGGGTCTTCAAAAATCGTCGGGTCGTTCATGGGAAATGCTCCTTGTATTATAGAGTAGTAGTTATTAGAGCCCCTCTCCAAGGGCTGTGCTACACTGTAAGGGATGCTGTGGATTGGTTGGCGGCTCCTACCACAAGATGGTTCACGAAAGGTTCCAACCACAGCCCCTTACAATTTTGTTAATCAGTTAAATACCGCCAGACGGTTTATGTGGAACAAGGCTACAAAAGTAAGGTGTACTGTGGATACAGCATCACATATTTTCTCTGGAGGTATTTGTTATGGTAGTTTCTGTTGGCATTGATGTCTCAAAAAACAAGCATGATTGCTTCATTGTAAGCTCAGAGGGTGAAGTCCTGGCGGATGTTTTTACTATCCCTAACAACATGGACGGTTTTGATGCTCTACTGGAAAAAATTCGAGCTTGTACTACACCGCAGGACAAAATAAAAGTAGGGCTTGAGGCAACCGGGCATTACAGCTACAACATTCTTGGGTTTCTTCTGGACAACGGTCTGGCCACCTATGTCTTGAATCCCCTACGCACGAACCTCTACCGGAAAAGTCTCAGCCTGCGAAAGACCAAGACCGACCGTGTAGATGCTCGAACCATTGCTGCTATGCTGTTATCCGATGTGGGCCTCAAACCCTACACGAATACAGCATATCACAACGAGGAACTAAAGTCACTCACCAGATACCGTTTTGACAAGGTGAAAGAACGAGCAAAGCTGAAAAGCTCAATTTCCAGACTGGTTTGCATTCTCTTCCCTGAACTGGAGAAGCTGGTGTCCTCTCTCCATTTGGCGACTGTCTACGCTCTGCTGGAAGAGTTTCCAGGTTCCAAACAGATTGCCAAGGCACACCTGACAAGGCTCAAAACCCTTTTGGGAAACGCCTCCAAAGGTCGGTACGGTCGGGATATGGCTGTTACTATCCGGAGCGCTGCTCAGAATTCTGTTGGGTCCTGTATGCCTGCCAAATCCCTGGAATTGCAACATACCATCCGGCTTATCCGTGAATTGGATGCTGAGATCGCTGAAATCGAGGCTGAAATTGAGACAATGATGGACAAGATACAGTCTCCCATTATAACTATCCCTGGCATGGGCTTTCGTATGGCTGCCATGATTCTTGCTGAAATCGGCGACTTCTCTCGGTTTGAGTCGCCGGACAAATTATTGGCCTACGCCGGAATGTCGCCTTCTACTTACCAGTCCGGGCAGCTCAAAAATTGCTATCCCCACATGGAGAAGCGTGGCTCTCGATACTTACGCTACGCTCTTTACAACGCAGCCAAGTATGTCTGTCACTGGGACCCAACCTTTGCTGCTTACCTTGCTAAGAAAAGAGATGAAGGCAAACACTACAATGTCGCACTTTCTCATGCCACCAAAAAGTTAGTTCGTCTGCTGTTTGCCCTGGAAAGATCCAGACAGCCTTATTGCAGCTTGGCGGCCTAATTCCATCTTGTTAGCCTACGCCGGGGTCCCTACGGACCTCTGCTTTGCTATACCTTTCTTGAACTATCTCTTTTCACCACCACCATTCATTTTTGGGGTTGACTTTTAATAGTTAATCTTTCGTATTGCTTCTTAACTTTATTATATCGGTCGTCAGTAGGAATATCAAATACCTATCCAGAATGCTTTACTATGCTTGACAAGCATAAATGAACGTGTTATCCTCAAGGAAAAGGAGGTGCCGCGGATGGAACTGCGTGTACTGCGCTATTTTTTGGCGGTGGCACAGGAGGAAAGCATTTCCGGGGCCGCCGAATATCTGCACTTGACCCAGCCCACGCTGTCGCGCCAGCTGATGGATTTGGAGCAGGAAATCGGCAAAAAGCTGTTCCTACGCGGCAAGCGCAAGGTCACCCTGACCGAAGAAGGCATTTTGCTGCGCAAACGGGCCACTGAAATTCTGGAACTGCTCGAAAAGACCGAGCGGGAACTGCACGCGGAAAACAGCGTGTCGGGGGATATCTACATCGGCGGCGGGGAAACCGACGCCATGCGCCTGATCGCGCAGGTCGCCCGGCAGATGCAGCAGGAGCATCCCCGCACCCGCTATCACCTGTACAGCGGCAATGCCGACGATGTGACCGAGCGGCTGGACAAGGGCTTACTCGACTTTGGGGTGCTGATTGAACCGGCCAACATCCAGAAGTATGAGTATCTGAAATTGCCCGCCGTGGATACCTGGGGGGTCTTGATGCGCTCTGACAGCCCCTTGGCGGCGCAGGAGGCCGTCCACCCCGAAGATTTGTGGGATTTGCCGCTGCTCATCTCCCGCCAGTCGCTGGCCAAGGAATCGCTTTCCAAATGGCTGCGTCGCGATTTGGAAAGCCTGAATATCGTTGCCACCTACAATCTGGTCTATAATGCGTCCCTGCTCGTGGAGGAAGGGCTGGGATACGCGCTGTGCCTGGACAAACTGGTCAACACTACCGGTTCCAGTCGACTGTGTTTCCGGCCGCTGACGCCCCGGCTGGAAGTCGGGATGGACATTGTTTGGAAAAAGTATCCGGTCTTTTCCAAGGCAGCCGAACGGTTTTTGCATCACCTCCAGCAAACATTTTGCTGAAAAGGGCTTGACTTGGAGTGCGCTCCAAATGATATGCTGCAAGAAACATTTGATGTCTGCGCCAAAATCTGATAAAATGAAAAAGAACTTTGCGAAAGGATGGTGGGTGCGATGCGCAAACAGCGTGTGCTGGTGCTCGATGGACAGGGCGGCGGCGTAGGCGGCCGGCTGGTCAAGATGCTCAGCGAAAAGCTGCCGGACACGTGGGAGCTCATCGCCGTGGGGACCAATGCACTGGCCACCAGCACCATGCTCAAAGCAGGCGCCAAACAGGGCGCCACCGGGGAAAATGCCGTCATCTACAACGCCGGACGGGCTGATTTGATTTTGGGCCCCATCGGTGTCGTGGTGGCCAACGGCATTTTGGGCGAAGTATCGCCCCAAATGGCAGCTGCGGTATCGGGTGCAGAGGCAGCGAAGATCCTCATTCCGTCGGCGAGCTGCGGCGTGATCGTCGCCGGTGCGGCCAGCCTGCGGCTGGAAGATCTGCTGCAAAATGCAGTCGATTTGGCGCTGCGCCACATGAACCCTTAACTCCCGGATCCGGCAAGAAGCCGGAGCGCTGGCAAGAAGCCGGACGGGATACGTTTTGCCGCTTTTGGGCGGCTTTTTGCAGACCCTAAAAATGATGCCAGGAAGGCGTCCGCTTTCAGAAGAAAGCAGACGTCTTCTTTTTTGTGGAAAGGATGGTTTTTACGACACTCGAAGCATTTTTCAAAGCACATCCCAAGGCTGCTGTGGCTTTTTCTGGTGGGGTGGATTCGGCCTTTTTGCTGTGGGCCGCCCGGCAGTATGGAGCCGATGTGCATGCCTATTATGTCAGCACGGCCTTTCAGCCGGCATTTGAGCACGAAGATGCCAAGCGCCTGGCCGAAGAACTGGGCGTACCCATGACGGTGGTTCATACGCAGATTTTGGCCAATGCGCAGGTGGTGACCAATGGGCCCGACCGCTGCTATCATTGCAAGCGGGCACTGTTTCACCAGCTTTGCCAGCACGCCCGGGCGGACGGCTATGCGCTGCTGCTCGACGGCACCAATGCATCAGACGATGCCGGCGACCGGCCGGGCATGCGCGCGCTGCGCGAACTTGGGGTGCGGTCGCCGCTGCGCGAATGCGGGCTCACCAAGGCCGAAGTGCGTGCCCGTTCCAAGGAAGCCGGATTGTTTACCTGGGAAAAACCGGCCTATGCCTGTCTGGCGACCCGCATTCCGACCGGAATGTCGATCACAGCCGACCTGCTCGAGCGGGTCGAACAGGCTGAAACCGCCCTGCATGGGCTGGGCTTTTACGATTTTCGGGTGCGCGTGACCCAAGAGGGACTGGCCCGTCTGCAAGTGACCGAGCCGCAGATGGCGCGCGCCTTTGCCGAGCGTCAGGCCATCGAACAGGCACTCAAACCGGCCTTTCCGGCGGTGTTACTCGACCTGACCGCCCGGAAAGCGTCCGAATAAGGGGGAAAACAGACTTGGATAACAAACACGATATTTTGGCGCTTTTGCGTCAGGTCGCCGGGGGCGAAGCCACGCCCGAACAGGCGCTGACCGAACTCAAACGCGCGCCCTTTGAGGATTTGGGCTATGCCAAGGTGGATTTTCATCGCAGCGTGCGCCAGGGCACAGCTGAAGTAGTCTATGGCGCGGGTAAAACGCCCGAGCAGATCATCGGCATCGTGAGTGCCATGGGCGCGCGCGGCTGCCGCAACATCATGGTCACCCGTATCGGGGAGGAAGCAGCCCAAGAGGTTGCCCAAGCCGCGCCGCTCGAGTATCACCCCGAAGCACGGTTTGCCCTGGCCTTTCCGGGGGAACAGAAGCGGCTGGGAAAGATCGTGGTCGCCACCGGCGGCACCAGCGACATTCCGGTCGCCGAAGAAGCCGCCCTGACCGCCGAAGCCATGGGCAACCGGGTTGTGCGGCTGTACGATGTGGGAGTAGCTGGGCTGCACCGGCTGCTTTCCCGTCTGGATGAACTGATGGACGCCCGGTGCGTGGTTGCCGTGGCCGGGATGGAGGGCGCGCTCGCGTCGGTCATCGGCGGTCTGGTCGATTGTCCGGTGGTCGCGGTGCCCACCAGCGTGGGCTATGGCGCGAATTTCGGCGGCTTGTCCGCCCTGCTGGCCATGCTCAATTCGTGCGCTTCGGGGTGCAGCGTGGTCAATATCGACAATGGCTTTGGCGCAGGCTATCTGGCCAGCCGCATCAATCAAATGGAAGGGATAAAAGAATGAAAACATTGTATATCGAATGCCATATGGGCGCTGCGGGCGATATGCTCATGGCGGCGCTGTATGAATTATTGGACAACAAAGAAGAATTTCTGCATACCATGAACCGCCTGGGCCTGCCTGGCGTACACGTCGCCGCCGAAGCGGCCAAGACCTGCGGCATCGCGGGCACTCACATGCGTGTGACCGTGCACGGTGAGGAGGAGCACGAGCACCATCATTCTGACCATGAGCACCACGAGCATCATCATCACCATCATCACGCCATCCCCAGTCATATCGCGTCGATTATCGACGAACTGGATTTGCCGGATGCGGTCAAGACACACGCCCGCGCGGTCTATGACGCGATTGCCCAGGCCGAAGCCAAGGCGCACGGCTGCCCGGTAGGCGATGTGCATTACCATGAAGTGGGGGCGCTGGACGCGGTAGCCGATGTGACCGGCGTATGCTATGCGCTGCATCTGCTGAACCCCGACCAGATCGTCGTATCGCCCATCCATGTGGGCAGCGGCACGGTGCGCTGCTCGCACGGTGTGATGCCCGTGCCCGCCCCGGCGACCGCCAACTTGCTGGCTGGTGTGCCGGTGTATGGCGGCGCGGTGCGTGGCGAGCTGTGCACCCCGACCGGGGCCGCGCTGCTGACCCATTTTGCCGGGACATTCGGCGACATGCCGGTGATGTGTACCCGGCAGGTCGGCGTGGGCATTGGCACCAAGGATTTTGGGCAGGCCAACTGTGTGCGCGCCTTTTGGGGCGAGAGTGCCAGTGCTGCAAACGGACAAATCGCCGAACTGGTGTGCAACATCGACGATATGACGCCCGAAGCGCTGGCCTTTGCCTGCGAACAGCTGCTCAAGGTGGGCGCGCTGGACGCCTACACCACGCCGGGCACCATGAAAAAAGGCCGGGCCGGTCAGGTGTTGACCGTGTTGTGCCCGGTCGGCCGCGAAGGGGAGGTTGCTCAGCAGATTCTGGCGCAGACCACGACCAATGGGCTGCGAGTGCGCCATTGTGATAAGTATTTCCTGACCCCGGGCAGCCGGACGGTTTCCACACCCTGGGGTACAGTGCGGGTCAAGACGGCCGAAGGCTACGGTGTGACCCATGAGAAGCCGGAATATGCCGACGTGGCCGCGCTCGCGCAGGAAAACGGCCTGCCGTATCGTACGGTCGAGCGGGAGGTGATTCGCCGCCTGGAGGAGGAACGAGCATGAGAAAACACCGCATTGTAGCCATCTTTACCGCCCTGTGTCTGCTCGCGGGCTGCGGCAGCAGTCCGGCGGCGCAAACGACCCAAACCGACGTGGTTGTCATCGCCCTGGACCCCAACTCCGAACCCGCCGCCGGGTTTGACCCGGCCTATGGCTGGGGCGCGGGTGAGCATGTGCATGAGCCGCTCATCCAAAGCACGCTGACGGTCACCAATCCCGACCTGACCATCGGCTATGACCTTGCGACCGGCTACACAGTCAGCGACGACGGCCTGACCTGGACGGTCACCATCCGGGATGATGTATCCTTTACCGATGGCGAACCGCTCACGGCTTCCGATGTGGCCTTTACCTACAACACGGTCAAACAGGCCAGCTCGGTCAGCGACTTTACCATGCTGGACAATGCCGTGGCTGTGGACGATACGACGGTCGAATTCCATATGACCCGGCCGTTTTCCATTTGGCCGTATACCATGGCGGTGGTGGGCATTGTGCCCGAACATGCCTATGACAGCGCGACCTATGGTCATAACCCCATCGGCTCGGGCCGGTATATCCTCAAGCAGTGGGACCAGGGGCAGCAGGTCATTTTGGAGGCCAACCCGGATTACTATGGCGAAGCACCGAAAATGAAGCAGGTGACCATCCTGTTTTTGGAGGAGGACGCTGCTTTCCTGGCAGCCAAGGCCGGGCAGGTGGATGTCGCCTACACCTCGGCGACCTATTCCGACCAGCAGGTGGATGGCTATGCCCTGACTGCCTATCAGAGCGTGGACAACCGCGGTATCAATCTGCCGTTTATCCCGGCCGGGGTAGACGCGGACGGCAACCCGATCGGCAACGACCTGACCGCCGATGTCTTGGTGCGCCGCGCCATCAATATGGGCATTGACCGGCAGGAGATGATCGACAACGTCTTAAACGGCCACGGCACCCCGGCTTACAGCATTTGTGACCAGATGCCCTGGTACAATCCGGCGTCCGAGGTCGCGTACGACCCCGAAGGCGCAGCCGCGCTGCTTGATCAGGCCGGTTGGACTATGGGCGCAGACGGTGTGCGGGAGAAGGACGGCGTACGTGCCGAACTGAACATATTGTACTCCAGCGACGACTCGGTGCGGCAGGCGCTGGCCGCCGATCTGGCCGGACAGCTGAAAGAACTGGGGATTGACGCTTCCATCGAGGGCGTGGGCTGGGATACCGCCTATGACCGCGCGCAGTCTGACCCGCTGGTCTGGGGATGGGGCGCGCATACGCCGATGGAGCTGTATAACATCTATCATACGACCGCGGGCCAGGATATGGCGCAGTATTCGCCGTATGCCAATCAGACGGTGGATGCCTATATGGACGCCGCGCTTGCCAGCACCGATTTGGAAGCCTCCTATGCCCTGTGGCAGCAGGCCCAGTGGGACGGCACGACTGGCGTGACCCAGGAGGGTGATATTCCATGGGTGTGGCTGGTCAATGTGGACCATCTTTATTGGGTGCGCGATGGCTTGCAGGTCGCCGAACAGAAAATCCATCCGCATGGCCACGGCTGGTCGCTGGTGAACAATGTCGACCAGTGGAGCTGGAACTGATGCACAAAAACCGAAAGGAGGGACGCGCATGAAACATCGCCTGCAATTTGCTGCACGCAAACTGGTGCGCATGGCGCTGCTGCTGCTCGGGGTGAGTCTGGTTGCCTTTTTGCTCATGTCAGCGTCCCCGCTCGACCCGCTGCAAACCAACATCGGACAGACCGCGCTCGGCTCCATGAGCGCCGAACAGATCGAGCGGCTGCAAGCCTACTGGGGTATGGATACGCCCCCGGCCGAACGGTATGGCAATTGGCTTTTGGGCGCGCTGCATGGCGACTTGGGCGATTCGCTGCTGTACCGGCAGCCGGTTCTCACGGTCATCGGGCAGCGGCTGGCCAGTTCGGCCGGACTGATGGCCGTGGCATGGTTGTTGTCCGGCATTCTGGGCGTGATACTCGGCGTGGTAGCGGGCGTATTCCGTGGCCGGTGGCCTGACCGGCTCATCCGCGGGTATTGCCTGCTGTTATCCAGCACGCCGACGTTTTGGGTGGCCATTTTGCTGCTGCTCGTGTTTTCGGTGTGGCTGGGCTGGCTGCCGATTGGGCTGTCCATCCCGATTGGGATGGACTTGGCCGACGTAACGCTGGCCGACCGGTTCCAGCACGCCCTGCTGCCCGCGCTGACGCTCAGCATCACCGGGGTGGCCAACATCGCCCTGCATACGCGCGAAAAGATGGTGGATGCGCTGGCATCCGACGCGATTTTGTTCGCTCGTGCCCGGGGGGAGAGCACCCGTTCCATCGTGCTGCGCCATGGGCTGCGGCAAGTGGCGCTGCCCGCCATGACCCTGCAATTTGCGTCCATCAGTGAAATCATCGGCGGTTCGGTGCTGGTCGAGCAGGTGTTTTCCTATCCCGGTTTGGGACAGGCCGCCGTTCAGGCCGGACTGGGCAGTGACTTGCCGCTGCTGCTCGGCATTACGGTCATCACGGCGGCGTTGGTGTTTGCCGGCAATCTAGCGGCCGACCTGCTGTACGGCGTGATCGACCCGCGCATTCGAAGGGGGGCGGCACGCGGCACATGAAAACCTGGAACAACCGGCAGAAGATCTGCCTTTGGCTCGTTGTAGCCGTCCTGGTGTTGGGGGCGGTGACCGTAGCCGGGATGGCGCTGGCCGACCGGGCGGTCGCGACCAACCTGACCCGGAAAAATGCCGCGCCCTGCGCGGCCTTCCCCTTTGGCACCGACTGGCTGGGACGGGATATGCTGGCGCGTACCCTATGCGGCCTGTCGCTGAGCATCCGCATCGGACTGCTGACCGCCGCGGTCAGCGCGGTCTGCGCCTTGGGACTGGGCGCCGCCGCGGCCACCATGGGGCGGCGGGTGGATGCCGTCATCTCCTGGCTGACCGATCTGGTGCTGGGCATCCCGCATATCCTGCTCGTGCTGCTCATCTCGCTGGCCTGCGGCAAGGGCTTTTGGGGCGTCGTAGCCGGGGTATCGCTCAGCCATTGGCCCAGCTTGGCGCGTGTGCTGCGCGGGGAGATCTTGCAGCTCAAACAGGCGCCGTATGTGCTGGTCGCTGGAAAACTGGGCGCTTCGCGCGGCCAGATCGTGCGGCGGCATATGCTGCCCCATGTGCTGCCGCAATTTGGGGTCGGGCTTATCCTGCAATTCCCCCATGCGATTTTGCACGAGGCGAGCATCACCTTTTTGGGCTTCGGTCTGCCGCCCGAGCAGCCAGCCATTGGCGTCATTTTGTCCGAAAGCATGCGGTATCTGACCACCGGCAAATGGTGGCTGGCCTTGTTTCCGGGGCTGGCGCTCGTGCTGGTCGTGCTGCTGTTTGCGGGCATCGGCGACCGCCTAGCGCGGCTGCTGAACCCGACGGATGCCCAGCAATAGGAGGAAATCATGGAACCGATTTTAACGGTGGATGGCTTGTCCATCTCCTTTACGCAATACGACGGCCTGCTGCACCAGCGCCGCCTGCCGGTTATCCGGGATTTGTCGCTGACCGTGGCCCCGGGGCAGGTCGTGGCCGTGCTGGGGGCGAGCGGGTCGGGCAAAAGCCTGCTGGCGCATGGCATTCTGGGTCTGCTGCCTGCAAACAGCCACCTGGAAGGACAAATTTTGTACGATGGCGAGCCGCTGACACCCGCACGGGCCGCAGCTTTGCGCGGGCATGAGATCAGTCTGGTGCCGCAGGGTGCGGGCTATCTGGACCCGCTGATGCAGGTCGGGCCGCAGCTTTGCAAGGGGCAGCGTACACTGCGGGACAAATGCCGCCGCGTGCTGGCCCGCTATGGCTTGGGGTCGGAAACCGAAAGCCTGTATCCGTTTGAACTGTCGGGCGGTATGAGCCGGCGGGTGATGATTGCCACGGCGGTGCTGGACACGCCGCGCCTGATCGTGGCGGACGAACCCACGCCCGGCCTGGACCGGGCGGCCGCCCAGCGGATTTTGGGACACTTCCGCGCCCTGGCCGAGGAAGGGACAGCGATTTTGTTCATTACGCACGACTTGGATTTGGCGCTGGAAGCGGCCGACCGCATTGTGGTGCTGTATGCCGGGGAAACAGTGGAAGAAGCGGCAGCCGAGGATTTTCAGGAGGTCGGCCGTCTGCGGCATCCCTATACCCGCGCGCTGTGGCACGCCATGCCGCAGCATGGGTTTGTGCCCCTCGCGGGCACGCAGCCCTATCCGGGGGATGGAACGAAGGGGTGCCGGTTTGCGCCGCGCTGTCCCCATGCCCGGCCTGCCTGCCGGGAAAGCATCCCATACCGCACGGTGCGCGGTGGACGGGTGCGCTGTTTGGAGGATTTGCCCGAAGGAGGAAACGTATGACCCTGGAAGCCAAAGACCTGCGGTTTGCCTATCGCCGCAAGGGCAAACCGGTGCTGCAACAGGTCAATTTCTGCATCGAAAGCGGGGAGCGGGCCGGTTTGGCCGCCCCGAGCGGCTTTGGAAAGACCACGCTCTGCAAATTGTTGGCCGGGTATATGCGGCCCGACCAGGGCCAAGTTCTGCTGGACGGACAACCGCTGTCGACTGGCCGGGGCATTTGCCCGGTACAGATGATCTGGCAGCACCCTGAACTGGCGCTCGATCCGCGTTTGCGTCTGCGGGCCTCCCTAGAGGAAGCCGGGGCCGCCGAACCCGAACTGCTGGAAGCTTTGCACATTGAACCCGGTTGGCTGGACCGCTTCCCGACCGAATTGTCGGGCGGGGAATTGCAGCGCTTTTGCCTGATGCGGGCGCTGCGGCCATCGGTTCGGTTTTTGCTGTGCGATGAGATTTCGGCTATGCTCGATCTGGTCACCCAAGCGCAGATTTGGGATTTTCTATTGCGCGAAGCCGACCGGCGCGGGCTGGGACTGCTCATCGTCAGCCACCAGAGTGAGCTGCTCAAACGGATTTGTACCCGGATGCTCGAACTGCCAGGACAATAAAAAAACGCTTGACGAAAGTCAAGCGTTTTTTTATTATACCCGCCGGGGCGGGGCCGATGGTGAAAGTTTGCGTCCCGTATAGGGCGCGACCGACTGCCGTTTGATCAGTTCGGTACCGACGGTGGACTTGATAATGGTGCTTGCCGAATCCGGGTTTTCAATCATTTCGATCAACCGGGCGGTGGCCAGTTTGGCCATGCCGTTGAAGTTCGCTTTCACCGTGGTCAGATACGGTGTCAAAATGGTGCAGATGGTGGAATCATCAAAGCCGATGATGGAAACGTCATCCGGTACCCGGAAGCCCATTTGCTGCAAAGACTGAATGGCCGATACCGCAATGATGTCGTTATCGGCGATAAAAGCCGACGGAATGGTAGGGCAGGATTTTAAGAAATCTTCGACTTCGTGGCGGATGGATTCCGATTCCTGACTGACTTCGATGACAAACTCCGGACGGGGCGGCAGGCCGAGCCGAGCAAGCGAAGAGTAAATGCAGCTGGTGCGGTCGCGTAGGCAGCCAAATTCGATCGAACTTTTGATATAGCCGATTTTAGGGTGACCATTTTCTGCCAGAAGGCAAAGCGCCTGATGCACACCATAGCTGTTGTCAATGTTGATGGTATTGAGCGGATACTCCGGGAAGAAGCCATCGAGCACCACCAGTGGAACCGAAAGCTCAAAAAAGGCCGGTGTGGGTTCCTGATAATACTCAGTGCCTAGTAGAATGACCCCACTATGCGAATCGGCAGAAGCCGACCGCAGGATCTCATCGAGCGTCGCAGGCGAAGCGTGGGTGACCGAAAACGTGAAGCGCTTTTCCGAGCAGACCTCTTCGATGCCGCTTAAAATGGAAGAAACAGTGTCATCTTTTCGCGCTGCCAGATAATCGGTACTTTTATAGTACACAAAGAGCAGATTGCCCTGCTGCGGTTTGGTTTCGCGGATTTGGTATCCGTTTTCGACAAGGACCTGTTGGATCTTTTGACGCAGTTCGCTGCGAACACCGGGGCGGTTATTCAGTACGACTGACACAGTGGACGGTGCTACACCAAAAGATTCTGCGATTTGCCGAATGGTCATAAGGAATCCCCCCTAGATTCAAGGTTTCAAAAATGTGCAGGGATAGAAGCGATACGCGTTGTTTTCATTATAATACAAATTCTCGGTTCAGACAAACTGTAAAATTACATGCAAAATCAGGTGGTTTTGATATTCGCGGAAAAAGAAATCAAAACAAAAACAAAATAAAAACAGAAAACGTTTTTATTTATGTTTTTGATGCAAAAATGTGTCATTCGACAAAATTGCATCAAAAAATTCATGGAATATGCATATTGATTTAGATATATCGACAAAATATAATAGACTTACAAAAACAAATGGCGGAAATATAGAAAACAAATAAAAAATATTTTGCAAATATTTTGCAAATGAAAAGGAGCGAAGAATTATGAAATTGTCGGGGAAAGTTGCCATCGTCACAGGCGCAGCCCAGGGAATCGGCAAAGGCATCGCTTTGGAGTATGCCAAAAACGGCGCCGATCTTGCGGTGATGGACATCAACCGGGATAAGCTGGCAGATACGGTCAAGGAAATCCAGGCCATGGGCCGCAACTGCATCCAGGCCGTCGGGGATGTTTCCGACTCGGACGCAGTGCAGTCCTTTGTACAGGCAACCATTGAGACCTATCAGAAAATCGACATTCTGACCCATGCAGCCGGTATTCTGCGCTCCTGTGCGATTGTCGATCAGGAAGAAAAGGATTGGGATGCTGTCATTGCCGTCAATCTGCGCAGCTCGTTCCTGTTCAGCAAGTATGTAGGCCGCCAGATGAAGAAGCAGGGCAGCGGCGCCATCGTTCTGATTGATTCGTGCGCCTCTAAAACCGCCGAAGCGTTCAATGCCGTCTATTGTGCGTCCAAAGCCGGCGTCCGGCTGCTGGCTCAGTCGCTGGCACTCGAACTGGCCGAATATGGTGTGCGCGTCAACAGCATTGCACCGGGCACCATCAATACCGATATGATTCAGCGCTGCCTGCACGATCGTGCGCCGCTGTATGGGCTGACTTTTGAGCAGTACTTAAAAGAATTTAACGAAGCGACCCCACTCAAGCGTATGGGTGAACCCGAGGAAATAGGCAAGCTTTGTGTCTTCCTGGTCAGCGAGGATTCTGCATTTATTACCGGTTCTTCGTTCAACATCTCGGGCGGCCGCGAATGCCACTGATGCGCCCCGCAGAAAGGAGCGCGGATTATGGACTATAAAATCGGCATTGTCGAATGGGCCTTCCCATTTCCGGGGCCCTATGGTCTGAAAATTGCAGCGGAACTGGGGCTGCAAGGTATGGAACTGGATTTCGGCGAATATGAAACCGGCTACCAACTCTATCAGCCCCGCATCCAGCAAGCATATTTGGAATGCGGCAAGGAATACGGCATCGAATTCCCAGCGATTGCGCTCAATGCCCTCAATACACATGGCATGTCCAAAGATCGCGATACCGCAGACGGAATGATTGCCGTGGAAACCATCCAAAAAGGCATTGAAACGGCGCAGAATATGGGCATTCCCGTCGTACAGCTTCCCAGCTTTGGAAATGGCGACATCCAGACCGAGCAGGATTTCTACAATACCTGTGAAAAGGTACGGTTTGCCTGCGATCTGGTCAAAGGGACCGACATGACCATTGCCGTGGAAAACGTACTGGACGCCGAACAGACCAAGCGCATGTTTCAGGAAGTCGGCAGCCCGCAGCTGAAAGTTTTTTACGACACGCAAAACTATCACCTGGACCGCGGCTATTCCCAGCCAGCGATTTTGGAAGCTATTGCGGAAGATGTCGCACAGATCCATGTCAAAGACGGATACAACAAAACCATCAGTTCGGCGCTGCTCGGCTGCGGGGATGTTTCCTTCTTTAAGACAGCCGAAGTCATCCGGCGCACGCAATGCACCAAATGGCTGTTTTTGGAGAACTATTATAACCGCAAACCGCTCAGTTTGCTGCACCGGGATGCATTTGAACTCATCCGGCGGGATATTCAGACGCTGCGTACCGTCTTTTCTTGAGCCGCCACACGGGTAAGGAGGTCACGATGATCGAAAATCAAAAACAACCCCTACTTGAAATGACCGGCATCAACAAGATCTATCCGGGCGTCCATGCACTCAAAGATGTAGACTTTTCCTTACAGCCCGGCGAAGTGTGTGCGATTTTGGGAGAAAACGGCGCCGGAAAATCCACGCTGATGAATGTGCTCGGCGGCGTTGTGCCGCTCGACACCGGCACCATCAAACTGGAAGGCAAACCGGTCTCGCTGCGCGGAGCCAAAGACGCCGAACGCCTGGGCATTTCCTTTATCCATCAGGAGTTGTCGCTGTTTCCCAAAATGGACATCGCCTCCAATATCTTTGTGCAGGACCTTCCCTCAAAAATGGGGTTTCTTCGCACCAAAAAGATGTTTCAAAGCACCCGGGAGATCCTCAAACGGGTGAAGTTGGAGCATTGCCGCCCCGACCAGCTCGTGGGCGATTTGAAGATCGGCGAGCAGCAGCTGGTCGAGATTGGGCGCACCCTGACACGAGGCATCAAAATCCTGATTTTGGACGAGCCGACCTCATCGCTGACATCGTCCGAAGTCGATATCCTGTTCCAAATCGTGCGCGAACTAAAAGAGCAGGGTACGGCGGTGATTTTCATCACTCACCACATGGATGAGATCTATGAAATCTGCGATACACTCATGATCATGCGTGACGGCGAACGGATCCTCAAATGCGGTACGCAGGATATTTCCCGTGCCGAAGTGGTCAACACCATGCTCGGCCATACGGCCGAAGAGCAATACAGTCACCCCAAGCGCACCTATGGAAAAGAAGTACTGGCGGTGCGCGGCCTGACTCGGAAAGGCAAGCTGGAAAATATCAGTTTCCAGGTGCGCGGGGGTGAAATGGTCGGTCTGTATGGCCTGCTGGGCTCGGGCCGCACCGAAGTGCTGCGCAGCATTTTTGGGCTGGACAAGTACGATGCAGGGGAAATGGAGTATCTGGGGGAAAAGGTCACCATCCGCAATCCACAGGACGCCATTGGCCGGGGCATCGCCATGGTCACCGAGGACCGCCACAAAGAAGGTCTGGTGCTCGATGAATCGGTACGGTTTAATATGACCCTCGCCAATCTGAAAGCGATTAAGGGCAAATTGTTTGTCCGGCCGGGCAAGGAGGCGGAGATCAGCAAAGACAGCGTGAGCAGCCTCAATGTCAAGACCCCGTCCATCCAGCGGGCGGTCAAATATCTGTCGGGCGGCAACCAGCAAAAAGTTGTATTGGCAAAATGGCTCAATACCCATCCCAAACTGCTTTTGCTGGACGAACCCACACGAGGGATCGACATTGGCGCCAAGCAGGAGATCTATGGCATCGTAGAAAACTTGCTGCAGCAAGGCGTTGCAGTCATTATGGTATCGTCCGAAGTGCCCGAGGTGCTGGGCGTGTGCGACCGGGTGGTTGTGCTGCAAAATGGGCGACAGGTATGTGAATTGGAGAATGACGGCCATCTTCAGGCCGGCACGCTTCTCAAAGCCGCGATGGGAGGAGAATAATATGCAGAAACAAACCAAATTTTCCAATTTGAATGGCCGAAGTCTCATGCAAATCGGCATGAAGTACGGCATCTACATTCTGTTTCTGTTTATCGTTTTGGTGCTGGCGATCACCAGCCCCAGCTTCCGCACCGTGGCCAACGCATCCAACGTCCTGCTCCAGGTGACGACCAATGCGGTTTTGGGCATTGGCATGACATTCGTCATCATGACCGGCGGCATTGACGTCTCCATCGGCGGCATTATGGTCTGCTGCGGCAGCGTTTATTCGATTATGGCCCAGTCGGGCGTATCCGAAGGCCCGGCGATTGCCGCCATGTTCCTGGTGGCGCTTCTGGTCGGCACCATTAACGGTGTGTCGGTTGCCTATCTGGGCATGCCTGCCTTCCTGGCAACGCTCGCCACGCAATGTATGTGCCGCGGCCTGTCGCTGGTGCTCACCGGCGGCGCATCCTTCCGCGATTTAGGCGAAAGCTTTACCTTTTTCGGAAAGACCAACTTTTTGACCATCTCCATCCAGATTTGGGTGGTTGCCATCCTGTTTGTGATCGGCTATCTCATTTTACATAAGACCATCTATGGCCGCAAGCTGACGGCCGTAGGCGGCAACCTGAACGCGGCGCGCGTGTCGGGTATTAACGATAAGCTCATCACATGCAGCGCATATATCATGCTGGGCGTTATCAGCGGCATTGCCGGGTATCTCAATATGGCGCGTCTGGGCAGCTACTATGCCGCCATGGGCGACGGTATTGAGTTCATGGTCATCGCAGCGGTCGTCATCGGCGGCACGAGCATGATCGGCGGCGCCGGCAGCATGATCGGTACCTTAGTCGGCACCCTGCTCATTGGTGTCATCAACAATGCACTCAATCTGTTCCGCGTGGACGCGGAATGGCAGGATGTGGCCAAAGGTTTCATTATTTTCCTTGCCGTTTTGTTCGATGCGATCAAGAACCGCATGAAACGAGCAGAATAGGATTACTCCCGCGCAAAAAACCAGAATGGAAAACGAAGGAGGACTCCCCATGAAAAAGCAGGTATCCCGTATTCTAAGCGCATGTCTGGCCGCCACGCTGGCGGGCGCCATGTTTTCCGGTTGCAGCACGACCGACACCACGGGCGGACAGTCGGCCGCTTCGGGCGGTTCGGATGACGGCGAGCGCACCATGGCGATCATGATGCACTCGGTCGCCGATGAATTCATCTATGCGGTGGGCGAGAAGGCGCAGGAATATGCCAAAGAGCAGGGCTATTCGGTCACCTTCTACAACGCAGACAACGTAGCTGACACGCAGGCCTCCCAGATCAATGACGTGCTGGCGACGGGCGTAGATGCCATCGTCTTGGCACCGGTCGACGCGGATGCGTTGGCGAACTCGGTGCTGGCCATCAACGAAGCCAATGTCCCGGTCACGCTGATCGACCGCACCATTGCCGAAGGCAATTTTGTTTCGGTCAACCAGGCGGATAATGTCCAGTGCGGTTATCAGGGTGCAGTGACCCTGGTCGAGCAGGCCAAGGAGCAGGGCATCGATGTCGCAGACCTGAAGGTTTTGGAACTGATGGGCGACCTGTCCAGTACGTCGGGTCTGGAACGTTCGCAGGGCTTCCGGCAGGCAGCTGAAGAATTGGGCTTTGAGATCGTTTCCTCGCTGCCGACCTATTGGCAGTCGGATACCGCCTATAATGCAACTCTGGACGCCTTCCAGGCTTCGCCGGACATCAATGCAATCTACTGTGCATCCGATGGCGTTATGGCAGACTCGGTCATCAATGCGCTCGATCAGATGCAGCTTCTGAAAAAGAAGGGCGAAGATGGCCATATCATCATCACGACCGTAGACGGGACACCGGGTGTCATCCAGTACATCAAGGACGGTTACATTGACGCAGCTTGCTCGCAGCCGGCCTTCCAGATGGCAACCGATGCTGTCGATTATCTGACCAAGGCACTCGATGGCGAAGAAAAGCAGGACGCCTGCATCAACAATGCACTGGCGCCGGTCATCATCACGACAGAGAACGCCGACAGTGCAGATCTGTGGGGCAATAACGTATAAATAGGGAAATGAGGTGCACATATGCCAACGATGCAAGCGGCCGTTTTCAAGGGCAATGGAGTCTTGGAACTGGAGCAGGTCGAGATTCCAAAGATCGAACATCCGGACCAGGTGCTGCTCCAGGTGCGTGCCGCCAGCATTTGCGGCAGTGATATCCATGCGCTGCATGTGCCGCCCGGACAGGTCATCACACCGGGCGTCATCATGGGGCATGAATTCTTTGGCACCATCGTTGAAATGGGCAGCGCAGTCCACGGCTTTTCGGTAGGGGACTGTGTGGTTGTCAATCCGTGCCTGCCGTGTGGGGAATGCTGGGAATGCAAACATGGCATGGGCAATCTGTGTCCAAACCCGCGGCACTATGGCCAGACCTGCGATGGTGGGTTTGCGCAGTATGCCTTGGTAGAAGCCAGCCAGCTTTATCGCTTGCCGGCGGATATCAATCCAGATACCGCGGCGCAGACCGAACCACTGGCCTGTATTTTGAGCGGGATGGGCATGATCCAGCCCGCCCCGTCCGAACATGTTCTGCTCTATGGAGCAGGGCCGATCGGCCTCACATTTATCCAGGTGCTGAAGATTTTTGGAGTGCGGCATCTGGCGGTCGTGGCAAAGGGACAAGCCCGCATCGAGCAGGCCAAAAAGTGCGGGGCCGATCTGGTGATCGACATGCAGCAGGAAAATTTGCAGGATGTGCTGCAAAATGCCTGGGGATGCCTGGCGGACGTGGTCATCGATGCGGTCGGAACCGGTGCTATTTTGACACAGGCAGTGCATCTGGTCAATAGCCATGGACGGCTGTTGCTGTTTGGTCTCAACCACAATGCCATGGCACAGGTTCCACCGGCGATTTTTACCCAAAAGGAATTAAAATTGATGGGTGTTTTGGGCAAGGCATTTTTACCGGCCATTGATATGCAGTCGGATGAACGGTTGCATCTGGATGCGTTGGTCACCCACCGGTTTGGTCTGGATGGCATCCATGAAGCCCTAACGCTTTTGCGGGAAAAGAAGGCCTCTCGGGTGATTTTGTATCCCAACGGCGGCCTCCCGCAATCCGATTGATTTTTTTCCTCTCTTCTTCTCAAGCAGGCGGCGGACAGCCCTTCGGTTGTCCGCCGCTTGGTCGTGCTGGTTGGAATGCCTGAGGAAATATGCTAGAATAAAAATAGAAAATTTTCGCTGCACGAAAAAAATTTTTTTATTTTGTGAATGGATTTGCCGTGTCCAATCGTATACAGAGTGAAGTCGAAAACGACTACCAAAACATACGGGAGGATATGAAGATGAAAAAAGTAATGACTGGGATTTTGGCGGCAGCGTTGGTTTTGACCGTGGGTACGACGAGTGCCTTTGCAGTAGGCCGCAGAGCAAACTATGTAGATGCAAATGGCGACGGCGTTTGCGACAACTACGGCACGGGCCGTGGCCAGGGCATGTACTACGTGGATGCCAACGGCGACGGTGTTTGCGACAACTACGGTACCGGTCGCGGTCAGGGCATGAACTACGTGGATGCCAACGGTGACGGTGTTTGTGACAACTACGGCACGGGTCGTGGCGCCGGCTTTCGGGGAGGACGCGGCCGTTAACGAATGAGGGGATTCCATGCGGAGCGAGCAAGAGGTAAATGCAGCCATCGAACGGTATTCCGATACCGTTCGGCGGCTGTGTATGATCCATTTGAAAAATCATGCCGATACCGAGGACATATTTCAAACTGTGTTTTTGAAATATGTCCTTAGTTCGGTTTGTTTTGAAAGTGAAGAGCATGAAAAGGCATGGTTCATCCGGGTGACACTCAATGCCTGCAAAGATTTACTCAAAAGCTTTTTTCGTAGCCATACCGTATCGATCGAGGAAGTCTTAGAGCAGCCTGCCGCCTTGCCGGAAGACAACCGGGAGGTTTTGCAGGCCGTACTTTCCTTGCCACAAAAGTATAAAGACGTGATTTATCTGCATTACTATGAGGGATATACGGCCCCGCAGATGAGCAAATTGCTTGGGAAGAATGTCAATACGATCTATACGCTTTTAACACGAGCCAGACAGATGCTCAAAGAAAAGCTGGGAGGTGAGGACGATGCGTGACCGGCTTCAACAGGCATTCGATCAAATCCATGCGGAAGAAGAACTCAAGGACAAAACCTGGGAATTTGTAAAGCAGAACATGCAGCACCCAGCACGTCCCCGGGCGGTGACGCACGCCCTTCGTGCGGTGGCCTGTCTGGTTGTCGTCCTGCTCGGCTTTGGCGGCTATCGGTTGTATTTTACCCCGACTTCGGTCATCAGCATTGACATCAATCCATCGGTCGAACTGGGCGTGAACCGGTTTGATAAAGTTGTTTCGGTGGAAGGGTATAACGACGATGGCGATGCCCTGGCACAATCACTCGATGTACGATTTTTAGACTATACCCAGGCGTTGGATGAGATTTTAGCGGCGCCGGTCATTGTCGACTGTCTGGCACAGGACGGCGCCATGTCCATTGCCGTGGTGGGTGAAGAAGAACAGAGCGGACGGCTGCTGACCAACATCCAGGCCTGCACCGCGGGACAAAACAACATTACGTGCTATGCCGCAACGGCACAGGAAGTGCAAGATGCGCACGCAGTTGGACTGTCCTATGGCAAGTACCGTGCCTATTTGGAACTGCAAGCGCTGGACCCGAGCGTAACACCCGATGACATCCGCGATTTGTCCATGCGGGAGATTCGGGATCGAATCGCAGCTTTGTCCGGGGAAGAAGAACAAACCACAACGCCGTCCGGCGGCAACCATGCCGGCGGCCAGGGACAAAGAAACGGTTATCGTGGCGGCCGTGGCAAAGGAAATCCATAAAATAGAGACCCGTCTGCGGTTGGTTTTTGCCGGACTGCGGGCGGGTCTTGTGTTTGGCAGGAAAAATCCAAGCGCTAAAAAAATTACAAAAGAAATCAACAAAAAGGATGGAAATTTTGAATAGATATAGTAAAATAAAAGAAAGAATACTTCGCTCTTTATGTGTGCCCCAAAGGCAATGGGATTGTATTTTTCAAGCATCCAAGACAGGGCTCTAAACTACGGAAGTCTCTGGACGATATACAGATTAGAGTGGTTCTGTAAAACCTAACGTGTTTTTCCAGATGTTTCAAAAAAGAGTGGGTGGCTTGAATGGCATTTACAAATAAATTTTTTTCTTTGTTTCGGGGACAGGATAAAGAGCAGCCAACAGCAGAAGAAGTAGAGCCGGTGCAAGAGCCGGAAAAGGCACCAGAAGTACGGATACCGTCCCCTTTTGATGTGGTGTTTCCGAGCGATCACGCCTTGTGCAAACTGCGAACGCTTTGGTCTGGCGATGCAATGGACGAGGAGCTGTGTGTGAATCTTTTGCCCGAAGAACGAAAGGCATTTCCGATCTCGGTAGAAAAGATCACATTCGAAACCGCGTTGTTCAAAATGGCGCTGACCCGTATCTGTGAACAGCGGTTGCGGCAAGGCCAGGCCAATGCGGCAAGCATTCTGCCGTCCAATTTGGATGCGCTGCCGTTTGTGTATCTGTCTTGTGACCATATGGTTGCATGGTTGATGTTGTTGCCGCCCATCGGACAGGGACGGGAGATCACAACCGAGCAGATTCGGATGGCACTGGAACATTATAGCGTATCCTGCGGTATCAACGAAACCTTGCTCGGTCAGCTGGCGACCCATCCGAAGCGGTATTTTCGGCTGTTTCCCATTGCCTATGGGACCGCGCCGGTACCCGGACGGGATGGTTATATCATCGACCATTTCCCTCGGGTGCAGGAACAACCGCCTGCTCCGGTGAGTGAATTGAGTCAGGCCGACTATATAACACTCAACCTGGTACAGGATGTGGACAAAGGCGATGTCATTTGTGATATTGTGCCGCCAACGCGTGGCATGGCCGGCAAGACGGTGATGGGGAAACCGATTCCGGCCCAGGATGGCAGCGAGGCAACGGTGCCCAAAGGGCGTCATACCAAAATATCGGACGATGGGCAGCATCTGATTGCCACCCATCCAGGCCATGTGGAATTTTCCGGTCGGAATTTCCAGGTCAAACCGGTGTTGGAGATTCAGGAGAATGTAGATGCTTCCACCGGCAGCATCAATTTCCTGGGGGACGTGCATATCCATGGCGATGTGTGCAAAGGGTTTACCGTGCGTGCCATCGGCAATATCCAGATCGATGGCGTAATCGAAGCCTGTACCGTGGAAGCCGGGGAAAATCTCGTGGTGTCCAGCGGCGTGCAGGGACAGGATTGCGCGGTGATTCGTGCCCACAAGAATATTTATGCCAAGTATTTGGAGCATTGCAGCGCCTATGCGCGGGAGAGCGTGCAGGCAGACTGCATCATTGGCTGTAATGTGTTCAGCGATGGGGATGTGCGGGCACGTACCGGCCGGGGGATCATCATTGGTGGGACCATCCGGGCCGCGCGGGAAGTGACTGCCACCACAGTGGGCTCCAAGGCGGAAGCGCTGACTTCGATCATCTTGGGCGGTCTGCCCTGCGAAGGGGAAGAACGCATGCAGATTCAGGAAGATTTGCAGCAGACCGAACAGGAAATCGCCCGGCTGGAGGTACAGCCGGAGGACGCAGCGACGCAGGCGCAGTTATCCAAACTGCGGCTGAATGTATGCGTTGCAAAAATGAAATTGGAAAAAATGGATAAAGAATTCGAAGCCCAGATGCCGGAACAGGCCGACATGGATAAGCTGCGCATGTTTTGCGACGACGCCTATCCGGGCACAGTAGTAACGATTGGTCATGAGGGTTTTCGGATAGACAAAGTAGAACACAACTGCATCATTGGTCTGGTACACGGTTCTCCGAACCGAATCTAATGGAGAAAGGAGATTGCGTTTTGAACTCGCTTACCCCGGAAGAGATCCAAGATGTCTTAGATCAGGTTGTACAAGATATGACCGATCGAATTGCGGGCATTCGGCTTTGCAAACAGGATAAGATTCTTTCGGATGATATTTGTACGGTGCATACAACATTCGAAGGAAATTATCATGCCAGCCTAATATTATGTGTCGAAACGCCCTTGCTAACCCGTTTGACACAACATGTTATGCAGGAAGAAACGGTCAATTCCCAAGACCTTGAGGATTTTGCAAAGGAATACTTTAATGTCATCTGCGGCCAAATCGTTGCCGGATTATTCCGGGCTGCACATATCACATCCCGCTTCCGCATCCCCAGATTCTGCATGGGGCGGTATGTTCCGCAAGACACTTGTGGAACGCGGTATGTGCTCAATTATATCAGCGATTGCAATGAAGGCGCTCAGTTGATACATCAGTTCTGTCAATAAAATTTAGTTTTCGAAAGTAAAAGGAGAGATGTCATATGTCAAAAAGGATTATGGTGGTGGATGACTCCCGTATCGTTCAGTTACAACTGCAAAAGATTTTGTCCGATACCGATTACCAGGTCGTTGCCTGCTGCCAAAATGGCGAAGACGCCCTCGAAATGTATGATAAAATCACACCAGATTTGGTAACCATGGATATTCTGATGCCTGGTATGGATGGGTTGGAAACCGCCCGCCTGCTGCTGCAGGCGCATCCTGATGCTCGTGTGCTTATGGTGTCCTCTCTGGCTTATGATGATACGATCAACGAAGCGAACGACATTGGCGCAAAAGGCTTTGTCTATAAACCCTTTGACCGAGACCAGATCCTCCAATCGATGCAGAAGGCTTTTGCTGACGCTTGAATGTGAGCAATAGTAAGAGTGCGAAGCGTAGATGAATGGGTATCCCATTTTTGCAACAAGCGGCGTGGCCTGCCAGCCACGCCGCTTGTTTTTTTATATGGTTTTAGTCCAGATGCTTGGAGTTTGAAAATCTCGTTATTTGGTGGGGCGATAATCGTTTCGCCAGGAGACCGACGACACCTTGTAAGGAATGGCCTGATAGGAAGAATCGGTAATCGTGCGGGTATCCAGATCAAAGGTGTAATTCTGGCGGAAAATCAGACAATTTTTATCCGAAGGGTTGCGATTGCCGCCAAACACCAGATTACCAAGCGAATAGACGATTGGTTTGCCCTGGTAGACTTCGACTTCCTGCACTACATGCGGGTGGTGGCCGATGACCAGATCGGCGCCCTGCTCGATGCAGTAGTGGGCGATGGCACGCTGGGTGGCGTTGCTGCGGTAGGATTTTTCGGTGCCCCAGTGATAATTGAACACAATCAAATCGGCGCCGCGCGCCCGCAGATTTTGGATGGCCGTGGTGATGAACTGCTTTTGCAGCGCGTCAAACGACCAGCCAACATTGGACACAAAGCCGATGCGTACGCCCTTAACCGTGACGATTGGCTGGAGCCCATAGGCGGAAACATCTACATAAGGGGACAGATACTGCAACGTATCGTCATATCCGCGCTGCAGATAGTCCATGGAGTGATTGTTTGCCAGCGTGACCACATCGATGCTGCCTGCCTCCAGAATCTTGGCGTATACCGGATTGCCTTTGAAAACAAACGTCTTATCTGCGCCAACGTTGGAGGTGGTCAGGGTGCCTTCAAAATTGACCATCGTGAGGTCATCGTTTGCAAACTCGGGGATGCCAGAGAAAAAATAGTCCGGGCCTTTCTGGTCATACATTTGGTCAAAGGAGTTGCTATATGCAGAGCCACGGTTGCGGCCAAAGGTACAATCCCCGCCAAAAGTCAGGGCCAGCTGTACACTGTTGTAACCCGGGGTATCCCGCCAGCCAGGATATACTTCATGGACCGTAAGCGAAGATTGCATCCGCAGGATCGAAAGGATGGACTGCTCCACGGTATACGATTCAAGCGGATGGAACCCATCATTCCAGCCGCCCATGATGGACAGCCCGTTTGCATCGGTACGGCCCGAGATGTATTTGACCGAGGTCACTGCCCAGCACGGGATTTCATAGCTGTCGGAAAATTGTTGCGGCATCTGGTTGGCTTCGGAAAATCCCAGGGTCCCCATGCACCGTTCCATCATCGCAGCAGCTTCCGCACGGGTGACCGGATCGTTGGGACGGAAAAGACCATCCGATCCGCTGACGATTCCAAGCTGCGCCGCGATTTCGATATATACACTTTTGGTATCCGCAAAACTGCCGGAGGCAACAAAGGGCAAACCATTGTCAAGCGGATCGCCCCAGTCAGTCTCTTCCGGTACAGGGGTTTCATCGGGCGGTGTATCTGTGTCGGGAATGTCTTCCGTGGGCAGCGCATCGGAGCTATCTTCGGCGGGTGGCTGTTCCGTGGTTTCTTCTGCGGGTGGCGTATCGGTGGCAGAGTCTTGTTCTTCGGATTCTACCGGCTGCGCCGGTGTCAGCGGTACCGCCTGCAACGGGATGCCAAACTGCGCGGCAAGATCGGTGATCGAAACCTGCCATTGCTGGGCGATCAAATCAACTGTCAGCCGTGCCAATTCCCCGCGGGTGATGGGGCGCGTGTAATCGTTTCCTAAATCGAAATCTGCCGAGACGGCACCGCTTTCATAAGCGGCCTGTATCTGAGTTTCGGCCCAGGCACTCATGTGAACATCGGAGCCATCCCAGGCAGCGTTTGCTGGGACACAAAATAATGTAGCGAAAAGAATTGCGCTCCAAAATCGTTTTTTCATGTGGTTTCCCCCTCTTTTTCCCTCATCGGCAGACCGTGCTTTCCCAGTCGATTTGGATAGGATTGCGCTTCCCCCTGCGCGATCCTGTGGCGCGGTCCTGCACTTTCTTTTATTGTATCATTGGATGCCAGGATTGTACAAGTGCAAGCGTAAAAACGACAAAATCCTAGGAGAAAAGCCGGGAAGTGTGCTTGCGGGAATAGCCGGGGTATCGTATAATATGAGGCAGAAAACGACCCGATGAAGGAGGATGCAATATGTTGGAAGTTGGAACCAAAGCCCCGGATTTTGCGCTCTTGAACCAGGATGGAGAAACCGTTCGCCTGTCCGATTTTCTGGGAAAGCGCGTGGTATTATATTTTTATCCGCGGGACAACACGCCGGGCTGCACCCGGCAAGCCCATGCCTTTGCGGAAAGCTATGAACAGTTCCAGGCATTGGATGTGGTGGTCATCGGCATCAGCAAAGATTCGGTGGCTTCGCACGTGAAATTTGCACAGAAACATGCGTTGCCCTTTGTGCTTCTATCCGACCCGGAATTGCAGGCCATCCAGGCCTATGGGGTTTGGCAGGAGAAAAAACTGTATGGGAAAGTCAGCATGGGAGTCGTGCGGTCGACCTACATCATCGATCCGGAAGGCAAGATTGAGCGCGTCATGCCTAAGGTAAAACCGGACACCAACGCAGCCGAGATTCTCCAATACCTGACGGAGTGAGGGAAAGAAATTCATGCGAATCATCATTTCTCCGGCAAAAAAGATGAGGGAAGATCCAGACAGTCTGGCGTGGCTGGATTTGCCTGCCTTCCTGCCACAGGCCGAGGAACTTTGTAACGCATTGCGGAGCATGTCCGCTGCGGATTTGAAAAAGCTCTGGAAGTGCAGCGACCAAATTGCCAATCAAAACATCGAACGGCTGCAAAGGATGGACTTGCAGCGTCGTCTGACGCCGGCACTTTTGGCATATGAAGGCATCCAGTATCAATATATGGCGCCAGGTGTGTTTTCTAACCAGGAATGGGACTATATTCAGGAGCATTTACGGATTTTATCCGGATTTTATGGCCTGCTGCGTCCCTTGGATGGGGTCACTCCTTACCGGCTGGAAATGCAGGCAAAACTCCGCATGGGAGAAGCGAAAGACCTGTATGCCTACTGGGGCGATCGTCTGGCGCAGGCGTTGCTCCAAGAGGACGATTGCATCTTGAATTTGGCTTCCAAAGAATATAGCGTAAGCATTTCCAAACATCTTCCCTCTACCGTACGGTTTGTCACCTGTGTCTTTGGCGAGGAAAAAGATGGCCGCGTCGTGGAAAAAGGAACGATGTGTAAGATGGCCCGTGGAGAAATGGTACGCTTTCTGGCCGAACAGCAGGCAGATGATCCCGAGCAGGCCAAAGCCTTTGACCGGCTCCATTACCGATGGGACCCGAGCCGGTCGGACCAAAATACGTTGGTGTTTTTGCGAAATCCTGCCCAAGACAAGGGAAGGACAGACGCCTGGTAAATGAATGGACAAAAGGGACAGCAAGGAAAAATCCTTGCTGTCCCTTTGCCGTTGAGTGCTTACCGGACAAAATTTTGGTCTTCATTTTGTGAGCGCATGGAGTCATCCATGACCAAATGATGGAAGCAGCATTGCCCTTTGCCGTTTCGCTTGGCTTGATATAACATACGGTCGGTTTCCATATATACCGTATCATAGGAGACACATGAGGTACAAGCACAGGCCCCCACACTGCAACACACATGAATCGGGTGATCGGCCCAGCAAATGCGGGACAGTTCTTGAATTATCTGCGTACCCAAAGCTAATGATGTTTCTTGCGTAAGGGCTCGGTTGAAAATCACAGCAAATTCATCCCCGCCAATGCGGCCAATTCCAACCGCTTGGGAAAAGACCAGACGCAATCGTTCTGCCGTTTCGACCAGCACCCAGTCTCCACAGGGGTGGCCATATTGATCGTTTACCGATTTAAAATCGTCCAAATCAACAATGAACAAGGTAAAGCCTTTGTTCGGTGCACATTGTAAATATTGCTCCGCATAGAACTCCAGAGTGATCTTATTTAAAAGACCGGTCAAACGATCGGTTTTGGCCAGTTCCTGCAGTTTGACATTGATCTGGCTGATTTGGTTTTGCTGCTGCAAGTTCACAGAGGCATGATGCGCCCGCGTCAGCGATACGGCAAGCGACACAGCAAAGGTAATGGTCAAATTCAGTTCCTGCCCGGAAGAAAGGAACGATGCCACCAACAGCTGATACACAACATATCCAAAACCAAAGCAAATCAGGCTGAACAAGCTGGACATCTGAATAAAGGCAGCGATTCCCAACAGTGCCGTGGTAAAAACAGTCGTCCCTGCGTTGGCATTGCGGTGGAGATCATAGGCGTTTAAACACATATTCCAAAGGAAAATGAGCATAATCACCGTATATTGTGCGCCCCATTGTTTTGAAACCTTCATCTTGCGTAACGGTTTTCGAAGGAGCAGCCATATCACTACAATCGCAAGCAAGGTGCAGTACATCCCGAAATAAATCCGGTTGTTGAGGGTACCAAGCTTGGATTTGGACCACAGAAGCACGCGTGCAATGTTGTATAGTTCGCTTGCTGCAACCACCAGACAGATGACCAGCAAGGAAACGTCGTTCTTTCGGACCGAGTCGTTCAAAAAATCCGAACGGATTGAAGCGGGGATTCGTAGAAAAGCAAGTAATTTGGATTTCATGGCATATCCTCCTGCAACGTGGATTTCTTAACCCAGCTCTTCGGTTTCGACTTTTCGATACTCAAAAAAGGTAAGTGTAACCGTTCCTTTGACGGTTCCGTCGTCTTGTTCGCTCAGTTGTACATCGGTCAGCAAGCTGCGCAGCGGATTGTCGTGCAGCCGCTGCACCAGGGTACGTGCCTGCTCATAATTGGCATAGGTAAAGGGGATGGTGACCTGCCGGTTTAAAACAGAATCATCCGTTTGATTTTCCTGAAAAGACAGGGAATATTCCGGACAGTCCGACAAAACCGTATGCAGTTCGATCATAACCGCCGGCAGGTTATCATACTCCGGCATGGCAGGAAGGGCTTCGGGTGAATCGAGCAGTTGTTTCATTTGCTGCAGATCGGTGAGCTGGGTTTGCAGCTGCTGATACTGTTCTTGACTTTGGGCGATTTGGGCTTGCAGGGACGTGATGCGCTGGGACAAAGGCAGATAGAAGAAAAGCACATACCCACTGACAACAGCAATCACGGCCAGGAAAACCAACAGCACGCGTTCCCGGATGGATAGTTTTCTCATGATTGATTTTCCTCCTCCTGGGCAACTTCAAAATAAACATGAATTTCTACTAAGCCATACGGGTCTTCGGTGGAAGCCGCCGTATCGACACTGGCGTTGGCCACCAGGGGAGATTGCTCCAATTGGGTGACCAGATGGGCCGATTGTTCTAGCGTCACACCGGTGAAGGTCAGCAAAACTTTGTTTTCGGAAATGGAAACCTGTAAAATCCGAGCGGGCGTCTGGATGGTCTGGTCGATCAGGTTTAAAATCTCCAGACAATCCACTTGCGCCTGTTCTTCTGGGGTTGGGTGGATGCGGATATACTGCTTTTGGATTTCCGCATAATCCTGAAGCTGTTCCAGTGCGGATGCGGTTTGTTCCTCCAGCGCAAGGGCCTGGGCTTTTAACTGGTTTGCTGTGCTCCAAGGGTCATAAACCAGCACTTTGGACAGACCAAGAAGAATGGCCAGCACGAACAGGAGATAGAGCGCAACCGTGGCAGGAGCCGAGGTGCGGTCCATCTTGAAATATAGGTTCATCGACCGTTTGGTCGGATAGACCGGTTTTTTGCCCTTCACAAGGTCGCGAATGTCGGTATTGAGCTTCATGGTTTATCCTTCCTTTCCGGTGTCAGTCAGCAATCCCGCAGCGCAAACACAGGCATTCCATGCAGCTTCCCCGGTTGTGTTGGCAAGCAGTTCCTGCACCGAAAGGGCAGGAAGACTGGTGGCCTCCTCCAAAATCCGGCATAACGGTTTGATTTCAGCACCGCCCCCAATCAGATAAATCCCGTTCAGTTGATTCTGCCGATAGGTGAAATGATAAAAATTGACCAGCTTCAAAACTTCCACGGCAATGTGTTCATAAATTTCAATGCAGCGATCGGCTTCCAGAATATTTTGATGGTTGCCGCGCTTGTACGAATCGGCCAAAAAACGATCGACGTTTAAAAGGTCAGCGATGACCTGGTCCAGTTCCCGGCAGCCGGTCGGGATGCGCCGCGTGGCCTGGATGCGGTCGTGATGTACAATAAAAATGCGGGTGGACAGATAGCCCAAGTCGATAAAACAGAATTCTTTCGGAGCATCGGGATGTAGCTGACAATAGGTTTTCACCAGATTGATGAGCGCCATTTCCTGCGGCAAGATCAGGCGGAGGGGAAACCCGCCCGCGGCAAACATCCGGCCATATTCAATCACCTGCTGCTTTTCCACAACGGCCGCCATCATGGTCATTTCCGCATATTCGGGTTCTTCTTCCTGTGGAGGTTCTTCGCACAGGGCATAGTCACAATGATATTGATGTGGCTCGCCGTGGATGAAATCACTGAATTCATGGGGCAAATTGAGCATCAGCTGGTCGATCGACATGCGGGGCATGGTGACCAAACGGCAGATGACCTGACTGGAAGGCAGAAGCAGTCCGGCTGTGCCGCTGGGCAGGCGAAGGTCTTTTTTGACCTTTTTCAAAAAAGAGGAAAAGGCATGCGGCATCGTGACGGTATCCTCTTCGATCAGGTTTTCCGGCAGAGGGCATTCGTGAAACTCCAGACTGCCTCGTCGGTTGGCCGCAATTTTCAGGCTGTTATTGCCGAGATCAAATCCGATTTTGATAGGTTTCAATATATATACACTCCCTTTTATCCCAGTAATGCCAGATACCACTGGACCCATGGTGTTCCGAACAGCGTGACGAGCAGCCACGCCGCCGACAGGAACGGGCCCAGAGCAATCGCTGCATGCGGGCGTTTTTTGCCTGGTCCCAAAGCCCAGACCAGAGCCAGCACGCAGCCAACAAACAGCAGCAATATCATTTCCAGCCAGTTCAGGTATAGGCCCAGCACAAACAGCAGTTTGATGTCTCCGCCGCCCAGGGTATCTTTTTGCAGCAGATGGTCCATCACCAGTGACAGCACCAGCAGCGGCAGCGAAACACTGAACGCGCCCAGCGCCATGTGCGCCAGCGTCGCGCCCAGCGGCTGCCGCAGCAAAAAGACAAACAACAGCCGGTTGAGCGCTGCCGCCAGCAGCAGCTGATCCGGCAGGGTATGGGTGCGCCAGTCGATCAGGCTGAGCAGCAGAAGAAGGCTGCCAAAAATGAGCTGCATCACCAGTTCCAATTGCAAGCCAAAGTGCAGCCCCAGTGCGGCAAATAAGACCGCTCCGGCCAGTTCGAAAACCAGACACCGGGCTGAGATGCGCTCTTTACAGTAGCGGCAGCGGCCGCGACACCGCAGATAACTCACCACGGGCACGAGGTCGCGCGCAGTAAGCACATGCCCGCAGTGGTCGCAGCGCGACCGTCCGGTCGGCAGGCCGCCGCGGTCGGCAGCACAGTTCAGGAAGCTGCCCAGGGCGGCGCCGAGGACGGCCAGCCATACGGCAAGATACAGTTGTAGAATCGGGTCTGTGTCCATGTGCGGCATACTCCTTTTGAGGCGTTGCAAACGGCCTTGGGACGGCGCCGGAAGTTCCGGTACTGTCCCAAAGTCGTTTAGGGGTTTTCCACCGAAGAGGCCATCCCCCTCTTCGGTGGAAAACGGCAGGGAATTTATGCTTTAACCCATTTTGTCTTATCCTTATCAACGATGCCGTCCTTAGTTATAACAACCTGAACATACCCTTTCTTATTGGCCTCACTCTGGCCATAGTCATAGCCCGGGTCACCAGCAGTTTGGGTACCTTCTACAGCGGTACCGTCACTATTATACGAATAAGTTGTTTCTGTGGTTTTTTCGCTTGTCATAAACTGAATCATGGCTGCAGCTTTCGCAGCACGGAAGTTTGCATCATCGGTAGCCTTCTTGGCCTTGTCAAGACTGGAGCTTACCATGGGGATCGAAACGACCACCAAAATCGCGATGATTGCGACCACAATCAGCATTTCGATCAGCGTAAAGCCGCCGGTCTTTTTCATTTTTTTGGATAGCTTTTGTTTCAGATTCATAACATTTCCTCCTTTTATTGCATGTACCTGATGGTATTTTTTGTTCTATGGCATTCAGGAAGCAGGGGTGGCCGCTCCTGAAACACGCAGCTAGATGGCGCCATACATACTGAACATGGGCATATAGATGGATAACAAAATCATCACCACAAAGATCGCCATCACGCAGATAATGATGGGTTCAAGCAGCGACAGCGCACGGGCGGTCAGCGTATCCACTTCGTTGTCATAATATTCCGCCTGGATCTGCAAGGTGGATTCCAGCGAACCAGTCGCTTCGCCCATGGCGGTCATCTGCACCAGCATGGGCGGCAAATCGTGACAGGTGCGCATACACTCGCCCAACGGCTGACCGCTTTCCACGCCCGGAATGACGCTGCGAATCTGTTCGGATAAATGGGCATTGCTGACCGAACGCGAAGCGGTGTCCAGAGCTTTTAAGATGGGCATTCCGGCGGACAGCATCGCGGACATGGTATGTGCAAATTGGCTGGCCGAGGTCATCACGGCAATTTTTCCGAGGATGGGCAGCGCCAGACGCCCCTTGGACATGCGGATGCGTCCACCCGCCGTGCGGCTGTACAGCCGCAGCAAAAACAGCAATGCGGCTGCAATGCCCAGCATCACCCAGATATACCGGCTAAAAAAGTTGGACAACGCAATCACCATGCGGGTGGGGAGCGGCAACTCCATATTCATAGACAGGAACGTCGCGGCAAAGGTCGGCACCGCATAGGTCATAATCACGATGATGACCACCACCGCCACTGCGGTAAGAAATGCGGGGTAAACCAGCGCGCTGGTTGCTTTGGCACGGGTCTTGGTCATGCGGTCATAATAGGTGCTCATACGCTCAAAGGAACGGACCAAGTCACCCGATTCCTCACCAGCCCGGATGGTCTCAATGAAGGCGGCGGGCAACCGCCCTTCGCCGCGCTGCGAAAAGCTGTAAGACAGGCTCCAGCCGTTGGCAATGTCTTCGGATACCTGTGTCAGGATTTTCTTGAGCATTTTATCCGACAGCTGAGAGGACACCAAATCGACCGTCTGCACCAAAGGCAGGCCTGCCTTGAGAATGATGGAGAATTGCTTGCACATCAGGGCAAAGACCTTGAGATTCAGCTTTTGGAATCTTTCCAGAGGGTCGACCCGGGGCGGCGCAATTTCCTCCAAGCGGAGGACGACATCATAGCGCTGACGGATTTGGGCAACCGCTTGCGACCGGTCGGCCGCTTCTACGACCCCTTCGGCCGGCTGTCCGCCGTTGCCTGTCGCCTCATAACGATAGGTTGGCATCGTGTATTTCCTCCTTTATCGGCCAAACCCGCGGGAACGGTTCAGGCCAAGCGAAGAACCGGCAGGAGCCGATGGGGAAAGGGAAGGGGCTCCGCGCAGGGCTTCGTTCAGGGTCTCCTGCGAAATGGCTCCGCTGCGATAGAGGGCTTGCAGGGCACGGTCCATCAGGATATTACCAATTGCGCCGCTGGTCTGGATGGCGTTTTGAATCTGCGGGGTTTTGCCTTCCCGAATCAGATTGCGGATGGCGTCGTCAGTTTTCATGACCTCACAGGCCAGCACCCGTCCTTCCTGCTTGGCGCGCGGGAGCAGTTGCTGCGACAGGACCGCCTTGAGCGTCATGGACAGCTGCAAGCGGATTTGCTGCTGCCGTTCGGCTGGGAAGACATCCACAATACGGTCGATGGAATCGGCCGCGGAATTGGTGTGCACGGTGCCGAACACCAAGTGTCCGGTTTCGGAAGCGGTCAGCGCGGTCTGGATGGTGTCCAGGTCACGCATTTCGCCCACCAGAATGACATCCGGGTCCTCACGCAGCGCGGCGCGCAGCCCGGCAGAAAAGCTCAAGGTATCCCGCCCGATTTCGCGCTGGTTGATGAGGCATTGATCGGGGGTGTAAATGTATTCCACCGGGTCCTCCAAGGTGAGGATGTGCAGCCGCTTGGTGTGATTGATGCGGTTGAGCAGCGCGGCCAGCGTGGTGGATTTGCCCGAACCGGTTTCCCCGGTGACGAGCACCAGACCTTGACTGTAACCGGCAAATTCCTGCACGACTGCGGGCAGTCCCAGGTCTTCCAGTTCGGGGATATGGTCGTTGAGTAGACGGATGGCCGCAGAATAAACGCCCTGCTGCCGGAACAGATTGAGGCGGCAGCGCACGCCGCAAAGCGTGAGCGCCAAATCGAGTTCTCCCACGATTTCCAGATCAGAAAATTGCTCTCCGGCCAGTCCGCGGGCAAAGGTGTCGCATTGCTCCTCGGTCAGAGGTACATCATCCAGATCACGGATTTCTCCGTCTACGCGATATTTGGGCGGCAGGCCGCAAACCAGATGCAGGTCGGACGCTCGGTCCGCCTTGGCTTTTTCAATACAATCGGTGATGTTCATTCCACGTTCCTCCCTAAAATGCGGAGCACTTCATCCAAAGTCGTTACCCCGTCACATACCAGCTGCGCACAGTTTTCCAAAATGGGATGGAAGGTGGACTGCTGGACAGCTTCATGCAATTCTTTTCGGTTCTGCCGGTGAATGGCCCGGCGAATCGCCGGGGTCATGGTCAAAATTTCAAACACCGCCGTTCGGCCGCGATATCCGGTCTGGAAGCAGTCTGAACAGCCCTCGCCCCGATAGAATCGATGGTTGGAACCAGCGGGCAGCCCAAGCAGGGCCACTTCCTCTTCGGTCGGCGTATAGGCCTTGCGGCAGTTGGGACAGATGCACCGCACCAGACGTTGGGAAATGATGCCCCGCACCGCGCCGGCGATCAGGTACGGCTCGACGCCGATGTCCATCAGACGGTCGATGGACGAAAGTGCATCGTTGGTGTGAATGGTGGTAAGAACCAGATGGCCGGTCAAAGCCGAACGCATCGCGATTTCGGCTGTTTCGCCGTCGCGGATTTCGCCCACCGCAATAATATCCGGGTCCTGGCGCAGCACCGCCCGCAGGGCATTGGCAAAGGTCAGGTCGGTCCGGTCGTTGATCTGCACCTGGCAGGCCCCATCGATGTGGTATTCCACCGGGTCTTCGAGGGAAATGAGATTGACCTCTTCGCTCTTTTTATGATCAATCATGGTATACAGCGTCGAAGTTTTGCCCGAACCGGTGGGACCGACCACCAGCAGGACGCCTTCTGTGCTACTGTCGAGCAGCTCCAGAAATTTTCGCTTATTGTCACCGTGCAGACCGATGCCATCGACGGTGACCAGTTTGGCATCCTTGCGCAGCAGACGGATAACGATTTTTTCACCATGGATGGTGGGCAGCGTGGAAACACGCAAATCCAGATTTTCCTGCTGCACGGTCACATTGATGCGGCCATCCTGAGGCAGGTTTTTCTGCGCAATATCCATCTGCGCCATGATTTTGATGCGGGAGATGACCGAGCGTTGCAGCTCACGCGGCACGGTGATGATGTTGCGCAGTGCACCGTCGATGCGCATGCGGATGGATAACTTGGACCCCAGAGGTTCCAGATGGATGTCGCTGGCGTTTTCGGTATAGGCGCGCTGGATGATCGAGTTGACCAGACGGATGGTCGGGGCAGCGGTTTCGTCCCCTTCGTCGGCCGCCAACTGAAGTTCATCGCCGATGTGCACCGCGGCGCCATATTGACTCGTGTCCAAATCCCGGCGCATATCCTCAATGGCTTTCATGGTACCTTGATTGCTGTACAGGTTTTGCAGCGCACGCTCGAGCCCGGCCTCGGTGGAGATGAGCGGGATGACCTGCCGGCGGGTAGCGGCGCTGACCTCTTCAATGGCGGCAAAGTTCAGCGGGTCGGACATCCCCAGATAAAGCTCGGTTCGCGTCGCGCGCACCGGCACGACATGATGCTTTTTGGCGATGCTTTTGGGCAGCAGCTGCGCCATATCCGATGAAATCGAGCAGGCATTCAAATCAATGAATTCCAGGCCGAGCTGGGTCATCAGGGCTTCGATGACCTGGTTTTCGGTGATGATATGGTTATCGCGCAGGACATCGCCCAAGCGTTTGCCGTTTTTCTTTTGAATGGCCAGGGCTTCGGTGAGCTGCTGCTGTGTAATGGTTCCATTGCCCACCAGCAGATCGCCCAGTCTGGTATATTTCATATGGATCCTCCTTAAGCGGCTGCATTCAGGCAGCGGACGGAAAACTCGGTTTGATTGGAAATGTCATGGCCTCCGGCAATGTCCAGCGTGACCGTGAAAAGACCATCCTGATACACGATGCTCCAGGACTGGATTTGGTACGCTCCATTGCCGTAGGCGCCAGAGGACAGCATCAGACGGCTGTTGGCTTCCAACTGCCCTTCGGCATTGAGCGCAAGCGAGGTGTTGCGGCCGTAATTGGCGCTGGTATAACGGACCAGTTCGCCGTCTGCATTGACCTCCACATCGCGGGCGTACCGCAGTTCATTGGAAAGCAAATCGGTCAATGTCGATACCAGCAGCTGACTTTCCGCTTCGCCGGTCATCGTATAATAGCTGTTTTGCGCCATGAGCAGGCCGGTGTTTAAAATCAGGGACAAAAGCGCCAGTACACCAGCGGCTGCTACCATTTCCACCAACGTCAGGCCCTGCCGGTTTTTCAGCTTGTGGATGATACGCTTCATGGCGTCTCACCATCCGTTTTCCGCGCATAGGCATACAGGCCTTCGTCCCCATATACCTGAACCGGCAGGGAAACCAAAGAGCCGCCCTCTGTGACCTGTATTATACCATCCGTGAGTGGGGTCTGCCGGTCTTCCGCGGCTGTCAGGGTTTGATAGAAATACGTGTCCGACTGGTCGGCCTGACGCCCCAGCTGAAAGGAGGCCGTGACACAGCCGATGAGCAGCGCCACAGAGAGAGTGGCAATCAGAACCGAAGCCAGCAGTTCCACCAGCGTTTCGCCCTGGTTGGAGCGCAGTTTGGCTTTGCATCGCTTCATGGTTCTTCCTCCTCTCCGCCTGTGGTGATCCAGCCGATTTTCCATGTCATGGGGGCGGTACTTTGTTTTGTTTCAGACCCTTGATCGACCAGCGATGCTGGCAGCGTGGGCTTGCTGCTTGCCGGGGTCAGTTCGGCCTCGATGGTGTAATCATCCAGCGTGGCGGTCAGCTCCATGGCGTAGGACTCCGGGATGACTTGCAAAGCAATGCGAACCGCACGGTCATCGAGCGCCGTACCCGTCTGCGGCTGAAGCGTTAAGCTGTGATTCCAGGAGACGGTCTGCGGCTGAGTCTGAAAAGTGGAAAAATCCATAGCATCCAGTGTCCGATTGATTTCCGCGGCAAAGATCGCGTCAAAGTTATCCAGCAATATGGAACTCAAATCGCTGGAGTAGGCGCCATCCTCCTGAACAAAATGATAAGAATAGGATGTTTCGCCCGTCTTAGAATCGGTATGTTCCTCGACCCAATACCGATATTGCCCGGTGTATTGGGCTGCGTTCAGCTCGTCACACAACAGGCTGACCGCAGAGGAAAGCGCCAGATAGGTCTGATGTTCTTCCAGATTGCTGCGGTGTTTGCCCGCGTTGGACGCTGCCGCCATCAGGATAGATGCCCCCACCATGGAGCAGATGAGCAGCAACAGCAGCGCCAGTAAGAGGGAGGCGCCTCGCTGGCTTTGCAGCTTGCGCTGGAGTGTACGCCTCATGGCTGGCCACCTCCCGTCTGCTGGATATGAACCACAAGGGTCTGCCATGTGGTGTGCGTGCTGCCCGCATAGTCAAACTGGAACTGCACCTGGACCCAAGTGATGGTCGGATATGGCTGCGGATACGCGGTAACAAGCAGAGTGCCGGGGATTTCATTCCCGTCCGCGTCTTGCGCCCACTTGGCCCAGACGAAATTCTTCTGGCCGTCATCGACCGCAAAATCGACCAGACGCAGGTTGGTCACAGGCTGTTCCACACCCGCGAGCCGCAGGACAAATCCGCTGTTTTGGGCAGCATATTCGACCGTTTCCTCGATCTGTGTGCCAGGGTCAAAGACGAAAGTGAGCGGTGCAATCTCGAATTCGGGCTGCACGACCTGAAAACTCAGCGCACTGGTGGCATGATAGGTCTTTCCCAAATAGGTGAAGTCATAGCCGACCGTCATTTGGGTGGGGCCAGTCGCCGTGCGGCTGGTCGCCGTCAGGCGCAGCGCGTCCTGCTCCGCAATCGACGCCTGGGAGAAATAAGAGGGGTCAAACTCGACCGTGCAGCTCGACAGACGAATATCGTCTTGCAGCGCGGTCAATACGGTTCCGTTGCGGTCGCGTAGTTCCAAATTGGTGTACAGAGTTTCCTCGGTAAAGGTCTGGACCGGGGAGGCCGCATGGGTCGCTAAGCGCAGCTCTGCGGTCACGTTGACCGCAATCGACAGGAAATAGGTCTTTCCGTCTACAGCATAGGAAACCGTCACGACCGTGCTGCCTACCGTCTTGGCGGTGATGGTCAGCGTGCCAGCCTGGTCGATGCCTACCGCGGCAACAGCCGGGTCGGTGCTTTCGGCTTTCCAAGTGCCGTTGCTGCTCACCTGCGAAGTGGAAAGCGTTTCGGTGTATACCGCCCCGCCATTTTCTGCTTTGTAGTCGGCAAACAGGTCGAGATTCACCGGCAAGGCGCCGCTGGGCCGGCGGATGCCTTCCAGTGGCCAGTCGCCATAGTGGACATTGGCCACGCCGCCCTCGGCGACATCGCTCGACTGGGTGAGAATCGTCGGGAATGGATAATCCCGGCCCAGCAAACTGGGGTCAATACCGAAACTGTACCGGCCATCGAGGGAGTCGCCTCCTGCCGTCTCGGTGGTCACGGTGGAAAATTTGGCAGTATCGTCTTCGATGTTCGCGTTGAGTTTTTCCGGCAGACCATTTTCGCCGGTATCTGCCATCTGCGCATAGGTCTGCGCGTGGACATTTTTGTTCCCAATGTCGGTTCGGCCTAAGGAAATGGTCCCGTTATTGTTTTGCAGCACAACAGACGCCAGATAATAGTTGTTGTTGTAATACGTTCCGCCATGGTCGGCGAGACTGCCGCCCGACCAATCCAGTTCACCGCTGCCGCCCACGGCATACAGGCCTTTCAGGAAGCGATTGCTGGACGATGCAGGCAGTTCGGTGTAGGTGTAGCAGTTGTTCAGGGTATTGGTCAAGGCGTCTCCGGCTTGGCCGACCTTGTAGATGTCGCTGCCGCCTACCCGTAGCGGTTTCATATAGATACCGCCCACGATACCGCCAATATAGATGCCATTGGGGGTGGAAGTGGAAGAGGTGATTTGGATGCTGCCGCCGGTATAGCAGCTGTTGATGCTGCCCTGACAGCTGCCTGCCAGACCGCCCACGCGGACATTATCCTGATTGTAGGAATTGAGTTTCACATCCGTCACAGCCGCGCAGCCCACCAAATCCATGTCACATATTCCGATGAGACCGCCGACACCGGTACCGCCCCAACCAATCTGGGAAGCCCCGGATGTGTGATAATCTTGAATGGTATAACCGGCCACCGTGCAGTTGACCACCGCGCTGCCGGTGGAAGAGCCCGCCAGACCTGCCAGACCCCCGATGACATACCACTGGCTGGTTCCGCTGTTGTTGCCAGTTACCGTAGCGATACCATCTTCTGAATAAAGCACGATGTTTTTCAAGGTACCGTTGTATACCGCGCCGAACAGTCCCACACAGGAGGTCGCATAGTCCTCACTCGAAGAGTAGGGGGCGATGTTCACATCGGCGATCATATAGTCATTGCCGTCGTAGGTGCCGCCGAACCAGCCAAACAGGTCGCCGCCTTGCCGTTCGGTATAGCTGGCATCGTAGACGCCGGCGATGGGGGTGTAGGTTTTGCCTTTCTCGCCTGCAAGGTCATGGGTCTGTTCCCAGTAGAAAGGTCGCAGGGTCCAGTTGCCGTAGGTGCCATAACACAAGTAAGGGAATTTATCCATGTTCCAGATATCCATCCGGCGAATGGTGTTCAGAGCATTGCTGTTCCAGTTGATAAATTGCAGCTGGTCGATGGACCGGACCTGATACGGGTTCTTTTCAGTGCCTGGCAGCTCGGTGGGAACGCCTTCCAGCGAGGGCCAGGACAGATAAGCCATCGAATCGGCAAAGAAGGGATTGAGCCGGACCGAGAAAGTCCCATTAAGGGTCCAGGTGCCGTAGGGCGGCTGTTCGTCTTTGCCCGCAGCGGAGAGATACAGACCCTGGTTTTTTGCTCCCCACGTATCATAACAGTGGAAGGTATACTGTCCGTTCATCAAATCGGAAAGCGCGGTATTGGCTTGCGGATTTTCGGTTGCCGTCTGCGTGGAGAACGCCATATCTTTTTGGAATCCAATGCCGCTGCCCGTCAGAATGGGAGCTGAGGTGCCATTGGCATGGAAATAGCCATATCCGTATGCGGTGACCACCCCGCCGTCGCCATGCGCGGTAGACAGGGTGGAGCTTTTATAAATCCCGCCAGCTCCATCCGTCGAAATGACACTAAAATGATAGGAGTCTAACGTGCCGATGGTCAGCTTTTCCCAGTAATAGATGCCCATTTGTCCCAGAGGCATCTGGTCCGGCCATTGGCCGTAATGCACGGCAGTATCTTCTGCGTTGGTCACCACACCAGGATAGGGATATGCTTCCGCAGAATCGGCTGCCACGACAGGACGCGACATGCCAAGGCGGGTGACCGCCGCGCTTGTTTCCTGCCCGGTCAGCTGCGGCCAGGTCACCGAAGTGGCGGACGGGTCATCATATTGGGCAGCATAATTGGTGTTGCGATAGGTAAAGTTGCCTTCATTTAAGTACACGCAATTGGTCGACGCGTCAGCGCTGAAGCCATAGCTGCTGGCACCGCCTTCGCTCGACAGATGGACGGCTGCATAGCTGCGGCGCAGGGTGGCCTCATTCTGGCCGGCAAAACCGCAGGCATATACTGTGCCATGTCGGGCACGGGACGCCGAAACCTTCCCAACGGCATAGCACTGGTCGATCGTACCGCTTGCGGCATTGCGGCCAATAAATCCGCCTGCATAGAGATTGGACATGGAAGCAGAGGCCTCAATCTGTGCGGCTTCGGCCGAGCAGGCGTGAATGGTACCGTGGTTCAGCCCAACCAGACCGCCGACATAGATGGTGCTGTATGAATAGCCGTTGGCTTGGAGCCGTACCCCGGAAACGGCACAATTCTCCACGGTGCCGCCGTTGTATCCCGTCAGACCGCCGGTATACAGAATGGCCGAGTCGCTGCCCGACTGGGTGACCGGCACGGTTTCGGTCATGGCATATACAACGTCGCGCAGCACACCAGTCGTGTAGCCAAACAATCCGATATAAGGATAGTTGTTTTCCTTCTCATCTTGCGCAGAAACCGTTACCCCTCGGATGGTATGATGATTACCATAATAATTGCAGCGGAAGGGGCGGTCCGCATCCAGGCCGATGGGCGATTGTCTCCAATGCTCCCCAAACAGGTCATAGCCGGTATAGGTGGAATAATCCAAATCGAGCTGCTGCAAGAAACGGTACTGATGACCGCTGGTGTAATAGGCCGAGAAGCGGCTGAGTATATACAGATGCCGCGGAGAACGGACTTCCACCTGCCGCTCGTTGGCGAGCTGATTGAGGTCCAACCCCTCTTCATACGGTAGGATGGCGTTGGCAAAGTGCGGATTGTAGTAGTAACTTCGCACAGCATGGTTGCCCGTATCCTCGATGGTGATTTTTTGATACAAATGCGTTGCGGCATAATCGGTATTGACCACCTGCCCCGGTAGGGGAAGCAGATAATAGGTGCTGATTTCGCCGGTCGTGTCCTCAATGCCACCAATTTCATAGTACGAACCTTCCTGCCCATAGAGGAAAGTTTCGGTCTGCTGCCCCTCGCTGGTGCGATAGGTCACATTCAATTTGGCGCCAATGCCGGACGTGAAGGCCGTGCCGCGATACGCCACCGCATAGCCGTCCAAGGTTACCAGATGATCTTCCGACAGATGGCTGACGTCGCCGCCGCTGAACCCATAACTGCCGTCATCGTATTGCTCATAATACACCAGACTGCCGTCCTGGAACTGGGCTCCCCAGTCGCCCCACTGCTCCAAATTCTCCAATCCCGGATAAATGAAGGTGGTCAGCGAAAGGGTGGTCTGCAAATTGTACGGGTGGGACTGCGCGGTGCCCTTGGCGGTAAATGTGCCATCCCCAAAAAGGGCATCCCACTGTGTGGAGTCGGTCAGGTCGGTATACGCTTTGGCGTAGCGCTTATATTGTGGATCAAAACCAAACCGGTCGGAGTCCAAATAGTAGGTCTTGTCGTAGGTCCCAGATGGACAAAGCGGGACATTATGCGCTCCCTGTGTGAACAGCATGGCGCTGTAAGAACGTGCAACGCCGACGTTATCCGTGCCCAGACACAGCCCGGCCGCTTGCGCTCCGGTACCGGTGCTGTAAAGGAACCCGACCGCGTAACAGGCAGAAAGCGTAACCGCGTCGCCGGCATTGCCGATCAGTCCGGCGGCCCAAGGACCTTGCAGGTAGGAAGCCGCATACGAACCCTGAACGGTCAGACCGGAACCCTGTCCCACCAGACCGCCCACAGTACCTGCCGACACCAGCGTGGAAGCCGAACAGTCTGTGATATTGGAATGGGTCAGTGTGCCTGCCAGACCACCGGCGACACCGCGTCCTGTAATTTGATACTGGAATCCTTGCACACTGTCGCCGAGTACCTCCCGCAGGTTGGTGGTTTGCTCGGAGCGGTTCTCCCAGTAAACCTGGCAGTTTGACAGCTGAAGATCCGCGCCTTGCCCCACCAATGCACCCACCGGGCCGGTTTCGGCCGATGCCGTTGTATTGACCAGATGGATATTTTCCAGCGTTTTTTCGTGGGTTGTGGTACCGGAAAACGCACCAAACAGGCCGGAAGGGCTGCTGTCCGTGGCAGCAATATGCAGGCCGTAAATCGCGAAAATATCCCCATCATAGGACTGCAATTGCTCATTTTCAATGGGTTGGAACGAATACCCTTCTACCTCGGGGATATCGCCCTGCTGCACAGCGGCCGTCTTGCCGTCCACGCCGGAAAACTCGCTATCCAGGTTTTGCAAATGGCGCAGGCAGGCAATATAAGCGGTATCCTCGCCGCTGTCCTTGGCAAACAGGCTGTTGTCCGTGGCGGTTTTGCGGGAACCGTTGACCTTTAACTCGCCGGTATAGGACACTTCGGCAAGAAGCGTAAAGTCTTCGCCGTAGGTCAGGCCAGCCACCGAAAACAGATCTTGAAATTTTCGTCCGGTCAAAGAGTCCAGGGTCCACGTATAGCGATAGCCCAGATAGGCAACACTGTGGTCGTCTTCCAGGTCCGCGTCATTTTGCAGTAAGGTGATTTCCTGCTCCTGATAACGCAGTTTGACTTCCAGCGTTACATCATCGGCATCGCCGCTCATCGCCAGTGTGCGGGGGACCCAATAGGTGACCTCGGCCCGCAGGGTATTTTCGTTGTAAATGTTGATGACCGGGGTGCGCAGGGAAAGCGTGGTGCCGCTTTGGGCCGCTTCTCCGCCATAATAGCCGATCATGGGGTCGCTGTTCCGGCGCTCCTTGACAGGGGCCGCACGCCAGGTCTCATAAAAAGCAGGAAAATCCCCATGGACCGGCAGATCACCGTCATCGGTGAAGAACACGTCGGCGACGCTGCCGCTTTCGGGCTCATATACAATGTAGAAATCCCCATCCCATAGCGACGGGTCAATGGTTTCCTCCGGCAGCAGTTCGTGGATGTTTACGTCATCCGAATGGATGTAGTAGACCGTCATCTGGGTGGTTTCGGTCGAGCCCGGAATCACATCGATGTGGTCCATGCGGTTGCTGTCATCTGTGTGAATCACATAGGATTTCAGCTGCTGGTTGCCGCTGAGCAAAATGGCACGATTTTGAGCAGATAGAAAGATCTCTTTGGCTGCGTTGTCAAGTTCAGCCAGTTGCAGCTGCCGCATATAGCTGACGATGCCGACGATGGATACCGACAGAAAGGTGATGGAAATCGCGATCACCAGCAGCAATTCTGGGACCGTAAAGCCACCTTGTCTGGATTTTTTGCGACACTGCATATGATTTCCCCCTACATGCTATCGCGAATGATCGCGCTCGATTATGCCTGCGGACCGTTCGGACCAAGCGGATGCTGATTTCCCACATGCTTCTGCTCGCTGATGAGTTGATACAGGTCACGAACTTCCATGGGCCGATAGTAATAATATCCCTGAATCATATCGCACCCGGTGTTGCGGATGATTTCATTTTGATCGGCATGCTCCACGCCTTCCATGCAAACCGTTTTGCCAAACTGATGGCAGGCAAAAACAATGCTTCGAATGAAATTCATCTTCGCTTCCGATTCGGTGACCTCATGCACCAGCGAGCGGTCCAGCTTGATGATGCTGGATGGATATTGCAGCAGCATGCGCAGCGAAGAATAGCCGCTGCCAAAATCATCGAGTGCAATATAAATCCCCATCTTTTGACACTCTTCGGCAAAGCAGTCCAGCTGTTCGGGTTGCTCATCCAGAGAACTTTCGGTCAGTTCCGCGACCAGATGGAAACCGTTCAGCCGGTATTTTTCCAGCGTTTCTTTCATGAACGGCAAAAGCAGCGGGTCGGACAACTGGTGCAGGCTGACATTAAACGTCAAATAAAAGGTCGGTTTGTACGCATGCAGGCGTGTGCAGGTACATACCGCCTGTTCAAAGACCCACCGGCCAACCGTTTGGATCAAGCCGTCCTTTTCCAAAATGGGAATGAACTGCGCAGGTGAGATGGCTTTCCCTTCAAAGGTCCACCGCAGCAGCACTTCGCCGCCAATGATCGAGCCATCAGCAGCCGATACGACCGGCTGAATCACGATTCGAAAATGCTCCATATTGTTTTCAACATCCTGGCTTAGAGCCAACACCATGTTGGACATTTGCTTGATGCGCTGGATGTTTTGCGTCGAATAATCCACATAGGCAAGCTTGGGTTCTTGCTTGGCGACCCGGATGAGCGAAACCAGTGTTTCCACCAGATCTTCTGGGCCCATGTTTTCGTTCGGATATTCGATCAGTCCAAAGGAGCAAGGCTTTTTGACCAGCACATCCATGCTGGAATAGCATGTTTTTACAATCGTCTGGATTTGCTCGACCAGATGCTCCGGCCCTTCTTCCACGCAGACCGGATGCACGATCGCCATGCAGCGGACGCCTTCCAGACGGTAAAAGGACATTTTCCAAGAGAAGTTTTCCATCAGGGCGTTGGCCATCTTTTTCAAAAGCCGGTCGCCATACTCCCGGCCGTTGGTGCTGTTGACCTCGGTCATGCCGTTGAGACCAAAACCGATCACCCACGTTTTTTCGCCTGTGGTTCGCAGTTGCTCCAGCGATTGGAAAGACGCATGTTCCCGTGGGAATCCGGTGATGGGGTCGACCACAAAATTGGCGTCCTGATGGGTGACACGGCCGGAAAAGAAAATCGGCTTGGTCCGTTCTTGATTCCATTTCAAGATGCCATAGCAGCGGACCCAATGATTGTTTCCCAGAACATCCCGCACCCGATACCGTAAATCGTGGAGCGTGCGTTTTTCACGCAGCATGCCGGAAATGTCCTGCCAATAGATATCCTGAAACTCCGGGGTGCTGATGCGGTCTGCCCATAATCGAAGCAGACCATACACCAGATTGCTTTGAAAGCCAAAATCGTCCCGCATATTATCTGATATGTAGAACAGGTCATTTTGCATATCCCCTAAATAGAAATAGCTGGAGTCATTATCTTGCGAAACCGATTGGAATAAGGCTTCGGTATCACAGTTGGACAACGCCAAAAAGGTTTGAAACGGCGTGTCGGCTTGGGTGTGGGGTTTGGTGTCCGGTGTTTCTTCCAAGCGGGGATGCGGTACCCCAGAAAGGCAGCGGTTTGTATGATAATACTCGCGTTTATCCTGATACATGCCCTGGTCGGCCTGTGCGATGAGTTTTTCCAGGTTGAGTGGCTGGGTATCCGACCAGGCAGAACCAACGGCAATGTGGAATTCATCCTCCCGGATGCGCCGTTGGAGTCCGCGGAGGGTGTTGCGAAAATCCGCCTGTGTCCGGTTGGGGAAGAGGACCACGAACTCATCCCCGCCGGTGCGGTACACCAGGTCGGTATCGGCAGTCTCTTGCAGGAGCTCATAACAGTGGCAGATGAGCTGATCGCCGGCTTCGTGTCCCTGTGTGTCATTGATTTTTTTCAAACCGGAAATGTCACAGTAGAACACACCAAGCGATTCCATCGGCAGATCGCCATAGAGTTCGGTCAGGGCGTGACGATTCAGCGCGCCGGTCAGCTGGTCGTGATAGCTGAGATTGTTCAGATGGAGCAGCAAATCGCGCCGCTGCAAAAGAGTGCAGGTAAAATAGCCAATGACATTTAAAAGCGACTCGATCATGGGCATACTGTTCTTATCCGGATTGTCGACCCCGATAAACCCAATGATTTTGTCTTCTGCCATGATGGGACCAGCTGCTAAACAGTGGATATCCTGCGGCTTTAAGATGGCATAGGATTCTGGATAGGTCATGCGGATGTCTTCCAGATCGGAAATCACCGTGACTTTGTTATCGCTGAAAAGCGAGAGCCACCAGTCGATCGCCGACATTGGGACATTTTGCAGGCAGTCTTTTTGGGGCATCACATTCTCGGCGCACCATTCATAGGTGTTGGTGGCCAGTTTTGTATCCGTGAGTTCAAAGATATACGACCGGTCGCAGGAGAAAGCTTTGCCGAGATAGGCCAGCATTTTATGGATGGATTCTTCGGCGTTGGCCGTCGAAAAAATCTGCTGGATGCATTCATTGAGTAGGGTTTCACTGCGGGCATAGTAGTAGGTGGCTTTGCAGGCCACTTCGGAATCGGCATCAATGGCGATCTCCAGACGGTAATGCCGCCCATTTTCGCAAATCAACGTATCTTTCAGCAGCATACGCTTGTTGAGCACCGGGTTTTTATGTGTCCACGAGACGAATTTCCCCTCTTGCAGTTGGCAGTTCGTACAGAAATGGCAGGGCCGCGAGGAACCTTGCAGAACGGTATAGCACATTTTCCCGACATACTCTTCCGGGGTCTGGTATCCCAAAGATTCCCGCAGATGCCGGTTCATATAAACCAGTTCATGGGTCTCAATATCAGACACATATACCATTTCATCTAAATTTTCAAAAAAACTCCACATCCTACTCACAGATAGGTCTCTCCTTTGATGGCAGCAATGATGAATATATTATAGCGGACATTAAACTATAAAAGCAAGTTAAACTATTAGTTTATTTCAAGCGGCAATCAACCTTGTTAAAGTGTTTGGGGAGGGATGATATTGTGATCGACTATAAGCTGATAGGCGATAGAATTAAAGCGCTGAGACTAGAGCGGGGATTGACGCAGGACCAACTGGCTGAGATGGTTGATATTACCACAATTTATCTGTCTCGCATTGAAAATGGACATGCAAAACCGACATTAGATATTTATGCCTTGCTTTGTGACAAGCTGCAATGTGATTTGGGACATATCTTTTGCGCCGCCTCAACAGAGTCTCCCAATTATCAATGCGACAAAGTGTTGGAACTGTTTCAGTCTTGTGCACCGCATGTCAAGCCGATTGCCCTGAGCATACTGGAACAGTTGATTAAAATTCGATAAATACAGGATTTACGGTTTCCAGTTTAAAGATTTTGATGGATGTTTTCCAGAAGAGGTGCAAATTTTGCGTTTGTCTGTGCAAAATCTGCTTTGGATTGCGTGTCAAAAGAGCAAAAAAATAAAAGAACGCCCCCTCCATAAATGGAGAGAGCGTTCTTTTTGTTTGTATATCGGTCTGTTATAAAACCAGCATCAATCGGAACCAGCCATCTGTTAGTTTAAACTGACAAACGGCGCCGTGCTTGCGGCAAAAGGCCGAGATCGATTGCATTCCAAGGCCGTGGCCTTCCTGGTGGGAAATCGGGAAACCCTCATGATCCAGAGCAATCTCTCCAACATAAGGATTGGAAATGTTCAGCAGCAGCGTGGGGGTTCCGACCATCTTACAACAAATCTGACGTTGCTTGTCGGGCAATTTCATATTGGCGTGAATGGCATTTTCCAAGGCATTTGCCAATACGACGGCCAATTCTGCTTCATCCACCGGCAACGTATCCGGTAGGGAGAGAGTGGCTTCCACACGGATGTTTTGCAGCTGGGCCTGTTCGAAGTAGGACGAAAATACCGCGTCCAGTATCGGCGGACGGCACCAGCGGATTTCTTTCTGTTCATCCAGCCGCCTTTGAGAGGAATCCAGAAAATCGAGTGCGAGGTCTTTCTCCCCGCGGGCAATCAGTTCGGATACGGTTTGCAGCCGATGGCGCAGGTCGTGTCGTTCGGTACGGATGGCGTTTTCGGCGACGTGTACGGCCTCCATCCGGCTTTGCAGAGCAGACAATTGCAGGCCGGACAGCTGGGCGTTGTGCCGGGCTTCGGACTCCTTTTGGATGCTGGAAAATAGAAACATCAAAATCGAGTAAAAGCCTACCATCAGCAACGAAATAGCGGGTTTGAGAATGGTACTGCTCCGAGTAGATCCCACATAGCCGGGGATGAGATAGATGATGATGACATAATACGCCGCCAGCACCAGACACATGAGCCACCAGCCCCGTTGCAATTCCAGTAGTGCCTGAAAAAACAGGGGCCGCAGAAAGCGAGGCAGAAACCAAATCACTGCGGCGGTAAGGCCGACATAGGCCAGAATACATATCCAGACGTTGCCTCCGGACAGATAATAGACCAACCCGGTACCGTGCTGGATCAGTGCACAAAACAGGATGATCGAGAACAGTTGAAAGATCAGCCGCCATCCTCGAAAACGGCTTAGTTTCAAGAGAAGCAGAAAGGCTGGAGTATGGACAATCAAGGGATAGATTCGCACAATGGTTTCCATACCGGCTTCCCAGTATATGATGGCAACTGCTACCATGGCCACAATCATCGTGCCATAGACTGCCGGGATGGTGCGGTGTCGAGGATACTGGCTATCCAAAAAGAGCAGCACCATGGTCATACCGAGTGCTGTCATGTACTCCATGACAAACAGTTCGATCATACGTTTTCATCCTTCAGCCAGTAGTTCCCCCAGGCTTTCTTGAAGTCTGTTGCAACCGTCCGGGGCAGGGCGATGGTCTGCCCGTTGTCTAGCAGGGCGGTCCGCCCATTTACGCCAATTACGTGTTGAAAATTCAGGACAAAACTGGCTCCGCATAGATAAAAGCGCGGGTCTGCCAGAAGGGGAGCGGCCATTTCCCGAAAGGGAACCCGAATGCTCTGAGAATCCACTGTACCGTCGGTGCAGGAATAGTGCATGCAGCGTCCTACCCGCTCCACATACCGGATTTGCTCAAGCAGGATACGCCGGGAGCCGTCTGCTGTACTGACTACAATGGCGCTGTTTCGCCGACGGTTCAGTTTTTCCACCGCTCCATCGAGGATCTGAAATAGCTTGGCTTCCTCCATCGGTTTGAGCAGATAGAAAAAGGCGCGGACATCGTAGCTGTCAGCGGCAAAGTCGTTGGAACTGGTCAGATAGACAATCTCCCCGCCATCCCCCAGGGCCCGCAACTGGCGGCCGGTATCAATGCCGTTGAGTTCGGGCATTAGGATATCCAGGATATACAAATCAAAGCCGCCCTGTTCTTCGGCCTGCGCTAACAGGGCATCACCACTGCAAAAGGTCATCACCTGACCTTGCAGGTCGGAGTGGCTGTCGAGATAGTTTTTTAACAGCGCTGCGATCTGCCTGCATTGATCTTCCTCATCGTCGCATACTGCAAAACGAAGCATGGTGATTCCTCCTCGAAATTTCCGGTAAATTTTGCGCAAATAATAACCGATTTGGTATGATTTTTGATGCTATAAAAAGAACCAGCATATTGAAAATATCATGAAACCGAAAGGGCGTCAAGGGGAAGCGGCAAGCCGCTGGGATAAAAAATGAGCAGCTATCGCATCTAAGCATCCTCTGCGCACAACGCAGAGGATGCTGGATTACGCGGAAATTTATCTCCCAATTCTCTGGAAGAGTGCTATACTAAAAAGAGATATTGTTGTACAGACCGACAGGCTTTTCTCTCTGGTATCGAGAATCCCAACAGGCACTCATCTGAATGAAAAACGCACGTGAAGGAGGAATATCATGGCGATCCATAAAGCAATGCGTGCAGCTTTACAGGCACTTTCGTATCCCGCCAATATTGATGTGGAAAAAACCTATAAGGTGTCCCGTGCATTGGGGAACTTACGGGCGCCCCTGTCACCGCTCTATCATTTTTGGGATCAGCAGATCGAGCGGGATGGCCATCCGGTGCGCGTTCGTTTATATCGGCCGCATAAGCAGCAGCGCAATCGCGTGCTTCTGTTTTTCCATGGCGGCGGATGGGTTTTGGAAAACATCGATACATACAATGCCGTGTGCCGGAATCTGGCAAATCAAACGGGCTGCCTGGTCGCTTCGGTCGAATATGGCCTTGCCCCGGAGCATACATTTCCAGAAGGCTTGGAGGACTGTTATGCCGCGGCCAAAGCACTCCATCAGCATCCGGAACAGCTGGGCATCTCGGCGCAGGAAATCACGTTGGTCGGTGACTCGGCGGGCGGCAATCTGGCGGCAGCGGTTTCGCTACTGGCGCGGGACCGCGGGGAATTTTCCATTACAGAACAAATCTTGCTCTATCCGGCAACGTATAACGATCACAGTCCGACTTCGCGCTTTGCTTCCGTCCATGAAAATGGCCAGGACTATTTGTTGACCTCCAAGCGAGTCAGCGATTATATGCGGCTATATGCCGGAGAGAACGAAAAAAACTGGAATAGTCCTTATTTTGCACCGCTTCTGGCAGAGGACCTGACCCATCAGCCGCGCACTTTGGTGATTACAGCCGAATATGACCCCTTGCGGGACGAGGGCGAGGCATATGCAGAAGCTTTGCGCGCAGCAGGGAATCCGGTCGAGGTCCACCGTATGCCGGATACGCTGCATGGGTATTTCTCTCTGCCGGCACGGTTCCGTGCTGTACGCGATACCTTTACGCTCATCAATCAATTTTTGAATGGAGTGGCATCCCATGACGAAAACACCAAAGAAACTCCTGAAATGGAGTAGGCTGGACAATGCCGCTAAGATTTTCCCGGCGACTTCCCACGGCGCCAATACCGGTGTGTTCCGGCTTTCCTGTGAGTTACAGCAAGCCGTTGACCCAGCTTTGCTGCAGCAGGCATTGGACGAGATTTTGCCCTATTATCCTCATATGTGTACGGTCATGCGGCACGGTATCTTCTGGTATTACTTAGAGCAAACCGACAAGCGTCCCCTGGTAGAGCCCGAACGCTTTCCGCCCTGTGCGGCTTTGTATCGAAACAGTCAGTCACTTTTGTTCCGCGTGAGTTATTGGCGGCATAAAATCAGTTTGGATGTATTCCATGTCTTGGCCGATGGCTCGGGGGCGATCGCGTTTTTTGAAGCACTCATCACACGGTATCTTCTGCTGTGTCATCCAGATTGCGGCATGCAGGAGGTGCCGCAAGTGATGGTCTCCGAACGCAGTTCGGATGGATTTCAGAAATATTATAAGGCCATGAAAGGTGCGCCAAAAGATGACCGCAAAGCGATTTGCCGGGCATATCATCTGCGAGGTTCCAAGCGGCTGGATGGTGGGCTCACCATTTTAGAAGGGGTAGCAGATGTGCGGCAGGTGCTCGACGTGGCGCATCGATACCATACCACGTTGACTGTTTACCTGACAGCTGTTCTGTTTTCGGTCATCCATGAACAGATGTATGTGCGCGACCAAAAGCGTCCGGTCGTGCTGACCATTCCTGTGGATTTACGCAGCTATTTTCCCAGCAAAACCAACCGAAACTTTTTTGGCACCATTCGCATCGTCTATGATTTTCACACGTCCAGTGGGACCTTTGAAGATATTTTGCAGACCACAGCCCAAAGTTTCCGGACCGAGCTGACCCCGGAGCGGCTAGCCAGACGGATGAACCAGCTGGCCGCACTGGAACATAACTTGTTGTTGCGTCCCATCCCGTTATTCTTAAAAAATCTGGTCCTGCGGTTTTCGGGAGATATTTCACATTACGGAGAAACCTCGGCACTCTCCAACATTGGCAAATTCCATCTCCCAGAGCCGTTGCAGCCGTATGTCAAAGGGTTTGGTGTCTTTATGTCCACGCCCGCGACACAGTTATGCACCTGTACCTTTGGAAACAGTTTGCATCTTGGTTTTACCTCTGCGTTGGAAAATACCGAAATACAGCAACGGTTTTTCGCATATTTAGCGCAGGAAGGAATCGACATCGAGATCCGCAGCAACGAATATCATAAGGAGGATGCCCTATGCAACGATGTCCCCATTGCAAAGTGACGATCGCCGGGCATAAAACATGTTGCCCCTTGTGCGGCGGCACATTGATTGGCACCCCGGAACCGGAAACCGAAGTCTTCCCGGTTTTGGAAAAACCTCCGGTGTCCGGCGGGTTTGTGCTGCGGATTTTGGCTCTGCTGGCGATCGTCGTCAGTGTCACCTGCCTATTCATCAATTTTGAACTGTATCCCGAAGTCTGGTGGTCGTTTTTTGTTGTGATGGGTGCAGGCTGTGTTTGGCTTACGGTTGCCATTGGTGTCAAACACCGCCGCGACCCCATGCAGAGCATCGGCTGGCAGGTCGTCGTGATTCCTATTCTGTCCATTTTGTGGGACCATTTGACCGGATGGAACCGGTGGTCGTTGGATTTTGTCCTGCCGTGTGTGTGCGTTGTCGGTATGCTGATGGTTTTGGCACTGGCGCTTTGTATGCGGATGCCGGTGCATGCTTTTGCCGGCGTGTTTGTCGGAGTCTGCCTGGTTGGTCTGGTGCCGTTTCTGTTGCTGGTGTTGGGACAAATGGATTTCCGCATCCCGTCGCTAATTAGCAGCGGTGTCGCGATCATTCTTTTGGCCGGGCTGCTGCTCCTACAATGGAGGACCGTTCGATCCGAAATCAGCCGTCGGCTGCATTTATAGTTTGAAAAGGGAAGCGCCCTGCAAGCCTGCATAGCAGGTCTGCGGGGCGCCGTTTTTCTTTTGCATTTTGTGCGGGGAAGCTGTATTGCATAAAACGAAAAAGCCGTCATTTCTTTCGAAATAACGGCTTAATCTGGTACGCCAGAAGGGACTCGAACCCCCGACCTTTTGGTTCGTAGCCAAACACTCTATCCAGCTGAGCTACTGGCGCGTTTTGCAGTTCTTTTGTTAGCGCCTCAGCGCTGACTGCCTATATATAATATCATGCAAAATCGCGAGTGTCAACACTTTTTCGCAAAAAGTTTTAATTTTTTTTTGGAGGCCTTTTATTGCAGCAAACCAGCATAATAAGCGGGGGATTCGGTCTGTCCAACCGCGCAAAGAGAGATCTGCGAAAAATCAAATAACTGCTGTGCCAAAGCCAAGACCTGGTCGGCAGTCACGGCATCATAGCTGGCAATCAATTCATCGGCTCCAATGGCGCGGCCAAAATACAATTCCCCGCGCCCCAGCTGATGCATCCGGGCGCTGGTGTTCTCCAGGCCCATCAGTACATTGGCTTTCAGCTGTTCCCGGCAGCGGTTCAGTTCATCTCCGACCGGGCCTTGGGCACAGAATTCATGCAGCACCTTGCAGATGAGACCAATGGCCTTTTCTTCGGTGTTTTTGCCAAGCGCAGTATAAATGGACAGCATGCCCGTGTCGTGATGGCTGGCACAAAAAGAATAAATGGCATAACAAAGACCATTCTGTTCACGAACCGTTTGGAACAGGCGGGAAGACATGCCGCCGCCCACAATGGCGCAAAGGATTTGCAGGACATAGCGCTGCTCCGCATGGACCGGCAGGCCGGGGAAACCGATGCAAATGTGATTTTGTTCGATCTCTTTGGGGCGGACAATGGTCTGCGGCCGGTAGATGGCCGGGGTAAGACTGTTTTGGCCTTGCCCGTGCATGGGTTCAAACAGCGAACAAATGTAATCCAGATCGGATTGGTCAAAGCTGCCGGAGATCGCAATCACGGTATCCGCCGGGCGATAGAAATTCTGCATATATTCATGCAGGGTTTCGGTGGTGAATGTGGAAAGGGTTTCTTCGGTCCCCAGAATCGGGCGGCCAAGCGAACTGTCTGCAAAGCAGCTTTCAAACAGCTTCTCGGTGGCGACATCTTCGGGGGTATCCTCATACATATCGATTTCTTCCAAAACAACACCGCGTTCCAGTTCAATATCATTGGCATCGAACCGGGAGTTTAAAAACATGTCGGCTAAAATGGAAATACCGGTTTTGATATGCGTATCCAGGACTTTCATATAGTAACAGGTGCATTCCTTGGTCGTGAATGCATTGAACTGACCGCCTAAGGCATCCATCGCAATGGCGATATGCTGGGCGGAACGTTTTTCAGTGCCCTTAAAGATCATATGCTCGATAAAATGGGAAATGCCATTGAGCGCAGCCGGTTCGTGACGGCTGCCATTGCCGACCCAGATACCGACCGATGCAGACCGTACCGAATCGACCGGCTCGGTTACAATGCGGACACCGTTGGAAAGTGTAATTTTCATGGTTTGATTCCACCATTCTGTTCGTCGATTTCAAAAGGGATTGCCTTCATTATAACACAATCAAACGCCTGTGGAAAGGTTGGAATCTATGGAAGGACACTTACCAGGGCTGCTTGCCGCCAAAGGCTTCGGACAGTTTGTGCAGCGCTTTCTTTTCAATGCGGGATACATAGGACCGTGAAATGCCATGTTTGGCGGCGATCTCCCGTTGCGTCAGCGGCTCGTTTCCGCCCAGGCCATAGCGGAGTTGCAAGATTTGGCGCTCGCGGTCATCCAAGCAGGTGTCCATGTACGCATACATTTGCTGATACCGGTCGCTCAGTTCGACCCGGTGCAGCTGCTCATCTTCACAACTGATGACATCCATCAGCGCCAGGGAATTACCGTCGCCATCGCTGTCCAGTGTTTCGGACAGCGAAATTTCACTCGCGGTCCGCCGCCCGGCGCGAAAGTGCATTAAGATCTCATTTTCAATGCAGCGCGCTGCATAGGTCGCAAGTTTCACATTTTTGTCGGGGCGGTATGTATTAACGGCTTTGATCAGACCAATCGTACCGATGGAAATGAGGTCATCCTGATCGGCCGGATCGGCATAATATTTTTTCACGATATGAGCTACCAAACGCAGGTTGTGCTCAATGAGTAGGGAACGGGCCTGTTCATCCCCTTCCAGCATGCGCTGGACAGCATCCTGTTCTTCTTCGGCCGTCAAGGGACGGGGAAAACAACCGCCCGCGCCCTGTACCCGTAAAATCAAATAAATCGCACTCATCAGCAGCGCAGAGGCACCCGTGAATAACATGCAGACACCAGCCTTTCGCAAAGAATAAAACAAAATTGGAATAAAATATCGTATGCGTTCGGACAAGGAACGTATGTAAAAAAGAATGTTGGAAAACCGCACGGAAAGGACTTGTAATTTGCCGGGAAAACCGATATAATAAATGGTACTATGTGAAAATTTATAAGGAGGTGTATGTAGATGGTGTTGCTTACGCAGATGCCGAGCGCGTCCGATTATGGCTCCATTCTGACCAGTTTTGCGCCACTCATCCTGCTTTTCGTTGTATTCTGGTTTTTCCTGATTCGTCCGCAGCGGAAGCGTGACAAGGCGGAGAAGGAAATGCGTAATTCCATCCAGGTCGGCGACGAGATTTCGACGATCGGTGGTTTTATCGGTAAGGTCGTTAGCATCAAGGATGATGTGATTGTCATTGAATCCTCGGCCGACCGCACCAAGCTCAAGCTGTATCGCTGGGCGATCCGTGGCAAGGAAGCTGCTCCGGTGGAAAAGGTCGAAGAGCCGAAACAGTAATATCATCCCGGACTGCCGAATACTTTGTTTTAGAACATCTTGGGTTTTGGCAGGAGGGAATCTATGAAAAAAGTAGAAAACGCCCCCATCGGCCAGATCTTGGGCTTTCCAGTCCTGTTTGGCCTGGGCGCTACCTTGATCCTCATGGCGGTCGGATCGTTCGCGGTTTTAAGCGGAAAAGCAGAAGCGGGACAGGTGCCCATGCTGACGCTCGTCTGCTTGGCGATCGGTGATCTGTGCGCGTCCATGTTGGCAGCCCGCCGGGCTGCGCGGAGCCGCCTGCTTTGGGGCATGGCGGCAGGCCTTGTGCTCTTTGCCTGCTTGGTTGTACTGAGTTTGGTCTGGCTGGGCCAGGCGATCAGTGTGCCGCGGGTGGGCATCAATTTCGCTGTCACAGCGGTTTCTTCCCTGTGCGGCGGCATGCTCGGCGCGAGCATGAAACGCAAAAAACATCGGAAATCTTAAAATGGGAGGAATGTTCCATGAAACACATTAAGACTTTGACTTCCGCAACTCTGAAGCAGACTGCTATGCACGGCGGCTGCGGCGAATGCCAGACTTCTTGCCAGTCGGCTTGCAAGACCTCCTGCACGGTTGCAAACCAGAAGTGCGAGCACAACAAGTAATCGCAAATCAACTTTGGAATGACTGCGAGGCGTGCCCCGGGCGCGCCTCGCTGTTTTCTGTATAAGGCTTACCTGATTATCTTATGACGGAGAGGATACTTATGATCCATCGATATTCAAAAAAAGGGATTAACTTTCTGCTGGATGTCAACAGCGGTTCGGTCCATGTGCTGGACGATGTGACTTATGCCTTGTCCGGCCTGGTGGACGCCTCCATGGGAGAAACCTGTCCTGCGGAATATGTGGACAAGCTGTCCCAGTTCCCGGCCGATGAGGTCCGCGCCGCCTATGCGGAGCTGTATGAACTGAAAAAAGCCGGCCAGCTGTTTGCCGACGACGATTATATCGACGTCAGCCGCTATATTCCGACCGATGCGCCGGTCAAGGCGCTGTGTCTGCATGTGGCGCACGACTGCAATCTGCGCTGCAAATACTGCTTTGCTTCGACGGGCGACTTCGGCACAGGTCGCAAGATCATGCCAGTCGAAGTCGCGAAGAAGGCAATCGATTTTGTCATTGCCCGTTCGGGTGCACGGCGCAACATCGAACTGGACTTCTTTGGCGGCGAGCCGCTCATGGCCTGGGACACCGTGACCCAGACGGTCGATTATGCCCGTTCGCGCGAAGCGGAAACCGGTAAGAAGTTCCGCTTTACCATCACGACCAACGGCATTCTGCTCGATGCCGACAAGATCGATTACATCAACAAGAACATGGACAATGTGGTCCTGTCGCTTGACGGCCGCGCCGAAGTGAATGACCATTTCCGCAAGACGGTCAATGGCGGCGGCAGCTATGACATCATCGTGCCCAAGTTCCAGAAGCTTGTCGAAGGACGCGGCGATAAGGACTACTATGCCCGCGGTACCTTTACCGGCAAAAACCTGGACTTTGCAAACGATGTATTGTCCATTGCGGACGCCGGTTTCCCGAGCCTGTCGGTTGAGCCGGTTTCGGCCGAGGACGGCTGCGGGTATGAAATCACCGAAAAAGACCTGCCCGCCATCTTTGCCGAGTATGACCGCCTGGCCGATATCATGGAGGAACGCAAGAAGCAGGGCAAGCCGTTTACCTTCTTCCACTTCATGGTCGATCTCAACCAGGGGCCGTGTGTGGTCAAGCGTCTGCGCGGCTGCGGCGCCGGATATGAGTACGTCGCGGTAACACCGGATGGCGACATTTATCCGTGCCACCAGTTTGTCGGCAAGGAAGAATTCAAGCAGGGCAATGTGCTCGAGGGCACGTTCGATCTGGACATCGCGCAGCGTTTTGCGTCCATGAATATTTACACGCGCGAGAAGTGCCGTGACTGCTGGGCGAAGTTCTATTGCAGCGGCGGATGCAGCGCGGCCAATTACAATATGAACGGAGATATGAACATCCCGTACGAATTGGGCTGCGAAATGGAGCGGAAACGCTTAGAATGTGCAATCTATCTCAAAGCTGCGGAGCAGATGGAGGAAGATTTGTAAGACCCAACGAATCTTGGAAAATGCATGAAATAGCGTTGCAAATTTCACTTTTTCGGTCTTATAATAAAACACGGGTAATAATTTCATGATGTAGAGAGGGTGATTTTTGTGGCACATAAGATTCGTGTGGCCTTCCTGGGCGAGGGTGACCTGTTGCCAGCCGCAGTGATCGCTGTTTTGGATAAAAATATCATTCCGCCGGAAAATATCTTTCTGTCCGAAAAAGATAAGAAAGTACATGAAGTGGTCGCTGACCGTGGCGTCGTGTTCTGTTCGGACGATATGAACACGGTCGTCAAGGGCGAAGTGGTGGTCGTGTGCGCTTCGAAGAAAATCGAGCTGAGCTCGGCGCTGGCCCCCATCAGCGGATGCACCGGCGGCCGAATTGTCATTTCGCTTTGTCCGGGCGCGGATTGCGCCTATGTACAGGAGCGCGTTGCCCGCGGCACCACCGTGCTGGCGGCGCAGCCGACCGAGAGCGAAGACGGCGTCCTGATGGCGTCGCTAGAGTTCTCCAATGGCTTCCCGACGTACATGCGTGGACCGTGCACCGACATCGTCGGCAGTGTGTGCGAACTGCTGTAACTCGTTTACCAAGGCATAAAAAGTAAAGACCGGGAATATCTTGTTTTCAGAAAGGCTGTCCATCGGCCCCCTTGCGGGTCCGGAGAAGGAGGAAGCAATGAAAAACAAGAAGATTCCCGGTTCTTTTTTATTTTCGGAATTGTGGGGCGCACCGGCATTCGTGATGCTGGCGGCGCTGTTTGTGTGCGGAGCCATTGCTGGATGTTTCACCGGCCAGATGGCAGCCGGCAGCGGACTGGCGCCCATCGAGCGGCTGGCGGACATGCTGGAAACCGAAGCCCGGCAGACTCCGGGCGCGCGCGAAGCGCTGCTCGCCGCGCTGGGTGCCTTCGGCTGGCAGATGGCCGCTTTGGCAGCCGGTTGGCTGCGCCCGGCCAGTCTTTTTTTGTCTCTGCTCACCTTGGTGCGCGGGTTTTCGCTGTCGTTTTCTGCGTCGGCCCTGCTGCATGCCTTTGGCACCGAGGGCATTTGGCTGAGTTTGGCTTCAGGCGGGGTGACGGCGGTCATCACCGTGCCGTGTCTGCTGGTGACCGCGGCTGCCTGTTTTCTGGCGGCGCAGGACGCCCCACGTGGACGGCGGGGCGGATATTTTTATGCCCTGGGGCGTTACCGTGGGGCGGTGTTTTGCTGCACCGTGGCCGCTATGTGGGCTGGAGCGCTGCGTCTGCCGTTCGCCTGGATGATTGAGCGGTGGGTTTTGTAGAAAATCCCGCCGGAGCGGGCTTATAGTACCACAAGCGTGATGCCGTTGTTGTGGCGGTCGAGGGCCGGGGCGCCGCGCAGTTCGCCGTAGTAGGCCATGGCCTGACGGGTGTCCTCGTCAAAAATGGACAGCTTTTCGCCCGGGATGATGGCCTTGACATAGCCGCGCTTTTGCAGACTTTCCAGCTCGCGGCGGGCGGCCAGACGGATTTTGCCGCCCCGGCCGGTCGAGCCGAAACCGTGGATGCACTTGACCAGGCGGATGCCGTGCCGCTTGGCCAGCCGGATTTCGGTCGTCAACCGGGCCGCTGCGTCCCGCGCGGCGGGCATGTTTTCTTCCAGATTGATGGTACGATATGCTTTCATGGTCCTTCCTTTTTCACTTGAGATTGCAGCCAGGCAAACAGAGCGGTGTGGTCGGCGTCAGTGTCCATACACAGGCCGCGCACCATGCGTTCGGGATGCCATTGAACACCCAGAATGGGCAGAGTATCGTGTTCGACGGCTTCGATGGTTCCATCGGCTGCACGTGCCGTGGTGCGCAGGCCGGCCCCTAAGCGGCCGATGGCCTGATGGTGGTAGCTGTTCACCATGCAGGTTTCTCCGCACAGATGGGAAAGGGCGCTGTCCGGCATGATTTGAACGGAATGGCACGTGCCGTCGTGGCCGTCCATGTGCTGGATGAGGTCGCCGCCAAAGTAGACGTTTAACACTTGGATGCCCCGGCAGATGCCCAAAATGGGTTTGCGCTGTGCACAAAAGGCCGCACACAGGCCAAGCTCCTCCTGGTCGCGTCTGCGGTCGGGTTTGTCGGCGCGCGGGTCGGGCTCCTGGGCAAATAGGAGCGGGGACAAATCGCCGCCGCCCGAAAGCAGCAGGCCGTCGAACTGCGACGCCAGCTGCCCGGCATCGCCGCCAAGCATGGCGGCGGCGAGCAGTCCGGCCTGATGCAGGGCGTCGCCGTACAGCTCGGATACCGTGCGCCGTGTGGACATCGGATGGTCACTTCGTCCGGTACTTACCAGTATAACAGGTTTTTTCACGTTTTTCATCACCCCTTGGTTCATTCTATGACCAGGCGGCCCCGATGCGAGAAAAAAAGGTTTTCTTTTACAAGATACAGTGATAAAATAAAAGAAAAAGCGAAAGGACTGTTCCTCTGTATGCTCAACCAGACCGTGCTCGCGCTGGGCAAGAAACGCTCGACCATCCGCGAGATTTTTGAATATGGCAACCGCCGTGCCGCCGAAGTCGGCCGGGAAAATATTTTTGATTTTTCGCTCGGCAACCCCAATGTGCCCGCGCCCGACGCGGTCCGGCAGGCGATTTTGGACATCGCCGGACAAGACCCGGTCGCCGTGCATGGCTACACCTCGGCGCAGGGCGCACCCGCCTGCCGAAAGGCCATTGCCGACAACTTGAACGTCCGCTTTGGTACCCACTACACGGCCGACCAGCTTTATCTGACCGTGGGTGCGGCCGCATCCATCTCGATCTGCTTCAAGGCGCTGACCGAAACGCCCGACGATGAATTCATCGTCTTTGCGCCCTTTTTCCCCGAATACACGGTGTTTATCGAGCAGGGGGCCGGGGCAAAGTGCGTGATCGTGCCGCCGCAGCCCAAGGACTTCCAGATCGACTTCGCCGCCCTGGAAGAACGCCTGAACGAACACACCAAGGCCGTGGTTATCAACTCCCCGAACAACCCCTGCGGTGTGGTTTATTCGGATGAGACCATCGCCCGGCTGGCCGGCCTGCTCAACAGCAAATCGGCCGAATATGGCCGCCCGATCTATTTGATTTCGGACGAGCCGTACCGTGAGATCGTGTACGATGGCCGCCCGGCACCCTTCATCGCCCGTGCGTATCCGCATACGCTGGTGTGCTATTCGTACTCCAAGTCGCTGTCGCTGCCCGGCGAGCGCATCGGCTATGTACTCGTGCCCGATGTGCCCGGTTTTGATGATCTGTATGCTGCTATCTGCGGTGCCGGACGGGTGCTGGGCTATGTCTGTGCGCCCAGCCTGTTCCAACAGGTGGCCGCCCGCTGCGCTGGGGAAACCGCCGATCTGTCGGTCTATGCCGAAAACCGCAAGCTTTTGTTCGAGGGTCTGATCGCGATGGGCTACTCGTGCGTCAAGCCGGACGGAGCGTTTTATCTGTTCCCACGCACACTCGAGCCGGACGACCGCGCATTCTGCGAGCGGGCTAAGAAATACGACCTGCTTCTGGTGCCGGGCACCGATTTCGGCGCTCCCGGACATATGCGCATTTCCTACTGTGTGCAGACCGACACCATTCGCCGGGCGCTGCCGCTGTTTGAAAAGCTGGCCGCCGAATACAAGTAAAGACCAAAGCCGTCCGCCGTCCGGTGGGCGGCTTTTTTGTAACCAAAATGAGATTGACAAAATTGGGTTACAGATGTAAACTCAAGATACAGACTACAAGTGTAACCTGAAAGGAGGGGAACGCAATGCAGGGACCCTGTGGGAAGATTACCGAATCCGAACTGGAGGTCATGCGCCTGCTGTGGCAGGCCGGGCAACCGCTGCCGCTGAGCGACATCCGGGCGCGGCTGGAGCCTGCGACTGGATGGGAAAGCTCGACCATCAAAACGCTGCTGCGCCGGCTGTGCGAAAAAGGCGCGGTCGAAGCGCGCAAAGACAAGGTATTTTACTATACGCCGCGGGTCAGCGAACAGGAATACGAACGCTACACCGCCGAAAGTCTGGTCGACCGTGTCTTTGGCGGGAGCGCCAAAAACCTAATGGCATCGCTGGCACGCGGCGGCAAGCTGACCGAGCGCGACGTGGCCGAGCTGCTGGAAATGCTGGAACGGGGGGAGTTCGATGGCTGATTGGGCAAAGGTGCTGCTGACCCTCAGTGTGTCAGGCGGCGTGCTGACCTTGCTGCTGCTGGCGTTGCGGCCACTGCTGCGCCGCACCCCGACACTCCGGTATTATCTGTGTCTGGTCGTGCTGCTGCGGCTGATACTGCCGTTTTCGCCCGAGGGGAGCCTGATGCAGCGGCTGTTCGACCGGGAACCCGAAACCGTGCAGACGGCGGCTGTGCCGCTCGACCGCAACCCGGTCGTGGATATGCCCGAGGCCAATCTTCCGGCAACTACACCGGTACAGACCACACAGACGCAAGAGGACATCGGCACTATGACCCCATCCGAGCCGCAAATGCCCGTCGCCGAACCGGCGGTGCCGTTTGCCTGGGTGCGGGAGCATGGTTTGCTGATTTTGGGTATTATCTGGGCGGCAGGGACACTTGGGGTGCTGCTGTCCGCCTGGGTGGGGCTTGGTGCCTTTGCTCGGCGCATGAAGCGCACCGCTCATCCGGCGCGGGAGAGTGAACAGGCCCGTCTGGTTGCCTTATGCGGCAAGCGGCGCATGCCGCGTCTGCGGCGCAGTAGCGCGGTGACTGCACCGGTCACGATGGGACTATTTCGGCCCTGTATCGTGCTGCCCGAGCGGGAGTATGACGCCGCCGAACTGGATTGCATCCTCGCGCATGAGTATACCCATATTCGTCGCCGGGACATTGCCTACAAATGGCTGGCACTGCTGGTGGGAGCGGTGCACTGGTTTAACCCGCTGGTCTGGCTGCTGCGGCGCGAAATCGACCGCGTCTGCGAGCTGTCCTGCGACGCGGCGGTCGCCCGGCGGATGGACCCCGAACAACGCACCGCATATTGCCGTACACTGCTGCGTGCAGCGGTTCCGCAGGCGTTTTCGCTGCCCCGTGTGGGGCTGGGCGGCGGAAAACAGGATATGAAAGAAAGGATGGCGAACATCATGACACAGGGAAAGGCATCCAAATGGAAACGTGCCCTTGGCGGCTTGTGTGCGATGGCAGTCTGCACGGCAGCCGTTGTACTGGGAGCAGCCAGCCTGCCCAAGCAGGCAGAAGCCGAGGAGCAGACATTGGAAAACGCGATCTCGCTTGACATGGCACAGGCCGACCAGAACGAAGTACGGAAAATCTTAGAAGACTGGGTGGAAGCCTATCAGAAGAACACGCCGGAAACCCAGCTGGACCGGATGACCGACCGCATCCGCGAGGAGAACCCGCAGGGCGGCGCGCTGATTGGCGCGCTCCTGGGACAGGACTATACACTTGAACGCTGCTATATCGCGGGCAACGGCACGGTCGAAGGCGGCGTGGAAGTGGTGCTGCATTATCAGCTCAGCGACCCCGAGCCCAGCCTGTTCTATGCGACCGAGCATCTGGGCCTAACCAAGGAGTTGGGCGAGTGGAAGGTCAGCTTGGACACTTGCCTGGACTACACGTCGGTAACTGGTTCGGAGGATCTGCAATCGGCGCTTGCGGGCTTTGGCGAAGATGAAACGGACGGCGCCATCACAGTGCCCCAGATGGATGAAACCCAGATGGACGCGGCGCGCAAGCAGGCCGAGGCAGGCGATACCTGCTACACCGACCGACTGACAGCTGGCGCAAATTTCCTGCACTTGACCGGCGGCGAAGCGTTTGAATTTGGCGGTGAGGTCTATTATATCTGGCCGGCTGGCGGCATGGTGCGGCTGGACATGGCGCAGGTAGGCGACATCTGGATGGTGGAGCGCGTCGCCATCAACCCGCTGCCGTTCAGCCCCCAGGATGCGCAGACGCTGGTCGCCGAAGGCGCACCTTGGGAAGCTGAGATCACCTACGAAGGACTGTGTCCGGACGCGGACGATATCTGGTATTTGTTCTCGGTGAACGACGGCGAGCAGCGGTATGAGGTTTGCGCAGCCAATGGCATGCTGCGTAGCTATCGAGAGGAACGGTGGGTCTATCCGGTGACCAAAGAACGGAAAATAAAACATCAGCACACCGACCAGCCGGTTGCGGGCACCTATGCCTGGGAAGGGTTATATTATGTCAGCCAGTATGAGGCAGCCCCCATTCCGGTGATGCTCGTGCGCGACGAGAGCGACCCGACCCGGCTGTGGTACCAATACGGTGAAGAAGGGACCTTGTATCCGGCGCAGATCTCGGGCAATATAGCGTATGACGAGCAAAATGACATCACGATTTTGTATTATCAGCATGCGCCCGCCATCTGGATTCAGAAAAATTCCGGGGAAAGGGATGCACAGTTTGCTTATCCAGCCTGGACCGAATATTACACCAAGACCGACGATATGTGGAGCCCGCAGATGCAGGATGTCAAGAAGCTGCTGGAAGCCAAGCTGCAAACCCAGCACCAAAATGACGATACCTTCCGCCTGTCGGACGGTGATATCATCGACATCGATGGGATTTCGTACTATCGCATTCAGGAAACCTCGAACTCGACCAACAACACCTATGCGTACAGCCGCGTGAGCGGTGTGTTCTTCCGGTTATCGGATGGCGTACTGCTGTACAATGCGGACGGTGCCGGTTATCGACCTGCCTGATTTCCCAAAACCCCTGCGCGAAAACGACTGCGCAGGGGTTTTTCTTTTGTACAAATTGGGGAAACTGTGCAGGGAAAAGCGAAGGCTCTTTACAGCGCGGGACAATTTGGCTATAATAGAAGGGAACTGCAATCTTACGGAAAAGGAGCATTTTCATGCTGCAATTTGAAGAATATAAGGTCAAACTGAACAATATGAAACCGGCGCTCGAAGAGCTGCGCGGCAACCTGAACCTCGATCAGGCCGCACGCGAAGTCGATGAGCTGGAGATGAAATCGTCCCAGCCCGGTTTCTGGGACAAGCCGGAAGAAAGCCAGAAGGTCGTGTCCCGTCTGGGTGCGCTCAAGGGTAAGATCGAAGGCTTTAACGATCTATACAGCCAGTGGGAAGACCTGCTGACCCTGTGCGAAATGGCCATTGAAGAAAACGACGAATCCATGCTCGAAGAGCTGGAAACCGGCTATGCGCACGTCGAAGAGGAAATGGAAAAGCAGAAGATGAGCACCCTGCTGACCGGGGAATATGACCGCAACAGCGCGCTTGTATCCTTCCATGCCGGTGCAGGCGGCACCGAAGCACAGGACTGGTGCTCGATGCTGTACCGTATGTACACCCGCTGGGCCGAGCGCCACGGCTATACCTATAAGATCATGGACTATCAGGACGGCGAAGAAGCTGGCCTGAAGTCGGCTGATATTGTTATTGAAGGCGAAAATGCGTACGGCTTCCTCAAGGGCGAGTCGGGCGTGCATCGTCTGGTGCGTATCTCGCCGTTTGATGCCTCCGGTCGCCGCCATACCTCGTTCTCGGCCGTGGAAGTCATCCCGGACATCCCGGACGACTCCAACGACATCGAAATCCGTCCCGAGGATTACGAAATGCAGGTATTCCGCTCTTCGGGTGCTGGCGGTCAGCACATCAACAAGACTTCGTCTGCGGTGCGCCTGATTCATAAGGCGACCGGCATCGTCGTTTCCTGCCAGACCGAACGCAGCCAGTTCCAGAACAAGGACAACTGTTTGCGTATGCTGCGCGCCAAGCTGGTGGAAATCAAGGAGCGCGAGCATCTGGACAAGATCTCCGACATCAAGGGTGTACAGAAGAAGATCGAATGGGGCAGCCAGATCCGCTCCTACGTCTTTATGCCCTACACTCTGGCCAAGGACACTCGCACGGCCTATGAAAACACCAACATCAACGCCGTGATGGACGGCGATCTGGATGGGTTCATCAATGCCTATCTGACCGCGCTGGCGACCGGCGAGTGGGCAAGCAAAACCTGATAAAAAAAGCTGTGAAGCATTGCTTCACAGCTTTTTTCTTATTTTAGGAAGGATGCGCAGCACTCTGCGCCCATTTTGATGACTTCTTCGGCGTCCATATCCCAGTACTCAGGGCGGAACAGTTCGAGGCAGGCCGGGCCGTCATAACCCGCGTCCATGACCGCCTTGCTGATTTCGGCAACCGGGATGCAGCCCTTACCGGGCATGATACGGTGGCAGTGATCGAGCACGCCAAACGGCAGATCTTCACAGTCGTTGATGTGATAGACGAACAGCTTTTCTTTGGGTACCTTGCGAATGAAGTCCACGTCGGCGCACTTGTCGTGCATGTAGAAGTTGATACAGTCGACCGTCAGACCTACGCTGTCGCGGTTCACCGCCTGCACGATTTCCAGACCCTGCCGCAGCGAATTGCAGCACCAGCGGCGGTCGCCGATGGGCTCAAACGAGCAGCAGACACCGTAGTCCTCCGCGATGTCGGCCAGGGCATTGAGCACATCGACCGAGTCGTCGAACACTTCCTTTTCGGTCTTGGTGCAGTATTCGTCCGTCATGGTAGGCACCACAATCATGTATTTGTTGCCGATGGCCTGCGCCACTTCGCAGCCGAAGGTGAACAGGTCAACGAGTTCCTTCCACTGCTCGGGCGTGCGGAAGTTGATGTCCTCGATCGAGTTAAAAGCAAAGGGCTTTAAGTGACTCTTTGCAAAAAACGCCTTGAGGTCCTCGATGGTGTGGGTTTTGAAGTATTCCTTGAGCATGTCGAGCCGCAGCTCGATGTAGTCATAGCCATATTTTTCGCAAAGCTCGAGGTCTTTTTCGACCGAGGAATTTTCCTTGCAGGTCGCTTCGTTGAATCCGAGTTTTAACATATGCGTAACCTCCTATGAAATTGAAAACGGCCGGACGGCCTAGTGCCGTCCGGCCGTTCTCTTTGAGATTTGGAGAAGAAAAGATCGATTTAATAGGTCAGTTGAATCGGACGATTTTCGCGGAACGACTGGGTCGCGGTGAGCGCCAGCTTAATGCCCATCATGCCGTCATAAGCGGTAACGGGCGAGGGCTTGCCGGACAGGACATTCTCAACAAAGGCGGCCATTTCCAGTTCATAGGCATCCTTGAAACGTCCCAGGCACCAGTTGGCCATATCAAAGGTGATTTCCTGGCCTCCAACCGTCTTAAACGGCGTGAGCTGTTCCTGGCCAACAAATACACTCTTGGTCAGACCGATGACTTCGGTGCGGGTATCGTAAACATCGTTGGCGTTGCGGCTGATTTCGATCATGCCTAGTCCGCCGTTCTGGAACTTGAGCAGCATCTGGCCGTCGTCGACGTCGTTGAGTTCCTTGAGGAATTCATGCTTGAGCACAGCACCCTGCGCATAGATCTCGGTGATCTCGCAGCCCATCATCCAGCGGGCAACGTCCAGGTCATGGATGCCCATGTCCACAAACAGACCGCCCGACTGCGGAACATAGGCCGGGGGAGGACCATTGGGGTCGCGCTGGCAGTCATGAATATAAATCGGCTTGCCGCAGGCGCCCGATTCGATCATCTTCTTGGCAGCAACATGGCCGGGGTCAAAACGGCGCATGAAGCCGACCTGTAAGTACAGACCTGCTTTTTCCACAGCCTCCATGATCTTTTCGGCTTCTTCCACCGTGAAGGTGATCGGTTTTTCGACAAAGATCGGCTTGCCGGCTGCAATGACATCCATCAGAACATCATAATGGGTCTGGGTAGGTGTTGCAACGACAACGGCTTCCACAGCCGGGTCTTTCAGCATTTCCTTATAATCGGCATAGCCGGTTGCGCCAAAGTCCTCGACCGCGCGGTCCAGTGCGGCCGGTACCGGGTCGGATACGGCGACAAGCCGTGCACCCATGGTGCGGGTAACGTTCATCGTGTGCTGGTAGCCCAGGCGGCCCAGGCCGATCACGCCGATGCCCAGAGTCTTTTTCATAAAAACGACCTCCATAACTTTTGAAGATTACCCGGAAGGCCGGCGCCGCCGGCACCTCGCGGAGCGTGATGTGCTTGTTGAGATAATCGTAACACATAATATTAAAAAGTCAATGTTATTAATATTACAAATATGAAAAAAGAAAATTGTGCAAACCGGCAAAAGGAACGGAAACGGCAAAGTAAATGAAAAAGTTATGAAAATATGAAAAATCGGGGATGAGGGGGGAAATTTTGAATAAAAAGTTATAAAATAAAGATTTTGCGCCTGTTAAACGGCAAATATTCGCACAAAATAAGCTGAAATTACAAAATGGTATTCGTGCAAGTTGCATATTATTTTTAATGATTTATTGGTGGATTTATCGTGATTAATATTATTGACATATGATAAATCGTGAAATATACTAAGGATAACAACTCCGCGGCGCGTTGTTAGAGCAAAATGGCCGACGGGCCATGCTGAAGGAAGAGAGCAAGGAGGAGTGAAGATGTCGGAAAGCAAGCGGTCCGCCCCCGCACAGACCCCGCTGCTGGAAATGCGCGATATTACCAAGATGTTTCCGGGCGTTGTTGCATTGAGTCATGTGAATCTAACCATCAACCAGGGCGAAGTTCATCTGCTGCTCGGCGAGAACGGCGCTGGAAAATCCACCATGATCAAGACCATCATCGGGATCAACAAGCCCGAAGGCGGCGATATGCTGTGGCTGGGCCAGCCGGTCAAGCTGCGTAGCGTTCAGGATGCCTATGACCTCGGGATCGCGGTCATTTATCAGGAGCTGAGCAATATCCCGTGCCTGAGCGTGGTAGAAAATATGTATGTCGGCTGCGAAAAGAAAAAAGGCGGCTTCATCGATTGGAAGGAACAAAAACGCTGCGCCAGAAAAGCACTCGAACGCGTAGGTCTGGCCGACATCGACCTGGATATGCCGATGGAAAAGCTCGGCATGGGCCAGCGGCAGCTCGTCGAGATCGCCCGTGCGATCGACCGCAACGCCAAACTCCTCATCATGGATGAGCCGACTTCCTCGCTCAGCCGCAAAGAGATCGACTTTTTGCTCGATCTGATGCTGGAACTGAACCAGAAGGATGGGGTATCCATCCTCTTTATCACCCACAAGCTGGACGAAGCTAAGAAAGTTGGACAAAAGGTCACGGTACTGCGCAACGGCCAAAACTCCGGGCCGACGATGGATGTCGCAGATGTGACCGAAGACCAGATCATTAAAATGATGGTTGGTCGCTCGCTGGAGGAAAAATTCCCGGCACGGGATGTACCGATCGGCGAGGAGATCTTCCGCTGTGAAGGTCTCAGCTCGGATAAATTTGACGATATTTCTTTTTCGGTGAAAAAAGGCGAAATGCTGGGCGTTTTCGGCCTGGTCGGCGCCGGACGCACCGAAACCATGCGCGCGATCTTTGGCGCAGACCCGCTGGCTGCCGGCGAGATCTACATCGAAGGCCAGCAGGTACATATTAAAAATGCGCGCGACGCCATCAAAAAAGGCGTGGTGCTCATTACCGAAAACCGCAAGGAAGAGGGCCTCATCCTCATCCATGACGTGATCGAAAACGGAACCATTGTCACAATGAAGCAGTTCCGCAACAAATTCGGCCTGATCGACAACAAAAAGCGCCGTAAGATGGTCGAAGAATACGGCAACTACTTAAACCTCCGCCCCATGCAGCCGGAAAAGCAGGCCGTGAATTTTTCGGGCGGCAACCAGCAGAAGATCGTCATTCTGAAATGGCTGTTGTCGGGCGCCAAGGTGTTTATCTTTGACGAACCCACCAAGGGCGTTGACGTAGGCGCCAAGGTCGAAATTTACAATATCATGAACCAACTGCTCGAACAGGGCGCGGCAATTATTATGGTATCTTCGGAAATGGAGGAGATTCTTGGGATGAGCGACCGGGTCATGGTCATGTACGAAGGCCGACAGACCGGTATTGTCCCCAACGATGGAACATATGGCCAGGAAGAAATCCTGACGCTGGCAACGGGAGGTAAACTGGAATGAATAAAACGGCAGCAAAAACAAAAGAACTGATCGGCAAGGCAGGCCCTCTGGTGGCGCTGATCTTGTTGTGTATCTTTCTTGCCTTTAAAAACGAAAATTTCTTTACTGCAACCAACCTGCTGAATGTTGCACGCCAGGCGGCACTCAATGGCTTCCTGTCGCTGGGCATGATGGTTTGCATCCTGACAGCTGGTATCGACCTGTCGATTGGCTACACCATGACGCTGTCCACGATCATCATGGCAAAATGCGCGGTGGAAATGGAACTCAACCCTGTGCTCTGCCTGATCATCTGCATTCTCAGCGGTGCGGTGCTGGGCCTCATCAACGGCCTGCTGCTGACCAAGTGCAAGCTGCCGCATCCCTTTATTTCTACCCTGGGTACGCAGAACATTTATAAGGGCATCGGCCTGGTCATCACAGGTGCGACCCCGATTGCTGGCATGCCGCTGGCCATCAAATGGGCGGGCTCGTCCTTCCTCAGCAGCAACAGCGATTCCATTCTGGGCAAAATCCCGGTATCCTTTGTGCTGATGCTCATCTTCTATGTGCTGTTCAGCGTTTTCCTCAACTACACCACCCTGGGACGTCACATTTACGCGGTTGGTGGCAACATCAATACCGCTGGCCTTTCGGGCATCAATGTAGATTTTGTTCGCACAAGCGTCTATGTGATTTCGGGCGTGATGGCAGCCTTGGGCGGCATCATGCTCACTGGCCGTACCGACTCGGCGTATCCGTTGTCTGGTAACCTGCTGGAAAACGACGCCATCGCAGCCGTTATCATTGGCGGCACCAGCTTCTTTGGCGGCAAAGGTAACGTTTTGGGCACCTTCACCGGCGTTCTGCTGATCGCCGTGCTCCGCAACGGTTTGAACCTGCTCAACGTATCGTCCGATATGCAGACCATTTTCCTGGGCGCGATCATCATCGTGGCCGTATTCATCGACGTCGTTCGTGGCGGCGGCTTCAAGCGCGTTAAGCGCATGAAGAAGGAAGAGCAGCAGGCTGCATGATTTTTCCTGGTAGCGATCCCTCGTAAGGAGGATATTGATACACCCCATTTATAAGGAGGAAGAGAAAATGACACGGAAAAAGAGAATGTTAGCATTGGCGCTGAGTGGTATGATGCTCACCGGCCTGTTTGCAGGCTGCGGCGGCAACGGTGGTGACAGTGCAGGCAGCGGCGCTGCATCGAGCGGTGCGGCGGCTTCGGGCGGCGCAGGCGACGGCAAGTATTCGATTTCGGTCATCTGCATGGCGCTCAACAGCGACTATTGGCATATGGTCGAAGCAGGCGCGAAGCTGGCCGGTAAGGAACTGGGCATCGAAGTCAACGTTGTTGGCCCGAATGCAGAATCCGACTCGGCAACCCAGATCAACATGGTAGAAGACGCTGTCAACAATAAGGCTGATGCAATCGTTTTGGCGCCCAATGAGCCGACTTCTCTGGTATCGGCAGCCCAGACGGTCAAGACGGCTGGCATTCCGCTGGTTGTCATTGACGCAATGCTGAACACCGACGACGAAAGCCTATATTCCTGCTTCATCGGCACCGGTAACGAGGCCGCTGGCCAGCAGGGCGGCGAATTCATCGCCAGCAAGCTGCAAAAGGGCGATAAGGTTGCAATCATCCGTGGTCTGGTTGGCCAGACCCAGCATGACCAGCGCGCAGACGGCGCACAGAAGGCCATGGAAGAAGCGGGTCTGGAAGTTGTTGCGGTACAGCCGGCAGACTCTGACCGCGGCAAGGCTGTAAGCGTTGCGGAAAATATCATCCAGTCCAACCCGGACATCAAGGCATTCTATTGCACCAACGATGATATGGCACTGGGTACCTATCAGGCAGTTGCCGCAGCAGGCCTGAGTGATGTTGTCATCGTCGGTTTTGACGGCACCTTCAACGCAATGGATTCGATCGCCAACGGTGAAATGACCGGTTCGGTCGCCCAGCTGCCCGTAGAAGAAGGTTACCAGGGTGTTATGAACGCGTATAAGATCCTGGAAGGCGAAACGGTAGAAAAGCAGCAGCCGCTGGATGTCGTTGTTCTGAATAAAGATAATGTTGCAGACTTCCGTAAGGATCTGGAAGCGCAGATCGCCGAATCGGGTGTTAAGCTCGGTTAAGCGAGTCCAAGCTCCATGGCGGCAAACGGCGCTGGCAAACGTCAGCGCCGTTTTTTTTCAAAGATAAAGAATGTAAGAAAATCCTAGGATTTTATCAAAGTTGTGCATCATTTATTCTGATTTGAACAATTGATTTTAACGGATAAATGGGTTATGATTTAAGATAGGATTTTTTTATAGAGCTTTGAGAAATTTCCTGCATGGAGGTGTGGGTATGAAGGTCACATTAAAAGATATTGCGCAGCGGTCCGGCGTATCGGTCAATACCGTATCTTTGGCTCTGCGAGATATGCCCAGCGTCAAGCAGGAAACCAAGGAAAACATCATCCGCATCGCCGAAGAATTGGGCTATTTTGGTCAGCGCGGCAAAGTGGAAATGCGCAACATCGGCTTGGTATCCACCGGAGAACGTTTGCGTGACTCTTACTTTTATATGAGTTTCCACCAGTACATCCTCAGCACGGCCCATGACTACAACTACAATCTCATGGTGTTCAAAGGGTCGACCTGTGACATCCCGTTGGAAGAACTGCGGCTCAAGTTTGAAAGCAACTCCATTGCAGGCATCATCATCCTGGGCGATATGGAAGAGCGCATTGCAGCCAAGGTAGCGCAGTGCGGCATCCCGGTCGTGGCGACAGGCACCCGGTATGAAAATTTGCGGGTATGCACCATCATTGAGGATAACCTGGGCGGAGCATTGATGGCGGTCAAATATTTATATGAAAAGGGCTATCGCAAGCTGGGGTTTGTAGGCAATCCCAAGCACAGCACCGGCTTTATGGAGCGGTATCAGGGCTTCCTGGGGGCGCTGGCTGCGTTCGATCTGCCTTTGGAGCCGCGGTATCTCGTGACCGAAATGGATGCTGTCAATGTCTATAATTACAACCAGATCTATGAAGCGTTGCAGGCACGTGACTCGCTGCCCGAAGCCTTTCTGTGTGATAATGACAATGTGGCCATGATCACCACCAAGGCGTTGCTTGCGCTGGGGGTACGGGTCCCGCAGGATGTGGCGCTGGTCGCATTTGACAATACGGTGGTCGGAAAAATGGCCATCCCATCCATCACTTCGGTGGATGTGCATTGCGAAGCGCAGGCGCAGGCCTGTGTCAAGAAGCTGATTTCCTTCATCCAAAGCGGGGAAACCAGCGAGGAACGAATCGTGTTGCCGGTTTCTCTGGCGGTAGGAGAATCGGTGCGGGATTTGCGCGCGTAAAAAACAAAAGAGAGCGTATCTGTCAAGGGATGCGCTTTTTTTGGACCCAAAATACGAAAAATTTCAAGAAAAACAACAAAAAATCTGGAAAATAGTTTTGATAAAAGGAGGCAATCGACATGGTAAAGATCGGTGTCATTGGCGCTGGCGATATTGGATTTTCTCATATCTGCCGCATTACCGACGACCTGTACGGCGGGCAAATCGTGGCGGTGACTGACATCCAAGCAGAGAATGCTGCGCGTGCAGCCGACTACTGCGGGGCAGAGATTTTCCCGGATGGGGAAAGCCTGATCGCGTCTCCCAACGTGGATGCGGTCATTGTTTCGTCGTGGGATGCCACCCATGAACAATATGTTCTGGCTTGCATTGCAGCCGGAAAGCCGGTCTTGTGCGAAAAGCCGCTATCTATTAGTTTGGAGAGCTGTCAGCACATTGTGGACGCCGAGATGGAAGCCGGCCGCCGTCTGGTCAAGGTGGGCTTTATGCGCCGCTATGACGAAGGATACCGTGCCATCCACGATGCCATGTTTGGCGCCATTGGCCAGCCGCTGATCGTACACTGTGCGCACCGCAACAAGTGCGGCTATGCGCAGCACAGCACGGAAAACTCGGTCAAAAATTCCACGGTGCATGAAATCGACCTGATGCGCTGGATGTTGGGCGAGGATTTCCGGACGGCGCAGGTCTTTGCCGGACGGGCCAGCCGCCACGGCGGCGAAGGGCTGAAAGACCCGCTGACCGTGCTGCTGGAAAGCCAAAGCGGCGTACGTATTGACGTCGAAGTGTTTATCAACAGCGGCATTGGGTATGAGGTGCATTGTACGGCCGTGGGCGAAGACGGCGTTGCCGACATGCCCGAACCAGCGCGGCTTTGTGTGCGTCAAAACAACCAAAAATCGGAATTTATCAGCGACGACTGGAAAGTGCGGTTCTATCATGCCTATAACCGCCTGTTCCAGGAATTTATCGACGAAGTGGCCGTCGGACAGTTGACGGCGCCGTCGGCTTGGGATGGATTGATGGCAACCTATACGGCAGAAAACTGTGTCAAAGCGCTGTATAGCGGCGGGATTGAGCCGATTCTGCCCTTGACGCGTCCCTCGTTTTACGAAGCGCCCCGCCATACATAAAACCATGCGCGCTGCGGAAAACTATCCACAAAACGCAAAGGAGGTTTTCTGTGATGCACGACAAAGGCCATCCGCGCTATGATGATTCTGCCCACATCGATTCGGCAGCCATCGACCACACCCGCAAACCGGGGGAGGATTACACGGTACAGTACCTCGCGCCGCTGAACGGCAAAGACGGGGTGCGGCCTAGCCCGAAAAAACCATGAAAAAAGCTCCGCTTAAAAAGCGGAGCTTTTTTATCTTACTTGGTGCCAAAGATGCGGTCGCCAGCATCGCCCAGGCCGGGCACGATGTAGCCGTGCTCATTGAGGCCTTCGTCAATGGCTGCGACAAAGATATCCACATCCGGATGTGCCTTCTGCACAACTTCCAGACCTGTGGGGGTGGACAGCAGGCACATGAGCTTGATGTTCTTAACGCCCTTGTCCTTCAAAATCTGGAGCGCAGCAGCGGCCGAACCGCCCGTTGCAACCATAGGATCGATGACGATGACATCGCGATCTGCGATATCCACCGGCAGCTTGCAGTAATATTCCACCGGCTGGAGGGTTTCCGGGTCGCGGTACAGGCCCAGATGACCAACCTTTGCCGCCGGAATCAGTTCCAGCATGCCGTCTACCATGCCCAGGCCGGCACGCAGGATGGGTACAAATGCGATCTTCTTGCCCGAGATGACACGTGCCTTGGCGTGTGCCAGCGGGGTTTCGATCTGGATGGTCTTGAGCGGCAGATCGCGGGTTGCTTCGTAACACATCAGCATCGCGATCTCGCGGGTCGCCTCACGGAATTCCTTTACGCCGGTCTGGCTATCGCGCATCAAGCTGAGTTTGTGCAGGATGAGCGGGTGATCCATAACATGAACATTTGCCATAATGCATGCTCCTTTTTCTCTTGCTTACTTTTTTTTCGGCTGCGACACATAGGGAGGCCGCAGGTACTGAGCGTCCAAATCTTGCGCGCAAACACCCTGGCCGCTTTCCAAACGGGGCAGGGCAGCCATCGCAACGCCATAGGCCGATGGATACCGCAAATGCGGCGGCGCCAGGCGCAGACCGGGACAAGTTGTGGTAAGTTTAGTATAGCACAGATTGGCCCCATCTCCAACCAAAATTTGCGTGCTTTCTCCGATTTCCGCGGCGAGCTCTTCCAGCCGGATGGCGCGATCTTCGCACAGACGCTCCAGGACGCCATTTTTCCAGCAGAAGAGGGCATTATAGACTTGGCCGCCGCGTGCATCCATAACGCAGCAGACAGGGCCTGACAGCCCTTCCAGGCCGCGTGCCATGGCTTCCAGCGTCGACACCCCGGCGCAGGGCTTACCGGACGGATAGGCAAGGCCCTTGACCGTTGCCACGCCAATGCGCAGGCCGGTGAACGAGCCCGGACCGGCCGCCACGGCAAAGGCATCCACGTCCTGCAAACCGTGTCCGCAGCCCGCCAGAAGCGATTCGGCCATGGGAAGCAGCGTGCGGCTGTGGGTCAGGCCGCAGTTTTGGAACGATTGGGCAATCAGCCGCACGCCATCGGTGAGGGCCACCGAGGCCGACACGGCCGAGGATTCAAAACTTAGGATTTTCACAAAGTCCCCTCCGTAATGATGATGATGCGGTCGTCGGGCTGTTCGCCGTAGCGGATGGAAACCTGTTTGTGCGGCGGCAGCGCGTCCGCAATGTTTTCGCTCCACTCGATCAGCAGGATACGGCGGCCGTCCAGATATTCGTCAAACCCGAGTTCCCAAAGCGCTTCCGGGTCCAAAATGCGGTACATATCAAAATGCGCCACATCGGCCTTGGGGGTATGGTATTCGTTTGCAATGGCAAATGTCGGGCTGGTCACCCGGCCAGTATAGCCCAGGCCACGCAGCACACCGCGGGAAAAAGCCGTCTTCCCCGCGCCCAGATCGCCGGTAAAGGCAACCACATCGCCCGGCCGCAGGGTGGCGGCAAAACGGGCGCCCAGGGATTCGGTATCCTCCGGCCCATGAGAAACATAGCGTATCATACGATTCGATCCTTTGCATCAATTCTCTGTCTATCATACCATGCAGGCCGGAAAATGGCAAGAAAGCGGAAGTATAGCTTTTGTTCGGATGGACATGCTGAAAGGGAGGACCTATCAAAGGAGGAAGACGATGGAACAGCGTTTTTGGTGTGCCGCCTGGCCTGATCTCAAGATGACCGAAAAACGGTTGGCCGATGTGCATGGCGTAGGGGCGGTCGAAGTGGATGCAGACGGACGGGGACTGACCATACACACATACAGCACCGCCAGCGCCGCCGAAGCGGCGGTGCGGCTGCGGGAACTGGGCTGGCGGCCGATCTTTTAGAAAAGGCGGCTCTGCATCACGAAATATTATGCAAAAGATTGTTGAAATCAAACAAATCCTGCAAATAGACCGCGAAAATGTTTGCTTTTCCGAGGATTCTACGGTATTATGGAAATACGACTATGGACAACCAGGTCGGGGAAATGAAAAGAAAGAAGGGAATCCATGGAGGCAATCAACCGTATGATCGACCAAATCAATAATTTGGTCTTGACCCCACTGAATAATTTTATGTATAGCAAACTGCTGATCTTTTTACTGATTCTGGCAGGTGTCTATTTCACCATCCGTACCGGTGCGGTACAGATTCGCCGCATTGGGGATGTACGCAAGATTCTGCGGGAACGCGCCGAGAAAAAAGACGGTCAACGTCAAGTATCGTCTTTTCAGGCTTTGATGATCTCCACCGCATCGCGCGTCGGCACCGGCAATATCGCCGGTATTGCGGCAGCCATTGCCGCCGGTGGTCCGGGTGCTGTTTTCTGGATGTGGCTGATGGCGGTTATTGGCGGTGCATCGGCATTCATCGAATCCACCCTGGCACAGATCTATAAGATTAAGGATGGCAACTCGTTCCGCGGCGGTCCGGCGTATTACATTCAGCGTGGTCTGGGCAAGCGCTGGCTGGGCTGCATCTTCTCGGTGCTGCTGATTTTGTGCTTTGCTTATGGCTTCAATGGCCTGCAATCGTTTAATATCTCGTCTGCGATTAAATATTATGTCCCGCATTATGATCAAACCGCGCTGCCGATGCTGGTCGGCCTACTGCTGGCCGTGCTGACTGGCCTAGTCATTTTTGGCGGCGTACACCGCATCAGTACTATCACATCGGTGATCGTACCGGTGATGGCAGGCGGTTATATCCTGATCGGCCTGGTGATGTTCTTCACCCACCTGTCGGCCGTACCGGGTGTATTTGCGACCATCTTCCGTGAAGCATTTAACATGCAGGCCATCTTTGGCGGCTTTGCCGGCAGCGCTGTCGTCATCGGCATCAAGCGCGGCCTGTTCTCCAACGAAGCTGGTATGGGTTCGGCGCCCAATGCTGCGGCAACCGCGGTGGTATCCCACCCGGTTAAGCAGGGCCTCATCCAGACGCTGTCGGTCTTTTTGGATACATTGGTCATCTGCTCGACAACGGCAATGATCCTGCTGGTATCCGGCGTACCGGCAAGCGAGGATATTTCGTATGTGCAGCGCGCCGTACACACGACCTTCGGGGAACTGGGCATTCATTTTATCACCCTTGCAATTTTCTTCTTTGCCTTTTCCAGCTTGGTGGGCAACTACTATTATACGGAATCCAATCTGCGTTTTATCAAGGATAACAAAGTCCTTCTTAACGCATTCCGTATCACCTGCCTGATTGCGATTTTCCTGGGCGCACAGGCCGACTTCTCGACGGTATGGAACCTGGCGGATATCCTGATGGGCTTTATGTCGATCGTGAATATCTTTGCCATCGTTCTGCTGGGCAATATCGCGCTGCGGGCGCTCCACGATTACGATTTGCAGCGTAAGCGGGGACAAGACCCGGTATTCCGCGCAAAAGATATTGGACTTTACAACACCGACGAATGGAAATAAGAGAAAACGTCCCGCTTGTTTGCGGGACGTTTTTTTGTTTCAGCTTACGGGAAAGCATCCCGCTTGCAAACCCCGAAGGATAATGATAAGATATCCTTGATATCAATTCGGCATGGATACCATGGGAGGAACCACAGTGGCCAGCGATATGAAAGAAGTGATTGCCACCGCGGCAAAAAAACTTTTGATAGAAAAAGGTGTAAAAAAGCTGACGGTAACCGATCTGGTTGATGCGTGTCAGATTACCCGGCAAGCCTTTTATTATCATTTTGAAGATATTCCGGCGTTGTTCCGCTGGATTTTTGAGCAGGATATTGAGCGCACGGTGTTAGAAGCCAAAGCGCTGGACAGCGGAGAGGCAAAATTGCGATGCCTGTTTGTCCTGGGGATCAACTCCATGCCGTATATGAAAAAGGGGATGGAAAGCAATTACCGGGACGAGTTGGAACGCTATTTTACCCAGTATATCCAGCGCCTTTTTGAGCGGGTCTGCGATGAAGAAGGCCTTTATCCGAACTGTACCCGTGCGGAGGTGGGGCTCATCCTGCGCTATCACAGCCAGGCCATTTTAGGGCTGATGAGAAATTGGACAGAGGCAGATACCAAAAATCTGGATCAAATTGTACATATCGCGTATTGCCTGATGACAGAAGGGATCTCGCCCTTGCAATAAAACCGAAAGGATTGGTTTGACAAAAAAACCGGAGTGTAAAGTTTTTTTACACTCCGGTTTTTTTGTCTATACAGCGCCAGATTTGTGATAATTGAGCGCTTCCATGCGGCTGCTTATAATAACAAGTAGGGAGGAGGTGCAGACATGTCCCATGAAATTCTTTCTATGAAATTGTGTCAGCTGGATGAACGGCTGACCAAACTGCACAACCGTGTTCACATCAGCCAGACGGCCGATCACAACCAGTTGCAGCAGCAAATAGAAGCGATGCAACGGGAATATGCTGCGTACGAAGCCACGTTGCGAGAAAACTTATGGCGTTCCAAAGCCGGTTTGGTTTCCGTCTTGAATCGGGGATACCGGCAGATCGAACAGATCATACAGGACACACAGGCGCAAATTCAGACGATTGAAACGGATAGTCCAGAAACAATTGTGGAACAAAAAATCCTGCTGGCAGAGTATGCGTTGGATTTCGCATACCAGGCCGCAGACAGAGCGCTGCTGCTTTCCATGGATGCGATGGATGCGCAGAGGCAAACAGAAGAAAGGAGAACAACATGAAAGAAGTTCAATCCCCCAAAAAGCCCTTAATTTACTATTACTGTATTGTAATGCTGATCATTCTGCTCTTTAACGCGCTGGTCACACCTATGTTGTATCAGAAACAAGCGGTGGAAGTGGACTACGGCACATTTATGGATATGATCGATGAAAAGGATATCGGCACCGTGCAGGTCGAGGATACTCAAATTATCTTCACCGACAAGGAAGAAAACACCGTTTATACAACCGGCCCCATGGAGGACCCCACTCTGACCGAGCGTCTGCATGCTTCGGGCGCCAAGTTTGACCGGGTCATGGAAGAACCCATTTCTCCGATTTGGAGTTTTGTGCTGACGTTTGTGTTGCCGATCCTGATTTTTGTCGGACTGGGGCAGTACATGCGCAAAAAATTGATGGAACAGGCTGGCGGCAAGAACTCCCTTTCTTTTGGAATGGGAAAGAGCAATGCCAAAGTCTATGTACAATCTACCAAGGGCATCCGGTTTGCCGATGTTGCCGGGGAAGATGAAGCAAAAGAAAGCCTCGCAGAAATCGTGGATTATTTGCACAATCCCAACAAATATACCGAAGCAGGCGCTTCCATGCCCAAGGGCATTTTGCTGGTAGGCCCTCCGGGTACCGGTAAAACCATGCTGGCCAAAGCCGTGGCCGGCGAAGCAAACGTCCCCTTTTTCTCGATCTCGGGCTCGGAATTTGTCGAGATGTTTGTTGGCATGGGCGCTTCGAAGGTACGCGACCTGTTCAAGCAGGCCAAGGAAAAAGCGCCGTGTATTGTATTCATCGACGAGATCGATGCCATTGGTCAGAAGCGAAATTCGGGCGGTTATGGCGGTAACGATGAACGCGAGCAGACGCTCAATCAGCTTCTCACCGAGATGGACGGTTTCGAAGAAAACACCGGCGTGATCATCCTGGCAGCGACCAACCGTCCGGAGTCTTTGGATCCGGCGCTGACCCGTCCGGGCCGCTTTGATCGACGAGTCCCGGTAGAATTGCCGGATTTACAGGGCCGAGAAGCGATTTTGAAAGTGCATGCCAAAAAAATCAAGACAGCAGAAGATGTGGATTTTCATACCATCGCCCGCATGGCCTCGGGCGCCTCGGGCGCAGAACTGGCGAATATCATCAATGAAGCAGCGCTGCGGGCCGTACGCAGCGGGCGCACGATGGTAGAGCAAGCCGATTTGGAAGAAAGCATCGAAGTCGTCATTGCTGGGTATCAAAAGAAAAACGCGGTCCTGTCCGACCAGGAAAAGAAATTGGTCGCCTATCATGAAATCGGGCATGCTCTGGTTGCAGCCAAACAGACCAATTCGGCTCCAGTGCAGAAGATTACGATCATTCCCCGCACATCTGGGGCGCTTGGATATACCATGCAGGTGGAGACCGGCGATAAATATCTGATGACGAAACAGGAACTAGAAAACAAAATTGCCGTTTATACCGGCGGACGAGCAGCCGAAGAGATTGTGTTCGGTTCTGTGACGACCGGCGCGTCCAACGATATTGAACAGGCTACCAAATTGGCACGGGCCATGATCAGCCGGTATGGCATGAGCGATACCTTTGATATGGTGGCAATGGAAACGGTAAATAATCAGTATTTGGGTGGCGATGCGTCTTTGAACTGTTCGCCGGATACCCAAAAGGAAATAGATCAGAAGGTCGTCGAATTGGTAAAAACGCAGCATGAAAAGGCCAAAAAGATTTTGCAGGAAAATCGAGCGATGCTGGATGAACTAGCCAGCTTCCTTTATGAGAAAGAAACCATCACCGGCGAAGAGTTTATGCAAATTTTAAAAAGAGGAGAGGATGAACAATGAAAAAGCTTTCCGGCTTTGGATGGCTCGAACTGATTGCCGGTATTGCGTTCGTCGTTTTGGGCATATGGGCATTTATGCATCCTCAAGTTGCGATGACAGGCATGGTTTTGGCCTATGGTATGGCTGCGGTGATCATGGGGATTGCGGATATTATCATGTATATCCAAATTGAGCGCTATACTGGTTTGAGTCCGGTGATTTCCCTGATCTCTGGCATCCTCAGCGTCATGTCTGGCATCATGCTGCTGGTCTATCCTGCGGCAGGAGCGCTGGTGCTGACCTTGCTGTTCCCCATTTGGTTTATTGCGCATTGCATTTCCAAATTGACACATTTGCCCCATATCCGCAGGGTTGCAGGCAATGGGATGTATACCTTCACGCTGGTGATTAGTATAGCCGGTCTGATTTTAGGTTTTATGATGTTGTTCAGTCCATGGCTTACTTTATCCACACTGCGATATTTTGCCAGTGCATATCTCGTTTTGCTGGGAATGGACGGCATTGTGATGGCCATCAGCCCCATCGGAAGGAGACCCTGAGAAATCAGATGAGAGAAAAAGAGGAAACCAACCGGTTTCCTCTTTTTGCTTTACGATGGGAAATTTGCAAGGTAAAACAGATACCAAAGGACGATACAGAATATGAACGCAACAAATCCACTTACGCGCTGCATGAAAAAATAGCCAGGGGAAGGCGTTATACGTGCCTTCCATGCGTCGAATGGTTTCCATAATTTGCTAGGGAATAACAGATTGCCTAGTGCAAGAATCGTAATGAAAACAAGGAAAGCACCCCAGAGAAATGAGAGAAGATATACCATGATAGGACCTCCATATGAAGGTGGATGAATTTACCTACTTTAAATATATCATAAGTTGAAAATATTGGGAAGATTTAGAGCATTAAAAAAAGCCTTCCCTTTTCAGGGAAGGCTTTTGTATTTTTATTAGTCGTCGAAGGTGAGCATAACCTTGCGAGCAACTGCCTTGTTCTGAGCCATCTTCATGGCTTCGTCGAGGTCCTCAAACTTGTAGTAGTGAGAAACCAGAGCCTTGAAGTCATACTTGTCCTTGATCTTGGACATGAAGCGGATGGTGCGCGGGAACCAGTTGGTCGTGCCGCCGGAACCTGCGATGTGCAGAGTCTTCCAGATGGTCTTGCCGATTTCAACCGGAACCTTACGGCCGATGGAGTGGCCAACCACACCAACGCGAGCCGAGTGGCCAGCGATGTCGAACAGCGAAGCGATACCATTGTCGTTACCCGAGCATTCGATGATAACAGACGGGCCACGGCCGCCAGTCAGACGCTTCAGTTCTGCTTCCAGAGCGCCGGGCTCGGTGAACTTGGACGAGTCAACCGTTACATTTGCACCATACTTGAGTGCATTTTCACGACGGGATTCTACCGGGTCGATAACGATTACATTTGCACCAGAGGTTGCGCAAACCATAGCAGCCGAGCAGCCGATCGGGCCGCCGCCGATGATGGCGCAGTCGTCCGAAGCGTCCGGATTGCAGCCATTGCCCCATACGCCCCAGTAACCTACGTTGAAGTTCTCAACGAAGATACCGATTTCATCCGACCAGTCGTCCGGGATGACATGGGTGTAAGCTTCTTCCAGAATCATGTATTCGCCGAAGCCGCCAGGAGAGTCCGGACGGAAACCAACTTCACGCATGTTCAGGCAAGCCGAGGACATTTTGCCGTCCTTGCAGTTTGCACACTGATGGCAGGGCAGTACGCAGTCGCCTACAACCTTGTTGCCAACCTTAACCGAGGTGCAGTCGCTGCCGACTTCTACCGCAGTACCAACCCATTCATGACCCGGGGTGTAGGGGCCCAGGTCGTAACGGCCTTCTGCCGACAGACCTTCGAAGCATTCTACGTCAGACTGGCAGATACCGCAAGCACGGAGCTTAATCAGAACCTGATTGGGCTTGAGCGGCGGCAGTTCGAGTTCTTCAATGCGCAGGTCGAACGGACCATGCATAAATGCAGCTTTGCACTTGGTAGGACGATTGGTCATAACGAGTATCTCCTTTCAAATTTCACAGGTATGTTTTGCCCCGCTTTTCGAAAAAGCGGGCGGGGTGCAGGGGCAGCGCCCCTGCATCCGCCGGAGGCAATATAAAGTCAATCTTAGTAAGCCAGGGTGTAAATATGACGGCCGCCCGGTTCGTTCGGCCCCTTGATGACTGCTTCGATGTCGGCGCGGTCGCGCTGAGTCATCATATCGATCGGCGGCAGCGTGCCAGCCGGATACTTCTCGAGGATGTCGTTGACCAGCTTCTCGAGGTAATCGAGCGTACGCTCTACGCCAGCTTCCGCCTTCTTGCCGTCTGCCATGCGTGCGTCACCGATAACGCCCTGCGGCTGGCAGATGCATTCCATACCACAAGAACCAAATGCATTGTACCACTTGATCGGGCCTGCGCCGTCTTCTGCCGAGGTGTTGATGTGGCCTGCCGGCAGCAGCGGAGCCTTGTCGACCTTGATTGCATCTTCCATGTGGATGAATTCCGGGAACAGTTCCAGGCACCAGGACTGCTCAACTTCATCTGCATGTACAAACGGAGTGTCGTAGGGGCCACCCTTGTCCTTGGTGTACATTTCGTCGCCTGCGCAGTTCCAGAAGTGGGTGTACAGGATGATGCCCGGTACCTGCCACTTCTTACCGAAGGTGTGGATTGCCAGCGGGATAACGTAGTCCTGGCCATGGCCATTGACAACGATCATCTTGCGGAAGCCGGTGTTCCAGAAGCCTGCGAATACGTAAGCCAGGTAGTCAGCCAGGATCTTTTCCGGGATCATGATGGTGCCCTTCTGGCCCAAGTGATGGTACGGATGCGAGCCATACCAAATCGGCATTGCTACGGTGCAGCCGGTCTTTTCGGCAACCAGTTCGCACAGGCGGGTGTCGAGGTATGTATCTTCGCCGTACGGAGCGGACGGACCATGGTTCTCGGTCGAACCAACCGGGATCAGGATAACGTCATTCTTCTTCAGGCGTTCTTCCACCATCTTGGTGGTCATATTCTGGTAGTAAATACCGTCCTGGGCTTCCATGTGGCCGCCCTTTGCAGGCAGATTCCATTTGCTCATTGTTGTTTCCTCCTTTATAAGGTGTGTCGGTTGGGGTTGCTTGAGAGTTCTTTCAAAATACGCGGGATGCGTACGGTCTTACTTATTCAGACGGGGGTAGCTGGTGGATACCAGAACCTTGCCAGCGGTGATCTTCATGCCTTCTTCGATGTCCTCGAGGTTGAAGCGGCCGGTAACCATCTTGCGCATATCGATGCGGCCCGAAGCCATCAGCGCGATAACGTCCGGATAGATGCCCTGACCAGACTGGCCGTTGGAGCCCGAAATCGTGGCTGCGTTCCACTGCCAGTTGAAGATGTCAACTGGGGTGATGCCGACCGTATGGCCAATCTGCACGGTCTTGCCGCCGATCGCCAGTGCCTTGCCCATAACCGGGTAGGTGAACTTGGTAGCGCCTGCGCATTCAGCGAACAGCGAGATGCCAGCGCCGTTGGTCAGGTCCATCAGCAGTTCAGCCTGCTCGTCGGGAGACTTGAAGGACGTGGGATCGTAAACATAGTCAGCACCGCACTTCTTGGCCAGTTCGACGCGCTCTGGAACGCTTTCAAAAGCGATCAACTTAGCAGCGCCGGCGGTCTTCATCAGCGAGATGGCTGCCAGACCGATCGGGCCTGCGCCGAATACGGCAACATGGCCGCCCGGGCGGATACCGCCGCCGCGAACAAACAGACCGTTGTAGGCAACGCCGGTGGGCTCGATCATTGCGCCCAGTTCGAATGCGGTCATCTTGTCGCCGCCGTAGTAATTCATGATATCGTTGAGCGGATAGCAGTACTTGGCATGCACGGTTGCATACTCCGCAAAGCCACCGTCATAGGTCAGGCCGGGTTCTTCCAGGTCTTTGCACTGGTTGAACATGCCGCGGCGGCAAGCATCGCATTCGCCGCACCAGTGCATGGATTCTACCGATACCAAGTCGCCGACTTTTAGCTTCTTAACCTTGGAGCCGACTTCGACGATCTCGCCCGAAAATTCATGGCCGGTGATGATCGGATATTTGGAATGGCCATCGTACATCGAGTAGCCATCAGCGTCTTTCTTCAAAAGGTGAGCGTCGGTGCCGCAGATGCCGGCAGCGCCTACTTTAATAAGGACCTGCTCTTCGCCACATACCGGAATCGGACGATCGGTGACCGATCCGCGGATGTTCCGCCAGATCTGATTGCCGCGCAGTGCACGACCGGTCGTTAATTCGCGTTCGCTCATCTTATAGCCCGGGCGCGGTTCGTGGTCGGCTTCGACATAGAATGCTCGCATGGTATTTGCCATGGCTCGTTCCTCCCTTTTCAGCTTCCATGTATTTATGTTAGTGTCAATTACATTGCTTTCGAAAATTTTCGAAGCAGAAGCATTTGTTTATCATTTCCTACAAATCTCCTTGCTTCGTCTTGCTTGCCTTTGTTCATTTTCGATGGTTTTATTATACGGCACTCCTTTTTTTCTCGCCATACCTTTCTTGTGCTGTCTTTCGCAAAATTCCCCGGATTTTTGCGGCATTTCAAAAAAACATTTCACATTCTTGCGATTTGCACAAGAATGCGAATTTAGCAAGACTGTAATTTCCAAAATTTATCTGGGAAGTTATAGCTATATACGCAAGTTTTCAATATAGCAAAAACTTGCGTATATAGGGGAAACCTTGGCGCAACATCCGTGAAACACCTTATGGAAAGCTGTTTTACAAAGCAGATTCGCAGATTGGATATAAGCGAAATGCATAAAAAACGAGATAAAAATTTGACATATATAAGGATAATGGTTGAAAATTGACCGAAAATTTCGGATTCTTGCGCCAAAACCCTGGGTTTCGCAAGAAGACCAAAGAAAACCACTAAATTCTTGCGGAGAACGAAGAAGAGGAACAAGATGCGCAATAATTGACAAGTCGTTGCAGACATGCTATCAATATAAGTAGGAATAACATTCCGATTGCTACCGCAGGAAAAGGGAAGGAGGGGAAGGCATGCCGCCCACCGAACTTGCAATGTCCTTAGGCAAGAAAATTCGTGCCATTCGTACCGCAAAAGATATGAAAATCACCGAAATGGCCCGTCTGTCCGGGCTGACCACCAGCATGATTAGCCAGATGGAACGCGGCCTGATCTCCCCATCGATCGAAACGCTGAAGAAAATAGGGAATGTTTTGGATGTTCCCTTGAGTTTTCTGTTTGAAACCGAAGGGGAGCGACCGAACTCTGCGCTATCCGCTGAAACGCAATCGACCGTGCAGCTGTTTGGGGCATCGCCGGTAGTACACGCCAGTGAGCGCAAAAAGCTATCGCCCGGAGATGGGATCGAGTTGCAGCTGCTCAATCCCAACCTCAATGGACCGATTGAATTTATTTATAACATTTATCAGCCGCATAGTGGAACAGGCCGGGAACAATACAGCCATCCAGGCAATGAATGTGGTCTGGTGCTGACCGGAGAACTTGTTGTGGAAATAGAAGAAGAAACTTATGTACTGCGCGCCGGGGACAGCATCACATTTGATTCGACCAAGCCCCATGCCAAGCGGAATTTGTCCGACCAGGTTTGTACCTGCGTTTGGGCCAATGTCCCACCTTGGTTTTAAGCCGTAGTTCAGGAAAGGAGCCGTTGTTATGATCCAGTGTTTTGCGTCGTCCCATTTTGAATCCAGTTTTGAACGCGGCAAGCCACCACACCTGCTGTCTGCCAGCAAAATTGATTCCTCGTATTCGATTCATCCGCGTATTCTGCACAAGCATCCGGATTTTTTGGAACTTCTGTATGTACGCAGCGGGTCAGGGGTGTATATCGTCGATGAGCAGCGATACAACATTTCCAAGGGAGATGTTATTATCTGCAATGCAGGCGTGCTGCACGATGAAGACCCTTCGCAGTCCAAAGACCTCAATACCTATTCGCTGGCGATGTCCGAAGTTGCGGTCAAGGGATTGCCTGCTAACTGTCTGATCGCTGCTGAATATTCGCCGGTCTTTCCGGCCGGAGAATGTGCGGACACGATTTCCCAGCTGATGGGCACCATTCACAGTCTGTTGGCAACTGACGCCAAGGGTACGACCGAAACCTGCAACTACTTAGCGGCTGCCCTGGTATCCGAACTGCTGCTGGTCATCCGCAAATACTGCGAAAGCGAAGGCAATACGGTACGCAGCCGGACCGACATCATCGCCGGACAGGTCAAAAGTTATATCGATACCCATTTCGATGAACAGTTCACCTTGCAGGACATCAGCGATGCTATCCGCGTCAGCCCCTATCACCTGGCGCATATGTTCAAGGAAACGACCGGATATTCGCCCATGCAGTATACCGTGCGCCGCCGTTTGGGCGAGGCACAGAGCCTTTTGATTACCACCAACATGTCAGTTACCGAGATCGCGGTATCGGTCGGATTCGGCAACCCCTGTCATTTCAATACCATGTTTTCCAAGTACATCGGCATGTCACCTAGCCGGTATCGCAGCTCCTATGTCGCCCGCGACGAGGAGGGGAGCGAACACCGTACCTCCCGGCGCATTCGCAAACAATCGTAAACAAAAAGAGCCTCCGAAGGTGCCTCCCGATAAGAAAACATCGTGGGGCAAGAGAGAACGGTATAGCTTCGGCTATGCCGTTTTTCTCATTCTTGCCTTGATGAAGTGACTTTGGATACTTCCAGGGCTCCAATGCCCTTATAGTAGATGTCAATTTCCTGGGTGCGGTTCTTGCCCTTCGGATCGCTGGCTGCATGAACAACAATCTTCTCGATAAATTCATGCAAGATACATGGGGTCAATTCGGGGATTTCCGTATACCGTTCTACAACGGAGAGAAACCTTTCCACATTGGCGCTTTTGCGTTCCTCTGCCTCGATTTCATCCCGGAGGGTAATCACTACATCTTGAAGCTGATGCTGCTCTTTCTCATAGTCAGTGGAGAGCTTTTGAAAACGCTCGTCAGAAAGTTTTCCCGAAATGGTATCTTCATAGAGCCGCTTAAAAATGGTGTCCAGTTCGGCAATCCGCTTTTCAGCATCAGCTAATGTTTTCTTCCGCTTTGCCAAACCTCGGTTACGTTGGCGCAAATCCGCATCCATAACCATCTTTACAAAATCGTCTTTGCGCTGTGATGCAAAGGAAACGATCTCACGCAGATTTTGCAGAACCAATTCCTCCAGGATAACAGTTCGAATGGAATGTGTCTGCCCGCATACATCACGGCTTTTCCGATAGCCCGAACACAGGTAATATTCCTGATCGCGCCGGAAATTGGTTGCCCTGCATTGATACATGATGGAGCCGCAGTCGGCGCAGAACATCATGCCGGAGAACATCCCCATTTCTCCCATCTTTGTGGGTCGGCGCCGCGTCTGCCTTGCAAGCCTTGCTGCATCGGCAATCGCCTCCGTCCAGATGGCTTCATGGGTATTCTCAAAAATCTTCCACTCCGTTTCTGGATTGAGAAGGGTCTTTTTACTCTTGTAGGATTTTTTGCGGGTTTTGAAATTAACCGTGTGCCCCAGGTATTCACGCCAGCGGTCCATGATGTCGGCAATCGTAGAAGAATCCCAGGCATAAGGAGAACCTTTCTTTGTGACATTGGTCGTCCTGCCTTTACTCTCATAGTAAGCAGCCGGAGTAAGGATTTTTCTTTCCGTCAGCTTTCTTGCGATCTGCGAGGGTCCCAATCCGTCCATGATATAAAGACCGATTTCATAAACCACCTGGGCTGCTTCTTCATCCTTCACCCATTGCTTTTTATCATCAGACGATTTCATGTATCCATACGGAGGCATGGTAGCCAAATGCTCCCCCGCATTGCCTTTCACTTTCATAACGGCACGGATTTTTTTGCTGGTGTCTTTGGCGTACCATTCATTGATGATATTGCGGAAGGGCGTAAACTCGTTGTCGCCCTGAGTGCTGTCTACACCATCATTCACCGCAATAAAGTGAATATCATGTTCGGGAAACATGATCTCCGTATACATGCCGACTTGCAGATAATCACGTCCGAAACGTGACATATCCTTTAGGCACAAATATTCCACATTACCTGCCTCGACTTCCTTCATCAGAGCCATAAAGCCGGGGCGATCAAAACGGGTTCCGCTGATACCATCGTCTCCTAATGTCAAGATGAAACTAAAAAAATTAAGGGATTATTTACACTTTTCGCTACCTTTCACCCTTAAAGCCCGCTTGTAATCAGCGTTGCGGTTTCAAACACTCCTATATCTGAACGGTTCAGGTCATCAAGGAATCTTCCAACTTGGATGTAATCCCTGCCCAGCCGGGACAGGTCTTTTACCAAAAGTGCATCTACCTTTCTTGCCCTTACGGAATCAAGAAACTGCATGATCCCAGGCCGGTCAAAGGTCAGGCCACTTTGTTCATCCTGCGACTGGCCGACAACATTCAGCTTCCGCTTTTCTGCAAAACGGCGCAGGCTCTCCATCTGGATTTCTAAAGCATGGCTGTCCGGCGAAGCAACGCAGCCATACAGCCAGAAACACTTACGATTCATTCGTCGTGTCCGCCTTCGATTTCAGTTCTGCCAGCAACCGTTTGTACTCATCCTGAAATTTCCAAACGATCTCAATAGAGGTGTCACTGTAAATGTAAATATGCTGAATCAGCAAATCCACCAGTTCTCGTGTCAGTGTTCTTACATTGGTATATGGCAGAACACTTTCGGCCGGGGATTTTTCGTCCAGCAACAGGCGCTTTTCATTCTGCAATTCTCTGATTTTCTGTTCAAGGCGCCGGATATGTTCATCGCACTGATTACATCTGCGTTTGTATTCTGGTTCATCACATAAGCTGGATACCATATTTTCAAACGCACTCATTTTCTCCTGCTGGCGCATTTTAATGGAGTTTTCATGTGCCAGGATTTTTTGCTCAATCCTTTGATTGTACCGATCAGCTTTATCAGATTGCCGCTGCCGTGCTTTCTCTGCTTTTCGGACAAACTGTGCCATCGCACGAATGGAAGCAAGCACGGCCTGTTCCAACTCCTTTTCGCTCATTTTATCCTGCGGACATCCAATGTCCGGTTTCCTTCGGTAAGTCTGGCAGATATAATATGGATTTGTTCCCTCCATGCGTGTCATTGCCAACCGGCAATGACCACAGCGGACCTTTCGGTAAAATATTCGGCTGCTTACTTTAGGCGACGCTGAATGAGATGTGACGGATAGTTCCTTGGCTGTTTCAAAAAGTTCTTTTGAGATAATCGCAGGGATGGCTCCATCAACAACCGTCCACTGGCTTTCCATCACACGCTTTATGTCATGGGACCCTACCTTTTTCCGCATGGTCTTTCCATAGACAGTCTTTCCGGTATACCGTTCATCATTGAGGATTTTCCGTACTGTTCCAGAAGTCCAATAGTTACTGTTCTGATCGACACAATTCCATTTCCGTGTTACAGATTGCATCCGTTTGGTCTGTAAGGGCGTCAGAACCCCTTCCACATTAAACTTCCGGGCAATCTCATGGGTAGACAAACCACTGATGAATAGGGCGAATATCCGCCGGACTGTGGTTGCCGCAGCTTCATCCACAAGCAGGGTGTGCTTATCTTCCGGCGATTTTTGATAGCCAAAGAAAGCAAATGGAGCAAGGTAGTAGCCTTTCTCCGCAAGCTGCTTCTTTGTGGAGCGAACCTTTTCCGAGAGTTCCTTGCTATACAGATCATAAATCACATTGCGGAACGACACATCAATCAACCCTGCGGCGCCGTATTTGTGATCCTTGCTGTCGTAGCCATCATTGATTGCGATAAAGCGGACATCCAGGAAGGGGAAAATCTGTTCCAGATAGTCGCCTACCACGATGTAGTCACGCCCAAAACGGGACATATCCTTGACGATGATGCAGTTGATTTTCCGATCCCTGACCTGCCGCAAAAGGCGCTTGACTGCGGGGCGCTCCATGTTCGTTCCAGAATAGCCATCATCACAAAATTCCAGAATCCGCGCTCCTGAAAATTCGGGGTGCTGTGCGATATACTGATGGATGTATGCCCGCTGGTTGACCACACTGTTGCTCTCATTTTTTTCATCCGACAAGTCGCCATCCTCTGCGGAAAGCCTGATGTAGACAGCAATTACCAATTCCATAGCAGGCTTAAAATCCCTCTCCATATTCACACCCCCTATACAGTAGTTTTTTCATTTCGTCCTGATATTTCAGGATAATATGTACCTGCTTGTCCTCATTCACATAAATTTTCTCAACCAATGCCAGAAGCATTTCCCGGCTCAGTTCCTTTTCCTCTTGGAACCTCGAAAATGCAGCGAACCACTTGTTCTGCTTTGGGTTTGTTTCCGGCAGTTGAGCCTTTTCATCCGCAAGCTGTTCCAAACGGCGTTCGATTAAAGCATACTCATCATCATACCGGCTTTTCCCGAACAGATAGTCAGCCTGTGACACAATACCACTCGCATAGCTCTCAAAAAGATTCTGACGCAGGGTGTCGATCCGCTTTCGGCGGTCTTGGGCAGAACTGATTTCATTATCAATCGACGCTCTGCGGGTTCGGACGGCTGCCGATTTCTCTACCTTTTTGATGATTGACTCCACATCCGCCAGCAGGGAGATTTGCAGCCGGATCACATGGAACACCGCAGCTTTCAGGTCATCCTCCGAAAGCCCTCCGGCATTGGGACAGCCAATATCCAAAAGCGCCGCATGGCGCGGACAGATGAAGTTGAACGAAACATCTCGTCCCTTGTTATAAACACTCTTATAGCGGGTCATGTTACGCTTACAGCAGGCGCAGACAACAAGCCCTTCAAAAATGTTCTCACTGCTGAAATGGGCATATTTCCCCAGACGGCTGTGATATTCGTCCCGTCGTGCCTTCATAATCTCCTGTACGGCATCGAACAATTCCTGTGAGATGATGGCTTTATGCGTATTGGGAACGATGACCCATTCAGACGAAGGGAAACTCTTTTGGCGCTGGCCTGCGTACAGTTTGGAGATCTTCTTGCCCTGTGCCATGTGACCCAGATATACCGGATTTTGAAGGATATTTTTTACCGCCTGCGTCTGCCAGGGGTCATTTTGCGCATACCGCGCCGTGTATATAATTCCCTGTAAATAGCGGTGGTGGTTGGGGTTTGGGATCTGTTCTTCACTCAATATTCGGGCAATCCCTGCATTGCTCATCCCATCCTTTTTCATCTGGAATATCCGCTGGACCACAGGCGCCGCTATCGGATCGACAATCAGCTTGTGCTTATCTTCGGGGGACTTCATATAGCCGTAGGCTGCGTAGTTCCCGATAAATTCGCCGTTCCGTTTCTTGATGTCCAATGCGGAAAAGACCTTATGAGAAATGTCCTTCGCACAAATGTCATTCATCAAATTTTTCAGAGCGACACTCATTGCATCCCCGCTGTCTGCCCGAATGCTGTCGTAGTTGTCATTGATGGAGATAAACCGAACTCCCATGAACGGCAGGACCTTTTCCAAAAAGTTTCCGGTTTCCAGGAAGTCACGGCCAAACCGTGACAGGTCTTTTACGATGATACAGTCCACCCGGCCAGCTTTTACATCATCCATCATCCGTTGAAATCCTGCCCGTTCAAAATTGGTTCCGGTTTCGCCGTTGTCACGGTAACAGTCGTACAATTCAAGGTCAGGATGCCTTGCGATATACTCACACAGATAGTCAATCTGCGTCTGAAGGCTCTCGCTGTCCTTCCGGTCACGAGTGTCCATAATGGACAGCCGCACATAGACAGCGACACGGTATATCCGCAGCGATTTTTTCATTTGGGCGGCCATAGGGGACGGCAGTTGGCCGGTCTGCGCCGCAGCAATTTTGTTTCTCCGGCTCACTCTTGCCATTCATACCGCCTCCTTTTTACCCGGCACATCCCGATTCTTCATGTGCTGTTCGATATAAAGAACCGCTGCCCGGTATTCGTTCTGATGCTTAAAGATAACTTCAATGCGATTTCCTTCATGGACATAAATGCGTTCAATAATCTTCACCAGACTTTTGCGCTCCATCACATCCACATTGCGGAATGATTTGAAATGGGCGATCCATTCGTTTTGCGCAGTCCCGGCATTGTTGATGGCATCCAATTCCTGCTGGCGTCTTGTGATAGCAGCCGCAATCGCTTCGCATTTTTCTGTGTAGACCCGCTGATACTGCTTAAACTCCGCCTCACTCAACAGGTGATCCACAAAGTTCTCGTAAGCCGACATTTTGAAACGCATAGTCTGCTCATAATCTGCTTTCAGCTTATCAAGCTGGCGGTCGATCTTTTGGGCCTCCACATTCTCGGCCGGAAGGGCTGCGATAAACTGCAAGGTTTTCTCAATGCTCAAAACCGTTTCAAGATACGCATGGATGCTGTCCCGAACAGTATCCATCAGCAGTGCCTCACTGATGCTGTGGGTACTGCACATCCTGCGGTCGGCACGGTTTGTGGAACAGGTATAATAGAAATACTTCTTCCCGTTGGCGGGAACCGTTTTGCGAACCATGTTCTGCTTACAGTCTGCACAGAACAATAGGCCCGCAAATGGGTAGACGGTTTTTTGCTGCGTAGCAATTCTGGTATCTGCTTGCAGCAGGCCGTTGACAGTCTTGAAATCCATCTCGCTGATGATCGGCTCATGGGTATCCGTAACGCTGATCCATTCTTCCGGCGGCTTATCCAGTAGCTTTTTGATTTTATAGTTGGGGCGTCCAGTTTTACCTTGCACCATCACCCCAATATACAGGGGATTTTTCAGGATGCGCCCTACGGCCACCGCCGACCATTTCGACTGTGGGTTACGCTTAAATCCAGACACATATTTCATGCCCAGGGAGCGTTTGTATTCCGCAGGGCAGAGAACACCATCAGTATTCAGCTGGTCAGCGATCCCTTGCTGGCTCATTCCGTCCAGCTTCCACCGAAAAATATCCTGCACAACAGCGGCAGCATATTCGTCAATAATTAGCTTATTCTTATTATCCGAGGACTTCAAATAGCCGTAGGCTGCAAACGCGCCCACAAACTCACCTTTGCGTTTCTTGACTTCCAAGTGGCTTCGGATTTTCACCGAAATATCGCGGCTATATGAATCGTTCATCAGATTCTTGATTGGCAGGAGAATCGTGCTGGCCTGCCCTTGTAAATTGGCGGTATCATAGCCGTCGTTGATTGCGATAAAACGCACACCGTGGTCGGCAAACTCCTGTAAGACTTTCCCGGTTTCAATATAGTTTCTGCCCAAACGGGAGAGGTCTTTCACAACTACGCAGTTGACAGCGGCGGAGCGCACATCCTGCAATACTTCCTGAATCCCAGGACGAAAAAAATCAACACCACTAAACCCGTCATCCTTCCTCTCGGCATGGATGCGGATTTCTGGCATTGATTTCAAAAATTCCGTTATGAACTCGCGCTGGTTCTTAATGCTGTTGCTCTCCATCTTATCCCCATCATCATCGGAAAGGCGGAGATAGATGTCAGCAGTATAAACAGCTTCACCGGCGATTTTTTTCATAGCAATACCTCCAATCGTATTCTTGGATTAGACCCAACAACGATTGGAGTGCAAATTTAGTCCGCTTCTATTATACCGCAGGATTGAACCGGCGTCCAGGTACTTTTGCGGTTCCATTCGTGTCGAAGCCCTAAAGGGAACGCAGATAGCTTTCAAACTGTTCTTCCAGAGTGGTATGCTCCGCCGATTCCGAAAAGCCAATTTTGACTACGATCTTCCCGTGACGGAAGCAATACGGGTTATGGACCTGCCGGATAAAGTCAAGAATCCTTTCCTCTTTCGGCAAATCTGTATTGACGGCTACCTCCCGAATATCCACAAGCTGTGCCGGATCAACCGTTTTGATGTCCACCTGAGAAAATGTGTCCAGTTCTGACAAAGTTGGTATCTTCAAACAGGCCCCTCCTTTCTGCCTTTACCATCCTATTCAGAAGGGAACCCGTCCTATGCCTATGGGTTCAAGCCAATGCTGATCGCCAGCGCTGTATCTACCTCCTGCATTTTCTCCTTGCTGATTCGTCCGATATAGCCACGAAGCCGCTTTCGGTCGATTGTCCGTAGCTGCTCCAACAGCAATAGCGAGGTAGGGGCGAGTCCCGACACATTCTCCAGCAGAATATGTGTCGGCAGGCTGCTCTTGGCTTTCCTACTGGTGATGGCCGCCGCAACAATAGTAGGGCTAAAATGGTTCCCCACATCATTCTGGATAATAAGGACAGGACGAATGCCACCCTGTTCGGAGCCGACCACCGGATTCAGGTCTGCATAGAACAGATCGCCGCGCCGGATAGCCTTTCGCATATTTTGACCTCCTGAATATAAGTAAGCCGGAAACAGGGCAGGCCAAAAGACCTGCCCTGTTTCCGGCGAAATACTAAATCCGATTTGTTTTCTTGCTATGTGCCATTTGTCCTTGACACCCCGCACATATTGGGAAGTCATCAGCGACCGGCAGCGAACCGGCCCACGGGAATCTCACCCCTCCGAGGATCTCTCCGAGCTGCCCCCATTGCGTGATCCTGCGGTCAGGCAGGGCTGTGGCTGGACAGGAGTACCATTGTACCCCTTGCCGGTCATGGCCGCACCGGGTGCTGCCCGGTTTTTACAGACTGCCGTTACTCGCTCATACGGGACAGGATTGTACGCAAGACCAATTATGATAATCAGGTGGGATCTGCTCATCTTGTCCGTATATCATGGCGCGGCCCCTGAGTCGGCTTTTGCTCCTCGCACTGACAAGGGGGAAGTTACTGATGAATGAGTATGCGGTTGTCAAGGTCCAGGCGAAAGGAGAACTCTCAAAAAGAATGCCTTTCACCTATCGTCCTGAAAACCGGGGGGTGTCACCCCTGTTCCGCAAAAAATTTTTTTAATTTTCGGATTGCCAGGTTCAGCGATTTTGCAACCACCTGATGACTCCTTCCTTCCAGCCTGCCAATCTGCCGGATGGATAAGCCCTTAAAAACATACAGACAGAACCGCCGCTTTTGAATTTCTGTAAGTACATCTGCCTCAAAGAGTTTTTCAAACGCTCTCCGAGCATACAGACGGTTTTGAAACTCGGTCAGCTTTTCCTCCCATTCCTCGTCCAAAGGGCGGGTGGCGCAAACCTGCGTTTCCTCCAAGCCAGTAAGGGAGTCATCTTTTCGGGTCTGGGCGCTCTCAGCCCGATCCTGCTCATAGTAGATTTGATCGGACAGCGCCTTCAGTTCCGCAAAGTCTTTTTCTGTTTTGTCAGGATTCTCCTTCAGATAATCTTCCAAAGTAATTTCCAAGATCTCATTATGAAAGCGATAAACGATGTTTGGGCTGTTTTTGTTTATCGCATAGTCGCTTTTGCGATAATCATACATTTTCCTACCTCCGATTTGTTTTGCGAAAACAAATCGGAGATGGCGGCCCCCTGTTCCGTTGTTCAGGAAGCCTGAAAAGAAAGCGGCCGACTTTGTACTGGAATACAAAATCAGCCGCTTTCTGGATATGTGCATTGAGAAGTCCAACAGGGTAGGCAGCACCGGCAGGCGGAGGCTTATCCCCGCTGGGGGCAAACTCCCGCGCACAAAAACGCCGACCAACACCTATTGAAATTTGTCCATTGAAAGCCGTGTGTCGTTTGAGTGGGACAAAAAGTAACTTCCCAATGCTGTGGATGGCATCGTCCATAGCACCGCTACTCCTTGCCCGCCATTATGCGGACGGCACACAGGCGGCTGGCATCATCCCCTTTCTTTTCTTTGTGTAGCAGCATCTTGCTGCCGCCTTTGCTGATATTTAGTTATAACTGCGAAAAAATTCGTGTTTTGTCGCTTCCAAATAAAACAGCGGTCTTTATCTAACATTAGACAAAGACCGCTGTTCTATGGACCACTGTTCATCTGCGCTGCGATAGATCATAGGCCTCACCTCACTCAATCTGCTTAACAGGGATATGAGATAAACTGCCACATTATCAATGTATCAGACAAGTTTCTTCCTGATTTCATCAGGAAATGTAAAGTTTCCCATGACGCTCACAGTAGTCACACTGGTTCATCAACAGCCACTATACTTTTAATGTTCGGTTGGTTCGATTTTATATCCCACCCGAAACACAGTCTTGATATAGGTGGGGTGCTTCGGGTCAGGCTCCAGCTTGCTCCGCAGACGCCAGATCGTGTTGTCCACGGTATTGGTGCCTAATTCATAGTCCTCGCCCCAGGCCGCATTGTAAAGCACGCCCAGGGCAGCGGGCCATGCAGTAAAGGATAGAGAACTCTCCATAGTTCAGACAGATCTCCACACCGGCCTTCGTAACTCGCCGCTGCTCCGGGAATATCTCAATATCGCCCAAAATTAGGTGTGAGGGTTCGAGGTTAGCAGCATGAAGGACTTGGATGTTCCTTTCTTGTAAGATGTCTATAATAGCTCGGTAGATACTTTCATCAGGATCAGAAGTTCGTATTACTATGATCTCTCCCATGCTGCTCACCTCCAGAGGGAATAGCGTTTTCGTATTCACATTTTAGAACTGCAAGCGGATCACAATAGACCGTACAATATCTCTTTCATTCTGCCAGCCTAAACCCAGCTACGGAATTATCCTCAAAAAAACTTGCTGTAAAGGTTAGTTTTCCTTTTTCATAATTTGCAATTTGAATAACTCGTACAAATTCGATCCCATCATCGGTCTTGTCAGCTACATACGACACATCGCCATAGCTTTCAAAAGTACCATAGGTTTCAATTATTTCACCGCTTGCTTCAAAGGTCGATGCGTCTACTGTTGGATTGTTATAGATTTCAGCAACGCCGTCATAGTCAAAAGCATTTAGCGTATCAATCATTGTCTGTGCTTTTTGGGTTAGTACATCTGTATCTGCCCATGCTGGAAGATTGTTATTTCCACAAGCGGTTAATGTTGAGATTGCAATAAAGCAGCAACCTAAAAGACTAATTATTTTTTTCATTGGACTGGATACCTCTAACACCTTTTAATGTAAAAAGTAATAAAATTGCAGAGAATAGAAAAAGCCCGATTTCAAATACAAACGGTGAAATGCCATAATCAAGCAGTATGAGAGGAAAATCGTACACAGTATGAAGGCAGATTGCCAATATTAAATAGCGATAAGTTTTTTTCTGATAACTGCAAAAAACAATATAGGAAAATGCAATTTGAGCAAGCAATGTGGAAATCCGTTCTACACCTGCCAAAGCAACATCTGCGCCCATATTGATAAGGGTGTAAGGCGAGCATACGAGCAATATTACACTATTTACCCCAACAGATAGTGCCTCAATGCCTCCGTGCCCTAAACCGAAATATAATGGCGTATTTTGTGCTGGCTGACCTTTTACGAAAAAGCGAAATGCGATATATCGTCCTATTTCTTCTGCAATCGCCGCCGAACCTGCTAAAATTGCGATATGGGCAACTCGGTTTGTCGTTATCAAAATCCTATATGAATCAATGCTTTGTAATAAGGCAAGAAAGGGTTGGCGGAAAAGTATTTGTGCAACTAAATATGTGCATACACCCACAAGAAACACTTTCAGTTCTGCCTTTGCGTTTTTTGATCTGATTAAAATGATTAGTAATATAGCTATCGGAAATACGACACTTACAGTGACATTAAATAGCGCACTCAGCAAACCTACCATGTGATACTCCTTGGCTAAAGGCCTTGATATAACTGCTCTGCTTCGTTGTCAATCCATATCATCATTCCTAAAACGAGCAAAAGATTGGCGCCACAGGCAATCCAACTCCCCATAAATAAAGCACTTGCGAAAAATCTCAACAGCAGATATGCCGTCCCACAGGTAACTACAACCCCGATCAAGGCTGTCAAAATCGCTGGTAGACTTTGCTTGATAATATGGGTGACATTCTCCCATTCAAAATTGGGGAAAATGAGATTTAAGATGTAACCCATCATTCCGATCAGCACCGAACACAGCAAAGGAAAAGCATACCCCAGCATAACTTTGGGGAAAGGCCATTGCAAATACAATGCCATGATGGTATTCAAAACCAAAATGGTCGGTACAGACATTGAGAGATGATGCAGCAGCTTTACTCGAAAGAGGCTCTTTGCCGCAATGGGTAAGGATTTCAGTATTTCAATCTGTTTTCCCTCGATGGAAATGCCGACATAGGTTGTGCAGGAGATTGTTGTCAAGATAGAAAATGCATATATGAACAGCACATCATAATCAGCAAAAGGCACCTGAAAATATGCGGCCAACTGATAAATGTATGGTGTGATCTTATCCGACATTAAAACAACCAGCAGAACAAAGACCGCAGCAAAAAGCAATCCGCAGGCAGTATTGGTCAGATATACCGGAAGCGAAAAATAACGTGTGCGCTCTCTTTCTAAAAGAGCAGATACCGGGCTGTGCTGTTTCGTGGTTTGTTTGTTCCAATCGACGGGCTGACTTTTTGAGCCTTGTATCGCGTCATTGCTATACCAGTTACGAAATATTTTGATTAGACCATAGAGCAGAGTAACGCCTATCAGGAATACCCCACCGAAGTATATGCCTATCAACAGATAGTCCCCGTTAAGCAATCGGTGAATATACTGGCCTACATAGAGTGTAAAAGTCGAGGTAGAAATAACATCCCCAAAATTTCCGGCAGCTATATCTGGGAATTTGCAGAACATGAAAATCATAAACGCAAACAAAATCAGGATAGCCGCCGCTGCCTTTAGTCGGGCAATACGAGCAGAGGAACTTTTCAAGACGCGGTAAATCTGTGTTCCGATCATTGTTCCCAAAAGGACGGGAATGGCAGGAAAGAGGATGGTTATTCCAAGCACAATTAGATAAAACGGAAATTCCATATCTGCGGTCAGGCCAAACAGCACCATCATAGGAAGCAGCAGCGCCACAGTAAGGGCGACCTCTACCATAAACAGGACAGTCAATTTGGAGAGTATCAATGTACGCAACGGAATTGGAAGTGCAAGCACACTGTCAATATTAGTATCGCTAAGGAGCAGGCCACTTCCCCAAAAAATACTAATCGCAATATTAAGGATCGCGCAGATCAGAACCATAGGAACAACCAGTTCTGTCACTACTTCCTCCAACGACCACGCAATAGAGTAAATGATTTTCAAGGAGTAAATCAGGTATGCAAGCAATCCCATTAGGATCGCGGCTATCAGCAGATACAACGTGATCGTTTTTGTGCGGTTCTTTGTATCTGCATATCGAAGCTGATTGGCATGAGATAGCTGCAAAAGATTATTCCTTAGTAGGGGTAACAGAAATTTCATCGCCATTCATCTCCATAAATACTTCTTCCAAACCCTTTGTCCCAACGATTTCTGTCGTCCTGCCGGAATACAGCAATTGTCCATGCTTAATAACGGACACTTTATTGCACACCTTTTCTACCACATCAAGAATATGGCTTGAAAACAGAACGGAATTTCCACTTGCACAGAGTTCTTTCATCTGCTCTTTCAGGATCACAAATGCCTCCGGGTCTAATCCGACGAAAGGTTCATCCAATATCAGCAGTTTAGGCGTGTGTGAAAAGGCGGCAATCAGCGCAAGTTTCTGTTTCATGCCGTGGGAGTAAGCGGAAATCAAGTTATTCAAATGCGGCCCCATCTGAAAAGCTGAGGCCAATTTCTCGAAGTTTTGTTTCCGCATCTTGGACGGTACTTCGTAAATATCACAGATAAAGTTGAGATACTGCAATCCAGTCATATACTCGTCAAGCTGGGGATTATCTGGCACATACGCCATCTTCCGCTTACAAGCCATCGGTTCTTTGAGGACAGAAGTTCCATCCAAAAGGATTTCTCCCTCGTCGATGCCGATGATACCTAAACAGGCTTTCAATGTTGTGGTTTTGCCAGCTCCATTCTTTCCGATGAAGCCCATTATGTCGCCATCTTCCACGACAAAACTAAGGTTGCTTACAGCCTTTTTCGCACCGTAGCTTTTGGATAAGTTCTTGATTTGTAACATAGCATTCCTTGCCTTTATTTAGAAAAATTTCAAAATGACATTCAAAAAAAATAACCGTTCCGCCACCAAAGTTCTTGTTGGGGCAATTCACTTCATCCCCAAATAGATCATGATGCCCGTTGCTACGAATGCAACAACAGCCATGATATAGTACATATACGGCTTTGCATTCTCTTTCTGGCTGACGGTAAAGCCAGAAATGAGGTTCAGCAGGACACAGGCCACGGGAACGCCGAACACTACAACATTGCGGGGCCAGAAAGAATTTGCTACTCCGGCAGAATCAAAATGGATGGGGATAGACTCCGGCAGGCGATTATAGAAAGCGAGAAAGACTACCAGCGTCAACGCACACAAAACGGTGCTGATAACAATATGCTTCGTTGCAGATTTCATAAGTATTACCTCCTTTAGTTGCTTTGTTTCCTCTTAAAAAAGAGGACAAGTGAATAGACCAACGGGACAACGCCAACCAGAAAAATGATTAGCGGAACGGTTACAAAAATAAGATTGTGCAGTGGATGCAGAATGCTGACAATACCAGCCAGTATCCATGTATAACTGCCCAGCCGATGCGTCTTGTACCAGCCTTCTTCATCATTGAATAGCCACGGAAACTTTAGTCCGACATAGGGATTGATGTGGTTTTTGGGAAAATAATTGCCACTGACAATAAACAAAATACCAATAAAAACATACCAATAAGTATCTTGCATGGTCTTGGCAGGAAACAGTACGGAATATACCTGCGGGATCAAATATACAACTCCCGCAATCGGCATAATCCATTTGCCCAAAGACACTAACGCCTTGGCTCCGTTTGTCGAAGCAATTTTGATATTAAGCGCAAGGTTCAGAACAATATTCAGCAAAACGGCAATCACATAGAGCAGAATATAGTTTTCGTTACTGGCCCCGCCCATGTGGGACAGCGCGAATGCTACGATGGACAAAATAATGCAAATTGTACTTGTCAGAAACAAGGTTCGTTTATTTTTGGGGTTCATCTTTATCCTCCTGAAATTGCATAAGCCACATAACAACACTTTCAAATACCGATGTATTGATTTCATAATAGATGTATTTCTGATAGCGCGTTTCAAAAATCAAATCAGCCTTTTTTAGAGTAGAAAGGTGGTATGAAATAGTGGCATTAGTCAAGTCAAATTCTGCGGCAATTTCACCGGCTGACATCTTCCGTTTTTGTTTTAGTTTCAGTAATATCTCCCGTCGGACGGGATCGCTTAATGCTTTGAAAATATTAGGTAAACTCACAGTGCTTTCACCTTTGCCTCTGTTATTTTGAAGAATCTCTAAATGATATTTTCATTGTAGCACAATAGGAAAAAAAGTCAATGTTCATTTTGAAAATTTTCTAAATGGTGCCATCGAATGAAAGAACGCCAAATGTAGTATCGACCTGAGCCGCTACATTTGGCGTTCCCCGTATATTATCGTTCAATTTTATATCCCACCCGGAAAACAGTCTTGATATAGGTGGGGTGCTTCGGGTCAGGCTCCAACTTGCTCCGTAGCCGCCAGATCGTGTTGTCCACAGTGTTGGTGCCTAATTCATAGTCCTCACCCCAGGCCGCATTGTAAAGCTGCTCCCGGCTGAATACACGCCCAGGGCAGCGGGCCATGCAGTAAAGGATCGAGAACTCTCCGTAGTTCAGGCAGATCTCCACACCGGCCTTTGTGACTCGCCGCCGCTCTGGAAATATCTCTATATCGCCCAAAATTAGGCGTGAGGGTTCGAGGCTGGCAGCATGAAGAAATTGGACATCCTTTTCTTGTAGGGCATCTATAATAGCTCGGTAGATACTTTCATCAGGATCAGAAGTTCGTATTACTATGATTTCTCCCATGCTGCTCACCTCCAATGGGAATAAGTTGGGAAAACACTGATTCCTGCTTCACTTGATAAACATACAGGCACAGGTTATAAAAGATGTTATCTGCTACCGCAAAGGGGCATAAAATCCATTCTATCTTTATGTTATCTTCCTCTGTGCTTGGCTTTCTTCTTTTCCTGTCGTATGGCAAACTGGCGGTCTTTCTCCGCTTCTTTCTGCTCACGGCTCTTGGTTTTGCGTTCCAGCTTACATTGCTCATGCTGGAGTTTCAACGCCTGCTGCGCCTTTGTTCCAATACCTTTATCTTGCAGTTGGCTTTGAATTTCGCGCTGCATACGTTTGGGATTGATTTTTCGCTCTATGGCTACTTCGGCTTGGATTGGGGGACTGAATTTCAGCCTGTGCCAATTCTTCAGCAAAAACTCATAGACCTCGTAATCTTTAGGCTCTGAGCCAAAAGTGATTTTGCATACCTCGTACTTGCCATTATCCGTTCTTTCATACAGACCGATCCAAAATGGAGCTTCAAACAGGATGGTCAAACTGCTTTGGGGGCCTGTACTCATTCTTCTAAGAACTGCCCTTCAAAATGATCCAGCCATTCCAGAAGGGTGCGATAGAGAAGCTGCTGCTGCTCAAAAATCGTTCTCCCAACCAAGGGAATGTCTGCAAATTCCCGCTCATAGCCCTCGTTCGATTCAGCCGAGGACTGTATGCTCCGGCGCAAAGTCGAAACCAGCTCCAACGCTTCGGCTTTGTCCATCTTGTTCAAATTGGTAATGACCACATTGAAATCGAATAGCAAGGGTACTGGGCCAGCGGCGCAAGAGGCCATCAATTCCTTGAAATACGCTTTGCCTTGATTGGTAATAGAATAGATGGCCTTATCCGCAAACCTATCACCCTTGACAATATCGCTTTGCAAATAACCCTTCTCACTCAACTGGAGAACCTTACGATAAATAGAAGGTACGCTTATTTTAGTCCAGCGAGAAAAATGGTGGTACTCCACATCCTTCTGAATGTCATAGGCGCTTCGTGGTTTCTCCAATACAATACCAAGTATGACTAAGTCGATTGATGACATAACGACACCTCCAAGGTTTGCTATTAACAATAATACTATTATTGATAGTAAAAGTCAAGAAGGTTCTCTCGAATAAGGTGTCTTTTGAAGTGCAATCAACTATTGTGGCATTATATGAGGAAGTCTCCTTGCGTTTAATATCCATTGTCTTATGTTTGATTGCCGGACGCAGGGCCAGCAGGCCGCCGCGTCCGGCGCTTTCTCATAGGCTGTTCAGGATAACCCGGATCAGCTTATTTTGCAAACGACACTTCATGTACTCGTCCACCCGCACATGGGGCATACCGTCCAGATCGTAGAGCGTCCGGGTACACAGCTTGTTTATATAGTTGTCAAGCGACTCGGTGCTTACAATAAGCCCGAATTGCCAAAAACAAGAACAGCGGAATTTCTAATGCTGCGGAAATCAGGATAATATATGGCGTCCAAAAACTCATATCTCCGATATATAAAAAGTTAAAGCCATAAAGCTGATAAAGAAAATTGTTTTGCAAGCCAATACCAGCAGAGGGCAAAATTGTAGAAACCCAAACAGAGCTGCCCAATGCAGTATAAACAATAGTCGGTAAGAGCATAACAGCAAGTGAAATCAACAGGGCGCTCAATGAATCCTTGCATTTTGCAGATAAGAACAGCGTACAGCTAATACTTGCCAACAAGGATAAAAGGCCCGATAATACTAAAATAATTTGAAGTTGTCCCAAATTGATGTTAGGCAGGTTTATAATTGAGAACAACATCTGGAAAGATGTTTTCAAGCACTCTGTTCCAAAGGCAAGATTGATGATAGATAAATGGATCACCATTCCCACTATGAATACGACTGTAAAAATAGCACCGGCGGCCAGTATCTTAATTACACTAAATTTCACACGGCCATTTTTGGTGCAGCGCATAATGCTATCGCTTCCAGTCTGATATTCATTAGCAAATGTTGGCGCTACCATTGCAATGCACAAAATGGAGAGTATAAAAATATACAGCTCGATATAATCAAACGCATCCCGGCTCAAACCAGAATAAAGCTGGTAAGGCTTATCTACCTCGTCATACTTTTCTGATGCAAATGCTCTGGCTGATGGATGTTCTTTCTGTTCAAGGTTCATTATGTCATTCAAGTGAGATGCAAATTGTCCGTAAAGGTTTTGTTCTACCATATCTGGATCAATCTCCATTAGATCAGCCCCTATGCCCGTTTGAGGGTCAGCAAAGGCTTCCGGCAAGCGATCAAGAAGCGGTCGAATAGCCATTACATTTTCTGTATAAACGTCCAATGGCATATCTTCTACTGTGCCATATTGCTGAACATATTTCTGGTATATTCGTAAAGCATCTGCAATTTTTTGCGGTGTAACATCTCCATAGGTATCTTGTCGATACTCTCGCTTAAATTGAATTGCTTCCATTCCGTTCAGTTCAACAACAGAACCATTGTCACCGGGACGATTGATGGATTCAAAACTAATCGGGAGATATGCCATGATTACCGCCAGAAGCAATGCAGCGGTAAGTAAAATGATGGTGCGCCGGGATTTCATAATTCTTTTTACTTCCAAACAGAATAACCGCATATCAATTTCCCTCCTTTTCATGTTCGGCTTGCGGGAACAGCCAGAGATACAAGTCCTCAAGCCGCGGCGATATTGGAGCAGAGCCTTCGATCTCAGATTTTTCAGACAGATACCGAATGGATACTTGGTTATTATCTTCTCCGCGCTGATTGATAATCCGTAAGTGCATCTCATACTGGCCCAAATCTCTGGCCGGTATCGTACAAGTCCAGACCTTCCCCTCAATTTGCTTTACAAGCTCGTCTGTTGTCCCGACATCAACAATCTTTCCGGCTTTCATAATTGCATTTTGTGTTGCAATATACTCAATGTCAGAAACAATGTGGGTAGAAATGAGTACAATGCGATCATGGGAAAATTCCGAAATAAAATTACGGAAACGCACGCGCTCTCCGGGATCAAGCCCAGCAGTTGGTTCGTCCATGACCAAAATCTTCGGGTCGTTCAGCATAGCTTGGGCAATACCTACACGCCGTTTCATTCCTCCCGATAATTGAGCAATCTTTTTGCGCTTTACATCTGAAAGGGTAAGTATGTCCAGCAGATAATTGATTTTTCTGCTGGTTTCCCTTGTAGGGACGTCCTTTAACGCAGCCACATATTCGAGATAATCCTTAACAGTAAAATCACGGCTATACCCAAAATCTTGCGGTAAAAAGCCAAACAGATCCCGGTAGTCTTTCCCCATTTTGCGAATATCCGTACCATCATAGTAAATGGTTCCGCTGGTCGGTGCCATGATGTCGGCAATCATCCTCATAAGGGTTGTTTTGCCTGCTCCATTTGCACCGAGAAGTCCCCATACGCCATTTGTCAGGGTCAAGCTAACATCATCGACAGCGGTTTTATCTTTGAACTGCTTGCTTAGATGTTCAATTTTTAATTCCATCATCATCACTCCTTTTCCATTTTCAAACAAAAGTAAAGCCTCTGCTCACTACTTATTGTAGCGAACAGAGGCTTTACAATCTCTAATTTTGGTGTGGAATACTCCTAAGAAAATCCTAAGATTTTTAATCTGCAAGTGGTATTGTAACCGTAAATGTTATCATCTCGTTTTGGCTTTGTGCGGTTATTTCTCCACCATGTAGATTTACAATTTCTTTTGCAATCGAAAGACCTAAACCAGCCCCACCTGTATTGGATGTTCTGGCCTCGTCTAAACGGTTGAATTTATCAAAAATTGAATTTAGCTGCTCTGCTGGGATGGTTGGCCCGCAATTCTGAAAAATCACAACAGCATAACGATTTTTCTTTTTTGCAGATATACATATTTTAGTATTGGCATAACAGTATGATACTGCATTTTTCAACAGATTATTAAATACTCTGGCAAGTTTTTCGGGATCGCCCATAACAGTTAAGCCATCGTCCATAGATACTTCCGTTGTATTTCCTTTTGCGGAAAGAGTAGGGTAGAAATCATCAATGACTTGGGAAAGCAAAGCATATAAATCAACTGATTGCTTCTCTATTTGAACGGTATTGGTATGGTAGCGCGTAATCTCAAACAATTCGTTGATTAGGGTTTCCAGTCGCTCTGACTTATCCAGCGCAATGCCAATATATTTGGCTTTTTGCTCTGCTGGCATATCGGTTGCTTCGTTAAGTAGGCTCAAATATCCTATCACTGTTGTCAAAGGTGTACGAATATCGTGTGCCAGATACATTACCATTTCATTTTTCTTTATTTCAGCTTCCTTTGCAGCCTGTTGGCTTAAAAGTACGGACATTTTAATCTGGTTCATCTGGCTTTCAACTGCCCGAAGCGGTTCTGATAATTCGATAGCATGGTTGTTCTGCTCATAGATAATTTCTGTGGCATTTATAACCTCATTCAAATATCTCCACGGTTTTTTCCAGTAAAAATAGAAAATGCCGCAAAAGCCAATGATTAAATACAACGCAAAGAATATATCTAACCGTTGAGAAATCCATGTGCAGATCGGGGACGGGAACAATTCCAAAACATAATTTGACAGCAATAATCCAGCAAAGCCAATCATTGCATATAAGGCCAAAAACAAAAATAGATGCGAACAAAGCCTTTTCTCGATGGCATAACAACTATTCTTCAAAACTTTCACCCCCATTAGTTTACGGCAAGCAAGAATAGCAATCCTCCGCCAACAATTACAGTTACAATAGTGGCAGAAATAATAATTATTTGATCTACTCTTTTCTGATTATGAAACAGCCGGACAATGGTGTTATAGAGAAAGACTCCAATCAAACCGCCTGAAACATTTGTAATAAGGTCTGTAACATCAGATCTTCCTACTGCCAAAACATATTGGCAAAGTTCCAGCAGCACGCTCATTCCAGCAATCAGAAATAGTTTGCCACTAAAACGGAGTTTCTTGAAAATCAGGCAAAGATATATTCCAAACGGTACAAAAATCAATACATTCTCCAAAACTTCTGTCGCATGAAAACTGACTTCTTCTTTGTAGTAGAAAGGAATTAGGTTGATTTCTCGCATCCGATCCAAGTCTGCAATGGAGAATTGCAGCTTAAATAGAATAATCCATACCAATAGTACCAAATACAATAAAAATAGAACTGGTGTAATAAAGTGCGATTTTTTCCTCATATCAATCTCCAACCATAGTTATTTATATCTTATACCCAATACCCCACACTGTTTTTATATATTGCGGCTTCTCTGCGGTGTCCTGCAATTTTTCTCTTAAATGCCGAACATGAACAGTAATTGTGCTGCTGTTTTTACTATAATATTCGTCTTTCCATACCATGTGGAATAAATCTTCAAGGCTTACAACCACACCTTGCTTTTCAAGTAGAATACGCAGGATAGAAAACTCTGTTGGAGTTAGAGAGATAGGAACGCCATTCAACGTACATTCATAAGTCTGCGTGTTAAGTGCCAGTCTCTTATAAGTCAGAATGGAGGCAACACGATTTTCGGTTTGAACCGAACTATATTTCTTATATCTTCGCAACTGTGCCTTTACCCTTGCAATCAATTCAAGGGGACGAAAAGGCTTTGTCACATAATCGTCTGCCCCTAATGTTAGTCCTGTTATCTTGTCTGTTTCTTCATCCTTTGCAGTCAGCATAATTATAGGGTAGGTGTACTTTTCCCGAATCTTCTGGCAAATTGAGAATCCATTTACATCCGGCAACATTATATCAAGTATAGCGAGATCAATTTCTTGTTTTTCAATACAATCTAATGCTTCTCTTGCGGAATAAAACTTGTATACAGTATAATTTTCATTTTGCAAATATACTTCCAGCAAATCTGCTATATCCTGTTCATCGTCAACAACTAAGATTTTTTCTGGCATCTAACCCCTCCATCTATATAACAACACCATTTATTTATAGCATATCAATTTTTGCTAAGCTAATCTCAACGAATTGCATGAAATTTGATTAAGAATTTCCTAAGCTCGTAAATATAACTGTTGGCATCCAGTCCTGATTATCTAACTCCCGTCTTTTTCACAGCCGTGGGTTCTGATAGACTTATTATACTTTGTTCCGTGATGATAGAACAAGCCAGGAAATATAAATTATAGGGTGTAGTAGCGCCACAATTTATATGCTGAACACGAGATATGACGCAGCACTTGATTATGAAGCTGCTGGAAGAATTGCCAAACTTCCCGATAGAACAGGAATAAAAAGAGCGCCGGACGCAGAGGCATACAGCCCCCACGCCAAGCGCAGAGCCAGTAGATCATCATGCTCAATGCTTTTGGCATACTATTTTTCAATTTTGTATCCCACTCGAAATACAGTCTTGATGTAGGTGGGGTGCCTGGGATCAGACTCCAGCTTGTTCCGTAGGCGCCAGATCGTGTTGTCCACGGTATTGGTGCCTAATTCATAGTCCTCGCCCTAGGCCGCATTGTAGAGCTGTTCCCGACTGAACACATGACCAGTGCGGCGAGCCATGCAATAAAGGATACAAGGCACAAAATATGAATTATTGCATAAGTGCTGGTGTGTTAATGCTTGTATTTACAATATAAAAGGCGCCAAATGCAAGCCCAAAGAAGGTCACGCCCGGCGCTCTTGGGTAGCTTACATTGGGTAGGTTATATTGGCTGTGTCTGGGTGAATCAGAACTACCGGAACATTGTTCTTCCTTGCATACCCGACACATTGCATGGTTCCCGAACGCAAATTTCGCTTATCATCATAAACCGCTACCAGGTAGTCAGCCTGATCCACCATGTAGCAATTCCTTTTGATATAACTCTCCCGGCAGTCCTCGTCCCCAATCACTTCTTTTTGGCTGCAATGCCGCAGGATAAACTCCATCCGGCGCTTGCTTCGTTCATCCCACTTGGAATCATGGCCGACAAACGGCAGGGCTACGATCAACTCAATGTCACCATATCCAGGCTGCTCCTTCAAGCGGAGAATTTCTTCCGCCGCCCACATATCCACGCCCAAAGCGCCGCCCACATAAAAGCGCCGGACAGATTCTTCATCATGCAGTTTCTGAAAAACCTCCCGCATGGTTTTTTTAATTTTTTTGCAGAGGGAGTAATCCTCCGCATACTTGAATTTGAAGCGGCTTGGACGATGCCCGGTAACGGCGCAGCTATAAGTGTTTTTCACCAATCTCACCTCGTTCTGCACTTTCACGCATATAAACAGAAAATAACGCAATTAAAACGGCGTAAAGCAGTATATAAACAATATTATAACACATACTATGTTCATTATCCAAGCGTTTCATCTGCTATCCTTGTATGTAGCGAGGTGAGGATATGGATGAAGAATTTATCCGCAATCGGATCACCGAATTGCGTTTGAAAAAGGGTGAGTCAGAGTATCAAATGAGTTTGGCTTTAGGGCAGAACCGGAGTTATATCCAGGGGATTTCATCCGGGCGTTCCCTCCCGTCAATGGCTCAATTCCTGAAAATCTGCGATTACTTTGAGATCACCCCGTTGCAGTTTTTTGATACCGAGGCAGTCAATCCCCAACTGATCCGAAAAGCAATGGACGGAATGAGAAAACTCAAGGACGAAGATCTGATTATGCTGATCGGCTTTATCAACCGGCTGCAATCCGATGACTGACGGCAAGGGGTTACGGCCCCTGTCCGTCTTATTTTTTGCAATTTTGGGCCAGCTATTACTTTTTTCTTCATCCGTAAGTATCTGTTCACCTGTACGGTTCAAGGGGGTATAAAAATGGACTGCCCCCCAGTCCACATACGAATCGGGCGGCAATTCTGCCGCCCGATTTTTGTTTCAAAGCCATCCGCAAAGGAGTAGGAATCCGCTGTCGGCAAAGTGGCAGACTGCTCCCCAGGTGTGGGATCGGGGGCGTTACAGGCATCCGCAGGGGCGCTTTCCGGCTGCACTGCCGGGGATTCATCAGACGCATCATCTTCCAGCACAGGGGCGTTTTCCGGCTCGTCAGGGCAGAGTAAGTCAGAGCATAAAGTATAGAGGTTGCTGGTCTGGCCGCCGTTCTTACGCTCGTCAAACCGGGCCTGCTTGACGATATACCCCGCTTTCACCAACTCATCCAGCGCCCGCTTTACAGTGGACACCCCATAGCCGCACTTGGCGGCTATCATCATCCAGAATGAAAAGGGTGTAGGGCGCCATTGTCGCTGTCATCGGCATATCGCTTCACCTCCTTCCAGACAGGTCGGTTTGCTTAGTTGGCGCCGTGGCGGTTACGATACCAGCCAAAATAGAAAAGGCCGCCAATCATGGCGGCGGCAGCGGATACGCTCAAAATTGCTTTTTTCATATTGGCTCCTTGTATTATAGAGTAGTAGTTATTAGAGCCCCTCTCCAAGGGCTGTGCTACACTGTAAGGGATGCTGTGGATTGGTTGGCGGCTCCTACCACAAGATGGTTCACGAAAGGTTCCAACCACAGCCCCTTACAATTTTGTTAATCAGTTAAATACCGCCAGACGGTTTATGTGGAACAAGGCTACAAAAGTAAGGTGTACTGTGGATACAGCATCACATATTTTCTCTGGAGGTATTTGTTATGGTAGTTTCTGTTGGCATTGATGTCTCAAAAAACAAGCATGATTGCTTCATTGTAAGCTCAGAGGGTGAAGTCCTGGCGGATGTTTTTACTATCCCTAACAACATGGACGGTTTTGATGCTCTACTGGAAAAAATTCGAGCTTGTACTACACCGCAGGACAAAATAAAAGTAGGGCTTGAGGCAACCGGGCATTACAGCTACAACATTCTTGGGTTTCTTCTGGACAACGGTCTGGCCACCTATGTCTTGAATCCCCTACGCACGAACCTCTACCGGAAAAGTCTCAGCCTGCGAAAGACCAAGACCGACCGTGTAGATGCTCGAACCATTGCTGCTATGCTGTTATCCGATGTGGGCCTCAAACCCTACACGAATACAGCATATCACAACGAGGAACTAAAGTCACTCACCAGATACCGTTTTGACAAGGTGAAAGAACGAGCAAAGCTGAAAAGCTCAATTTCCAGACTGGTTTGCATTCTCTTCCCTGAACTGGAGAAGCTGGTGTCCTCTCTCCATTTGGCGACTGTCTACGCTCTGCTGGAAGAGTTTCCAGGTTCCAAACAGATTGCCAAGGCACACCTGACAAGGCTCAAAACCCTTTTGGGAAACGCCTCCAAAGGTCGCTACGGTCGGGATATGGCTGTTACTATCCGGAGCGCTGCTCAGAATTCTGTTGGGTCCTGTATGCCTGCCAAATCCCTGGAATTGCAACATACCATCCGGCTTATCCGTGAATTGGATGCTGAGATCGCTGAAATCGAGGCTGAAATTGAGACAATGATGGACAAGATACAGTCTCCCATTATAACTATCCCTGGCATGGGCTTTCGTATGGCTGCCATGATTCTTGCTGAAATCGGCGACTTCTCTCGGTTTGAGTCGCCGGACAAATTATTGGCCTACGCCGGAATGTCGCCTTCTACTTACCAGTCCGGGCAGCTCAAAAATTGCTATCCCCACATGGAGAAGCGTGGCTCTCGATACTTACGCTACGCTCTTTACAACGCAGCCAAGTATGTCTGTCACTGGGACCCAACCTTTGCTGCTTACCTTGCTAAGAAAAGAGATGAAGGCAAACACTACAATGTCGCACTTTCTCATGCCACCAAAAAGTTAGTTCGTCTGCTGTTTGCCCTGGAAAGATCCAGACAGCCTTATTGCAGCTTGGCGGCCTAATTCCATCTTGTTAGCCTACGCCGGGGTCCCTACGGACCTCTGCTTTGCTATACCTTTCTTGAACTATCTCTTTTCACCACCACCATTCATTTTTGGGGTTGACTTTTAATAGTTAATCTTTCAAAAACCAGATTTATAGTTCCATATCCTGTTCTTCCTCACAGTCCAACACAGGGGTGTCCGGCGGGGATTCCCCGTGTTCTTCAAACTGCTGTCGGGTCTGAATCGCAGCGGACAGTTTGGCAAGCAGGTCAAACATTTTGGTGCTGTCCCGGCTGCCTTTGAAATAGCGGTAGTTCCATTCTCCAATTTGGGGATCGTACCGGATACTGTGAAGCGAATTGATGATCCAGCCCTGTGTTTTGAGAGGAACAGGAATTTCATGCTCACGAAAGAGCTGCATAATGAGAGATTTGCCGTTGATCTCCCGGTTTATCACCTCCTTTCCCGCCATAATATTTCCTTCGGCCTCACGGATGGCGGAATCGTAACGGGCCTGTCGTTCTTGTGCCAACTGCTGTTCACGGGCGTCTTGCTGCGCCCGTCTTTCATCAGCTTGCCGTTGCCGCTCCGCAGCAATGGGGGCATTGTGGGCTTTTGCTTCCTCATACCGTCCAAGCAGATTGGCAAATCCCAGATCAGCCCACCGGTCCGGGGCTTCCATAACCTTGTGTTCCAAAGCAAGCTGTTCATTGCTCCACGCACCCCGCAGGATTTTCAATTCCGTGACCCGGTTTTCCAATTCCATCTTCTGTGCGACCATCGGATTGTCGGTAGCAGCCGCCTTGAACTGTGCGGCAGACAGGACGGTTTCATCCACATCCTCACAAGAGCGGGCAATGTGTTTTCCGGTGAGAATCTGCGTGATATAGCGCAATTTCTGCTCCTGAATCTGCCAGAGATACGCATCAAATGTTCCTTTGGCTACGAATTGCTTTATCATAATTTCCGGGTTTTCGTTGCCCTGCCGTACCCCACGTCCATTTCGCTGTGTAATGTCAGAGGGCTTCCACGGACAGTCCAGATGGTCAATGGAGATTACCTTATTCTGAACATTCACGCCGGTTCCCAGCTTGCTGGTGCTGCCGATTAAGATACGGACTTTTCCTTGGCGGGTACGCTCGAACAGTTCCTGCCGCTGTGCTTCAGAAGTGGCGTCGTGAACAAAGGCTATCTCCGATTCCGGCACACCCTTTGCCAGCAGCACATTTCTTATTTCATCATATACATTGAATTTCCCGGCTTTGGGAGTGCCAACATCACAAAAGACAAGCTGCGTGGAAGCAGAGGCGGCGGTGTCCTTCCAAACCTGATAAACATCCTCAATGCAGACACTCAACTTACTTCCTGTACCATCCGCATCCGGTCGAATCAGGCGCGGGTCAATCGCCATCAGGCGGGCCTCACCGGTCAGCTTCAGCATATTATCTTCTTCCGGCTTCACTCGGCCGGTTCGGATTGCTTCCGCCCGCAGAATAAAATCGGCCATGATCGCCTGCTGTGCGGGTGTGGCTTCCACCGAAACAATCTCCGCTTTACCAGTGCGAACAGTCGGGAGTCCGGGAATATCCAACATATCCGCTGTTTTGATGTCAGCGACCTCACGAAAGACAGCCATCAGTTCAGGGAGATTGTAGAAACGGACGAAGCGATCACGCATCCGATAGCCGCCGCCCTCCGGCTTCAATTCCAGCACAGAGGCTTTCTTTGCAAAATGGGCGATCCAGGTATCGAAGTAGGACCAGCCGAAGCGTTCCAACTCCTGCGGCTGCAAATACCGCTGCATGACGAACAGTTCGGAAATCGAGTTACTGATTGGCGTTCCGGTCGCAAATACTACGCCGCGCCCCTGATTCGTTTCCTGTAAATACTGGCATTTGAGCAGCATATCAAAGGCGCGTTGACTGCTTGAGGTTGTAATACCAGCCACATTCCGCAGCTTCGTAAAGACAAAGCAGTTTTTGAAAAAGTGCGCCTCGTCCACCATCATCATATCTACGCCGAGCTGCTCAAAGGTCAGCAGATCGTCTTTCTTTTCCTCGGCAGACAGCTTTTTCAGCCGCTCATCCAGATTTTTGCGGAAAATGACCATCTGCTTGACAGACCAATTCTCGCCATTTTCGCTCTTGATTTCATGGATTGCATTTTCAATATCGTTGATCTGCCGTTCCAGCATAGCAATCTGCCGCTCTGTGGAGATTGGGATTTTCTCAAATTGGCTGTGCGCCAGAATCACTGCGTCATATTCTCCGGTGGCGATTTTAGAAATGTAGCGGTTGCGGTTTTTGGGAGTAAAATCCTCTGCGGTGGATACCAAAAGGTTTGCGTTGGGGAAAAAGCGGTAGAATTCTGTTGCCCACTGGCCCACCAGGGGATTGGGAACCACAAACACCGCCTTGTGGATCGCTCCCAGGTTTTTGAGGTACATCCCGGCGGCAATTAAAGCAGCGGTCTTTCCGGCGCCTACCTCATGTGCGGCAAGCCCCGTCCCGGTATAGATGACACGGGCAGCAAAATCAAGCTGGTGCTTCCGCAGTTTCATCTCCGTGTTCATGCCGGGAAATACGAGATGGCTCCCATCAAACTCACGGGGGCGAACTGTGTTGAAGGTTTCATTGTAGATGCGCAGAAGCCTATCCCGGCGCTCCGGTTCTTTCCAAACCCAGGACGCAAATGCTTCCTGAATCTGTTGCTGCTTGGCACGGGCAATCATGGTTTCCTGTGCGTTGACTACATATTTAACCGACTTGTTGCCCTTTTCGTTGATGTATTCCTGCCGGTCACGGACAGTAGTGGACTGCATATTAAGGCAATCCTCAAAAATCTCATAAGCATTTTTCCGTTTGGTTCCGAAAGTCTGGTTGACCATTACGGAATCCGGTTCCGCATTTTTATTGGTGACACGCCAGGTCGTGGTATAGGAGAAATACTCAATGTCAATGCGGTGTCGGTTGTCGCCGCCCTCGATGACCTTTTCATATCCGCTGGTCTGGAAGGTTTCATACATGAATTGGCGGTAATACTCAATGGGAACCCAGATGGCACCCATATTCACTTCGATGTCAGCAGGAGTCAGCGGCTCCGGCTGTACTTCCTCCAAAGCCTCTACATTCCGGGCAAAGAGTTCCGGTTCTTCTGCTGCCTTCTGACGTGCGTAGAGCAGTTTATCCCGCACATGACCACTGAGATATTCTTCTGCAAGTTCCCATCCTTCCAGCGGATTACCGTAGTATTTCTGGGGATTGAGATAGATGCGAGTATCCAGCTCTTGCACCAACTCCTGTGGGGCTTTTCCTGTCAGGAAGGACATATAGGGCAGATCCACCCGCAGCTTGTGATTCAGGCAGATTTGAAGGGCGTCCTCGGCGGTGTCTGCATGGTTGACCTGACGGAAAGGACGGATGGTGGCTTTGGTGAAGATCGCTGATTTATCCCAACCGGTCTTGTCTTTCCGCTCATCCTCGATAGAGCGCAGCAAGGGGAATTGGTCATCATCAGAAAAAGCGAGGATGTTTCCTTTGCTGTTGATGGCTCCATACTTTGCAACGAAGCGGTCATATACCTGATTGAGTGTGTCCTGTACTTTCTGGAGATCAACCGGGTCATACTCATGGGACTGGATGTTGATATCGTCTACCACCTAAACGACCACGGCATTCCCAGCCCGACAAGCTACCGAAAAAATAAAGGTCTGCCATATTCGTGCGCTGTATCTGACAATCCCATGTGGGGGGATCGGGTGCTTACAAACATTCTTACCAACCCTATTTATACCGGGGATTTGGTACAGGGCCGCCGCCGTGTGAAAAGCTATAAGGTACATGAAATTGAGGCTGTGCCGGAGGATGAATGGGTGCGGGTGGCCGATACCCACGAGGCGATTATAGACCGGGAAACCTTTGAAAAGGTGCAAGCCCTATTGAAGCGGGATACCCGGACGGCCCCACGGAAAAAGGAGCTACATCTGTTTAGCGGTTTTCTCCGCTGTGCAGATTGCGGAAAATCCATTACACGGAGCCAGAGCGGGAAAAATGTGTATTACGCCTGCTCTACCTACAAATACCGCTCCCGGGCCGCCTGCTCCATGCACTCAATCAAGCATGAGCGGCTGGAGGCCGCCGTCCTGTTTGCCGTCCGTCAACAGGTACATTTGGCTGTTTCCTAATATGAAACATTCATATGTTTGATGCATGCTTTTGGCAGTATATGGCCACAGCACTTTGGCACACACACCCGTTCTTTATGTTTTACCTTTGCAGGGAATACGGTATAAAAGATTCTGTCATACTACTTTTATATCATCAAGTTAGCAGAGGTGAAGCACAATGGACTACAATTACAATGAAATCCTGCGGGAATACCGCACATATTTGGCCGAACATGAAAAATCTCACGCAACTATACAGAAGTATGTCCGTGAGACGGTTTGGTTTCTTCAATTTTTAGAGGGCGAGGAAGTTACCAAAGCAAAGGTGCTGGAATATCGGGAGCAAATGCAACAACGGCACCAGGCTCGTACCGTCAACGTCAAGCTAGTGGTTTGCCACATCCGCCCATGCAGCCCGCCACAAAACAAGCTGCTCGTCGCTGTTCCAGCGTTCCGTGATGGGATTTTACCTGCCATATTTGGTGCTTTTAGGATATTTGGATACCCGTTCATAGCCCTGCGCCTGCGCTGCGGATGGGGCCATATACACCTTCTTTTTGCCCACTTTGTACTGGTACTGTTTCTCCCAACCGTCGGCCTGCGCCTGTTTGAACTCGGCGGCGGTAAAGCCCCGTTCCTCGCCGTCTTTGACGCAGAGATATTCTTTCTCAGTTTTGTACTGCCATTTTCCCTTTTCATCCAGTGGGCGCACCGTCAACAGGATATGGGCATGGGGATTGTGTCCGGGAGGATACGGGTCGTGGATGGCAGCATCGGCGCACATTCCGTCTGCCACGAACTGCTCCTTGATGAAATCTTGCAGGAGCTGGATTTGTTCCTCCCGGCTCAGTTCTATGGGCAGCGCCGCCACAAATTCACGGGCAAGGCGGCTGTCCTTTGCGGTTTCGGTTTCCTCCACGGCGTTCCACAGGGTTTCCCGATCCTGCCACTCTGCGGGGGCGGTGGCTGGCAGAAAAACCTGCCGCCACCCAAGGCCCTGTTTACGGGTGTAGTCGTGCTGCACCCCGTCATACTCATTGAGCATCCGGGAACAGCTCAGATAGGCCGCAGCAGCCACGGCAGAGCGCCCGGCTCCACGGCTGACCATCTTGGCCTCCAAATGATAAATCGCCATTGTCTACCGTCCTTTCCGAAGGGCTCGATTACAACAGGTACGTCGTGAAATGCGACGTACCACCAGCAGGGGTGGAACGATTTGTTCCACCCCTGTATCTGTGTCAAGCTGCCGGTGGCAGGTTGACGCAGGCAGGCGGCGGGATGGGGTGGCAATATACCACCCCATGAACAGGGGCTTCCAAAACGGAAAGCCCTGCGCCGACTGCATGGGCAAGGCTGGCAGTTTGGCAGAAATGCAGCCTTGTCCAGCGGCTCCCGCAGGAGCCGCAATCCTCCTCGGAGAGCGCACGTGTCCGACCAACGGGAGGGCTACCACCGCCTGCTTTAGCAGGTAGTGAGTAAGTGCGCCCTTCGGGCCCTTCGGGATAAAAAGAGGGAGGCCCCCGGTTTCCCGGAGACCTCCCAGCCGTTTTCAATCGTGTCCTGCCAGCTGTCGCCGCAGGCACTCTTCCAGATTATCAAGCCCTACCGCCTGTACTTCCGGCAGCACTTTTTCCAGTACAGCGCCCTCCTGAATGAGCCCCCTTGTCCGGGCTTTTCGCTCCTTCACCCGGTCCCGTGCCTGGGCTTCCTCCAAGCGGTGCTTTGCCTGCAACAGTTTCTTTTCTTCACTTGTCATGGGATTACCTCCGTTTCTGCCTCGTCGTCGCAAGCTGTGCATCCTTCGCTTCCGCACAGGTGCGAAAGCTCACTCGCTCCGCTACTCCTCCTCTCCCCACAAAGGCGTCGCCTTTGCGGGGACCCCAATAAATGTCATATCCCAGCACGTCGGCCAGCTCCACAACCTCCTTGTAGCGGATGGATTCCCGCTGGAGCTTGGCCGACAGGTTGGAAACGCTGTCCGACCAGTCGTATTCCTCGTGGAGCCGGTCAACTACCTCCTGCATGGTGTATCCCGCCCGGACGATCTGTGCCTTAATCTCATTGCGTACCGTCATCATCAAAAATCCTCCTAAATTTACTTGATAAAAAAGCGAAGCCGGTACGCCTTCTGGCATAACCGCTTCGCTGTGTGGTGAAAAATCTCCTTGTCACCAAATCCGTTCAGAATTGCCGGTGTGATGTCCTGCCCATAGGTCGCACCTTCCGACTTTTTCGTTACGTGTGACTTGGCTTGAAACCGTGCATTTCCCCATAATTCCATGCACCCGGTTCACCGGGACGAGAAGCACAGTTTCGTAAAATGATTTCTTCCAACCGTCAACTACTTTTCGATTCTCACTTGCCTTGATTTAGCATGGGGATTTGACCGGTGATTCTGGCTGCCATAGCCGCCGAATTGCTATAAAAGGGAGAACAAGGGTCAATCAAAGCGTACGTACGTACAGCGTCCTCACAAACTCCACATCCTTCGCTTCCGGCTAAAGCCGAAAGCTCACTCGTTCCGCTGCTCGTCCTTTCCCCAACGGAACCGCTTTACAGGGTTCCGCTGGGGGCCCCAGTATTAACGCCGCCATTCCTCCGGCACATCTTCCGGTACGTACGTACGCATCGAATCACCGGAAAACACTGATATATGATTTCTCACCAGTACCTCAATCCCCAAAAAGCCACGAACCCGCCGTCCGGCGGCATTGGTCACATTATTGCAGTATTCCAGATTGTAGCGGCTCTGGCAGGCAATCAGGGCTTCGCTGAAGCTGCGGGGTTTCAGGGCGGGTAGGTTGTTTTCGGTGCAGTAAATCTGGTATGCCTCATACAGCTCTTTGGAGCTGGCAGATAGATCGGCTTTCAGGCGAACATACCCGTCAGAATCCAGAAAATCATATACATTGTTGTTGTCCCGTTTGACTGCCTCCCGGTTTTCTCTGGTGCGGTCACTTTCGGTAAACTTGAAGTTGTTGGCGGCCAGCCGCTGCAATCCCTCAAAAGCCCACAACAGGATGCCCTCCACCTCGGCTTTCATCTTCTCGGCCAGGTCGGGATCATCCACACGGCCAGCCGGTTTTTCTTTCGTGGTTAGCACCAGCTGTCGGCGATAAAATCCATCGCTCCGGTCAAACAGGGCCTGCAAATCTCCATTGGAGAAGGCCAGCAGCCGGGCGCACATCCATCCCTGATAACTCTGCTTGCCCTTGCGCTCCAAATCCATCTTGCCCTGGGCGGTGACGATGGATTTCACATAGTTGGTCTGGCGCAGGGCCTCCATTCGCATATCGTCATCCACGCACAGGAGGATATGTTCCAAATCGGCACGGGCAAACCGGTTCTCGGATATTTTCCCGATGCTGCCATCCTTCATGTTGGAACCGAACAAAGTTCCCAGCACAGCGCCGATCTGCGACTTTCCTTCGCCGCCGTTGCCTTTAATCACCATCATCCGCTGTCCCTTGTTGCTGGGAATCAGACAGTAGCCTATATATTCCTGCAAGGTGGGGATGTCCTCCGGATAGAGCAGGCCATCCAGAAATTGCAGCCAAAGGACAGGCTTCGGAGCGTTAGGGTTATAGTCCACAGGGAAACGGTTGCGGACGATTTTCGGCTTTCCCTCTGCAAAGGTTCCGTCCAGAAAAAGTGTCCCGTTGGAAAGATGAATCCGGTCCGGCTCTGAGGGAAATTCCTCCACCAGCGCCGCCAGCTTCATCAGCTCCACAATGTTGCTGATTTTGCGGGGAATGTTGCTGACCGCACAGCATTTCAGCTCCTCAAAAATTTCTCCCCGCAGGGGCAGTTCATCGGTCACACGGCCTGCGGGCGTGAAAAAAGCCCCGTTTGTGAAGATGATCTTGTGCGTCTGCAAGAACTCCTCACAAAACAGGGCTTCGTTTATGCTTTTGCCATCGAACCAGACGGGCATCCCGTCAAGCTGCGCTTTGCTTTTCATGGGCGCTATCCTCCTTTTTCAGCCTGTCCAGCCGTTCCTCCAAACCGGCGATCAGGCCATCCTTGTTCAGCATTTCCACGAGTTTCACCCGCTGTTCCAGCTCGGCGGCAATCAGCAAATCCGCCAGATACTCCACATAGTCCAGCATCTGGCAGGCTTCCACAAACCGGTCATCCTCGTCCTCACAAGCTGCATATCCCTCGCTCCCGCCTTGCGGCGAGAGCTCGCTCATTCCGCTGCTCGTCCTCTCCCCAACGGAACCGCTTTGCTGGGTTCCGTTGGGGACCCCAGTTTCATCTGGATGGGATGGGGCATAGTTCTGTTTCCAACCTTCCAGAAGATGCAGATAATCGCACAATACCCGCAGACAGCGCACTTCCTCCTGCCGGTATGCTTTCAGCAGAGGACGCTCCAGTTTGGGCAGGGCAGCTGCCGCAGGGGGCTTGTCCGGGTCAATCCCGAAATCCTGTGCCAGCTTCTGCGCTGCCTCGTAACTGCTCAGGTCAAATAACCTCGCCACAAGGTCGATCACATCGCCGGTGGCTCCGCAGCCGAAGCAGTAAAAATACCGTTCGTTCAGCTTCATGCTGGGGTGTTGGTCCTCATGGAACGGACAACTGCACATCCCGTTTCGGCCCACTTGCAGCCCATAGTGTTTCGCTACATCCGGCACACAAATATTCTGTTTTACCAGTTCAAAGAGTGTCATGAAAATCCCTCCGTTTCAGGGCATAAAAAAGCGGCCCGCCCGGTTTGTTGGGGCAGGCCGCAGTCTTTATGCAGTTTGTGATGTTTCCGTTTCTTTGGCTTTCCGCTTTTCCTGCCGGTAGAACTTCTCCCGGCAGGCGGGTTTGCAAAATTTAGCGTTGGGGCGAACAGACTGGAACGGCTCTCCGCAGCACTGGCACACCAGTTGGTACGGTTCACCCGGAACGATCAGTCCCTCGGCAATCTTCTGTTTGCGCTCCTTCTGGCGCAGATATTTTTCATGGTCACGGATGCGCTTCTGGCGGCGCTTTTCCTCCGCAGCCAGTTCTTCCTCGGTGGGTTCGGGCATGGGCACTTCAAACTTCCCGATGAAATTCAGATAAATCTCAATTTCCTGCACCCGTTCCCCGGTGCTTCTGTCCGGGGCATGGACCAGAATTTTCTCCACAAATTCATGGATCATGGGGGCGGTCAGCTCGGTGAAATCCGTATATTTCTGTGCCAGCGCCAGAAAGTGACTGGCACGGTCCGTGTCCTCATGGAACTGATCCAACTGTGCCTGCTCGGAGGCAAGCAGCTGTTCCAGCTCGGCCTGTTCCTTCTCATATTCGGCACACAGCAGCTCGAACCGTTTTTCCTCCAACTTGCCCATTGCATAGGTTTCGTATAGCTTTTTAATCAGCACATCCAGCTCGGCGCTGCGTTTGCGCTCCTTGGCGACCTTGCGTTTCAGCTCCTTGGCCGCTTCCTGCTGGCGAACCTGTGAAATGCTGCGAACTTTCTGAATAAATTCCTCCTTGTTCTGGATGGCATAGCTGGCGGTAGTGCGGATGGTTTCCAGAATCAGAGCGTTCAGAGCCTTAGTGCTGACCGTGTGAGAAGAACACATCTGCGTTTCTCTCTCAAAGGTCAGGGTGTAGGTGGAGCAGTTATAGAAGTCAGTTCCATACTCCCGCCCGTCCTTTTTGCGCTTGCCCCGGTGGTTATACATCTTGGCTCCGCAGTCGGCACAGAACACAAGGCCGGTCAGGGGATTGGCGACGCCAGTGGTATCCGTCCGGCGCACCATCCGTTTCACCTGCTGAGCCAGCTGCCAGGTTTCCGGGTCAACGATGGCCTCGTGGGTGTTCTCAAAAATCAGCCAGTCGGACGGGTCATTTTTTACCCGCTTATCCCGGTAGGACTTTTTGGAGGAACGGAAATTCACGGTGTGCCCCATATACTCCGGCTTGGTCAACATGGCGCTGACCGTGAAGCCGTACCAGTCATAGGGGCGGCTGGTGTCCACGGTGTTCTTCCGGCTGCCTCTGCCGTTGCGAGCCAGATAATAGGCGGGGCACTCCACCTTTTCCTGTGTGAGTATCTTGGCAATCTCATGGGGGCCGTGCCCCTCCACCGCAAGCCGGAAGATCCGCCGCACCACGGCGGCGGCTTCCTCGTCTACCAGCCAGTGGTCCTTGTCCTCCGGGTCTTTTTTGTAGCCATAGATGGCGTTGTTAGTGGTGGGCTTGCCTGCCTTGCCCTTGACACGGTATGCTGCCGAAACCTTTTTGGACTGGTCACGCAGATACCATTCGTTCATGATATTGAGAAAGGGCGCAAACTCGCCGCTCTCTTGTTCCTCGCTGTCAATGTTATTGGCGACAGCAACAAAATGAACCCCATTCTGCCGGAACATTACCTCGGTGTAAAAGCTGGTTTGGAGGTAATTTCTGCCGATCTGACTTAGGTCCTTACACAGCAGATGGGCCACCTTTCCCGCCTCGATGTCCGCTACAAGGCGCTTCCATGCGGGACGGTCAAAGTTGCCGCCGGACCACCCATCGTCTGTGTAGTGGACGATATTGGTGTAGCCCCGCTGTGCTGCATAGCTTTCGAGATACCGTTTTTGGTTCAGAATGGAGTTCGAGTCGCCCGTGAGGTCATCGTCACGGGACAGGCGCTCATAGAGCGCAGTGATTTTTTCTTCCGTCTGTCTGTTTGCCATATCAGGCGCTCCTTTCAGACGGACGGCTCATTTGTGGCAGTTCCATTATACCACATTCCGGCTGGTTTGCCAGCCCGTCGTTGCGGATCAGCCGCAAAATTTTATCTTCCATCGTTTCCTCGGCGGTTTCGCTGAGGTAGATACGAACTTTATAGGTGGTGTTACCAATGTGCCGGGTCAGAAACACGGCGTTTTTATCTGCCATAGAACCTCTCTTTCTTGCGCTTTCGGCGTATCCGGTGTATACTGTTGTTATAGTTCCGTTGTTTGTAACCTGCGATTGTGTTACTTCTTTTTTGTGTCAAGCCTGAACATGGCGAAAGCCCCCTTTCTCCTGCGTGAACGATCCGATGTAACCCAAGTAACTTATTTTTAGATTACTCTTTCACTAATAGGAGAAATCCGGGGTGCAAAACGGAACCATTTTTGAAAAATCGCAAAATTTTTTTTGAAAAGAGGTGGGGTCATGGCGTATCTGTCTGATGACGAGCTTCTGGATACCGAGGATGGCTTCACCGGATGGGACGCTGGGGCGGAAGAAACGCTGGAACAGGCGCTTGCGGAAGAACGTCTGGCCGAGCTGGAAAGTGAGCTGGAGCAGGACGAGCATCCCATCGACTATGAAGCAGAGCTGGAGGACGAGGAAGAAGCTGCCCCGGTCAGTGATAAACGGCTCAAACGGGAGATGCGGGCCGAGGCCATACGGCGGCTGGAGGAAGCAGCACGCACGGAGAAGGATTTCCGGGCCGTGGTGGAGGAATGGAACAAGCTGGACCGGAACCGGGAGCGTCGGGAACGGGACCACGAAAACCTCCGTGGGGATGTGCCGCTGGAATATCAGGCGGTGCCGGAACCGAAGCTCATTCCCCGCTGGATGAACAACCCCACATACCGGCAGCTGATGGCCGGGAACTTTCTGGACATCCTGTTTGACTGCCCCTATGAGATGAACAACCTCACTGCCGACGCCTTTATTTCCCGCATGGTGGAAGAACTGAGCGAGGAACACAAGGAGGTTTTGTATTTCCTCTCTTTGCGGTTGTACAGCACCACCAGGCTTGCCGCTGTGCGTGGGCAGTCTGACCGCAACATCCGCAAGCTGCGAAAGACCATCCACAAGAAATTGCAGCGCCAGATGTATGACCATCTGTGCGGCAAACCGGAACATAGCCTGACCTTGCGGGAACGTCAGTTTTTGGAGGAATACTCGAAAATCGCAAGGAAACAGGGTAAGGACGCCGTGATCCGGCGGGAGAACAAGACCAAGCGCAGAAAAAAGAAAAACCGCCCCTGATAATTGGGACGATTAAGGAGAAAGGGCGTGTATGATGAAAAATTTATTTGAACAGTCCCGTTCCCATTGGGTGCGGTACGATCATTACGAGCTGAAAACAGCGGAAGATGGCAAGCGGTATATCACCCCCGGCAAGAGCGCAAAGCCGGACGTCTACAATCCGCTGAAAGAGGTCCCCAACATTGTGCTGGATGCGCTGAATGTGGGGATGCTGATGATGGGACGCAAGCCGGAAGCAGAAGTGGAAAAGGCGGTAATGGAGTTTATCACCCGGTACGGCCTGCTGGGGCTGATGACCGCCCTGCCCACCACGCCGTCCTTTATGGACTATGAGGCGGTATACCTGCCCAAAAACCACTTCATTAAGGAAGAATCCATGGCGACAGACAAATACCTGTCCCTGTTTTATCCTTTTGACCAGCTGGACTTGGTGAAGAAAGGCATAGAATCCACGTGGAATGTGTCCGGTGACCGGACGATGATTGCCCTGACCATGACCTTCATGGACGAGCCGATGGCGAAAAACATGAGCTTCCAGCGGGAATATGCGGAACCCTACGACTGGGTTGCTCAACAGTTCAAGGACTGGGCCTTTACGCTGACCACCGCCTTTTTCTACTACAATGACTATGATTTCATGGGCGAGGACGAACGGGGGCTGCACCGCAAGGCTATGGCCGCATTTGGCGGGATTGCCCCCACCTACCACATTGAGCTGCTGGATAAGCCCACCATTTACTGGGATTTTCACTCCCTGCTGCTGGGCATCCAGATGATGTTCAGCTTTATGCTGGTGGACGGTGACCAGCCCCTGCGCCTGTGCAAGCACTGCCAGAAAGTGTTCCTGGGCAATCGGTCCAACGCCGCCTTTTGCAGTCCACGGTGCAAGAACCAGTACAATGTCTACAAAAGCCGGGGAAAACAACCTGACAAAAATGTGTGAAGGCTATACACAGCAAAAAGCCGCGGATTTTCACTTTTCTTTCGCTATTGACATAAATGACGCCGCCGCGTATAATACTATTAGAAGGGGAAGGTCCCCCAATAAAATATTGTTCGCTCCCTGATATGCGGCTTATAAATGGTCAGGATCACAAATATTGTTCGCTCCCCGATATGCGGCTTACAAATGTTCGGGATTCAAATGTTTGTGACGCCCTGTCGAAAGGCAGGGCGTCACTTTTGTATAGGAGGACACCTTGATGCCACGGGCGCAGCTCTATTTTCTATCTAACGAGTATTATCAGGACTTTCCGGATGACAAATTGATGCAAAACAAAGATACTATTGACGGCGTTCCGCACAGCCGCCCTTGCTTCTTTGCGTTTCCTGATGCACGGATACCCGAAATTTACTGGATCGTTCCCATTTCGTCCAAATACGAGAAATATAAGCGCATCGAACAGGATAAAATCAAGAAACATGGTCGATGCAATACCATCCGCTTCGGCACAGTTCTTGGCAGAAACACGGCGTTCCTGATTCAAAATATGTGTCCGGCAACTGAAAAGTATCTCACTCCATACATAGACAAGAACAAGCAGCCCATTCAGGTTGATGGCCGTGTGGCAGCTGATGTAGAGAAAAACGCCCGCAGTGTACTGGCTTTGGCTAAACGTGGGGCAAAAGTGATTTTCCCGGACGTATTTGCGATTTTCCAAGGCTTGGAACAGCAGCTCCAACAGGCAGAGGCAGAACGATCCTCCCTGTCGGCAGAGCTGGACAAGCCGAGTGTTCTGGCTCAGCTCCACCTCCTGACAGAGAAGACAGAATATCCGGCCAAGCATCGTACCAGCCTTGACAAGAATATGAATGGTCGTTAAAAAGCGCACCTTTAGGAATGGTAATTCCGATAATCATAGCATACAGAAAGCCCACGCCTCCGGTTCTCTTTCCGGCTGCGTGGGCTTTTTGGCCATCGCTTATTTCTTTTGCAGCTGTTCATGAGCTTCCTGCTGGATGATCAGCTCCGCTGAAAAGCCATACTTGAAGTGGCTCTCGCTTTCCTCGCACTGGGCGATAGCGTTCTGCGCCCGGAGTTCCCCCACCAGAGCATAGTCCTCTTTGCTGAGCCGCTGGGATAACTGCTCCATCAACGCCGCACAGATTTGGATCGCCTTGCGGTATTCCGGGGACGTGGGTACTACCGTTTCACAGGGATGAAACGCCCCGTTATACATGGCTTCCAAAATCATTGTGTTCCCTCCCTCAACAGTAGACCAGCTCAGTTAGGACAATTTCCTCGGCCCTGTTGTGGATGGAGTTCATGGAGCGCACCCATGCCATCTGGTCGGCAGCTTTCAGGACTTCTGTGACGCCCTCTTGCTGCATCATGGCTTTTTCAATGATTTCCAGCCGCTCCTGGCAGGATGTGTCGATTTCCTCCAAGTGTGGAAACAGTTTTTCGGTGACAATGAGATCGACATACAGAATGGGCCGGTGTTCTTTTAAGTAGGCACGGCGCAACCGGCCATATTTCCCGATATGGTACTCTTTGGTGTCCGATAACACAAGGTCGGGAATGAGATAGTCGCCGCATCTGGTGTAAGTCAGTTCCATACAAGGCTCCTTGTATTATAGAGTAGTAGTTATTAGAGCCCCTCTCCAAGGGCTGTGCTACACTGTAAGGGATGCTGTGGATTGGTTGGCGGCTCCTACCACAAGATGGTTCACGAAAGGTTCCAACCACAGCCCCTTACAATTTTGTTAATCAGTTAAATACCGCCAGACGGTTTATGTGGAACAAGGCTACAAAAGTAAGGTGTACTGTGGATACAGCATCACATATTTTCTCTGGAGGTATTTGTTATGGTAGTTTCTGTTGGCATTGATGTCTCAAAAAACAAGCATGATTGCTTCATTGTAAGCTCAGAGGGTGAAGTCCTGGCGGATGTTTTTACTATCCCTAACAACATGGACGGTTTTGATGCTCTACTGGAAAAAATTCGAGCTTGTACTACACCGCAGGACAAAATAAAAGTAGGGCTTGAGGCAACCGGGCATTACAGCTACAACATTCTTGGGTTTCTTCTGGACAACGGTCTGGCCACCTATGTCTTGAATCCCCTACGCACGAACCTCTACCGGAAAAGTCTCAGCCTGCGAAAGACCAAGACCGACCGTGTAGATGCTCGAACCATTGCTGCTATGCTGTTATCCGATGTGGGCCTCAAACCCTACACGAATACAGCATATCACAACGAGGAACTAAAGTCACTCACCAGATACCGTTTTGACAAGGTGAAAGAACGAGCAAAGCTGAAAAGCTCAATTTCCAGACTGGTTTGCATTCTCTTCCCTGAACTGGAGAAGCTGGTGTCCTCTCTCCATTTGGCGACTGTCTACGCTCTGCTGGAAGAGTTTCCAGGTTCCAAACAGATTGCCAAGGCACACCTGACAAGGCTCAAAACCCTTTTGGGAAACGCCTCCAAAGGTCGCTACGGTCGGGATATGGCTGTTACTATCCGGAGCGCTGCTCAGAATTCTGTTGGGTCCTGTATGCCTGCCAAATCCCTGGAATTGCAACATACCATCCGGCTTATCCGTGAATTGGATGCTGAGATCGCTGAAATCGAGGCTGAAATTGAGACAATGATGGACAAGATACAGTCTCCCATTATAACTATCCCTGGCATGGGCTTTCGTATGGCTGCCATGATTCTTGCTGAAATCGGCGACTTCTCTCGGTTTGAGTCGCCGGACAAATTATTGGCCTACGCCGGAATGTCGCCTTCTACTTACCAGTCCGGGCAGCTCAAAAATTGCTATCCCCACATGGAGAAGCGTGGCTCTCGATACTTACGCTACGCTCTTTACAACGCAGCCAAGTATGTCTGTCACTGGGACCCAACCTTTGCTGCTTACCTTGCTAAGAAAAGAGATGAAGGCAAACACTACAATGTCGCACTTTCTCATGCCACCAAAAAGTTAGTTCGTCTGCTGTTTGCCCTGGAAAGATCCAGACAGCCTTATTGCAGCTTGGCGGCCTAATTCCATCTTGTTAGCCTACGCCGGGGTCCCTACGGACCTCTGCTTTGCTATACCTTTCTTGAACTATCTCTTTTCACCACCACCATTCATTTTTGGGGTTGACTTTTAATAGTTAATCTTTCGTGGGAATGTGGTTGACAGTTACGGTAGGTTTGAAGGCATCCCTCCTTTATCATAACTGTCTGTTCATTCGCCACAAATGAGCCGTCAGTCATGATGTAATGTTTTTTGGTGTAATCCACCCTCTATACATTACATCATGGTTCTGTATGCTGTTGCTCTCGCCGCCGTCCCTGTCCTCGTCGCCTACGGAAAGACGGGAGTAAAGGGCTGTGATTTTGTTGTAATCATTCATGTGCATATCCTCCTGTGCGTCCATGTAGAGTTCTCTTACACTTAAGATTATGCACTCCACCGGGCGCTGCCGTACTCAATGCCCTTGCGATATTTCTTTGTATTCTTGCTCCTGGCGTACACCGCCAGCCGGACGATGACCGCCCCGGCGATGCCCGCCAGCAGGTCCAGCGGATGCAGACTTGGCAGCCCAGAAGAAAACGCCTCCGTAAAGCACTGGCTCAAATGCAGGAACTTTTCAGAGGCGTCAAGGCCGGGCGCAAGGCGCACCGCCTGGCAGAGCTTGTCAAAGAGATACACGAACAGCAGATACGGGAGGTTGGGGAGCAGCTTTTTCTTCCAGTCAACCGTCATAATTCCACACCCCGGTCTTTGGTCTTGACCTTCTCCCGCTGGCGGTGCTGTGCTTTGGCCTGCTGCTTTGCCTGCTCCAGTTCCTTGCGGATGGAGGGCTTTTTCTCTTTCTCCAGGTTCTTTGCGGAGAACTCCCGGAAGGCCGCTGTGATAACGTCGGCATCCCGGCCCTTGAAGAACACCAGGTAGCGGGGTATCTCGCCGCTGGTGTCCTTTTTCAGAGCAAAGTCAATGCCGTACTTCTTGGCGGTGGCGGAAAAGGCCCGGATGTTCTGGTCGGTGATCTCGATGTTGGAAACGCCGGTGTTGTGCTTCATCAGCTGCCGGAGGGTCTGTTTTCCGTGGTGCAGCTTGGTCTTGTGGCCGGTCGCGCCTTTCTGCATCTCGTCCAGCACTTTTTTCATGGCCTGTTGCAGCATCCCGGCGGAGAGCTTTGTAGCCTCCACGCAGAGGGCAACGGTGCGCTGGGTGACTTCTTCCTGCATGAGTGATTACCTCCTTTCTCCGCTGCCGTACAGGTCGTGGTTCACCAGGGACGCATAGTAGCTGTCGATGGTGGCCGGGGCGTTATACAGGGCAGCCAGCAGATATTTCTTGATGTTGCGGACATAGGTGGTGTTCTCCCGCATACGGTCCAACACATACTCGATGTGAGAACTGTTCAGCTTCAGGAACCGGGATTTGACCACCTCCGCCGGATAGTCGTCCCCGGCAATGCGGATCGTCTCCCTGCGGGAACAGACGGTATCCACCATGAGCTCCACCAACTCATTCAGCATATCCCGATCCAGCCGGTCATCTCGGCATAGATAGTCATACTCGATATTCTCCAAAATCAGTTCCCGATAGTTCTCTCGCTCCCGCATCCAGTCCCGTCCGGTCCGTTTGGCCTCTGCGGGGGGTTGGGGGCTTGATTGGATAGGATTTGATCCTTCCGTACTTGATGAATCAGTATTTGATATTTGGTTACTTGATCCTTTAGTATTTAATTGTGCGGGGTTTTCCTGTTCAGGTTTTCCCAAGACAGGAGAATCCAAGACTGGTTTTACCTGAACTGGATTTTCCCGTTCAGGTTTTCCCGGTTTAGGTTCCGGTGGCCTGGGCTGCTCCAGGATCGTGTACTCGATGCTGCCGAGCCGCCCGTTGGCGTTACGGACTCTTTCACGGATAATATACCCCGCATCTTCCAGCTCCCGAACCGTAGCACAAATGCTGTCCACTCCATCCCGGCATATCCGGGCAAGGCCTTTGGTGGTGTAGTCCCAATCCTCCGGCAAGGATAGCATGAGGGACAGCAGCCCCTTCGCTTTCAGCGACAGTGCCGTGTTCCGCAGATGATGGTTTGCCATCACCGTGTAGTCGCGGGTTTTCTCAATGCGAAATACCGCCATAATCTCACCTCCCTCCGGCGGTCTGGAAAAGTGTTCGTTTTCGGAAAAAATTCAATTCTGTGCCCATTTGCTTTTCCATGTGGGAAAACCTATGGACACTTGATTTGCATTTCCTACATGAAGAAATACCTTCGATTTCTCACCCCTTTCAATACAGTTTCCGTGTACTTGATGGAAAGTAAAAAACGCCATAGGATTTCCTATGGCGTTTGGGACAGGAAAAGGGTGCTGATATTTCACATCAGCACCCTTTATCCTGCCAGTATTAAAATTTTTGACTTCACATCGTGTTCCTTGCCTCTGAAAACATTGATTTTACTGGACTATCTCATGTTTTCTTATTAGAGGCGGGGGAAGAGGCTCTTTTTTTGATGTTATCATCAGCCATCAAGCAGGCCGTAATGCACCAAAGCGTTCCAGATGCCGTCGTGATCAACGTCATCGGTGATATAATCGGCCGCTTCCCGGACCGAATCGACGGCATTGCCCATCGCTACGCCGATGTGTGCATGCTGCAACATTTCCAGGTCGTTGCCGCCATCGCCAAAGGCCATCACTTCATCCGGCTGGATGCCGAAATGGGCGATCATCTTGTCCATACCGACCGGCTTGCCGCCATCGGCTGGGATGATGTCGGTAAACAGCGAAGTCCAACGGGCCGATTTGCAGCCGGGGACATGCCGCAAAAATTCCTCTTCCTCGGCTTCTGAGATGAAGGGGCTGAGCTGGTAGACCTTGTTGTGCAGCGCGCGCTGCACATCGTCCTGCGGACCGAGGACTTCCTGGCCGCCCAAAAGGGCAACGAGTTCTTCGGTTTCTTTGTTGAGCAGATTGATGTACAGGTAATCCAGTTCGACAAAGTCACAGGGAATCTGCTTTTCTTCCAGATAGGGAAGCAGGGAAGCAATCGAAGAAGCCGGGATGGATTTTTCATAGATCACCTGATTGCCAGCCATGCAGTATTGGCCGTTGAGCATCACAGCGCCGTCGAACTCGAAATCAAACGAACTGCGGAACATAAACGCGGTTTTGGGCGGACGACCGGTTGCTAAAAACAATTTTACACCCTTTTCCCGCAACAGACGAAGAGCCTTTTGCGTCGATGCCGACACGGCATGGGTTTGGAAACTCAAAAGTGTACCATCAATATCAAAAAAAATCGCACGGATCATACTTGTCCTCCTAAATGCTCGAGATGTTTTTAGTATACCATATCCCGGCATATCGGTGGATATTTTTTTTGCCACGCAATACCGCAATCCGGCCGTTAGACATGGCAGGTCATCTGATAGGAATAGGGATGGCGGGTATACCAGGTCGTGTGGATGGTTTTGAGCGACCAGCCGTCCCGTACCAGGTAAGAAACGGGCTGCGCCTGTTCGAATAATCCATTCCCGACAAACTGGACGCCTCCGTTGGTTGGTTCCGCTACCTCATTGAGGATGATATTCGTCCAGGAGGAATCGGTAAGCTCACTTCTGCTTTCGGTACAGAGTACTTGAGGCAGCGAATCGGCATGAGAAACATAAGCGCCATAATGATAGCTTTGTCCGCCCGTTGTGACCGAACCAGAGAGATAGACGACCGCATCGGTGCCAAATGCCTGCAAGGCTTGTGTGGCGGAGAGCGTCTGCGGCGCAACATACTGCGGTGTCAGTGCGGCAAAGTCTTCCACAGTGCGGGGGAGAGCCGGGTAACAGAAAAGTCCTCCCACCATACTGATACAGGTGGTAAGCGCTAAAAAAACGCAAGGAATCAACCGTTTTCGCATGGGGATCCCCTCCTTTCCTGTCTCCAGTGTAACAAAGTGGAAAGAACCCGACAAGAGAAAAAATAGACAAACAATACCGGTAGAATTGGTATACCATACAAAAAAAGGACAGGCACAGAGCCTGTCCTTTTTGTAAGCAAATTACTTTGCCATTGCTGCAACTTCTGCTGCGAAATCGTCAACCTTCTTCTCGATGCCTTCGCCCTTTTCAAAGCGGGTGAACTTGACCAGCTTGATCTCGCCGCCCAGTTCCTTGGCAACTGCTGCAATGTGCTGCTCCACAGAAACCTTGTTTTCCTTAACAAAAGCCTGCTGCAGGAGGCAGTTTTCTTCGTAGTACTTGCCGATACGGCCGTCTACCATCTTGTGGATGATCTGCTCCGGCTTCGGCTTAGCAGCGGTCTTGTTCTCTTCCAGAGCCTGTGCCAGCAGGATTTCCTTCTCCTTGGCCAGGGTTGCTTCGTCTACGTCAGACTTATCCATGAAGGACGGGTTCATTGCAGCTGCCTGCATGCCGATGTCCTTGCCCAGCTCCAGAACGGTTGCATTGCCCTTGAGGTTCTCCGAAACTTCCAGAGCAATCAGAACACCGATAACGCCGCCCATATGGGTGTAGGATACGTTTACGGTGTTTGCGTCGTAGCGCTCGAAACGACGGATCTGGATGTTTTCGCCGATGGTCAGAACCTTCTCCTGCAGAGCAGCTTCAACGGTCATGTCGCCCATCTGGCAAGCCTTCAGAGCGTCAACGTCTGCCGGAGCGTCCTTGATGACAACGTCTGCCAGGTCAGATACAAACTTCTGGAAGTCTGCATTCTTGGCAACGAAGTCGGTCTCCGAGTTTACTTCGATGATGCCGGCAACGCCGCACTCAGCGCAAACCTTTGCACAAACCATGCCTTCTGCCGCGATACGGCCAGCCTTCTTGGCAGCCTTGGCCAGGCCCTTTTCGCGCAGCAGTTCGATTGCCTTGTCAAAATCGCCGTCCGCTTCGGTCAGCGCCTTCTTGCAGTCCATCATGCCTACGCCGGTCATTTCGCGCAGCTTCTTTACGTCAGCAGCAGTAAAAGCCATTTTATATTCCTCCAAACAAAATAAAAAGAGTGGAGAGTGAGGAGTGGAGAGCGAGACTGGCCCGACTCTTTACTCTCAACTCTTCACTCTGAAAAATTTTACAAACTTTTGGGATTACGCCTCAGCCTTAGCCTCAACTTCCAGCTGCTCGCCCTGCTTGCCCTCGATCACAGCGTTTGCCATGGTCTGAGAGATCAGCTTGATCGCACGGATTGCGTCGTCGTTACCCGGGATTACGTAGTCGATTTCGTCCGGATCGCAGTTGGTGTCAACGATAGCAACAACCGGGATACCCAGCTTCTTTGCTTCGGCGATCGCGTTCTTTTCCTTGCGCGGGTCAACCACGAACATAGCGCCCGGCAGCTTCTTCATTTCCTTTACGCCGCCCAGGTACTTTTCCAGCTTTGCGATCTCAAGCTGCAGCTTGATAACTTCCTTCTTCGGAAGCAGATCGAAGGTGCCGTCTTCCTGCATCTTCTTGAGCTGGTTCAGACGAGCGATACGAGTACGCATGGTCTTGAAGTTGGTCAGCATGCCGCCCAGCCAACGAGCGTTTACATAGAACTGGCCAGCGCGCTCAGCCTCTTCCTTGATGGCGTCCTGTGCCTGCTTCTTGGTGCCGACAAACAGGATGGACTCACCAGCTGCAGCGATGTCACGAACGAAGAAGTAAGCTTCCTCGAGCTTCTTGACCGTCTTCTGCAGGTCGATGATGTAGATGCCATTGCGCTCGGTGAAGATGTACGGAGCCATCTTCGGGTTCCAACGACGGGTCTGGTGGCCGAAGTGTACGCCGGCCTCCAGCAGCTGCTTCATAGAAATTACTGCCATGATATTTTCCTCCTTGGTTTTTACCTCCATCCCGGGTCATCTGTCAGCAGCAGCCCCCAAAAAGAAGCCACCCGCTGCTTGCATCACGGGATGTGCGTAATAATTCATGCTCTGATATTTTATCACGTACGCAGGCGATTGTCAAAGGATTTTTCCCATTTTTAGCGAAAAAACTGCGTAAATTTCGGAAAAATCGCAGGCAAAATCTAGGCAAATCGCCATCAGCGGCCAAAGGGCCACCATTTTGCATTTTCCCGACGGGGCGTGGGGCGGTCATGCCGCACCAAAATGATGTCGTCGCCGATCTTGTCGATGCACTCCCAGGGGATGACATAGTCCTCTTCGCGGCCAAACAGCCCGAAAAACCGGCATCGTCCGGGCACGACCAGCGCGACCACACGGCCGCAGACCGTATCGATCTCCACATCCCCGACATAGCCCAGCCGGGCGCCGTCGCACAGGTTGATCACTTCCTTACACCGCAGATCGGTAATCCGGCTGCATTGCGCCATGGTATCCCCTCCCATCAGGCCGCGTCCCGGAGCACTTCGCCCAAAAATCGCTCGGTGGAAATGCCCGATGGACGGTTGAAGCGGCCCAGACGGTATAAGCAGTCCGGGTCGCGCGTGAGGGTATTGACCTGCTTTTCACAGGTCAGCGTGCATGCAAAGCCTAAACTCTGGACGACTTCCTCGGTTTCGCTGTTGTACATGCCAAACGGATAGGTATAGCAGGTGGGTGCGGGCAGACCAGCTTCGATGAGCAGGTTTTGCGTCTTTTCGGTGTCCTCCAGCAGCAGCGCGCGATAGTCCTCCAAATCTTCGCCGCGCATGCGGGTGCAGCCCCGGCGCGGGTCGGTTTCGTGCATGTCAAAGGAATGGTTTTGAATCTCAAATACATCGCTCATTTCCTGCAACCGGCTCAGCGAAAGGTAAGACCAATAGGCATTTTCCTGCCCGTTTGCGGTAAATTTCTCGGTCTGTATACCGATGACCGAAATCACGGCCCGCATGCCGCGCTCTTTGAGCAGGGGATAGGCATAGAGGTAATTGTTGAAATGGCCGTCGTCAAAGGTGATGAGCACCGGCTTTGCGGGCAGGTCCCCCAGGCCGTCGACATAGTTGATAAGGTCCTGAATGGTGACCGTTTCATAGCCTGCCGCTTTGAGATAGTCCAGGTCGGCGGCCAGCACATCGGGGGAAATAATATAATCGCCCGCCCGTGCCGGGTCCTTTAAGATGCTGTGGTACATGATGACCGGCAGTTTGACCGACTCCGGCACTTCAGCCGCCGCGGTTTCGGCCATCCCGTGCTCGACCGCTGCCTGGTTGGCGGTAAAGATGAATCCCAGCACCAGGCAGGTGAGCACCATCTGTAACAGGGTCTTTTTCATGTTCCTCCCCCTCCGAAGCTTTTTGTTTAAGATATGACCGGGGAGAGGGGGATAGAACGGTCAACGCAGCAGATCGAGCAGGTCGATGATGTCGCTTTTCAGTTCGATGACCAGGCTGCCGTCCGCCCCGACCTGGATACGCTCTACGATCAGCCGTAGATCCTGGCGGTCAAACCGCTCTTTTTGCAGGAGCAAGTCAAAGGTGCGCAGCACACCCTGGATGTTGCGGGTTAAACCAGCGCGCTTGTGCGCTTCGCCTTCCAGAAGGGCGCGCTTTTGGGCGAGGTTTTGCAGTTCCAGATGATATTGCTGCTCCAAATGGTCAAAGGTCTGCTGAATGGTCTGCTCCTGTTCGGGACGGGCCAGCATCTGCCGGATGCGTTCGCGTGTGGAGGCTTCCAGCGCGCGACGCAGCTCGGTTTCTTCGGCTTCCAGCTTTTGAAGCCGCCCGGAGAGCGAACCGGCGCGGGCTTGTTCGCGTTCGGCGTCCAAACGGCCGAGGGCATCGGTCATGCTGTCCCGCACGGCAGCGATATAGGCGCGGATGCTTTCGTCGAGTGTGCGTTCATGGATATGGTGGGAGGTGCAGGCCTTGCGGCCGCGTCGGTGATAGGCGCCGCACAGATAACCGGGCGGCCGGTGGGCATAGGACACGCCAAACATCGGGCTGCCGCAGTCGGCGCAGAACAGCAGGCCGGAATAGGGGTGAGGATATTTGCGCTCGCCGCGGTAGGGGGTGTGGGCGCGCTGGCGCGCCTGTTCCTGGGCGGCGGCAAAGGTTTCGGCGTCTATGATAGCCGGATGATGGTTTGGAAAGACTTGATGGGCGGCCGGGTCGGTGCGGCGGTCGGTCTTGTTGATGCCCGGCCGCTGCCAGACCCCTTGCCGCAGGGTGCCGATGTAAAAATCATTGCCGATGATCTTGGCGACCGACCCGGCATTCCACACCGGGCTGGCCCGCTTTTCCACCTTGGAGGCATCCGCGCCGCGGGCGCGGAGCTGCCGGGCGGTCAGCTGCAAACCAGTCGGATACCCCTTTTCGGTCAGATAGGCCGCAATGCGGCGGTAGCCCCAGCCCTCGTTGTACAGCCGGTAGATGAGCCGCACCACGCGCGCGCCCTCCTCGTCCACAAGGATGGTATTTTTCCGCAGCGGGTCGAGATAATATCCATAGGGCGCCGCGCAAATCCATTCGCCTTTCTGCTGGCGGCTTTTAACGACCGCGCGTACCTTTTTGGAGGTGTCGGTGACCGGCATTTCGTTCATGAGGAACCGGAACTGGATGTTCAGCCAGTCGTCCCGGGTGGGGTAGTCCACATGGTCGCCGATCGAGATGATGCGCACCCCTTCGTCGCGCAGGACTTCCAGCTCATACAGCCCGAGCGAGTTGCGGCGGGAGAAACGGGAAAAATCCTTGACGATCAGCACCGAAAACCGTCCGGCCCGCAGGGCGGCGCGCATGGCCTGATAGCCCTCGCGCTGCTCGAAGGTATAGCCCGAGCGGTCGCGGTCGGTGAAAAAGGTGAGCGAAGCGTCCGGGAACTGACGCTCGACAAATTCGGTGATGATGGCCTTTTGGTTTTCGATCGAGGTGTTTTCCTGGTCGAGTTCCTCATCGACCGAAATACGTGCATATCCGGCAATCGAAAGCGCCATTTAAAAGAAGCCCGGCTGCTGCCGGTCGAGCAGCGCGGCCACGCCGGGCAGCAGCGGTGCCTCGCCGCCGACAAAAACACACACACGGTAGCCCTGCGCCCGGGCGCGGCGCACGGCTTCTCGGTATTCGGGTGACTGCGCATAGGTCTCTCGTTCGCCGTGCGCGACCCAAATGTCGCACCGGCGGGCGGCATGGTTATTTTTTACGGTCATAAGACGCCCTCCTTTGTGACATACCATCGGGGGAGCGCCGCACAGCAGAGGGCAAGTCCCGGTCAGGCTGTTTATAGGTTTAATATGCACAGCCTGCCGGCGCTTATACCAAAAAACCGGGATGCTTTCGCATCCCGGTCGGTCTGCCGTTACGGCAGAGCATATTCTTTGAGATATTCGTTGTAGCGTTCGACAAACTCGGCATCCTGACCGCTCTTGATGCGGCTGAGGTATTCGTGCGTGTCGTAGCTGCCGTGCTGCAATTCGATCATGCAGGCAGCGATGTTGGAGCAGTGGTCAGAAACCCGTTCAAAACCGGTCAGCAGATCGGTGAAGATAAAGCCCAGTTCGATCGTACAGTCGCCGTTTTGCAGGCGGGCAATGTGGCGGTTCTTCATCGTGCTGCGCAGATGGTCAACCACCTGTTCGAGCGGCTCGACCTGTTCGGCCAGCGCAATGTTGCCTGTGTTGAAGCTTTCAATAGACATATGCAATACATTGCGTACCGCGGAAGCGATGACCTTGAGTTCTGCATAGGCGTCTTCCGAAAAATGAATCTGCTTGTCGTTCATTTCCTTGGCCGACTTGGCTACGTCGACCGCATGGTCACTGATGCGTTCAAAGTCGCCAATGGTGTGCAGCAGGCGGGAAACTTCCCGGCTGTCCGCCTGGGACAGGCTGCGCGAGGACAGGCTGACCAGATAGGTCCCGATACGGTCTTCGTAGACGTCGATACGGGATTCGGTCTTGCGGACGAATTCGTACACTTCGGGGTCAAAGTTATGGATGAGCGAAAGCGCCTTGTCCATAGCCATTTCCGACTTTTCGGCCATCTTGACCGCCAGCTTGCGGCACTGCTCGATTGCCACCGGCGGGGTGACCATCAGACGTTCGTCCAGCAGGGAAAATTCGTCCTCGACCTGCTGGCCGTCCTTGATGGTGGCACAGGCCAGGCGTTCGAGGACGCCGGCAAACGGCAGCATAACTGCGGTGGTCAAAAGGTTAAAGCAGGTATGCACGATGGCGATACCCAGCTGGTTGATGGGCTGGTTGACAAACTGGAAATCAAAGATCGCCTTGAGCGAATAAAACAGCGCCAAAAAGACAATCGTACCGATGATGTTAAAGTACAGATGCACGATTGCAGTACGGCGAGCGTTCTTGTTCGCGCCAATGGACGAGAGCATCGCGGTCGCACAGGTACCGATATTCTGGCCCATGATGATGGGGATAGCGCTGCCAAACGTGATGCTGCCGGTTGCGGAAAGAGCTTGCAGGATACCAACCGAAGCAGAAGAAGACTGAATGATGGCAGTCAGCGCCGCGCCGGCCAGAACGCCCAGAATCGGGTTGGAGAACAGCAGCAGGATGTTGGTAAATTCGGGTACATCCTTCAGCGGTTCGACCGCGCCGCTCATAGTTTCCATGCCGAACATCAGCACGGCAAAGCCGAGCGGGATGGCGCCGATGTCCTTCTTTTTGCTGTTCTTGACAAACAGGTACAGCACAATACCAATGACGGCCAGAACCGGGGAGAAGGACGAGGGCTTGAGCATCTGCATAAACATGCTGTCGCCTTCGATGCCGGACAAGCTCAGAATCCACGAGGTGACCGTGGTACCCACGTTTGCACCCATGATGATGCCGATGGCTTGCCGCAGGCTCATGATGCCAGAGTTTACAAAGCCGACGACCATAACCGTGGTGGCCGAAGAGGATTGGATGACCGCTGTGACCGCCAGGCCCAGGACAAAGCCTTTGACCGGACTGGAAGTCAGGCGTTCCAAAATGGTTTTGAGTTTGCTGCCCGCGCTCTTCTCCAAGCCGTCGCCCATGACCGACATGCCGAAGAGGAAGAGTGCGAGTCCGCCGAATAGAGTTAGTACATTAAAAATATCCATATCTCTTTCCTTCACTCTTTACATTTTTTACATTTCTTTTATTTTGACGTCATTATTTTTATTATAGCATGTCCGCTGTGTGGCTGGGAGATGAATTTTTGTAAAATCTGCGTAAAGTTTCGCACATCGATTCAGGCAAGACAGAGAGAGCGGAAAATGTCAAGATGAATCAAAAAATTCCCCGCCTGTGGGGCGGGGAATTTTTTTCACATGGTGACATGCTTGGAAAGGAAGTTCGCCGCCGTCTGGCTGAGTTTGGATTCGACCTCGGTGGCGTGTTCCTGTCCGTTTTCCGAAAGGAAAGCAACGCAGCCGGTCACATCGCCTTCCGAAATGATCGGGGCTGCGACCACGACCGCATACGGGTCGTTCGACGAAACATGGATGGCCTGGTCGGTGCCGTCGTGTTCATAAATGTGGCGCTGTTCCATGAGCATTTCCAGGTCGGAAGAAATGGCTTTTTCAAAAATATCTTTTTTTGCGCCGCCTGCTGCCGCAATGACCGCATCCCGGTCACAGATTGCGCAGGACATACCAGCCGTGCGGCTGAGGGCTTCGGCCAGTTCCCCGACAAAGGAACCCAGTTCCCCCATGGGGGAATATTTCTTGAAGATCACCTCACCATCGCGGTCGGTGTAAATCTCCAAGGGGTCACCCCCGGCATACATACGGATATGAAAAAGCGGCTGACCAAACGGTCAGCCGCCAAATTGTGCAGTTATTCGCCCATGACCTGGAACACGACGTCGCGTACCCGATTGCGGGTATCGCATTCGACGAGCGTGAGGTTCTGCCAGGGGCCAATGGTGATCTTGCCGTCCACAAACGGGATGGTGATAAACGGCGAGAGCAGCGCGGCCTTGATGTGGGAAGAACCATTGTCATCGTGCCAGGTTTCGTGATGGCGGTAATGGATGACCCGCCCGGTTTCATCGGTATAGGGAGAAAAGACATCCATGGCCGCCTTGAGGTCATGATGGACCATACCGGGTTCAAATTCCAGGGTGGTCAGGCCCGCCACGCCGCCGGTCGTAAATCCGGTGATGATGCCGGAGGACATGCCGGTCTTGGCGCAAGCGTCGTCCACAGCCGCCTGGAAATCTTCGGTGATATCGATCATGCCCATATGGGCTTTGGTGTGATAGGTTTTCTGATGCGTATAAACTGCCATGCTTACTCCTCCGCAGCCGAAGCGTCCTTGGAAGTCGTCACCGGCTCCCCAACGGTAAAGAACGAACGCAGGGTGTTCTCCCAGTCGACCGTATGGTTGATGGTCAGGTCCTGATAGTCGCGCAGAACGCTGGAGTTCTGGAGCGCTTCGGTGGTGGTGTGATAAGCACCCGTGTTGTCATAGACACCCTGGGCACAAACGACCGGCCAGGTCTTGCTCTGCTCGAGCAGGTAGCTCTGATAGTCGCTCATCTGCAAGCCAGCAGTTTGCAGGACCATGGGCGCCAGATAGTTGATGCTGGTGCGTACATCGGTCTGCTGCTCGATGTCGTAGTTCGCCCAGATGAAGAACGGAACCATGTACTTCTTCATGCGCTCGTTGATGTCGGTCGAGAGATTGGGGTTGACCCATTCATAGAACGTATCGTCGAGGTTGGGCTGATGGTCGCCGAAGAACACGATGATGGTCGGCTCGTCATAGTTTGCAAAGTATGTAACCAGTTCTTCGAGCGCCCGGTCACTTTCGTGCTGTTCGGACAGATACAGCTCGGTCTTGGGGAACTCGCCCTCATGCCCGGTGATGGATACGGTCTGTTCATAGCCGTTGCCATCGCCTTCGTAGCCGCTGTGGTTCTGCATGGTGATGTTCATGATGAACAGCTTTTCGTCCTCTTCCTTGTTTTCAAAGCGGTCGCGGATGAGGCTGAAGGAGTATTCATCCGACGGATAGAGACGGTAATAATCCACATCATCCAAATCTTCCAGGAAGGTGGTCTCATCAAAGCCCATCTTGCTGTAAACCGCCGGACGGTTCCAGCCGGCACGCAACCAGGGATGAATGGCCGCCGTGGTGTAGCCCTGTGCCTTGAGGACCGAAACCATGGAGTCATAGTTGGTGATGTCATCAAAGTAATGCAGATATACGATGGTGTTCGGAATGAACAGCACCGAGTCGCTGGTGAGGAACTCAAATTCCGAGTTTGCGGTCTTGGAACCAAAAATAGACGCATAGGCGTAGCCGGTGATGGCGTTCTCGTCCTCCTTGAGGGAGTCCATGAACGGGGTGACCGGGATATTGGTTTCAAAATCGCCCAGCACACGCAGGTCGCCATACGATTCGCTCATGATGGCGATGATATTGGGCTGTACGCCCGCTTCGGTCTGTTCGGTCTGCTCAGCGCGAGCCGCTGCCGACTGGTCGGCAATGGTCTCGACCGCCTTGGCCGAATAGTATTCCGGGATCTGCGAGCCGCTCTTCTGGCAGAGGGTTGCCAGGTTGCTGGCAAAATACAGATCATAGTTAAAAGCATTGGAGTTTTCCTGATAGTATTCGCCATAGCCGACAAAGGGCAGACAGCCGAACAGCAGGACACAAGCCAGTGCCGAAGCCTGCTTGAACTTGATGCGCCGGCCACGGGTATATTCGTCACCGCCCAGGCGGTACAGCGTGATGGTCCATAGCAAAAGCAGCAGACCGAGCAGGATGATGTACTGGTCCGGGGTGTAATCGTAATTGCTGGCCACGCCGGCAGCCGTGCGGATCGACGAAAGGTCTTCTACACTGATTGCCGTGCCGCGGAACAGCCAAACATAGTGGTTGGCAATACCCAGCACACCGAAGATACCGCTGCCGATGGCGATCGCCTTACGCAGCGAGTCGGTGCCGAAGTACAGCAGGATGTACACCGCGGTATGGAACAGCACGTTGAGCAGGCCGATGAACTTCAGACGGGCATAAAACGCACCCGAAGACATGAGACTCAAATAGAAATGGGTCAAAAAACCGCAGAAGAACAGGGACGTTACCCAACGGATGTGGCGCAGTCCGAGCGTGCCGGTTGAGGGGATCAACCGGCTGACGATCAGCGCCGCGCAGAAGAACACGAACGGTCCAAAGATCTGCGTATTGATGATGCGCTCGACCGACAGGTAATTAAGTAAAACAGCCGTGTAAATGAGGGAGATAAAAAGCATCCCATATTTTTTCCAGAAGCTCTTTGCCATAATCATTCCTGAATTCCTTATCTAAAGATTTTTTTCGTATCCCGTTATACCACAAAAGCGGGGGAAACTCAACAAGTTTTCCCCCGCTTTTATGGTTTTGTCACAATTTTTGTGAAGCTTCACAAATTTACAAATTCTTTACATGACTTTGATTATCACAAACACATCAAATATTGTCCATATAATGTCTGCCCCAATTTCCCCGCCAAACGGTGCAGATCGTCCAAATCAATATACCCCCGTAGAAAAGCGATCTCCTCCAGGCAGGCGATATAACGCCCGGTATGGTCCTGGACCTCCTTGACCGCCTGCGCGGCATACAGCAGATTGTCGGCCGTACCGGCGTCCAGCCAGGTGAAATCGCGGTCCAGCTGGATGACATGCAGCTGGTCACGCCGTAAGTACTCCAGATTGATGTCTGTGATCTCCAATTCGCCGCGCGCCGAAGGCTGGAGCGAGCGGGCAATATCGACCACCTGATTATCATAAAAATACATGCCCGGAATAATGTAGTGGGACTTGGGAAAACGCGGCTTTTCTTCGATCGACAGCGCGTTGCCGTTTTCGTCAAATTCAATCACGCCAAAGGCGCGCGGGTCCTCTACATAATATCCGAAGACGGTTGCGCCTTCTTGCAGTTCGCGCGCGGCACGGGACATGATGCGGTCGTTTTCCAGGCTGTGGAAGATGTTGTCCCCCAGCACCAGGCAGACCGAGTCGCAGCCGATGAAGCGTTCACCCACCAGGAAAGCATCCGCAATGCCCCGCGGCTTTTCCTGCACTTCATAAGAAATATTGATGCCCCACTGGGAGCCGTTGCCAAGCAGTCGGTAAAACGGCCCTTCCTCGCCAGGGGGGATGATCACTAAAATTTCCCGGATGCCAGCTTCCATCAGCACAGCGATGGGATAGTAGATCATGGGTTTGTCATATACCGGCAAAAGCGGTTTGCAGATCGGCCGAGTCATCGGATAGAGGCGGGAGCCTTTACCGGCGGCGAGAACGATACCCTTCATAGATTATATTCTCCTGTCTGGGCGTTATGCCCTACTTCCTTCCCGCAGCAGCGGGACAATCCAAACACCAGCAATATTATATAGTATAGCATGGTTTTCCAGCCTTTGCTAGTCAAAACAAACCAAAAAACAAGGGAGCAATGTAGGCAAATTGCAAGAAAACAAAAAAACGGCCCGCAAAAGGGGCCGTTTTGCTATCGTTTGAGCCAACTTGGCTTTTCACGCATACGCACACCGGCAGCAATGCCGAGCGCGGCATACATGGTGATGACCGACGAACCGCCATACGAAAACAGCGGCAGTGTGATGCCGACGACCGGGAACATACCGATGCACATCAGGATGTTCTCGAACGTCTGGCTGAGGAACATACCCGCGATACCGATGGTCAGCACCGACGAAAACGTGCTGTTTGCCGTAAAGCTGACATAGAACAGACGCAGGATGAGCAAACACAGCAGCGCCAGAATCAGCAGGCAGCCGATCAGGCCAAATTCCTCGCCTGCGACCGAAAAGATAAAGTCGGTATGCTTACCGGGGAAGTTGGAGTGCTGCATCTGGTTGCCCTGCAAAAATCCCGAGCCAAAGATCTGACCGGCGCCAATGGCCAGCTTGCTTTTTTCGGTGTGCCAGGCAACCTCTTCGTTGATCGAAGGGTCAAATAGTACCAAAATGCGGGTCAGACGGAAACCGGAAATCATTTGCCACAGGAAGGGGATGGACGCCAGCAGCACAACCGCCCCACCAACAAACCATTTCAGGCTCAGACCGGCGCCAAACAACATAATAATAAAGATGAATACATACGACAACGCAACACCGGCGTCGTGCGACGGCACGATGACCGCGCCCGCAATGATCATCATATGGATGCCCAGCCCTAAAAGGGTGCGCCAGTGGTTAAGTCGGTCAAATTCGTGCGCCACATGGGCCGCAAAAGTGAAAATAAAAATCACCTTGCCGATTTCGCCCGGCTGGATGCCGACCGGTCCAAAACGCAGCCAGCTGTTGTTGCCGCCTTCGCTCGTACCAAAGGGGAACAGCAAAAGTTGTAGGGCGATGTTGACAAGCACGAACCATTTCCAGTATCGTGACATATCCTCCAGGTCGAACAGACTCATCAGGATGAACATGATGACGCCAATGGCGACCGAGGCCAGCTGGACGATGACATATCGATTGGGGTCATCCATGGTGCGGGTCGCCGAATAGACCAGGACCGCGCCAAAGGCAGAACAGCATAAGGCTACAAACAAAAGATATAGATCGGTGTGCCGAAAATAATGGCCGATCGAGCGAAAAGCGCGCACAGCGTCACCTCCAGAGTGTTTCGGTTTTTATCATACCACAAAACAATCCCGGATGCGACTGGGATTTTGTAAAAATTTCGCCCAAAGCCTACGTTGCGGCCATACAGAATGGACAGCATACCCTACACATACCGACAAAATATAAAAAAACCCGACGCGGAATACCATGTTCGTGGTATAATATATACAATTCCAATGGTCCCAGGATAGGGGAGGGTCATAGAAAGGAGTGTTTCGGAATATGAAAAAGAAAGTGTTGAGTTTTCTTCTGATCGTTGCAATGGCAGCGCTGATGCTGCCAGCCATGCCGCGGGCGAGTGCGGCGGCCACATACAGTGTGGATGCAGCGATCAACTACGCCAAGGCGCACTGGAACGACGGACAAGGGCAGTGTGCGGAGTTCGTATCTCGCTGTGTGCGTGCCGGGGGTCTGGATATGAAAGTCATCACGACCACACGCAGCTGTTTGAATGCAGCGGTTAAGGCCAGCGGGCTGTCGGTCAAAGAGCTCAAACTCAATTCGAGCGGGTATGCGATGTAAGCAGACAACAGCAGTATTCTGGCCAAGGGGGACATTGTCGCGCAGTACTGCAAAACTCACGACCTTTATCCACACATCATGCTGTGCGGCGGCTACAATTCAAAGGGACAGGCGACCTTTTATGCGCACAACGGCGCGAGCAACAACGAGGTTGTGAAGCTGAGCGTCAACACCGCGTATGAGCATACGCTGGCCTGCGACATGCGGGCGCAAGTGCTGCACCTTTCCAGCCTGGACGACGGCATCTATATTGGCCCTCCGGACATCGTATCGGAGCCGGATGTTACCTTTGCTGCGCCGACCGATTCGACCTACAAGGCCAAGGAGAGTGTTTCGAACACCAACGCGGTCGTTGTGTCCAAGGTGGTCAAGCCGTCGGGCGTCAGCGTCAGCAAGATGGGTGTCATTCTGTATAACGGTGCGGCTTCGAACGCAGCGGTACTCAAAAAATATAGTGAGTCGGTCAGCAACGTCAGCAATTCGACCACGACCTATCATTCGTGGTTCGATATCAACAAGGAGTTAGGCGTGACCCTATCGCCGGGCACCAGCTATTCCTACCAGTTCTTCGGCGTGTTTGACGGATTTGAAGTCAAGGGCGATCGGCGCACCCTGCGCACGACCGGCTCCACGACGCCGGCCCACTATCAAATCACTTGCAAACAGTCGGATTGGGCATCGGTTTCTTGGTGGTACGAACCGGGCAAACCGATCGGCTCCATGCCCTCAGGATTTGATAAAGAAGGCTATACCTTTGTCGGCTGGTTTACTTCGCCAACTGGCGGCAAACAGGTCACGGAATCCACAATTTTCAACAACACAACTGACATTATACTGTATCCGCACTACACCAAAAACACAACAGTGACAGAACCCGAGCCGGAGCCCGAACCCGAACCTGAGCCGGAACCGGAGCCGGAGCCCGAACCGGTGGAGGACGAAACCTACACCGTTCTGTTCACCGACCTGCGCACGATGAAGACCTACGGCACGTATGAAGTCCAGAACGGCGATACCTACACAATTCCTTCGCAGTCGCCCACGCGGGATGGCTACTCGTTTGATGGCTGGTACACAGCGAGCACCGGCGGCACCAAGATCACGTCGTCTACGATCGTAAACCTGACGGGCGATACGACCTTTTACGCGCACTGGATCGAAGTGCCCACCCTGTTGTCGACTTCGATCACGTTGCAGATCGGCAAGCCGTATATGTACATTGACGGCCTGAAACGAACCATTGACGAACAGGGGACGGTCCCCATCACCCGCAACGATCGCACCCTGTTGCCGGTACGCGCCGTTGTGGAGGCCATGGGCGGCACGGTCGGCTGGGAACCTCTTGGCGAGATTGTTTCGCTCGACCTGGAAAACAAGACGCTGTATCTGCAAATCGGCCACCGGATGGCATGGGACAGCAACGGAAAATACTACTATATGGATGTTGCGCCGATCACAGTTAACGACCGCACGATGCTGCCCATCCGGTTTATCGTCGAGTACTTCGGCGGTACAGTCGGTTGGGAAGAGAGCACGCAGACGGTCAGCGTCGAGTATACCCCATCTTGAGTTTCAACAAAAAACCGCTTTGAGCGGTTTTTTGTTTTGTGCCGGTGCAAGGGTTTTCAACCCCAGGGTTTTACGATATAATAAGGAATAGAATCGGCAAAGGTGTGTGCAGGGGCGCGCATCAAAAGACAGGAAGGACGGTTTTTTGGAATGCTGACTGATATTGAGATCGCACAGGGCTGTCAGATGAAGCCCATTACCGAAGTGGCAGTCGCCGCAGGGCTGGATGCCGCGGATTTAGAATTATATGGAAACTATAAGGCCAAACTTTCGGCCGAAGTCTGGAAAAAGACCGCTGACAAGGAAAACGGTAAGCTGGTGCTCGTGACCGCCATCAACCCCACGCCCGCAGGTGAGGGCAAGACCACCACGACCGTCGGCCTGGGGCAGGCCATGGCAAAGCTGGGCAAAAACGCCATGATCGCGCTGCGCGAACCGTCGCTCGGGCCGGTGTTCGGCATCAAGGGCGGCGCTGCCGGCGGCGGTTATGCACAGGTGGTGCCTATGGAGGACATCAACCTGCACTTTACCGGCGACATGCACGCCATCACGGCAGCCAATAACCTGCTGTGCGCCATGCTCGACAACCACATGCAGCAGGGCAATACCTTGGGCATCGACCCGCGCCGTGTGATTTTCACCCGTGTGCTGGACATGAACGACCGCGCCCTGCGCAATATCACCATCGGTCTGGGCGGCAAGGTCAACGGCGTGCCGCGCGAAGACCACTTTATGATCACGGTCGCTTCTGAAGTCATGGCCATCCTGTGCCTGGCTTCCGACCTCGAAGACCTTAAAAAGCGCTTTGGCGACATTCTGGTCGCGTACAATTATGCCGGGGAACCGGTCTATGCCCGCGACCTCAAGGCCGAAGGTGCGATGACCGCCCTGATGAAGGATGCCATCAAGCCCAATCTGGTGCAAACGCTCGAAGGAACCCCCTGCCTGATGCACGGCGGCCCGTTCGCCAACATCGCCCACGGCTGCAATAGTGTGCAGGCGACCAAACTTGCGCTCAAATTGTCCGACATCGCCATCACCGAAGCCGGATTCGGCGCCGACCTGGGCGCGGAGAAGTTCATGGACATCAAGTGCCGCAAGGCCGGACTGGCTCCTGACTGCGTGGTACTGGTGGCGACCGTGCGCGCGCTCAAGTACAACGGCGGCGTCGCCAAGGCTGACCTGAACACCCCCAACGTGGAAGCGCTCCAAAAGGGCATTTGCAATCTGGACGCCCATCTGGACAACATCGCGAAGTTCGGTGTGCCGTGCGTGGTGGCTATCAACGCGTTCCCGACCGATACTGAGGAGGAAATGGAGTTCATCCGTCAGCATTGTGCGGCGCGCGGTGTGCGCGTGGCGCTCAGCGAAGTGTTCGCGGGGGGCGGCGAAGGCGGTAAGGCGCTGGCAGAGGAAGTGCTCGCCGTGCTGGACGAAGGCAAGGCAAACTTCCACATGCTATACGAGGACGCGCTGCCGCTGACCGAAAAGATCGAAACCATTGCCAAGACCATCTATGGCGCAGAGGAAGTCAACATTTTGCCGGCTGCTGCCAAGGAACTGGACAACATTACGAAGATGGGCTATGGCCACCTGCCCGTGTGCATGGCCAAGACCCAGTATTCGCTCTCGGACGATGCATCCAAGCTCGGCCGCCCGCAGGGCTTTGCCATCACCGTGCGTTCGGTCCGTCTGGCCGCGGGTGCCGGCTTTGTGGTGTGCGAGACCGGTGCGATTATGACCATGCCCGGCCTGCCCAAGGTGCCGGCCGCCGAGAAGATCGACGTCGACGAAAACGGCAAGATCACCGGCCTGTTCTAAGAAAAAGGGAAACAAAAGGCGCCCGCAACACGCGGGCGCCTTTTTCGTTTTTGTAAGAGGTGCGTCATTCGATACCCATGACGTTGGCAACAGCATATTCCCCGGCGCCACGGTCAGTGCCTTCCGATTTAACAAGTTTGACTTGAAGCGCATAATTGACGTCGACCTCGACATGCTTGGTCTGCATATCACCCGTTAAGCCGATCTGCTGGACAATTTCTCCATCGGCATAGACATAAAGCGTTCCATCGCGGGTATCGACGTTATCGATATGCCCGACATCGAACGATATACGCGAGTAATGACCATTCAGATTATAATAGGCATAATTTCCGGTATAAGTCCCCCAAAAACGAACGCCTTGGGTGTACTTTTCCCCCATCATGGAGAAGGATTTGGCGGCGTCACTCTGATATACACTTGCGTAATTGGTCTGATATGGGTCCAAATACTTGTTGCTGGACTGACCCGGGATGTCGCCCAGATACACGGTCTGGGTTGTGCCGTCCCAACCGACCTCTTTGCCGATCGCGTTGCCGACTGCACGCACGGGCAGATAGGTCGTGCCGTTGTAGACAAAAGGCTCGACCGTGGCGCCGTTGGCATCCTTGGGCGTGACTTCAACCCCGTCCACAACCAGCTTGATGCCCGAATACTCGACCGTGATGGTCTTTTTGATGGTGTTCGCCGCAAAGGCGACCGACGTGGCGACCATGCAGCATAACCCCAGCGCTGCAAGCCGCTTGAACATGGTGCGTTTCATCCTTTTATCCTCCTCTTTTTATTGCTGTTTCCGTCACCAGCGCGGCAGGGGGAGGGTGAAGGCCCCCTGCTCTGCCGGCTTCGGAAAACAAAAAATACCGTGCAGGCGCGGCTGGGATAAGGGTAAGCCGTCCATACACGGTAATCCACACAAGGTCATGCGAAAAAAAGGCTTGCACCGCCGTGAAAACGTGATTTTTGTACAAAAACCTTGTGTCCGGCGGGACAATCCGGTATAATAGGATTGCGGTGCGGCGAATGCCGCTGTGTATGGTGTTGTGGCACCTGCGCAGGCTCAAGGGTGTTGCCGCACTCTTGAGCTGCCGCATCTTTTGTTTTCCTGACCTCATTATACCATAGACTGGATAAAAAGCAAGAAACAAAAAGCTCTCCGTTTGCAAAACGGGGAGCTTTTTCACGTTTATGGATGCAGCGGGATGGGGTCGCCGGTGTTGTACTTGGTGCAAATGCGGATGTCGGTGTACATCAGTTCGCGCTCGGGCGCGCGCTGGTGCACCAGATAGTCGCTCAGCAGCAGGGGCGGGCGGTAGCCCTGTTCGAAGGCGTCCTGGTCGAGCAGAATGCTGATGTGACCGTCGCGCAGCAGTTCGTCGTTGGGCGGCGTCAGGTCAAAGGCGATCACCCGCACCCGGCCGGTCAGGCCGGCGTCTTTTACCGCTTCGCACACACCCTGTTGACCGTTGGACGCGACATAGATGCCCGCGAGATCGGGGTGGGCTTCCAAAATGTGCTGGGTGATTTCATAGGCGAAATCGTCCCGGTCAAAGCAGGGCTGGAAGGGTAGGACGGTCAGGTTGTCGGCGTGCTCGGCCGCCAGCGTGTCGGTAAAACCGGTCAGGCGGTTGTTGTGCGCCGTGTTGTTCAGGTGGCCGGTGAGCGGGAATACCTTGCTGCCGTCGGGCAGCATCTGGTGCATCAGACCGGCGGCCGTCTGTCCGGCGCGGTAGTTGTCCATGCCGATAAAGCACATCCGTTTGCTGCCCGGCACGTCGGAATTTAAGGTGATGACCGGAATGCCCTGTTCGTAAAGGTCGTTGATGCATTCGCGCAGCTCGGTGGTGTTGTTGGGCGAGAGGGCCAGCCCCTGGATGCCCTGTGATGTTAATTCTTCGATGCTTTCGAGCACCAGTTCCTCGTCCAATCCGCGCAGTTCGCGCACGAGGAGTTCGACCCCGGATGCACGCAGTTCGGACGCTGCGCGCTGGAGCCCCTGGCGTACAATCTGCATGGTCGGCGTCTCGACCGACTGCAAAATAGCGCCGATTTTGAAGTCCCGCTTGGACTTTACAAGCGCCTGACCGACCAAATTGGGCTTATATCCCAGGTCAGCCGCGATTTTATGGATGCGTGCAGCAACTTCCGGGTTGATGCGGCCGCGGTTGTGCAGCGCCCGGTCGACCGTGCCGCGGGACACGCCCGCCAACTCGGCGATTTGCTGTGCGGTGACTGCCATGCTCCTACCTCCCAATATTTCTGTTATGAACAGTATAACACACTGCACGCATTTTGCAAGTACCATTTTCCGCGGGAAATCGGCGCTTTTTTGCATTTTTGCAAGGTCGCACAGTTTCGGACGGGCGCTTCTGGCGGAAATACCTACGCAAATGCACGCGAGTGCACGCAGGTATAGACGATTTTCCGTCAATTTTACAAAGGTGCACGCTTGTTTTTGTGTTCATATCACGAAAAACCTGTCTTTGTGTGGTTTTCTGACTTTTGTCACTTGAAAACGATATTTATCCATGTTAAGCTTTATTTACAAAACAAATTCATTCTCTTGTTCGTCCATTTGCATGGCTGCTTGGCGGAGCAGCACGGCCGAACAGGCATTCTCCTCTGTGTTCTCGTGAACACCTGTATGTTCTTCTTCTTCACGGCTTCGGTGCGGCGGCATCCGCCCGGGGCACACATCGATATCCGCAATATCGATATGCAATAAGGGAAATAAAGAAGGAGTGTAGCAAATGAAAGGCGGAATTGCAGAACTTCTGAACTTTAAACAGAAGAAAAAGAACATGGACGAGTTTATTAAAGTCCCTGTATCCGAAAAGTTGGCCTACTGTTTTGGCGACCCGGCGCTGACGCTGATGTACACCATGACGTCCACGCTGCTGATTTACTTTTACACCAACGTGGTCGGTATTTCGGCCGGCGCGGTCGGCATGATTATGCTGGTTTCGCGTATTTTTGACGGTTTTTCCGATGTCGCCATGGGCACCATCATCGACCGCACCCATTCCAAATACGGCAAGGCCCGCATCTGGATTTTACGATTGGTTGTCCCGTACGCGATTGCAGCCGTTCTGCTGTTTACCATGCCGGATGTCGGCAATATGGGCAAGATTCTCTATGCTTTTGTCACCTATAACCTGATGAACACCGTGGTTTACACGGCAATCAGCCAGCCGTTCCACGCGCTGGGCTCGCTGATGACCCGCGACCGCCGCGATCGCGATACCATCAGCAACATCCGTATGATGCTGTCCATCACGGCAAGCATGATTATCACCGCATTCACCCTGCCGCTGATCAACTACGTTTCTGCCGCGACCGGCAAGGAGCAGCTTTCTTGGATTCTGGTCACCGGCGGCTATGCGATTGTTTCGGTGTTCATCCTGCTCAACACGTACGCCACCTGCACCGAGCGCGTTCAGGCCGCGCCGCAGACCAAAAAGGAAAATATCCCCTTCTGGAAGTCGTTTAAAATCACCTTTACCAACCGGTATTTCCTGATCGCCCTGGGCCTGATGATCGCCTACACCGCATATCAGGTCATCATCGGCACCGATCTGACCTACTACTGCCAGTATGTTCTGGGTGACGCAAACCTGGTTATGCCGCTGTCCTCGGCCGAAAAGGTCTGCACCATCATTGGTATTGCCATGCTGCCCAAGCTGCTGCCGCGCTTCGGCAAGCGGAATCTGATCTGCTTTGGCTGCGCAATGGGCATTATCGGTCAGCTTTTGTTCCTGGTCAATGCTACCAGCGTACCGCTCGGCGTGGTTTCCTGCATCATCCGTGGTTTCGGTATTGCACCGTTCTATGGCGTACAGTACTCGCTGCCCGGCGACGCCATCGAGTATGGCCACTGGAAGCATGGCTTGCGTGTAGAAGGCCTGATGTTCTCCTCGATGAGCATGGGCCAGAAGGCCGGTTCGGGCTTCACCCAGGCCATCATGGGCGGCATCCTGTCCATGGCAGCATTTGACGGTCTGAAGGCGACGGCAGCCGAACAGACCGTGGAAGCCATTGCGACCATTGAAGCATTCTATCTGTATGTTCCGATTGCCCTGTGGGCTATTATGTTCATCATTGCCTCGTTCTACAAGCTGGACAAGAGCTATGATAAGATGATGCACGAACTGCTCGAACGCGAAGGAAAAAGCGTCGAAGCGCGCTAAAGCGAAGCGAATATCCGTCCGGAAAACCCACCGGACGGATATTTTTTTGCGTGCTGCGTGCATGTTCCGAAAAATGCACGCAATTTCGTGCGCAGAATCCATAAAAATGAGCGGCGCGCTTGTGGAATAGCATACAAAAGCCGCGCGCGCAACCGACAAATTCGGCAATTTGAATATATTTTTCCGCCGATATTTGTGTATCTATTTGGAGATTTGCTCTTGCGTTCTCGTGAACGCGGTGCTACAATCATTTCGAAGAAGAAAACAAGCAGTGAACGCAAGCACATGCACATGCGGTCCGCCAAACCGCACACCACAAAAGACACCACAAGCTTTATCACTTTATTTTTTATGACGGAGGTTTTTCTTATGTCCCTGAACATCGCACTGATTGGCTGCGGCATGATCGGCCGCGAACACATTGAACGCATCCAGAACCGCATCAAGGATGCCAAGATCGTTGCCGTTTGCGACGTATTCGAAGAAGGCGCCAAGAAGGGCGCTGCAATCGCCGGCGAAGGCACCAAGGTTTACACCGACTTCAACGAAGCTATCAACGACCCGGACGTAAACGCAGTTGTTGTTACCACGCCGGGCGCATTCCACAAGGACCCGGTAATCGCAGCGATCAAGGCCGGAAAGCCGGTGTTCAGCGAAAAGCCGCTGGCTAACACCGCAGCGGACTGCAAGGAAATCGTAGACGCCGAAATGGCATCGGGCAAGCATCTGGTACAGGTTGGCTTTATGCGCCGCTACGACCGCGGTTACAACCAGCTCAAGGCGCTGCTCGATGAGGGTAAATTCGGCGCTCCGATGGTCATTAAGTGCACCCACCGCGCCGACGGCGTGGCTGAGGACTACACCACCGCCATGGCAGTCACCGACACCGCCATTCACGAGATCGACGTACTGCCGTGGCTGGTCGATGACGAGTGGGACGAAGTGCAGTGCATCATGCCCAAGACCTCGTCCAAGGCGCACGAAGGCCTGAAGGACCCGCAGATCATGATCCTCAAGACCAAGGGCGGCATCGTGACCGTTCTGGAAGTCAATGTAAACTGCGGCTTCGGCTATGACATCAACTGCGAAGTGGTTTGCGAAAACGGTGTGATGAATCTGCCGTGCCCGTCGTTCCCGACCGTACGCTTTGACCACAATGTTTCCACCAAGATCGAAGACAACTGGATCCTCCGCTTCATCGATTCTTATGATGTCGAGATTCAGGACTGGGTCAACCACGCGCTCGAAGGCAAGACCGGCGGATCTTCCGCTTGGGACGGCTATGTCGCTTCCATCACGGCCGACGCGCTCGTCAAGAGCCAGACCACCGGTGCAGCCGAGAAGGTCATCACCGGCGGCACCCCGGATTTCTACAAGAAGTAAGGAGAACATACCATGAAGATCGGTTTTAATGAAGGCTGCAACCGCTTTTGCGAAAATCATTCGGTGCTGGAAGACCTCGACCTGTGCGAGAAGTACGGCATTGATTACATCGACATCCAGTCGGAATGCCTGGACCGCGAGATCGCGGCCGGCAAGTACACCATCGACGACCTGGCGGCCTGGTTTGCTGACCCCAAGCACCATTTGAAGATGCTGTCCTATAACGCGCTGGTGTTCTTCAATATGAAGCAGACCCAGGCGGAAAAGGACGAAGTCATGGCCAAGCTCGACCAGATCATTGCCGATTGCCTCAAGCTGCAATGCAAGATGATCGTCGTGGTTCCGTCTATGGACCTGCCGGTTCATGCGACGCTGGACGACATCAAGGCCGACGCCGTAGCAGTCCTCAAGGAAATGGTCAAGAAGGTCGAGCCGCACGGCATCAAGCTGTCGCTCGAGTTCTGCGGCGCACCGACCATGTCCATCAACCGCTTTGAAGATGCGTATGCCATCGTAGAGGAAGTGAACCATCCGCTCGTGGGCATCACGCTCGACCAGTATCATTTCCACGCCATGGCATCGGGCTGGGACGCGCTGGAAAAGGCTGACGGCAAGAAGATTTTCGTTTGGCACCTCAACGGCATGGAGAATATGCCCTGCGGCGCAGCTTACAACAACGATGAGAAGCGTCTGTGGCCGGGCGAGCCGGGCGACTGCCTGGACCACAAGCGTTATGCCGATACGCTCAAGAAGATCGGCTTTGAAGGCGACGTGTGCACCATGGAGGTGTTCCGTCCGGAGTATTACAAGCTGACGAACGAAGAAAATATCAAGAAGGCAGCCGAAGTCACCAAGGCGCATGTCGCCAAGTACTGGTAATCCACGAAAAAAAGGAGGAACTAAGCATGAAAATCGCATTTGACGTCGATGTCCTGGCCAAGCAGATGTCCATTCGGGACTATGTCCACAAGGTAGCCGATTGGGGCTATAAGTACATCGAGCAGTCCCCGCATCCGCGCATCAACCCGTTCTATAAGCATCCGCTGTTCTCCAAGGAGTGCCAGGACGAATACAAGCAGGCGCTCAAGGAAACAGGCGTTGAGATCTCGTCCTTCATCGTGGTATATCGTTGGTCGGGCCCGACCGAGGAGCAGCGCCAGTTTGCGGTTGCCAACTGGAAGCGCATGATCGAGATCGCTGTCGATATGGGCGTACCGGTCATCAACACCGAATTTTCGGGCGACCCCAACCAGCAGGAGATCTGCAACGGCATGTTCTTCCGCTCCATGGAAGAGCTGCTGCCCATCATTGAGCGTGAAGGCCTGCGCGTAGAATTGCAGTCCCATCCGTATGACTTCTGCGAACTCAACGACGAAGCATGCGATATCGTCAAGTCCTTCCGCTCCAAGAACCTTGGCTATGTGTATTCTTCGCCGCATGGCTTCTTCTACGACCAGGGCAAGGGCGATGTGCGTCATATGCTGAAGTATGCGGGCGACGACCTGACCCATGTGCTGCTGGCCGATACCTTCAACCAGACCATGGACTGCCGGTATATCGCCAATCCGCCTTGGCTCAACAGCCGCGGCAAGGCCGATGTGACTATCCACCAGCATCTGGCGATGGGCGAAGGTGATGTCGATTTTCCGGGCATCTTCGAAACCCTGCGCGATATGGATTTTGCCACCAAGCAGCAAAAGGCCGATGCGCCCAAGGCTGGCGGCGATAATATCATCTGTGTATCGTATTTCGGGTTCCCGGAGAAGATGGACCAGCAGGCGCCCGAAGCGCTCGAGCGCATCCAGCGCGAACTCTTATAAAGACCATTCCACCTTATCTCTTTACGGCGAAAAACGCAAGACCTGTCTGGTCTTGCGTTTTTTGCATCAAAAAAGCGCCCATGAAAATGGGCGCTTTGAAATCAAGGGGTTTGCTGCGCTTGCTGCTCGCGCTGGTGCTTGCGGAACTGCACCGGCGTCATACCGGTCATTTGCTTGAACGCTTTGGAGAATACGAGCGGGTCGCGATAACCGACCGACTGGGCGATGGCCGCCACCGTGGCATCGGTCAGGGTGAGCTGCTCTTTGGCGCGCGTCAAGCGGAACGTGGTAAGGAACTCCTGCGGGGAGATGTGCAGCACGCGCTGGAACAGGGTAAATAGATAGCTGCGGTTGAGGGATACGTATTTGGCCATATCCGACACCGTGATGTGGTTGGCGTAATTGTAGTGGACAAATTCGACCGCACGGCGTACATAGAAGTTTTCGCGGTCGTTTTTGGCGACAGCCGACAGCGGGATGGAGAGCGAGCGCGCCAGGCACGCGAAGAACCGGCACAACAGCCCTTGCAGAAGGAAGTCATTCTCCACACCGGCGGTGTTGTAGCGCAGCATTTCCTGCACGATCTCCTTGAGTTTTTCGCCGTCCGGAGAGCGGTAGGTCTGCTGGCCATCGTCCAGACCGATGGCTTTCAGGTATTCGACGCAGCGGGACCCATCAAACCCAATCCAAAGATAGGTCCAGGGGTCGGATTCGTCTGCCTGGAAAAAGGCCTGCTCGTTGGGGCGGATGAGAAAACCCTCGCCCGCGTGCAGCGAAACGCGGTTGCCACCCGACTGGAATTCGCCCTTGCCGTCCATAATATAATAGATCAGATAATTGGGCCGGACAGCAGGGCCAAAATGTTGGAGCGGCTCGCAGGATGCATAACCGCAGTAGCACAGATAAAAATCAGAAAAAATTTGGTGTGCAAGCTGCAAAACATTCGGATTTTCCATACTCACCCTCCTCATATAAAACAAAAGAGATGCACCGCGCTTTTGCGGCGTACAGTGAAAAACTTTTCTGCTTTTATTTTATCAGCATCCGGGAGTATGTGCAAGGGTTTCGCGGGCAGAAGTGAAATTTAAGCCCGTTCTTTTTCAAATTGTAACACTGTTTTTTCAATATAGGAAGGGATCTGGTCGCGGGGGATGTCCAGCGCAGCCGAAAATTCACTGTACAGGATGTCTTCCGCGCGCTTGCGATATTCTTCGTCGATGCGACCAAGAGCATGTCGTGTGCCTGGGTTGCGGTGCTGCTTGGCATAGACGGTCTTGAGAATGCGCACCAAACCGATGCAATCGTGGGTGTGCAGGGCCTCGCCATACGATTCACGCTGCACAAACGGACCGGACGAGACACACGGCAGTGGTTCGATCTCGGGCATTTTTTCAATCAGCCCTTGCGCTTGCTGGCGGGTCATGATCGGGCGCAGATGTTCGGCGTGGTCGACCGGGATATAAATCATCACTTTATGGCCGAGCGGGCACAACGTATAATAAGCGTCTTGGATATCCATTCCCGTCAGGTGGGGCACACCCACATCGATGACCCGGCATACGCCTTCGCCGCCATAGACGACAAGCTGTCCAGTTTGAAACATGCATTTCCCTCCTAATAAAATATTTCCCTTTGAAACAAGGAGACGGCGCGTGGCCATGCGGAAAACCGGGGGCAACATGCCGCCTTTTTTTTATATTTTAGCATATTTTACTGGGGAATGTAAGGGCAAAAATTCGATTTTTCATAGGTTTTGGTTATTTTGTATCAGGCTAAAGCCCAATTTGGGCCGGTGGCATGCGTCAAAATGAATAAAAGCCGGCAGCCAAAGGGAGTCATGCGGCGGACATATACGCGGCATAGGCGATGCAATACAACAGATGGAATGTTCATCGGAGGTTTTCTGGAAGACGAGGTTGGAATTTTAAGAAATATTGTAATATAACACCAAGTGAGTGAGGTATACCAAAACAGAGACAGGAAACAATCCTCATACTAAACAAAAAAGAAAAATATTTCTGTATATATTGCCTGAAACGGAGGATTTCACTGATATTATAAAAATGCGCCGCAGGGTCTGGAAAAATTTTTACCATCCGTTCATAAAAAAGAGGGCGAAATGCTTTGCAAAATAGCCGGGGATACGCTAAAATAAATTAAGACTGTGTGAAAATAGGAGGATACACGATGGACACTCCCAAGTATAAACGTGTACTCATCAAGATCAGCGGCGAAGCGCTGGCGGGCGACAAACATTTCGGCTTAAATTTTGAAGATGTCATCGGCCCGGTGTGCGACGTCATCAAGCGCGTCAGCGAGATCGGCTGCGAGGTTGGCATCGTGGTCGGCGGCGGCAACTTCTGGCGCGGCGTCAAGGATGGCGGCGGCAAGATGGAACGTACCCGTGCCGACTATATGGGTATGCTGGCGACCACCATCAACGCTCTGGCGCTCCAGGATGCGCTCGAGCAGCGCGGCGTCGATGTGCGCGTACAGACGGCCATCGAAATGAACAAGATCGCTGAGCCTTACATCCGTTCCCGTGCCACCCGGCATCTGGAAAAGGGCCGTGTGGTCATCTTTGGCTGCGGTACTGGCTGCCCCTACTTCTCGACCGATACGGCAGCGGTCCTGCGTGCGGCCGAAGTCAATGCCGACGTGATCTTGCTGGCCAAGAACATCGATGGCGTGTATGATTCCGACCCGGCCAAGAACCCCAACGCGAAAAAGTATGACAGCCTGACCTATATGGATGTCTTAAACCAGGGCCTTGGCGTCATGGACACCACGGCGACCAGCTTGTCCATGGACAACCATATCCCGATTCTGGTCTTTGCCCTGAGCGACCCGGAAAACATTTATCGTGTCGTTACCGGAGAAAACATCGGCACGATTGTCAAAGAGGAGGAAGTAAGATGAAAGCAGACCTGAAGACTTATGAACACAAGATGACCAAGACCATCGAGGTGCTCGGTAAGGAACTGGCCGCCATCCGTGCAGGCCGCGCCAATCCGGCAGTCCTCGACAAGATCACCGTGGAATACTATGGTGCGCCGACCCCCCTCAATCAGGTGGCCGCCATTTCTTCGCCCGACCCGCGTTCGCTGGCTATCCAGCCGTGGGATGGTTCGGTGCTGCGTGCGGTCGAAAAGGCCATCCAGACATCGGATCTGGGCATCAACCCGCAGAACGACGGCAAGGTGATCCGCCTGACCTTCCCGCCGCTGACCGAGGAACGCCGTAAGGAACTGATCAAGCAGGTTTCCAAGATCGGTGAAGACAGCAAGGTTGCGGTACGCAATGTGCGCCGGGAAGCGATCGATAAGTGCAAGGCAGCACACAAAAAGAGCGAAATGACCGAGGACGAACTGCATGAGGCAGAAGATCAGATGCAGAAGATGACCGACAAGTTTGTCAAGGAAATCGACGGCATCGTTGCCAAGAAGTCCAAGGAACTGGCAGAAGTTTAAAACAAAAGGGAGAAGTTTGGAATTTCTGCATTCCAACCGCTCTCAATCCAAGAACATGCGGGGGGCGGCGCAAAGTCGCCCCCTTCTACCATATGTGAGGTAAAAATGGGGATTTTGAATCTTTTTCGGGGAAAAGCCCCGGCGAAAATCGTTGGAGAGCGCCCGGTGCCGCGGCATATTGCGGTCATTATGGACGGCAACGGCCGTTGGGCCAAAAAACGGGGCATGCCGCGTTCGGCCGGCCATGCGGTGGGGGCGGAGACCTTCCGTACGATTGCAACCTACTGTAAGGACATCGGGGTACAGTACTTCACCGTGTATGCGTTTTCCACCGAAAATTGGAAGCGTCCCAAGGAAGAAGTGGACGCTTTGATGGACCTGTTCCGCAAGTATCTCAAAGAAGCGGCCGAAACCATGTTTCAGCGCGGCGTCGCCGTGCGGGTGCTGGGCGATTTGACGCCGCTGCCGGCGGACATCCATGCGCAGATCGAAGAAGTGGACGCCATTGCGGACAAGTTGGGGCCGGATGCGGCCACAGCCAGTCTGTGCATCAACTATGGCGGCCGGGACGAGATCAAAAACGCGGTGCGGGCCTTGGCACGTGAGGTGAAAAACGGGACGATTGCGCCCGAGGATATCACCGAGGACAGCATTTCGGCCCATCTCTATACTTCGCATATGCCCGACCCTGATCTCATCATCCGCCCATCGGGCGAGATCCGCACGTCCAATTTCCTGCTGTGGCAGTCGGCATATAGTGAATATTATTTTACCGACGTGCTGTGGCCGGACTTTTCGACCGCGGACATGGATGAGGCGATCGACGCATTCAACCGCCGTTCGCGGCGGTTTGGCGGCGTATAAGGGGAAAAAACGAAGGAAATAGGTAATGTTATGAAAGCTAGAGTTTTGTTTGGCGTGATTGGGTTTGTATTTGTCCTGCTCGCGCTGTATGTGTTCCCGCCTGTGGTGATGGCCATTGCGCTGACTGTGCTGGCCACCCTGGCGACCTATGAGCTGACCGAGCCGACCGGACTGGTCAAAAACCCGATCGTGCTGCGCACGGCATGGTTTTCTTCTCTGCTGTTCGGTGTTTTTGATGCCGTTGGGACGGGCGACGATGTTCTGCTGCTGTACGCCTGTCTGACTATGATAGTGATCGTGGCGCTGTTTGCCGCTCTGCTGCGGCACCATGACACGGTTTCTTTTCCGGAGATCGCGGTCGCGCTGTTTGGCGGCGTCGTGCTGCCCATCATGCTGCTGTCGCTGTGGCGTATCTTCTCGATGGAAGGCGGCCAGTTCCTGGTGCTGCTGCCGCTGGTAGCGGCCTGGGGATCGGATACCTGTGCGCTGTTTGCTGGCATGGCATTCGGCAAGCATAAGCTGGCGCCGGTTGTCAGTCCGAAAAAGACGGTCGAAGGTGCGATTGGCGGCGTAGTTGGCGCAACGCTGCTCATGCTGCTGGTCGTGTATCTGTTCAACCGGTTTGCCAATCTGGAAATCGACTATGCAGCCGCAGCGCTCATGGGCGCCATCGGCGCGGTGATCGGCCAGGTAGGCGACCTGTCGTTTTCCATCATCAAGCGGCAGACCGGCATCAAGGATTATAGCCACATTTTCCCCGGCCATGGCGGCGTACTCGACCGCTTTGACAGCGTGATCTTTGTGGCTCCGGTCGCTGAACTGATTTTGCGGCTGTTTGCCGCATAAGCAGCATATTGGAAGGACGAAGAGACTACAATGATAGAGAAAAAACGCATTTCCATTCTGGGGGCGACCGGTTCGATCGGCACCCAGACCATCGATGTGCTCGATTCCATCGACGCGCAGGCGGTGGCGCTCACGACCAACCGTAATGTAAAGCTGCTTGAGCAGCAGGCGCGGGCGCTGCGTCCCGAACTCGCGGTCGCCTTTGATGAAGCGGCGGCCAAAGAACTGAAAACCGCGCTCGCCGATACCGATATCCGCGTGGCTGCCGGGATGGACGGCCTGATTGAAGCGGCCAGCCTGCCGCAGGCCGATGTGGTCGTGACCGGCGTGGTCGGCATGGTCGGCTTGCTGCCCACCATGGCCGCCATTGAGGCCGGGCACGATATCGCGCTGGCCAATAAGGAAACGCTGGTCTGCGCGGGCGGTCTGGTGACCGAAGCCGCGCGCAAGAAAGGCGTCAAGATTTTGCCGGTGGACTCTGAGCATTCGGCCATCTTTCAGTGCGTGCAGGCCGCGCAGGGCAACCGCCTGGATAAAATTATCCTGACCGCATCGGGCGGCCCGTTTTTCGGCAAATCGGCCGAGGAACTCGAGCATGTGACCCCCGAGCAGGCGCTCCAGCACCCCAACTGGTCGATGGGTGCCAAAATCACCATCGATTCGGCGACCATGATGAACAAGGGTCTGGAACTGATCGAAGCCATGTGGCTGTACGACCTGCCGCCAGAGGACATTGAGGTCATCATCCACCGCGAAAGCATTGTGCATTCGCTGATCGAATTTGAGGACGGCGCGGTTTTGGCGCAGCTCGACGTGCCTGATATGCGCCTGCCGATTCAGTATGCGCTGACCTATCCGGCGCGCGTGCCGTGCAAGATGGAGCGGTTAAATCTGGCTAAAGTCGGGCATCTGTCGTTCTATGCGCCCGATGAAACCGCGTTCCCGGCCCTGCGCATCGCGCGCGAAGTCGCGCGGCAAAAGGGCGGCGCAGGCGCTGTCATGAACGGCGCGAACGAAGCGGCGGTCGATCTGTTCTTAAAGGGCAAGATCGGCTTTAACGACATTCCGCGGCTGGTGCAGCAGGCACTGGACCGCATCCCCCACAACAAAGACATTTGTTTGGATGATGTGCTCATGCTCGACCGCATGGCGCGTGAGCAGGTCTATGAGAGCCAAGAAAGGTTGAGGTAATCGGTTTATGGACTTTCTTTCCAATCTGCCGGGCATTATCCTGGCGCTGATCGCGTTCGGTGTGCTGATTTTGGTGCATGAGGTCGGCCATTTGGTGGCCGCCAAGCGCAGCGGCGTGCTGGTCGAGGAATTTTGGATCGGGATGGGGCCGACCCTTCTCTCGCACCAGTTTGGGGAAACAAAATATTGTCTGCGGCTGCTGCCGATTGGCGGCGCCTGCGTGATGGAAGGGGAGGACGGCGACGATGGTTCGGTGTCCGATCGGGCATTTTCCAAAGTCAGCCGCTGGCGGAGATTCATCATTTTGATCGCCGGTGTCACGATGAACTTTTTGATGGGGTTTGTCATTCTGCTGTTCATCCTGCCGGGAGCGCAGGATGGCCGCATCGTGGTGCCCACGCTGGACGGGTTTTATGAAGGCTTCCAGCATGAGGGCGAGGATGGCCTGATGGTCGGCGACACCATTTTGGAGATCGACGGCTACCGCATCCATCAGCGCAGCGACGTGGATATGGCCATTATGCAGGGTGCAGCAGACGGCAAATTCGACATCACGGTACGCCGTGACGGGGAAAAGGTAGAAATCAAGGATCTGCCCATGCAGCCCAATGTCGAGGTCGATGGACAGATGAAATACGGTCTGCATTTTGCGACCGTGGAAGCCACGCTGCCCGTTCGTATCCAGACCGCGTTCTGGGAATCGGTGAGCCTCGCGCGCGTTATCTGGGATTCGCTCGGCCAACTGGTCAGCGGCCAGGTGGGCGTTGATCAGCTTTCCGGCCCAGTCGGCGTGACCGCAGTGATGAGCCAGACCGCCAAGGTCAGTTTCCAGTCGTTCCTGTATCTGGTGGCGTTCATTTCGATCAACCTCGGCGTGATGAACCTGCTGCCCATTCCGGGGCTGGACGGCGGCCGCCTGCTGTTTTTGCTGGTGGAAGCCATCCGCCGCAAGCCGCTCGGCCCCAAGCTGGAGGGCTATGTCAATGCGGCCGGTTTGGTGCTGCTGTTAGGGCTGATGGTCTATGTGACCGGAAACGATATGATTCGGCTGCTCGGATAAAGGAGAACGGTTATGAAAAGACAGATCAAAGTTGGTTCCGTGCTGGTGGGCGGCGGTGCGCCGGTGTCCATTCAGTCGATGACCAATACGGATACGCGCGATGCCGCCGCGACGCTGGCCCAAATCCGGGCCCTTGCGGACGCGGGCTGCCAGATTGTGCGGTGTGCGGTGCCCGATATGGAGGCCGCCCACGCGCTCGGGGAGATCTGCGAAAAATCGCCCCTGCCCGTGGTGGCCGACATCCATTTTGATTACAAGCTGGCGCTCGAAGCGATTGCCGCAGGGGTGCACAAGGTGCGCATCAATCCGGGCAACATCGGTTCGGACGACCGGGTCAAGGCCGTGGTGCAGGCCGCGCGCGGCCGGAATATCCCGATTCGCATTGGCGTCAATTCGGGCTCGGTCGAAAAAGATATTTTGGCACAGTACGGCGGTCCGACCCCGGAAGCGCTGGTGGCGTCGGCGCTATATCATGCGTCGCTACTTGAAAAATTTGATTTTTACGACATCTGTTTGTCCATGAAATCGTCGTCGGTGCCCGATACCATGAAAGCCTATATGCTGGCCCATGAGAAAGTCGATTATCCGCTCCATCTGGGCGTGACCGAGGCGGGCACAGAATACATGGGCACCATCAAGTCGGCAGCCGGCATCGGCGGTCTGCTGGCGCTCGGCATCGGCGACACCATCCGCGTGTCGCTGACCGATGACCCGGTCAAGGAAATCTATGCCGCCCAAGCCATCTTAAAGGCCGTAGGACTCAACGACGACGGCATCAACGTCGTATCCTGCCCGACCTGCGGGCGCACGCGCATTGACCTGATCGGCATTGCTGCCGAGGTCGAGCGGCGAGTGGCAAACATCCACGGCAAAAAGCTGAAAGTCGCGGTCATGGGCTGCGCGGTCAACGGCCCGGGCGAAGCGCGCGAAGCCGATGTGGGCATCGCGGGCGGCGACGGCGTGGGCCTGATTTTCCGCAAAGGCGAGATCGTGCGCCGGGTGCCGCAGGACAAGCTGGTGGATGAGCTGATGCGTGAGATTGAAACCTTCGAATGATTAAAGGATGGGAGCCTCTATGGCAAGAGCACTGGCTGATCTGTTTGATCGCTGTAAAATAGAAGAATCGGTAAGGGCGTACTTCGACACTGGCGAAGTGCGCTCTTTGGCGGTTAGTTCGGATAAGCGGACGATGATCTGCCATGTGGGGTTTGATGACATCGTGCCGGTCAAGGCGCTGGGCCTTTTGGAGCGTTCGATCGCCAAGGCCTATGGCCTGACCCGTATGCGCATTTCCCCGCGGTATGAACTGGCCGGGCTGACCGAAGGGTATCTGCAAACTTTGCGGGAACGCCTGTGCCTGGAAACCCCGTCGGCCTGCGGACTGCTGGCCGACAGCCAGTGGAAAACCGAGGACGGTGAACTGCACATCGCCATGAGTGAGGCGGCGCGCGAGTATTTGAAGCTGTCGCTGCACGCCATGGCCGACCGTATCCGCACCGAAACCGGGCTGGATGTGCCGGTGGTCGCGGTACCGTTTGACGACCGCACGGCCAAAGACATCATTGACGCGCAGCGCAGCGCGCGCAAGCAGGCGCTCGAACAGGCCGCCGAAGCGCTGCCCGAACCAATCGAAAAGCCCAAGAAGCCGCGTCCGGCGCGGCCGAGTGGGGAAAACCGTTCGTTCCAGCGGCCCAAGGTGGAAAAGGTGGCGGACGAAAACCTTATTTTCGGCAAACTCTATGCTGACGAGCCGCTGTCCATCCGCGACGCGATGGGCGAATATGGCCAGGTGACCATTCGCGGCGAGATTTTCTTTGTTGATCACAAGGAGATTGTTTCGAAAAAGAGCGGCAAGGAATGGCTCAAAGTGTCCTTTGACATCACCGACAACACCAACTCGGTGCGTGTGGCCAAGTTCTTCAGCAAGGAGCAGGCCGAGCCCATCGTGCCGCTGCTCAAGACCGGCGCGTATGTCACCGTGCAGGGCAAAATCACCTTTGACACCTACGAAAAAGAAAGTATTTTGGAGCCGACCGCTATCGTCAAGGCCAAAAAGCACATCCGCATGGATAAGGCCGACAAAAAGCGCGTCGAACTCCATTTACATACCAACATGAGCGCCATGGACGGCATGAGCTCGACCAAGGCCCTCATGCAACGCGCCAAGCTGTGGGAGCATCCGGCCATGGCCATCACCGACCATGGTGTGGCGCAGGCCTTCCCGGAAGCCATGCACGCCATTGAGCGCAACAAGATCGATTTGAAAATCCTCTATGGCGTGGAAGCCTATTATGTCAACGACGCCGCCGGGGTATCGGTCGTGCGCGGCACGGGCGATGCACCGCTGGACGGCGAGATGATCGTCTTTGACCTGGAAACCACGGGCCTCAAGCCCTCCACCGAGGAGATCACCGAGATCGCCGCTGTGCTGGTGCGGGACGGGCAGATCATCGACTCGTTCCAAACCTATGTCAATCCGCACAAGCCCATCCCGGCCGAGATCACCGAACTGACCGGCATTTCGGATGAAACCGTCCGCGATGCGCCCGACTTGGCCGACGCTGTGCCGCGGTTTTTGGAATTTGCCGGGGAGCGGCCGCTCATTGCGCACAATGCGGGCTTTGATATGTCGTTCTTGAACGCCGCGACCAAGCGGCTGGGCATCGAGCGGGCGTTTACGTCCATCGACACGCTGGAGATGAGCCGTATTTTGCTGCCGCATCTGGGTAAGCACAAGCTCAATGTCCTAGCCAAGGAGCTGGCCGTCGGGCCGTTTGAGCATCACCGCGCCAGCGAGGATGCGACCGTGCTCGCGCGCATCTGGATCAAGCTGGTCGATAAAATGCGCGTCGAACTCAACGCCGCCCGTGTGTCGGACATCAATCCGCTGCTGGCCGGCCTGCGCGCCAAAAGCGGTTCGCTCAAAAACCTGAACCGCCACCATTTTATTATCCTGGTCAAGAACCAGACCGGCCTGAAAAACCTCTATAAACTGATTTCGTACAGTTATCTGAATTATTTCTACAAAAAGCCGCTCATGCCGCGCTCGGAACTCATCAAGCACCGCGAAGGGCTGATTTTCGGTTCGGCCTGCGAAGCGGGCGAGGTGTTCCAAGCCATGGTCGGTGGTGCCGATTGGGAGGAACTCAAACGCATCGCGTCGTTCTATGACTATCTGGAGATTCAGCCGATCGACAACAACCGCTTCATGATCGAAAAGGGCGTGGCCCGCGACGAAGAAGAGCTGCGCGACTTTAATCGGAAGATTTTGAAGCTGGCCGACGAGCTGGGCAAGCCCTGCTGTGCGACCGGGGACGTGCATTTCCTCGAACCTGAGGACGAAGCCTTCCGCCGTATCCTGATGGCCGGACAGGGCTTTTCGGACGCCGACAAGCAGGCGCCCCTGTATCTGCGCACGACCGACGAAATGCTGGACGAGTTTGCCTATCTGGGGGCCGACCGCGCGTATGAAGTCGTGGTCGAGAACACCAACAAAATTGCCGATCTGTGTGAAACCATCCGGCCGGTGCCGCGCGAGAACTATCCGCCCAAGATCGAAGGCGCGGAGGATGACTTGCGCAACATGAGTTACGAAAAGGCCAAGCGCATCTACGGCGACCCACTGCCCGAACTGGTGCAGCAGCGGCTGGACCGGGAACTCAATTCCATCATCGGCAACGGCTACGCGGTTATGTACATCATTGCGCAAAAGCTGGTGACCAAATCGCTCGAGGACGGCTATCTGGTCGGTTCGCGTGGTTCGGTCGGCTCATCGTTCGCGGCCTTCACCTCGGACATCACCGAAGTAAATTCGCTACCGCCCCATTACCTGTGCCCGGACGATAAATATGTCGAATGGCATGACGAATACTCGTGCGGCGTGGACCTGCCCGATAAGGTTTGCCCCAACTGCGGAAAACCGCTGACCAAGCAGGGATTCGGCATCCCGTTTGAGACATTTCTGGGGTTTGAGGGCGATAAGGTGCCCGATATTGACCTGAACTTTTCGGGCGAATACCAGAGCCGTATCCACTGGTATACCGGCGAACTGTTTGGACATGACCATGTGTTCCGCGCCGGGACCATCGGCACAGTCGCCGAAAAGACCGCATACGGCTACGTCAAAAAGTACATGGAGGAGCGCGGCATCACCTGTTCGCGCGCCGAGGAAAACCGGCTGACCGCCGGTTGCACGGGGGTGCGCCGTACCTCGGGGCAGCATCCAGGCGGCATCGTCGTGGTCCCCAAGGAAGTCGAGATCTACGATTTTTGTCCGGTACAGCACCCGGCCGATGACCCCAATTCGGACATCATCACCACCCATTTTGAATATCACTCGATCGACGAGAACTTACTCAAGCTCGACGAACTCGGGCACGATGACCCGACCATCATCCGCCACATGCAGGACCTCACGGGCGTAGACGCCCAGCAGATTCCACTCGATGACCCGGACGTCATGAGCCTGTTCACCTCAAACAAGGCGCTCAAATACGTGGACGATACGCCCGACCCAATTTTGGGCGATCTCGGCTGTCTGGCCGTCCCGGAATTTGGCACCAAGTTTGTGCGCGGCATGGTGTCGGAAACCAAACCGACCACCTTCGCCGAATTGGTTTCCATTTCCGGCCTGTCGCACGGTACCGACGTATGGCTGGGCAATGCGCAGGATCTCGTCCATCAGGGCATTGGCCTGGCTGACTGCATCTGTTGCCGCGACGACATTATGAACTATCTCATTTTGAAAGGCGTGCAGCCCAAACTCAGCTTTACCATCATGGAGTCGGTGCGTAAAGGCAAGGGCCTCAAACCCGAGTGGGAGGAAGCCATGCGCGCGCAGGAAGTGCCCGAATGGTACATCGATTCGTGCAAAAAGATCAAGTACATGTTCCCTAAGGCGCATGCAGTCGCCTATGTTATGATGGCGTACCGCATTGCCTGGTTCAAGGTGCATCGGCCGCTGGCGTTTTATTCCGCGTATTTTTCCATCCGTGCCAAGGGCTTTGACGCCTCGTGCATGGTGCGCGGCGATGCAGTCTGCATGGATAAAATCCGGGAACTGCAACAAAAGGAGCGGGAAAAGACCATTTCCGCAGCCGAAAAGGAAACCGCGACCACTTTGGAAGTCGTGCATGAGTTTTATAAGCGTGGGTTCCATTTTGAGCCCATGGACATCTACAAATCGGATGCGACCAGCTTTTTGGTGGCTGAAAACGGACTGATTCCGCCGTTTACCTCTATGCCCGGTGTGGGTGAGCAGGCGGCGCTGAACATCGTAGAAGAACGGGCCAACGGGCCGTTCCTGTCCGCCGAAGAACTGCTGGTGCGCTGCAATAAGGTATCCAAATCGGTTGTGGAAACACTCGATGAAATCGGTGCCTTGGGCGGCATGCCCAAGACCACGCAGATCAGCCTGTTTGCATAAAAAGGAGGGAGCCGGATGGCCAAATATGAAAGACGTCTGACCGGTAATTTTGACCATTTTCTGCACTACTTACACGATGGTATTTTGGGTGGCAGCGCATCGGCCTCCTATGAGGACGGCAGCGACTGGCAGACAGGCGACCTGCGCTGCGCGGTGCGTGTGTTTGAGCGGTACAGCTGGGTGGGCAGCAACCGGGTGAGCCTGAATCTGACCCTTGTGGGGCAGGGGGATACCTTGTTCCTGTCTGCCATCACATCAGGCGGCAGTCAGGCGGTATTTTGGAAACTGAATACCGTGGGCGAAGAAAGCTTTTTGGAAAAGGTTGAAAAGCTAGTCGACGACTACCAAGGGTAAGAAACCATGCGGAAGAATTTGTATCTACGCCAGATCGGTTTGAACCGTGCGCTGCCGGAGAATGCCTATTGGGCAAAGCTGCCGGCCGTGCAGCATTTGGCGGCGCAGCCGCTCACACTGACCCGCCCGGTGACCCTGCTGGTCGGGGAAAACGGGGTCGGCAAATCGACGCTCATCGAAGCCATCGCCGTGCGGCTGGGCTTTAACGCCGAGGGCGGCACAAAGAATTTCAACTTTGCGACACGAGAAACGCATGCGGCTTTGTACGATTACCTGGACCTCGGCCGCGGGCCTTATCGTCCGCGCGACGGCTTTTTCCTGCGTGCCGAGAGCTTTTATAATGTGGCGACCAACATCGACGAGCTGGACGAGGGAGCGCCGGTCAATTTACACGACCTCCCGATTATTGCTCGCTATGGCGGCCGGTCGCTGCACGAGCAGTCGCATGGCGAAAGCTTTCTGGCGCTGGTGCGCAACCGTCTGGGAGGGCAGGGCATGTATGTGTTCGACGAACCCGAAGCCGCCCTGTCACCAACCTCGCTGATGGAACTGCTCGGGCATATCCACCGCCTGGAACAGGCCGATTCCCAGCTGGTTATCGCCACCCATTCACCGGTTTTGATGACCTATCCGGGTGCGCAGGTGCTGTATATCGATGAAACCGGCATCCGGTCGGTCGATTATCGGCAGACCAGCCATTATCAGCTGACTAGGCGTTTTTTGGAAAACCCCGAGCCGATGTATCGGCTTTTGTGGGAACGCGAGAATAAACCTTGACAGAAAAAATTTCTCGTGTTAGTATTTTAACGTGATAAAATCAAACAAGGAGAAATGCTGTCATGAACCGATATAAAATTTCCACCCCCGAGGGGACACGCGATTTGTTGTTTGCATCCTGCCGTGCGCTGCGGCAGACCGAAAGAGCCATCCGCGAGACCCTGGAAGGCAAGGGGTACAGTGAAATCATCACCCCGGCCGTGGAATATTACGACGTCTTTGCGCAGGGCAACCCGGAACTCGACCAGGAAGCCATGCTCAAGATCATCGATAAATCGGGCCGTATCTGCGTCGCCCGGCCGGATAACACGACGCCGATCGCTCGCATCGCGGCCACCCGCCTGGATGATGCTGCGCTGCCGGTGCGGCTGTATTACAGCCAGAAGGTATTCCGCTCGGTGTCGGGCGACCATGGCCACAAAGGCGAATTTTTGCAGATCGGCGCTGAACTGATCGGGGCAGACGGCTTATCGGCCGATTTGGATATTCTGTCGGCCGCTTCGCAGGCGCTCAAAAACGCCGGGGCGGGCAATTTCCGCATCGAACTGGGCCACGCCGAAATTTACAAAGCGCTCATCGAAGCGCTGGACGTGGACGCGCAGACGGCGGAATCCATCCGCCGCCTGATTGAAAACAAATCGTTCGCCGCGCTGGGCGATGTGCTCGAGCCGTACCGCCTGAAACCCGAAGCCAAGGCGCTGTATGCCATGCCGCAGCTGTTCGGTGGCATTTCGGTGCTCGACGAAGTCGAAAACCTGACCGGCAATGTACGTGTGCTGGGTGCGGTCGCCTATCTGCGGCGGCTGTATGCGGCGCTCGACGAGGCCGGATTTGGCGGAGCGGTGATGATCGATCTCGGTTTGGTGCACGAGATGGATTATTACACGGGCATCATGTTCCGCGGCTATGTTGGCGGGGCTGGTGCAGCCATCCTGTCCGGCGGTCGGTACAATGCGCTGTGCGGCCGGTTTGGCCGCGACCTGCCGGCTGGTGGGTTCGGTATCGACGTGGAAAGCCTGGCCGAAAGCCAGGCGGACGATACCCCCAAGGCCAAGGCGCGCGACACCGTACGCATTGCGCTGACCAAGGGCCGGCTGGAGAAAAAGACGCTGGCGCTTCTCAAGGCTTCGGGTTATGACATCTCCGAGCTGGAAGCCGGTTCGCGCAAGCTAATTTTCACCCTGCCGGGCACCAAGGTCGAAATCGTGCTCGCCAAGGCGGCCGACGTCATCACCTATGTCGAGCACGGCGTGTGCGACATGGGCGTGGTCGGCAAGGATACGATCATGGAAAAGGGCGGCTCGTTCTATGAAATGGTCGACCTAGGCTTTGGCAAATGCCGCTTCGCGCTGGCCACCAAAAAGGGCAAGGACGTGTACGGCGGCTATAAGACCCCGGTGATCGCGACCAAATACCCCAACGTGACCAAGGCATTTTTCCACAAGAAGAACATGGACGTGGAAACCATCAAGATCGAAGGCTCGGTCGAACTGGCGCCGCTGCTCGAACTGGCAGACGCCATCGTTGATATTGTGGAAACCGGTTCGACGCTGCGTGAAAATGGGCTGGAGGTCATCGAGGACGTGGCGCCCATCTCGGCGCGGGTGATCGTCAACCTGGCGAGCGCCAAAATGAAGAAAACAGACATCGAAAAGGTGATTGCCGAGCTGGAAGCCGGCTTGGGAAAATAAACGGAGGACTTCTATGTTTTTAAAGACTGTCGTGGCCGACGGGCAGGCCGAGCAGCGCGTCATCCGGGAAATGCAGGAGCGCGCCGCTGAGACCCGCGGCGATATTGAAAACACGGTGCGCGAAATCATGCAGGACGTGCGCCAAAACGGTATGGCAGCGGTCGAAAAATACTCGATGCGCTTTGATAAGACCAAACCCTATGTAATCTCTCCAGCGGTGCTGGAAAAGGCCTATCAGGCGTGCAGCGAAAGCCTGCGAAGCGCACTGGAAAAAGCGGCCGCCAACATCCGCGATTATCACGAACAGATGATGGTCAAGACCTGGGAATACCGGCGTGCGCCTGGCGCTGTGCTCGGACAGACCGTGCGCGGCCTGCACCGGGTGGGGCTGTACGTGCCCGGCGGCACGGCAGCCTATCCGTCGAGCGTGCTCATGAATGCCATCCCGGCCAAGGTCGCCGGGGTCGAGCAGCTCATCATGGTCACGCCCCCGACCGATAACCTGTCCACCGAGGTGCTGACCGCCGCTTATATCGCGGGCGTGGATATGGTCATCGCCGTGGGCGGCACGCAGGCCATCGCTGCGCTGACCTATGGCGCGGGCTTTATCCCGCAGGTGGATAAGATCGTCGGCCCGGGCAATGCCTATGTAGCAGCCGCCAAAAAGATGTCTTTCGGCACTGTGGACATCGATATGATTGCAGGCCCCAGCGAAGTGCTGGTCATCGCCGACCACACGGCCAACCCGACCTATGTGGCCGCTGACCTGCTCAGCCAGGCTGAGCACGACAAGCTGGCGTCGGCTGTGCTGCTCACCGACTCCATGGCGCAGGCGCAGGCCATTTCGTGCGAAATGGAGCGCATGGGCAAGGCCCTGCCGCGCTGGGAGATCATCCGCGAGAGCGTGCAGAACTACGGCTGCGCGGTCGTCTTTGAAGAACTCACCGACGCCTGCAAGATGGCCAACCAGATCGCCCCCGAACATCTGGAAGTGTGCACGGCCGAGCCGCGTCAGTTGCTGCCGCTGCTGACCGACGCTGGTGCCATCTTCCTTGGACAGTATTCGCCCGAACCGCTGGGCGATTATATGGCAGGGCCGTGCCACGTGCTGCCGACTTCGGGCACCGCGCGGTTCTTCTCGCCCCTGTCGACCGATACCTTCCTGAAAAAGACCAGCGTGATCGAATATTCGCGCGATGAACTGCAAAACCTGGCCGACGACATCGTCGCTCTGGCCAATGCCGAAAAGCTGGGCGCACACGCCAATAGCATTGCTGTGCGCTTTGCCGCACCGGAGGAGGACGAATAACGATGCCGAATATCCGCACCGAACTGCGGCAGTGCACCAAGTGCCGCGAGACCAAGGAAACCCAAATCGCCCTGTACCTCAATCTGGACGGGGGCGAGCGCAAGATCGAAACCGGCATCGGTTTTTTCGACCACATGCTCAATTCGTTTGCCGTCCATAGCGGCTTTGGCCTAATCGTAAAATGCACCGGCGACCTGGAGGTGGACGGCCACCACACGGTCGAGGACGTGGGCATCGTGCTCGGCCAGGCGCTGGCCAACATCCTGGGCGACCGCGCGGGTATCGCGCGCTTCGGCTCGGCCTATGTGCCCATGGATGAAGCGCTCGGCTTCTGTGCGCTCGATATCTCCGGGCGGCCCTATCTGGTCTATGACGCGCCCATGCCGCAGCCCATGTGCGGGCAGTATGACACCTGCCTGACCGTGGAATTTATGCGTGCCTTTGCGATGAACGCAGGCATTACGCTGCATATTAAAAGCCTGTACGGCGAGAACGCCCACCACATCACCGAAGCCATCTTCAAGGCGCTGGCGCGTGCGCTCAGGGAAGCGGTGCGCGAGACCGGCGGCGAGGTGCTGAGCGCCAAGGGCGTGCTATAACCGGAGGGACCCATGAGTTATATTGCAATCATCGATTACGGCGCCGGGAACCTGATGAGCGTGCACAATTCGCTCGACTTTCTCGGCTATGAAAATAAAATCGCGGACACGCCTGCTGTCATCGAGCAGGCGGCTGGCGTCATCCTGCCGGGCGTGGGAGCTTTCCCGGACGCCATGCAGGCGCTGGCCGATTCCGGCCTGACCGAAGCCGTGCTGGCCGCGGCCAAGGAAAAGCCCTTTCTCGGTATCTGCCTTGGCATGCAGATGCTGTTCGAGGAATCGGATGAGGTGCGGCTGTGCAAAGGTCTGGGGCTGCTGCCCGGACGCATTGAACGCATCCAGACCGACCTCAAACTGCCGCAGATTGGCTGGAACGCGCTGCACATCGAGCGTCCCAACGCGCTGACCGCAGGGCTCAATGAGGGCGATTATGTCTATTTCGTCCACTCGTTTGCGGCCTGTCCGGCTGACCCGGCTGACCTTGCCTGCACGACCGATTACGGCGTGTCGGTACCGGCCATGGTCGCGCATGGCAACGTGTTCGGCTGCCAGTTCCACCCGGAAAAGAGCGGCCCGGTCGGCCTGACCATTTTGAAAAACTTTGCGAACTTGACGGAGGCGAACGCATGAAGATTTTACCTGCCATTGACCTCAAGGACGGACAGTGCGTCCGCCTGGTAAAGGGCGATTATGAAACCGCACACAAAGTTGCCGAGGACCCGGTCGAAACCGCCAAGCGGTTTCTGGACGCGGGCGCGACCATGATCCACATGGTGGACCTGGACGCGGCCAAGGACGGCTCGCGCGCCAACTACGATGTCGTGGAGCGGGTCATCCGCGAAACCGGCGCTACGGTCGAACTGGGCGGCGGTATCCGCTGCATGGCTGACGTAGACGCCGTGCTCGATTTGGGTGTGTCGCGGGTCATCATCGGCTCAGCGGCGGTCAAGGACCCCGAGTTTGTCCGCGACGCGGTGCTTAAATACGGCGAAAAGATCGCGGTCGGCATCGACGCGCGCGGTGGCACCGTGCGCACTGAGGGCTGGCTCAAGGACTCGGGTGAGGATTTCCTCCAGTTTGCGTCCCTGATGGATTCCTACTGCGTGCAGACCATCATCTTCACCGATATCGATAAGGACGGCATGTTGGCAGGCCCCAATTTCGACCAGCTCAGCCAGCTGCGACAGGCGGTTTCGTGCCAGATCATCGCCTCGGGTGGTGTGACCACTCTGGACGATGTCAAGAAGCTGCATAAGCTGGGCATCGACGGCGCGATTGCTGGCAAGGCGGTCTATACCGGTTCGCTCGACCTGGCGGCCGCCATCCGCGCCGTGGAGGACTGAACCATGCTGGCAAAACGTGTTATCCCCTGCCTGGACGTCAAGGACGGCCGGGTCGTGAAGGGGGTCAATTTCGTCGGCCTGCGCGACGCGGGCGACCCGGTCGAACTGGCCAAGTTTTATTCCCAGGAGGGCGCGGATGAGATTGTCTTTCTGGACATCACGGCAACGAGCGACAACCGTGCGACCATTGCCGACGTGGTGCGCCGCACCTGCCGGGAAGTATTCGTACCCGTGACCGTGGGCGGCGGCATCCGCACGGTCGAGGATTTCAAGGACATCCTGCGCGCGGGCGCGGATAAAATCTCGGTCAATTCGGCGGCGGTCAAAAACCCCGATCTCATCAACGGCGCGGCCGAAAAATATGGCAGCCAGTGCGTGGTCGTGGCCATCGACGCGCGCTGCAGCGATAAGACTCCGTCGGGCTTTGAGGTGTATGTGGCCGGCGGACGCACGCCGACCGGCAAGGACGCCATCGCCTGGGCGCGCGAGGCATACGAGCGCGGTGCGGGCGAAATTTTGCTGACCTCCATGGACAAGGATGGCACCAAGTCGGGTTTTGATTTGGAACTGACCCAGCTCGTGTGCGAGGCGGTGCCCATCCCGGTCATCGCGTCGGGCGGGTGCGGCACCTTGCAGCACTTTGCCGATGCCTTTGAACAGACCGATGTGACTGCCGCGCTGGCGGCCAGCCTGTTTCACTACGGCGAACTGAGCATCCACGAGGTCAAGGAATACCTGCGCGGGCGGAATATCCCGGTGCGGTAAAGGAGAACGTTTATGGATTTATCCAAATTTTTTGTAAAAAGCGAGCTGATTCCGGTCATCTGTCAGGACGAGCGGAACGGCGAAGTGCTCATGCTGGGCTACGCCAACGAAGAAGCGCTCAAGCGGACCATGGAGACCGGCACGGCGTGGTTTTTCTCGCGTTCGCGGCAAAAGCTGTGGAACAAGGGTGAAACCTCGGGCAATTTCATTTTTGTGAGCAAGATTTTGTCCGACTGCGACGACGATACGCTCATCTATGTCGGTACGCCCAAGGGTCCGGTCTGCCATACCGGCAACCGTACCTGTTTCTATACCACGCTTTGGGAAAAATAAACCGGAGGAAAAAGTCATGTATTTCAGTTTGGTGTTCCTGCTGGGCATTGGCGCGGTAGCGTTGGTGGTCATTCTGGCTATTGTGCTGCTGCTCAGCCGTCGGTAAATTTGCAAGGGGCAGGCAGCCTGCCCGGAAAGGGAAGTCTATGAATTCGTTTGAACAGATGGAAGCGGTCATCGCGCAGCGGCGCGCTGAACCGCAGGAAAATTCCTACACCTGCTATTTGTTTGAAAAGGGTCTGGATAAGATCCTTAAGAAGGTGGGCGAGGAGTGCGCGGAAACCATCATTGCCGCCAAGAACGGCGACAAAGAGGAGCTCATTGGGGAGATCAACGACGTATTCTATCACATGATGGTCATGATGAACGAATGCGGCGTGACCATGGCCGACGTGTGTGCCGAGATGGACAAGCGCGCCGAAAAGATCGGCAACCTCAAAAAGTTCCACGTTTCCGACCACAACACCTAAGGAGGCTATTATGCGCAGAAAAGACCGTGAGATTTTCGGGCGCGAACAAATCGAGCCCATTTTGCAGGAGTGCAAGGTGTGCCGCATCGCCATGATTGCGGACGGCAAGCCCTATGTCATCCCCATGAACTTCGGCTATACCTGGGATGACACCGGCCTGACGCTGTATTTCCACAGCGGCCTCAAGGGCAAGAAGATCGATGCCCTCAAGGCGGACCCGCGCATCTGCTTTGAGATGGACACCCAGCATAGCCTGACCGGCGAGGGCGATCTGGCCTGCCGATACAGCTATGCGTTTTCGTCCATCGTGGGCGAGGGCAGCGTCGAGTTCGCTACGAACAATGACCAGAAGCGCGCCGGGTTCGAGCACATCATGCGTCACCAGACCGGTCGCGACGGCTGGACCTATGGAGACTCCCATCTGGCTGTCACCGAGGTGTTCTGGGTGCATGCCGATTCGTTCGAAGCCTCCCGCAAGGAACCCAAAAAAGGATAAGAAAAAGCTGGCCATAGGCCAGCTTTTTTTTCATGCTAAATGATAGATGGCTTTGTATTCTTCGGTCAGTGCGCCGGTGCTGTCCTGCACGAGCAGGGGCGGCTCGACCGTCAGGCCGTCCGGATTGCTCCCCTTGCGGCTCTCAACCAGCACGGCGCTGGGCGGCTTTTCGGCCGTCTGGTGCACAAAGCGCAGCCGCTTGGGCGTCAGGCGCACCCGCTGTAAAGCGGTCATCAGCGTGAGCAGTCGTTCGGGACGGAACACCATTGCGCACTTGCCGCCGCTGCCCAGCACATAGGACGCGGCGACCGCGATGTCCTCAATGGTTGCCTCGCCGTCTGCCCGCGCGAGCGCATGGGCATCCAGCGGCGATATCTTGCCCGCGCTGCGCTTAAAGTAGGGCGGGTTGCACAGCACGTAGTCCATCGACCCGTGCGCAAAGAGCGTGCGTACCTGCCGTAGGTCGCCGGTGACGACTTCCACATTGGAAAGCTGATTGTCCGCGACCGATCGGGCGAACAGGGCAGCCGCTCCGGCCTGCAATTCCAGGCCGGTCATGCGTAAATCCTCCCGCCAGCATAGCAGCGTCAGCGCACCCGTACCGGCGCCCAGGTCGAGCACGCGCGCAAACCGGCGCGGACGCGCAAAGGCGGACAGCAGCACCGAGTCCTGTCCCAGTTTAAAAAACGCATCGTCCTGCAAGAGCCGCAGGCCATTTGGCAATGTTTCGATGGATTCCAAGGTCCTCCCCCTTTGTTTGGCCGTAAAATCTGATATGATGATAGCAAAAAGCCGGGAATCTGTCAAATGCTATCCAAATCCTTTGACAAATGGGGAAGAATACCGTACAATAGAAATGCATACCTCTTTCGTGGGGAATTGGAGCGGCCCGCACCGCCCAGCCCGGCGCACGGGGTATGACGGTTCAAAAAAGGATGCGATCCATGATGTTACTCAAGGAACTGATCGAGGATGCGCGCTCCATTCGGGAGCGTGACCCGGCCGCACGTACTACGGCCGAAGTGTTCCTGTTATATCCAGGCTTTCATGCGGTTATCTATCACAAGCTGACCCATTGGCTCTATTTGCATAAACGATTTTTTCTGGCGCGGATGATCTCCCAGTTTGCCCGCACCATGACCGGCGTGGAGATCCACCCCGGCGCCAAGATCGGCCGCGGCCTGTTCATCGACCACGGTATGGGCATCGTCATTGGTGAAACGGCCGAAGTGGGCGATTACTGCACCATTTACCACGGCGTGACCCTGGGCGGTACCGGTAAGGACACCGGCAAGCGCCATCCGACCATTGGCAACAATGTGCTTATCTCCACGGGCGCCAAGGTGCTCGGCCCGTTTACGGTGGGTGATAATTCGCGCATTGGCGCCAACGCGGTCGTCTTGCAGGAAGTTCCGCCCGATTCTACGGTCGTCGGCGTCAAGGCGCGTGTGGTCAAGATCGGCGGCCACCGCATTCCTTCGTTCGATCTCGACCAGGTCAATGTGCCCGACCCACTGTCCCAGGAACTGTGCCGCTTGGAACACCGTGTGTATGCCAACGAACAGAAGCTGCGCGAGAATGCCCCGGAAATCGGACACAAATCTGGCGAAAACGATCAGAAAGACGCGAAATAATTGCATACGTTGTTGTAAAAAGTGATGGTTTTGTGAAATTCTGTTTGGAGCAGTTTACAAGAGGAAACAAATCCAATATAATATTGATACAAAGAATGATAATTCTTACTATATTGTAATAGGAGGAGAGACCCTTGATCCGCACCAAGCAAAGACAGTTAATTTTGGATGCCGTTATGGCGAGCACAACCCATCCAACGGCGGATGAACTCTTCCAGGATATCCGGAAACAACTTCCGACGATTAGTTTGGCAACCGTTTACCGTAATTTGAATATCCTTTCGGAGGACGGCCGCATCCGCAAGATCGAGATGCCCGGCATGCCCGACCGATTCGACTGGCGTATGACCACCCACGATCATCTGTGGTGTGAAAAATGCGGCCGCGTGTTTGATTTCACGCTTCCGCAGGCGCTCGACCGCCAGATCGAAGAGGTTTCCGGCATGAAAGTCCGGCAGTATACACTGGTCGCCCGCGGCCTGTGTCCAGCATGCCGCCAAAAAGAAAACTGAAATGAGCCCCTGTCCGGTTGGGACAGGGGCTCTCTTTTTTGCATACGCAAAAACGGCGGATGGTTTTTACCATCCGCCGTTTGATTTGTGCAACTGAGAATTAGCCCTCGTTGGAGTACAGAGCGATCAGCTTCTGCAGGTGTGCATAACGCTCGACCGAAGCCTTTTCGGACTTCTGGAACAGAGATTCTGCACGCTCCGGGAAGGAACGGGTCAGAGCCGAGTAACGTGCTTCGTTCATGATGAATGCACGGTAATCCTCGGTCTTCGGGTCCTTGGAATCCAGGGTGAACGGATTCTTGCCCTCTGCCTTGAGTGCCGGGTTGTAACGGAACATATTCCAGTAACCACAGTCGACTGCCTTCTTCATTTCCTTCTGGCAGTTGACCATGCCGCCCTTGATGGAGTGCATCTCACACGGAGCATAGCCGATGATGAGAGACGGTCCCGGATAAGCTTCGGCTTCTGCAATCGCCTTCAGGGTCTGCTGCGGGTTTGCACCCATTGCAACCTGAGCCACGTAAACGTAGCCATAGCTCATTGCGATTTCAGCCAGCGACTTCTTGCCGATTGCCTTACCAGCAGCAGCGAACTGAGCTACAGCACCGATGTTGGTTGCCTTGGAAGCCTGTCCGCCGGTGTTGGAGTAAACTTCGGTATCGAATACCATGACATTGACGTCTTCGCCCGATGCCAGAACGTGGTCCAGACCGCCGAAGCCGATGTCGTATGCCCAGCCGTCGCCACCGAAGATCCAGATGGACTTCTTAGCCAGGTATTCCTTATGCGCCAGAACTTCCTTGCAAGCCGGGCAGCCAGCAGCAGCACCCTTTTCGAGTTCTGCAATCAGAGCCTTCGCCGGAGCTGCATTGTCAGCGCCGTTGTCCTTGGTTTCCATGAAGGAGTTGATGGCATTCTTCATGGTGTCCGGAGTCTCCTGACCGCCAGCCATTTCTTCGAGCTTGGCAATCAGGCGATCACGGATGGCCTTCTGGCCGTAGTACATACCCAGACCATGCTCAGCATTGTCTTCGAACAGGGAGTTCGCCCAAGCCGGACCGTGGCCGTTTGCGTCAACGGTGTACGGGCTGGTAGCAGCCGGGCCGCCCCAGATGGACGAACAGCCGGTCGCATTGGAGATGTACATACGATCGCCGCAAACCTGAGTGATCAGGCGAGCGTAAGAGGTTTCTGCACAGCCTGCGCACGAGCCGGAGAACTCAAGCAGCGGCTTCTTGAACTGGCTGTCCTTGACCGAGTTGGTGGAGATCATGTCTTCCTTCTCGGAAACCTTTTCGACCATGTAGTTGAAAGCATCCTGCTGGGCAGCTTCCTGCTCCTGCGGAACCATGGTCAGAGACTTGGTCGGGCAGACGCCGATACATACGCCACAGCCCATGCAGTCCAGCGGAGAAACAGCCAGGGAGTACTTGTAAACGCCCTTGCCCTTGCCAGCCTTGACGTCTACGATCTTAGCCGAAGCCGGAGCAGCAGCTGCTTCTGCGTCGGTCAGAGCGAACGGACGGATGGTTGCATGCGGGCAGACATATGCACACTGGTTACACTGTACACAGGTATCTGCATTCCAGGACGGAACGGTAACAGCTACGCCGCGCTTCTCGTAAGCGGCAGCGCCGTGCTCGAAGGTACCGTCAACATACTCGGAGAAGGCCGATACCGGCAGGGAATCGCCGTCCATACGAGCGATCGGGTCGAGCAGGTCCTTGACCATCTTGACGGTCTTTTCGCGGCCTTCCAGCTTCGCGTCGTCTGCCTTGTCCGCAGCGTCAGCCCAAGAAGCCGGAACGTCGATCTTCACGAATGCGGTTGCACCAGCGTCGATCGCCTTGTGGTTCATGTCAACGACATCCTGGCCCTTCTTGAGGTAGGACTTGGTTGCAGCTTCCTTCATGAAGCGGATTGCGTCCTCAGACGGCATAACCTTTGCCAGAGCGAAGAATGCCGACTGCAGGATGGTGTTGGTGCGCTTGCCCATGCCGATTTCGATCGCCAGGTCAATTGCATTGATGGTGTACAGCTGGATGTTGTTCTTTGCGATGTAGCGCTTCTCGGAAGCTGCCAGATGGTGATCGAGTTCCTCGGGGGTCCACTGGCAGTTGATGAGGAATACGCCGCCCGGCTTTACGTCACGAACGATCGGGAAGCCCTTGGTGATGTAAGACGGGTTGTGGCAGGCAACAAAGTCAGCCTTATTGATGTAGTACGGGCTCTTGATCGGCTTGTCGCCAAAACGCAGGTGCGAAACGGTAACGCCGCCGGTCTTCTTGGAGTCGTACTGGAAGTATGCCTGTACGTACTTGTCGGTGTGGTCGCCGATGATCTTGATGGAGTTCTTGTTTGCGCCAACCGTACCGTCGCCGCCCAGACCCCAGAACTTGCATTCGGTGGTGCCTTCAGCTGCGGTGTTCGGAGCCGGCTTCTCCTCCAGAGACATGTTGGTTACGTCGTCGACGATACCGATGGTGAACTGATGCTTCGGAGCATCCTTGGCCAGTTCTTCGTATACTGCAAATACCGAAGCCGGCGGGGTGTCCTTGGAGCCCAGACCGTAACGGCCGCCGGTGATAACCTTGTCGGTGATGCCAGCGTTTGCCAGAGCGGTTACAACGTCGAGGTAGAGCGGTTCGCCCTGTGCGCCCGGCTCCTTGGTGCGGTCGAGAACTGCGATCTTCTTAGCCGATGCCGGGATGGCAGCAACCAGCTTGTCTGCCGCGAACGGACGGTACAGACGAACCTTGACAAGGCCGACCTTTTCGCCCTTGGCGGTCAGGTAATCGATAACTTCTTCGGCTACGTCGCAGATGGAGCCCATTGCGATGATGACGCGGTCAGCATCCGGCGCGCCGTAGTAGTTGAAGAGCTTGTAATCGGTGCCCAGCTTAGCGTTAACCTTGTCCATGTACTCCTCTACGATGGCCGGAACGGCTTCGTAGTAGGGGTTGGATGCCTCGCGGTGCTGGAAGAATACGTCACCGTTTTCGTGCGAGCCGCGCATGACCGGATGTTCCGGATTCAGAGCGCGAGCGCGGAACGCTTCGACTGCGTCCATATCGCACATCTCAGCCAGATCCTTGTAATCCCAAACTTCGATCTTCTGGATCTCATGCGAGGTGCGGAAGCCGTCGAAGAAGTTGATGAACGGTACGCGGGACTTGATGGTTGCCAGGTGAGCAACAGCAGCCAGGTCCATAACTTCCTGCGGGTTGGTTTCAGCCAGCATAGCGAAACCGGTCTGACGGCAGGCCATAACGTCGGAATGGTCGCCGAAGATGTTCAGCGCGTGGGAAGCAACCGTACGCGCGGATACGTGGAAAACACAGGGGAGCAGCTCGCCAGCGATCTTGTACATGTTCGGGATCATCAGCAGCAGGCCCTGAGAAGCGGTGTAGGTCGTGGTCAGAGCGCCAGCTGCGAGCGAGCCGTGTACGGTACCAGCTGCGCCTGCCTCAGACTGCATCTCGACAACCTTAACGGTGGTGCCGAAAATGTTCTTCTGACCCTGTGCGGCCCACTGGTCCACACTGTCTGCCATGGGGCTGGACGGGGTGATCGGATAGATACCCGCAACCTCGGTAAACGCATACGACACATGTGCCGCAGCGGTGTTACCGTCCATGGACTTCATCTTTCTTGCCATGTTTCTAATTCCTCCTTCAATCTCTTTGCGTGAGATAATGGTGAGCAAAAAAAGCAAAAAATGAATATTAAATAATTTTGCATCACAAAAGCGACGCTTCTTGCCTTGTCTATTTTATCACAAACATCCCATGGCTGTAAACCAAAATCCCAGAAAACTTTTGCCGCTTCTGCGAAAAATGACAAGTGCGTTGTCAGAAGTTAGGATCTGTATTATAATAGGAAGAAATTGAGTGGAAAAACGCAAGGAGGCATACTATGGTTTCAATCTGCCATTCGGCGGGACTGGCCGGGATCGCGGGATACCCGGTCGCGGTGGAGTGTTCGGCATCCAGCGGCCTGCCGCGTTTGGACATCGTGGGGCTTCCGGGCAAGGCGGTGAGCGAAGCGGCCGAGCGGGTGCGGGCTGCGGTCAAGGCCTGTGCACTCGACTGGCCGGTCAGCCGCCTGACCGTCAATCTGGCCCCGGCAGACACCAAAAAGGAAGGGGCCGTGTATGACCTGCCGATTTTGCTGTCCATCCTGGCCGCATCGGGGCAGATCGATCCTCTGCCGCCCGATGCGGCTTTTTTGGGCGAATTGTCGCTGACCGGACAGCTCCGGCCGGTGTCCGGCGCGCTGTCCATGATTTTTGCCGCGCGCGACGCAGGCAAGCGGGAAGTGTTCGTGCCGCTTGGAAATGTAGAGGAAGCCGCCTATGCGGTCGGTGTGACCGTCTATCCAGCATCCGATCTGCGGGCCGTGCTCGACCACCTGCGGGGACGGGAAAAGCTGGCGCCCTGTCCGCGCCCCACGCCGGTGGAGGAGTTTGCGCCGGGGCTGGATTTCCAGCATGTGCTCGGCCAGCAGGCGGTCAAACGCGCCTTAGAAGTGGCCGCAGCAGGCGGCCATAATGTGTTGCTGGCCGGCCCGCCGGGGTCGGGCAAAAGCCTGATGGCCAAATGCTTTTCGACCATTTTGCCGCCCATGCGGGAGGAGGAACGACTGGAAGTCATCCGCGTCTGGTCGGCGCTCGGCCGGGGGGCCGAGGCCGCCCGCATGCCCGGACGGCCTTTCCGGGCGCCGCACCATACCGCGTCCGCGCCGTCGCTGACGGGCGGCGGCGGAGCCTCCCGCCTGCCGCGACCGGGCGAGATTTCCCTGGCTCACCGGGGCGTGCTGTTTTTGGACGAGCTGCCCGAATTTCATGCCGATGTGCTCGAAACGTTGCGCCAGCCCATGGAGGACGGCGTGGTCACCATTTCGCGCGTGGCGGGCAAGGTATCCTATCCGGCGCGGTTTCAGCTGCTCGCGGCTATGAATCCCTGCAAATGCGGCTGGTATGGCACCTCGCGCTGTACCTGCTCGTCCGACGCGGTCAAAAAATATCTGCGCCGTCTGTCCGGGCCGCTGATGGACCGCATTGACCTGCAAGTCGCCGTCCAGCCGGTGCCTTATGAAGCTCTGGCTGCGCGGGGCAAGACCCAGGAGGAAAGCTCGGCGACCATCCGGGCGCGCGTCCTGGCCGCGCGGGCGCGGCAGCAGGCGCGCTATGAAGGCACCGGCATTGCCTGCAACGCCGAACTTCCGGTCGACCGTATGGCGCGCGACTGTGTGCTCACCGACGCGGCGCAGGCCATGCTCGAAGCGGCCTTTCACCGTCTGGGCATGACCGCCCGCGCCTATGACCGCATCCTGCGCGTGGCGCGCACGGTGGCCGACCTGGCCGGGGCGGAAATTATCGAAAGCGAGCATCTGGCCGAAGCCATTCAGTACCGGCAACTTGACCGGTTGGGCCTTTCCGGGGTATAATACAATCGAATACAGTTGGTTATCGAACCACTTATCCCCAAGGCTGTGCATTGCTGTGGATAAACTTGTGGACGGTGTGCAAAACCGGATATCCGACAAAGTTCCCCTTTTTTCTGCCAGAGAAGCGTAAAAACAGAAGAACGCTTTGTAAAAGGAAAGTCAACTCTTTGTAATTTTTTCGGATGAAGGAGAAGGAAGATATGCGATGGAAACCGTGGTGTAGCGCCATGCTCGCGGCTGTGTTTGCCGCGTCGCTCGCGCCCTCGGCCCAGGCGCTGACCGGTGTATCCGGCTGGGCGCAGGCCGAAGTCGACCAGGCGGAAGCCGTTGGTCTGGTGCCCGATTCATTTGAAGGACTGGCTGCGCGGGAAGATGTTTCGCGCGCGGAATTCTGTGGTGTGGCGCTGCGTTTGTTTGAGCAGTCTACCGGCCGCATGGCTGAACTGACGACCGACAGCCCGTTCACCGACACCGACGACCCCATGGTCGTATCGGCCAGTGCCCTGGGGCTGGTTAGCGGCCGGGGCGACGGCACCTTTGACCCAGATGCCACCATCACCCGCCAGGAACTGTGCGTGATGCTGGGCAATGTGATGCGGGAATGCGATACCCAGCCGGGGGATACCGAATCCGATCCGCTGGCGGCTTATCCGGATGAAAGCGAAGTGGCCGACTGGGCCCGGGATGATATGGCGGCCATGGTCGGCACCGGCGTAATGAGCGGCGTGGTGCAGGACAATGGCGACGTGACCTTATCGCCGCGTACCACGGCAACCCGCGAACAATCGCTGATGATGTCGGTACGCTTTCTGGAAACCTATGGTCCCACCGAAGGGCCGGGCAACGATGCGGGAGAGCCCACGGTACAGCCCGACCAGACGGACAGCGGAAACGGGGGACAGGTCATTCAGCCCGATGAGGCCTATGACCTGACCAAGGAAGAAAAACAGCAGCTGGTGTTTGGCGATGCCGAACCAGGCTATGATACCCCGGAGGAAGCCGAAGCGGCCATGACCGACATCACCGTACCGGTGTGGCGGCTGCTGGACAGCGGCGCCAAGACTGAGGGCACCATGACGCTCACGGTCAATGCCAACCTCGCGGAACTGTATACCGCAGTTTTTGAAGAGATCTTTGCCGGGGACGAGAAATTCCCCATCAAGGATGGCGGCAGCTATTCCTGGCGGTCTAACACCCGTTCGGAGCACCGCTGGGGCACGGCTGTGGACCTGAACTGGAACGAAAATATGGAGTGCTATATCGATGCCAATGGCAACGTGACCCAGATCACGACCGGTTCGCACTGGACGCCGGGCGAGGACCCCTATTCCATTCCGGCCGATGGCGATGTCGTGCGTGCGTTTAAAAAGTACGGCTTTGCCTGGGGCGGGGATGCCTGGAGCAGCAAGCGCGATTATATGCACTTTTCTTACTTTGGCGGCTGATGAAATCGAGGGATGAAGATGGAACCGAGTATTTTCTTTTACGTGGAGCTGGAAGGCGAAGATTTGGACATCCTTCCGCTGTATGAGTTGTTTTCCAAATACAGCTGCTATGGCTCCCATGCAGGCGATACGTACTATACATACGATGCCGATGGCACCAAACATGCGCATACACGGACAAAGCCGTATTTCCAGGCGCGTCTGGAATACCAGAGCCCAACCGAAAACCCGCTCAACGATGTGGCGTGTGCGTTCCTCAACATGTTCTGCTATGAAGGCGCACCGATTCTGCCGCTGATCGAAAAACAGCAGGTCAAGATCTGGTGTTCGGTTTCCAGTCCGGCACCGCAGATGGCCATGGCGCTGACCGCCCGGACGATGAGCCGGTTGGCCGCGCTGGGACTGGACATGGGCGTGACCGTTGTGCAGCAGGGCAAAATCAAGCCCCGTACATAAAGCAAAAAAAGACCCGCACCAACCAAAGTTGGTGCGGGTTCTCTGTTTTTAGGAACGCCGGGGCATATCCAAAATGAAGTTGCACAGCCGTTCGGTCGCGTCCGGATGGGCCACGGCGTGCATGGTCTGCCGGATGCTGGCGATACGCGGCTGGTTGTGGAACAGATGATAGACGGCTTCGTCCACCGAAAAGGTCTTGGTCACCAGCAGGGCGATGCCGTTGTTAAGCAGGAACTCGACGTTGCGCTCCTCGTGTCCGGGGATGGGGTTGACTAGGATCATGGGCAGATTCTTAGCCAGCGCTTCGGATACCGTCAGGCCGCCGGGCTTGGTGATGATGCAGTCGGATGCACTCATCATAACTTCGACGTTGTGGACAAAACCAAAGGGATAGATGGAGCAGGGGCCGTCATAATTGTCGAGTGCCCGTGCCAAGCTGCTGTATTGCCGCTTGTTGTTGCCACATACCACAAGCAGCTGGAAGTCCATGCCGATGAGCGACAGGCTTTGAATGAGTTTACGGTGGTTGGAATAGCCCATGCTGCCGCCCATCATCAGGATGGTGGGACGGTTGGGGTCAATTCCGAGCTGTTCGCAGGCATCCTCCCGGCTGATTTCGTGGTTGAACTTGGGATGGATGGGGATGCCGAAATGCAGCAGGCGATTGGGCTCAATGCCGCGCCGCAGCGCACGATGGTGCAGCAGTTCGCTGGCCGTTACGACATAATCGATATATGGCACATTTTCCCAATAGGGATGGATGGTATAGTCGGTGATGATGCCGATGGTCGTGGTCGAGAGCAAGCCGCGTTTTTTGACTTCATTGATAAGCTGCGCAGCAAAAACATGGGTGCAGACCAGAACATCGGGGTTGAAATCGGTAACGATGCGGGCGATTTTGGAAGCGCCCAGGGCATTGACGATGTTCAAAATGCTGATGGGGGTGGTAAAGTAATTGCTGCCGTGGTTTTCGGCCAGGGCATACACCAGCCGGTAAAGCTCCTTGGTGTGCTTGGAAGAGAACAGATAGCCTTTGTCGATGGTGCCCTTGACCGCGCGGTTGATGTATTCATAGACATCGATCGTGCGCACGGCTGCACCTTGTTCAGCCAGCATGTCGCCCACCGCCTTGGCTGTGGCATGGTGACCGAAGCCGGCCGTGACCGATAAGATCATAACTTTCATAATTAACTCCTTTGTACTGCGGCGCCGCCCGCCGCTGTATTCATCACATTGTCAGCCCTCATTTTACAACATTTCAGGGCAGATTGCAAGGAAATGGACGACTTCCCCTTGCGGAAGGACACAAAAGCTGGTATCCTGAAAGGCAGGAGAAAGAAACTTTACGGGACAACAGGAAAGGGAGAACGGATATCATGAACGCAGCCCAGCGGCGGGAAAAAATCGAACAGCTTTTGCGCCAGGCCGACCATCCTTTGAGCGCCAGCCATATTGCAGCGCAATTTGCGGTCAGCCGGCAGATCATCGTGGGGGATATTGCGCTGCTGCGGGCCGGGGGACTGGGCGTGCTGGCCACGCCGCGCGGCTATGTGCTCGAACCAACGGCAGCCGAACCGGCCGCCTGTCTGGAACGCTCAGTGGCCTGTCTGCACGGCCCCGAACAGGTGACCGACGAATTGTACACCATCATCGACAACGGCGCGGCTGTGCTCGATGTCACGGTTGAACACTCGGTTTATGGCCACATCTGTGCGCCGCTGCACCTGTTTTCCCGCTATGATGTGGATGCGTTCCAGGAAAAGCTGGCGCAGTCCCAGGCACGGCCGCTGTCGGCTTTGACCGATGGCATCCACCTGCACCGCATCCGCTGCGCGGACGAAGCCGTCTTTCAGCGGGTCGTGAACGCGCTGCGGGAAAAAGGGTTCCTCTACGAAAAAGAATAACGAAAAAAGCACAAGCCATACAGGCTTGTGCCTTTTTTTATTCCAAGCGGCTGGATGGGTCGATGTGACCAAAACAGCGGAAGTTCTGCCGGGCTTCGTCCAGACAAAGACCGGCGTTTTTTTCGCTGGGCTGTCCGTCGGTTTGTAAATCGGAATCGACGGCCCAGCCACAGACCGGGCATGCGTCCCCCTCCTGCGGCGGGATGGGATATTCGGCCCCGCAGCAGACGCAGGGCACGGGCTCCAACCCAAACAAAGGGTTCCACAGCGGCTCATCTTCGTCCGCTTCTTCCAGCGGGATGAGGTCCGGTCGCTCGAGCGGGTCAGGCGCCGCTTCTTCGGGCGGCTCGAACTCTAAAAACCAGAGATCATTCAATTTCGATCGCCACCGGGCAATGGTCGGAGCCAAACACATCGGTCAGGATGCGCGCCGACTTGACACGGTCGATAAACCGTTCGGACACCAGAAAATAGTCGATGCGCCACCCGGCGTTCTTTTCGCGCGCCTTGAAACGGTAGCTCCACCAGGAATAGATGCCTTCGGTATCCGGGTAGAAATGCCGCCAGGTGTCCACAAACCCGGCGTCGAGCAGTTCGGTCATCTTTTGTCGCTCTTCGTCGGTAAAGCCGGCGTTTCGGCGGTTGGTCTTGGGGTTTTTTAGGTCGATCTCCTGATGGGCGACGTTCATATCCCCACAGATGATGACCGGCTTTTTCTGGTCGAGCGACTGGACATAGGCACGGAAATCGTCCTCCCACTGCATGCGGTAGTCCAGACGCTTGAGTTCGTTCTGCGAGTTGGGCACATAAACGGTCACCAAATAGAAGTCCGGGTATTCGGCTGTGATGACCCGGCCCTCGTGGTCGTGTTCGTCGATGCCGAGGTTATAGGTCACGCTCAGCGGCTCGGTCTTGGAAAACAGAGCCGTGCCCGAATATCCCTTCTTTTCGGCCGAGCACCAGTATTCCTGATAGCCCTCGACCTGCGGAGCCTGGTCGGGCTGCAATTTGGTTTCCTGCAAGCACATCATGTCGGGCTGTTCGGCTTCTAAAAATTCGAAAAACCCCTTGCCGACACAGGCACGCAGGCCGTTTACATTCCAAGAGATCAGCTTCATCGGCATTGCCTCCTTATTTTTTCAGTATGCCGCTTTCGTCGATGCGGCGCACGGCTTCCTCCATGCGTTCGGGCGGTACGACCAGCGCAAAGCGCACATACCCCTGGCCCATTTCGCCAAAGCTTTCGCCCGGCACACAGATGACGCCGGTCTTGTCCATCAGTTCCAGAACGAACGCGGCCGAGGATGCGAAACCGTCCGGCACCTTGGCCCAGACGAACATGGTGCCGCGGCTGTCGGGCACCTCCCAGCCAATGCGGCGCAAACCGCCGCACAGCGCATCGCGCCGCTGCTGGTAGCCAATGCGGTTTTGGCGCACGATGTCCTGCGGGCCGTTGAGGGCCGCCACCGCACCCGCCTGTGCCGGGAACCACATTCCATAGTCGATTTGCGAACGGAAAGCGTGGAATTTCTGGATAATGTCGCGATTGCCAACCGCAAAGGACACACGCATACCGGTCAGGTTGTAAGTCTTGGACAGGGAGTTGAATTCGATGCCCACCTCCATCGCGCCCGGGATGGACAGGAACGAAATGCCCTTTTTGCCGTCCATGACCAAATCGGAATAGGCGTTGTCGTGCAGGATGATGATATCATGCTGTTTGGCAAACGCCACCAGCTTTTCATAGAATGCCACGTCAGCCACCGCTGTGGTCGGGTTGTTCGGGTAAGATACCACCATCAGCTTGGCGCGGTCGGCAACTTCATCCGGGATGTCGGCAAAGTCGAGTACCCAGTCCTTTTCCGGGTACAGCGGATACAGGCCAATCTCGGCGCCGGTCAGCATGGGGCCAAAGGTGAAGATCGGGTATCCCGGGTCGGGGGCCAGCACCAGATCGCCTTCGCCTACAAAGGGGAAGGCAACATGGGCAATGCCCTCCTGCGAGCCGTCGACGGTCATGATTTGGTCGGGGGACAGCTTGACGCCATAGCGGCGGTCGTACCAGTTCTGCACCGCGCCGACCAGCTCCGGGGTATCGTTGATGGAATATTTATAGTTGTCCGGCAGCATGGCTGCTTCGGCTACCGCACGCATAACATGTTCGTCGGGCTGAAAATCGGGCGTACCGATCGACAGATTGATAACATCCACGCCGCGCGCGGCCAGTTCTTTCTTTTTTTCGTCCAGTTGATTGAAAATATTGGATTCGGTCTCCTGACCGAACTTGATAAAACGCATCGGTGTTACACTTCACTTTCTTTTGTTTCTTTGGCTATTATAGCACGCAGCAGCACGAAAAAACAGACCATTTTCAAAATCCAGAGGACCTGCAAAATTTGGTTTCCATATTGTTGCTTGACTTGCGCCCCCAAAGCCCGTACACTGAATACATCCAAAAGCGCAAAGGATGTGGAACCGATGAAAAGCATCAAGCCCGGCCGCGGCCCTTCGATGATGGGCGGCGTCGGTTCGGTGGTTGCGATCGTATTCGGCATTTTCTGGACCATTCTTGCCGCGAGCATGACGAGCGGCGCCGGGATGGTGGGCATGATTTTTCCGCTGTTTGGCCTTTGCTTTATCGCGATGGGTGTCATCAACGCGGTGTATCATTTTAAAAATGCCACGAGCGAAAACCGATATTCGGAATTTGACATCACCGACGAAGGCGAAGAGCCCGACCCGTTGGAGCCGAAAAAACGGCCGTCGCAACCCAGCCAGGCATCCGAAGCGGGATATTGTCCGTATTGCGGCGCACCGCTGGGCGAAGGCTTTGCCTTTTGCAAGCGCTGTGGACGGGAAGTGCCCAAATAAAAGGAGGCTTTCATGGAGCGTTTGACAAGGCGCACTCCGGATGGGATCGAAGTATCCGATCCGGCGGCAGCTCTGGAACGTCTGGCGCAGCTGGAGGATTTAGCAGAAACTCTTCTGGCCGAGCGGGAACAGTTTGCACAAGAACTGGACACCTTGCGCCTGCAAGGTAAGACCAAGACCGTGCGGTTTCGAGAGCTGCTGACCAAAAAAATGACCAATCGGGAAATGCTTTCTCGGTTTGGGATATCTGTATGAGGTGAATCAACCATGCAACAAGATTCTGATCGTCCGTCAAGGGGGATTTTTTGGGCCAAGGTCACGGGGGGCTATGCCATCTTTACGATGGTTTTACAGGTAACGACCTATTTGGCCGGCGCGGGTTCGCCCGCGTATTTTGGGGGGATTCATCTGGCAGCCACACTTGTCTTTCTGGTGGCGAGTTTGTGGCGTACATTTTATGCTTTGCATACCGGAAATCGTACCATTCTGTTTCTGGATTCCATCTATTGGATTGCGTCGCTGCTGCTAACACTGCCGGCCTTTCTGGCCGCCTTTGGCCTGATGGCGCAAAACTCCAATCTGTTTTACCAGTGGATTTTATTCCCGGTGGTTTCGCAGTTTTTCGGCTTTTTGCCTTGGATGAACGAGATGTCAGTGCTGGGACTGGTGGTCGCATTCGCCTGTCTGCAACTGGGCATCTTATACTGCGGCGCATACCGGCGCAAACTGATTCGGTAAAAGTACACAGGGATCGAGCCGCCAGCGAAAGCATTCGCTGGCGGCTGATTTTCTATCTGCAACCTATTCAAAAGCATGGTATTGACAGCTTGCTTTTGAAATGGTATCATAAAGTCATGCAAAGCGGGAGGTGAAAGGTTGAACACGAATGTGACGATCGGGCAACAGATCAAACAAATCAACGATGCAATCGAGCGGATGGTCAACAATTCGCTGCGCCAAAGCGATCTGACCCTGGTACAAATCTGGGTCTTGATGGCGCTATATGAAAAGGAAGATAAGACCTATTCCCTCAAAGAGTTGGAGCACATTCTGGGCGTAGCGCAGTCTACCTGTGCCGGGATTGTCAACCGGTTGGCCATCAAGAAACTGGTGGACTGTTTCACCGACCCTTCCGATAAACGCATCAAATTGGTACGGATCATGCCGGCCGGGGAGAAGTGCTGTCAGGACGCCCGGGAAAATATGCAGGAAATGGACCAAATCATCGTCCACGGACTGACCGGCGAGGAGCAAGCCACACTCCACGCGCTGCTGCAAAAAATATACGACAATGTAAACCCAAAATAAACGCCCGCATGCTTCCGGGCGCTTCTTTTCCTTAGTTCAATAGCTTGCTATTAAAAACACAAGGAGGAACAATCGATGCAGGAAAAATCCATGGAAGTCTTTGAAAAGATGCCGGTTCCCAGAGCCGTGTTCAAAAATGCCATGCCGGCCATGGTGGCCATGCTGATGGTACTGGTCTATAACCTGGCAGATACCTTTTTTGTCGGACAGACAAAGGATGCTTTACAGGTGGCAGCCGTATCGCTGGCGACCCCGGTTTTTCTGCTGTTTATGGCCGTCGGCACAGCGTTTGGTATTGGCGGAACTTCGGTCATTTCCCGTGCTTTGGGAGAAGGCAAAAAGGAATATGCCCGGAAAGTATGCTCGTTCTGCATGTGGGGATGTGTCGTGATTGGTATCGCCATGACCATACTCTTTTTGGTGTGTATGGACCCACTGCTGTCCTTGATTGGGGCGAGTGCGGATACCTGGGAGCTGGCTAAGACCTATTTGAGTATCGTAGCGTATAGCGGCCCGTTTGTGCTGATTTCGAACTGCTTTGCGAATGTCATCCGTGCCGAAGGTGAATCCAACAAAGCCATGATGGGGCAGCTGATCGGCAATCTGCTTAATGTCATTTTAGACCCCATCATGATTCTGGGTCTGGGATGGAATATTGCGGGCGCCGCGATTGCAACGGTGATCGGCAATTTGTTCGGCGCCGGATATTATATTCTGTATTTTCTGCGCGGAACCTCCAGCCTCAGCATCCATCCGAAGGACTTTACGGTCGGAAACCATGTTTGCAGCCGGGTGCTTGCCATTGGGGTTCCGGCGGCACTGGGCACTATTCTGATGAGCGTATCCCAAATTTTAATCAACAGCCAGATGGCTGAATACGGCGATATGGCCATCGCCGGCATGGGCGTTGCCATGAAGGTCGTTACCATCACCGGTATGGTCTGCATGGGCTTAGGCCAAGGCGTACAGCCGCTGTTGGGATACTGCGTAGGCGCAAGGCTTTGGGAACGTTTTCAGGCGATTTTAAAATTTTCTTTGACGTTTGCTTTGATTCTGGGAGTGGTCCTGACGGCGATTTGCTACCTGTTTGTCGATCAAATTGTAAGCGTATTTTTGACCGATACTGTCGCATTTGACTATGCCGTACAGTTTGCAAAGATTCTGCTCACAACAAGCTGTTTGTTTGGGATTTTCTATGTTTTGATCAATACCCTGCAAGCGATGGGGGCGGCTACCGCTTCGCTGGTCATCAACCTGAGCCGGCAAGGCATTATTTTCATCCCGGCGCTCTTTCTTTTGAAGGCATCGCTTGGCCTGACCGGTCTGCTCTGGGCGCAACCGGTCGCCGATGTCCTTTCCCTCATCTTGGCGGTGACATTGTATCTGGGGACGTATAAAAAAATGCAGGGCATCTCATACCCGGCAGAGCAGGAAGCGAGCACATAACAAAACCCGGCAGAGTTTCTCTGCCGGGTTTTAGCTTGTATCAATGGGCGAGCACTTGGTTTTGCTGCTTGATGTGAGCGGAAAGCTTGCGCATTTCGGGAATGATAAAGATGGCAACGATCACTGCACTGAGCACGTCGGCAATGGGCGCCGAATACAAAATACCATTGAGCCCAAAGAACAGGGGCAGAATGATAATCAGCGGGATGAGCAGCAAAAGCTGCCGCAGCGATGACAGGATGGAAGCCTTGAGCGGCTGTCCGGTAGCCTGGAAGTAGTTGGTCGATACGATCTGGAATCCAGCACAGAAGATGCTGAACAGATAAATACGCAGGCATTTGACTGCAAAATCGGTGAATTTAGCGTTTTCTTTGCCGAAGATGCTGATAATCTGTTCGGGGAAGATCTGACAAACCAACCAGCAGGCAAAGATGAGCAGCGTTGCAAAGGTCACGGCCAGCAAATAGGTTTTGCGGATGCGGTCGTATTTTTCCGCGCCGCGGTTAAAGCCCAGAATCGGCTGGGCGCCGATGCCGATGCCAATGCCGAACGCACCCATGATCATCGCGATTTTCATGACAATGCCCATGGCGCTCAAAGCGACATCACCGCCGGTTGAGCTGAGGTTGCCGTAATACATCAGGGAATTGTTCATGACCACCTGCATAATGCAGCCCACCGACTGGGTGATACCCGACGAAATACCGAGCATGATCATATGGCCGACCAAAGGCCAGCGCATCTTGCGATATTTTTTCTGGATGCGCATATGCTGCGGTTTATTGCGAGCCGGACGAAGAAAATACGTCGTCAAAATCAGGGCCGAGATGATCTGCGAAGTGATGGTAGCGATGGCTGCACCGCGTACGCCCCAATGCAGTACAAAAATGTAGATGGGGTCTAGGATGGTGTTCAGACCTGCGCCGATGAGCATACCGTACATGGACAAACGGGGATGGCCATCGGTACGCGCCAGGTTGGACAATACAATGGACACCAGGTTGAACGGCGTACCGAGCAGGATGATGAAGGTATAATCATAGGAATATCCCATGATGACATCATCTTTAGCGCCAAATAGCCAAAGGATGGGCCGCAAAAAGACGATGCCCACGATCATAATGACAAGCCCTAGCCCAATGATAAACTGGAACGCATTGTTTAAGGCCTTTTTGGCATCCCGGTCTTTGCCTTCGCCCAAGCGGATAGCAGCCAATGCACTGCTGCCCGAGCCCACGGTCGTGCCGAAAGCGGTCAGGATGATCATGAGGGGGAAGGCGACAGTCGTTGCAGCATTGCCTTGATAGCCCACGCCTTGACCGATAAAAATCTGGTCAACAATATTATAAATGGAGTTGACCAGACAAGAAATGATGGCGGGGATAGAAAAGTTAATGAGCAAACGCGGAATGGGCTCATATCCCAATGGATTTTCGGAAAGAGAGGTTTCAGCTTTCATGCGGGGTCTCCTTTTGCTGACATAATTCCTGCAAGCCGGTGCAGGAGTATTCGGACATGGTTTTCAGGGTTTGGAACAGAGCATCCCGCTGTTCTGGGGTCAGATCGGTCATCAGCTGATCGATCCAGCGGTTGCGCAGCGTATAGATTTCTTCAATGACCAGCTTGGCCTGCTCGGTGACGTGCAGATGGCGCACGCGCTTATCCGATGGGTCTACGGTGACTTTGACATACCCTTCTTCGGCCAGCTTTTGCACGGCCTTTGTGACCGTACCTTTATCGAAGTTGCCGATTTGGGATAGGTCATACATGGTGACGCCCGGATTTTCCGAAATACGCAGCAGGAAGAACTGTTGACCGCTGCCAATCCCACGTTGCTCCAGCATAGAGTCGAAATATCGCTGGGTGTTGCGTTGGATGACCGAGATGTACTTGAGGATGGTGATTGTCTGATGAGGCATGGAAAACCTTCTTTCTAAAAGTTGCGTAGTCAACTAACAGTGGAATCATTATATAGCAAGATAGTTGCACGGTCAACAAATGAAATGAAAAAAATGTAGAATTTTGCAGTATGAACAAAAAAGACAGAAAAAGTCGCCAGCCTTTGCAAAAACTGCGCAGCGCTGGCGGCTTTGGAAGTTAGTCCAACTCTGACGGAGACGTATAATCATCGGTCACGGCCCCAAGAAGTACCTGATAGATTTTTTCGGCATGGGCACGGAAATTGCGCTCCAAAAGCGTGGCCTGTCCCTGATTGACCACGTGCATTTGCAGGGAAAACACATCTTCCATGGTCATGGTGACCAGCAGGTCGTGCGGCGCGACTTCCTGCACCTCGGTCGAAATAGCGGCATCGCGCCGGAGCTGCTGCACCACGCGCAGCGCAGACTGCTGCGCTGCTTCGCGCACCGAGTAGGGGAGATTGCGTTCAAACAGCTCCATGGTTTCCCGGCCCTTGTCGGTGATGACAAACCGGTCAGGTTCGGGCTCGGCCATGTGGCCGGTGTGCAGCAGTTCGTCAAAGGCCTCTTTGAGCTCAAAAAAGCCAAATCCTTCGTCGCACCAGGTGCATAAATCGACCATGGTTTCCCAGTCCACCGGGAACGGCAGATAACCTGCCGCATATAAGATCAGGAATTTGATTTCTTCTTTGGTACGGATAAAGCCGTGGCGTGCCATCGCCATCCCCTCCCCACAGGTTTTTTCTTTCAGTATACCACGAAAGGGCCTGCTTTCGCAAAGGCAACTTTGCCCGTTTGGATGCTTGTCCAATGCCGGGGAAGGGCGTATAATAATGATAAAATAGAGAAAATGCCGCCTTTTTCCAGGCGGTACAAAAGGAGTCCGATTGCATGAGCACGATTCAAATCCGCCCGGCGACCTTGGAGGACGCTGCGGCGATGTTGGCGATCTATGCGCCCTATGTAGAACAAACCACCGTTTCTTCGGAATACGAAGCCCCCAGTTTGGAGGAATTTTGCGGCCGTATCCGCACCTTTTCGGAAAAACTGCCCTGGCTGGTGTGCATAATTGACGGTAAAGTAGCCGGATATGGCTATGCGTCGCCCCACCGCACCCGCGCGGCCTACCAGTGGTCGGTCGAAACATCCATCTATGTTTCGGCGGACTTTCACCGCCGCGGCATCGCCAGCGCGCTGTATTCGGCCCTGTTCGAACTGCTGCGCATGCAGGGGTATTATAACATCTATGTCGGCATCACTTCGCCCAATGAGCGCAGCATGAAATTCCATAAAGCGATGGGTTTCATCATTTCGGGCGCGTACCAGAACAGCATGTATAAGTTTGGCCAGTGGCGGGATGTACTCTGGATGGGCAAGGAATTGCGCGAGCACGATGGCCCACCCCAGCCGACCGTGCCGTTCCCGGCGCTGCGGGATACGCCCATGTGTACCCGGGTGCTGGATGAAGCAGCTGCCAAGATCAAAGAATAAGCCCATGGTTGCATCGACAGGATAAGTGTGATAGAATGAAACAAATGTTTGGATTTAACGAGGTGGATGCATGAGTGAATCCATCCACCGTGACCATCGCAGCCGCATGAAAGCGCGGTTTCAGGAGCAGGGACTGGACGGTTTCCACGACCATGAAGCACTGGAACTGTTGCTGTATTTTGCGGTACCCCGTGTGGACACCAACCCGATCGCCCACCGGCTGCTCGACACCTTCGGCAGCCTGCATGGCGTGCTGGATGCTTCGCCCGAGGCGCTCAAAAGCGTGAAAGGCGTGGGCGAGAATTCCGCGCTGCTGATTACGTTATTGCGCGAGATGATGCGCCGTTACTCGATGGACAAGGCCGAAAAGGACCTCAAAGGTGCGGCGCTGACCACGACCGAACTCATTGGCGAATATATTTCGCCGTGGTTTGTGGGCGTGAACGAAGAACGCATGATTGCGCTAGCGACCGATATGAAAGGTAAGGTGCTCGGATCGGCCGAAATGAGCCGGGGAACTACCCGCGCGACCGATGTGAGCATCCGCAAGCTGGTCGAGTTCGCCATCCGGTATCAGGCGGCGAGCATCATCCTGGCGCACAACCATCCGGGCGGTCTGGCGCTGCCCAGTCATGACGATATGCAGACCACCCGCCGCATCCGCGATACGTTGCTGCCGCTGAGCATCGGTCTGCGCGACCACATCATCGTCGCCGGAGATGACTTTGTTTCCATGCGGGACAGCAAACTTATGCAATATTTGGACCCCTAAAAAGGAGGTTTTTCCGTATGCCACAGTTTCAAGTGGTCAGCCCGTACCAGATGGCAGGCGACCAGCCCGAAGCGGTCGACAAACTGGCGACCGGCTTTTTAAACGGTGTGGACGAACAGGTCCTGCTGGGCGTTACCGGTTCGGGCAAGACCTTTACCATGGCCAACATCATTGAGCGGGTGCAAAAGCCCACACTCGTTCTCGCGCACAACAAAACACTGGCCGCTCAGCTCTGTTCCGAGCTGCGTGAGTTTTTCCCGAACAACGCGGTCGAGTATTTTGTGTCCTATTATGACTATTATCAGCCCGAGGCCTATATCGCGTCCACGGACACCTATATCGAAAAGGATTCGGCCATCAACGACGAGATCGACCGCCTGCGCCACTCGGCCACCTCGGCCCTGTCCGAGCGGGACGATGTGATCATCGTCGCATCGGTGTCGTGCATCTATTCGCTCGGCGACCCGATCGACTACAAAAGCATGGTCATCTCGCTGCGTCCGGGCATGGAGGTCAGCCGCGATGACCTCATCCGCCGCCTGATCGACATTCAGTATGAGCGCAACGACATCGCCTTTGAACGCAACCGCTTCCGCGTGCGCGGGGATACGGTCGAGGTCTGGCCAGTATATTCGGATTCCGACTGTGTGCGCATTGAATTTTTTGGCGATGAGATCGACCGCATCAGTCGCATCGACCCCTTGAACGGCAAGGTCGTGGCCGAAGTCAAGCATACGGCCATCTTCCCGGCCAGCCACTATGTCACGAGCAAGGACAAAATGGCGGTCGCCATCCAGGAGCTTGAGCGCGAACTGGACGAGCGCGTGGCCTATTTTAACGCCAACAACAAGCTGGTCGAAGCCCAGCGCATCGCCCAGCGCACTAACTATGACATCGAAATGCTCCAGGAGATCGGTTTCTGTTCGGGCATTGAAAACTATTCGCGCGTGCTGTCCGGCCGCGCGCCCGGTTCGGCACCGTATACGCTTATCGATTATTTTCCCAAGGATTTTCTGCTCATCATCGACGAGAGTCATGTGACCTTGCCGCAGGTGCGCGCCATGTACCACGGCGACCGTGCCCGCAAGGAAAGCCTGATCGACAACGGTTTCCGCCTGCCCTCGGCGCTCGACAACCGGCCTTTAAACTTCGACGAGTTCAACGAACGCTTAAATCAGGTGCTCTATGTGTCGGCCACCCCGGCCGAATATGAACGCGAGCGCGCCGGGCAAATCGTCGAACAGGTCATCCGTCCGACCGGCTTGCTCGACCCGCTCATTTCGGTGCGCCCGGTCGAAGGCCAGATCGACGACCTGGTGGGCGAAATCCACACCCGCACCGAAAAGGGTGAGCGCGTGCTGGTGACCACCCTGACCAAGAAAATGGCTGAGGATTTGACCTCCTATCTGGAAGGTGTGGGCATCAAGGTGCGGTACATGCACCACGACGTTAAGACCATCGAGCGCATGGAGCTCATCCGCGATTTGCGGCTCGGGCTGTACGATGTGCTCGTGGGTATCAACCTGCTGCGTGAGGGCCTGGACCTGCCCGAAGTGTCGCTCGTCGCGATTTTGGACGCCGACAAGGAAGGCTTCCTGCGTTCGGAAACTTCACTCATCCAGACCATCGGCCGCGCGGCGCGCAACGAAAACGGTATGGTCATCATGTATGCGGACAATATCACGCCGTCCATGCACCGGGCCATCTCGGAAACCGAACGTCGCCGCAGTTTGCAGGAGGCATTCAATAAGGAACATGGTATCACCCCGCGCACGGTCAAGAAGAGCGTCAAGGACGTCATCGAAATTTCGAGCGAAAGCAAGCTGCCGCGCGGCAAGACCAAGAAGCTGAGCAAGAACGAGACCGCGCTTGAAATCGCGCGCCTGACCCGGCAGATGAAGGAAGCGGCCAAGCTGCTGGAGTTCGAACTGGCTGCCGAACTGCGCGATAAGATCAAAGAACTGGAAAGCCAGACATCGTAAGGAGGGAACGCACATGCGTTTGTATACCCTGACCGAAAACACCGCGATTTCGCCGGACTTTGGCTGTGAACACGGCCTGAGCCTGTATCTGGATACCGAAAACGAAGGCCCGCTGCTGTTTGACATGGGCCATACCGAATTGTTTTTGCAGAACGCCCGCACCTTGGGGCTGGACATCGGCAAGGTAACGCGCGCCTTTTTGTCCCATGGGCATTACGACCACGGCGGCGGTCTGGCCGCCTTCCTGCGGGAAAACGACCACGCGCCGGTGTATGTCCATCACCGCGCCTTTGAGCCACATTTTTCCCAAAAGCCGAACGGCATTGAGGAGATTGGCCTCGACCGCACCTTACAGCATCATCCGCGTCTGGCGGCAGCCGGTGACGTGCAAGAGGTCAGCCCCAATCTGCTGCTGTTTGCCGATGTGACCGGCACCGAGTGCCAGTCGGCAGGCTGCAAAACGCTGCTGGAACGGGAAGGGGAGCAGTATGTACCCGACTCGTTCGCCCATGAGCAGAGCCTGATCGTCTATGAAAAAGGGAAATGTATTCTCTTTACCGGCTGCGCCCATCGGGGCGTGGTCAATCTGGTGCAGAAAGCCGCCGAGCACGCCGGACGGATGCCCGATGTCGTGGTAGGCGGCATGCACCTGTACAGTCCGAATCGCGGTCAAAGCGAACCAGACGAACTCATTGAGGAAATTGGCCGACGGCTGGAGGCCACGGGCGCGCGTTATCTGACCGGACATTGCACCGGTCCGCACGCCTATACGCTGCTGCATGACATGCTGGGTGACCAGGTCGGCGCACTGTCGGCTGGATGTTGTTGGGATATATCGTGATTGCCGTAATTCATTTTGTAGGAGTATGAAAAACAATGATTGATGTGCAACAAGATTTTCGAAATATACGTTTGCCAAAAACTTGGAAGCATAATGGAAGCACATGGTTTTTTGATCCTATTCGTAAAAAAAGCATACAAATGACACCAGAGGAAGAAGTACGGCAAAAAACGATCTCCTTTTTGATAAAACAAATGCACGTTCCAAAGCAAATGATTCGAACAGAAGAAAGTTTGCGGCATTATCAATGTGAAAGCAAAAGACGCGCAGATATTATTGTGGAAGGTTTCCGAGAAAAATCCAATCAATATATTCCACTAGCGGTGGTTGAATGCAAAGCGCAGAGCGTTTCTTTGCTGAATGAATATATCACATGGCAGGCTATGGATTATGCAGATATGCTGGGTTGTGATTATGTTTTCCTAACGAATGGCTATAACATGCGTGTAGCAAAATGGGATGGCAAGCTCTATCAATGGCTTGCAGATATACCCACTTATGAAGATCTATGCGCGGGAGCCTATACAGCTTTGGAAAAGAATACGGATTTTGCGCGTACAGCATTTGGTAAGTGGAATGATGGTATTCAGGAAAGATATGATTATAATGAGTTCGGAAAAGATACGCCGCAACATTTACTTCCGTTTTTGGTAAATTTCCATGATTGTTTATTGGATACGTCGCACACCTTGCCAAAGAAAAAAATATGAATTGTTTGAATTGAAACAGGATTTAGGCACAATTGAATGGGCATCTGGAGATGCCAGCGGTGGACAATTTAATGGATTATATCGAGCGTTCGAAGTTATCTATAAGAGAAAACATTATGTTGTGAGTTTTGGATTCTCTAGCTATACGACATGGAGTCGTTTGGAGGAAAGCCACACAGCCTTGTGTGTTGGAGTTGAATTAAACGGAAAGCGGCATCGTTCGGCACAGATCGTTATGGATAAGTATCTTCGCTGTACAAATAACCAATTTACCTTAGTGCATGATGGACGTATTGCAGTTGGGAATGTAGGAAGCGGAAAAAAAGACGAGTTGAAACGTGGCATTGCGCGATGCTATCCAAAACTCTTATATAAAGATGAAATATTTTTAGGCAGTTTCAAAAATAATCGATTAATCTATCTTGATGATCCAGATATTGTTTATCTTATGGAAAATTTAATTACATACGCACTAATAAGAGATGATTATCGAAACTTTGTGAAAAAGAAAGCGCAGAAGAAAAAGGGGGAAGAACGATGAAAATCACAGCGATGTATTGGAGCGCGACCGGTACGACACAAAAAGCCGTTCGTGCCATCGCACAGGAACTGGATGCACAGTATGAAACCTTTGATTTCACGCTGCCCGCCGCGCGGGCACAGGGCAAGGCCTTTGGACCGGACGATGTGGTCGTGTTCGGCACTCCGGTCTATGCCGGACGGGTGCCCAACGTGCTGCTCAAATACCTGGCCACCGTCGAGGGACATGGCGCCAAAGCCATCCCGGTCGTGCTGTTTGGCAACCGCAATTTTGACGATGGCCTGATCGAACTGCGCGACATTCTGGAAGCAAACGGATTCCACACCATTGCAGGTGCAGCCTTTGTCGGGGAACACGCATTTTCGCGTACCTTGGCCGCCGGGCGGCCAGATGAAGCCGACATGGCGCTGGCGCGCCAGTTTGCCGCCCAGGTAAAAGATAAATTACAGACCGGCAGCTACACCACCCCGGCCACAGTCGAGGGCTGTACGCCCATCCGCCCCTACTACACCCCGCGTGACCGCAAGGGTACACCGATCAATATTTTGAAGGTTAAGCCCAAGACCGACATGGAAAAATGCGATGGCTGCGGCATCTGCGCCGATGTTTGCCCTATGGGCTCGATCGACCGGGAGCATCCCGAGATCGTTTCCGGCATCTGCATCAAATGCTGCGCCTGTGAGAAAAAATGCCCGAAGGGCGCAAAATATTTTGACGACGCGGGATACTTATACCATAAGGAAGAACTCGAACTCGGGTATGCCCGCCGGGCTGAGCCCAGCCTGTTTGTGTGATGTGGGCACATTATCATATAGAAAGGAAACTGCATGCAAGATCATATTTTTGTCAAGGGTGCGCGCGAGCATAACCTGAAAAATGTGGACATCAAAGTCCCGCGTGACAAGCTGGTGGTGTTCACCGGCCTGTCCGGTTCGGGCAAATCCTCGCTCGCATTCGATACCATTTATGCCGAAGGCCAGCGGCGGTATGTCGAGTCGCTGTCCTCCTATGCCCGCCAGTTTTTGGGGCAGATGGAAAAGCCGGATGTCGATTACATCGAAGGCCTGTCGCCCGCCATCTCCATCGACCAGAAAACCACTTCCAAGAATCCGCGCTCGACTGTGGGCACGGTCACCGAAATTTACGACTATCTGCGTCTTTTGTGGGCACGCATCGGCATCCCGCACTGTCCCAAGTGCGGCAAGGAGATTCACCAGCAGACCATTGACCAGATCATCGACCAGCTGATGGCCCTGCCCGAGCGCACCCGCCTGCAGATTTTGGCGCCCGTGGTGCGCGGCCGCAAGGGCGAACACGTTAAGGTGCTCGAGGATGCCCGCAAATCGGGTTATGTCCGCGTGCGGGTGGATGGGAACATCTATGATTTGTCCGAAGAAATCAAGCTGGAAAAGAACAAGAAGCACAACATTGAAATCGTGGTCGACCGGATCGCGGTCAAGCCCGATGTGCGCGGCCGTCTGACCGATTCGGTCGAGACCGCATCCGCCCTGTCGGGCGGTCTGGTGCTGGCCGACATCGTGGACGGCGAAACGCTCACCTTTTCACAAAATTACGCCTGTGAGGACTGCGGTATCTCCATTGAAGAACTCACGCCGCGGATGTTCTCATTTAACAACCCCTATGGCGCATGTCCGACCTGTACCGGTCTAGGCATCCAGATGAAGATCGACCCCGACCGCATTATCCCCAACCGCAGCCTGTCCATCAAGGAAGGCGCTATCCAGGCGAGCGGGTGGGGCAATGCCGAGCCTGGCACCATATCGCGCATGTATTACGATGCGCTTGGCAAAAAATACGGTTTTACCGTGGAAACACCCCTCAAGGATTTTTCCGAGGAAGCCATGGACGCCCTGCTTTACGGCACCAAGGGCGAAAAGCTGACTCTGTCGGTCAGCAAATTCTCGGGCGGCAAGATGGAGCAGCCGTTTGAAGGCGTAGTAAACAACCTGGAACGCCGCTACCGCGAAACCTCGAGCGAATATGCCCGGGGCGAGATCGAGGAGTGCATGAGCGAAGTGCCCTGCCCGGATTGCAAAGGCCGCCGTTTGAAGAAAGAGGTGCTCGCAGTCACGGTCGGCGGGCTGAACATCATGGAGTTTTCCGAAAAGTCGGTCACCAAGGCGATTGATTTCATGGAAAAGCTGGAACTGACCGAAATGCAGCACAAGATCGGCGATCGGGTCATCAAGGAAATTCTCGACCGGCTGGGCTTCCTGCGCTCGGTCGGTCTGGAATATTTGACCCTGTCGCGCGCATCGGGTACGCTGTCGGGCGGCGAAGCGCAGCGCATTCGTCTGGCGACCCAGATCGGCTCGTCGCTGATGGGCGTGCTGTATATTCTGGATGAGCCGTCGATTGGCCTGCACCAGCGCGACAACGACAAGTTGCTGGCGACCCTGAAACGCCTGCGCGACCTTGGCAATACGCTCATCGTGGTCGAGCACGACGAGGATACCATGTATGCGGCCGATTATATCGTGGACATCGGTCCGGGCGCGGGTGTGCACGGCGGCGAGGTCGTCTACCAGGGCGACGTCCAGGGCTTGCTGACCTGTGAGCGCTCGATGACAGGCGCGTACCTGTCCGGCCGCATGACCATCCCGGTGCCCGAGATTCGGCGCAAGGGCAACGGCAAAAAGCTGATTATCAAGGGTGCGGCGGTCAACAACCTGAAAAATACCGATTTCACTATCCCGCTGGGCACGCTGACCTGCGTGACCGGCGTATCCGGTTCGGGCAAATCGTCGTTTGTCAACGAGATTTTGTACAAGCGGCTGGCGGCCGAACTGAACGGCGCACGGACCCGAGCGGGCGCGCACAAAGAGATGCGAGGTCTGGAAAATCTGGATAAGGTGGTCGGTATCGATCAGTCGCCCATCGGGCGCACGCCGCGCTCCAACCCGGCGACCTATACCGGCCTGTTTAACGACATCCGCGAGCTGTTTGCCCAGACGGCGGACGCCAAGGCGCGCGGCTATGGACCGGGACGGTTCAGCTTCAACATCAAGGGCGGCCGCTGCGAAGCCTGCACGGGCGATGGCCTGTTAAAAATTGAAATGCACTTTTTGCCCGATATTTATGTGCCCTGCGATGTGTGCAAAGGACGGCGCTACAACAAGGAAACGCTCGAAGTGCGCTACAAGGGCAAGAACATCTTTGAAGTGCTCGACATGACCGTGGACGAAGCGGCACAGTTTTTCGAAAACGTGCCCAAGCTTGCGCGGCGGCTGCAAACCATGCAGGAAGTCGGGCTGGGCTATGTCAAGCTGGGACAGTCCTCGACCACGCTGTCGGGCGGCGAAGCCCAGCGCGTCAAGCTCGCGACCGAGCTGTCCAAGCGCTCGACCGGCAAGACCATTTATATTCTGGACGAGCCGACCACCGGTCTGCATGTGGCCGATGTCCACAAGCTGGTGGATGTGCTGCAAAAGCTGGTGGAAAAGGGCAATACGGTGGTTGTCATTGAGCACAACTTGGACGTCATCAAGACCGCCGATTATATCATCGACCTCGGCCCCGAGGGCGGCGACGGCGGCGGCGAAGTGGTCTGCTGCGGCACGCCGGAAACGGTTGCAAAATGCGAAGCTTCCTACACTGGCCATTACCTGGCGAAATATTTAACGAAATAAGAAAAGGGACTGGATGAATCCAGTCCCTTTTTTGATGTACGGATTAAGCCGGTTCGTCATCAGCCGGAGCCTGCTGCGGGGCAACCTGTACGGTTGCATAGGTCAGGCGCTGGCCATCAGTCTCGGTGACCGTGACGGTCAGGTTTTCGTAAACAAAAGATTCGCCCATGCGGGGGATATAGCCGAACGAATCGGAAATCCAGCCGCTGACCGTGGCGATATCTTCGGGCGCGTCGCCCAGGTCAAAGTATTCAAACAATTTATCCAGTCGCATGCCGCAGGCCACGCGGAACGTGTGGTCTTCCAGCGGCGTGATGTCGTTGGTGATGACATCATGCTCGTCCCAGATTTCGCCCACCAGTTCTTCGATGATGTCTTCCATGGTGACAACACCGAGCGTGCCGCCAAAGTCGTCGGTCACGATAGCAATGTGTCTTCTTTTGGTTTGCAACGCGCGCAGCAGTTTGGAAATTTCCATCGAAGGCGGGATGAAATACGGTTCTTGCAGGATGCTGGAAACCGTCTGGCCGCCATAAAGCACCTGATTGTAGAAATCCTTTTCATGAATGACGCCCACAACGGTGTCGATGCTGTCCTGGTAGACCAGCAGGCGGGAGAAGCCGCTTTCGCGGAAAGTTTCCAGGATTTTATCATGAGAAGCATCCAGCGGGACAGCGCACACATCCACACGGGGGGTGCAAATGTCCTCAGCTTCCAGATCGTTAAATTCGATGGCGCTGCGGATGAGCGCGCCTTCTTCGTGGTTGATGCCGCCGCCATCTTGGGCTTCATCCACAATGGTCAGCAGTTCGTCTTCGGTGATGCCCTGGCTTTCCGGGATCTTGAAGATATGGGTCAGCAGACGTTTCCATTGGGTAAAGATGAAGTTGAGCGGCGCAAGGATCTTCAGCAGAACATTGAGGAACGGAGCGGAGAACATCGAAAACTGCTCGGGGGCATCCTTGGCCAGGCTCTTGGGCGAGATTTCGCCAAAGATCAGGATGACCAGCGTCATGACGACCGTGGATACCGTTGCACCGGCATAGGGCAGGAGCTTGAGGAAGAACACGGTTGCCAGCGAGGTGGCGAGGATGTTTACGATGTTGTTGCCAATCAGAATGGTCGAAATCAGCTTGTCGTAGCTTTCCGACTGGCGTAGGACCAGCGAAGCGCGTTTGTTCCCGTCGGCCGCGATGTTTTTCATACGTACACGGTTGAGCGAGGAATAAGCTGTTTCGGTTGCAGAAAAGTAGGCTGACAGGATCACGCATAAAATGATGATACCAAGCGTCACAAAATCAGCCGATGTCAGATTGGCTAAATGACCACTGTCCATAGATTGGAAGTTCCCTCCTAAATATATATTCCCTTATATTATAGCACAAAAGGAGTTAAGAAACTACAAAGAAAAATCCTCTTGACAGATGGAAAGCAAAGTCGTATTATGATGATATCAAATTGATATCGATGACAAAGGAGTGGATTCAAATGACACAGCAAAAAACAACCTATGAGGAAAAGGTCCTCCGGGCGGGCAGCGGCATGGCGGTGCTGGTGCTCAACATTGCGCTGATGCTGGCCGCAGTCGCAGGCATTGTATTCAGTGCCATCCGGCTATCGAATGATGGGGCTAGCGCCGGCATGATCGCCTTGCTGGTGGTGTGCATCTTTTATTGGTGCCTGCCGTGCTGGCTGCTGTTTGCGGGCATCAAGGTACTGGGGCCCAACGAAGCGCTGGTTTTGACCCTGTTCGGCAAGTACATCGGCACACTCAAGGGAGAGGGCATCTTTTTTGTCAACCCGTTTTGCAATTCGGTCAATCCGGCGGCCCAGACCGCAAGCGAAGTGGCGCTGACCAAGCTGTCCAAAGAGGAAAACACATCGAGCGGTAAGATCGTCAAGGCGGCTTCCATGAGCAAAAAGCTGTCGCTCAAGACCATGACGCTCAACAACGACAAGCAGAAGATCAACGATCTGCTCGGCAATCCGATCGTCATTGGCATCGCAGTCATCTGGCACATCGAGGACACGGCCAAGGCCGTATTCGCCGTGGACAATTATCAGGAGTTTTTGTCCATCCAGTCGGATGCTGCGCTGCGCAACACCGTGCGGCTGTATCCCTATGACGTGTCCGAAGGCGGCGATGAAAAGAGCCTGCGCGGTTCGGCTCAGGAGATCGCCGGGGTACTGGCCAAGGAAATTCAGAAGCGCGTCGAATGCGCAGGTCTAAAAATCGAAGAAGCCCGCATCACAACGCTGGCTTATGCACCCGAGATCGCGGCAGCGATGCTGCAACGGCAGCAGGCCAGTGCGGTCGTCGATGCGCGCAAAATGATCGTCGAAGGTGCGGTGGGTATGGTCGAGATGGCGCTCGACGAACTCAGCCGCAAGCAGGTAGTCGATTTGGACGACGAACGCAAGGCACAGATGGTATCCAACCTGATGGTGGTTTTGTGCGCAGGGAAAGATGCACAACCGGTTGTAAATTCCGGCTCGATCTATTAAAATAGAAAGAAAAGAAGGGAGCACGGGTATGCTTCTGGAGATCGTGCTGCAAATAATTTTTACAGGGGTGACGGAAGGCGCGCAATGCCGCCGGGTGCCCTGGCCGCTGCGGATTGTTCTGCTGCTGCTTGTTGTGATCATTTATGGAGGCGTGGGTGCGCTGCTGCTGTTCTGTGCATGGAGTATGCACGGCGAACCGATATGGCTGCGGCTGGTATGTCTTGTCGGCGGTGGGATGTGTCTGTTTTACGTGGGAAACAGTCTGCGCAAAGCAATTCGAAAGTAGGAGGTGAGGCTGTGGCGGACAAATCGAAAAAGCAGGTGCCGCTGCGGCTATCTGCTTCCCTTTATGAGGAGATCGCCCGCTGGGCCGAGGATGAATTCCGGTCGGTCAATGGACAGATCGAATATCTCCTGACCGAGGCGGTGCGCCGCCGCAAAAAAGAGAAAAAAGAAGAATAAAACGCACGCAAAAAACAGAAAAAACTCCCCTCGAATCACCATTCGAGGGGAGTTTTCGATTATTTGAAATACTTCACGCCGTTTGCAAAAATGGGCTGATATTTTTCGCCGTAGATGTTGCGGCCCACATACGGGCTGTAACGCTCGGTATGGCCCATCTTACCCAGCACGCGGCCATCGGGGGAGGTGATGCCTTCGATCGCGCACATCGAACCATTCGGGTTCCAGGCAATGTCCATGGACGGATTGCCGGAAAGGTCGGTGTACTGGAAGGCGATCTGGCCGTTCTTCGCCAAATCCTCGATGACGTGCTGCGGAGCAACAAAGCGGCCTTCGCCGTGCGAAATGGCGATCGAATGCAGGTCGCCCACCTCGCAGGAGGACAGCCACGGGCTCTTGACCGACGCCACGCGCGTGGTCACATAAGAGGACTGATGGCGGCCGATGAGGTTAAAGGTCAAAGTCGGGTCAGCATCGGTCATCTGGTCGCGGATCTCGCCGTAGGGCACCAGACCGAGCTTAATGAGTGCCTGGAAGCCGTTGCAGATGCCGAGCATCAGGCCGTCGCGCTTGCCGAGCAGGTCATGGATGGCATCCTTGATGCCCGGGCCGCGCAGGAAGGAAGCAATGAACTTGCCCGAGCCGTCCGGCTCGTCGCCGCCCGAGAAGCCGCCCGGCAGAATCACCATCTGCGCGCGGCGGATGGCCTGCTCGAGCTGTTCGGCCGACTGGGCCAGCGCATCGGCCGAGAAGTTGCGAACCACAATGATTTCGGCTGCGCCGCCTGCGGTTTCAACTGCCTTGGCGGTGTCGTATTCGCAGTTGGTGCCCGGGAATACCGGGATGACTGCCAGCGGCTTGGCCATCTTGACCGCCGGGGCCTTGGCATTGCGCTCGGTGTAAGACAGGGTGGTCAGGTGCTCGTCCGCTGCCGGAGCCTGGGTCGGGAAGACCGATTCCAGACGGCCTTCAAATGCGGCCTTGAGCTGGTCGAGCGTCACGCGCTCGCCGCCGATGGTAACCGCCGGGTCGGCGATGGTTTCGCCCACCTTCCAGGCGTGCGGCAGTTCTTCGGTAGTTTCGAGCAGGATGCCGCCAAAGTTCTTGAGGAACAGGGCTTCCTGCGGGAAAGCCGGGTCAAAGGCAAAGCCGATGTCGTTGCCCAGCGTCATCTTGCACACGCCCTCGGCCACGCCGCCGACACTCAGCGCCCAGGCCGAAACCGCCTTGCCTTCGGAAATCAGACGGAAAGCGTCGTCCCACATGTCCTTGATCATGTCATAATCGGGTGCGCCGTCGGCCGTGTAAGCCGCGTCGAGCAGGTAGACCGGATGACCAGCTGCCTTGAATTCGGGGGAGATGAGCTGGTCGGCTTCCTGCGGAACGATGGCGAACGATACCAGCGTCGGGGGAACGTCCATATCGTCAAACGAGCCGCTCATGGAGTCCTTGCCGCCGATGGCGCCCAGGCACAGCTCTTCCTGTGCTACATAAGCACCCAGCAGGGCGGACAGCGGCTTGCCGAAGCGCTTCGGGTCCTTGCCCAGACGTTCGAAGTATTCCTGGAAGGTCAGGTACGCGCGGTCATACCGGCAGCCGGCGGCGACCAGCTTAGCGACCGATTCCACGACCGCCGCCGAGGCGCCCAGGAAGGGATTCTGTTCGGTGTAGAAGGGGTCAAAGCCATAGGCCATGACCGACGCGGTCGATGCCTGACCGGACAGGGCGGGCAGGGTGGCCGCCATGACCTGGGTCGGGGTGAGCTGATTCTTGCCGCCAAAGGGCATGAAGACCGAGTTTGCACCGATCGAGCCGTCAAAGCGCTCGACCAGACCGCGCTCCAGGCAGACGTTGAGCGAAGATGCATGATTGAGCAGCTTTTCCGCAACCGTATCGCCGTCCGGCGTGCGCTCGATGGACGGTGCAGCCAGATGCGGCACCGCAGCCGTTGCATGCTTAGCGCAGCCGTTGGTGTTCAGGAAATCGCGGGAAATGTCTACAATGGTCTTGCCGTTCCAGGTCATGCGCAGACGGTTGGTGTCGGTGACGACAGCCACCTTGACCGCTTCCAGGTTTTCGCCCGAAGCCTTGGCAATGAAGGCGTCAGCGTCCTTTGCACGTACGACAACCGCCATACGTTCCTGGGATTCCGAGATGGCCAGTTCGGTGCCGTCCAGACCGTCGTATTTCTTGGGAACCATGTTCAGGTCAATGTCCAGACCGTCGGCCAGTTCGCCGATGGCGACCGAAACACCGCCCGCGCCAAAGTCGTTGCAGCGGCGGATCATGCGGGTGACTTCCGGGTCGCGGAACAGGCGCTGAATCTTGCGCTCCTCGGGCGGGTTGCCCTTCTGGACTTCAGCGCCGCAGGTTTCCAGCGAAGATTCGGTGTGCTTCTTGGACGAACCGGTCGCACCGCCGCAGCCATCGCGGCCGGTCTTGCCGCCGAGCAGGATGACGATGTCGCCCGCTTCGGGTACTTCGCGGATGACGTTTTCGACCGGGGCTGCGCCAACGACCGCGCCGATTTCCATGCGCTTGGCGACATAACCCGGGTGATAGATCTCATGCACCAGGCCGGTCGCCAGACCGATCTGGTTGCCGTAGGACGAATAACCAGCCGCAGCGGTCGTGCACAGCTTGCGCTGGGGCAGCTTGTGCGGCAGGGTTTCAGACAGCGGAACGGTCGGGTCGCCCGCGCCGGTCACACGCATGGCCTGATAAACATAGCTGCGGCCGGACAGCGGGTCGCGGATGGCGCCGCCCAGGCAGGTCGCCGCACCGCCGAACGGCTCGATTTCGGTCGGATGGTTGTGGGTTTCGTTCTTGAACATCAGCAGCCAGTCCTCAAAATGACAGCCGCCGTCTGCGTCGTCCACCTTGACCTTGATCTTGATGGAGCAGGCGTTGATTTCCTCGGACTCGTCCAGGTTTTGCAGATAGCCACGCTTTTTGAGCACCTTAGCGGCCGCGGTCGCGATATCCATCAGGGTGACCGGACGCTTGGACGCCTTTTCTTCGCCGTAGACTTCGACGCGGGCCGCGAGATAGCGGTCAAACGCCGCCTGCACCATCGGGTCGTCGATAGCCGTGTCGTCGATTTCGGTCAGGAAGGTGGTATGGCGGCAGTGGTCCGACCAGTAGGTGTCGATCATGCGCACTTCGGTGATGGTCGGGTCGCGCTTTTCTTCGCCGGCAAAGTAGGCTTGCAGGAACTTGAGGTCATCCAGATCCATGGCAAGGCCCAGGGTCTGGAGCATGTCCGCGAGTGCGGTCTCATCCATGGTCGTAAAGCCTTCGACCGTGTCGACTTCGGTCGGAATGTCGTAGTCGACGCGCAGGGTGGACGGCTTGTCCATAGACGCTTCGCGCGCTTCGACCGGGTTGATGAGGTAATTTTTGACCTTGGCAAGGTCGCTTTCGGTCAGCGTGCCTTCGAACACATAGACCTTGGCGGCTGCGACCGTCGGGCGTTCGCCGCCGGTCAGCAGCTGGATGCACTGGGCGCAGGAGTCGGCGCGCTGGTCAAACTGGCCGGGCAGCGGCTCGACCGCGAGCACGGTGTAGTCGCCCTCGGGCAGGGGGAAGGATTCGTCATAGCATACATCCACCATGGGCTCGGAAAAGACGATGTGCTTGGCTTTTTCATAGGTTTCCGGAGTCAGGCCTTCGGCGTCGTAGCGGCAAAGGTAACGTACGCCCGACAGGGTATGGATCTCAAGCTGATCGGCCAGGCTTTTCAGGAGGCTTTCGGCCTCCACAGCAAAGCCCGGACGCTTTTCAGAATAACAACGGTAAACTGCCATGTGGAACTCCTTTTATCGTACGGTATTTGGTCAAATGGACAAGAAAAAGCAGGCTTTTGGACGCTGCTTTTTGAGTTTGGCCCTATTTTTTCTAACAATATTATCATACCGTATTCCGGCGCGTGCAATCAAGCGATAAACTGCCAAAACCGCATTGAAATTCCCAGGAGATAGTGTATAATTTAATCAAAGGGGGCCGGCCGGACGCTCAGGCCGCAGCCAGCCCCATCTATTCAAAAAGCGGCGCGTGCGGGAAACGGCGCCGTTTCCCCGGCCGCTGTATTTTCAGACTATGCCGCGGCGCACCCGGGGGTTCATCAAACGAGGAGGACTGAAACCCATGACGATCAAACTTTCCCCGTCGATCCTGTCGGCGGATTTTGCCAATCTGGCGCGTGACATCAAGACCGCGGTGGACGCTGGCGCCGAATATGTCCATGTCGACGTGATGGACGGCCATTTTGTGCCCAATATCACCATCGGTGCGCCGGTGGTCAAGGCGCTGCGCAAGGCGACCGACGCTGTGCTCGACGTACACCTGATGATCTCTGACCCGGACAAATATCTGGATGACTTCATCCATGCAGGTTCGGACATCATCACCGTTCACTATGAGTCCAACGGCGATACGCTCGAGCAGCTCAAGAAGATCAAGGCTGCCGGCAAAAAGGCATCCTGCACCATCAAGCCCGGCACCCCGGCCGACGTACTGTTGCCGCTGCTGCCGTACTGCGATATGGTGCTCATCATGACCGTAGAACCCGGCTTTGGCGGCCAGGGCTTTATCCCGGAGTGCATGGACAAGATCAAGTTTATCCGCCGCGCTATTCAGGAAAACGGCTATGCCTGTGAACTGGAGATCGACGGTGGCGCCAAGCTGACCAACACAGCCGACATCGTGGCCGCAGGCGCGGACGTGATCGTGGCCGGTTCGGCCGTTTTCGGCGGCGATATTGCGGAAAACGTCAAGGGCTTCCATCAGGTCTTTGCCGATGGGGTAGCCAAGGCGACCTGGAGCAAGTAAACCAACAGCGGGCGGGCCTGCGGCCCGCCGCTTTTGTCCTTAAAAGCAGCAAAAACGCCCTCCGAGGTTTTCAAGTGTCGGAGGACGTTTTTGTGTGTTCGGGGTTCAGATTCTTTTCCATGACAAAATTCGTCAGATGCTGACCGCGCAGCGGCACCGATTGAGCCCGTAGCAGCACATAGCCGCGGCGCAGAAAAAAGGGTTTGGCGGTGAGGGACGCATGGACGGTCACGCGCAGCAGCCCGCGGGAGTGGGCATATTGTTCGAGCGCATCGCACAGAGCGGTGGCAACATGCCGGCGCTGGAAGTCCTTGTGGACGAATAGGTGGTCCAGATAACCGGTATCGTCCAAATTGGCATAACCGGCCACCTGGTCATCCTCCACAGCGACCAGGGTATAGCGGGAACCAAAGAAAGCATCGGTCAGGGTGTGCCAGCCCGCCGCCCAAGCATCCCGCTCGGCTTGGGAATAATCAGGGCATGTGACACATTGGATGGTTTGTGCAAACAGACGCGCCAAAACGGCGCAGTCGTCTGGCTGATAGGGGCGCAGCAGCATGGGCCTTTCCTCCGGAATCTGGTGTAAACGATATAGTAACAGAAAGAAACGCAGTTTGCAAGCAATCTCATGGCAAAAAGGCGGCAATGGAAGGAGATCGGGTATGGAGATCTTGGTGATTATGGGCATTGGTGTCGCGATTGGGCATTTTATCTTTCCCAAGCGGGCCAAAACGATCAATGAGCGGTTGCAGGTCGCCTGCACCCTGGTGTTGATTTTTTCGATGGGCGTGATGCTGGGGCAGCGGGAAAACTTCCTGGGCGAACTGGCGACCGTAGGGTGGCAGAGCTTTGTTTTTTTCCTGCTCCCGACCGTGTTGTCGGTTGTGTGCGTGTATTTGCTCACCCGTCGCTTTTTGGGGAATAAAAAAGGAGGACCGCAGAAATGATGGTCATTTTGGCACTGGTAGCCCTGCTTGGCGGCGTGGCCTATGGACTAGGGGGCCTGAACTGGCCGGTGGTCGAATGGCTCGCCCAGAACACCGATTATATTTTATATGCCCTGATGCTGCTGGTCGGCATCAGTGTTGGGATGCATGAGGGCATTGTAGACAATATGCGCCAGTATCACATCAAAATCCTGCTGATTCCGTGTGGGATCATTGCCGGTTCGCTGGCTGGCGGCGTGCTGTGTAGCCTACTTTTGCGCACCCCCATGGGCGAGAGCACCGCCATTGCCAGCGGTCTGGGGTGGTACAGCCTGACCGGCGTCGCCATCGGCAATTTGTCGGGCGCACAATACGGCAGCATCGCCTTTTTGAGCAATCTCATGCGCGAGATTTTTTCCTTTTTCAGCATCCCGTTTTTGGCGCGGCATCTGAATGTATATAGTTGCATCGCCGCCGCTGGCGCGACCAGCGAAGATACCACGCTGCCCATGATGATCCGCTACACCGACGGCGATACCGTGGTGCTGTCGGTACTCAATGGCGTGATCTGCTCGGCCTGTGTCCCGGTGCTGCTGTCGATCTGCTATCATCTGTTTTCATAAACACAAAACCCCGTCCATGGACGGGGTTTTGTTGTGTCCGGCAGGGCTGCCCGACACGGTATTTTCTTGCGGGTTTACGCATCCATTTCGCTTAAATCGAAGGCATCGCGTTCATCGAGTAGGGAATCGACCCGGATACGCTTATACATGCGGAAATGCGGTCCGCAGGCGTTGACTGTTTCACCGCACTGCGTAAATTCAAACTTATGATAAAAGCCCTTGGCACGTTCGTTGTGTGCGGCGACGTTCGCACATAAGTATTCCCGGCCCAACCGGCGGTAGACCGAAAACGATTGTCCGATGATTTGTGCCGACAGTCCGCTGCCCCGGTAGTCGGAGGCGATGCAGTAGCCGCCCACCATGCCCACACCCGGTTCGGCCGTATCTGCCGCATCCAGGAATACCAGGGCAACCGGCGTATCGTCCAGCATGCCGAACGAAACCGCATCGGGCAGCACAGCCGATGCCGCAGCGGCCTGTTGCAGCTTGGCTGCTTCATCGAGCAGAGCATCACTGCCATATGCGTTGCGATATTGCTCCCTGACAAAGGAGAGCAAAAGCGCGCGGTCGTCGGCATCCTGCGGGTCATAGGGACGATACCACATTTGCAGGGAGATGGGCAGGCCTTTGTTATCCTTCCAGCCCAGCGCGGCAAAGGTGGACAATTCTTCGGGCAGATGGGAAGCGTCGTTCCAGTATTCGGCGCGCACGCTGCCATCGTCCTCAAACAGAAGCTTAGCGACACAAGTGTTGTCGCCCCAACCGATTTCTCCGACCTGCTCGGGCGCCAGATGCAGCACCCGGCACAGCAGGCTGCGGATGGCAGAGCCGTGGGAGACAACCGCTAAGGTCTGGCCCGGACGCTGGCGGGCAATGCGGTGCAGTTCGGCCAGTACGCGGTCACCAGCCTGCATGACCGTTTCACCGCCCGGCACCGTGCACTCCCACGGGCGGCTGTGCCAGATGGCGAAATCCTCCGGATATTCGCGGGGAAGGATGGCCCAGGTTTTATCTTCCCAGTCGCCCATGTCGATCTCATGCAGCTCCGGCCGGATGATGACCTTCATGCCCTTGGGATCGGCAATGGCCTTGGCCGTATGCCGCGCGCGGTATAAGTTAGATGCGTAGATAGCATCCAGCGCCACCGGCGCAAAGCGTTCGGCCAGATAGGGAAGCTGCCGGTACGCTTTGGGGGTCAACAGAGAATCGTATACACCATGGCAGCGGCGGTAAACATTGCCTTCCGCTTCGGCATGGCGAATGAGATAGATGGTCGTCATACCAATACAGCTCCCGTCAGTTCGGTGACTTTTTCGATTTTATGCGTGCGCATATATTCTTCCAGCTGCTGGAGCGCCTTGACCGGCGCCAGGGGATCGGCAAACATCGCCGTGCCGATGGCAACGGCGTCTGCGCCTGCCAGCATCATTTCCACAATATCGCGTCCGGTGCGAATGCCGCCCATGCCGATGATCGGCACATCGACCGCTTTGCGCACCTGATAGACCATGCGGACCGCCACCGGGAACACCGCCGGACCGGACAGACCGCCCATGATGTTGGACAAAATCGGCCGGCGGGTGTTGATATCGATGCGCATGCCCAGCAGGGTGTTGATGAGGCTGAGAGCATCCGCACCCGCGGCAACGGCGGCGCGGGCGATTTCGGTGATGTCGGTGACATTGGGGCTTAATTTGACGATAAGCGGTTTTTTGGCCTTTTTCTTGGCCGCAGACACCACTTCTTCTACCATCGCCGGCTGGGTTCCAAAGGCCATGCCGCCGCACTTGACGTTCGGACAGGAGATGTTCATTTCAATCAGGTCGACGTCGGCATCCGAGATCTTTTCCACCATGCCTTCGTATTCCTCGACCGTGTTGCCCGATACATTGGCGATGATCTTGGTGTCATACTGTCGCAGGAAGGGGATCTGTTCTTCGATGAACTTGTCGATGCCCGGATTTTGCAGGCCAACACAGTTCAAAATGCCCGACGGGGTTTCCGCGATGCGCGGCGCCGGATTGCCCAGACGCTCGGAGGGAGTCAGGCCCTTGACGCCAATGCCGCCCAGGACCGAGAGGTCAAAAAATTCGCCGTACTCATGGCCAAAGCCAAAGGTGCCGGAAGCCGTTGTGATGGGGTTTTTCAGTTCTACCCCGCAGATGTTTACCCGTAAATCCATTACCAAACGACCTCCTTTGCGTCGAATACCGGTCCGTCCTTGCAGACATGGCCATAGCGTACGCCGTCCTGGCCGTCCTTGAGTTTGAGTTCACATGCGCATACCAGGCAGGCGCCGATGCCGCAGCCCATTCGTTCTTCCAGCGAAACCTGGCACGGCAGGCCGGCTTCGTCTGCGATTTCCGCGATGGCCTTGAGCATGGGCCGGGGACCGCAGGCACAGACGCCAGTATATTCGTGCAGATGCTGGCGCAGCAGGTCGGACACAAAGCCATGGAAGCCGCAGGTGCCGTCGTCGGTGCAGATATGGGTGCGGCCGAGTTCTTCAAAGCGGCTTTGCAGGATGATCACGTTACGGCTGCGGAAGCCCAGAATGGCAGCCGGCTGGGCCGAGCCCTTCTTGGCGGCATGCATGGCATACAGCATGGGCGGCACACCGATGCCGCCGCCGACCATGACCGGACGGTTGCCCAGCGCTTCCAGATCAAAGCCGTGACCGAGCGGGCCGAGCACATCCAGGGGATCGCGGGGATTGCGGCAGGCCAGCCAGGTCGTGCCTTCGCCCTTGACCTGGAAAAAGATTTTGATTAGGTCGCCTTGTACATCGCAAATGGAGATTGGGCGGCGCAGCATGCTGCCTTCGCCGCAGGCAATATGGAGGAACTGGCCGGGTTTGGCAGCGGCCGCAATGCCGGGGGCGCGCAGTGTCAGCGCATAGAGCCCGTTGCCGCGCTCTTCCCGGTAGACCACCATACAGATTTCCTGTTTCACCATCAAAAGGATACCTCCTTGATTTTTTTGCAGTTTCACGCATTTCCGAATGCAAACATTTGGGTACATTATAACATAAAACCGCTTAAATCACAAGATTTCACCCGCCGCTCTTTGGCGGGAGACGAATTGGTTGAATGGTCAAAAAACGAACTTTTTTGGGTGTTTGACCAAACAAAATAGATATTTTTGATGGATTATTGACAAAAATAAAATCTTATCCTATACTTAGACAATAGAGGATCGGCGAAAGAACGAAACAGGTCGCGCGTCCCCAGGCGAGCACAACCCATATTTTGCGGTTTGCTCTTTTTTTGTTGGAATGGGGACAAGGCGCAGAAGGAATGTTTCGACGCCGACGTGTGTAAAAACAGGAGGATATCACATGAAAAGACTGTTAAGCATGGTGCTGGCTGGCGCACTGGCCTGTACGTTGTTGGCGGGCTGCGGCGGTCAGGACACCCCGGCGGCTTCCAACGCAGGCGCAGACGGAAGTTCTGCGGGCACGCAGGGCCTGTTCGACCCCATCCCCAAGGATGAGATCAAGGTCGGCGTCGTGCATATCACCAACCCGGCCGAAGGCACCGGCTACACTTACACCCATGACCTGGGCATCCAGGGCATGCAGGAAAATCTGGGCCTGTCGGATGACCAGATCATCCGCAAGAATGACATCGATGACCAGGACGCAACCAAGATCCAGACAGCTCTAGAAGAACTGGTCGAGGAAGGCTGCAACATCATCTTTGCGACTTCCTGGGGCTACATGGACTATGTTGAGCAGATCGCTGCCGAGTATCCGGAAGTCATCTTCTGCCACGGCACCGGCTACAAGTCCAATGGTTCCAACTTTACCAACTACTTCGGCAAGATCAACCAGGCCCGTTATCTGTCCGGTATCGCGGCTGGTATGAAGACCGAGTCCAACAAGATCGGTTATGTTGCCGCACAGAACAATGAAAACGGCGAAGTTACTTCGGGTATCGACGCATTCGCCATGGGCGTTGAGTCGGTCAATCCGGACGCCAAGGTTTATGTCAAGGTCACTGGTTCCTGGTTTGACCCGGAAGGCGAAGGCCAGGCAGCTAAGGCGCTCATCGACATGGGCTGCGACGTGATTGCACAGCACTGTGATACCGCAAACCCGGCGCTCGAAGCACAGAACGCTGGCGTTTATGCCGTTGGTTACAACTCCGACATGGCCGAAAAGGCTCCGAACTCCACGCTGACTTCGGTTATGTGGGACTGGTCGGTTTACTACACCCAGGCAGTGCAGTCGGTCATCGACGGCACCTGGACGGGTGAAAACTACTTCGGCAATATGAAGGACGGCCTGGTAACGCTGGCGCCGTGCTCCGACCTGTGCGCAGAAGGCACCCAGGAGAAGATCGACGAAGTCAAGGAGCAGATCCTGAACGGTACTTGGGACGTCTTTGACGGCCAGACCGAATATGAAACCAACGACGGCCAGAAGGTTACCCTGAAGGCTGAAGATTACGGCTCCTGCAACTGGTACTACAAGAACGTCGAAGTTGCATAAGCACACAGAAGCTTCCAAAGAGGCGGTCATAGTTGGCCGCCTCTTTTGGCCATTTCGGACGATTGAGGGAAAATTATGAACGAATATGCAATCGAATGCCGGGGGATTACCAAAACGTTCGGCACCGTGGTCGCAAACGACAACATCGACCTGCATGTGCGCTATGGCGAGATTCTGGCGCTGCTGGGCGAGAACGGGTCGGGCAAGACCACGCTGATGAACATGCTGTCCGGCATCTATCACCCGGATAAAGGCACCATTCGGGTCGGTGGCCAGGAGGTCACCATCCGCACGCCCGAAGACTCGATGGCGCTCGGCATCGGCATGATCTATCAGCATTTTAAGCTGGTGGATGTCTTTACTGCCATGGATAACATCGCGCTCGGGACACCGGGCGACCGTCTGCCGGCTAAGGTACTGCGCGAAAAGGTGCGCGAAATTGGCCGCTCGATCGGCCTGGAGGTCGACCCCGACCAGTATGTATATGACATGTCGGTATCGGAAAAGCAGACGGTCGAAATCTTGAAGGTGCTGTACCGCGGGCAGAAAATCCTGATTTTGGATGAGCCCACCGCGGTCCTCACCCCGCAGGAAACCGAGAAGCTGTTCGCTATCCTGCGCAAGATGCGCGAGCAGGGGTGCGCGGTCATCATCATCACCCATAAGCTCAATGAGGTTATGGCCATTTCCGACCGGGTGACCATCCTGCGCAAGGGCAAATACATTGACACGGTCGAAACCGCACAGACCGACGAAAAGAAACTGACCGAACTGATGGTCGGCCGTCCGGTTTCGCTCGCCATCGAGCGCACCGACCCGGTCGACCCACAGACCGTCCTCAAAGCGGTTGACTTGACCATCCGCAAGCCGGACGGCTCGATCGCCATCGACGACGCTTCCTTTGAGGTGCGCTCGGGCGAGATTTTGGGCATTGCCGGCATTGCCGGTTCCGGGCAGAAGGAACTGTGCGAAGCCATTGCTGGCCTGTGCCCGGCCGAAAAGGGCGCGGTGCTCTATCACAAGGAAAACCTGATCGGCAAAACCCCGCGCGAAATTTTCAAGCTGGGCGTGCATCTGGGCTTTGTGCCCGAGGACCGTCTGGGCATGGGCCTGGTCGCTTCCATGGGTATGGTCGGCAATATGATGCTCAAGACCTATGACCAGAACAAGGGTCCGTTCGTCGATACCAGACCGGCGCGCAAGCAGGCCGAACACTTGGTGGAACGGCTGAGCATTGTCACTCCGTCGGTGGATACGCCGGTGCGGCTGATGTCGGGCGGCAACGTGCAGAAGGTGCTGCTCGGCCGCGAGATCGAATCCGAGCCGCAGGTGCTGATTACCGCCTATCCGGTGCGCGGTCTGGACATCAATTCGTCGTATACGGTGTATGAACTGCTGGGCGAACAGAAGAAAAAAGGCGTTGCCATCGTCTACATCGGCGAGGATTTGGACGTCCTGCTCGAGCTGTCCGACCGCATTCTGGTGCTGTGCCATGGCAAGGTGACCGGTGTGGTCGATGCCCGCCAGACCACAAAGGATGAAATTGCTATGCTCATGGTCGGCGGCGGAAAGGAGGCGGGCGCATGATCCGAATCGTCAAAACCAAGGAGAAAAATGCAAAGCAGATGGCCCTCATCCGTTTGGGCGCCTTTCTGCTGGCGCTGTGCGCGGGCGGCCTGTTCGTGCTCGTGCTGGGATACAACCCGTTTGAGATTTACGGCACCATCCTGTCGGGTGCGTTTCGCTCCAAGATGGCCGTCCAGTCGACCATCAAGTTTATGATTCCGCTGCTGATTGCAGCGCTGGGCGTCACCTTGTCCTTTAAAATGAAGTTCTGGAACATCGGCGGCGAAGGACAGATCATCATGGGCGCCGTATTTGCCACGTACTTTGCGCTCTATCATGAAAACTGGCCATTCCCGGTGCTGTTTGTCGTGATGCTGCTGGCTGGTATCGTGGGCGGCGGCCTGTGGGCGCTCATCCCGGCGTTCTTCAAGACCCGGTTCGGCACCAACGAAACCCTGTTCACCCTGATGCTCAACTACATTGCGCTCTATCTGGTGAGCTGGCTCCAGGAAGGCCCCTGGCGTGACCCGAATGCCAACGGCTTCCCCAAGATCCCCAGCTTTTCGCCCGATGTCACGCTGCCCAAGGTCCTGGGCGTGCAGATGGGCTGGATCATTGCACTGATTTTGACCGTTGTGGTCTTTGTATACCTCAAGTACACCAAACACGGCTATGAGATCTCGGTCGTCGGCCAGAGCAAGGCCACCGCGGCGTATGCCGGCATGCGGGTCGACCGCATCGTGCTGCGCACCATGTTCCTGTCCGGCGCGATTGCCGGCATTTGCGGCATGGTGCAGGTCGCGGGTTCGGATAAGACCCTGACCACCGGCGTGGCGGGCGGTATTGGCTTTACGGCAATCATCGTCGCCTGGCTGGCGCAGCTCAATCCGTTCGGAAGCCTAGTGATCGCGTTCCTGTTCGCCGTACTCGAAAAGGGCGCTTCGGTCGTGCAGTCGCAGTTTGGCTTAGCAATCGACTGCGCCGACGTGTTGCAGGGCATTATCCTGTTCTTTGTCTTAGGTTGTGAATTCTTTATCCGGTATCGTTTCGTGCGCGACGCAGGCGCACCCAAGGAAGGGGGAAAGACCGATGCTGCTCATTAAATTCCTGGTCGCGGCCATCGGCGCAAGCACACCGCTGCTGTTCGGCACCGTGGGCGAGATTTGCGCGGAAAAAGTCGGCCACCTCAACCTGGGCGTTGAAGGCATGATGTCCATTGGCGCCTGTGCGGGCTTCATGGTCGGTATGCAGACCGATTCCTTTTTGCTGGCGCTGCTGGCGGCCTTTGTGGCCGGGGTACTCAGTGCGCTGATTTATGCCGTGCTGACCGTTACGTTTCTGGCCGACCAGAACGTATCCGGCCTGACGCTGACCATTTTTGGCGTGGGCCTGGCCAACTTTATCGGCATTTACATGCTCGGCAAGACCGAGGACGGCACGCTCAAGCTGGGCGAGGGCATCACAGCGTCCATGCGCGGCATCCATATCCCAGGCCTGAGCGATCTGCCGGTGGTCGGGGAACTGGTATTCTCGTACAGCCCGTTCGTTTATCTGGGCATCATCATCGCTGTGGCGCTCAGCCTGTTTTTCAGACGCACCAAGGCGGGTCTGAACGTGCAGGCTATTGGCCATAATCCGGCCTCGGCCGATGCGGCGGGCGTCAGCGTGACCCGGTGGAAGTACACCATGATTCTGCTGGGCGGCGGCATCTGCGGCATTGGCGGCGCGTATTGCGCTATGATCATCAACAGCGGTGTCTGGATTTCGGATAACGTCGGCGGTCTGGGCTGGATTGCCGTCGCGCTGGTCATCTTTGCCAAGTGGAATCCGATGTATGCCATTTGGGGCTCGTTTGTCTTTGGCGCCCTGCGCGTACTGAAGTATTACGTACCGCGCACGGTCGTGCCCATCCCGACGGCATTTTATGATATGCTGCCGTTTGCGATGACGGCCATTATTCTGGTCATCAGCTCCATCCGCAAAAAGCGGGACCGTAATCTGCCCGGCAATCTGGGTGTGGGATATTTCCGCGAAGAACGATAAAAAAATGGCGATGGCTCAGCCATCGCCATTTTTTGCTCTTTACAAAGAGATGAAAATCGGGTATCCTGAACACACAACAAGCAAAAAAGGAGAAACGGATGAAAAAAAGAATATTTGCCGTTCTGCTGGTCGTCCTCAGTTTGATGCTGACGGCCTGCGGACAAAAGGAATACGGTAGTTTCGGCCAGAAAGCCGACCAGGTGGTCACGCGGCTGAAAACCAGTCTCGGGGAAGCGGGCTACACCGATATGTTCACCGAAGAACCGGAGGAAGAAAACATGCCGGGGGATGGGGACACGCCGGACAGCATCCGCCGGACATATCTGGCGCCGGGCATGGTGCTGGAAACGTACAGTCTGCAAAGCGACAACCAGCTCTATCAAATGGTGCTGATGGTGGAAAAAAGCGCGCTGGATACCCCACAGCGGGAGCAGAGTCTGGAATATACGCTTGACTGGCTGGTGGATACCTTCGAGCATGATGACCCGGACACCGTGCGGCAGGCGCTGGGGCTGCCCGATACCGCCGAGGGAATCGATGCGCAGACCGAAGGCACCCATGCCAACTGGACCTATTTCAGTGAAGATGGATTTTTATTCCTCAGTGCAACCGCAACGGAGTATGTGGCGTCCCTGGACGCATAAAAAAAGAGGACCCGATGGGGTCCTCTTTTTTGCTGTTTTAAAGACGCAGAAAACGTGCCAGGTCCTTGTTGCTGCCCATGACAAGCAGAGTCTCGTCCGCGCGGAACACATGCTCCGGACCAGGCAGCGGCTCCAGTCGGCCCTGGTATTTGACCGCCAAAATATTGATCTTATGCTCCTGGCGAACGCGCAGATTGATGATGGTTTTTCCCACCCAATCCCGCGGGAGCGGAGTTTCATAGATCGAATAATCGTTGGTAAGCTGGACATAATCGAATACATTGTCGGCGCTGAAACGAACGGCTGCCCAGGATGCCACCTGCCGCTCAGGATAGATGACATGGTCTGCGCCGTTGCGCAGCAGGAATTTGGCATGCACATCCCGGTTGGCGCGCGCGACGACCAGAGAAGCGCCATAATCCTTTAGAAGGGATGCCGTTTCCAGAGAGCTTTGGAAGTTGTCGCCAATGGCGACAATGCACAGGTCGAAATTTCGTACGCCAAGAGAGGCGATAAACTGTTCATTGGTGCTGTCGCCGATCTGTGCACTGGTAACATAAGGCAGCACCTCATTGACACGGTCCTCATCTTTGTCGATCGCCAGCACCTCGTGCCGGAGTTCGTTAAGCTTCAGCGCAACATGCTTACCAAAGCGTCCCAGGCCAATGAGTAAAATCGATTTCATGTATGTTTTCCTCCAAAATGAAATCCCGAAAATGATTTCCGCCGGTGCGGGGATCTGCGCGCCCGACAGGCCCAAAGAGATAACATTCCTACCCCGTTGTGCGTTTGAGATTTAATATCCTTATCATATCATAAAAACGCGGTTTGGAATATACCAACCGAACAAATTTTACAATAAAAAAACAACTCGGTTTAAACAAAGCGGGCAAATACTATTTTTTGCGGCCAAACACTTTCTTTTTCCACACGCCCGAAAAGACAAAAGCAGCCGAAGCGGCAGTGCCGATGACCCAGCCGACCGGCCAGCTCAGCCAGATGCCGGTTTCGGCCCACCATGCGGCAAAAACATAACTCAGGCCGACCCGCAAAATCAGGTCGGAAAAGGTGGAAATCATGAAAGGTGTCATCGCGCCTGCGCCGCGCAGAACTCCGTCGGCGCAGAGTTTGATGGCAATAATCAGATAAAACGGCGCGACAATGCGCAAAAATTCCGCACCGGCCTCAATGATTGCCGTTTCGCTGGCATCGACAAACAGCCCCATAGCCTGCCGGGACAGGAACACATACACCAGCGTAAAGGGGAGTGCGACCCCAAAAGCCAGGCCAAACGAAGCTTTCAGCCCCTGCATGACGCGGTCGGTCTTTCCGGCGCCGATGTTCTGCGCGGAAAAACTGGATACGGCGCTGCCCAGCGCCGTCAGCGCGACAATGGTAAAGGTATTGAGTTTCATGGCCGCTGAAAAGCCGCCGATGACCGCCCAGCCGTAGCCATTGATCAGGCGCTGCACGACCAGATTGCCGACCGAAATAAAGCTTTGCTGCAAAATACTCGGCACCGCCACACCGGTGATGCGGCCAAAGATCTGGAGCTGGAACAGCGGAAACCGTCCGCTGGGCAAAGCCTTGAGTCGCCGGATGAGTGTAAAGAATGCCAGAACCGACGAAGCGCCCTGCGCCAAAAACGTCGCCCAGGCGACACCATCGACGCCCATGCCGCCCGCGGTGACGAACAGAACGTCCAAAATGATATTGGCGATGGACGAGGCGATCAGGAAATAAAGCGGGGTACGGCTGTCACCCAAAGCGGTAAAGATGCCGGTGCAGATATTATAAAGAAACAAAAAGAACAGCCCGGCCGTATAAATCCCCAGATAAACGCCCGCATCGGTCAGGATCTCTGGGTCAGTATTGAGTCCCACAAGCATCTGGCGGCAAAAAAGCAGCCCGCCGACGGTCAAAATCAGACTGATGGCCAGGCTGGACAGGATGGATGTGCTGACCGAAGTTTTCATGCGGGGAAAATCCTTCGCGCCAAAAAGCTGGGACACAACAACTGAGCAGCCCAGATTCATTCCCGTGGCAAAGGCCATGAACAGCATGGTGATGGGATACGATGCCCCAATGGCCGCCAGCGCAGTGCCGCCGACAAACCGTCCGGCGATGACACTGTCGGCAATCTGATAAACCTGCTGAAACGCTACGCTGAGCAAAATGGGCAATGCAAACCGCCACAGGATCTTTCCCGGGCGGCCTTCCGTCATATCGGTGATCATAATTTTCCCCCTATTCTTGTTTCATTATACGCCGCCGGTCATCGGGCGGACAATGGAGGAATTGCCGAAATTCGGTGCCGAAAAAAACAAAAAGTTAGGGAAAGTAAGTTTCATTGGTTTCTTGGATACATGCGATTGAATTTCCAAATGGGCTGTGTTATAATGACAGCGCAATGCGGTATTGGCCGCAAAAAAGGAGAGAATCGAAATGAAGCATTTGCTGTTTGTCAACGGATGTATCCGCGGCGCACAGTCGCGCACGTTGGAACTCGCACATGAATTTCTGCATGCCTATCGAGCGAAGCATCCCGATGTACAGGTGGATACCGTAGATTTGAATGCTTTGCGGCTCCAGCCGTTATATGGCGATACCTTGGCGGCGCGCAACGATGCCATGGGAAAGTGGGATGATCCCATGTTCGATCTGGCGCATCAGTTTATGGAAGCCGATCTGGTGGTTTTGGCGGCTCCGTTCTGGGAAGGCACGTTCCCGGCTGCCATGCACACCTATCTCGAGCATGTTTGCGTAACCGGTCTGGCGTTTGTTTGCACGGATGTCGGCTATATGGGGCAGTGTAAGGCCGATCAGGCGGTCTTTTTCACCACCCGCGGCGGCATCTACGAGCAGGGCGCTGCGGTGGAAGACGACCATGCGGCTCCGTTTTTGAAGAGTGTGCTCCGTATGCTGGGCATTCCCAATCTGCACATGATCGCCGCAGAGGGCTTGGACATTCAGGGATTTGACGCCGAAGGCGCGATGGAAACCGCTCGGCGCAAGGCCGAGCAGCTCGCGCAGGAACTGTAAGACCGATGCTGTTTCGAGGGACGATCTATTCCGCCACACTCGGCATGGAAACCGGGCTGACCGTCGTTGGGCCGGATGGCGGACGGACAGATATACCGTATGCCGCCGCATATGTGCTGCATGGCTTGGGCGGCAATGCGGCCAGCTGGGCGGACAAGACGCGGCTGCCGCTCTATGCGGAACAATATCATACGCTGTTTTTCCTGCCCGAAGTGCAGCGCAGTTTTTATACCGATATGCGGTATGGCGCTCCATTTTTGCAGTACCTCACTGAAGAGCTGCCGCAGATTTGTGAAAACTGGTTTCAGATTTCCCGAAAACGCGAGGATACGGCGGTGATCGGCGGTTCGGTGGGCGGCTATGGGGCGCTCAAATGCGCGTTCCATGCACCGGCACGCTTTGGCGCCTGTGCTGCGCTGGCGCCCGACCGGTTGTTTTTGGGCGAAGAAATGGATGAAATGCGTCAAATGCCACGTGAACAGGCCGAAAGCCGGTGGGATGCCGCCTTGCTGCGTGATTTTACGGCGATTTTTGGCACGGAGTTGGCGCTTTGTCCGCAGGACAATCCGCTGCGCCTGGCCGAGAAAGCGGCACTCCATGGAGATGCGCCGCGGCTGCTGCTGACCTGCGGCAAGCAGGATGTGCGTCTGGACGATTGCCGGCACTATCATGAAGTGCTGGGGATGCTGGGCATTGCGCATACCTACATCGAGCAGGACGGTATGCACGACTGGTATTATTTTGATGCCGCTTTACAGCAAGCCTTGCAGTGGCTGTATGGCACATCGAGCGAAAACAAATAAAGGTTGAGGGCCTGTTGTCCATGCCGGACGGCAGGCCCTTTGGTTTGAAAAAAGAGCGGCTGTTTCAAAACAGCCGCTCTTGGACACTCTTTTAATTGATTTTGGATTCTTGCGAAATATCAGGCCGCTGCCTTCTGGTCAATGCGGACCAGCTTAACATCCGCTGCCCTGTATTCATGCTGCCTTGCGCGGGATTCATATGTACCACGGTTTAGCGAAGCCGAATCGTCGATCAACTGGCAGGAAATGGTGATCTTGTCGCCGTTTGCAACTTCCTGGCCATCAATGGGCAGCGAGATGATGTTCTGCCCTACATGGTGCTCGACTGGGATGGCTTCCTCGAGATTCACCATTCCCATATCGCTGCTCATTTCGAACAGCCAGGCAGATTCCAACCCGATTTGGTCGACCACACTACCAGATAATTCGACAAGCTTCATATAGCGCATCTCAATCGGGCCGGTCACTTCAAACCGGTTGTCCACATAGTAGGCGGGCTTCATTTCCACGGCCGGGGCGGTCGAGCTAAATTCAAATCCATTGATCGTTTCGCTGGTTTCGGTCAAGTCCAAACTATCGATCGTACCGACAACCGTGATCCTTTCATCGACATTGAGGTTCATCAGATCGTCCTTCGAAAGATAGACCTTGATCGAGCCGCTCAGTTCGGCGTAATCCTCTTCGATCGCGGTGACGCATTCCGAATAGGTGTAAACATTGCCGACATAAGTCTCCTGTGCCCGGAGTTTATTTTCCTGAAGCGCGGTCAGCAGTTCGGTAAACGTGATATTTTCCGCCTGTTCGAGCAGCTCTTCCTTGCTCGTGGTGGCTTCGGCAGATGCTCCATCGCTGCTGCCTGCACCATTGCCATTCCCGCCGCAGGCTGTCAAAGAAAGCGGCAGAACAGCCGCAAGCAGGAGCGCCAAGAATCTTTTTTTCATCTTTTTTACCCCCTTTGTTGTTGTATTCAGCATAGCACACCGCCGGGAGAGTGTGAACGCAAAGCTGCGTTTTAGTGGCAAATCATGGTGCGTACAGCCGTATTGACTTCCAGGCAATACTTAATTACATAAGCGGCGCCGTGGGACTTTCCGTCCCACATGACGATCACATAATCGGCGCGTTCCACGATCTGCTGGTCGCGCTTGAGCGGGGCTGCACGGCCAAACCGGGCATAATCAGGCAAAAATTCTTCATAAAACAGGTTGTTTTCCTCGGCGTACCGCTTGGCCAGCATATCGGCGCCTTTGGAGCCGCCCGAAATGATCGTACTGGCACCGATGGGCACTTTGGCGCAAAGTTCCTCATAATGTTCCGGTCCTACGCTGCGCGAACCGACGATTGCCACTTTCATACCGCATCCCTCTTTTCAAATGAAAATTATGGTAATGTAAGTATACCATAGACAAATCGGAAACACAAAAGAAATCGGGCGCAGGTATATCGCCTGCAAGCCTTGGAACTGCACGCGGGTTTTGCAGCATCCCACCAAAAGTTAAACAAGGGTGCAAACAATCCCCCGGTTGTTTGCTGAGATGGTGTGGCATAGTAAACGCAGGAGGTGAATCATTTGAAAAAATTTCAAACAAGGATGACAGCTTGGATTGCCGCTCTGGCGGTTGCCTGGACCCTGGCGGGCGGCGCGGCAGCGGCCGACCTGACCGAGGTCATTCCCATCGGCCGGACCGCAGGCATCAAGATGGAGTCTCAGGGTCTGATGGTGGAATCCATTGATCCGGTCACCACCGCAGTCGGCGAAGTCACACCCGCCAAACAGGCTGGCTTCCAGGAAGGGGACATCCTTTTGCGCGTAGACGGACAGGAGATCGACACAGCCGAAGCGCTGCAAAAGAAAATCTCTTTATCCGCCGGAAAGACCATGGAATTTACCGTGCAGCGGGATGGGAAAGAGGTCAAACTGAGCGGTACCGCCGTGCAGGATAAATCGGGCGTTTATCGGATGGGCCTGACTGTCCGGGACAGCGTCGCCGGTATCGGTACCATCACCTATGTGGACCCGGCTACCGGGCAATACGGTTCGCTGGGCCATGGCATCTGTGATGGCGACAGCGGCGTGCTGGTGCCCCTCAAAGACGGCAGCCTGATGGAGTCATCGGTGAGCGGCGTCGTCAAGGGCGTGTCGGGCACACCGGGTTGCTTGCAGGGTGATTTTAACTTGCAGGAAGACATGGGTTCGGTCGAAGAAAACACCTTGACTGGTATTTTTGGTGTGCTGACCGATGACAGCTATTATGCAGGGAAAGAGCCGGTGCCCATCGCCACAGCGGATGAAATCCAGACCGGTACCGCGACCATCCTGTCCAATGTATCCGGCGAAGAAGTGCGGGAATACACCTGTGAGATCGAGAAAATTTATGGTGAAGGCGGCGAATATGATCGCAGCATGACCATCCGCGTCACCGACAAAGATCTGATTGCCCAGACCGGCGGTATTGTGCAGGGCATGAGCGGCAGCCCCATCCTGCAAAATGGTAAACTGGTGGGTGCTGTGACCCATGTACTGGTCAGTGACCCAACCCGGGGTTATGCGGTACAGATTGAAAAAATGTTGGAAGAAATGGATAAAATCCAATAAATCCATGGAATAACCTTGAAAATCTGGTTGGTTCAGTGGTAGTATAGTAGTAACTCTGTCGAAAATTGTATTGGGAAAAATTTGAAAAAATTTTCCCGAGAGGGGTTGTCAATTCGACGGGAGTATGGTAAATTAAGGTAAGTCAAAAGAACAAAGGCACAAACTACGTTGGAAGGGTGAATATTCATGGAGCAGAAGATCCGAGTGCTGCTGGCAGACGGAGATAAGGAATTTTGTGGCCTTCTGGAAGAAGCGTTCGCAGAAAATGACAACATTGAGGTGGTTGCGGTGGCCTCGACCGGGCGGGAGACGTTGCAGATTGCAGAAACAACGCCCTTTGATCTGCTGCTGATCGACTTGATGCTGCCGGAGATCGACGGGCTGAGCGTTATCCAGACCTTGGGCGAGCGCGGCAAGCGCGTGGGCGTCTTTGTCATCTCGGCGTTTGCAGGCACCGAAGCGGCTACCGAATGTACCAAACTCGGCGTCAGCCATTTTTTGCGCAAGCCACTGGACATCGGCACGCTGATGGCACGCATCATGCAGTGGAACCTGACACGCGGCGCACTCAATCGCGGCGGCACAGTGCCGGCAGGCGATGAGATTGCGCTCGAAGTACGGGTCACCGAAGTGATTCATCAGGTCGGTGTTCCGGCGCATATCAAAGGCTATCAGTACTTGCGCGAAGCGATCATGATGGCCGTCAAGGACATGGAATCGGTGGGTGCGATCACCAAGATCTTGTATCCCGCCATTGCCAAGCGGTTTAAAACCACGTCGTCGCGTGTGGAACGTGCGATTCGGCATGCCATTGAAGTGGCTTGGGACCGCGGCGATCTGGAGACCCTGCAATCGTATTTCGGTTACACGGTGTCCGGACTCAAAGGCAAACCGACCAACTCGGAGTTTATTTCCATGATCGCAGACCGCCTGCGCCTGGAAATGAAGTTTGGATAACCAAACTTAGTGTGCGCGGCCGGCTGTCAAAATATGAACGCCCGGAGGTGGGACAACAATGTCCTGCCTCCGGGAATTTTTTTCAAAAAAACATAGGCCCCCTGCAAGGCAGGGGGCTGATGGGTTACGGCTGCGCGTCCGGGGTAGCCTGCTGTGCGTTTTCTGTTTCGGTAGCCGAAACGACCGTTGCCACCGAACCGTCTTCAAAGGTGTAGCGATAGGTGCCATCGTCCATTTTGATGAGTTTCGAAGCGTCCAGATGGAATTCTGCTGCATCTGTCGCATCCGTGACCGTCACTGCCAGCGAACCGTCGTCCTGTCCTTTCTGCACATCGGCATTGACGAGAACGCTCTGGGTGGAAGCCGTGGTCAGGGTAGCCGCCATGTTGGCGTCTGTACCGTTATCCGAAGCGGCAAAAGCAGAGGTGGTGCCCACAATCAGGGCAGTGGCCAGCGTCAGGCCGGCAATCGATACTTTACGGGAAGTCATCATGACAAGAATCCTTTCTTCGAGTGGTTTTTGTTTCAAATGGCTCGCAAGGAGCGAAGGGGATGCCCAAGAGGCAAAATCCAGAAGGCAATGGGCGTAGGCTGCCCGTTCGGTAGGCAGACACCGCCGCAAAACCTGTTCGTCACAATACATTTCCAGATCGCGGTCCAGCAGGACAAAAAGCAGCCAGACCAACGGGTTGAACCAGTGTACACAGACCGCGCATGCAGCCAGCGTTTTCCAAAGATAGTCCCCATGCCGCACATGGCACAGTTCGTGCAGCAGCGAAAATCGCAGCGCGGCACAGTCGGTCTGTGCCAGCCCATCCGGCAGAATGACCACCGGGCGAATCAGACCATAGGTGACCGGTGCGGACAAACGGTGGTCCGACCGTACCTGTACCCGCCGCCAAAAGGCGAACTGGGACAGCAGCGCTTCCACCGCCGGTGTCTGCACCCGCACTGCCGTGCGCAGCGCCCGCCGGGCAGAGATTTCCCGCGCAAGGAACCAAGTTACGCACAGCAGCATGCCGCCCAGCCAGAGGAAAAAGAGCGGGTCATACCGGTCGGTTTGGGGGGATACTGGAAGCGGAGAAAGCGTATCGGGTGCGGCGGCTGCGGAAGAAGTCCGGCCAAACAGACCGATGGGGGAAACCCAGGTCACTGGGGTCAGCAGGCGCGCCATCGCCGCGCCCCAGAAGAACAGGTATGCTGCACGCGGCAGCCGGTCGCGCAGCGTCAGGCGCAGCAGCGTGGTCACGGCGATCATCGCCCCACCGGCTACTGTCATTTGTGCAAATGTTGTCATAAACGCCTCACTTTGCCTGATCGATCAGGTGGCGCAGCTTGTCGATCTCGTCTGCATCCAGCCGGCCGCCACCCAGCAGGGAAGCAAACAGCATCGAAGGAGAGCCGGAAAACATCTTGTCGACCAGTTCTTCGGCCTGCTGCATCTGCGCCTGCTGCCGCGAAAGCAGGGCATGGCAAACAAAACGGGGTTCCCGGCGTTCGACAAAGCCTTTTTGCACACATTTTTTCACGACCGTGTAGGTGGTGTTTTTGTTCCAGCCAGACTGCTCGGCTAGCAGCAGCGACAGCTGCTTGGCCGACAGGTCGCCGTGCTCCCACAGCAGTTCCATCACCCGCTGCTCGGAATCGAAGAGCTTTTGCTCCATGGGTTTTCCTCCTTTTGGTTGGACCGCGCGGTCGGGTTCCAGCGCTTGAACCCGGCCCGCGTCCGTGGACTATTGCAATAGTATGGATATAGACTATCATGATAGTCTGGCGCTGTCAACCGGCTTCCGCGAGTTTCACAAAACCTACACCAAACGGTCACAATCGTCCGCGTCCGGTGGATTTTCGGAAATGTCCACAAAACCGGGACAGCGGAGGGCTGCACGTTCTCCAAGGGATTTTCTTGTGGAAATCGGCAAATTATGATATGATATGTGGTATATTGAATTATTCTTTGCGTGAAGGAGTTTGAACGTGAAGACACAGGATAAAATCAGAAATTTTTCGATCATTGCCCACATCGACCATGGTAAATCCACCCTGGCCGACCGTCTGCTCGAACAGTGTGAGGCAGTTTCGCAGCGCGAGATGGAGGAGCAGCTTCTCGACAACATGGACCTGGAGCGCGAACGCGGCATTACCATTAAGGCCCGCGCGGTGCGCATGGAGTACAAGGCCGACGATGGGGAAAACTATCACATCAACCTCATCGATACCCCGGGCCATGTGGACTTTAACTATGAGGTGTCCCGCTCGCTGGCGGCGTGCGAAGGCGCGCTGCTGGTCGTGGACGCCGCCCAGGGCATCGAAGCCCAGACGCTCGGCAACACGTATCTGGCCATTGACGCCGGACTGGAAGTGCTGCCGGTTATCAACAAGATCGACCTGCCCGCTGCCGATGCGCCGCGCGTCAAGCAGGAGATCGAGGACATCATCGGTGTGCCTGCCATGGATGCGCCCGAAATTTCGGCCAAAATGGGCATCAACATCCACGCCGTACTCGAGGATATTGTCGCCAATGTCCCCGCGCCCACGGGCGATGCGGATGCACCGCTCAAAGCGCTCATTTTTGATAGCCAGTACGACCCTTATAAAGGTGTCATCGTTTATATGCGCCTGATGGACGGCCACATCGAGCCGGGCATGAAGGTCAAGATGATGGCCACCGGCGCCGAGTTCCAGGTCATCGAATGCGGTTATCTGGAGCCGCTCGGCCTGTCGCCGCAAAAGGGACTGTATGCCGGTGAAGTTGGCTATTTTACGGCTTCCATTAAAAATGTAGCCGATACCCGCGTGGGCGATACAGTCACCGAGGCCGACCGCCCGACTGCCGAAGCCCTGCCCGGTTACCGTCCGGCGCGGCCGATGGTTTTCTGCGGTATCTATACCCAGGACGGTTCCAGGTATCCCGACCTGCGCGATGCGCTCGAAAAGCTGCAATTAAACGATGCTGCCCTGTCCTTCGAGCCCGAAAGCTCGGTGGCGCTCGGCTTCGGTTTCCGCTGCGGCTTCCTCGGCATGCTGCACATGGAGATCATTCAGGAACGTCTGGAACGCGAGTTTGATTTGGATTTGGTCACCACGCTGCCGAGCGTTGTCTATGAGATTGTCAAGGCCGACGGCACGACCGTCTATTGTGATAACCCGCACGACTATCCCGACCCGGCAGTCATTACCGAGGCGCGTGAGCCGTTTGTCAAGGCGTCCATCATGACGCCCAACGAGTTTGTCGGCAATATTATGCCCATGTGTCAGGAGCGCCGCGGTATCTTTAAGGATATGCAGTATCTGGACGCCAATCTGGTCGAACTGCATTATGAAATGCCGATCAATGAGATTATTTACGACTTTTTCGATGCTTTGAAGGCGCGCACCAAGGGCTATGCGTCGCTCGACTACGAGTTCCTCGACTACCGCGCGAGCGACCTGGTCAAGGTGGACATGCTCTTAAACGGCGGCCAGGTGGACGCGCTCTCGTTTATCGTACACCGCGAAAAGGCTTATGGCCGTGCGCGGCGCATCTGCGAAAAACTCAAGGAGAATATCCCGCGCCAGCTGTTTGAAGTGCCGATTCAGGCCGCCATCGGCGGCAAGGTTATCGCCCGCGAAACGGTCAAGGCCATGCGTAAGGACGTGCTGGCCAAGTGCTACGGCGGCGACATCACCCGTAAAAAGAAGCTGCTCGAAAAGCAGAAGGAAGGCAAGAAGAAGATGCGCTCGCTGGGTACCGTTCAGGTGCCGACCGAGGCCTTCATGGCCGTCCTCAAGCTGGACGAAGAATGATAAAGACACTGGGGCTGTATCTGCACGTGCCGTTCTGCGCATCCAAGTGCCGCTACTGCGATTTTTATTCGTTTGCGGCCGGGGACGAGCAGATGGAAGCCTACACCGAGGCCCTGTGCCGCAGCATCCGGGACTGGGGCGCAACGTGCGCGGACTACACGGTCGATACCGTCTATTTTGGCGGCGGCACGCCCTCGCTTTTGGGCGACGCGCGGCTCGTCCGCGTGCTGGATGCCGCGCGAGGGGCGTTTGCCATTGCGCCGGACGCTGAGATTACGGTCGAGTGCAACCCGGACAGCATGGACGAATCCTTGCTGGATGCGCTGCATCGAGCGGGCGTCAACCGCCTGTCGGTCGGTGTGCAGTCGGCCGACGAGGGCGAGCTGCGCCGACTTGGCCGACGGCACAGTTTTGCACAGGCTGTGGATGCTATCCGGCGGGCGCAGGCGGCCGGGTTTTTCAACCTGTCGCTCGATTTGATGTACGGTCTGCCCGGCCAGACCGAAGGGCAGCTTTGGCAGTCGGCCCGGGCGCTGCTGGAGTTAAACCCCGCCCATCTGTCGGTCTATGCCCTCAAACTCGAGGAGGGCACGCCGCTTTTCTTGGAGCATCCTACCCTGCCGGACGAGGATGCGCAGGCGGATATGTACATGTCCCTGTGCCGCCTGCTCGAGCGCGAGGGATTTGAGCATTACGAGATTTCCAACTGGGCCAAACCGGGCTTTCGCGCCCGTCACAATGCCCGGTATTGGGATTTGTCCGAATATTTGGGGATTGGGCCGTCGGCCCATTCACTGCTCAATGGCAAGCGGTTTGCCTATGGCCGCAGCGTGGAGGATTTTGTGCGCGGCGTGCCGCCCACGACCGAGGAGGACGTGGAGGGCTTTTCCCCGGCGCTCGAATATCTGATGCTCACTCTGCGCACGTCGGACGGCGTGTCACCGAAAGAATTTGAAGCCCGCTTTGGGCAGCCCTTTGCGCCCTTTGCGCGCATGCTTGCGCGCTATGAGAAGCCGGGACTTACCAAACGGCAAGCCGGGCGCTGGCGCCTGACCGAGTCCGGATTTTTGGTTTCCAACCCGATTTTGACCGACGTTTTGTCGGCAGAAGAATAGATTTTTTTCAATGCTTTGGAGGTAACATTTATGCGCGCAGTCATCACCGTGGTCGGCAAAGACCGCACCGGGATCATCGCCAAGATTTCCGATACCCTGTACCAGCACGACGTGAACATCGTCGACATCTCGCAGAACGTTATGGAGGACATGTTCGCCATGGTCATGCTGGTGGGCATTGACAAATGTACGGTCGATTTCACCACCCTGGCCGACCTGCTCGACAAGGACGGCGAAGCGCTTGGCATGAAGATCCACACCATGCATGAGGACATCTTCAACGCCATGCATCGAATTTAATGGGGGAACAGAACAGTGGCAATGATTAACACCCGCGACATCCTCGAAACCATCAAAATGATCGAGGAGGAGCATCTGGACATCCGTACCATTACCATGGGCATTTCGCTGCGCGATCTGGCCTCGGATGACATCCATGTGCTCTGCGACAAGATTTACGATAAGATCACCCGCCGCGCCGAAAAGCTGGTGGCAACCGGCGAATCGATCGAGCGCGAACTGGGTATCCCGATCATCAACAAGCGCATTTCGGTCACACCCATCGCCATGGTCGGCGCGACCACCTCGGCGCTCAGCTATGTGCCCATCGCCAAGGCGCTCGACCGTGCGGCAGAGACCACGGGCGTCAACTTTATCGGAGGCTTTTCGGCTCTGGTGCAGAAGGGCTTCGCCAAGGGCGACGAAGTGCTGTTAAACTCCATCCCCGAAGCGCTGGCTGTAACCAACAACGTCTGCTCGTCGGTCAACGTGGCGTCCACCAAGGCAGGCATCAACCTGGATGCCATCAGCCTGATGGGTCACATCATCAAGGCAACCGCGGAGATGACCAAGGATAATCAGTCTATGGGCTGTGCCAAGCTGGTCGTATTTGCCAATGCGGTGGACGACAACCCGTTCATGGCAGGCGCGTTCCACGGCATCGGCGAGCCGGAAACCGTCCTGAACGTCGGCGTATCCGGCCCGGGCGTGGTACAGGCTGCCATCCGCCGCGCGGGCAACTGCTCGATCGGCGAAGTGGCTGAAATCATCAAAAAGACCGCGTTCAAGATCACCCGTATGGGTCAGCTGGTCGGCTCGATCGCGAGCGAACGGCTGGGCGTGCCGTTCGGCATCGTCGATCTGTCGCTGGCCCCGACCCCGGCGGTTGGCGACTCGGTGGCCCGCATTCTGGAGGAAGTCGGTCTGGAGACCTGCGGCTGCTGCGGTACGACCGCGATTTTGGCTATGCTCAACGACGCGGTCAAGAAGGGCGGCGTTATGGCATCCTCCAACGTCGGCGGCCTGTCGGGCGCGTTCATCCCGGTTTCCGAGGACGAAGGCATGATTGCAGCCGTGAACGCAGGCGTTCTGAGCATGGAAAAGCTGGAAGCCATGACCGCTGTTTGCTCGGTTGGTATCGATATGGTCGCTGTGCCGGGCGATACCTCGGCCGAGGTCATCTCGGGTCTGATCGCCGACGAAATCGCCATCGGCGTAGTCAACACCAAGACCACGGCCGTGCGCGTCATCCCGGCCATCGGCAAGAAGGTCGGCGACAGCGTGGAATTCGGCGGCCTGCTGGGTTCGGCGCCCATCATGCCGGTATCCACCCATTCGCCCGCCAAGTTCATCCACCGCGGCGGACGCATCCCGGCGCCTATCCACAGCTTGAAAAACTAAGATTCCTGGACCGGTTTTCCGTCCTTTGGGGCGGGGGACCGGTCTTTTTTTGCGAAAATGGCGCGTCCCATCTCGCGGGCCAGGGTCACGAGCAGCGCCACTCGCACCGCTTCGCACAGGGCGAGTACACAGCCAAACACCACTTCGCCGCGCTGTAAGAAATCCCCGACCGAAAACAGGCCGGCCGCTGAAAAGACCGGGTAGGGCAGCGCCTGGGCGCCTGCGCCGAGCAGCAGCCAGGCGCGCAGCGTCAGTAAGATGAGTCCGGCCCCGCCCAGCAGAATCCCACGCGTACACGCGCGGGTGGAGGGCAAGCGGCGGGTCTGGGTGCACAGCAAAAGCGGCAGCAGTAGGGGAAGGAACTGCCAGGTGGGGGCGCCGGGCAGGGTGATACGCCGCACGGCTTGCACGAGATATGCAGGCGAGCAGTCGGGCAGGGTGACCAGCAGCGACACAGCCAGTGTCAGTGAAATGAGAAACACGGTCGGATAGGCCCACATGGCGACCGCGGTGCGGCCGCGCCGCCCGGCACACCAGCCCACACCGAGCAGTACGGCGGCTGTCACCCAGCGCGGCAGACCGGGGAAGGCGGTCGCCTGCCAGAAGCCGGACAGACGGAGGAGCGATTGCGCGATGGCTGCCAGCGCACAAAGTCCGACGGCGGTAAACAGCACGACCTGCACCGGACGGGGCAGGTGGGCGCGGCACAGGCTTTCAAAGTCCCGCGCATCGCAGTGCAGCAGCCAACGCAGGAACAAAAACACCACAGCCGCCGCCAGCAGCGTCCCCCAGACGAGTGACCAGATAGCTTCCGGGGTGGCCGGGACATAAAAACTGCCCGCCAGCAGGAAAATCGCCAAAAACGCGCCCTGCCAGCGCGGGAAAACGGTATCACGCATGGGCGTCACCTCCTGGGGAGATCTCGATGCTGCCGCCCGGGGCGGTATGCCCGTCCAGATTGGGGGTGAGCACGGGCAGGGAAAAGGCCTGTCCGCTGGCCTGCCAGTCCAGAATGCGGAACAGCGGACTGTCGGCCAGGGTGCCGTCGGTCGCGCGCTCATCGAGCAGCGCGGCCAGAGCCAGACCGGGGATGCCGTCGGTAATGGACTCGGCGCGCAAAATCTGGTCGGGAGTGGCGTTCTGTGCCACCGCGATGCGCAGCGTCAGCCGGGCATCCGGCCGGGCCAGCAGGCTTCCGACCAGGGCGGACAGGTCGTTTTGCGCGAGTGGTTCGCTCACCACGATCACCAGCGCATGACTCAGGTACAGGCGGCTGGCCAGCAGCTTGTCGGCGCGGTCGAACAGCGCGTCAAAATCGGCTGCTTCCACGGTGAAATAGGCCGGCTGGGCGTCGCCGTCTAAGCTGTCCTGCCGGATGCTTTCCACGGTCATCTGATAACCGTTGTCATGCTGGTCGATGGCCAGTGCCGACACGGGCAAAATCTGTCCGGCGTCCTGATTGATCTCCACCCGGTGGTTGCCGTCCGCATAACAGCCGCTGAGCAGACAGAACAGGGGCAGCAAAGCAAGATACCGTCTCATGGCTTCTCCTTTCGCGCCAGAAAGCGGCGGCTGTGCATCTTCCGCCAGCTGACACGCCACCAGCGGTCTTCGGTGTGTGCATGCACGCGCGGCAGCAGATTGAGCAGATACGGCGTGCCGAACGAATGCAGGGCGCACAGGTGCAGCAGCACCAGCGACAAGCCGAATACCAACCCATACAGCCCGAAAAAGGCAGCCGACAGCAGCAGCAAAAAGCGCAGCGTGAGCGCCGCGGCCTGCAATTTGGGCGAAGCTAACCCGGTCACAGCCGCGACCGCCACGATAATGACCGCAGGGGCCGAAATCAGCCGGGCCGTGACCGCCGATTGGCCGAGCACCAGGCCGCCCACGATCGACATGGTCGAGCCGATGACGCCCGGTGTGCGCGTCCCGGCTTCTTTCAAAATTTCAAACACAATCAAAAGGGTGAAAATCTCCCACAGGGGCGGCAGGGGGACGCCTTTCTGCGCCGCCGCAATGGCCAGCAGCATCCGGGTGGGGAACAGTTCGGCGTGGTAGTAGAGCAGCGCCACATAGAGCGCCGGAACGGCAATGGACAGCAAAAACCCGACCGAGCGCAGCACGCGCGCCAGCCCGGCCTGGGGCGTGGGCAGATAGTAGTCATCGTTGGCCTGCAAGCATTCCTGCAAGATGCAGGGCGCGGTCAGCGCGACCGGGGTGCCGTCCACCAGAATGGCCAGCCGCCCTTCGAGCAGGCGGGCCACAACCACATCGGGTCGCTCGGTCGTGCCTAGGGTAGGGAAGGGGGAAAACCGTCCGTCGCGGATGGTTTCTGAGATATAGTTGGCATCCAAAATGCCATCAAGCGACAGGGTATCGAGCCGGCGGCGGGTTTCCTCCACCAGACCGGCTTCGGTCACGCCTTCGAGGTAACATAAGCAGACCACCGTGTTGGTGCGCCCAGCCATGCGGGAAAAGGAAAATTTGAGCCGGGGGTCATTGAGCCGCCGCCGGATGAGGGCTAGATTGGGCATAAACGCTTCGGTGAAGCCCTCGCGCGGGCCGCGTAGCACGCGCTCGTTGTCCGGCTCGGTCGCCGAGCGCACCGAAAAGCCCTTGGTGTTGACCACCACGGGGCGGGCGTCGCCCTCGGTCAAAATGACCGTATCGCCGTAGAGCAGGGCCGAGAGCATCTGCTGTTCGTCGGGCACGACCTTGCTGTCGTTGATTTGGATGACTGTGTGTGCGAGCAGGTCGGCGTCCGCCGTGGGATGCTCATAGGCCACGAGCGGGCGGATGATGCTCTGGTTGATGGCCAGATTGTTGACCATGCCGTCGATAAAAAAGACCGCGCAGCGCAGCCCGGACGGGCTTTCGGTTTCGCGGGTGACAAAGGTATTGTCGCCCTGAAAGAGTGCTTTCATCGCCGCAAGATTTTCACGCAGCGAGCACGTGAGTTTGAGGACAGGCATAAAAAATCGCTCCTTTGGAGGTAGGTTCTCCAAAGGAGCGCGAATTATTCAGGATTTGGGCGCGCCCAGATAGGTGGCCAGCGTATCCCCGAACAGGCGGACGGATGCCAGCGCTTCCTGCAAGGTATTGCCCGACGAGCCGACTTCGAGCAGCATGGAACCGGTGGTCAGATGCAGATTGAAGCGCTGTTTGCGCAGGTTGATCGAGCGCATCAGCCCCGGATGGTCGGCGTTCAGCTGCGACTGCAAGGTGACGGCATAGTTTAGATGCTCGTTCCAGTCGTCGAACTCCAGACCGCTCGCGTTGGTGCCCATGACCAGCATCAGCTGGGCGACCGTCTGGCCGTTCTGCTCGCAGGCAAGCTTGTATTTGGTGCCGTCGTCGGCCAGGATGGCGTCGCGGTGCACATCAATGGTCATTTTGACCGTGGGATATTTTTCGAGCGCCGCCTGTACGTTGCGCAGCGACTCGCCATACGAGCCGTTATAGGAAGGATAGTCGTTAAGGTCGGTCAGGTGGACGGTCTTGATGCCGCGTTCTTCGAGCACCTTGCAAAGTTCGGTGCCCACCCGCACGACGTTCTGGTTGGTGTCCAGTGTGCGCGCATCGCCGGACGCCTCGTAGGTATCCGAGCCCGACGGCGTATAGGCTTCGGTCGCATGGGTATGATAGACCAGAACCTGCGGGCCGTCATCGGTGGCTGTGATGGTCTTGGGGTTTTGCAGCATGGCGTTTAAATCAAAGTCTAGCCCCGATTGATTGTTGACTTTGACTTCGGGGATTTCCTCTGGTTCGGACGACGCCGGAGCCTGTGGTTCCAGTCCGGCGTTTTCCATTGCCATATCCAGTTCGGCCAAATCTTCGTCGGTCGGCTCCTGTTCCAGTCCAGCGGTCGCGGTGCGAGGTGCGTGGACACTGGTTTCTCCGGGATATTGCCCGGTGCCCAGTGCAAAGGCACCCGAAACAAAGGTTTCATTTTGCGCGAGTTCGCCCAGAATTTTCTGGGCAAACGCATCGCCCCCTGCCCGACTGCCCAGCAGCAGGACAGCCGCAAACAGCAGGCATAAGAAAGCGGGGACAGCAATGCCGCTGCGCCGTCTGGATGGATGTCGTTTCATGGCTCTGCCCCCCTCATTTTGTGCTGCTTCTATTGTATGGAAGGGCAGGCGCAGTTATGACAGATATAAGTCGATGTCTTTCGGGCTCAGGTCGGGCTGGAGCGCCAGATTGAGCGCATATCCGATCAGGCGCGACACGTCGGCCACTTCGCGGTCGATGTCGCGGGTGGTGACGATGAGCGGGGCAGCGTCGGGCGGCACCGCCTTGCCGCCGGTCAGCTCGGCGACTAGGGTCGCGCCATCCACCACCGTGGGCACGCCCAGCGCGATGACCGGCACGCCGAGCGTCTGCTCGTTGAGTGCCGCGCGGGCGTTGTGCACGCCCGAACCGGGCACGATGCCGGCATTGGTCAGCTGGACCGTGCGGCTGAGTCGGGTCAAGCTGCCGGCGGCCAGGGCATCGACGGCCAGGATGACCGACGGCTGCACGGCCTTTGCCACGGCGGCGAGCAGTTCGCCGACCTCCACACCGGTCTGTCCCAGCACGCCGGGGGCGAGGGCTGAAACCGGCCGCCAGGAAGCAAAATATTCGGGCGCCTGAGTGGTCAGGTGGCGGGTGGCGATGATATAGTCGGCCGCGCGCGGCCCGACAGCGTCGGGGGTGATTTGGCGATTACCCAAACCGATCACAAGGGCTGGGCCGTCCGCATGTTCGGGCAGCAGCCCACGTGTCAGATCGGCCAGTGCGCGACAGGCGCGCGGGAAGGCATCCTCTTCGCGGCGCATCAGGGCATCCAGACAGAAGGTTTCATAGATCCCGACTGGTTTGCCGATCTGGGCCGCGCCCTGTTCGTCGAGGATCTCGACCGAAGTGACCGAAAATCCTTCGATTTCCCTCTCGCGGCTGCGCACGCCCGAAAGCGCGCCGGCATTCTGCGCCTGACGGCGGCTCATTTCCAGCGATTCCATGGCCAGGTCGGTGCGGTAAGCGTGGTTCATCGTGCATCAGCTCCTTTTTCCGGTAGCCTTTGCGGGGAAAACAAGAATTATTACAAAAAGAGAAAAATAATGCTTGCTTTTTTGCGGAAAAGATGATAGTATTATAAATACTGATGACTCGATAATGATAAGGAGGTGGATCGGAATGCCGAATATTAAGTCTGCAAAGAAGCGTGTCAAGGTCACCAAGGTAAAGGCGATGCAGAACCAGATGGCGAAGAGCGCGCTGAAGACCGTTCTCAAGAAGTTTGACGCGGCGATCGTCAGCGGTGACAAGGCCGCGGCCGAGGCTGCTTACAAGGCTGCCGTTAAGGCGGTGGATAAGGCTGCTGCAAAGCATCTTATGCACAAGAATGCTGCCTCCAACAAGAAGAGCGCAATGACTCTGAAGCTCAACGCGGTTGGCTAATAAAGAAACCAGAAACACCCTGTCCCGCTGGGCAGGGTGTTTTTTGCAATTTTGCCATGAAAAAGAGCTGGCATTTTGCCAGCTCTTTTTGTTTTACTTGGTGTAGTAAACTGCCGTGACCACGCCGTCCACCAGAGATACGGCCGCGCTCTTGTATTCGCCGCCGGTCGATGTCAGACCGCCCGAAATGGAGCCGTACGGATGGACACAGATCGCATCGCAGTCCTCCGCGACCGTGACCGCTTCGCCGTTGATGCTCAGCACCCCGTCGGTCCAGGTGATCTGCTGGTCGAGCGCACGCGCATCGCCCAGCGTCGCGGTGAAGTCCTCACCTTCGCCGGTCATCTCGACACAGGTGTAAAGGCCGGCATAGGTCTGGCCCTCGGTCGCGTTTTCAATGACCACATTGGCGTAGAATGTATCACCGATACATAGGTTGACGACATTGGAACGCGCAACATAGACCGGATTGCCCTCACCGTCGTCTTCCAGCATCATGGCGCGGTACAGCATGACCGCCATTTCGGCACGGGTGACCGACGAAGTGGGGTTCAGTTTGCCGTCCGAGCCGCTGATGATGCCAGCCTTGGCCAGAGCAGCGACATCGGCCTGGGCGTAAGAAGCAACCGAATCGGCATCCGAGAAGGCCGACAGGTCACCATCCGGGAAGGAAAGCCCGGTCTTGTCCAACGTGCGCCGCAGCATGACCATGGCATCCTGCCGGGTCAGCGGCTGGGTGGGATGGAAGTTGCCGTCCTCATCGCCTGCGACAATGCCCAGGTTCTTGGCAGCACTGACCGCATCGCTGTAATAGGCATCTTCCGGGACATCGGCAAAGCTGCCGCCGCCGACATAATCATTCATCGAATAGGCACGGGTGAGCATGGTCACAAAATCGGCGCGGGTCAGTTCCTCTGCCGGGCTGTAAATCAGGTTGTCGGTACCGCTGACCACCTGATGGTTGGCCAGGTAATCGACCGGCTGTACCGCCCAGGTAAAGTGTTCATCGACGTCCGCAAAAAAGACCGAATGGTCCGGGACATATACGAGGCCATCCTTCTGGATGACTTCGGCCGCCGAAGCGTGAAGCATGACCGAACAAAGCGCGATAATGGATACCACGACAATCGCAAGCCGTTTTTTTCGCATGGGATAAACCTCCTTTATTTGGCTTGGGTGGTTTGCGTATAAAAACCGCAAATATTATAACATAAAAAAGTAGATTTGTACACCAAAAATTCGGTTACACTTTAAATTTCATAAATTTTGGAAAACATGCATAAAAAAGCTCCCGCTTTGCACCAAAGCGGGAGGTCAAAATCGGTCGATTATGCGCCAGCGGGCACGATTTCTACCCAGTAGCCATCCGGGTCTGCAATAAAGTAGATGCCCATATCGGCATTTTCAAAGCAGATGCAGTCCATTTCCTTGTGGCGGGCGTGGGCAGCGTCGAAGTCGTCCACAGTCAGTGCCAGATGAAATTCGTTGTCGCCCAGATTATAGGCGCGGTCCCAATCACGCAGCCAGGTCAGTTCCAGCAGATGCTCGGTCGAACCATCGGACAGATACACGATGATAAACGAACCGTCGGGTGCGTTGATACGGCGGGTCTCTGTCAGCCCCAGGGCCTGCTGGTAGAAGGCAAGCGAACGGTCCAGGTCACGGACATTGAAATTGTTGTGCGCAAAACGGAATTGCATGGTTTTTCCTCCTTGTGATTGTGTATCCACCATACCATACCGAGGGCAATTGTGCAAGAGGTTGTAAAGATGGGAGCGAATTTGGGGAAGTTTCACATTCCGCTTGCGTGAAGGGTGGCAAAATGCTATACTGTATCTTGTAAATTTGCCTGTGATAGGAGGTCGCGCCTGGTGGACAAAAAGCTCAAACAGATCATCCAACCGGGATATCACTTCTATTTTGCCATCTTCCTGGTGTTCTCCCTGTCCTGCGCCTATGTTTCCTATGTTATGTCCGGCATTGGCATCGTGGTATGTCTGCTGATGTACTTGGTCTATCGCCATCGGGAAAAACGCCGCCGCAGCGAAATGATGCGGTATTTGCAAAGTGTGACACTGGATGCCGGGCAGACCACCCGGTCGTCGATCATCGATTTTCCGTTGCCGACCGTCATCGTGCGGGCTTCGACCAACGAAACCCTGTGGGCCAACGATGCCTTCTGCGAAGTCACCGGGCGGTGGGACTGTGCGCCCAATGTCAAGTTTTATGATTTGGCGCCGGATTTTAACACCCATTGGCTGGCCGAAGGCAAGCGGCAATATCCAGGGGAATTGCAGATTGATCAGAATTTCTTCTGGGTCTATGGCAGCCTGATGACCGAAAAAGAGGCCGATGAAGTACTGCTCGTGCTGTATTTTGTGCCCTGCACCGAATACATCCACTGCCGGGACCGCTATACGCTCAGCCGACCGGTGGTGTCGATCATCTCGATCGACAACTACGAGGAACTGACCAAAAACGCGACCGACTCGGAAAAGTCCATCATTTTGGCCGAGATCGACCGTAAGATCGCCCAATGGGCCAAGGACAGCCGTTCCCTGCTGCGCAAATATGACCGCGACAAGTATATTTTCGTACTGGAAAACGGCGATTTGACCAAGCTGGCCGGCAAGAAATTTACCGTACTCGATGAAGTGCGCTCCATTCAAAGCCGGTCGGGCGTCATCGCGACGCTGTCCATCGGCATCGGCAAAGACGGCGCGACCTTTGCGGAATGCTTCCATTTTGCCGGGGTGGCGCTGGACATGGCGCTTTCCCGCGGTGGTGACCAGGTGGTCATCAAGACCAAATACAATTTCGAATTTTTTGGCGGTCTGTCCAAGGAACTCGAAAAACGCACCAAGGTCAAATCGCGCGTGGTGGCCAATGCGCTTATGCAGCTCATTCGCGAATCGTCCCGGGTGCTCATCATGGGTCACCAGTCGAGCGATATGGACTCGGTCGGCGCCGCAATCGGTATGGCCTGCGCCGTGCGGGTGCATGGCAAACCGGTCAATATTGTGTTGCGGCGGGACCGTACCTTGGCGCAGGAACTGATCGATAAGATCGAAGCCGTGGAAGGCAATGAAAACCTGTTCATGGAGCCGGGCGAAGCCATGGTGCTGTGCGACTACAATACGCTCTTAATTGTGGTCGATACCAACCGGCCCGATTATGTCGAGTCGCCGCCGCTGCTTGAATCGATCAATAAGGTAGCGGTCATCGACCACCATCGCCGGGCGGCCAGCTATATTGAAAATTTTGCACTCAACTTACACGAACCATATGCCTCTTCGGCGTCCGAACTGGTCTCCGAATTGCTGCAATATATGGTCCAGACCAGCGAAATCCGGCGCGAAGAAGCCGAATGCCTGCTGGCTGGCATTTATCTGGATACCAAGGGCTTTTCGATCAAGACCGGCGTGCGGACCTTTGAAGCAGCCGCCTACCTCAAGCGCGCAGGCGCCGAGATGGTGGCCGTCAAGAAGATGTTCCAGTCGACCTTTGACGAATATATGATGTGTCAGAAGGTCATTTCCACTGCGCATGACTGCGGCGGCGGCATTATTCTGGCCATTTCGGACGAGCCGATCGAAGACCGCGCCCTCGCGGCCAAGGCCGCCGATTCGCTTCTCGGTATCATTGGCGTGCGCGCCAGCATTGTGGCATTCCATTCGGGCGAGGATACGATCGTGTCCGCACGCTCGTTTGGACAGGTCAACGTCCAGATCGTCATGGAAAAGCTGGGCGGCGGCGGCAACATTACCTCCGCCGGGGCGCAGCTGCGCGGAGTTTCGTTGGAAGACGCTGAGCCGCGGCTGCAAGAGGCCATCCAGGAATATCTGGAGGAGGACGACCGGCCGGATAAGACATAAACGGCGGGCTTGCCCGCAGGACGAATTTTAGGAGGAAACTACCATGAAAGTCATTTTAAAAGCAGACGTAAAGGGCAAAGGTAAGAAGGGCGACCTCATTGAGGTCAGCGAAGGCTATGGCCGCAACTTCCTGCTGCCGCGCGGCCTGGCCGATCTGGCAACGGCTGATAACCTCAACTTAAAGCGTCAGGCCGACGAAGCCCAGGCGCGCCGCATTGCGCTCGAGCAGCAGAACGCGCGCGACATCGCGGCAAAGCTCAAGGAACTCAAGGTCGAAGTGCGCGCCAAGGGCGGTGCAGGCGGCCGTCTGTTCGGCGCTGTAACCGCCAAGGAAATCTCCGAGGCGCTCAAGGCGCAGCACGGCATCGAAGTGGCCAAGAATAAGATCGTGCTGGAAGAGCCGATCAAGGCCTTTGGCACATACATGGTCAAGGCCAAGCTGTACACCGAGATCCCGGGCGAAATCCACGTACAAGTTATCGAAGCATAAATTTTGCAAATTTGAGAATGGGCGCACCATAACCGGGCACCCATTCTCCATTTTTAGAGAGGGGGTCAAAGCGCGTGGATGAACTTTTGGCGCGGCAGATGCCGCAAAGTGCGGAAGCCGAACAGGCAGTGATTGGCTCCATGCTCATTGACCCGGAATGTATCCCGCAGGTCATTGAACTGCTGCGGCCGGATGATTTCTATATCGAGGAGAACCGGCGCATTTTTGAAACCATCTATTCGATGTTCAACAACGCCATGCGCATCGACGCCGTAACCGTGCTCGACCAGCTCAAAGGCGCGGGCCTGTATGACGATGCGGGCGGGCGTGCCTATCTGATGCAGCTGATGGACGTAACGCCTACGGCAGCCGGTGTGCGGGAATATGCCGCCATCGTGCGCGACAAAAGCATGCTGCGCGCCATCGCAGCCGCGGGCGCGGAAATCGAAAAGCTGGCGCTCGAGGGCGGCGGCACGGCGGCAGACATCGCCGAGCTGGCCGAGCAGAAAATCTATAATGTGCGCCAGGGGCGCGAGATCAAAGGACTCAGCCCCATTAAATCGGTTATCATGGATTTATACGCCCAGCTCGACGAGCGTAGCCGGTCGGATAGTGACATCCCGGGTATCACGACCGGGTTCCGCGACCTTGACCACGCACTCACCGGCCTGAACAAATCCGATCTTATTCTGGTCGCGGCCCGTCCCGGTATGGGTAAGACGGCGTTTGCGCTCAACATTGCGCTCAATGCCGCCAAGGCCAGCAAAAAGGATGTGGTCGTGTTCCAGCTGGAAATGAGCAAAGACCAGCTGGCCGGACGTTTCCTCGCCAGTGAGGCGCTCATCGAATCGCAAAAACTCAAGACCGGCAATTTGAGCGAGGACGATTGGATCAAAATCGCCCGCGCGACCAATGTGCTGGCAAAAACACGCATCTATGTGGACGATAACCCGGCCATTACGGTCGCGGAGATCAAAGCCAAATGCCGCCGCCTGGGCGATGGGCTGGGGCTCATTGTCATCGACTATTTGCAGCTGATGCAGTCGGGCGGACGGCGCAACGACAACCGTACCCAGGAAGTCGCGGAAATTTCCCGTGCACTCAAGATCATGGCAAAGGAACTGAATGTACCGGTCGTCTGTCTGTCGCAGCTTTCGCGTGCGGCCGAGCAGCGTGCCGACAAAAAGCCCATGCTCAGTGACTTGCGTGAATCGGGCGCCATCGAGCAGGACGCCGACATCGTCCTGTTCATCTACCGCGACGATTATTACAACGACGACAGCGAGAACAAAAACGTAGCCGAAATCCTGATTGCCAAGAACCGTCACGGCGCGACCGGGTCGGTCAACCTGCAATGGATTGGCCAATATACCACGTTCTCGAGCCAGGACCGCGTCCATGGATAAATTTTTAAGGACCATTGCGCAGACGATTGCAGAAAACCACATGCTCGTCCCGGACGAACCGGTGCTGGTCGCCCTGTCGGGCGGCGCCGATTCGGTGGCGCTGACCTTGGCGCTACGGGAACTTGGGTATCCGGTGCATGCCTGCCATGTGCATCATGGTTTGCGCGGCGCCGAAGCCAACCGCGACGCACAGTTTTGCCGCAACTTTTGTCGCGCGTATGGCATCGAACTGGATGTCCAGTACGTGGATGCCGCCGCCTATGCCAAGGCGCACCGGCAGAGCATCGAAACCGCCGCGCGCGAAGTGCGGTATACCGCCCTGGAACGGGCGGCGAGGGGGCATAAGATCGCGACCGCTCACACGGCCAATGATAACCTGGAAACCATGCTGTTCCATCTAGCACGCGGAACCGGCGCAGCCGGCCTGGCCGGTATCCCGCCTGTGCGAGGTACGGTCATCCGGCCGCTGCTCGGCTGTATGCGGCCGCAGGTCGAAGCCTTTTTGGCCGCCCGCGGTCAGGATTTTGTAACCGACAGCACCAATGCTTCCGACGAGCACACCCGCAACCGCATCCGCCATACAGTCATCCCCGCGCTTTTGGAGGTGCATCCGGGAGCGGTGCACAACGCCGGGGCGCTCAGCGCCCGGCTGCGGCAGGACGACGCTTTTTTGGAACAGCAAGCGGCGAAGCTTTTGGCGAAGGCCGCGCAGGGGGACGGCTGGCAGGTTGAGCTCTTGCGGGACGCCCATCCGGCGCTGCGAACTCGCGCCCTGCGGCAGCTTTGCGCCGCCCGCGGTGTGCCGCGGCGGGATTTTACCGCGCGGCATATTCGTGCACTTGAAGCTTTGCTTGAAAACCCTCGGCCATCGGCATGGGTCAATCTACCCGCTGGTTTCGTAGCCCGGCGGGAATATGGGCTTTTGAAGCTGGAAAATAGCGTTTTGGAGCCCAAAATCGTACCCGATGCCGTGCCGGTGCGCGGCTGCGGCACGTTTGAAACCGCGGATTTGCGGGTATCCATTCGGCGGCTTGAAAAAAATCAGGTTTTTTACAAATCATTCAATACTTTTTGCGTTGGTTGTGATACAATAGACATGTCTACCTGCATTCTACGTACCCGGCGCACAGGCGACCGCCTGCGGCTGACCGAGCACGGGGGCAGTAAAACACTAAAAAAGCTGCTGATCGACAAAAAAATTCCAAGCGCCCGGCGGGATCACCTGGCTGTGCTGGCCGACCAAAACGGTCTGATTGCAGTGCAGGGCGTCGGGATAGACATCAGCCGCCGTCCACAGGGCGGCGCCATTTTCGAGATACAGTTTGAGGGGTAAGGAATATGAAAAACGATATCAAGGAAATCTTGTTTACCGAAGAACAGCTTGCCGACAAGGTGGCAGAACTGGGCGCCCGTATTACAGCCGATTACCGCGGTAAAAATCCGCTGGTTGTCAGCGTACTCAAGGGCAGCTATGTGTTCATGGCTGACCTCACCCGCAAGATCGATACGGCTTGCAACGTGGATTTTATGGTCGTGTCCAGCTATGGCCAGGGCACCAAGACCAGCGGCGAGGTGCAGATCATCAAGGATATCGGCCAGAAGATCGAGGGACGCGACCTCATCATCGTGGAAGATATTCTGGACAGTGGCGTGACGCTCAGCTACCTGATGAAGGTATTGCAGGCGCGCGGCGCAAACTCCATCCGCCTGTGTACGCTCCTGTCCAAACCCGAGCGTCATCGGGTGGAAGTTCCCATCGATTATCTTGGCTTTGAAATCCCTGACGAATTTGTTGTGGGGTATGGCCTGGATTATGCGGAAAAATACCGCAATTTGCCGTATATCGGCATTCTAAAGCCCGAAGTCTATGGCGGCTGATTGAAACCGACGCGCAGCCCAAGGGGCGGTGCACGTCGGGATGCATGCCATGGCTGAGAAAAAAAGGAAGGTGTCCCCTATTGAAAGGTAAAATGAAAGGCTTTGGCCTTTACGTTTTGATCCTGTTGGTGCTGCTCGCAGCCGCGACCGCAGCGCTCAGCCGGGAGCAAAAGACCACCCAGGTCGTTTACTCGGATGTCCTCGATTACTTTAACAACGAGGAAGTCACCGAGTTTTCGATCGACGACAACGTACTGCATGCAACGCTCAAAAATGGTCAGAAGATCCAGTATACCATCGCAGACCTCAACTGGTTCTATTATGACCTGGGTGATACCATCCTCGAGCAGCAGCAGGACGGTACCCTCAAAAAGATCGACTACACCACCCGTGAAATCCCGTGGTGGATGGGCATGGTGCCGTATGTCATCATCATCGTGCTCATGGGCTTGTTCTGGTACTTTATGATGAACAAGCAGGAGGGCGGCGGACGCGGACCGATGCAGTTCGGCCGGGCGCGCGCCAAACTCGCACAGGATGACAAACGCAAGGTGACGTTCCAGGACGTGGCCGGTGCCGATGAAGAAAAGGCAGAACTTCAGGAAATCGTTGAGTTCCTCAAGAACCCGCAGAAGTTCGTCCAGATCGGCGCACGTATCCCCAAGGGCGTGCTGCTGGTCGGCCCTCCGGGTACTGGTAAAACGCTGATCGCCAAGGCGGTCGCCGGTGAGGCCGGTGTACCGTTCCTGTCCATCTCTGGTTCGGACTTCGTTGAACTGTATGTCGGTGTCGGTGCATCGCGTGTGCGTGACCTGTTCGAGCAGGCCAAGAAGAATTCGCCGGCGATCGTCTTCATCGATGAGATCGACGCCGTCGGCCGCCAGCGTGGCGCGGGCTTGGGCGGCGGTCATGACGAACGCGAACAAACCCTGAACCAGTTGCTCGTTGAGATGGACGGCTTTGGCGCAAACGAAGGCGTCATCATCATCGCGGCAACCAACCGTCCGGACATCCTCGACCGTGCGCTCCTGCGTCCCGGCCGTTTTGACCGCCAGGTTTACGTCGGCGCACCCGATGTCAAGGGCCGTGAGCAGATCCTGCGTGTGCATGCGCGCAACAAGCAGTTTGACCCGGATGTCAACTTTGACTCGATTGCCAAGGGCACGGTCGGTATGACCGGTGCAGACCTGGAAAACCTCCTCAATGAGGCCGCTCTGCTGGCAGCCCGCCGCAATAAGAAGCTTATCACCAACGACGAGATCGAGGACGCGCTGCTCAAGGTCGAAATGGGCCCGGAAAAGAAGAGCCGCGTGGTCAGCGACAAGAAAAAGCGCATCGTGGCCTATCACGAGGCCGGTCATGCCGTATCCCATCATGCGATGGGTACGCTCGACCCGATCCACTATATCACCATCATCCCGCGCGGCGGCGCAGGTGGCTTTACCATGTGGCGTCCGCAGGAAGAAGGCGGCTTGGAAACCAAGACGTACTTTGAGGACAGCATTGTCACCGCACTGGGCGGCCGTGTGGCCGAAAAGCTGATCTTTGACGAGATCACCACCGGTGCGTCGGGCGACATCCGTCAGGCGACGGCTATGGCCCGGGCGATGGTTGTCAACTACGGTATGAGTGATAAGATCGGTACGGTCGACTATGGCGACAGCGGTGAGGTCTTTATCGGCCGTGATTTCGGTGCGACTCACAGCTATTCGGAAACCAAGGCCGCCGAAATTGATGCCGAAGTACACCGCATCATCCAGGAAGCCTATGACCGCTGCACCAAGATCCTGACCGATCACGACAAGCAGCTGCACGATGTTGCCGAATATCTGCTGCGCAACGAAACCATGGACGGCGAAACCTTTGTCAAGATCTTCAACGGCGAAGAAGTGCCGGATAAGATCGCCTCGGCAGCCACCGAGGAAGAGCTGAATCATGCCCCAGCAGGGGTCAACGATCAGCCGGTTGACCAGCCGCAGTCTGAGTCCACGGCAGATGACACCTCTGCACAGGACGACAAAACCGAATAATCAAAAAAACTCCACGAATTTTCGTGGAGTTTTTTGTGCACCGAAATGTTAAAATAATTTGACATTTTGCAGAGCCGATGTTACAATCAAAATGTAAAAAGTATTTAACATTTCAGGAGATGAGGTGAGGCGGTATGAACGGAAAACTGTATGTTTTGATGGCGCTTCCGTTTGTGGTGCTGTTCGGTGTGATTGGCTTTCTATGCTGGTTGCGGAAGAAAGACACTTCGCCGCGAGCGGCTGCTCTGGCCGAAAAGCTGGGTGTCCGGCAGGTGGATGAGATGGAGCGTATGATCCAGTACAAGGCAGCGACTTTGGCCTATGCTGTTGTCGTATGGCTGTTGGTCCTTTACGGTTTGTACGTGGTCCTCATCCGAAAGGAAGCCATGCCGCTGACCAATTTGGCTGTGCTGGCCGGAGTGTTCACCCAGTGCATCGCCACGCTGGTGCTGCGGCATCGCAGTACGGTAGGGGATGAGGAGTATCATCCCTATCCACTGTGGAAGACCCTGCTGATCGTGGTTGGAATCAGTGCCGTCATTGCAGCGCTGGGCGCAGGGATTGTTATTGTTGTGTTGGCGTGGTGACACGATGCAGAACAATATCAAAGAACTGCGTAAGGCGCGCGGCCTGCGGCAGGAAGATTTCGCAAGGCTGCTCGGCGTCAGCCGTCAGACGGTTGTGGCGATGGAGAACAACAAATATGACCCTACATTGGCGCTGGCCATGCGGGTGGCCCGACTGCTCGAGCAGCCGGTCGAAAGTATCTTCTTTCTGGAGGAATAAAAAAGGAACGGCCGAGCCGTTCCTTTTTTCGTTATGAGCTTGCAGCGTCTGCGTCGGCATCGGAAGCTTCCAACAGACGGAAAATCGCTTTTTCGTCGTTGTCCAGCAGCAGCGCAAGGGTTTGCTCGTCCTGTACTTCAAAACGGTACGCGCTTTGACTGCCCTGGACGGTCGCGGTGAGGATGCCGTCATCGACCGTGTACGTTCCGGCAGCCAGGGTATCATAAAAGAAAATAAATGATTTTTGTTCGCTGTCCAGCGTCAGGAAAGGAGCCATGTTTTGGGTGTCATTGACATCCGACCCTTCCAGAAAGTATGCACCCGCCAGAGGTTCGATATTGTTTTTTTGGCAGCCGGTCAGCAGTAACAGGGCCACCATGAGTACACTAAAAATTCGCTTCATGAAAAACTCCTTTCCAGAAAAGAGGATTTAACCGATCCCGCCCTTGACAATGCCCAGGATGACGACCAGTGCCGCCACAGGAACATAAATATATTTGGCAAAAAAGTCGAAAACCTTACCGATCGGTTTTTGGCGCCCGAGTTGAAGTTCGGGTTTAATGGCTTTCAGTCCCAGCACCCAGAAAATCATGGTCGCGCCCAATACGGCGCCGATGGGCACCACATAAATCGTGATGATGTCCATCCAGCGGCTGAGGCTGGCTTCCTGTTCGATGAAAAGACCGACAGCAAATGCAGCCGCACCAACGAGCAATACGGCGTATTGCCGTTTGAGCTTCAAATGACGCTGGGCAGCTTCGGCACAGACTTCAAACATGTTGGCCAGCGAGGTGATGCCGGCAAACAGCACGGACAGGAAGAACAAAACGGCAAACAACCGGCCGGCCGGCATCTGCTGAAAGACGCGCGGCAGGGTGTGGAACATCAGCGGCGGACCGGACTGCGGGTCGAGCCCAAAAGCGAACACCGCCGGAATGATGGCAAAGCCAGCGATCATGGCCGCGCAGGTGTCCAGCAGAGCGGTCATGCCAGCCGAATGCAGGATGTTTTCCTTTTTGCTCAGGTAAGAGCCGTAAATGATCATGCCCGAACCGGTGACCGACAGCGAGAAGAACGCCTGACCCATGGCCATGATCCAGGTGTCGACATTGGCGAGATATTCCCAGCGCGGCACGAGCAGATACTGATAGCCGTCGAGCGCGCCCGGCAGGAAGGCCACGCGCACAGCAATGACGACAAACAGCACGAAAAAGGTCGGCATCATGATTTTGTTGACCTTTTCGATGCCCGAGGAAATGCCGCCGATGAGCACCAGAATCGTGATCAAAATGACAGCCAGATGCCACGGGATGCTGCCAAACGCGCCGGTCATCTGGGCAAAAAACGTTTCGGGTTCGGTCTGCATCAGAGAACCGGACGCAGCACCGACCAGCGTGCGCAGCACCCAGCCGACAATGACCGAATAACCGATGGCAATGCCAAGCGAGCCGAACAGCGGGATGGCGCCCAGGATCGCGCCGCCTTTTTTGCCGCGCGAACGCAACGCATGGTCGTAAGAGCCGATCGGTCCGGTGCCGGTCAAACGGCCGAAGGCAAATTCACCCGACAGGCCGATGATACCGAATAAAACAACAAACAGGCAGTACGGGATGAGAAACGCCGCGCCCCCATATTGGCCGGTACGATACGGGAACATCCAAATGTTCCCCATGCCGACCGCAGAACCTACGGCGGCCAGGACGAACCCCAGCTTGCTGGAAAAGGTTCCGTTTTGCGGTGAATGGTTCATGATTTCCTCCACATTTTCTTCTTCTGAAACTTTCGGCGCATTGTCCGCGAGGCGGAGAACCCTGTCTTGCAAAGGTGCGCAGGACGGTGTGGAATGGAGCACATCCGTCGGCTGGCAGCCAAAGGGAAAAACAGGGAATTTGTTTTGCGCCATATTTGGTATATTGTATCACACTTCCTGCGGTCCGGCAACCATACTGCCGCGGTTTTCCCCATAGGCTGCACAAAGGCAGCAGGCAAAAAGAGTCAATTTTTCACAAATTCACTCTTGCAAAGCGCGCGGCGCTATGATACGATAATAAAGCTTGAAAGACATCTGTATTTGTCAGGAGGACAGAAGGAACATGGATACAGATACCAAATATTATCTCGTCGAACGCACGCTTCTGCCCGAGGTTTTCCGAAAGGTGGTCAAGGCCAACGCGGCCTTACATACCGGACGGGTCAAAACCGCAAGCGAAGCGGCGCAAAGTGTGGGTCTTTCCCGCAGCGCGTATTACAAATACAAGGACGGCATCCGCCCGTTCTATGAAGCGGCACACAACCGCACGATCAATTTTCATCTGATGCTGGTCGATCGGCCGGGCGTTTTGTCCAACATCCTGGGGCTGTTTGCCCGAGTGGGCGCCAATGTGCTGACCATCAACCAGTCCATCCCGATCGGCGGACAGGCGGCCGTGACCATCGCAGCGCGCACCGCTGAGATGAAATGCACCGTAGAATCTTTGATGGAACGCGCGCAGGCGCTGGACGGCGTGTTCCGGGTTGTGATTTTAGCCAGCGAATAAATTTTCAGGAGGGAAAACAACATGGTGAAAGTAGCAGTTCTGGGGCACGGCACGGTCGGTTCCGGCGTCTATGAAGTTTTTGATATGAACGCAGAGCGCATCGCGCGTGCGGTCGGCGAACCGGTGGAGGTCAAGTATGTGCTCGACCTGCGCGATTTCTCGCATCTGCCGTATGGCCATAAATTTGTATCCGACTTTTCGGTGATCGAAAACGATCCCGAGGTGACCGTGGTCGCTGAGGTCATGGGCGGCGTCGGCGCGGCGTATGAATTTACCAAGCGCTGCCTGCTGGCCGGTAAGAGCGTGTGCACCTCCAACAAGGAACTGGTGGCCACCCGCGGCGAAGAACTGCTGCAAATTGCCAAGGAAAAGAACGTAAATTACCTGTTTGAAGCCTCGGTCGGCGGCGGCATCCCGGTCATCCGTCCCATGCTCCAGTGCCTGGCGGCCAATGAGATCCTGGAGATCCGCGGCATTCTGAACGGTACGACCAACTATATCCTGTCCGAAATGATCCACAAGGGCGTGTCCTTTGAGGATGCCCTCAAGCAGGCACAGGCCAACGGCTACGCCGAAAAGGACCCGACCGCAGACATCGAAGGCCATGACGCCTGCCGCAAGATCAGCATCCTGTCCGACCTGGCGTTTGGCGACAAGTTTGACCCGAATGAAGTTTCGTGCGAAGGCATCACCAAGATCACCCTCCAGGACGTTGAGGAAGCTGGCAAGCTGGGCTATGTGATCAAGCTCATCGGCCGCGCGGTTCGCTGCGACGACGGCACGGCGTACGCTTACGTTGCGCCGCACCTCATCCCGAAGGAGCATCCGCTGGCAGCGGTTGAGGATGTCTTTAATGCCATTATGATCGATGGCAATGCGACCGGCGATGTCATGTTCTACGGCAAGGGCGCGGGCAAGCTCGCGACCGCTTCGGCTGTGGTTGCCGACATGATGGACGCCATGGCGCACCGTGAAAAGCGCCGCCCGGTCGAATGGGGCGACGGTTCCAAGCATCTGCTGCGCCCGCTGGGTACGCTGGAGAGCAAGTGGTATGTCCGCAAGGACGGCCAGGCCGCCGAGATCACCGGTCCGATGACCACCGACGAAGCGCAGACCAAATTTGCCGATGCAGCGGCGATGATGCGCGTTTTATAATCTGGGAGAATAGAATGATTGAAGTAAAGGTCCCTGCGACAAGCGCCAATATGGGCTCGGGTTACGACTCGATCGGCATTGCGCTTGATTTGTATAATGTGATTCAGATGGAAGAGTCCGACCACATCGATATTTCCGATGTGGCGGGCGCATCCATCCCGACCGATGAGAGCAATCTCATCTATCAGTGTGCCAAAAAGGTGTACGACATCTGCGGCAAGCCCCTCAAGGGTCTGAAAATCGTCGAGCAGTGCGACATCCCGCAGACACGCGGTTTAGGTTCGTCCTCGGCCTGCACGGTCGCGGGTATCCTGGGCGCAAACGCCCTTCTGGGCAATCCGCTCGACCGGGAGAACATCATCGATTTGGCCGCCTCCATCGAAGGCCATCCGGACAACTCCACGCCCGCCATTTTGGGCGGCTTCTGCGTGGCGCTGCTCGAATACGGCAAGGTGTGGAGCGTGCGCGTGCCCATGAATGGGCAGGTGGATTTCATCACCTTTATCCCGGACTTTGAACTGTCCACCGAAAAGGCACGTGCGGCCTTGCCGCAGACCATTCACCACCATGACGCGGTCTTTAATCTGGCGCGTGCGGCCCTGCTGGCTGGCTCGCTGACCACCGGCAAGCTGGAAAACCTGGGCGTCGCCATGGGCGACTGCTTGCACCAGCCCTACCGCTTTGATCTCATCCCGGATGGGCGCGAGGTCATGCACGCAGCCAAGGCCATGGGCGCGCTGGGCGCGTTCATCTCGGGCGCCGGGCCGTCCATCATCGCGGTGGTCGCCTCGCACGACAAGACCTACCTGTCCCGGGCGCAGATGTACTGCGAACAGAACTTCCCGCATTGGAAGCCCATCCGGCTGGTGTGCGACGAGGTCGGGGCAGTCGTCCGCACGGTATCATAAGCAAGAGAACACAGCGCGCGCGGCGCGTTTTCCCCGGTGAGGGGATATAAGGAGGAAAACAAGAACCATGAGTCTGATTGTTCAGAAGTTCGGCGGCACCTCGGTTGCCAACACCGAACGCATTTTCAATGTGGCCGATATTGCAACCTCGGCTTACAAGGAAGGCAACCAGGTGGTTGTCGTGGTTTCCGCCCAGGGCGACACGACCGACGACCTCATTGCCAAGGCGGCCGAGATCAACGACCGTCCGTCCAAGCGCGAGATGGATGTGCTGCTGTCCACCGGCGAAATGATCTCCATGTCGCTGTTGGCGATGGCCATCCAGAAGATGGGCTACCCGGTCATCTCGCTGACCGGCTGGCAGGCCGGTGTGGAGACCGACATCAACTATTCGGAAGCGCGCATCCGCAAAGTCACGGCAGAGCGCATCCGCTCGGAACTCGACCGCAACCGTATCGTCATCGTGGCCGGCTTCCAGGGCATCAACAAGCAGGACGACATCACCACCCTGGGACGCGGCGGCTCGGATACCACGGCGGTTGCCATTGCAGCGTCGCTCGATGCCGATCTGTGCCAGATCTACACCGACGTGGACGGCGTATATACGGCCGACCCGCGTCTGGTGCCCGACGCCCACAAGCTGTCGGCGATTACTTACGATGAAATGCTCGAACTGGCCAGCCTGGGCGCCCAGGTGCTGCACAACCGTTCGGTAGAAATGGCCAAGAAGTATAATGTCGATCTGGAGGTCATCTCCAGCTTTACCCGCAATCCGGGTACGAAAGTCAAGGAGGGTTCCAACATGGAGAAAATGAATGTAAGCGGCGTTGCCCGTGACAATAACTGTGCCCGCGTGGCCATCATCAACCTGCCCGATGAGCCGGGCGTCGCATTCCGCGTCTTCTCGCTCTTAAGCAAGCGCAAGATCAACGTGGACATCATTTTGCAGTCGGTCGGCCAGGACCATCACAAGTCCATCACCTTTACCATCCCGGAAAGCTGCGCCGAAGAAGCTGAAAAGGTACTGCGCGAGAATCAGGAAAATCTGGGCTTTGAGGACCTGTCGGTCAACACCGCGGTCGCGAAGGTATCGATCGTCGGCGCAGGCATGGCGTCCAACGCCGGTGTGGCAGCCAAGATGTTCGAAGCCCTGGCTTCGGCGGGCATCAACATCCGCATGATCTCGACCTCGGAGATCAAGATCTCGGTGCTCATCAACGAAGAGGATTCCGACAAGGCGGTCAAGGCCATCCACGCCAAGTTCTTCAACGTCTAAGCGGTCTCTGAAAACGGGATTTTCCGACCAAATATGATTTTTTTGCCGCACTCCATTGTATGGAGTGCGGCCTTTATGTTATAATACATTCTGTATCGGTATTGGAAATGGAAAACGGTATGGAGTTGAACAATGCATGAACGATAGAGAGAAAAAACCAGGCCGCGGCCGGCGTCCGGGCGGGGAAGCCGAAGAGGCGACCCTGGTCGAAGGCCGCAACGCGGTCACCGAACTGCTGCGGTCGGGCCGACCGGTCGATAAACTGTTTGTCGCCGAAGGCACCCATGGCCGGGTCGGAGAAATCCTTGCCCTGGCGCGGACAGCCGGTGTGCCGGTCACCCAGTGCGACCGCCGCAAACTTGACCACATGAGCCAGACCGGCAATCACCAGGGCGTGATTGCCCAGGCAGCGGCACATACCTATGCCAGCCTGGATGATTTGTTCCAGGCCGCAGAGGACAAGGGCGAAGCGCCCCTGTTCGTAGTGTGCGACGGCATCGAGGACCCGCACAATCTGGGCGCGATTTTGCGTTCGGCCGAAGCGGCTGGGGCGCATGGGGTCATCATCCCCAAGCGGCGCGCTGTGGGGCTGACCGGTGTGGTCGCGCGTGCGTCTGCGGGTGCCATCGAGCACATTCTGGTACACAAGGCAGTCAATCTGGCCGCAGCGCTTGAGGAACTCAAAGCGCGCGGCGTGTGGATTTACGGCGCCGAAGCAGACGGCAATGCCGAGCTGTATACGGCCGACTTCGCCGGGCCGACCGCATTGGTCATCGGCTCGGAGGGCAGCGGACTGAGCCGCTTGACGCGGGAGACCTGCGACTTTCTGGTCAGTATCCCCATGCGGGGCAAGGTCAATTCGCTCAATGCGTCCAATGCAGCGGCTGTGCTGCTGTATGAAGCAGTGCGCCGCCGGACCTGTGGCGTGAAAGGAGATAGAACGGAATGAGTGACAAGTTGATGGATACACAGGAACTGTCCGAAATCCGAAAGCTGATCGGCGATGTGTCCGACCAGCCGTCCAAGGAACCGGAAGCTCCTGTTGCAAAGCCTGATCCTGTGGTGCAGCCCCAACGGAGCAAAGTCAGCCAGGACAGCGGCGAATTTAATTTGAACGATATTTTGGCCGAGGTCAGCGGTGCAGTCGACCAGGCGCATGAAGGGCATAGCGCTTCGCCGCGCATGCAGAGCAGCATGCGTATGCCGCAGGGCACGGCCCGTATCCCGCGGGTCAATGCACAGCGCCCGGTCAGCCAGCGCACCGGCTCGATTCCGCGCGTATCGCAGGGCACAGCCCGCATTCCGCGCACGACCGGCCGGGTTTATCAAGGAACGGGCCGTATTCCGCAAGGTACAGGCCGCATCCCACAGGGGACCGGCCGTATCCCGCAGGGCACGGGACGGGTGCCGCAGGTCAGCGGACGCATCCCGCGTGTGCCGGGTGTCGACCCCCGTGCGGTCGAAGAATCGCTGCGCGCCACGGCTGACGAACAGGCGCGCCATCTGGCCGAACTGGCAGCCGAGGAAGACAATGAACCGCGTCTGAGCCGCCGCGAGCGCAAAAAGCGCGAAAAAGAGCGTCGTGCAGAAAACGAACGCGCCCTTGACCGGGAGGACGATATTGAAATTCGCAACCCGCGCGAAGCACAGCGGTTCTGCAAGCGCCGTGCCAAGAATTTGGCCCGCCGCAGCGTGTTTGTGCTGATTTTGGGCCTGCTGGCTATGTATATCACGGTCGCCAGCGGCATGGGTCTGCCGCTGCCTGCGATGCTGCAATATGCCGAGCACGCGTATCTCACCATTATGACGCTCATGATTATGCAGTTCCTGGCCATGTTTGCCGGACTGGATATTGTCGGCAACGGCATTTATAATCTGTTCAAGCTGCGGCCCGACCGCAGCACGCTCGTAGACTTTTCGCTCGTCGCTTCGCTCATCCACGGCATGACCATCATCCTGTTCCAGTGGAGCGGATGGCTGCCGTACTGTGCGGTCAGCATTTTGCTGCTGTTCGCCCAGATGCAGGAGGAAAAGGCACGTATGGCCGGCCGCTATCGGGCCTATAAAGCGGCGACCCTGGGCGACCGTCCGATCGGTGTTTACGCCCATCAGGACAGCCGCGACCATGTTCGTCGGGCTGTTAAGTATCAGATGCCCGACCTGACCGGCTTCTTGCGTGAAATGGAGCGCAGCGACAAGATCGATACCTTTGAACGCATCTATGCGCCGCTGGCTATTCTTGCGTCCATTGTCTTTGCCGCAATTGCTTCCTTTGGGGCCGGCGAACCGACCCGGTTCTGCTGGGCACTGTCCGCGATTTTGTCTATTTCGGCGCCGTTTGGCATTCTGTGTGCCTTTGGCGCGCCGTACCGCAATGTTTCCCGTAAGCTGCTGACCGAAGGCGCAGCCATTGCCAGCGCCCGGCAGGCCGAGCGTCTGCGCGGTGTCAAGCAGGCCATGCTGCGCGACGGTGATCTGTTCCCCACCGGCTCGATCACGATTGATGAGGTGCGCAATTTTGGTAGCTATTCGGCTGAAAAGCTGCTGGCTTATGCTTCGGCCGTCACGGCTGGACAGGGGCTGGAGATCGGCCGCGTACTCAGCGAGGCCCTGCGTGAGCAGTATGGCCGTCCGGTACGCGCGACCAATGTGACCAATTATGAATCGGGCGGCCTGTCGGCTGACATCGGTTCGGACAGCGTTCTGGTCGGCACAGCGGCCTTCCTGAGCAAGCTGGGCATCCGGCTGCGGGATAACCAGGGCATCGAAAACGGTGTCTATGTCGTCATCAACAGCCAGATCGCGGGCGAGATCAAGCTGACCTATCACCCGACTGCACAGACCTATGGTGCCATCCATTCGCTGTGCCGCCTGAAGATTCGCCCGATGATCGCCGCACAGGACTTCAACATCTCCCCGGCGATGGTGGAAGCTATGTTTGAAGTCAAGCATGGTGTGACCGGTGCGGTCGACCCGGCCCGCATCCCGGAACTGAACGACGCGCGATATGTCGCCAAGGACCGCGTGTGCGCTCTGCTGTCCAAGGACGGTGCAATGCCGTACGCGATGGTGCAGCAGGCAGCCGATAAACTGGTCGGCGCAATGCGTTCCAACCTGCTCATCGGCACGATTGCCGGCATTTGCGGCATGCTTTTGATGTTCTATCTGACGTTCAAGGGCGCTGCCGAGGCGGTCGAACCCAAAAATGTGATTCTGTATCTCATCTTGTGGTATGTGCCGGTGCTGCTCATCAACCTGACCACCCGTCGCAATTATTAAAAAATTCCAGACGAATTGGAGGAAATGCTGCAAAAATATGCGGCATTTCCTTTTCTTTTGCCTTTCTTGGCAGGATACACAAAATAGTATTTGCATTATTCGGCTATATAGTGTATAATTACGAACATAAGAGAGACGTAATTTGGCAATCTGCACAAGACGCTCTCAGATCATACAAGCAGGAGAGTGTATAAATATGGCAACGTACCCGGTGAATAAGTTAAGAAATGTCTGCGTCATGGGCCACGGCGGCGACGGTAAGACCTCCCTGGTTGAGAGTTTGCTGTTTACCTCCGGTGCAACCGAGCGCGTAGGCAAGGTGCCGGATGGCAATACAGTTTGTGACTATGACCCCGAAGAAGTCAAGCGCCAGTTCTCCATCTCGACGGCAGTGGCGCCGGTGGTCTGGGGCGATTGCAAGATCAACCTGCTCGATACCCCAGGTTTCTTTGATTTTGAATCTGAAGTTCAGCATGCGCTGCGCGTCGCGGAATCGGCGCTCATCGTAGCGACCGGTAAGGCTGGCCCCGGTGTGGGCACCGAAAAGGCCTGGAAGCGGGCCGCAGAGCGTAACATGCCGCGCATGTTCTATATTTCCAAGATCGACGAGGAAAATTCCGATTACTATACCGCATTACATAAGCTGCAGAAGCAGTTCGGCGTTTCGGTCTGCCCGATCGTAGTGCCGATCTTTGAAGGCAACCGCGATACGGTCGGCGTTGTCGACTGTGTCATCCGCAAGGCCTACAAGATGGAAGGCACCAAGCGTGTTGAAATCCCGATCCCGGACAATATGGTCGAGCGTATCGACCAGCACCGTGCAGCGTTATGCGAAAACGTAGCCGAACTGAGCGAAGACCTGATGGAGCGTTACTTCGCAGGCGAAGAATTCTCGGATGAAGAACTCATCGCCGGCATCCGTCAGGGCGTGCGCGACCTGGTGATTGCCCCGGTATTCTGCGGCACGGCTGCAACCGGCATTGGTTCCTATGCACTGCTCAAGGGCATTGCCGACTACATGCCGTCCCCGGATGAAGCACCGGCCGAAGTATATGAAGACGAAAAGGGCGAACTCGATGAGATCGTTTGCTCGCCCAACGGCTCGACTTGCGCGTATGTCTTTAAGACGGTGGCTGATCAGTATGGCCGCTTCTCCTATTTCAAGGTATTCTCGGGCACGGTCAAGAGCGATATGACGCTGGTCAACAAGCGCGCCGATGCCAATGAAAAAATGGGCCATATCTACACGGTATGCGGCAAGAAGACCACCGAAGTCGAGGAGATCGGCTGCGGCGATATCGGTGCAGTCGCTAAGCTCGTGACCACCAAGACCGACGACACCCTGTCCATGTCGGTTCGTAAGGTGATGCTGGAAGGCGTGCCGATGGCAAAGCCGTGCTATGCACAGGGCATTGAACCCAAGTCCAAGGGCAATGAAGAAAAGATGTCCACCGGTCTGGCTAAGCTGCGCGACGAAGACCCCAGCTTTGAAGTCAACTTCAACCCCGAGACCAAGCAGATGGTCATTGCGGGTGCAGGCGATATCCATCTGGATGTCATCTGCTCCAAGCTTAAGAGCAAATTCGGCGTAGAAGTCACCCTGACGCCGCCGATCGTACCGTACCGCGAGAAGATCCGCAAAAAGGTCTCTGTGGAAGGCAAGCATAAGAAACAGTCGGGCGGCCATGGTCAGTATGGTCACGTCAAGATGGACTTTGAGCCGTACGCAGAAGGCGATTACCTGTTCGAAGAAAAGATCTTCGGCGGTTCGGTTCCGAAGAACTTCCATCCGGCGGTCGATAAGGGCATCCGCGAAGCCATGGAACATGGTGTGCTGGCCGGTTATCCGCTGGTTGGCCTGAAGGCGACCCTGACCGATGGTTCTTACCATGACGTCGACTCCAACGAACTGTCGTTTAAGATGGCAGCACGTCTGGCCTATAAGGCTGGTATCCCGCAGGCGTCTCCGGTACTCCTGGAGCCCATCTGCTCGATGAAGGTCATTGTACCGGACAGCTACATGGGTGATGTCATCGGCGACCTGAACAAGCGCCGTGGCCGTATCATGGGCATGAACCCGGTTGAAGGCGGACAGCAGGAAATCCTGGCCGAAGTGCCGATGGCGGAAACCACCGACTACGCTATCACCCTGCGTTCGATGACCCAGGGACGTGGCTCGTTCGAATCGGACTTTGAACGCTATGACGAAGCTCCTCCGATGGTTCAGGAGAAGGTCATCGCCGAGAACAAGGCACGCATGGAAGCACTGAGCAAAGACTAAATTTCGAAAGGACGGCTTTTGCCGTCCTTTCTTTTGCGAAAAAATTTGGTTCTAAATCGGTCGGCCCGTCCATATCATGCTAGTAAGAGGCCGATATGGGAGGGACCGAATATGATCGTTTACGCGACAAAGCTAACTGTAAAAAAAGCAGCTGTGGGCGTGCTGGCATTGGCAGCCGTGATTTGGGGCGTATCCACGCTGCGTCCGGCATCCGCAGACATCGCCAGCGCATCCGGGGAAGCGAGCTTATCGCAGAAATTAGGCACCAATGAGGAACGGGTGGAATTTTTGCAGTCCTTCGGCTGGGAGGTCGATGAAACCCCGGTCAGCGAAACCGAGGTGCGTATCCCGGACGAATTTGATGAAACCTATGAAGAATACAACGACCTGCAAAAGACCCAGGGATTGGACCTGGAAAAGTATAAGGGCCGCAATGCGACCTTGTATGTGTATTCGGTCCACAACGACCCGAGCGGCGAAGAAGGGGTGACAGCCAACCTGGTGCTATACCGCAACCGGCTGATTGCAGCCGATGTCTGCTCTGCGCAAAAAGACGGCTTTTTGCGAACGATCACCGAACGGCCGGACGAAAACACACAGGAATAATGTTGGATTGTGAAAAGGGCGATTTTTTCGGATTTTGTTTTCGAAAAAATTGCCTTTTTTTACTGAAACCAGGCGATAGGGTAAAGTGACGAAACCGGCAAAGTTTATCTGCAATTTTTTCGTTTTTTTTGCCAGACCTATTGTGCAATTTGCGAAAAAGTGGTACTCTATATTTATCTAGTGTAGACGGGGGGATGCAGATGGCAAAGGAGCGTTTGGACAAAGCGCTGTCTTCGCTGGGCTGCGGCAGTCGAAAAGAAGTGGGTGCCATCATTCGCGCCGGCCGGGTCAGTGTCAATGGGCAAACGATCCGGGACCCAGCCTATCGGGTCACACCGGCAGAAGATTCCCTCGCTTTGGGCGGTCAGCAATTGCGGTGGCGCATTGGCCGCTACTACATGCTCAACAAACCGCCCGATCTGGTTTCTGCGCGGGTGGACAACCTGCATCCGACGGTGCTGTCGGTGTTCCCGGAAAGCGAGCGGCGCGGATTGTTCCCGGTCGGCCGGCTGGACAAGAATACCGAAGGCCTGCTGCTGTTGACCGACGATGGCGGATTCTGCCACGCGCTCATGGCCCCGCGGCGGCATGTGGAAAAGGTCTATGTCGCCTTGGTGTCCGGCCGGATGGATTTGAGTGCCCCCAAGCAGTTTGCAGCCGGGATGACCTTGGCGGATGGCACAGTCTGCCGCCCGGCCCGCCTGACCGTTTTGGGCGAAGAGGATGGCCTGACCAAGATCGAGGTTGCCCTAAAAGAAGGAAAGCATCATCAGGTCAAGCGCATGGTCGCAGCTGTGGGCGGCCATGTGGAGCATCTTAAGCGCATTTCAGTCGGTCCGCTGCGGCTGGATGAGCGATTGCAACCCGGGGAGTACCGGGAATTGACCGAAGACGAAGTGGCTGCCCTGCGGGATGCCGCACGTGGCAAAGCTTCGGCGGACGAATGAAGATCGGTTTGTGGGATTGATAAAAAGTTCACAAAACGATTGAAAAATTTTTGTATGATTCGGCGAAATTCTGTGTTATAATTCTATAAATGATACAGGATCTTCTGTGCTTCTTGTATAATATGTCCGATTGGGCCGCGCCGTCACAACCGGAAGGCGGCAGGGGATATCAGATTGTTTGAAGAGACTTGAAAGGAAAGGTGACGGAAATGGCCTCCAGATTGTTTCAGTCGATTGTTCTCCAGATGAAAGATACGGTGGACCGCACCATCGGCATCGTCGATGCCACCGGTGCCGTAATCGCATGCACCGATCTGCCGCGCATTGGCGAAATGCGGGAGGATGCGGTGACCGAGCTTGGGTATGCGGGGGATATGATCCGCTTTGGCGGATATACGTACCGCTCGGTGGCAGACCGTTCGACACGCTTTGAATATGCGGTTTTTGTACAGGGCGAGGACGAACTGGCGCGTTCGGTATGCTCTCTGGCATCGGTCGCCATCAATAACATCAAGACCTTGTACGACGAAAAGCACGACAAGGCAACCTTTGTGAAAAACATCATCCTGGACAACATCCTGCCGGGTGATATCTATATTAAGTCGCGGGAGCTGCACTTTGGCAACGATGTGCCGCGCGTGGTCTTCCTGGTGCACCAGCTTGAGCGGGTGGACGTGGCTGCGATCGACGTCGTCAACGGCCTGTTCCCGGACAAGCAGAAGGATTTCGTCCTGCACATCAGCGAGAGCGACATCGTTGTGGTCAAGGAAGTCAAGGCCAACAGCGACGTCAAGGAGCTTATCAAGTGCGCTAAGACCATCGAAGACGCGCTCAATTCCGAACTGCTCATCAAGTGCATCATCGGTATCGGCTCGATTTCGACCCAGCTCAAGGACATTGCCAAGTCCTTTAAGGAAGCGCAGGTCTCCATCGAAGTCGGCAGCGTATTCGACAACGAAAAGGCGATCGTCAGCTATGAAAACCTGGGCATCGGCCGTCTGATCTATCAGCTTCCCACCACCCTGTGTGAAATGTTCCTGAACGAAGTGTTCAAGAAGGGCTCGATCGATTCGCTCGATCAGGAAACGCTGTACACCATCCAGAAGTTCTTTGAGAACAATTTGAATGTGTCCGAAACTTCGCGCAAGCTGTTCGTACACCGCAATACGCTGGTGTACCGCCTGGAAAAGATCAAGAAGCTGACCGGTCTGGACCTGCGTGAATTTGACCATGCGATTGTCTTTAAGGTCGCGCTGATGGTTCGCAAGTACCTGGAAAGCCGTGAGGAAGGACGCGTCTGAGGCAACCGTCCAAATCGATAACAAAATGGAAACATTTGTGTAAAAACCGCCTTTAAAACAGAAATTTCGAACTATCTGACCCTGAAAAAAACATTAAATTTTTGAAGATAGGGGAAATACTCTGGAAATTTTCAATCGGATGTGGTATAATAGCCCAAAAGCGGCGATTGTACCACATCTTTTTTTCATCCCGCTTTTCCCAGATTTCAAACGCGGGAGTCATGCCGCTGTGTATGACATCCAGCAGCGCAAGGAGGTTCACTGGGTCGTGATAAGAATGAGCGACGTCAGCATGCAATACGATAACGGTGTGCGCGCCGTCAGACGGGCGACACTGCGTATTGATGAGGGGGAGTTCGTTTTCCTGGTCGGTCCGTCCGGCTCGGGTAAATCTACCCTGATCAAACTGCTGACTGGCGAAGTTCGGCCGACATCTGGCCGCATTGTCGTCAATAACTATAACATGAGCACCATCAAAAAGCGGGAAATCCCCTATCTGCGCCGCACACTCGGCGTTGTGTTCCAGGATTTCCGGCTGATCGAAAAAAAGACGGTCTACGAAAATGTCGCGTTCGCCATGCGTGCCGTGGGCGCCAAAAAACGCGCGATCAAAAAGCGCGTGCCCTATGTGCTGGAACTGGTCGGCCTGAGTGAAAAGGCGGATACCCGTCCGCTGGAGCTGTCGGGCGGTGAACAGCAGCGTGTGGCCATCGCACGGGCGCTGGTTAATAATCCGCGCCTCATTATTGCAGACGAGCCCACCGGCAACTTGGACCCGGCGCGTTCCTACGAACTGATGACCCTGTTTGAAAAGATCAACGAGCTTGGCACGACCATCCTGATCGTTACCCACGAAAAAGAACTGGTCGACGAATTTGAAAAGCGCGTTATCATGATCGACAGCGGCGAGATCGTCAGCGACGCCACGGGCCGTTATTATGCCGACGACGAATTTTACGAAGAAGGCATGTACGAAGAAGAGGGCGAATATCTGGAAGAGCCACCGCAGGCGGAAAACAATATGTTTAACGCACCGCTGGCCATGCTCTTTGACCGCTTCTCGCTCAAGAAAAATGAGCAGGCGGAAGAAGAACAGCAGGCCGAGGGGGAGGAGATCGTTTCCGAGCCAGTCGCCCAAACCGAACCAATGGAGCAACAAGAAGCCGAACCCATCGCGCAGGACGACGGGATACCGGAGCCAGAACCGGAACCAGCGGCCGCTCCCGTTGTGGAACCGCCGGTCGCGGAAGTCGATGAGCCGCAATTAGACCTTGCGTCGCTGGATGAACTGGTAAACCGGTTCCAAGAGCGTCTGGGCATGAGCCATAATCCTGCGGAACCTTTGGAGGCCGCGGAAGAAATCAATCAGAACCAAGCGGATGGGGATACGGAAAATGAGCAACAAAACGAAGAAAACGAAGCGCCGGAACAGCAAGACCGGTCTTAGTTATTTTTGGTCGGAAGGCATTCATAACATTTTCCTCAATGGATTTATGAGCTTTGCGGCCGTGAGCATCATCCTGGCCTGCCTGCTGATTACCGGCAGTATGGCATTGATTTCCTACAACATCGACCTAAATATCGAAAATTTGCAGGCAGATAGCGAAATCATGCTGTACATAGATGAGAACTTCACCTCCAGCGAGGCACGTGCTTTGGAGCAAGACCTGCTGAAGATCGACAACGTCAAGACCGTGGAGTTTCAGTCCAAGGAAGCTTCTTTGGAAGATCTGCGCGATCAGCTTGGCGAGGACGATGATATTTTGGACGGCTATAACGCCGACAACAATTTTATGCGCGATGGTTACCGCATCACGCTCGATGACCTTGCCAAGGCAGACCAGACCGAAGAGGAACTCAAGAAGGTCGCCGGTGTTGCCAAGGTCGTTGTCAACGAGGATACGATGGACATGCTGGTCAGAGCCCAGCGTGTATTCCGGATCGTATCGGTGACCTTGGTCGCAGCCTTGGGCGCCATTTCGATCTTTATTATTTCCAACACAGTCAAACTCGCCATGCTTGCCCGCCGCGAGGAGATCGCCATCGAGAAGATGGTCGGCGCGACCAACTGGTTCATTCGCTGGCCGTTCGTCATCGAAGGTATGCTGCTGGGGCTGGTTGCTGGCGGATTGGCGTCGTTGGCCGAATGGGGCGTTTATGAAAAGCTGCTCAAAACAGTTACAGGCGCGATTCCGGCCTTTACCATGGCAGAATTTCACGAATTCGGGTGGATGCTGGTTGCCATCTTCCTGGGTTCGGGCGTAATTATCGGTGTAGGTGGTTCGATCCTGTCCATGCGCCGGTTCTTGGATGTTTAACATTGGGAAAGGAGAATTTATGCTAAGCAAAAAAGCAGTTCGTACCATTGCGGCTGTGATCGCGATCATTTTGGTGGTCACACTGGCGGCAGGAAGCCTGTTTTCTGCCATCGGCACGGCACAGGCCGCATCGGTTTCTGATTTGAAAACACAGCTTTCTTCGATTGACAAGCAGAAAGAAGAAATTCAGGCGGTTTTGGATGACCTGGAAGGGCAAATGGGCAGCACCACGCAGAAGCTGCAAGCCCTGCAGGACCAGCTCAATCTGACCCAGGAAGATATTACGGCCACCGAAGAGGTGATCGAACGCCTGGAAGATGAGATCGCAACCAAGGAAGAAGAAATCGAGGTTGCTCAGAAGGAATTGGATGAAAAGACCGAGCTGTTCGAAACACGTATGCGCGTGATGTACGAGAACGGTAATGAAATCGGATACTTAGACGTACTCTTTGGCTCGCGCAGCTTTGGCGAAATGCTCTCGCGTATGGAAACGGTCAGCGAGATCATGGACAACGATAAAAAGATCGTCGAGGACTACAAGGAAGCCAAGACCAAGCTGGAAACTGCAAAGGCCGAATACGAGGAAGATAAGCAGGACCAGGAAGAGTACAAGGAATCTCTGGAAAGCAAGTACGACGATCTGGACAGCCAGCGTGAAGAAGTACAGGCTCTGTCCGACGAACTGGAAAGCAATTACGACAAGAGCAAGAGCGAATATGAGGCTCTGACCGCAGAACAGGATGCCATCAACGCTGAGATCGAAGAGATTTCCCGTCGTGAGGCAGAAGCAGCCCGTAAGGCTGCCGAAGAGGCGAAGAAGAATCAGTCTTCGGGCAGCTCTGGCAGCAGCGGCGGTTCTTCGGTGTCCTACACCGGCAACGGGGAACTGTCGGTATGGCCGGCGCCGTCGGGCGTTGCCAATACCAGCAGCTACGGCTGGCGTGTCCATCCGGTCTATGGCACTCGGAAGTTCCATAAGGGCCTGGATATCTCGGCCCCGGGCGGTAGCCCGGTTCTGGCCGCAGCATCGGGCACCGTTGTGCAGAGTTACTATTCTTCGTCTTATGGTAACTACATCGTTGTCAGCCACGGTGGCGGCTTGATGACCGCTTATGCCCATATGAGCACGCGTCTGGTTTCGGCCGGTGAAACAGTATCCGCAGGACAGCAGATCGGTAAGGTTGGTTCCACCGGTGTTTCCACAGGTAACCACCTGCATTTTGAGGTCTATGTCAACGGCTCTACGACCAACCCGCTTAACTACTATTAATTCGCATTTTGGAAAGGCGTGCCTGGCGGCGCGCCTTTCTTTTCTTCAAGGAGGATCTATGGCACATAACATTTCATCCAGCAAGGCGGTGGCCTTGTGTGCGCTGACCGCGGTCACGGTGTTCACTATTTCCTACATTGGAATGGAGCGCCGGCTGGAATCCTTATTGCCCGGCTATCAGGCTGAAGCGGAGATCTATGGCAAGATCGGCGAGATCCGCCGGACGATCGACGCCTATTATGTCGGGGAATACGACGAGCAGGATGCCGTCGATATGGCGGCTGCCGGCTACGTTGCCGGAATAGGCGACCAGTGGAGCACCTACATGTCCAAGGAGAGCTATGACGAGTATAAGCTGAGTTTTTCCGGGCAATCTTTTGGCATTGGGCTGTTTACCTCCTATGTAGCAGACAAAAATGAGCTGCGCATCGTGGAGGTCTTTCCGGGCTCGGACGGCGAAACGCTTGCCCTGCAAAAGGGCGACCTCATCCTGGGCGCCGAAGGCAAAACCGTGGACAAAGACGGCTATACGGAGGTGGTGAATGCCATTGCCGGGGAAGAGGGCACCAAAGCGCAGGTGACCATCTACCGCACCGCGACCGGTGAGACGGAAACGGTCGAAATGGAACGAAAGACGACCGAACAGGTCATGGCGACTGGCTGGATGCTGGAGGATGGCAAAACCGGTATGGTGCGCATTTACAACTTCCGAAAGGGTTCGGAAACCCAGATGATCGACGCAGTCGATGCCCTGATCGAGCAGGGGGCCGAACGGCTGGTGTTCGATGTGCGCAACAATCCGGGCGGCTCGGTCGAGAGCGTGTGCGATGCGCTTGATTACCTGCTGCCCGAGGGCGACATTATGACGCTGCGTACCAAGGGCGGCGATGAAACCATTTACCGCTCGGATGCAGACGAAATCAACCTGCCGATGGCGGTTCTGGTCAACGCCGATTCGATCAGTGCAGCCGAGTTCTTTGCAGCCGCTCTGCAGGAATACGACAAGGCAATCATCGTGGGTGGCCAGACTATGGGCAAGGGTTATTCCCAGCAAAATTATGTACTCAGCGACGGTTCGGCGCTGCATCTGTCCGACCAGGAATACTTCACCCCGCAGGGCAAAAGCCTGATCGGTACCGGCATCACACCCGACGTTCCGACCGACGCGCCCGAGGGCTTTGACCTGTATTTTGCCGCCGAGGAGGATGACCCGCAGCTCCAGGCATCTCTGTCGGCTTTGGACGACTGATTTCATCGATTTTGACAGCAAAATTGTAAAAGTTCGGGAAACGCCGCTTGACATTGGGCTTTTGACTCCATATAATAAGGTAATGTATCGTAAGATTGTTAAAAATTCATTTTTATAGAGAGGGATTTGCAGATGGCTAAGGAAATCAAACTGTCCCAGGAGAGTCTGGACAATTACAAGGAAGAGCTCGAATACCTCAAAACGACCCGCGCGGACGAAGTTGCCGAGCAGCTGAAAGAAGCGCGTTCGTTCGGCGACCTTTCGGAAAACGCCGAGTACGACGAAGCCAAAAACGAACAGGGCAAACTGTACTCCCGCATCGCCGAACTGGAAGAAATCATCAAGCATGCGGTCGTTGTGACCGGCGACACCTACGCGGCAGACGAAGTTTCGCCGGGCTGCTACTTTGTCGTCGAGGACCTGGAATTTGGCGACCGGGAAGAATATCACTTTGTCGGCTCGCAGGAAGCCGACCCGATGGACGGCAAGATTTCGGATGAATCGCCGTTCGGCAAGGCTGTGCTGGGCCACAAGGTGGGCGAGATCGTTGAGGTTGATGCTCCGGTCGGCACGGTGAAGTATAAGATCGTAGATATGAAGAAGTAATACAGAAAGGTTGAACAGCATGGCACACGAGCAGAAGGCCGCGGAACCGACGCAGGCTGAACTAAATGAACTGCTGCGCATCCGCCGTGAAAAGCTGGCGGAACTTCAGTCGGCAGGCAACGACCCCTTTGAGCAGGTGCGTTTTGACCGCACCAACTTTACGACCGATATCAAAGACCACTTCGACGAGATGGAAGGTAAGACCGTCCGTCTGGCCGGCCGCATGATGAGCAAGCGCATCATGGGTAAGGCATCGTTTGCCGATCTGGCTGACCGCTTTGGCCGGCTTCAGATGTACGTCAAGCGCGACGAACTGGGCGACGAACCCTATAAGGCATTTAAGAAAATGGACATCGGCGATTTGGTCGGTATCGAGGGCACCGTATTCCGCACCCAGAAGGGCGAGATTTCGGTCATGGTTTCCCAGATGACCCTGCTGTCCAAGAACCTCATCCCGCTGCCCGAAAAGTGGCACGGCCTGAAGGATACCGACATGCGCTATCGGCAGCGCTATGTGGATTTGATCGTCAATCCCGAGGTGCGCGACACCTTTGAAAAGCGCTCCAAGATCGTGCGCGAGATCCGCAACTTCATGGACTCCCGCGGGTTCATGGAAGTGGAAACCCCCTGCCTGAACACCATTCCGGGCGGCGCGGCAGCCCGTCCGTTCATCACCCATCACAATGCGCTCGACATTGATATGTACATGCGCATTGCGACCGAGCTGCACTTAAAGCGCCTGATCGTCGGCGGTTTGGAGCAGGTCTATGAGATCGGTCGTATCTTCCGCAACGAGGGTATGGACACCCGTCACAACCCGGAATTTACCACCATCGAACTGTATCAGGCCTACACCGATTACCACGGCATGATGGACATCACCGAAGATATGGTGGTTCACGTGTGTGAAAAGGTGCTGGGCACCACCAAGGTGACCTATCAGGGCACCGAACTCGACTTCTCCAAGGGCTGGAAGCGCATGACCATGGCCGACGCGGTCAAGGAATACGCGGGTCTGGACTTCATGAACATGAGCCCCGAAGAGGCGCTTGAGGCCGTCAAGGCCAAGGGCCTGACCCCCGAAAAGGGCAAGGAAAGCTGGGGCGACCTGCTTGCCTTCTGCTATGAGGAGTTCGTCGAGGAAAATCTGATGCAGCCGACCTTCATCACCGACTATCCGGTCGAAGTATCGCCGCTGGCCAAGCGTAAGCCGTCCGACCCGCGTCTGACTGAGCGGTTCGAATGCTTTGTCTATGGCCGTGAATTGTGTAACGCATTTTCCGAGCTCAACGACCCGATCGATCAGCGTGGTCGCTTTGAGCGTCAGGTCGCGCTGCGGGCTGCGGGCGATGACGAGGCGAACATGATGGACGATGATTTCATCACCGCTCTGGAGTACGGCATGCCGCCCACAGGCGGTATGGGCATGGGCATTGACCGTCTGGTCATGTTCCTGACCGATTCGGCATCCATCCGTGACGTCCTCCTGTTCCCGACGATGAAGCCGCTTGGCGACTGAAAATAAAGCCTGGATGCCCACGCATTCAGGCTTTCCGCATATTACATTCGAAATGAGGGGAACCTGCCTATGACGACGGTCATTGAAAGCAAACAGAATACCACGCTGCGCCATTTGGCGCGTCTGGCGCGCGAAAAGAAATACCGCCAGGGCGCCGGGGAAATGGTGTGCGAGGGCGGCAAGATGCTCGGGGAAGCCCTGGGGTCTGGGGTGCGCATCCGCACCGTGCTGCTGCGCTCCGGGGAGGCGTTTCCGGCCGACGTGTGTGCCGACATCGACCGCGCCGCGGCGCAGGGCGCCCGCATTTTTGAAACCAGCGCGTCGCTGTTTGCGCAGGCCTCCGATGTGGAGACCCCGCAAGGTCTGCTCTTTGCCTGCGAACCGCCGCACCGCCTGGCCGATGACCTGCCGCAAACGCTTTCGGGCGCGGTCCTGCTGGATGGCGTGCAGGACCCCGGCAATCTGGGCACCATCCTGCGTACTGCCGATGCCTTTGGACTGGATGCGGTCATCCTGTGCGAAGGCTGCACCGACTGGACGGCCCCGAAGGTCGTGCGTGCGACCATGGGCGCAGCCTTCCGGCAGCCGGTATACCGCATGCCGCTGGGCGAAGCCATGGCGGCTCTGCGGGCGCGTGGACTGCCTATTTATGCGGCGGCACTGGACACCGACAGCGTCCCGGTCACCGAGGTGCCGCTGTCGTCCGCGGCAGTGATCGTCGGCAATGAGGGCCGGGGCGTGACCCAGCAGGCGCTCGAACAGAGCGACCGCAAAGTCATCATCCCCATGGCCGGTCGGGCCGAATCGCTCAACGCCGGTGTGGCGGCTGCCATCCTCATCTGGGAGATGACCAAGGGGGCGCCGCGATGAACCGGGCCGCGTATTGGCTCTGGCTGGCCGCCAAGGACGGCATGACCGCCCTGGCAAAAAACCAGCTGCTGAGCCGTTTCGGCACCCCCGAACACCTTTATGCGATGACGCGCGCCGAATGGGAAGCCCTGCCGGGGCTGACCCGCAAGCAAATCGACGCTTTGAGCGACAAAAGTTTGGAGCGCGCCCGCGCCATTGCATTCGACTGCGAAAAGTTACACATTCAGATCATCACACAGGCCGATTCGGCCTATCCGGATATTCTGCGCAGCATCCCCGACCCGCCGCTCGTGCTGTACGTCAAAGGCACGCTGCCCGATTTGGAGGGCGTGCCCGGCGTGGGCGTGGTAGGCACCCGCAAAGCGTCGCCCTATGGCCTGCTGGCGGCCAACGAATTCGGCAAGGGCTTGGCCCGGGCTGGGTTTACGGTCGTATCCGGCATGGCGCTGGGCGCCGATGCCGCCGCGGCCCGCGGGGCACTCGAAGCAGGCGGCAAGACCATTGCCGTGCTGGCCGGTGGCCTGAATATCTGTTATCCCCCGCAAAACAATTTCTTGATGGGCGATATCCAGCTGTCCGGGGCGGTCATCAGCGAAAATCCGCCCGGCACCCCGCACGACGGCTTCCGGTTCCCCATCCGCAACCGCATCATCAGCGGTTTGTCCCGCGGCGTTTTGATCGTGGAAGCGCCCAAGCGTTCGGGCGCGCTCATCACCGCCCATCTGGCACTTGATCAGGGCCGCGAAGTGTTTGCCATTCCTGGCACCATCCATGCGCCGAATTCGGTGGGCTGCAATCAGCTCATCCGCGACGGCGAAGCCGCGCTGGTCATGCGGCCGGGCGACATCGCCCAGGCACTCGGCCATGTAGCGCGGCGCGCCCCGGCGATCTCCACCCCGCCGGCGCCTCTGCCGGCTCATGATCTGTGGGATAAAATCCAGCAGTACACCGAACAGCCTGAAACGCCCGCAGAGCCCAAACCGGCAGGCCCGCCCAAAATCCCGGATTCGGTGAACGATACCCAGCGCGAAATTTTGCAAGCTGTGCTCGACGGCGCAGAAACGCCCGAAGAGATTTTGGAAAAGACCGACCTGCCCGCCGCCCGGGTCATGACCGAACTGACCATGCTCGAGCTGGACGGTATCCTGGGCCGGAAAAACGGCGCCATTGTGCGCAAATTTTAACAGGAACACAACCCGGAACCCGTTCCGGAGCAGCCAAAGGCTGGTATAGAACCAATTGGAGGAACAGAACATATGTCAAAACTGGTAATCGTGGAATCCCCGGCCAAGGCAAAGACCATTGGCAAATATCTGGGGTCCGATTATGTGGTCAAGGCGTCCATGGGACATCTGCGCGATCTGCCCAAAAAGAAAATGAGCATTGATTTTGACAACAATTTTGCCCCGGAGTATGTTCCGATCGAGGGAAAGGACAAAATCATCAGCGAACTGCGCAAAGCCGCCAAGGAAAGCGACTTCGTCTATCTCGCAACGGACCCGGACCGCGAGGGCGAAGCCATTTCCTGGCACTTAAAAGAACTGCTCAAGCTCAAGGAAGGGCAGTATAAGCGCGTTACTTTCAACGAAATCACCAAAAACGCTGTGCGCTACGGCATTGAACATCCGCGCGACATCGACCTGGATTTGGTGGATGCCCAGCAGGCGCGCCGCATCCTGGACCGTATCGTCGGCTATAAGCTTTCGCCCTTCCTGTGGCGCAAGGTCAAGCGTGGCCTGTCGGCCGGACGTGTGCAGAGCGTCGCGACCCGTCTGGTCGTGGACCGCGAAAACGAAATCCGCGCCTTCAAGCCCGAGGAGTATTGGCAGATCGATGTCCAGCTCCAGACCAACCAGGGCGGCAAACTCGGCGCGCGCTATTACAGCGACGCGGCCGGGAACCGCGACCTTCCCGACGAGCAGAGCGCGAAGGCGGTCGTGGATGCAGTCACCGGCAAGCCGTTCACCGTGGGCACGGTCAAGAAGGGCAAGAAAAAGAAATCCGCGCCCGCACCGTTTACCACGTCCACCTTGCAGCAGGAAGCCAGCCGCAAGCTGAATATGACGCCCCGCCGCACGATGAGCGTGGCGCAGGAATTGTATGAAGGTATCGAAATCGATGGCCTGGGCCTGACCGGTCTGATCACCTATATGCGTACCGACTCGCTGCGTCTGTCCGACGAGGCGACCGCAGCAGCCGCGCAGTTTATCAAGAGCCGCTACGGCGATGCCTATTATCCGGGCAAGCCGCGCGTCTTTAAGACCAAGGGCGGCGCACAGGATGCGCACGAAGCCATCCGCCCGTCCGACGTGACGCTGGAGCCCGATCAGGTGCGTTCCAGCCTGAGCCCGGACCAGTATAAGCTGTATCGCCTGATCTGGCTGCGCTTTGTGGCCTGCCAGATGGCGGACGCGCTGCTTGACACCATTTCGGCCGATATTTTGAGCGAGGGCTATGTCTTCCGTGCTTCCGGCCATACGGTTGCATTCTCGGGCTTTACGGCTGTGTACGAGGAATCGACCGACGACGAAAAGCAGGGCGAATCGGGTAAGCCGCTGCCGCCCTTTGCCGAGGGTGACGCGCTGACCGCGCTTTCCATTGAGCCCAGCCAGCACTTTACCCAGCCCCCGGCGCGCTATACCGAAGCGTCGCTTGTGCGTGCGATGGAGGAGCGCGGCATCGGCCGTCCGTCCACCTATGCGCCGACCATCTCGACCATCGAGAGCCGCAACTATGTCACCAAGGAAAGCCGCAGCCTGCGTCCCACCCCGCTGGGCGAGGGCGTGACCGGTCTGCTGGTCGATAAATTCAAATCGGTCGCCGATTATGAATTCACCGCCAACATGGAAAACGAACTGGACGAAGTCGAAGCCGGCAAGGAAAACTATGTCGACCTGTTGCGCGGCTTCTACGGCGATTTTGAAACCGCGCTCGACGAGGCCGAAACCTCTATGGAAGGCCAGCGGGTCAAGATCAAGGACGAGGAAACCGATATCGTCTGCGACAAGTGCGGTCGCAAAATGGTCATCAAGATTGGCCGGTTTGGCAAATTCCTGGCCTGCCCGGGCTTCCCGGAGTGCACCAACACCAAGGCCATCACCGAGGACACCGGCGCATCCTGCCCGGTGTGCGGCATGAAGGTGGTCAAGAAGAAGTCAGCGCGCGGCTATGTGTATTATTCGTGCGACAAATACCCCGAGTGTTCGTTCATCACCTGGGATAAGCCGCTGAAAACCAAGTGTCCGACCTGTGATTCGTCGCTGTTCCGTCACACCGACCGTGACTCCAAGGAGGTCACCGATGTGTGTCTGCGCGAGGGCTGCGGCTACAAGGAACTGGTCAAGGAAGGCCTGCCGCCCGAGGAAGCCGAAAAGAACCGTCAGCGCCGTGAAGCGCGCGCGGCTAAGGCGGCCGAACGCGAAGCCGCCAAGGCAGCGAAGGCCGCCGAGGAAGCGGCTGCCGCCGAAGCCGGGGAAGAAGAAAAGCCCAAGAAAAAGGCAGCGGCGAAGAAAACCACGGCCCAAAAGACGACCAAAACAACGGCGAAGAAGACTGCAACCAAAAAGACAACCAAGACCACGGCCAAAAAGGCAACGGTCAAGAAGACCACCAAGGCGGCCAAGGCTGCCGCGACCGAGGGCGAGGAGGCGACCGATGCAGAATAAAGTAACCGTCATCGGCGCCGGCCTTGCCGGATGCGAAGCCGCCTGGCAGCTGGCCGAGCGAGGCATCCCGGTCGTGCTGCACGAAATGAAACCGGAAAAGAAGACCCCGGCCCACCATGCGGACGATTTTGCTGAGCTGGTGTGCTCCAACTCGCTGCGCTCGAACGAACTGACCAATGCCGCCGGCCTGCTCAAGGAGGAACTGCGCCGGTTGGGCGGCTTGGTGATCGCCTGCGCCGACCAGACCCAGGTAGAAGCGGGCGGTGCGCTCGCGGTCGACCGCGAAGCGTTCGCACGGCTCGTAACCGAAAAAATCCGAAATCATCCCAACATTGAAATCGTGCCCGGCGAAGTGACCGAACTGCCGGAGGAGGGCCACGTCATCGTGGCCACCGGCCCGCTGACCTCGGACGCGCTGTTTGATGCCATCCATCGCAAGGTGGGCGGGGAGTTCCTGCACTTTTTCGATGCGGCGGCGCCCATCGTCACCTTTGAATCGATCGACATGGACAACGCCTATTTCGCGTCTCGTTACGACAAGGGAACGGCCGATTACATCAACTGTCCGCTTTCGCGCGAGGAGTTTGACCCCTTCTGGGAAGCACTCACTACGGCTGAGGAAGCCGAAGTCCACGGCTTTGAGGATAAACTGGTGTTCGAGGGCTGTATGCCCATTGAGGTCAACGCCCGCCGCGGACATGATACGCTGCTGTTTGGCATCTTAAAGCCCATCGGCCTGCCCGACCCCAAGACCGGGCGCGACCCGTATGCGGTGTTGCAGCTGCGGCGCGACAACGCACAGGGCACGCTCTATAATCTGGTCGGCTGCCAGACCCACCTCAAATGGGGCGAACAAAAGCGCATTTTTTCCATGATTCCGGCGCTCAAAAACGCCGAGTTCGTGCGCTACGGCGTCATGCACCGCAACACCTTCCTGGATTCGCCACGGCTTCTCGACCATAATTTCGCGCTGCGCGCTGACCCGCGCATCCGCTTTGCCGGACAGATGACTGGCGTGGAAGGATATGTCGAGTCCAATGCTTCGGGCTGGCTGGCCGGGGTGGCGACCGCGTGCGAAATTCTGGGCAAGCCTGCGCCCGACCTGCCGTCGACCACGGCCATCGGCGCGCTGGGCAACTACGTTTCCAACGAAACGGTCGTAAAATTCCAGCCAATGAACATCAATTTTGGTATTTTGGAGCCGCTTGGCTATAAAGTCAAGGGCAAGCGGGAGAAAAACAAACAGATTTCCGAGCGTGCGCTCGAGATCATCGACAGCTTGAAGGGGGAGTTTTGAGTGAAGATCGCAATGGATGTCATGGGCGGCGATAATGCGCCCCTCGCACCCATCAAGGGCGGCGTGATGGCGGCCAAGACCTATGGGGAGGAAGTCCTGCTGGTTGGCCCGGAGGATACCATCCGGGGCATCCTCAAGGAACAGGGCGCGGAAAATACGCCCGGCATTACGATCGTTCATGCCCCTGACGTGGTGGACATGCACGACGACCCGGCGACCGTCCTGCGCCAGAAGCCGCAAAGTTCGATGGCCGTAGCGCTCAAGCTGGTTAAGGACGGCCAGGCTGACGCCATCGTGTCGGCCGGTTCGACCGGTGCGCTGCTGTCCGGCGCGACGCTCATCTGTAAGCGCATCAAAGGCATCCGCCGCGGCGCGCTCGCGCCCGTGATGCCGTGCGCCGGCGGGCAGGTCATGCTGGTGGATGCGGGCGCCAACACCGAATGCACGGCTGAATACCTGCTCCAGTTCGCCTTCCTGGGCTCGCTGTATGCCGAGAAGATTCGCGGCATTCAAAAGCCGCGCGTTGGTCTGGTCAACAACGGCACCGAGGATTCCAAGGGCGACCCCATGCGCAAGGAAGCCTATGCGCTGCTCAAGGCTGCGCATGACGCAGGCCGCATCAATTTTGTCGGCAACGTCGAAGGCAGCATGGTGCCTCTGGGCGCGTGTGATGTGGCCGTGTGCGACGGCTTTGCGGGCAATGTCATGCTCAAGACCATTGAGGGCGTGGCCAAGTTCATGGCAGGCGAAATCAAGAAGATGTTCATGCGCTCGACTGGCTCCAAGATCGGCTATCTGCTGTGCAAAAAGGGCGTCGATGAGTTTAAGGAGCTGTTTAACCAGGATATGGTCGGCGGTGCGCCGTTTTTGGGCATTGCCCATCCGGTCATCAAGGCGCACGGCTCGTCCAATGAAGTTGCGTTCATGAACGCCGTACGGCAGGCCATCGCCTACACCAAGAGCGGCATGATCGCCGAGGTCGAGCAAAACATCGGCCACATGACCCTCGACAAGACTTAAGAAAAATTTCCCTTTTCCTCTTGACAGACCCCCAGGGGGCTTATATCATCAAATTGGGAAGCCCCGTTTCGGGGCACAAATCGAAGAGAAGGGATGGACGCATGCATGGTTTTTGAAAAATTGTGTACACTGCTGTCGGGGCAATTCGGCGTCACACCGGATGCGATCACCATGGATACCGCATTGCAGGATGACCTGAATGCCGACTCACTCGATTTGGTCGAACTGATGATGACCATTGAGGAGACGTTTGACGTGGGCCAGATCAGCGAAGACGCGGCGGCGAACATCCATACGGTCGGCGACATCGTGCGCCTGATCGGAGAAGAATAAGCAAAACGGAGAGCCCACCGGTGGGCTCTTCGGTTTTATCGGAAAATGCAGAAAGGTAGGAGCGAATGCTGAAAGAAAAAATCGGATACCGGTTCCGCAATCCGGTGCTGTTCCGCAAGGCGATGACCCATTCGTCGTATGCCAACGAGCAGCGCGCGCGGCACCTGCAAAACAACGAACGGCTTGAGTTTCTTGGCGACTCCGTACTCGGCTTTGTCACGGCCGACTATCTTTACAATCATTTTCCCGACCTGCCGGAAGGGGAACTGACCAAACTGCGCGCAGCCGTGGTCTGCGAGCAGGCATTGTATGAAGTCGCCAAGGAACTTGGCATCGATCAGGAGATCTGTCTGGGACGGGGCGAAGAAGCTGGCGGCGGCCGGCACCGGCCTAGCATTTTGGCTGACGCGGTCGAAGCGCTGCTGGGCGCCATCTACCTCGATGGCGGCATCGAACCGGCGCGCGCGTTTGTGCTCAGCTTCATCCCGCGCAAGGCGGATGAAGCGCGCCAGGGCCGCATGTTCAAGGACTACAAGACCACCTTGCAGGAGATCGTGCAGAAAAACCGCGAGGAAACGTTGGAATACCGTCTGGCAGGCACCCATGGTCCTGACCACGATAAGACGTTTGAAATGGAACTGCTGCTCAACTCCAACGTCTTTGCCAAGGGCATGGGACACAGCAAAAAGGAAGCCGAACAAATGGCAGCCAAGCAGGCGCTTGAGCTGATGGGATACCGGTAAAACAAGCCGGTTGGGCATACGTGCGCCCAACCGGCTTTTTCCTGCTTGGCAAAGCTTCGGGAAAATGGCCGCCATTTGGTTCCAATTTTCTGTCTAAAATGTGAAAATTGGCGGGCGCGCGTTGATTCTAAGCCCCAAAAGTGATACACTGATAACAACATTACTTCTGTCTAAAATGGGGACATTGCATGGTTTTAAAGAGTTTGCTGCTGCAAGGGTTCAAATCGTTTCCCGACAAGACCGAGATCCGCTTTCTGGGCGGTATGACGGCCATTGTCGGCCCAAACGGCAGCGGAAAATCCAATATATCCGACGCCCTGCGCTGGGTGCTGGGCGAGCAGTCCTCGCGGTCGCTGCGCGGTGCCAAAATGGAGGACGTCATCTTCAGCGGCACCCAAAAGCGGGGACCGCTCGGCTTTGCCGAGGTTTCGCTCATCCTGGACAATTCCGAGGGTGTCTTTGCCTCTGAACACACCGAGATTATGGTCACCCGCCGATATTACCGGTCGGGGGAGAGCGAATATTTCCTCAACAAGCGCCATTGCCGCTTAAAAGACATCCATGAACTGTTCATGGACACCGGTCTGGGACGCGATGGCTATTCGATCATCGGCCAGGGCCGCATTGATGAGATTTTATCGCTCAAAAGCGAGGACCGGCGCGAGGTCTTTGAGGAAGCGGCGGGCATCACCAAGTTCCGCTACCGCAAGGAGGAGGCCGAGCGCAAGCTGGCTGCCACCGAGGACAATCTGGTGCGCATCCGCGACTTATACAGCGAACTGGAAAATCAGGCCGGGCCGCTCGGCAAGCAGGCCGAAAAAGCCAAGCAGTTTTTGCTGCTGCGCGACGAACTGCGGGTGATCGAGGTTTCCCTGTGGCTGCAAGAGCTGGAAGGGCTGCACCGCAGCACCGAAAAGGGACAAGCCGACCAAGCGACCTGTCAGGCGCAGCTTGCGCAGGCGCAGCAAGCGCTGAACGACCTATACCAGCGTGCCGACGCGCTCGCGGACGAGATGCGCAAGCTGGACGTCGAGACCGACGGCCTGCGGCGCGAACTGCACGCCTGTGAACAGCGTACCGCCGACCTGCAAAGTCGCTGCGCGGTGTTGCAGGCTAACATCCAAAACGACCGGGACAACATCGCGCGCGCGATGCTGGAGGAGACCCGGCAAAGCGAACAGGCCGCCGCGCTGGCCAGCCAGCAGGCCGAGCGTCAGAAGCACTGCGAACAACTGGACGCCGACCACAACAAATATCAGGACGAACTGCGGCAGGTGCAGCAAGCCATCACGCAGCAGGAACAGGCCAAAGCCCGTTCGGCGGGTCTGCGGGACACGCTGCGCGAGCAGATCGATGTGTGCAAGGGTGCGCATTTTCAGCTCGAACTGGCTCAGACAGCTGCACAGGCCGGTCTGGATGGCATGGACGGCCGGCGCGACACCCTGGGCCGCGATTTGGACGACACCGAACGCCAGCTCGCCGCCGAGGAAGCCGTGCAGGCCGGGTATCAGACCAAGCTGACCGCCTGCCGCGAACAGGCGGCCCGGGTCAAAAACCAGTTGGCTGGCATGGCCCAAAAGGCCGGACACCGCAAGCAGCACGCCGAAGAACAGGCAGCCGCTCTGGCATCTGCGCAGGCGGCCCTGACCGACTGCGACAACCGCATCCGCATGCTGCGCGACATGCAAAAGGAATATGAGGGCTTTTCCCGCGCGGTCAAGCTGACCATGAAGCGGGCCGAGAGCGGCGCGCAGAAGGGCGTCCATGGCCCGGTATCGGCCCTGATTTCGGTCGATGGCCGGTTTGTGACCGCCATTGAGACCGCGCTGGGCGCGGCGTCGTCCCATATCGTCGTCGAAACCGCACAGGACGCCAAAGCGGCCATTGCGTTCTTAAAACGCAGCGACAGCGGCCGCGCGACCTTCCTGCCTATGGATACCATCCGGCCGGCATCGCTCAAGGAGAGCGGTTTTGCCGAGAGGCCGGGCTGCTACGGCGCAGCCGATGCGCTCGTGACCTGTGCGCCGCCGTACCGCGCCATTGTGCAGAACTTGCTGGCGCGTACAGTCGTAGCTGAGGACATGGACGCTGCGCTGGCCATTGCCAAAGCGTATCATCACCGGTTCCGTATCGTCACGCTCGACGGTCAGGTCATCCAGGCGGGCGGCGCGATGACCGGCGGCTCGGTGTCCAAGACTTCGGGCGCGCTGGCGCGCACCGAAACGCTGCACCGCCTGACCGCGCAGCGGGATACCTTACAAGCCAAGGTGGGGCAGGCCGAACTCGACCTCATCCACGCCAAGAAAGCCGCCGCGGCGCTGGAAAACGACCAAAAGGTCTTACAAGCCCAGGCCGCGCAGACCCAGGAGGAAGAAACCCGCCTGACAGCCATGCTGGCCCAGCACGGCGCGCTGCTCGACAGCGTGCGCGCGCGGCGGGATGCGCTCCAGCTCGAGCGGGACAATCTGGCCGAGGCCAAGCAGACCTATGAAGATACCATCGCGCAAAAGCGCGCTGCGCTCGAAGCAGGCAAGCAGCAGATGCAGCGATTGGAAACCGAATGCACCGCGCACGAAGCCGCGCTCGCCAAGGCCGAAGAAGCGCTGACCGCCTATGCGGCGCGGTCGGTCGCGCTGCGTACGGCTGCGGCCGAGAACCGCACCGAAGCAGCAGCCGAGCGGCGCGCGCTGGACGATTTGCGCCGGCTCCAGCAGGAGATGGAGAACGGTCTGCAAAATGCCGCGCAGATGCGCGAAGAATTTGCTGCCAAGATCGAACAAAGCACCAAGGAACTCGAGCAGGCGCGCACCGATGCACAGGCCGATGGCGCTCGTGCGCAGCAGCTGCGCGCCCGCATCACCCAGGCGGCCGGGGAACGGATGCAGTTCGAAGGGCAAAAGACCCAAGCTGACAAACAGGCGCAGGCACAAAATGAGGACATCCGCAACCTGGAGCGCGAAAGCGCCCGGCTGGATGCTCAGCTGGCCCAGTACAAGGAGCGGGAAAATCAAATCCTGACCCGCATGTGGGAAAATTATGAACTAACTCCCACACCGGCGGCTGCCGTAGCGCAGCCGCTTGAGGATACCGCGCAGGCGCAGACGCGCGCGCGGTCGCTGCGCGACCAGATGCGCGCACTCGGCAACGTCAATCTGGATGCCGTGGAAGAATACCAGGCGCTCATGGAGCGGTTTACGTTCCTCGGCGAACAGAAAGACGATCTGGAAACCGCACAGCGTGATTTGTACAAGGTCATTGATCAACTGACCACGCAGATGAAAGAGGTTTTTGCCTCGGAGTTTGCCAAACTTAACACCTACTTTGGACAGACCTTCCGCGAGATTTTCGGCGGTGGCCATGCCGAATTGCAGCTGGCCGATACGTCGGATATCTTAAACTGTGGCATCGATATCCTGGTGTCGCCGCCCGGTAAGGCGGTCAAAACCATTACCCTGCTGTCGGGCGGGGAAAAGGCATTTGTGGCTATTGCGCTCTATTTTGCGATTTTAAAGCTGCGGCCCACGCCGTTTTCGGTGCTCGACGAGATCGAAGCCGCGCTGGATGATGTCAATGTTGCACGCTTCGCGCAGTACGTCAAGCGCCTGAGCGACCGCACGCAGTTTATCGTCATCACCCACCGCCGCGGCACCATGGAAGTGGCCGATATGCTTTACGGCGTGACCATGCAGGAGCGGGGCGTCAGCCGGATGCTCATGCTCAACCTGGCCGAAGCCGAAAAACAGTTTGGAAAAGAAATGAATGAAAATTAGGAAATAGAAGGAGTTCGTATGGGATTTTTTGATAAGATCAAATCCGGCCTGAAGAAAACCACCCAGGCAGTCACCCAGCAGTTTGAGGACATCATGGCGTCGTTCGTCGCCGTGGATGACGACCTGCTCGACGAGTTGGAAGAAGCGATGATTCTGTCCGACCTGGGCGCAGGCGTGGCCGCCAAGGCGCGCGAAGAAGTCAAAACACGCGCCCAGCACCAGAAGGTCGGCACGGCCGCTGAACTGCGCTGCCTGCTCAAGGATGTGCTCACCGACATGATGCTCGAGGACACCGCGCTCGACCTGTCGGGCAGCCCGGCGGTCATTCTGGTCATTGGCGTCAATGGCGTAGGCAAGACCACGTCCATCGGCAAGCTGGCCGCGCGCTATGTGTCCGAAGGAAAGCGGGTCATGCTGGCTGCTGCCGATACCTTCCGTGCCGCCGCTGCCGACCAGCTGGAAGTCTGGGCCGGCCGCGCGGGCGCGGACATCGTGCGCCACGGCGAAGGTGCCGACCCGGCAGCTGTGGTCTTTGACGCGATCGCAGCGGCTAAGGCGCGAGGCTGCGATATCATCATCATCGATACCGCGGGCCGTCTGCACAATAAGGCCAACCTCATGAACGAACTGGCCAAAATCGACCGCATCCTGACCCGTGAACTGCCCGATTCCTCGCGCGAGACGCTGCTCGTACTCGACGCGACCACCGGACAGAATGCCGTGCACCAGGCCGAAGAATTCAACAAGGCCGCCAAACTCACCGGCATCATCCTGACCAAGCTGGACGGCACCGCCAAGGGCGGCATCGTGGTCGCCATCTCGGCGGGACTGGGCGTACCGGTCAAACTGGTCGGCGTGGGCGAGGGCCTGGACGACCTGATGGATTTCAACCGTTCGGATTTTCTGGAGGCGCTGCTGCCGCCGCTGGATGAAAACTAAAGGAGAAACGATTTTATGGCAAGACCTGATTTGCGGCGCAACGACGAGATGCGCAAGGTAAAGATCACCCCAAACTATACGTTGTATGCCGAAGGCTCGGTGCTCATCGAGATGGGCAACACCAAGGTCATCTGCACGGCTTCGGTCGAGGGTAAGGTTCCGCCCTTTCTGGAAGGGCAGGGGCTGGGCTGGGTGACCGCCGAATATGCGATGCTGCCGCGTGCGACCCATACGCGCAAAAAGCGCGACATCAAATCTTTGAAGCTGGACGGTCGTTCGTCCGAGATCCAGCGGCTGATCGGCCGCGCGCTGCGGTCGGTGGTAGACCGTGCGGCTCTCGGGGAACGTCAAATTACCGTTGACTGCGACGTTATCCAGGCCGACGGCGGCACCCGCTGCGCGTCCATCACCGGCGGCTTTGTCGCACTGTGGCTGGCCTGCAAAAAACTGCTCGACGAGGGCAAGATCGAAAAAATGCCGCTGACCAGCCAGGTGGCGGCGGTGTCAGTCGGCATTTATGAAGACGAAGCCATTTTGGACCTCAACTATGCCGAGGACAGCCACGCAATCGTGGACTGTAACGTGGTCATGACCGGCGCGGGCGACTTTGTCGAGATTCAGGGCACGGGCGAGGGCCGTCCGTTCACCAAGGACGAACTCAACCGTCTGCTCTCGCTGGGCAAGAAGGGCACCGCCAAGCTGTGCCGTGAGCAGAAGAAGATCACCGGCGAACTGTAAACAAGGAGGGACACCATGCGATTTGTTTTAGCGTCCCACAATCAGAAAAAACTGCGGGAACTGGGCGACATTCTGGGCGCGCTCGGCATCGAAGTCGTGCCGCTGCCCGAAGGGGCGCCCGAACCCGAAGAAAACGGACAGACCTTTGAAGAAAATGCGTGCATCAAGGCGCGGGCGGCTGCTGCTTTGACCGGCCTGCCGGCAGTGGCTGACGATTCCGGGCTGTGCGTCGATGCCCTGGACGGGGCGCCGGGCATTTATTCGGCCCGCTATTGCGAGGGTACGGACGCGGACCGCAACGCCTTCCTGCTAGCCAACATGGCCGGACAGGAGAACCGTACTTGCCGGTTCGTGTGCGCGATTGCATGCGTCCAGCCGGACGGCACCGCATTTACCGTCCGCGGCGAATGCGAAGGGCAGCTCTTGCGGGAATGTCAGGGTACAGGCGGCTTTGGATACGATCCGCTGTTTTATGTGCCCGCCTACGGCTGTACCTTTGGCGAACTGCCGCAGGAGGTCAAAAATCAGATTTCGCACCGCGCGCAGGCGCTGAAGCGCCTGGCCGAGCGGCTCAAACCGAATAGACAGGAGTAAAAATACATGTTAACGAGCAAACAACGCGCCCAGCTGCGTAAGCTGGCAAACCCGCTGGCTGTGACCCTGCACATCGGCAAGGATGGCGTGACCGACGGGGTGGTCGAACAACTGAAAGTGCTGCTGGAAAACCATGAACTGGTCAAGGGTAAGGTGCTGGAAAGCGCCATGGTGACCCCGAAGACGGTCGCCGAAGCCCTGTGCGAGGAAACCGGCGCCGACGGCGTGCAGGTGATCGGCACTAAGTTCGTGCTGTACCGGCAGTCCTCGGACCCGGATAAGCGCAAGATCGTGCTGGAGAAATAAGCATGCGCACTGGGATCATGGGCGGCACATTCAATCCCCCGCACTACGGGCATCTGTATGCCGCCGAACATGTGCGGGATGCGCTGGGGCTGGATAAAGTTCTGTTCATCCCCACCAATCTGCCGCCGCATAAAAAAATGCCGGCCGGATCGGCCAATACCGAGCAGCGCTGCGAAATGGTGCAGCGAATGCTTAAAGGGCGGTCCTGGGCGGAGCTGAATACCATTGAGATCGACCGAGGTGGGGCGAGTTATACGGTCGACACCCTGCGTGCGCTCAAAAAAGCAGGCAAGTATGGCGACCTGTTCCTCATCATGGGCACCGATATGCTCATGATGCTCGACTACGGCTGGCGTGACCCGGAGGAAATCTGTCGGCTGTGCACCCTCGCCGTCGTCGCGCGGGAACTGGGACAGCAGAAGGACTTGCAGCAAAAAGCACAGCAGCTTCGTGAAAAATATCAGGCAGACATCCGTTTGGTCGATTGTCCGGTGGTCGAGATCTCGTCCACGCAGATCCGGCAGGGGGAATCGCTCATCGAGATGCTGCCGCCCTCGGTTTATCAATACATCGAGCAAAACCGGTTATACACACACGAAAAGGAAAATTTTTAACGTGAAAGGCGGTTTTTTGAATGTTGTATGATGAGAAAATGCGCAAAGATATCCTTTCCCGGCTGAGTGGATACCGGCTGGAGCACACCCTGGGATGCGAACAAGCGGCCATTGAATTGGGGCAGCGGTTCGGTGAGGATACCGAAAAATGCTCCTTTGCAGCAGTCCTCCACGACATTACAAAACGACTTTCTCGCGAAGAACAGTTGTATTTATGCGATAAATACGGTATAATACCGTGTGATGTTGAAAAAATGGAGTGGAAGATGTTGCATGGCAAAACAGCCGCCGCGATTGCAGAAAAAGAGTACCATGTGCCGGCGGATATTGCTCATGCGATTGCTTACCACACAACAGGTTGTGCGGAGATGACAATGCTCGACAAGATCTTGTATCTGGCCGATTTCATTGAGCCCACGCGGGATTTCAAAGGGGTGGAACCGGCGCGGGCGCTGGCCAAAAAAGATCTCGATCAGGCGTTGCTCTACTGCTTCGATTTTTCGCTCAGCGATTTGATCGAGCGGGGGAAACTCATACATAAAGATACGTTTCAGGCGCGTAATTGGCTGATTCAGCAGGGGGCAACGCGCGCTTGACGGTGCATTAGGAGGCAATTAAGCATGAAAATTTTTGGCGGCGGCGGCTCCAGGCGCGCCCAGAAGGTGGACAAACCGGTGAAACCACAACAAGCAGCCAAAAAAGTAAAGAAACCACTTTCCACCGTGAAAAAGGTCCTGATCGGCTTTTTGATCGTGATCCTGGCGATGGTGACAGCTGGCGGCGTTTGGGCGGCTACCAATATCAAGCCCCCCAGTCTGGCCGATGAACACGTCAACGATGCTACCATCAATGACCCGGAAAACGGCGATGATCCGACCGCCAATTTGAACATGGGTGACCGCATCGATGATTTCTTTACCTTCGTCGTGTGCGCAACCGATATCGACGAAACGCGTACCGATAACATCATGGTGGTTGCATTCGATACCAATGCGCATACGGTCAATGTGATGAACATTCCGCGTGATACCATGTCCAACGTCAATAAGACCGGTGCAAACCGCAAGATCAATGCCGCATATGGCACAAAGAACGGCATTGAACAGACCAAAAAACAGATCAAACAGGTCATGGGCTTTACACCCGATAAATATATGGTCGTCAACTTCCAGGGCATTGCTGATATTGTCGATGCCATTGGTGGTGTCGATTATGAAATCCCGTTCCCGATGATGTATTCCGACCCGGCGCAGGATTTGGAAATCTGCTTCCCGGAGCCGGGTATGCAGCATCTGGACGGCGAAGAAGTGGTAGAGTTCCTGCGCTGGCGTAAGAACGGCTCGGGCTATACCCAGTACGTACCGGAAGAATATCTCAACGGCGACGAAACCCGTATTGCCAAGCAGCAGGAATTTCTGATGTATCTGGCCAAGCAGGTCCTGACCCCGAAGAATGCTTTCAAGGTCAAGGACATTGCCAGCGCGGTTTTTGACAATGTCAAGACCGACATTACCGCAGGCGAAATGCTCTGGCTGGCCGGACAGGCTTTCCAGGTGGATACCAGCACGGGCATCCAGATGTTCACACTGCCGGGCTATTCGGCGATGAGCACCGCTGGCAACAGCACCGAGCTTTCGTTCTATTTCGTTTATGAAGATCAGGCGCTAGAACTGATCAACGAATATTTCAACCCCTATGATAAGCCGATCACCGACCTCGATTTGGTATCTGGCCCGACAAAGGGTTCGTCGCGAAGCGATGATGACGATGATGACGACGACCGAGAGTATTCACGTCCATCGTATAGTGACGACGATGACGAGGATACTTCCTCGAGCAGTTCCAACCGCGACGACGAGGATGATGACAGTGGCTCCAGCTCGTCCGGCGGTTCTTCGGGTGGCTCGTCCAGCGGCGACTCGGGTTCGTCCGGTGGTTCTTCGGGCGGTGACTCGGGCAGTTCGGGCGGTTCGTCCGGCGGCGACTCGGGTTCTTCGGGTGGCTCGTCTGGCGGTGACTCGGGTTCTTCGGGCGGTTCGTCCGGTGGCGATTCGGGCTCGTCCGGCGGTTCGTCTGGCGGCGACTCGGGTTCTTCGGGTGGCTCATCCGGCGGTGACTCTGGCAGCTCGGGTGGTTCGTCCGGCGGTTCGTCTGGCGGCGATTCGGGTGCCTCCAGCGGCGACCCCGAAGCTTAAATTTGCAACAAAGGAGTGCGAAGGATGGAAGCAAAAGAACTTCTGAAATATACCTGCGAAGCCTTGCTCGAACGCAAGGGATGCGATATTGAAGTGCTGCATATTGAGGAGCTCACCACGCTGACCGAATATTTCGTCATTTGCTCGGCGACTTCGACCACGCAGGTCAAGGCTCTGGCCGACAGTGTGGAGTTCCATTTGAAAAATGATCACGGCATCATGCCGCACCATGTGGAAGGGTTTGAATCTTCTTCCTGGATTCTGCTTGACTACGGCAGCATGCTTGTGCATATCTTCCTGCCGGAAACCCGCGATTTCTACCGGCTGGAAAACCTGTGGAAGGATGGCGAGAAAGTCCCGCTGTCTGACCTGGGTGTGAAGGAAGCAGAATGAATATGTAATTCGAAATCAGCGATTGGAAATGGAATACAGAAGCCGATGCTGCGCGGGAGAACATCTGCCGCGCAGCATCCGAATTGTCTGACGCCAATGGCCAATTGCATTAGGGGGCAACACCATTGAACAAGTACGAACACAAACAAATTGAGAAGAAGTGGCAGGACGTTTGGGATGCCAAGGAGTGCTTCGTTGCGCCGCAGGACTTTACCAAACCCAAATTCTACGCGCTCGTGGAATTCCCGTATCCGTCCGGCCAGGGCCTGCACGTTGGCCATCCGCGCTCTTATACCGCGCTCGACATCGTTGCGCGTAAAAAGCGCATGCAGGGCTTTAACGTCCTGTATCCGATGGGCTGGGATGCGTTCGGCCTGCCGACCGAAAACTTTGCCATCAAGAATCACGTGCATCCGGCCGAAGTGACCAAGAAGAATGTCGCGCGCTTTAAGAGCCAGCTCAAGGCACTTGGCCTGTCGTTCGACTGGTCGCGTGAGATCAACACGACCGACCCGAACTATTACAAGTGGACCCAGTGGATCTTCTTGCAGCTGTTCAAGAAGGGTCTGGCGTACAAGAAGGAAATGAGCGTCAACTGGTGCACCTCGTGTAAGTGCGTGTTGGCCAACGAAGAAGTGGTCAACGGCGTATGCGAGCGCTGCGGCAGCGAGGTCGTTCACAAGACCAAGAGCCAGTGGATGCTGGCCATCACCAAGTATGCCCAGCGTCTGATCGACGATCTGGACGATCTGGATTATATCGAACGCGTCAAGATCCAGCAGAAGAACTGGATCGGCCGCTCGACGGGCGCCGAGGTCGATTTCAAGACCACCGAGGGCGATACCCTGACCGTTTACACCACTCGTCCGGATACGCTGTTCGGCGCGACCTATATGGTCATTTCGCCCGAGCATCCGTCCATCGAGGCGTGGGCAGACAAGCTGAAGAACATCGACGCGATTCGTGCTTACCGTGAGGAAGCAGCCCGCAAGTCGGACTTTGAACGCACCGAACTGAACAAGGATAAGACCGGTGTGCGTCTGGACGGCGTGGCGGCGATCAATCCGGTGAACGGCCGTGAAATCCCGATTTTCGTTTCCGACTACGTCCTCATGGGCTATGGTACGGGCGCCATCATGGCGGTACCGGCGCACGATGACCGTGACTGGGAATTTGCCAAGAAGTTCGGCTGCGAGATCATCGAAGTCGTATCCGGCGGCGAGGATGTGCAGAAGGCTGCCTTTACCGCCAAGGACGAGACCGGCATTCTGGTCAACTCCGATTTCCTCAATGGCAAGACGGTCAAGGATGCCATCCCGGCGATGATCGCTTGGCTGGAAGAGCAGGGCATTGGCCGTGCCAAGGTGCAGTACAAGCTGCGTGACTGGGTATTCTCCCGTCAGCGTTACTGGGGCGAACCCATTCCGATCGTCTGGTGTGACAAGTGCGGCTGGGTTCCGGTGCCGGAAGATCAGCTCCCGCTGACCCTGCCGGATGTTGAGAGCTACGAGCCGACCGAGAACGGCGAATCGCCGCTTGCCAAGATGACCGATTGGGTCAACACGACCTGCCCGTGCTGCGGCGGTCCGGCCAAGCGCGAGACCGACACCATGCCCCAGTGGGCTGGCTCGTCGTGGTATTTCCTGCGCTATATGGACCCGCATAACGACAAGGAACTGGCTTCCAAGGAAGCGCTCGAATACTGGTCGCCGATCGACTGGTATAACGGCGGCATGGAGCACACCACGCTTCACCTGCTGTACAGCCGCTTCTGGCATAAGTTCCTGTATGACATCGGCGTCGTACCGACCAAGGAGCCGTATGCCAAGCGCACGAGCCATGGCATGATTTTGGGCGAGAACGGCGAAAAGATGTCCAAGTCGCGCGGCAACGTCGTCAACCCGGATGAAATCGTCGATACCTACGGCGCAGACACCATGCGTCTGTACGAGATGTTCATCGGCGACTTTGAAAAGGCAGCGCCGTGGAGCCCGAAGTCGATCAAGGGCTGTCGTCGTTTCCTCGAGCGTATCTGGAACCTGTTTGAGCAGGTACAGGATGGCGACGCCTATTCGGCACAGCATGAAGTGCTCATGCACAAGACCATCAAGAAGGTCGGCGAGGACATCGAAAACCTCAAGGCCAACACGGCAATCGCCGCGCTGATGAGCATGGTCAATGAGTTCTATGACAAGGGCGTCAATAAGGCCGAGTACAAGACCCTCTTGACTCTGGTATCGCCCTTTGCGCCGCACATCACCGAAGAACTGTGGCAGATGCTGGGTGAAACCAGCGTGCTTTCGCTCGAGCCGTGGCCGTCCTATGAGGAGGACAAGACGGTCGAGTCGTCCATTGAGATCGGTGTACAGGTTTGCGGCAAGCTCAAGGCCACCATCCAGTTGCCGGTCGACTGCGAGCAGCAGGTTGCGATCGATACCGCTCTGGCCAACGAAAAGGTCCAAAAGGCCATCGAAGGCAAGAACATCGTCAAGACCATCGTGGTCAAGAATAAGATCGTCAATCTGGTCGTCAAGTAATTTTCAAATTAAACTTGACAACTGCCTGAAAAAAAGATATAATAAGTTTACGGTTTCGTTTGGATGTGTTTTTATGCCGTAAATTGGATAACAACCATCTGGAAGCTGTGCTTTTAAGCGTACTATTTTGGTTCGCGCGGAGGGAGGGAAAACGATGTCGGAAGTCCGCGTAAAGGAAAATGAATCCTTGGACAGCGCGCTGAGAAGATTCAAGCGTTCCTGTGCGAAGGCGGGTGTGCTTTCCGAGCTCCGCAAGCGTGAGCATTATGAAAGCCCGAGCGTGAAGCGCCGCAAGAAGTCTGAGGCAGCTCGCGCTAAGAAGCGTAAGTACAGATAAAAACTGTCAAAGAATCGATCGGATGCCGGAGGAAACTCCGGCATCTGTTTTTTTATTCATGTCCCGTTCATAATTTCTTGAAAAATCCTTCATAAAACCGACACGATTTTGACACAAAAGTCCGGTAAGATAGAATCAGTTCAAACGAGGACTCCCCCTCCTCGAGAGAACACTCCTTTTATCCCCCTATTTTACCCCTCTTTTTCATCCCCTGTCGGACAACTGACAGGGACTCAAAGGAGATTCCCCTCTCCTTTCCTCTTTTTCAACCACTCTTTTTTACCGAAGCAAAAACGCTTGGACTTGTTCCAAGCGTTTTTGTTTTCCCCTAAAAGAGCAGATGCAAAAGCAGCACCAGAAAAAGGCCGGGCACCCCCAGCACAACGGTCAGCCCCACCGAAAGCCAGTTGATTGTAATCGTCAGTCCGACCAGTGCGCCGAAGACCCCGGCGATGACCAGGCCAATCACCCCGAAACAGGCATTGATCGCCAATTTGATGCCCCAGCGGACAGGCGAAAAAAGCGCGCCCAGCGCAAGCAGGGCAATGAGCGCAAGGGCCGCGTAAAACAGTGCCGTGGTAAGATCCATGCTGTCACCTCCCGGTTTTATGTATATGCCGCGCCGGACAGGCGCATGCTGAGAAAAACAGGGCGTTTGAGCGGCCTGATTTGACGAAAAGTCCATTTGTTGGTATAATAATTTTATCTGTAAATTGAATTGGAGAGGAACTGTATGAAAAAAGCCGAATACGGCAATGAAAGTATATCGTCCCTCAAGGGAGCTGACCGCGTCCGCAAACGTCCGGGCGTTATTTTTGGCTCCGATGGGCTGGAAGGCTGCGAACATGCCGTGTTCGAGATCCTGTCCAACTCCATCGATGAGGCACGCGAAGGATATGGCGACGAAATCACCGTCACTCGCTACGCAGACGGCTCGATCGAAGTACTGGATATGGGCCGCGGTATCCCGGTCGAATGGAACGAAGGCGAGCAGCGCTATAACTGGGAACTGGTATTTTGCGAACTGTATGCGGGCGGTAAATATAAGACCAACGAAGGCGAAAACTATGAGTTTTCTCTGGGCCTCAACGGCCTGGGTACCTGTGCGACCCAGTACGCGTCCGAATATATGGACGTCACCATTTTGCGCGATGGGTTTGAGTACAGCCTGCATTTTGAAAAGGGCGAAAATAAAACCGGCACCAAGGAAGGCTTTGTCAAAAAGCCGTCCACTTCGCGCAAGACCGGCAGCCGCATCCGTTGGCGTCCCGATTTGGAGGTTTTCACCGATATTAACATTCCCCTGGAATATTATCGGGATACCCTCAAACGGCAGGCAGTGGTCAACAACCGGCTGAAATTCATCCTGCGCGACCAGCAGGGCAGCAAATTCCAGACCGAGGAATTTTGCTATCAAAACGGCATCGTCGATTATGTGACCGAACTGGCCGGAGAAAATCCACTCACTTCGGTACGTTTTCTGGAAGCCGAGCGCCGCGGTCGTGACCGCGAGGACAAACCTGAATACAAGACCAAGCTGTCCTGTGCGTTTTGTTTTTCTTCGGCGGTCAGCCGCACCGAGTATTATCACAACTCGTCCTGGCTGGAACATGGCGGCGCGCCCGATAAGGCGGTGCGTTCGGCCTTTGTGTCTGCCATTGATGCGTACATCAAACAAATTGGCAAATATCAAAAGAACGAAAGTAAGATTTCCTATCAGGATGTGCTCGATTCGCTCGTGCTGGTGACCAACTGTTTTTCGACCTATACGTCGTATGAGAACCAGACCAAAAAGGCAATCACCAATAAATTCATTCAGGAAGCCATGACCGACTTTCTCAAGCAGGGTCTGGAAGTCTATTTCATCGAAAACAAGGCCGAAGCTGACAAGATCGCCGAGCAGATTCTGATTAACAAGCGCAGCCGTGAACAGGCGGAAAAAGCGCGTCTGAATATCAAAAAGAAGCTGTCCGGCAATTTGGACGTTTCCAACCGGGTGCAGAAGTTTGTGGATTGCCGCACCAAGGATGTGTCGCGTCGTGAACTGTACATCGTCGAGGGCGATTCGGCGCTCGGTTCGGTCAAGCAGGGACGGGATGCTGAATTTCAGGCTGTCATGCCGGTGCGCGGCAAGATTTTGAACTGCTTGAAGGCCGATTACGGCAAGATCTTCAAAAATGATATCATTACCGACCTGCTCAAGGTGCTTGGCTGCGGCGTTGAGGTGCAGACCAAGGCATCCAAGGACATGTCGGCCTTTGATTTGGACAGCCTGCGCTGGAACAAAGTCATCATCTGCACCGATGCCGATGTCGACGGCTTCCAGATTCGCACATTGATTTTGACCATGCTGTACCGGCTCACACCCACGCTCATTGAAAAGGGCTATGTGTATATCGCCGAATCGCCGCTGTATGAGATCACCTATAAGGGTAAGAGCTATTTTGCCTTTGATGAAACCGAAAAGGCGGCTATTTTACAAAAACTTGCGGGTAAGAAAGTGCTGATCCAGCGTTCCAAGGGGCTGGGCGAAAACGAAGCGGATATGATGTGGGAAACCACGATGAATCCGGCGTCCCGCCGTCTGATTCGGGTCGAGCCCGAAGAAGCCAAACGCACCAGTGACATGTTTGACCTGCTGTTAGGGGATAATTTAGCAGGCAGAAAAGAATATATTGCAGAAAACGGTCACGAATACCTGGATTTAGCTGACATCTCGTAAATCAAGAGGGGGAACAGGATATGTTCTGCACCAACTGTGGCGCAAAACTCCAAGAAAACGCGAAATTCTGCATCTACTGTGGCCATCCGGTGGAAATGGACGAAACAGTTCCGCCGCAGGTAGCCCAATCGACACAGCCTATTCCGCAGCCCACGGAGTCGGAACCACCGGTGCAGACCGAGGACGCTCCGGCATCCACCGAGCAACCGGAAGAATCCACGCAGCAACCCGCGGAGTCCGAAGCATCCGAGCAAATCGAAGAAGTCCCGGCGTCCACCGAGCAACCGGAAGCATCCACGCCGCAGCCTGCGGAATCCGCAGCACCGGAGCCGACCGAAGAAACCCCGGCGTCCGCCGGGCAACCGGAAGAATCCATGCCGCAGCCCGCGGAGTCAAAAACAGCGGTGGAGACTCTGGAGGCTCCGCGCGAATCCGATTTGGACTTGGAATGGGAAGAGGAGGATGAACTGGAGGAAGACATCCCCCTGGCGAGACGCCTGCTACCGCTTTGGATTGGCCTGGGTACGGTTGCTCTGACGGCTGTGGCATTTGCGGTGATTCAGTTCGCGCCAATCGGGCAACAGGCACAAGCGGATGGCTCAGCGGTTGCTTCGTCCTCCAGTAGTGTGTCAGAGCCGGGAGAAACAGACAACCAGGAAACGGATGACGATACCCAGACACCAGACGCATCGGAGGAAGTCACACCGCCGGCGGAAGAAGAAGAGCCAACCATCGTGGAAGAATTCCGCGTTTCCTCTGTTATGACCAATGAAATCCGCGAGCAGGGCGGGAAGTACATCAACCACCGGTTTGATTATACCCTTGCGGTGCCGGATGGTTTTGTCGCCAGCAATGAATTCCAAGGCGGGGATGGGCTTCGTCTGTACAGCGCAGAATATGATATGCGCATCACGGTGTACAGCGGATACCAGACCAGTAAAACGACCGAAGAACTGTTTAACCAGGCCTGTGCGGAAATCCCAGGCACCTTGGGATACAATGCCTACGGGGAGGACTGGTATGCCGTTTCGTCGGGGGATGAAGAAGGCATGGTTCATTACCGCAAATACGGCGCATGGGATGACAAATACCGCGTGATGGAACTGATTTATCCCAAGGCCAACGAAGAAGTGTGCGACCCACTGACCGAAGAACTGGAGGATGGTTTTGTCAGTGGTACGCCCGACTGATAATTTAGCAATTTGTTGAGAGGTTGATTGCCGCATGGCAAAGAAAAAAGATACAGCACCCGCGCGTCCGTCCGGGACACCGCTGGAGCCTACGCCCCAGCCGATCACCGACACGCTGCGGAAAAACTATATGCCCTATGCGATGAGCGTCATCGTGTCGCGCGCCATTCCGGAGATCGACGGCTTCAAGCCTTCGCACCGTAAGCTCCTGTACACCATGTACGAGATGGGGCTATTGAGAGGCAACCGCACCAAGTCGGCCAACATCGTCGGCCAGACCATGAAGCTCAACCCGCATGGCGACAGCGCCATCTATGAAACCATGGTGCGCCTGACCCGCGGCAATGAGGCGCTGCTGACGCCGTTCGTCGATTCCAAGGGCAACTTCGGCAAGGTCTATTCGCGTGATATGGCCTATGCAGCTTCGCGTTACACCGAAGCCAAACTGGACAGCATCTGTCAGGAACTGTTCCGCGACATTGACGCAGATGCGGTCGATTTTGTCGATAACTACGACGGCGAACTCAAAGAGCCGACCCTGCTGCCGACCACTTTCCCCAACATCCTGGTGTCGGCCAATACCGGCATCGCGGTCGGTATGGCGTCCAGCTTTTGCGGGTTCAATCTGCATGAGGTGTGCCGCACGGCCATCGCGTGCATCAAGGACCCGGAGCACGATATTCTGTCCACGCTTCCGGCTCCCGATTTCCCGACCGGCGGCGAGATCATTTTTGACGAAGCCGAGATGCGCAAGATTTACGAAACCGGCCGCGGTTCGTTCAAAGTGCGCGCCAAGTGGGAATATATCAAAAAAGAAAACCTGATCGAAATCACCGAAATCCCGTATACTACGACCATTGAAGCGATTATCGATAAGATCGCGGACCTGGTCAAGGGCGGCAAAATCCGCGAGATTGCCGACGTGCGCGATGAAACCGACCTGAAGGGTCTGAAAATCGCGATTGACCTCAAGCGCGGCACCGACCCGGACAAGCTGATGGACCGGTTGTTCCATCAGACGCCGCTCATGGATTCGTGCTCGTGCAATTTCAATGTGCTCATCAGTGGTATGCCGCGCGTGCTGGGCGTGCGCGGGATTTTGGAGGAGTGGACCGCCTGGCGGACCGAATCGGTGCGCCGCCGCGTGTTCTTTGACCTGAACAAGAAAAAAGACAAGCTGCATCTGCTGCTCGGTCTGAAAACCATCCTGCTGGACATCGACCGCGCCATTCGTATCATCCGCGAGACCGAGGAGGACGCCGAAGTTATCCCCAACCTGATGATCGGCTTTGGCATCGATGAAAAGCAGGCTGATTTCATCGCCGAAATCCGTCTGCGCAACATCAACAAGGAATATATCCTCAAGCGGACCCAGGAGACCGAAGAACTTCAAAAGGAGATCGAACGGCTGGAAGGCATCCTGGCTAGCCGCACCAAGCTGCGCGGCCTAATCATCAAGGAGCTGGAAAACGTCATCAAAAAATACCCGGCTCCACGCCGCGCCGAGATCGTTTACGCCGAGGAGGTCAAGACCTTCGACGAGGACGACCACATCGAGGATTACCCGGTGCTCATTTTCCTGACCCAGGAGGGGTATTTCAAGAAGATCACCCCGGCTTCCTGGCGCATGTCCTCCGAGCATAAGCTCAAGGACGGCGACACGGTTTGTTGGGAGACCGAAACGACCAACAAGCAGGAGATCATCTTCTTTACCAACATGCAGCAGGCGTATAAGGCGCATCTGTATGATTTTGATGACACCAAAGCTTCGGTCCTGGGCGATTATCTGCCGCAGAAGCTGGGCATGGATGAGGGCGAAACGTCGGTCTATGCCGTGCTGCCGGGCGATTACAAGGGCTCGATGGTGATTGTCTTCGAAAACGGCAAGGCGGCACGTTTCTCGCTCGAATCGTTTGAAACCAAAACCAACCGCCGCCGTTTGACCGGCGCCTATTCGGACAAGTCGCCTGCGGTTGCGTTCTTCTATCCGGTGGATGAGGACACCGAACTGACCGCTTTCTCCACCTCGTCACAGGGCCGTCGGGCGCTGACTTTCCGAGCGGGTATGCTGGATATCAAGGCCACCCGTTCGACCCAGGGTGTGCAGGTGGTCGTGCTGCGCGGCAAGCATACGGTCACTCGGGCTTGTCTGGCCAGTGAGGCTGGCCTGAGCGACGAAGCCCGCTACCGCTGCCGGAGCATCCCGGCGCTGGGTGCGCTCTTAAAAGACGAAGATCTGCCCGAACAGCAGATGACACTATAAAAAACAGGCTGCCTGCGGGCAGCCTGTTTTTTCTTTAATACAGCAGCATCGAGTCGCCGAAGGAGAAGAAGCGGTATTCCTCCTGTACGGCCTGCTCATAGGCGTTCATGACCTGTTCGCGGGTCGCAAAAGCCGAAATCAGCATCATGAGCGTCGATTCGGGCAGGTGGAAGTTGGTCACCAGATGGTCAACGACCTTGAACCGATAGCCGGGATAGATGAAAATATCGGTCCAGCCCGACTGCGGACGGACCGAGCCGTCCTCGGCGGCGATGGTTTCCAGTGTGCGGGTGGCCGTGGTGCCGACTGCCCAGATCTTGCCGCCTGCGGCACGGGTATCATTGATGAGTTTGGCCGTATCGGCGTCCATGGTGTACCATTCCGAGTGCATGATGTGGTCGGTGATTTCTTCTTCTTTCACCGGACGGAAGGTGCCTAGACCGACATGGAGGGTGACAAAGGCCAACTTGACGCCCTTTTCCTGGATGCGGGCAAGCAGTTCCTTGGTGAAGTGCAGGCCGGCCGTGGGAGCCGCTGCCGAGCCGGGGGTCTTGGAATAGACCGTCTGGTAACGCTCGGGGTCGTCCAGCTTTTCCTTGATGTAGGGGGGCAGGGGCATGGTGCCCAGCTTGTCGAGGGTTTCCAGGAAGATGCCGTCGTAGTGGAAGCGGATGAAGCGGTTGCCATCTTTGGGGTTGACCGATTCGACGGTGGCAGTCAGCAGACCGTCGCCAAAGGTCAGTTCCACGCCTTCGCGGGTCTTTTTGCCCGGACGGGTCAGGCATTCCCAAAGCCCGTCGCCGTGATCGGTGAGTAGCAGGACTTCAATGGGCGTCGTGCGGCCGACCGCATGACCCATCAGGCGGGCCGGGATGACGCGCGAGTTGTTCATCACCAGACAGTCGCCCGGATTCAGATATTCGAGCAAATCAGAAAAATGACGGTGGGTGACCGAGCCGTCGGCGCGGTCGAGCACCAGAAGGCGCGAAGCGTCGCGCTGCTCGAGCGGATGCTGCGCGATCAGGCGCTCGGGAAGGTCAAAGTAAAAGTCGCTTTTTTTCATGCTGTCGTGCGGGCAAACTGCCCGCGTCCTCCTTTGGTATCAATTGGTGGCGATGGTCACGCCGGTAAAGTAAAATTTCACGATTTGGTCATAGGTAAAGCCCTGTTTCGCCATCGCCAGGGCGCCGTATTGGCTCATGCCCACGCTGTGGCCCCAGCCGGTGCCGTCAAAGGTGAAGCTGCCCGCCGGGGTAGGGGGAGAAGGCGTTGTGGTGCCCGAAGAAACCGAAATGGTCTGTTTGCCCGAACCGGTCAGAGCGGTCTTGCCCGACGCCGAGCCGATGGCGCTGCTTTGGCCGCTGCCGCCGACGGCATACAGGCTGCCATCGATCACCTGAGTGCCGTTGACATACAGCCCGCCGCCCGACGAGGACGAAGAACCTTCGCCGTTGATGGTATAGCGGATGCTGTTCAGGCCAAAGACCGACCGCACGGCGCTGTTTTTGATGGTCACAGACTTGCCGGACGTGTCGGTGACCGTAACTTGGTTGACATTATCCATCGCGGTGCGTTTGGTGACCTGCACAGTGGACACCGTGCCGATCGAATACCCAGCCGATTTGAGCTTGGACGCCACCTCAGATGCCGTTAAAGTAACCGACCAGACGCCATTGGACGCCGACGCTGTGTCCTCATAAGGGTCTTTGACGCCGCGCAGGTAGGAAACCGGGTCACCACCCCAGACGTTTTCGTTGTCCTCGGTCGCGCCGCCGTCCGACGCGAAGAAATAGCCGACCGCCAGCTTGCCGTCTGCCATCAGGATCTGTCCAGCCGTCTGGTCGACAGCGGCATCCGAATTGGCGTTGGCGCGGCTGGTGCCGCGATAGACCTGGCAGTTGGTGGTGTTGCACAGGTCAAAACCATAGGATTTGTGCTTGTTGAGATTGCCGAGGGCATAGGAACGTGCGCACAGCGCCTGCGCCTTGAGCGCCTCGATCGGCCAGCTGGCGCTCATCTCATAGGGGAGCACACCTTTCACATAATCGTCGAGCGCAACATAGTTTATAACAGTCAGCGCACCCGAACTGCTGGCACGCAGCACAAAGTCGCCATAGTATGTATAGTCGCCAAGCTTGGTCAGGCCGCTTTGGCCGCGGATGGCGATATGGTCGCCCGAAGCGGTATAGACCGCAGAACCCGAACTGTCCTTGACCATAAACGACGAAGCACCGCTGGCGGTGATGGTCACGCTGGTGGCCGCTGAAGTTTTGGCGCCGGAAAAGGTGGTGCCGCTGACCGTACCAAACGAAAAGCCGCCGGTCGAAGAAAGGGTCACCGACGATACCGCTGACGAGCCGTAGTACAGTCCCACGCGCAGGATGGTGTCAGAATTCGCAGCCTGCGAGGGGGGCGGCGCATACAAAGCGCACAAAACAAAAGCTAAAATCATGCAAAAAAAGCGTTTCATTGGAGAACTCCTTGCTACATCTATTGACAAAAGGTTGGGCTTCCTCTAAAATAAAGGTGCAAGCCGCACCAAAGGGCGGCAAAATAGAATAAGGTTTCATAAGATAGAGGCGCGGTTTACATCAGTATCAGTCCGGAGGGTCCGCAACCCGGCGAACGATTGAGAAAGGGCAAACCGCCGAAGCCGTTCCCCTGACTGCGGCAGGGCCGTGCTGGACGGGTGGGAGAAGATCCGCCGTGTCTGTCATCAGCGTTTTGGAAATGCCGGTGGAGAGCTATCATCGATGGCAGGGGACTTGTCCCTTCCATTATAGTATAGTGCAGACCGGTTTTTCAACCGGCTTTTTTATTGCTCGGCAATAAAAATACTGCCAAATGCGCTTATCCTGTTTATTATAACCGGCGCGGCCGGGTGGGCTGGCCTGCCTGCACCGTGTCCAATTTGAGGAGGCTATATAAAAATGAAACAGTACAAAGTGGGTATCGTCGGCGCGACCGGCATGGTCGGCCAGCGCTTCACGCTGCTGCTGGAAAATCACCCGTGGTTCCAGGTCGTCGCTCTGGCGGCCAGTGCCCGCAACAAGGGCAAGACCTATGCCGAAGCGGTCGAAGGCCGCTGGAAGATGAAAACCGCGATGCCCGAAAAATATAAGGACATGGTTCTGTACGATGCCACCGCAGACGCCGAGGAGATTGCTTCCAAGGTCGATTTCATCTTCTGCGCGGTGGACATGAAGAAGGATGAAATCCGTGCGCTCGAAGAACGCTATGCAAAGCTCGAGTGTCCGGTGTGCTCCAACAACTCGGCGCACCGTATGACCCCGGACGTGCCGATGATCATTCCGGAAATCAACGCCGACCACGCCGAGATTATCCCCATGCAGCGCAAGCGTCTGGGTACCAAGCGCGGTTTCATTGCCGTCAAGTCCAACTGCTCGATTCAGTCTTATGTGCCCGCTCTGTCGGCGCTTATGGACTTTGAGCCGACCGATGTAGCGGTTTGCACCTATCAGGCGATCTCGGGCGCGGGCAAGACTTTTGAAACCTGGCCGGAGATGGTCGATAACGTCATCCCGTACATCGGTGGCGAGGAAGAAAAGAGCGAAAAGGAACCGATGAAGGTTTGGGGCCATATCGAAGGCGACCACATCGAGCCGGCGGTAACCCCGGTCATCACGGCGCAGTGCCTGCGCGTAGCGGCATCCGACGGCCATATGGCAGCTGCTTTCGTCAAGTTCAAGAATAAGCCGTCCAAGGAAACCATGCTCGAGCGCTGGAAGAATTTCAAGGGTGCCGCCCAGGAACTGAACCTGCCGAGCGCTCCCAAACAGTTCCTGACCTATTTTGAAGAAGACAATCGTCCGCAGACCAAGCTGGACCGCGACCTCGAAGGCGGCATGGGCATCTCCATTGGCCGTCTGCGCGAGGACGCACTGTACGATTATAAGTTTGTCAGCCTGTCGCACAATACGCTCCGCGGCGCTGCGGGCGGTGCGGTCCTGATGGCCGAGCTGTTGTGTGCCAAGGGCTACATGGATTAAACGGAGGTTTTACGTATGAAGAAGCCGGTTTTCACAGGTGCAGGCGTTGCAATCGTTACCCCGTTCAACGAAACGGGCATCAACTACGACGAATTTAAGAGGATCATCGATCATCAGATTGAAAACGGCACGGATGCGATCATCATCATGGGTACCACCGGCGAATCCCCGGCCTGCCCGGAAGATGAGCACGAAGAAGCCATCGCATTCTGCTGCGAATACGTCAATGGCCGCATTCCGGTCGTGGCGGGTGCCGGTTCCAACGATACCCGCACGGCGGTTAAGCTAACCAAGAGCGCCAAGGCAAGCGGCGCAGACGCCGTGCTGTCGGTGACGCCGTATTATAACAAGACCACCCAGGTCGGCCTGATCCGCCACTTTACAGCGATTGCCGACTGCGAGTGCCCGGTCATTCTGTATAATGTGCCCAGCCGTACCGGCATCGGGTTCACCGCCCAGACCTATCAGGAGCTTTCCAAGCATCCGTTTATCAACGGCGCCAAGGAAGCAAGCGGCAATTTCTCGCTCCTGGCCGAAGCGATGGCCCTGTGTGGCGACGAGATGAACTTCTGGTCGGGCAACGACGACCAGATCGTGCCGCTGATGAGCATGGGCGGCAAGGGTGTTATCTCGGTGCTGTCCAATGTTGCACCGCGCGCAGCGCATGACATCTGCCAGTTCTGCCTGGACGGCAAGTTTGCCGAAGCCGCCAAGATGCAGAAGGAATACTTAGATCTTATCAACGCGCTGTTCTGCGAAGTCAATCCCATCCCGGTCAAGAAGGCCATGGAACTGTTGGGCTGGAAGGTTGGCCCGGTGCGTCTGCCGCTGGTAGAGCCCACAGCCGAGCACACGGCACAGATTCAGGCAGCGCTCAATAAGATGGGCTGTAAGATCTAAAACACAGTCCCACGGGAAAGATAGAACGGTCAAGGAGTTCAAAACATGCTGAAAATTGCACTTTCGGGATGCAACGGCCGTATGGGTCGAGTCATTACCGATATTTGTTCTAAAAAAGAGAATATGAAGATCGTGGCCGGTTTTGACGTGAACGCTGTCAAGCTGAGCGATTTCCCGGTCTATGCCGACCCGTTCGAGTTTTCGGGCGCGGCCGATGTAGTCATCGATTTTTCCAACCCGGCTTCGACCAGCCATTTACTCGAATACTGCATCCAGAACCGCACGCCGGTCGTCATCTGCACCACCGGGCATTCGCCCGAGCAGCTGGCGCAGATCGGCGCTGCCGCGGGCAAGATTCCGGTGTTCCGGTCGGGCAATATGTCCATCGGCATCAATCTGATGCTCGATTTGCTCAAGAAGTGTGCGTCTGTCCTGGGTGACGGCTATGATGTCGAGATCGTGGAAGCACACCACAACCAGAAGCTGGACGCCCCGAGCGGAACGGCACTCATGCTGGCCGATGCAGTATCGTCGGCGCTGCCGTACGATGCGCAGTATGAATACGATCGCCACGAGCGGCGCGAAAAGCGCCCGCCGCACGAAATTGGTATCCATTCCATCCGCGGCGGCACCATCGTGGGTGAGCATTCGGTGATGTTCTGCGGCCGTGACGAGGTTATTGAGATCAAGCACAGCGCGCATTCGCGCGAGGTGTTCGCGGTTGGCGCCGTGGATGCGGCGGCCTTCCTGGCCGCGCAGACCGCGCCCGGCCTGTACGATATGAGCCACGTCATCGCAGCCAAGTAAAGAAAAAATCCCGTCCAGATTGGACGGGATTTTTTTATGTTGTCGTGAACAACAGGAACATCACAAACAGATACAGCAAAAATAGAATGCCAACTACCGTGCGCGCGATGACGAACCCGTTGTTTTTGCCCAGCTTGGGAGCCGGTTGGGATTCGGCTTCTTCCAGCAGACGTCGGCGGTCTTCGGCGTCGATTTGGCTGCCGCCATGACGGAACCCTTCCACGATCTCGCGGGCTTCCTCCAAGCGGGCCTTTTCGACAAAAATACTGCCGCCGGTCAGACAAAACCCGGTGTACGCCTTTTCTGCACCCATATCCGGCTGGGCAAAGCAGGGGATGGAGAAGCTTTGCAGCAGCGCGACCGTCGCGTCGGCCTCCAGCGTCGAGGGACAGTGCATCAGCATGACCGCTTCGGTCGGGCGGTCTAAGGTTTCCGGCTCCGGTGCTTCGTCTGGCAGGGTCGGGACGAGGTCTGCACCGCAGTCGGCGCAGCGCGTGAAGCCCTCCCGGTATTCGGTTTTGCAGTTTGGACACCAGGGCATGGAAATCCCACCTATTACAATAAATTTGGACAGGAAAGCCGGGCAGCCAGTCCGGCTTTCCCTCCATCTCGTGCCTAAGCTACAATGAGAGGAGCAACTGGCTGACCTATCCCTCCTTGGGCTTCTATGTCCGTTGGAAAGACTGTTAGCCATCCTCTTGTTGTAGCGTTCGATTTAAGCAGGTTGAGCCACCGGATGCCGGAGAGTTCGCGTCACCCAATAGATTGAATCGGCAGCGAGAAAAGATGGACTCCGGTTGCAGATTCTTTGTATTGGAGGAATATGGATGAACTGCGTTGGCATCGATGTTTCCAAAGGGAAAAGCATGATCGCCGTCATGCGGCCTTTCGGAGAAGTGGTGGTTTCACCTTTTGAAGTACGTCATACCGCCAATGAACTGAGCGAGCTGGCAGGGCTACTCAAAAGCTTGGACGGCGAGACCCGTGTGGTGATGGAATCCACGGGTAATTACCACGCGCCGGTGGCTTGGCTGCTCCACGACGCGGGGCTTTATGTTTCCGTAGTCAATGCAATGTTGGTACACGACTATGGGAACAACAGTTTAAGACGGGCCAAGACCGACAAGAAGGACGCTATAAAGCTGGCCAACTACGGCCTTGACCACTGGCTCACGCTGCCGAGATATGTCCCGGAAGAGGACACTCGTCTCATGTTGAAGGCTTGCTACCGGCAATACCAGCAGTATTCAAAAGTACAGACCATGCTGAAGAATAACCTGATCTCCCTGCTGGACACTACTTTTCCAGATGCAAACCGCCTGTTCACCAGTCCGCCCCGCGACGATGGCCGCGAGAAGTGGATAGACTTTGTAGCTACTTTTTGGCATCGCGAGTGCGTTTGTGACCTGTCTGAGAAGGCCTTTGCCGCCAAATACCAGAAGTGGTGCAAGAAGTACGGCTACAATTTCAGTGAAGGCAAGGCGCTGGACATTTATGCCGCCGCCCGTGGGCACTTCGGTGTCATGCCCAAAACGGATACGGCAAAACTTTTGGTGGAACAGGCTATTTCCCAACTCCGGGCAACTTCCTCCGCATTAGCTGCTCTCAAACAGGAGATGCAGTCCCTGGCGGCTTCTCTGCCGGAGTATCCTGTGGTGATGGAGATGTTTGGTGTTGGCCCTACTCTCGGCCCTCAACTCATGGCTGAAATTGGCGATGTGCGCCGTTTTCATTCCAAGAAAGCGCTGGTGGCCTTTGCGGGCATTGACGCCCCACCCTACCAATCCGGCCAAATGGATGTCCGTAGCCGCAGCATTTCCAAACGCGGATCTGCTTCGCTGCGCAGAACGCTCTTTCTGGTGATGAGTGTCATCCTACAGCATGCTCCAATGAATGAGCCGGTCTACCAGTTCATGAACAAGAAACGCTCCGAAGGCAAGCCCTACCGTGTCTACATGATGGCCTCCGCAAATAAGTTCCTGCGTATCTACTACGCTTCTGTGGAATCCTACTTGGATTCCCTGGAACACGACTGATTTTCTTGTGCTATACCATCTGGCTGGCCGCCGTTTTAATTTTGAGATGCTCAGCGGCTTGATTTTGTGTTGCCTTTTTGCCTCCCTAAAAAATCTGAAATTTCTACTTGACTTTTATTAGCAGGTCTTTCGATTTTATTTTGCCCAGTTCAGGCTGCGGCCAACCGCCTTGTTCCATCCGGCGAGCAGGGTTTGCCGGGTGGTTTCTTCCATCTGCGGGGTGTAAACGCGGTCACATTGCCAAAGCTGCCGCAGTTCATCCCGGTCTTTCCATACGCCGGTGGCGAGGCCTGCCAGATAGGCGGCGCCCAGAGCGGTCGTTTCCCGGATGACCGGCCGGTGGATGGGGCAGGCCGAAATGTCGGCCTGGAATTGCATCAGGAAGCTGTCCCGGCTGGCGCCGCCATCCACTTTCAGCGCGCCCAGCGGACGGCCGCAGTCACGCGCCATGGCGGCGAGTAAATCCCCCGACTGATAGGCGATGGACTCCTGCGCGGCACGGATGATGTGCTCGCGCGTGGTGCCGCGCGTCAGACCGACTAAGCATCCGCGGGCATACATGTCCCAATAGGGCGCGCCCAGGCCGGTGAAGGCAGGCACAAAATACACGCCGCCCGTATCGGGCACCTTGGACGCATAATATTCGGCGTCGCGGCTCTCGCTGAAAAAGCGCATCTCATCGCGCAGCCACTGGATGACCGCGCCGCCCACAAAGACGCTGCCTTCCAGGGCATACTGGACTTCGTCCCCAAGCTGGATGGCAATGGTCGTCAGCAGGCCGTTCTGACTGCTGACCGCCTGTGTACCCGTGTTCATCAGCAAAAAGCAGCCGGTGCCATAAGTATTCTTGGCGTCACCCGGATCGAAACAGGTCTGGCCGAACAGAGCCGACTGTTGGTCGCCCGCCATGCCCGCGAGCGGGATTTTGGCCCCCGGCATCGCCACCAAACCATAAATATGGCTGGACGGGCAGACGGTGGGCAGCATGGCGCGCGGGATGTCCAGCGCGCGCAGCAGGGTATCGTCCCAATCGCCCTTGTGAATATCGTAGATCATAGTGCGCGAAGCGTTGGTCGCGTCGGTGACATGCACTTCGCCGCCGGTCAGCTTCCAGGCCAACCAGGTATCGACCGTGCCAAAGAGAATCTCGCCGCGTGCGGCCTTTTCGCGTGCGCCTTCCACATGGTCGAGAATCCATTTGATCTTGGTGCCCGAAAAATAAGCGTCCGGCACCAGACCGGTCACTTGCCGGATGTGGTCGCCCAGCCCCTGTGCGATCAGCTCGTCCACAATGGATGCCGTGCGGCGGCACTGCCAGACGATGGCGTTGTAAATGGGCATACCGGTCGCGCGGTCCCACAGGATAGTCGTTTCGCGCTGGTTGACGATGCCGATGCCCGCCACTTCGCTGGCGGGCACGCCGGCCGCTGCCAGCACTTCCATCATAACAGCATATTGGCTTGAATAAATCTCGACCGGGTTTTGTTCCACCCAGCCTTCGTGGGGGAAGATTTGGGTCAGTTCCCGCTGGGCAACGCCCGCAATATGCTGGTTTTCGTCAAATAAAATGGCGCGGGAACTGGTGGTTCCCTGATCGAGCGCCAGAAGATAACGGCTCATGGAGGTCCCTCTTTTCGGTCTTTTTTCTATCATACCCGCTCGGCTGGGGACTGTCAATCGTTTGCCGCCTGCGTGCCGTTCACAGGCAACTGGCAGGGGCGCACCGGCGCGAAAGAAGTCGGGCGGGGGAGCGTCTGTATTTTGTGCGAGAAGGCGTGAAAAACAACAATTTTATCGGAAAATCGGTCAAAACATTGCATGAATACAAAATTTGTGATAAGATAATGACTAAGTATGGAAACGCATCGAAATGGCGGCTGCGGCCATGCTAGTTTCAGGATCAAAGGAAGTATGAGTGTCATGAGCGATAATCAGAAAAAAACCATCTTTTCCGGCGTGCAACCGTCGGGTAAGCTGACTTTGGGCAACTATCTGGGCGCGATCAAGAACTTTCCGCTGCTCCAGGAAGAATATAACTGCATTTACTGTGTGGTCGATATGCACGCCATCACGGTGCGGCAGGACCCGGCTGCTTTGCGGCGGCAGACCCTCGAAGTACTGGCGCAGTACATCGCCTGCGGTCTGGACCCGGAAAAGAGCGTTTTGTTCATCCAGAGCCATGTACCGGCGCACGCCGAACTGGGCTGGGTGCTCAACTGCTATACGATGTTTGGCGAAGCCTCCCGCATGACCCAGTTTAAGGATAAATCTGCCAAGCATGCGGATAATGTCAATGTAGGCCTGTTCGACTATCCGGTGCTGATGGCGGCCGACATCCTGCTGTATCAGACCGATATGGTGCCGGTGGGCGTCGACCAGCTCCAGCATATCGAACTGGCACGCAACATTGCCCAGCGTTTTAATGGTGTCTATTCGGACACCTTTGTCATGCCGGAACCCTACATCCCCAAGACGGGCGCCAAGATCATGAGCCTGGCCGACCCCACGCGCAAGATGAGCAAGTCGGACGAAAATGCCAATGGCTTTGTTCTGCTGATGGATAAGCCGGAGGATATCATGCGCAAGTTTAAGCGTGCTGTCACCGACTCGGACAGCCGCATCATCGTTTCCGAAGACAAGCCGGGCGTATCCAACCTGATTTCGATTTATGCATTGGCGACAGGCAAGACCATCGAGCAGGTGCAAGAGGAATTCCAAGGCAAGGGCTATGGCGACTTCAAGCCGGCGGTCGGCGAGGCAGTCGTTGAGCTGCTGCGGCCCATCCGCGAAAAGACCGAAGATCTGCTGAAAAACAAGGATTATCTCGAGCAGGTCTATCGCGAAGGCGCGCAGAAGGCGGGTTATCTGGCCCGCAAGACGCTGGATAAGGTCTATCGCAAGGTTGGCTTTGTCAAGCGGTAAGGCGCTTGTTTTGAAATTTACACAGCGCGTTTTCCGGTTGGAAAGCGCGTGATGGAGAGGATTTAAGAATCATGTCGGAATATCAAGTGATCGGAATGATCATTGGCGCGTTTGTGCTGGCAGGCGTGCTTTCCTACGCATTGACCCCTTTTGTCAAGCGGTTTGCCTATAAGATCGGCGCCATCGATGTGCCTAAGGACAGCCGCCGCATGCACAAGCAGCCCATCCCGCGTTTGGGTGGTCTGGCGATCTTCATCGGCTTTTTGGGCGCTATGCTGGTGTTTTACCGGTTTGATATGCAGATGCTCAGCGTGCTGCTCGGCGCGATGATTATTGTCGTGCTCGGTATTTTTGACGATGTGCTGGCATTGGGCGCCAAATTTAAGTTCCTGGTGCAGATCATCGCTGCCGCCATCCCGGTCTGCGTGGGCGGGATGAAGATCGAGTTTTTTACCAGCTTCAACCCGTTTTCGGATGACCCGTATTTTTCGCTCGGCGTATTTGCCATCCCGGTGACCATCGTTTGGATCGTCGGCATCACCAATGCCGTCAACCTGATCGACGGTCTGGACGGTCTGGCGGTCGGCGTGTCGTCGATCGCGTCGCTGACCATGCTGGCCGTTGCTCTGCTCAACTATGAGATCGGCGTCGCGATTGTCATGGCCTGCCTGACCGGCGCTTGCCTGGGCTTTATCCCGTATAACTTCAACCCGGCTGAGATTTTCATGGGCGATACCGGGTCTACATTCCTGGGATACATGCTTGCAACCATGTCCATCAGCGGATTTTTCAAATTTTACGCGGTCATTTCGTTCGCCGTGCCGCTGCTGATTTTGGGTCTGCCGATTTTTGATACGGTTTCGGCCATCACCCGGCGCGTGCTCGAGGGTCGCAGCCCGATGAGCCCTGACCGCGGCCATGTGCACCATCGTCTGGTGGATATGGGCTTTAACGTCAAGCAGGCGGTCGCGATTTTGTATGCCATCAGCGGCACGCTTGGTCTGGCGGCTGTCGTGCTGACCACCAGCGGCGAAGCCAAGGCCATGCTGCTGCTCTTAGCGGCGATTTTGGCCATTGCCGTCGGCGCGTGGATTTTGGTCAACCGCCGCAAGGCATCCAAAGAAAGCATCGAACGCATCTTAAATGAGCCCAGCGAAGAGGCGCAAACATCCGAACAAGAGGAGCAGCAAGATGGAAAAGATTAAAGTCATGACCGTATTCGGCACCCGGCCGGAAGCCATCAAAATGGCGCCGCTGGTGCGTGCGCTGGAACAGTGCGAAAACACCGAGAGCATTGTCTGCGTGACCGCGCAGCATCGGCAGATGCTCGACCAGGTGCTCGAGATTTTCAAAATCAAGCCCGACTATGACCTGGATATTATGGAGCCGCGCCAGACGCTGGCAACCATCACCGAAAAGTCGCTGCGCGGCCTGGACACCGTTCTGGACGAAGCAAAGCCCGACATCGTCCTGGTGCATGGTGATACATCGACCACCTTTGCCGGGGCACTGGCCGCTTTTTACCACAAGATTCCGGTTGGTCACGTGGAAGCCGGCCTACGCACGTTTGACAAATACTCCCCCTTCCCGGAGGAGATGAACCGCAAGCTGACCGGCCAGATCGCCGAACTGCACTTTGCGCCCACGGTGCGCAATGAGTCCAATCTGGCGGCAGAGGGCATCCGCGACGGCGTTTTTGTCTGTGGCAATACGGTCGTAGACGCCATCCATCTGACCGTGCGCGATGATTTTGCTTTCCGTGACCCGGCGCTGCAAAGCCTGGACTTTGCTTCCAACCGCGTGGCACTGGTCACCGCGCACCGCCGCGAAAATTACGGCGAGCCGATGGAAAATATCTGCCGGGCGATTGCGCGTCTGTCGGAAAAGTATCCGGATGTCCACTTTGTCTATCCGGTGCATTTGAGCCCGTATGTCCGTGAGACCGCCGAAAAATTCCTGGGCGGCAACGAGCGGATTCATCTGATTGCGCCTCTGGCTGTCGATGAGATGCACAACCTGATGGCGCGCTGCTATCTGGTCATGACCGACTCGGGTGGCTTGCAGGAGGAAGCGCCCGGTTTGGGCAAGCCGGTGCTCGTTTTGCGCCGCGAAACCGAACGCCCGGAAGCCATCGAAGCCGGGACGGTCAAGCTGGCCGGCGTCGAAGAGGAGAACATCTTTGCCATGGCCTGCGAACTGTTTGACAACGCGGATGCCTATGCGCAGATGGCCCATGCCGTCAACCCCTATGGCGACGGCAAAACATCGCAGCGCATCGTGCAGGCGATTGAGCAGTATTTTGGCCGCCGGGATGACGCCCCCGCGCGGTTTGAACCGTAATATCCCAAAGGAGGGGAAAAGCGATGCCCAAGTTAAAACCACCGCTGATTGCATCGATCGGTGCGCTGCTGCTGGTTGGCGCGCTTTTCCTCAGCCTGTTTTTATCCACCGCTGCATACCGCACCGAAGATGATGTCGTGCTGCCCTCCGAAACCACCAAAGCCCCGGAAAGTGATGCGGTTTTGGGACAGAATTTGGAGATTTTAGGCGATGTACAGGTCACGGCCAGCAATGTGCAGCGTGTGATCGCCAGCCTGTCCCGCGCGGAAAGCTATACGGCGACCATCGTCAGCCGGTTATATTATGGTGAAACCTCGGGCACCGTGGCCTGCCGACAGACGGTCAAAAACGGCGCGTACCGCACCGACTATTTGGACGCTGAAGGTACGATTGCGTACACCGAACTGCTTTGGAATGGCTCCTATTACACTTGGCGCAATGGAGCAGACACCTACTCCCAGGGCAATCAAGGAGCCTTTACGACCGACCAGAGCGCCATGCTGCCGACCTATGAAACCGTGTGTGACCTGCCGAAGGAGCAGATCACCGGCGGCGCTTTGGTGCAGGAAGGCGATGAACTGCTGCTGACGGTTGATACCCAAAACGGCAATCAAATCGGCGTCTATAAGGTATCGGCCCGGACCGGTCTGCTGCGGTCGGCTTCCTTTTCGGAGAACGGCAAGATGACCCGTGCGGTGGACATCCAGGTCAGCACCGAAGAACCGGCCGATTCACTGTTTGTTCTGCCGGGGGAAACGACCCCGGTTTATCAGGAATCCCAAAATCAATCATAGGAAGTTAAAAAGATGGAAAACTATTTAGGTATTTCCGAGCAGACATATGCGCTCGGCCGGGAGGCTGAGCGCAAAATTGCGCCCTATTTTGCTCGGTTGGAAGAAATTTGTGACCGGAACACCGAAAAGATTCTGGGTGCGTTCCGTCGCCATCGCGTGTCGGACACCATGTTTGCCGGTACGACCGGTTATGGCTATGACGATCAGGGCCGCGACACGCTGGACAAGATTTATGCCCACCTATTCGGCGCGGAAGCCGGTCTGGTGCGCATTGGCTTTGTCAATGGCACCCATGCGCTGTCGTGCGCGATGTTCTCGGCCGTGCAGGCAGGCGATGTGATTTTGAGCGTGACCAGCGCGCCTTATGACACTCTGCTCGGTACCATTACCGGCGACTGCGCGGGCAGCATGAAGCGCTATGGCATCGGCTATCGGCAGGTCGATTTGAAGGACGGTCTGCCCGACCTGCCTGCCATTCGGCAGGCGGCCGCGGACCCGAAAATCAAGCTGGTATTCATCCAGCGGTCGCGCGGCTATGCGGTGCGGCAGACGCTCTCGTGCGCACAGATCGGGGAGATTTGTGCAGTCGTACGGGAGGTCAATCCGAACGCTGCCATTCTGGTTGATAACTGCTATGGCGAGTTCACCGAAACGATCGAACCCACTCAGGTGGGCGCCGATTTGTGCGCCGGTTCGCTGATTAAGAATCCGGGCGGCGGTTTGGCGCCGACGGGCGGCTATATCGTCGGCCGGGCCGATTTGGTCGAAAATGCAGCGTATCGCCTGACTGCGCCTGGAATCGGCGGCGAGTGCGGCTGTACGATGGGGCAGAACCGTCTGCTTTATCAGGGCTTGTTCCTCGCGCCGCATGTGACCATGCAGGCCATCAAGACCGCCATTTTCTGTGCACAGGTCATGCAGGACTTGGGCTTTACCGTGGACCCGGCTCCCGAAACCCCGCGGTATGACATTATCCAGACCATTGCCTTTGGCGCACCGGCACCGCTGCGCCGGTTCTGTGAGGGTGTACAGGCCGGGGCTCCGGTCGATTCGTTCGTAACGCCTGAGCCGTGGGCGATGCCCGGTTATGATGACCCGGTCATCATGGCGGCAGGCGCCTTTGTGCAGGGTGCATCGATCGAACTGTCGGCTGACGCGCCCATGCGCGAACCGTATGTGTGCTATATGCAGGGCGGCCTGACCTATTCGTCGGGCAAGGCCGGAATCCTGCTGGCTGCCGAAAAACTCATGCAGGAACTGAACAAAGCCTAAACAGGGTCCGGGGTTGCGCCCCGGCGCGCTCCAGCCGCGTAGGCTGGCCGCTGTCCGCAGACAGCGGAATATTCTTTTCAAAATCCGCAGCGCGGATTTTGAACCATCCCGTAAATGATAAGCGGTCCGCCGAAGCGGACCGCTTTTTTTCATGCACAGAAAAGTTCAAACGCCCGGCTTTGGCCGGGCGTTTGAAGGGGAGTTCCGCCCTTCTTCGGAAGGGCGGCCAGCCTGCGCGGCTGGACTGCGCTGGGGCCGCAGGCCCCAGACCCCATATTACTTGATGGAGTTGATGTCGATCATTTCACAGTTCTCGATCTTCATATTGGATTCCAGACAGCTTAGCAGAGCGTTTGCTGTATCGATCGCCGTCAGACAGGGGATAGCATGCTCTACGGCTGCACGACGAATCTTTACGCTTGCCAGCTCCGGATGACGGCCCTTGGCCGAGGTGGAAATAACATAATCCACTTCACCGTTTTGGATGAGGTCCAGAATGTTTGGATGCTGGTCGGGCTCAAACGCATTGTATACCACGTTGGTTGCAACCATGTGACGGTTCAAGGTGTTAGCCGTACCACGGGTCGCATACAGCTCATAGCCCAGCGATTCAAACCGGCTGCCGATGGAAACTGCTTCCTGTTTGTCTGCCGGACGAACCGAAATCACGACTGCACCCTTATTCTTGCGCATTTCATAGCCTGCACCAATCAGACCCTTGAACAGCGCTTCCTTAAAGGTGGTCGATACGCCCAGAACTTCGCCGGTGGACTTCATTTCCGGCCCCAGCTGGGTATCCAGGTCACGCAGCTTCTGGAAGGAGAAGACCGGAACCTTGACCGCATAGTGGTCGCTTTCCGGATACAGACCGGTACCGTAACCCATGTCCTTCAGCTTTTCGCCGAACATGCAGCGGGTCGCCAGATCCACCATCGGTACGCCAGTCACCTTGGAGATATACGGCACGGTACGCGACGAACGCGGGTTGACCTCAATGACATAAACCTCGTCATTGTACAGCACAAACTGGATATTGACCAGACCCAGGACTGCCAGATTCTTGGCCAGCGCCTCGGTGTAGCGGATGATGGTATCCTTGTGCTTCTGCTCGATGTTGATGGACGGATAGATGGAGATCGAGTCGCCCGAGTGGACACCCGCACGTTCAAAGTGCTCCATGATGCCCGGGATGAGGATGTCGTCGCCGTCGCAGATGGCGTCGACTTCGATCTCGCGGCCCATCATATACTTATCGACCAGTACCGGGTTTTCGACCTTATTGCGGGTGATGACCTGCATATATTCGCGGATATCCTCTTCCGAGAAGGCGATTTCCATGCCCTGGCCGCCCAGAACGTAGCTGGGACGTACCAGAACCGGATAACCCAGACGGTCGGCGACTTCGACGGCTTCTTCCTCGGTCATGACCGTGTCACCCTTCGGGCGCGGGATGCCGCACTTCTCCAGAATGACGTCAAACTTCTCACGGTCCTCGGCTGCATCGATCGACCATGCCGGGGTGCCCAGAATCGGAACGCCCAGCTTTTCGATGTGCTGCGCCAAGTTGATGGCCGTCTGGCCACCAAACTGCACGATGGCTGCATCCGGCTTTTCGGCGTTGACAACACCGGTCACATCTTCCGGGGTGAGGGGTTCAAAGTACAGACGGTCTGCCGTGTCAAAGTCGGTGGATACGGTTTCCGGGTTGTTGTTGATGATAACCGTTTCACAGCCCAGTTCCTTGAGCGCCCAAACCGAGTGTACCGAGCAGTAGTCGAACTCGATACCCTGGCCGATACGAATCGGGCCCGAACCCAGAACCAGGACCTTCTTGCGGCCATCCGACGGCTTGACTTCGTTTTCGTCGTCAAAGGTCGAGTAGTAGTAGGGGGTTTCGGCGTCAAATTCGGCCGCACAGGTGTCAACCGTCTTATAAACCGGCAGACGCTTGAAGTCGCCGATCTGCTTGCCGCTCATCTGCTCGATGGTCTTGTCCAGGAAGCCCATCTTCTTGGCGCGCAGGTAGAGGTCAGCCGTTAGTTCGGTGCAGGAAGCCAGTTCCTTCTCCATGTTTACAATGTTCATGAAGCCATGCAGGAACCAGGTGTCGATCTTGGTGATGTCGAATACTTCCTCAATGGTCATCAGACCACGGCGGAAGGCTTCGCAGATGACGAACAGACGCTGGTCGTCGGTGCGGTGTACACCGGCACGGATTTCGTCGTCGCTCCATTTCTGAAGGCGCGGCATGACGAGCGAATCCAGCTTGATTTCCGCGCCGCGGACGGCCTTCATCATGGCCTGCTCAAACGAGGGCGCAATGGCCATGACTTCGCCAGTGGCCTTCATCTGGGTGCCCAGGGTGTTGTCCGCATAGACGAACTTATCGAACGGCCAGCGCGGGAACTTGGCCACAATATAGTCAATGGTCGGCTCAAAGCAGGCCTTGGTCTTGCCGGTGACTGCGTTGGTGATCTCGTCCAGACCATAACCGACCGCGATCTTAGCGGTCACCTTGGCGATCGGATAACCGGTTGCCTTGGATGCCAGGGCGGACGAACGCGATACACGCGGGTTTACTTCGATGACCGCATATTCAAACGAGGTCGGATGCAGGGCGAACTGCACGTTGCAGCCGCCTTCGATGCCCAGTTCGGTGATGATCTTGAGCGCCGAGGTGCGCAGCATCTGATATTCCTTGTCGCACAGCGTCTGGCTGGGCGCAACAACGACCGAGTCGCCGGTGTGTACGCCGACCGGATCGACGTTTTCCATGTTACAGATGGTAATGGCGTTGCCCTTGGCGTCGCGCATGACTTCGTATTCGATTTCCTTCCAGCCGGTGATGCACTTTTCCACCAGGATTTCATCCACACGGGAGTGCATGATGCCGGACGCCGCGATTTCGCGCAGCTCGTCCCAGGTGTAGGCAATGCCGCCGCCGGTGCCGCCGAGCGTGTACGCCGGACGGATGATGACCGGCAGACCGATTTCCTCGGTGAACGCCACGGCATCTTCGACCGTGTGCACGACCTTGGACGCGATGATCGGCTCGCCGATCTTTTCCATGGTATCCTTAAACATCTGGCGGTCTTCGGCCTTGGCGATGGTGGTCGGGTTTGCACCCAGGAGCTTGACGCCCATCTCGTCGAGGAAGCCTTCCTCGCACAGTTCCATGGCCAGGTTCAGACCGGTCTGACCACCCAGGTTGGGCAGTAGGGAGTCCGGACGTTCTTTTTTGATGATCTCTTTGACAGCAGCCACGGTCATGGGCTCAATGTAGACCTTGTCGGCCATGGCCTTGTCGGTCATGATGGTCGCCGGGTTGGAGTTGACCAGCACGACTTCCAATCCTTCTTCGCGCAGGGCGCGGCAAGCCTGGGTGCCTGCGTAGTCAAATTCGGCCGCCTGACCGATGACAATGGGGCCGGAACCCAGTACCATTACTTTCTTAATATCACTTCTCAAAGGCATTTGGCTGCGTCTCCCTTCGCTTGGTCAATGTTGCTTAAAAAGCGGTCAAACAGGAACGAGGTATCCATGGGGCCCGGGCAGACTTCGGGGTGGAACTGCACGGTGAATACCGGACGGCCGATGTGTTCAATGCCTTCGACCGAACCGTCGTTGAGGTTGACATAGCGCACCCGTGCAATGGACGGGTCTACGCTTTCGCCAACGACTGCATAACCATGGTTCTGGCTGGTGATGTAGGTGCGGTCGGTGTCCAGGTCCTTGACCGGATGGTTGACGCCGCGGTGACCAAAGCGCATTTTGTGCGTCTTGGCGCCAATGGCCAGCGCCATGAGCTGATGGCCCAGGCAGATACCAAACATCGGAATGTTGCTTTCCAGCAGTACCTTGAGGTTTTCGACGATCTGTACGTTTTCAGCCGGGTCGCCGGGGCCGTTGGTCAGCATGATGCCGTCATAACCGCCCGACAGAATGGCTTCGGGCGCGGTATCGCCCGGCAGAACGGTCACTTCACAGCCGCGCGACTGCAGTTCGCGTTCGATGTTGTACTTTACACCAAAGTCCAGCAGGGCGATGTGGTACTTGGTTTCGCCATCGGCCTTGCAGATGGATTCCTGCGCGCTGGTGACCGTCTTGACCGCGTCACGGACCACATAGGCCTTCATGGCCGCAATCGCAGCGGCATCCGGTTCATGGCCCTCGGTGTAGATGATGCCGTTCATAACGCCCGAATTGCGCAGGATGCGGGTCAGGCGGCGGGTGTCGATGCCCGCAAGGCCGACCACCTTCTGGCTCTTGAGATAGTGGTCAAGCGTATGGCGGCAGCGCCAGTTGGACGGATATTCGCAAATCTCACGCATAATGAAGCCGGAAACCCAGCTCTTGTGCGATTCGTAATCTTCAAAGTTGATGCCATAGTTGCCCACCAGGGGATAGGTCATGGTGACGATCTGGCCGTAGTAGGACGGGTCGGTCAGCACTTCCTGATAACCGGCCATACCGGTGTTGAAAACGACCTCGCCGGTGGATTGGCCTTCGTAGCCGCAGGCCGTGCCCTCAAAGAGCGTGCCGTCGGCGAGGAGTAAAAATGCTTTTTTCATAATCGGGCTCCTTTATGTTTACTTGATCGCGCTGACGATATCATCGCGCATGCGGATGGCTTCTGCGCGGGCCGCTTCCTGATAATCGCGGCCGTCGTTCCCGGTCTTTTTCCAGGCGCACATGATGCCGCGCGAGGAATTGACGATCGCACCCAGGCCGTCGTCGTTGAACGCATTGGCAATGTCCTTGGCGGTTGCGCCCTGCGCACCGTAACCCGGCACAAGGAAGTAGGACTTCGGAATCAGCTGGCGGACGATCTTCTGTTCTTCGGGATAGGTCGCACCTACAACGGCGCCGACCTGGTTGTAACCGCACGGGGTATCCAGTCCTTCGCCCCAGGCCTGGATTTTTTCAGCAACCCGGACAAAGAGCGGCTTGCCTTCCATATCGCGGTTCTGGAACTCGCCCGAGGACGGGTTCGAGGTCTTAACGAGCACATAGATACCCTTTTCATGGGCGCGGCATTCCTTGAGGAAGGGCTCGATGCCGTCGGTACCCAGGTATGCGTTCACGGTTGCCGCATCGCAGTCAAACACCGGCAGTTCTTCGCCCCAGACCATCGTGCGGCCCAGATAGGCTTCGGCATACGCCGAGGCAGTCGCGCCGATGTCGTTGCGCTTGATGTCGGCAATGACATACATGCCTTTTTCCTGCGCATAGCGAATGGTCGCGCGCAGCACACGGGTGCCGGTCGGGCCGAGCAGCTCATAATACGCTGCCTGCGGCTTGATAGCAGGCACGATGTCATAAAGCGCATCGATCAGGCCAAAATTAAACCGGAGCATCGCATTGGCGGCACCCTCCAGGGTGTTGCCATATTCCTTGCGGAGGTCTTCGGTCAGACAGTCAGGGATGTATTCCAGGCGGGCATCCAGGCCAGCGACCGTGGGGTTGCCCTTTGCCTTGATGTTTTCTACCAGCTTTTGAATCGACATAGCATTCGCTCCTTCTATTCCGGCGGCCAGCAGGGCTGGCCGAATGGTTACGGCTTTTCTTCTAATATACGGACGGCATCCACGTCATCGATTTCATGCAGACAGACCTGCACCCGTTCGGACTGCGCAGTTGGCAAATTTTTTCCGACATAATCCGGCCGGATGGGCAGTTCCCGGTGGCCGCGGTCAATCATAACAGCCAGTTGGATGCGGCCAGCCCGTCCCATTTGGGAGATGGCATCCATGGCAGCGCGCACGGTGCGCCCGGTGTACAGCACATCATCGACCAAGATGACCGTACTGTTTTCCAGACCCGGCAGGTCAGGGAAGGAGATGGGCGCGCGGCTGTCCCGCGGCACATCGTCGCGCAGAGAGGAAATATCCAGCGCGATCACCGGCGGGCGAAACCCTTCCACCTCGCCGATCTTGTCCGCGATGCGGTCGGCCAGCGGCAGGCCGCGGGTGCGTACTCCGGCCAGCAGGACATCTTTGGCGCCGTGGTTGCGTTCGATGATCTGGTAGGCGATACGGGTCAGCGCCCGGCGCATGGCGCCTTCATCCATGATTTCAGCTTTTTTTCGTTGCAATCGCCCCGCTCCTTTCCAAAAAGTACAAAAAAAGCTTCCCGGGTCAGGTCGGGAAGCATACAGTACACCCATACAGATAGTATGATAGGTGTGATAAAATTTCATTCGCTTTCGACCTTGCAGACTCACGGGTCATGCTTAAAGGAAGAGGACATGTTTTCACATGTTTGCTTTGAAAATATTATACCGTAAAGCGTGCGCGCCTGCCACCGACGAAACCGACAAAATATGCTCCTTTCAGCGTGAAAATTTTCACGGATTGTATGACTGAAAAATTTTCAGCTTCATACAAAATTTATTAGCGGCCGCTATGAAAGTTTTTTGTGCGCCCGGACACAATAAGACCGGAACACGGAACCATCGAGAAAAGGGAAAGGAGGCTGACGAAGATGAGAGTCAGTCCAGTTGTAACGGGTATTGCGGCCGGCATGGCGGCGGGGGCAATCGTTTCTGCAATGGCAGCCGGAGCAATGTCCAATCCAGGTACACGCCGGGCGGTCAAAAACTCGGCCAAAAACGTGACCCATGCAGCCAAAAAGGCAGCCCATGACATCAGCAGCAGCATGATGGGCTAACCAGGGAAAAGCGCGGTTTGAGAAAATGTCAAACCGCGCTTTTTCACTGTTCGGAAAGCCGCTTATGGAGCAAAGGGAAGTTCGATGCCGCTGACCGTGACCTTGGCGACCTGATCGATGTCGAGCGGGCCGGTCAAGGCAGTACCCTCTTTGCTGACCGGGTCACAGAAACTCCAATAGGTCTGGAACGGACGGGAGCCGTCCGGCTGATCCGGGCCGCCGCCGCCACGCGTCAGACCGGGATAGGAATAGACCGCCCCATCTTTCATGGTAATGACCAAATTGCTGAGCGAGGACGGTGTTTCCATAGAACCGGCAACATACAAGCCAAGCGGGGATAGACGGGCATCGGTTACATGGGCCACCCAGATATTGACCGGCTGGCTGAGCGTGCGTTCCGCGGCACGTTCAATGGTCGTCGAAATGGTCCAGGGACCAGCATAAGAAGTGAATTGATCCAAGGACAGCGGCAATCCATCTTCGCCAGGTTGGTCTGCGCCAGGTATGATTTCGTCAATGGTAAATTGTATCACGTCCTCCGGCTGTACCGGGGCATCAGCTGTCGCAGCCATTCCGGTATCGATGGAAAGCTCAAAAAGTGCGGTTTGGGTTTTGGCATCAAAGGAAAGCTGTCGGCAGCCAAAAGTATAGGCAACCCAGTTGTCGTTGAGCGGTTCGGTATCCAGACGCAGATGGGTATAGGCATCCAGCCGTCCGCCCACCGTATCTTCCACAGAGAAAAACACCGTGGTGTTGTAGCTGTCTGACATGGAAGCCAGCGCCTGGACACGAAAGCCCTGGGCTTCAGCCTGGCCATTGGTGACCACCGGCACAACTTGGCTGCCAAACGGCCCCATCTGACTGCGGAGATGTTCGAGCAGCGTCATACCGGCGGCCAGCGCACCGGTGGAAAGCAAAATGGCTGCAATCGCAATGGCAATGGCACGTTTGACCGGATAGGTCAAGCTGCGGCGATGAGTACGCAGGTGCACCCGATGCATCATGGCAGGGGTGAAGGTGATATTCTGCATCATATGGTCGAGCTCCTTTCGCATCCGGTTATTCATCATAGTACCACTCCTTTAGCAAAGGCTTTAACTGTGCGCGGGCACGGGAAAGCCGGGCGGCCGCTGCATCCTCGGAAATATGAAGAATTTCCGAGATTTCACGAAGTTTAAAGCCTTGATAGTAGTATAGCAGGATGATTTCCCGGGATTTGTTTGGCAAGGAAAGGATAGCACGCGGCAGGGTATCATCCATTTGACCGGTGGGATCGACCGTCAGGTTTTCCAGCAAAGCCGAATCGGCGCGCCGTTTGAGCCACGGCGAACGTAGATAGCTTTTGCAGGTATTGATGGCAATGCGTGTTAGCCAGGTTTTCTCCGAGGACTCGCCCCGAAATCCCGATTTCCAGGCTTTGAGAAAGGTATCCTGCACGGCATCTTCGGCCAAAGCGCAGTCCTTGAGATACAGGGCGCAAAGCCGGAGCAATTCGTTGCCATATTCGCGCATCAGCTGGTCAAAATCCAGACTGGATGAATGCCCCATGGTGTCCCCTCCTTTCTGACTATTAGACGCAGAGGGGAGCAAAAACCTGACAGGGCTGTTTAAGATTTTATCGGATTTAAAGATTTGCAGAATATCAAAAGTTCGGCAAACGGTCATGCCCGATACCCGGCGGCCGGGTCGAGCGCGCAGTTTGCAAAGATCTGTGCCACCACGGTCTCATAGTCACGCAGATGCGCGGCCTTGCGCAGCGGCTTGAGATAGGCGTCGCACCCGGCAAACAGAGCGTGCATATAAAACCAAAGTTCCTTCATTTTGTGCAGCACCGGCCGCTCGACCGAAAGCACCTGCTGATACCGGCCAAGTAGTTCGTCGTGGAAGGAGCGTAGGGTGGCTTTGTCCATGCGCGCGCCGCCGCGCAGTTCACCCAACAGGCCGGGATTGGCCAGCAGGCCGCGGCCCAGCATCACGCTTTGCACCTGCGGAAAGCGGGCACGAAACGCATCCACATCGGCCGGGGTGAACAGGTCGCCATTGAAGCAGACCGGATGCCGGCTGTCCGCCAGCGCTGCGGCAAAGGCGTCCAAATTGGCATGGTTCCGGTAAAAATCGGTCTGCACCCGCGGATGGATGATCAGCCGCTTGAGCGGATAGCGGTTGAAAATGGAAAGCAGCGCCGGAAATTCATCGGGGGAATACCGCCCCAGACGGGTCTTGACCGATACCGCACACGGCACCTTTGCACAGACTTCGTCCAAAAAGCGGTCAAGCGCTTCAAGTTCGGTCAAAAAGCCCGACCCCTTCTTTTTGGCGACCACGGTGCCCGACGGACAGCCCAGGTTGAGATTGACTTCGTCATAGCCCATGGTGGCCAGCTCCCCAGCGGCCCACAGGAAATGCTCGGCCTGGTTGGTCAGCAGCTGAGGCACTACGTGCAAACCCTTATTGTGTTCGGGCAGGACATCGTTTTTCTCGCGGGAGGTAAAGCGCCGGTTTTGGTTAGGGGAGAGAAAGGGGGTAAAATATTCGTCGGCCGGAGAAAAATAGGCCGCATGGGTGTTGCGGTAGATATAACCGGTCAGGCCCTCCAGGGGCGCAAACAGATAGGTCATGAAAAACCTCCAAAAGACAGGACAACGCCCCAGGGAAGAAAGCTTCTCCGGGGCGGGATGATTACGGAACCAGACGGGTCATGTCACGCGGGAACATGGACGCATCGCGCACGTTCTGCTGGCCGAGCAGCTGCATGGTCAGGCGCTCCAGACCGATGCCGATGCCGCCGTGCGGGGGCATGCCGTACTTGTGCAGCATGGTGAAGGATTCAAACAGCGTTTCATCCATGCCACGGTCGCGCAGCTTCTGAATCTGCTCGTCGTAGTCGTGGATACGCTGGCCGCCGGTCGTGATTTCCAGACCGCGGAACAGCAGGTCGAACGACAACGCCAGCTTGGGATTCTCTTTGTCATCCATCGCATAGAACGGACGCTTGGCCGACGGGAAGTGGGTGACAAAGCAGAAGTCCGAGCCGTGCTCCTCCTGCGCCCAGCGGCACATGAGGACTTCTTCGTCCGGGTTGAGGTCATAGCGGTTCTTGGACTTGTGACCATACTTCTCCTGCATGATCTCCTTGGCTTCGTGGAAGGTCACGGTCGGGATGGTATCGATCACCGGCAGCTTGACGCCGAGCAGGTCGAGTTCGGGCTTCACATGCTTGGGCAGATAGTCCATCAGATGCTTGAGCATGCCGGTTTCCATGGCCATGACATCGTACATCGAATCGATGTATGCCATTTCGAAGTCCAGACCGATGTATTCATTCAAGTGACGGGAGGTGTTGTGACGCTCGGCACGGTAAACGTTGCCGACCTCAAACACGCGGCCGAATACACCCGCGGTATACTGCTTATAGAACTGCGGTGACTGGGCCAGATAGGCCTGCTGGCCGAAGTAATCAAGCTTGAAGATGTTCGCGCCGCCTTCTGCACCCGCGGAAACGATCTTCGGGGTGTGGATGCGGGTAAAGCCCTGGCTGAGCATATAATCGGAAAAGCCCTCAGCGATGGCAGCCTGGATGCGGAACACCGCACGCTTGCGCGGATGACGCAGGGTGATCGGGCGCAGCGGCAGGTCAACGTCGAGCGACAGACCCATATACTTCTTGCCGAGCGGGATGGGAAGCTGTTCGGCCGGCTTTGCCAGAATCTTAACATCGGTCAGGACCACTTCGAAGCCGTGTTCGGCGCGGGGCTCCTCACGCACATCGCCCGAAACCTCGACGACCATAGCGTCCTTGATGTCGGCCTTGGTCATGCCGCCGATCTCCCCGGCAAACATGCACTGGATCAGGCCGCGGTTGACGCGGATGACAACAAATGCAAAATCCGACATATCGCGCACACGATGCACCGTGCCGCGGAAGGTGACCGACTGGCCGATATGCGCCGCGCAGTCCTCGACTGCGTCGACATACTGCTTGGGTGTACTTACAAATTCCATGAAATACAAACGCCTCTCTATCGTAAAGAATTCTGTTTTTCCTCATCTATTATATCGATTCTACCCATTCTTAGCAAGGGGAAACGGCAAAAAAAGAAACTGGGCGGCATGGAAACCCCATACCGCCGGGAAAATCAGTCTGCAAAAATGACCTTGCCGTCGTGCAGCTCACGGATGATGGCAAGCGATTCCACATGCACGCCGCTGTCGCGCACCAGCTTGCCGCCCACATCGAATCCCTTTTCGATGCAGATGCCTGCGCCTACGATGGTCGCGCCCGATTGCCGCACCAGTTCGATCAGGCCGAGCAGGGCGCTGCCCTTGGCCAGAAAGTCGTCGATGAGAAGTACACGGTCTTCCGGCCCCAGGAAACTCTGGGACACGATCACATCATATTCCCGCTGGTGGGTGAACGAGGTGACTTTGCTGGTATAGACCGGGCCGTCGATGTTGCGCGACTGGGTCTTTTTTGCAAAGACCACCGGTACGCCGAAATGTTGTGCGGTAATGCAGGCGATGCCGATGCCGGAGGCCTCAATGGTCAAAATCTTGTTGACACCCTGGCCCTGATACAACCGGTAGAACTCCTTGCCGATCTCGTTGATGAGCGGAACGTCCATCTGGTGGTTCAAAAACGCGTCAACCTTTAATACATCCCCATCCTTGACACGTCCGCGCGTTAAAATAGCATCTTCTAGAAGCTTCATATATGCCTCCCTGCATTCGTCAATTATCGATATTTTACTAATTATATCACCAAGAACCGCATTTGACAATGTCCTGCACGGCAAAACGATAAGAAAACTTTACAGCCCTACAAAAAACAATTCCTGCCCCCAAAAGGGCAGGAATTGTACGGTTTTATTCACTTAAGAGCATGCGGTCGTTCTCAATGTTGAATTTTTCAAGCAAATCGCGCACCTTGAGATTTTTCTTTTCTTCGCCCTGGATATCCACGACCACCCGGCCAGCCTGCATCATGATCAGACGGTTGCCGTACTGGATGGCATGCTTCATGTTGTGCGTGACCATCAGGGTAGTGAGGTTGTCGCGGGCGACGATCTCCTCGGTCAGCTGCAAAACCTTGTCGGCCGTTTTGGGGTCGAGTGCGGCAGTATGTTCGTCGAGCAGCAGCAAATCGGGCTTTTGCAGGGTCGCCATCAGCAGGGTCAATGCCTGCCGCTGGCCGCCGGACAGCAGACCGACCTTGCTGGTCATACGGTCTTCCAGCCCCAGTCCCAGGGTCGCCAGCTTTTCGCGGTACAGCTTGCGCTCTTCGTTCGTGATGCCCGAACCCAGGCCACGCCGTTTGCCGCGGCGATAGGCGAGCGCCAGATTTTCTTCGATACCCATGGTGGCAGCCGTGCCCATCATCGGGTCCTGGAACACGCGGCCCAGGAAGCGGGCGCGCTTGTGTTCGGGCAGATTGGTCAGGTTATACCCACCCAGGCGGATGATGCCCTCATCCACCGGGAACACCCCGGCGATCAGGTTGAGCATGGTCGACTTGCCGGCGCCGTTGCCGCCGATGACGGTCACGAAATCGCCGTTTTGCAGCGAAAGATCCAGACCGTTGATGGCGACTTTCTCATTGACCGTGCCGGCATTGAAGGTCTTATACAGTCCTTTCAGTTCAAGCATTCTTGGCGCCTCCCTTCTTGGACGGCTTGTTGAAGTATTTGTCTTTCCAGTAGGGGATGGCCAGGAAGATGGCGACGATCACAGCCGTCAAAAGCTTGAGATAGTCGGAATCGATACCGAACCAGAAGATGATCTGCAAGACAACGTAGTAAATGATCGCACCGAGCACGACCGACAGCAGGCGCAGCGCAAAGTTGCGGAAGATGCGGCTAAAGACGACTTCGCCGATGATGACAGCCGCCAGACCGATGACGATCGAGCCAATGCCCATCTTAATATCGGCAAAGCCCTGATACTGGCTCAAAAGACCGCCGGACAGTGCGACCAGACCGTTGGACAGCATCAGACCCAGCACCTTGGTCAGGTTGATGTTGATGCCCTGTGCGCGGCTCATGTGCGGGTTGGCGCCCGTGGCACGGATGCCGCAGCCCAGCGCGGTACCGAAGAACCAATACAGGATCGCAATGATGACCACGACGAAAATGGCGACAATCAAAATCGCCTGGTTGATATAACGGCTGGATACGAGCAGCGGGTACTTATCTACGCTGATCGACTGGTTGGAACCCTCCAAAATTTGCAGGTTGATCGACCAGAGTGAAAACTGGGTGAGAATACCGGCCAGCAGCGCCGGGATACCCATTAAGGTATGTAACAGACCGGTGATGAGTCCGGCAGCCAGACCAGCCGCCAAAGCACCCAGCAGCGCGACCCAGACCGGCAAATCGGCACGCAGCAGCATGATGCAGGCTGCGCCGCCGGTGGCGATCGAACCGTCCACCGTCAGGTCGGCAATGTCAAGCACTTTAAATGTAATGAATACGCCAATTGCCATAATACCCCAGATCAGTCCCTGGCTGACAGCGCCAGGCAGGGCATTGAGCAGGTTGCTCAGTTGCATAGAAATGCGTTCCCCCTTTTATTTACTTAAACGTCCCAAGATAGCAAAACAGCGGAAAAGGCGCGCCCTTTCCGCCGTTTATCATGCCATTCTTTATTCTGCTGCTTCAATGGCTGTATAGCCTTCCGGAGCGGTCAGACCAAGCTGATCGCAAATGTCCGGATTGTACATTTTGGTCTGCGAAGGTGCAAACTGAATGTTCATCGATGCGACATCTTCGCCGCCAACCAGAATGTCATAAGCCATCTGTGCGGTGGTTTCGCCCAGTTCATAGTAATCGATCGACAGGGTCGCCACGCCGCAGCCCGCGCAGATACCCTGTTCGCCTGCGATGACCGGAACCTTGGCCGGGATGACTGCATTGGCGATGATGCCGGTGTTGTCGGCTACGACGTTATCGGTCGGCACATAGATGACATCGCTTTTCTGCGCGGCCTTGGTGACTACCGTCGACAGGTCGTTGGAATCCGAGAAGGTGTATTCGGTGCAGGTATAGCCCAACTTTTCCAGTTCGGGCTGAATGACTTCGATCTGGTACTTGGAGTTCGCTTCGCTCGAGCAGTACAGCAAGCCAACGTTCTTGGCATCCGGGAACCACTCATTGAGCATGGCAGCCTGCTGGTCGAGCGGCGCCAGGTCGGACGTACCCGAAATATTGCGGCCGGTCACTTCGTTCATGGAGTCATCGTCCAGCGCAGCGCCGTAGCTCGAGATCGAGGTGCCGAGGATCGGGATGTCGCTCGTTGCCGATGCAGCAGCCTGCAGCGGCGCGGTCGCATTGGCCAGGATGAGGTCCACATTGCCCGAAACAAATTTATTCATGATGGTGTTGCAGGTCGGCTGGTCGCCGTTGGCGTTTTCGTTCTGGAAGGAAACCTCCAGGCCGTCGGCTTCCATCAGCTCGGTCAGCTTATCCTGGAAGCCCTGGGTCGCTGCATCGAGCGCCGGATGCGGTGCCAACTGGCAAATGCCGATGGTGTAAGCGTCCCCGGAGGCCGAGCCGTCGCCGGACGAGTTGGAGTTATTGCCACATGCCGCCAGGGAAAGGGTCATTACACCGGCCAGCGCTGCGGCAACCAGCTTCTTGGTTTTCATCATAATACCACCTTTTATCCAAGTTATGTCGTGTAAATCGGTACCAAATACCCTTTACAATTTTTCATTTTAGCAGTTAAAAGCAGAATGGTCAAGCATTTTGTGTAGGGCATTTGGAAAATCTTTTTTGCCCTCCGCAAACGGCAAAAAAGAAAATGCTTGGAAATCCCACAAAAAATACAAAAGGCGCGGAAAAAACGCGGCAAAGCGCAAGAAACCGAGGATGGATTTGGGCAAAAGATACGAAAAGACCGGAGCGTGGCCGGGCACAGCAGAAAAAATGCTGAAAAAGAAAAATGTGAGAAAAGGGGGCTTCCCTTTTCCCGAAGCTATGTTATAATGATTTCAAAGAAAGAACGATAGATTTTTTTAGGAGGTTGTATTTGAAATGACTCGAGCAATCAAGGTAAAGAATACGGAAGACATCCAGAAGATCAACCAGATCGTCACCCGTTATGGCTTTGATATCTGGATTCATGGCAAGAGCGGCATGGTTGATGCAAAAAGCCTGCTGGGTATGTTCCTGCTGTCCCTGAACGAGCCGCTGCAGCTGGTTGTAGAAGACGACATCGATGCAAGCGCTCTGCTGAAGGACCTCAGCGAATATCTGGATATCGAAGAATAAATCAATGATTCAAAAAAACAGGCAGTCATTCGACTGCCTGTTTTTTTGTTTGCAAGACAAAAGCGGCGAGCATCGCTCGCCGCTGTGTGGTTTAGCAAACCTTTACGGTCCAGCCCATGTCGTCGGGCATCTTGCCCCACTGGATACCAGTCAGGGTTTCGTACAGCTTGTGCGTTACCGGGCCGATCTCGCCATTGTTGATGAAAGCGACCTGATCTTCATAGCGCAGTTCGCCAACCGGGGAGATGACCGCCGCAGTACCAGTGCCGAAGACTTCTTCCAGCTTGCCAGCCTTGGCAGCTTCCATGACCTTGGCGATGGGCAGACGGTCTTCCGAAACCGTGTAGCCCCACTTCTTGAGCAGCTCGATGCAGCTCATACGGGTGACACCCGGCAGAACCGTGCCAACGCAGGGCGCCGTATAAATAACATCATCGATCTTAAAGAAGCAGTTCATCGAACCGACTTCTTCGACGTACTTATGCTCTACGCCATCGAGCCACAGGGTCTGTTCATAGCCGAGGTCGTGCGCCTTGACCTGAGAAACCAGCGAAGCTGCATAGTTGCCGCCGCACTTGGTAAAGCCAGTGCCGCCCGGGCAAGCGCGGGTGTACTCATCTTCGACGAAGATCTTGACCGGATTGATGCCGGTGGAATAATACGCGCCAACCGGAGAACAGATGATGAGGAACTGATGGGTCTTGGAGGTGCGCACGCCGAGATGGGGTTCGGTGGCGATGATAAACGGACGGATGTACAGGCTGGTACCATCCTGATGCGGTACCCAATCCTTTTCGGTTTCGACCAGAGCCTTGACAGCTTGTACGAAATCTTCGACCGGCAGGCTAGGCAGGCACATACGCTTGTTGGTGTTGATCATGCGCTCTGCGTTCTTTTCGGGACGGAACAGCTGGATGGAACCATCGGGCAGGCGATAGGCCTTCATACCCTCAAACGACTCCATGGCATAGTGCAGCACCATAGCAGCCGGGTCCAGCATCAGCGGGGCATAGGGCACAATGCGCGCGTCGTGCCAACCGATACCCTCGGTGTGGTCGATCACGAACATGTGATCTGTATAGTAAATGCCAAAGCCGAGATTGTTTTCGTCCGGCTTGGGCTTTTTGGTGGTTGCCAGCTCGTACTTGATGTTCAGCATCTTCATTCACTCTTTTCTTATATATAAATCGGAAACTATTTGTATTTTATCCCCATACGCGCCAATTTTCAAGTATTATTATGCGCCCGCCTGAATTTTTTCCAAGTTGCCACAAGAAATGGAAGACCAAACAACCTTCTTTGGCGGATTTTCCGCCGAAAGCGGCGGGATGGGTTTTGCGTTTGCCGAAGGGCTGTGGTATAATCAAAATGGACTATTTTCAGGGTTTGTAAAAGAAAGGAGGCAGTATCCAATGAAACGGATTCGGTTTACAGCCGTGCTGCTGTTGGTCACGTTTTGCTTTTTGCTGCTTCCACTGCATGCGTCAGCGAGTACGATCGTATTAACGGCGGTCAACGATGAATTCCTGCCGCTGTCGACGTCCACCATGCCGACCAAGAAAAGCGGCGAATGGTATGCGCCATATACCGTGTTTGGTTCGTTCCAGATCGCATCCTCGGTGCAGGAGAGTGGGGATGTGCTGGTGCTCCAAGGCGAAAGCAGGACCCTGACCTTTTCGGTATCGCAAGGCTATGTGTACGACCAGAATATGAATGGCTATTCCCAGCCGGCGTATTCGATCAATGGCACCATCTATGTGCCGGTCAAGCTGGTATGCGGCCAATTCGGCCTGTCGTATTCGCTGATCTCGGGGGAAAATCAAATCCTTCGCATCTGCGATGAAAATGCCATGTTGTCCGACAATGATTTCCTTTCGCAGTCCTCCGGCCAGGCCGGGGACATTGTCGACGAATATAAGGAAGAAAGCGTTCCCAAGCCCAAGCCGCCGGTCGAACCCGAAGAACCGGAAGAGGATAACCGGCCCGAACCGGTGCCGCCCGAAGAACCGATTGAGCCTGCGACCATCCGGCCCAATCTGATCTATCTGACGTTCTATGGTACGCCCAACGAATATTCGGCCGACCTGCTGGATACCTTGCAGCAATATGGCCGCACGGCGACCTTTTTCCTGCCGGTGACCGAAGAATGGGATGCCGAATTTATCCGCCGCATTCTGGCGCAGGGCCATACCATTGGGCTGTGGGTGAATGCGGCCGATATCGGACAGCTGCAAAACGCCAACGACCGCCTGTTTGCCCTGACCGGCACCGTGACCCGCCTGGTTTCGGTTCAGGAGGGGAGCGGCCAGCTGACCGAGGAGCAACGCGGCACGCTGCTGGAAAACGGGTATCGCCTGTGGGATGCGACCGTCACGGCAGATGACGAAACACAAAATGCCAGCCAGGTGGCGTCCTGGATGCTGCGTTCCTTTGACGGCACCACCGCGACCACCGTGCTGGCGATGCACCATACCAAGTCCACCAACGCGGCATTGACGCTGATTTTGCGAGACTTACGGGTTAACGACGTCCGCACGCAGGCAGCGACCGTGGCCGACACACCCATCAACCGCTTGGGGTAAGGAGCAAAGCCTTGGATGAAAGCGTCCAAGGCTTTTTGGGTTCCTGACTTGCCCCTGGGTGGGATTGGAAGTATAATAAAGAGAGCAAGAAGGCGGCATCTCAAGTCGCCCGGCTGTGCAAAAGGGAGGGTTCTTAATTTATGCACCAGTATCGGGCCTTTTCACGGATAGAACGAGGATATCGACATATAAAAATGGGTTCGGTGTGCCAGGATGCGGCTTTGGCAAGCGATGCGGCACCCGATTGTTCGGTCATTGTCGTGGCCGACGGCCACGGCGGCGGCGATTATTTCCGCAGCGACCGAGGCTCGAAATTCATCGTCCAGGCGACCATGGCGGGCTTAATGGAATTTGCCTCCAAAACCGCTGCCGTGCAGCTGCGCGACCCGGGCGAGCGAAAAAAACTGCTGCGCGAACTGTTTGCCGGCATCCTCAAGCATTGGAATGAATCGATCGAAGCCGATATGTTCGACGATCCGTTTTCCGAAACGCAGATGGAAAGTGTCAGCCTGCGCTGCCGGGAAGAATATATGGCCGGCAAAGCGGTCGAGCGGGCCTATGGCACCACGCTGGTCGCTGTCTTGGTGACCGAGCGCTATTGGCTGGGCATCCAGCAGGGCGATGGACGGTGTGTCGCCGTGCGGACCGATGGCACCTGCGAACAGCCCATTCCCTGGGATGTGCGCTGTGAGAACAATATCACGACATCCATTTGTGACCCCAATGCCATTGATGAATTTCGGTATAGTTTCAGCGAGCGTATGCCCGCTGCTGTGTTCGTATGCACCGACGGGGTCGATGCCGCGTATTCGGATATGGACGGCACCTATGGCTTTTGCCAGACGCTGGCGTCCATCTATTTAAACGACGGCCGACCGGGGCTGGAAAAGGCGGTGGCCGAATACCTGCCCAATCTGAGTAAACGCGGCACGGGCGACGATGTATCGGTGGCGGGGCTGCTGTGTGTAGACAAGCTGGAACCCATCACCGAGGTCCTCAAATTGGAGGAAAAGCTGCGGAAAGCGGCGGTAGTTTGGGAACGTGCCAGCCGGTCGGTACAGGACCATGAAAGCGAGGAAGCGCAAGCCAAACGCAAGCTGGAATCCTACCGCGCCGAAGTGACCCATCTGGAAAGCCGCATCGCGCAGGATGAAGAAGCGCTCAAGCGGCTGCGGGAAGAGATCCAGCAGATGCAGGAAAGCGCGGATAACAAGCAGGCCGAATTGGATGCGCTGCGTGTTAAGCTGGAAGAAGCTCGTAATCAGGAAGCCGAGGCCGAAGGGCTGGCGAACCGGATGGAGGAAGAGCAGAAGGAACTGCAAACCGCGCTGGAAGAAGCGGCCGGAACGGTGGAATCGCTGATGGATGCCGCCGAAAAGGAGCGCAAGGAAGTCGAACAGAAAAAGCGCGAACGCGGGGACGAGGACGCAGACGAGGAAAGCTATGGCGAGGATTACACCGAACCCTGGGCCTTTGTCAACCGCCGTCCGCCGCATGAAACACCCGAAGAATCATAAAGAACATCCCCCTGGACCATCGGTCCAGGGGGATGTGTGTTTTTCAGGATTCTGCGGATGCGTCGGCCGTGCCAGAGGACGGCGCGACGGTGACGAGCGGGTTGCCGACTTCGGTGTTGGCAGCCACCTCGTCCGGATCGGGCTGGGGTTCCTGCCGTTCATCTTCTTCATCCCAAAGGGAATCGTACTTTTTGGGCTTGTCATTTTCCTTTAGGAATGCCATGTTTTTGGCGGACATGTACAGCTCATGGCTGTACTCCAACAATCGGTTTTCATCGGCCAGCGGGACATGGTCGCCGTTGGAAATGCGCCGGAAAATCTCCAGGATTTTGAGCATATCTTCGGCAGCCTTGGCCAGGGCTTCGCCCTGCTGACGGGCTGCTTCTGCGTTGCGGATGCCCATTTCCAGCTCCGACAGCTGATCGGAGATGTCTTGCATCTGTTCGTATTCGTTTTCGACAGCGGACAACTCCTTGGAAATCTCCACGCGATCGAAGTTCGCGCCATTGGCGCCCGAAGGTCCTTCTTTGAGTAAATCGTTCAGTTCGGTCTTGCGCTGGAACAGCACATCGAGCCGTTCGGATGCGATTTGCCGTACCTCTCCCAGTTTCATATGGCTGCCTCCTTTGCCTTGTATTCCTTATTTTCTATTTCGGCGGAAGGCGCAAAAGAATTAGATGGACCGATGCGAAAAGCCGTGTTTTTCCGAAAAGAAAAACACGGCTTCATTTTGGTGGGAGGTGGTGGATTCGAACCACCGAAGTCATAGACGACAGATTTACAGTCTGTTCCCTTTGGCCACTCGGGAAACCTCCCATATAAAATTGTAATTCCCGAAAAGAAGATGGTGGGAGGTGGTGGATTCGAACCACCGAAGTCATAGACGACAGATTTACAGTCTGTTCCCTTTGGCCACTCGGGAAACCTCCCATATACACTTTTCAGAACTCCCTTTTAAGAAGGGAATGGAGCTGGTGGACGGACTTGAACCCCCGACCTGCTGATTACAAATCAGCTGCTCTACCAACTGAGCTACACCAGCACGGCGTTTGCGAAATCCGTACGACCTCAGCAACGGTATTTATAATACCATATGGCTAGCCGGGTTGTCAACACTTTTCTGCAAAAAATCACAGGATTTATTTGCTGCGTTTTTCGCCGCGCTTGATGTTCTGGTAGGGCTCGATCATATCGGCCACCGATTGCAGCAGGGTGAGCATGGATTGCGACAGACCGGGGAAATTGCGCGCCAGATCGGAAGGCGCAAGCGAAGGCAGGCGCAGTTCTTCGGTCTCCAGACCAAAGCCGCCGGTGCCGAGCGCTGCCGCACGGATGCGAAGCTCGGCCAGCGCCATTTGCGCATTGCAAAGCCCATCGAACTGACCGGACGGGGTGCGGAAAGCCGCTTCCACGCTTTCCGGGTCGGCCAGATACAGATAGCGGAACACTTTATAGATGGCCAGGGATAAATAGGATGCGATCTCGGCCGAAAGCTGGCCCGAGCCAGTTTGCTCGGCGATTTCAAACAGCAGGGCAACCGAATTGACCACCAATTTGCGCTGGAGCGCAAAGGTACTGTTGTCCTCACCGGGGTCGGTGGATACATCGCGCAGGCGGCTGGGCGTGACGGCCGAACCGTCCCGCGCCATACTGCGGCCCAGAAGATAGTCGCAGGAAACGCCATAGTAATCGGCTGCACGCACAACAAAGCCAAGCCCAGGCTCGCGCAGACCATTTTCGTAATGGCTGAGCAGGGCCTGGGAGACTTCCAGGTCGGCAGCGGCAGTGCGCTGACTTATTTTCTTTTCTTTGCGCAAAAGCGCCAAGGTGCGTGAAAAATCGCTCGCCATCTTTGTCAAACTCCGTCATAAAAGTATTTATATTATAGCGAAGATATTACAAATTGTAAAGTATTTGTGCACAAAATGTCCGATTTCGCAGAAAATACCCCTTCCGGGGAAGAAGGGGTACAACATTTTGTATTTGTTACCGGGTGCTGGGCGCAATCGACCGGTGATACACCAGAATAAACTGCAAGGCAAAATACAATAAAATGCATTCCGGCACCAGCAATAGGATGTTTTTCAGCACGCGGAAGGGCAACAAGACCGCCATGGCCTTGCCCGAAGTGAGGGTCAGCCACAGGGTATTGAGTCCAATGTTGCAGACCAGATTGATGCTCGCTTTGGCGCCTACGATGCGCGCAATGCGCTTGGCACGGCTGTCGCGGTACAGGCTGCCGTCCGGCCGGTAAAGCCACAGGCCATAGAGGAGACCACCCACGATCGCGGTCAGGGTGTAGCCGGGGAAGTAACCGCCCATGGTGAAATTCCCGGCAAAGTAACCCAGCACATCGGTGCACACACCGGCAACCATGCCGACACAGGGTCCAAACAGCATGGCGGCGGCTGCATTGCAGAGATACCCAAATCCAATGCGCAGCTCGGGCGAGAGCCGGAGCGTCAGCCCGGTCAGGTCGAGCGTGACATTGAGGGCGACAAACAGCGCCGTGAGTGCCAGACAGCGGGGGTCCCGCAGGCGGCGCGCCGAAGTACGGAACAGATCGATCCATTTTGACATAAAAAAGACACCTCCAAAATGCTTTGTTGCTACACATTTCGAGGTGCCCCTCATCCATATGTAACAGCGGGATGCGGGATCGGTACCGCAGAGGGCAAAACCTCTTTCGTCCGGTGGACAACTCCCCGTTCCACCGGCACTTGACGCACAGATCCCTACTCTGTTGTGAGATAGTTTTATTGTACACCCGTCTTGGGGGAAGTCAAGCGCCAAACCAGAATTTTGGCGAAATTCACAGGCCCAGCACCTGGCGGATGGTGCGTACCACGCCATCTTCATCATTGGAAGGCGCGGTGTAGCGGCAAACGGCTTTCAAATCCGGATGAGCATTGGCCATGGCATAGGAATGCGTGACCGCCTGCATCAGTTCCAGATCGTTCAGATAATCGCCAAAGGCCATACATTCATCGGGCGAGATGCCAAGCTGTTTTTGCAGTTCGCGCATGGCATGTCCTTTGTTGACATCTGGATTCATAATATCTACCCAGTCGCGGCCGGACAGGGCGCGCAGAAACCGGTCGGCACAGGGCTTGAGCAGTTCGTAGCAGTGGCTTTCGGCGCGTTCGTGCTCGAAAAACGCCACCTTACAGATACGGTCGTGCTGAGCGGCCTGCATCACATCGTCCACGATTTCCAGCTTTTCGTAGTACATCCGGGCATTTTTGAGAAACAGCGGGTCGGTGTGTTCACAGTATGCAGTACGCGCTCCGGACAGGATGGGGTAAATCCCGCCTGCGGCGCGGATGATCGAAAGCGGCTGCACCAGATCTTCGAGCGGGATCTCATCGACGAAAATGGTCTTTCCACGGTCGATGAGCATACCGCCATTATCGGCAATGCACAGAAAATCCTCGATGTCATCCGGGAACAGAAGCGCCAGATTATGATATTGCCGGCCACTGGCCGGTGTGAACCGGATGCCCAAACGGCGCAGATCGCGCAGCAGCTGGGGAAGGTGCGGGGACAGTCGTTTCTGGCTGTCAAGCAAGGTGCCGTCCAGATCGGCGGCGATGAGTTTGATCAAAGTAGATTCCTCCTGGGAAGACGCAAAATACGTCCATATTATAACATAGTTTCATGAAAAGTCCAGACAGGCAAAAGCGGCAGGCGCGAAGGCGCCCGCCGCAGGAAAGGCTTATTCGACCCGGCAACCAGCCAGCAGATCGTTTTTGACCTGCCAGAGCTTTTTGGAAAGGTCGACATAATAGGTTTGCGGATATTCAAAACGCTTGACCTGATCCCACAGAGTATCCAGCTGTTCCTGGCAATAGTCGCGGATGGTTTCAATGTCCGGCGACTGATAGACCTTTTCGCCCTGCTTGAACAGCTGCACCAGAAGCGGCTTGGCTACATAATCTTGCAGGGTCTTTTTCTTCCAGGTGTGGATGGGGTCAAAGAGGGTATAGGGCGCCGAATCGTCGATCACTTCGTCGTGGACGCAGAGCACATCGCCCAGCGCCTTACCCGAAGTCTTGCCAAACAGGCGATAGACCTTTTTAAAGTGCGGGGTGGTGATCTTTTCGACGTTTTCGGATACCTTGATCTTGGGGATGATGTTGCCCGCTTCGTCCTCGACCGCAGCCAGCTTGTAAACGCCGCCAAAGACCGGCTCGGACTTGGAGGTGATCAGTCGCTCGCCGATGCCGAAGGAATCGATTTGTGCACCCTGTGCCAGCAGGTCGGTGACCAGATATTCGTCCAGCGAGTTGGACGCCATGATCTGCATATCCGCATAACCGGCATCATCCAGCATCTTGCGCGCCTGAATGGACAGATAGGCAATATCGCCCGAGTCCAGACGGATGCCCTTGGGACGGATGCCCATGGGGGCAAGGACTTCGTTGGCGCAGCGGATAGCGTTGGGCACACCGCTCTTTAATACATTATATGTATCGACCAGGAATACGCAGTTGTTCGGATAGATTTCCGCATAGGCCTTGAAGGCTTCGTATTCGCTGTCGAACATCTGCACCCACGAATGTGCCATGGTGCCGCCGGCCGGAATTTTATAGTCGCGGTCGGCCATGACACAGGCCGTGCCCTGGCAGCCGCCGATATAGGCCGCGCGAGCACCATAGACCGCACCGTCGTAGCCCTGCGCCCGGCGGGAACCGAACTCAAGCACCGTGCGCCCCTTGGCCGCGCGGGAAATGCGGCTGGCCTTGGTGGCGATGAGGGTCTGATGGTTGATGGTGAGCAGGATCATGGTCTCTACAAACTGCGCCTGGATCATCGGCCCGGCAACGGTCACGATCGGTTCGCCCGGGAAGATGGGAGTGCCTTCTGGCACGGCCCATACGTCGCATTCAAATTTGAAGTCTTTTAAATATGCAAGGAATGCATCTGAAAAGCATCCTCGGCCGCGCAGGTATGCAATATCATCGTCGGTAAAATGCAGATTTTCGAAGTATTCGACCAGTTGCTCGACACCGGCCATGATCGCATAGCCGCCGCCATCCGGCACACGGCGATAGAACATGTCAAAATATGCACGGCGGTTGGCCATGCCCTTTTCAAAGTAACCATGCGCCATGGTGAACTCATAAAAGTCGGTCAGCATGGTCATATTTTTCTCAATCATTGTATTCATTCCCCTTTAGCGTCGCGGCACGCAGTCCGCGCGCCGGGTGTCTTTACACCTTTCGGTTAGATTTATCATAGTACGAACGGCGGCAAATTTCAAGCAAAATCGTTGGTATTTCTGCGGAAAGAAGAATTTTCATGCATAAAATGAATATTTATTCATTTTATAAAATATTTATAAAATTTCCTTGCAATTATGAGAGGGCAGAGGTATAATAGGGTCACGACAAAAAAAGAGAACATTTTGGAGGCAATAATCATGGAAAAGAAATATAACAAGGTCGTTCTTGCATACTCCGGCGGCCTGGATACATCGGTCCTCATCCCGTGGCTCAAGGAGCACTATGGCTGTGAAGTCATCGCCGTGTCCGGCAACGTCGGCCAAGCCAGCGAACTGGAAGGCCTGGAGCAGCGCGCACTGAGCACGGGCGCATCCAAGCTGTACATCGAAGACCTCACCAAGGAATTCGTAGACGATTACATCATCCCGACCATGAAGGCGGGCGCATCCTATGAGCAGTATCTGCTGGGCACCTCGTTTGCGCGTCCGATCATCGCAAAGCGCATCGTTGAGATCGCTCTGAAGGAAGGCGCAGACGCCATCTGCCATGGCTGCACCGGTAAGGGCAACGATCAGGTACGTTTTGAACTGGCCATCCATGCGTTTGCCCCGCAGATGGACATTATTGCTCCGTGGCGGTTCTGGGAACTCAACTCCCGTGAAAAGGAGATCGAGTACGCCGAAGCGCACAATATCCCGCTGAAGATCAATAAGGAAACCAACTATTCTAAGGATAAGAACCTGTGGCATCTGTCGCATGAAGGTCTGGATCTGGAAGATCCGGCCAACGAAGCACCGCTCAACAAGCCGGGCTTCCTGGAAATGGGCGTATCGCCTGAGCAGGCACCCGACACGCCGACCTATGTGACCATCCACTTTGAAAAGGGCGTACCCACGGCCATCGACGGCGAGGAGATGGATTCGGTCGCCCTCATCGAAAAGCTCAACAAGCTCGGCGGCGAGAACGGCTGCGGTATCCTCGACATCGTCGAGAACCGTCTGGTCGGCATGAAGAGCCGTGGCGTTTATGAAACCCCGGGCGGCGCTGTACTGTACGCAGCCCATCAGAAGCTCGAGGAAATCACCCTCGATAAGGAAACTGCTCATTATAAGCAGCAGCTGGCTCTCAAGTTTGCTGACCTGGTTTACAATGGCCAGTGGTACACTCCGCTGCGCAAGGCCATGAGCGCGTTTGTCGATTCCACCCAGGAGACCGTAACCGGCGACGTCAAGCTCAAGCTGTACAAGGGCAATATCATCCCGGCATCGGTCACTTCGCCGTACTCGCTCTACTCGGCTGGCATGGCAACCTTCGACGAGGACGACTGCTACGATCAGGCGGATTCGGCTGGCTTCATCAACCTGTTCGGCCTGCCGCTCAAGGTGCGTGCGCTCAACGATCAGGTGCTGTTCGAACAGACCGGCAAGCACTTCCCGAGCGTCGAAAAGTAAAAAAGAACGTTTGAACATAGGGCGGCTCACATCCGCCCTATGTGCGGTTCTGGTCAACCGCGAAATCTGACATAGAGAGGGATTATCATGGCAAAATTATGGGCGGGCCGGTTCCAGAAGGAAACCGACCTGGTAGTAAATGATTTTAACTCCTCCATCCTGTTTGACTGCCGCCTATATAAAGAGGATATCACCGGCTCGATCGCGCATGCGACCATGCTGGGCAAGCAGGGCATCATTGAGGAACACGAGGCCGAAAAGATCGTCGAAGGCCTGAAGGGCATTTTGGAGGACATCGAGGCCGGCAAGGTCGAGTTCTCGCTCGATTACGAGGACATCCACATGAACATCGAGCAGCTGCTCACCGAGCGCATCGGCGACACCGGCAAGCGCCTGCACACCGGCCGCAGCCGTAATGACCAGGTTGCACTCGACATGCGCCTGTACGTCAAAAAGGAGATCGCGGAGATTATCGGCCTGACCCTGGGCTTCATGAAGGCCCTGTGCGACAAGGCTAAGGAAAATCTGGATACGGTCATGCCCGGTTACACTCATTTGCAGCGTGCGCAGCCGACCACGTTTGCTCATTATATGATGGCTTACGCCAACATGCTCAAGCGCGACGTGATGCGTCTGGAAGATTGCCTGGAGCGCATGGACGATATGCCGCTCGGCTCGGGTGCGCTTGCGTCCACGACTTATCCGATCGACCGTGATTTTGTCCGGGAGCAGCTGGGCTTTGCCCGTCTGACTGACAACTCGCTCGACGGCGTATCCGACCGTGACTACTGCGTGGAACTGTGCGCTGATCTGTCCATTTTGATGATGCACCTGTCCCGCCTGTCCGAAGAAATCATCTCCTGGTGCTCATGGGAGTTTAAGTTTGTCGAACTGGACGATGCGTATTCGACCGGTTCGTCCATCATGCCGCAGAAGAAGAACCCGGACGTGTGCGAACTCATCCGTGGTAAGACCGGCCGTGTGTACGGTTCGCTGCAAACCATGCTCACCGTGCTCAAGGGTCTGCCGCTGGCCTACAACAAGGACATGCAGGAAGACAAGGAAGCGGTCTTTGACGCCATCGACACGGTCAAGCAGTGCTTGGAAGTGTTTACCCCCATGTTCTCGACCATGACCCTGCTCAAGAAGAACATGCGCAAGGCGGCGTCCAAGGGCTTTATCAACGCCACCGACTGCGCCGACTACCTGACCAAGAAGGGCGTACCCTTCCGCGATGCGTATAAGACGGTCGGCCGTCTGGTCAATGAGTGCATCAAGGCCGACGAAACGCTGGAAACACTCACGCTCAAGGACTTCGGTGCGATTTCCAAGGTCTTCGGCCCGGATGTATACGAAGCGCTTGACCTCAACACCTGTGTGAAGGAACGCAAGGCCATCGGCGGTCCGGCGCCCGGAGAAGTCATGCGTCAGATCAATAAGATCGAAGCATTCATCGCCAGCGAGGAAGGAGAATAAACGGGGAGAGGGGGAACCTCCCTGTGACCGATTATGAAGCCTAAGATTTACATAGACGGCAAAGAGGGCACGACCGGCCTGCAAATTTATGAGCGTTTGGGCAGCCGGGACGACATCGAACTGCTGCTCATCGACGAAGACAAGCGCAAGGACACCGAAGAGCGCAAAAAGTTCTTGAATGCAGCCGATATCGTCTTTCTTTGCCTGCCCGACGCGGCAGCGCGCGAAGCGGTCACGCTCATCGAAAACGACCGCACGCGGGTGATCGATGCTTCCACCGCCCACCGGACGGCCGAAGGCTGGGACTACGGCTTTGCCGAACTGTCGGCCGAGCGCCGCGCGGCCATCGCGCAGTCTAAGCGAGTGGCCAATCCCGGCTGCCATGCGACCGGCTTGATCGCGTCGGTTTATCCGCTCATTCAGATGGGGCTGATGCCTGCCGACTATCCGCTGACCGTCTTTTCGCTGACCGGATACTCGGGCGGCGGCAAAAAGATGATTGCCGAATACGAGGGCGAGGGGCGCGATACCAAACTCGATTCTCCGCGCATTTACGGCCTGAATCTGCATCACAAGCATCTGCCCGAAATGCAGAAGGTCTGTGGCCTGACCTATCCGCCCGTGTTCTGCCCGGTCGTGGACGACTATTATAAGGGCATGGCGGGCACCATCCAGCTGCACAATGCCCTGCTGACCGGTCATCCGTCGGCGCAGGACATCTGCGACAAGCTGGCGGCCTACTATGAAGGACAAAAGCTGGTGACCGTCGCTCCCTTTGGGGGAGAGGACCCCATGATCGCAGCCAACACCCTGGCCGGCAAGGACAGCCTGCAACTGATCGTCTGCGGCCATGAGGAGCAGACCATCGTGACCGCCCTGTTTGATAATTTGGGCAAGGGTGCATCGGGCGCTGCGGTGCAGAATATGAACATCATGCTCGGCCTGGACGAAACCACCGGCCTGAGCCTTTGAACCGATCAAAGAGAGGGTACAGTATGAAGATTATTTCCGGCGGCGTATGCGCCGCAAAGGGCTTTACAGCGGGTTCGACCCGCTGCGGCATCAAGGAAAGCCGTGAGGCAGACGATCTGGCGATCATCCTGTCCGAGTGCGAATGCACGGCAGCGGCGACTTATACCTTAAACCGCGTCAAGGCAGCCCCGATTTATGTGACCATGGAGCATCTGGAAGACGGCGTAGCACGTGCGATCGTTGCCAATTCGGGCAACGCCAACGCCTGTGCGCCCGACGGCATGGAAAATGCGCTGCGCGAAGCGCAGGCAGCTGCTAAGTTCCTGGGCGTGGAAGAGGACCGCGTGATCGTGGCTTCCACGGGCGTCATCGGCCAGCGCATCAACATCGAATGCATCGAAGAAAACATCGGTAAGGTCAAGCTGTCGGCCAACGGCTCGGAAGCAGCCAACCAGGCCATTATGACCACCGACACCAAGACCAAGACCGCGGCCATCGAATTTGTGGTCGGCGGCAAGGTGTGCCACATCGGCGGCATCTGCAAGGGCAGCGGCATGATTCACCCGAATATGGGCACCATGCTGTCCTTCATTACGACCGACTGCGCCATCACCCATGAAATGCTCCAGGACGCGCTGTCCGAGAGCGTGCGCCGCAGCTACAACCGCGTGACCGTGGACGGCGATACGTCCACCAATGACATGTGCGTGGTTCTGGCCAACGGTCTGGCCGGCAATGAACTGATCGAATGGCAGAACGAAGACTATGAGATCTTCTACCGCGCGCTGCATGAAGTAAATGTCCGTCTGGCACGCCAGATCGCAGCCGATGGCGAGGGCGCAACTAAGCTGATCGCCTGCGAAGTCAATGGCGCGCGCAGCGAGGAAGCCGCTGAGCGTCTGGCCAAGGCGGTCTGCGCATCCAGCCTGGTTAAGGCGGCGATGTTTGGCGCGGATGCCAACTGGGGCCGCGTGCTGTGTGCGATGGGTTATTCCAAGGCGCCGTTCCGTCCGGAGTATGTGACCGTTGGTTTCTCGTCGCCGGCTGGCCGGGTGGTTGTTTGCGACCATGGCCATGGCCTGGACTTTGACGAAGAGCTGGCCAAGAAGGTGCTGCTCGAAAACGAAGTGACCATCACGGTCGATCTGTATGAGGGCGAAAGCTCGGCCACCTGCTGGGGCTGTGACCTAACCTATGATTATGTCAAGATCAACGGCGATTACCGCACCTAAAATCGAGTAAAGAGGCAACCAAACATGAATTTTGATGCAGAAACCAAAGCCAATGTCCTGGTCGAGGCGCTGCCTTACATCCAGGAATATTATGGTCAGACGGTTGTCGTCAAATATGGCGGCAATGCAATGATCAACGAAGAACTCAAGGATGCGGTCATCCATGACATCGTGCTGCTGAACCTGATCGGCGTCCATGTCGTTGTGGTGCATGGCGGCGGCCCCGAGATTTCCGAAATGCTCAAGAAGATCGGCAAGCAGTCGCGGTTTGTCAACGGCCTACGCTACACCGACCGGGAAACCATGGACATCGTGCAGATGATCCTGTGCGGTAAGGTCAACAAGGACCTGGTCACCCTGCTGGAAAAGGCGGGCGGCAATGGCATCGGTCTGGGCGGTATGGACGGCGGTCTGTTCCAGGCCAAGCGCCTGACCGACAACGAAGGCACCGACTACGGCTATGTGGGCGACATTGTAGACGTCAATCCGCAGCCGGTCATCGACACTCTGGAAAAGGGCTACATCCCGGTTGTATCCACAGTGGCCCAGGGTATTGACGACGAAACCAATTACAACATCAACGCCGACACCGCAGCCTGCAAGCTGGCAGTTGCGCTGGGCGCAAAGAAGCTCATTTTGTTGACCGATGTACGCGGCCTGATGCGCGATCTGAGCGACGAAGAAAGTATCATCCACCGCATTAAGGTGTCCGAAGTGCCGGCTCTGGTCAAAGAGGGCATTATTTCGGGCGGCATGATTCCCAAGGTGGAATGCTGTGTGGAAGCCGTGCGTAAGGGCGTGGAACGCGCGACCATTTTGGATGGCCGGGTACCGCATTCCATCCTGATCGAGCTGCTCAGTAAGGTCGGCGAAGGTACGATGTTCTATTAATCCGAAAGAAAGTGATTTTCCGATGAAGTATCAAGAACTCAAAGCGCAGGAACAGCAGTATGTCATGAATACCTATGGCCGGTTCCCGATTGCGCTTGACCACGGCCAGGGCGCGGTGCTGTGGGACGTGGAAGGCAAGAAATACATTGACCTCGCGTCCGGTATCGGCGTATGCAGCGTGGGATATAACAACGAAAAGCTGGTGGCCGCTATCGACGAGCAGGCGCACAAGCTCATGCACGTGTCCAACCTGTTTACCACGGCGCCTATGATTCAGACGGCCAAGACCCTGGTGGAAGCGACCGGCATGGGCAAGGTGTTCTTCTCCAACTCGGGCGCGGAATCCAACGAAGGCGCCATCAAGCTGGCGCGTAAGTATTCGTTTGATAAGTACGGCAAGGGTCGCAGCAAGATTGTAACGCTCATCAACTCATTCCATGGCCGTACGGTCACGACCCTGAACGCGACCGGTCAGGATAAATTCCACAACTACTTTTTCCCGTTTACCGAAGGCTTTGATTATGCGGTAGCCAATGACATCGAAGATGTCAAGGCCAAGGCGGACGACACGACCTGTGCGATCATGATGGAGCTCATCCAGGGCGAAGGCGGCGTATTGCCGCTCGAACCGGCCTTTGTGAAGGCAGTCGAAGCGTTCTGCCGCGAGCGGGATTTGCTGCTCATCATCGACGAAGTGCAGACCGGCATCGGCCGTACCGGCAGCCTGTTCTGCTTCCAGCAGTATGACATCCAGCCCGACGTGGTCACCACGGCCAAGGGCATTGCAGGCGGTCTGCCGATGGGCGCTGTGATTGCGGCCAAGACCTGCTGCGACGTGCTGGGCCCCGGCACCCATGCTACCACCTTTGGCGGTACCCCGACTTGCTGTGCGGCAGCTAACGCCGTGCTGGACATCGTGAACCAGCCGGAATTTTTGCAGGAAGTCAATAAGAAGGGCGAATACCTCAAGCAGGGCATTTTGAATTTGGGCTCGGATCAGATTCAGGGCGTGCGCGGCAAGGGCCTGATGCTGGGCATTATCGTAGACCCCGAGAAGCGTGCCGAACTGGTCAATGCCTGCCTGGACAAGGGCGTTCTGGTGCTGACGGCCGGCACGGCTGCCATCCGTCTGCTGCCGCCGCTGACCATCACCTATGAAGAGATGGACGAAGCTCTGGCGATTTTGAAAACCGTATTTTAAATACATAGGAGGAAACCACCTTGAAGCATTTGCTCAAACTGCTCGATTGCAGCACCGAGGAGATCATCGGCCTGCTTGATTTGGCCGACCAGCTCAAATATGAGAGAAAGAACAATATTTCGCACAAGCTGCTCGAAGGCAAGTCGATCGGCCTGATTTTCCAGAAGTCGTCCACCCGTACCCGTGTTTCGTTTGAAACCGGTATGTATCAGCTGGGCGGTCAGCCGTTGTTCCTGTCCGCGCGCGATTTGCAGATCGGCCGCGGCGAACCGGTACAGGACACCGCACGTGTGCTGTCCCGTTACCTCAACGGCATTATGATTCGTACCTTTGCACAGAAGGAAGTCGAGGACCTGGCCGAATACGGCTCGATTCCGGTCATCAACGGCCTGACCGACTTCTGTCATCCGTGCCAGGTACTGGCCGACTTGATGACCATTCGTGAAAAGTTTGCGGTACTCGAAGGCCTCAAGATGTGCTACATTGGCGACGGCAACAATATGGCGAACTCGCTGATCGTCGGCGGTCTGAAAACCGGTATGAAGGTATCGGTTGCTACCCCGGATGATTACCGTCCGGACCCGCTGGTTATGGACTTTGCGCAGCCCAACCCGAATTTCTCCATCACCAATGACCCGATGAAGGCAGCGGAAAATGCCGATATCGTCATCACGGATACTTGGGCATCCATGGGCATGGAGGAGGAAAAGGAAGCACGCATGAAGGCGTTCCAGGGCTACCAGGTCAATGATGAACTGATGGCAGCTGCCAAGCCGGGTGCGATGGTGCAGCACTGTCTGCCGGCATACCGTGGCCAGGAGATTACCGAAAAGGTATTCGAAGAGCATGCCGACGAGATTTTCGAAGAAGCAGAAAACCGTCTGCATGCACAGAAGGCCGTTATGGTCACGCTGATGCAGGATCGATAAGACACAAAAAGGCAATGCAGCACGGCAAGCAATTTTGCCGTGCTGCATTGCCTTTTGGCGTGCGTCGAAAAAAATGAAAAAAGATCATAAAAAAGGCTTGACTTTTTCTTGGCGCTGTCATATAATAATCAAGGTCGCTTCGGTAAGCGGCTTGAAAAAAGAAATGGAGAGTTGGCTGAGTGGTCGAAGGCGCACGACTGGAAATCGTGTGTGCGTGATGAGCGCACCCAGGGTTCAAATCCCTGACTCTCCGCCAGTAAAAAGCACCGAAACATATTGTTTCGGTGCTTTTTCTTTTTTGCTTTTGATGGGCGAAAAAGTTTTGACAGCAATTCTGACAGCAACGGAAATTTTGAAGTTCCGTGGAACAAGGATGTTTTTCAACCTGCACAAAAAAGTGAGCTGGAAAAATCGATTTTTTATGGTATAGTAATAATAATGAATGATTGCCTGTGTGATGTAAGACGCCGGGAGAAAAGGAAAACACAAGGAGGTATCCTCTGACGACCACAAAGGGAGGTTTTCACATGAAAAAACGATTACTCAGCTTGTTCTGTGTATTTGCGCTGCTGGTGGGACTTATGCCTACCGTGGCGTTTGCAGTGGATGGCACGGGCCAGGCAATCCAGTTTGTGGACAATGGGACGGCCGCAAATATCATTGGCGGGCAGGCAGACAGCATTTATTTTGGCACATACCAGCAGAGCAGTGCTGGAGACACACAACCTTCCGGTGAGGAAGGCGTCTACTGGATTAAATCAGACACAGCGACCAAGAATAATGTGGGTCCGTATTATTTTATAGAACCTGTCAAATGGCTGGTGCTAAAGAATGAAAGTAATGAGCTATTCCTGTTATCCGATCAAATCCTTGATAGAATGGAATATAACAAAGTAGACGGGAAAATAAAATGGCCGCAATCTACCATTTGTTCTTGGCTCAACGGTCTTAACGAGAATAATGGTATAGGCGAGGGTCCGATAGATTATTCGAGCGATAATTTTTTAGACACTGCTTTTTCGGATAAGGAGCAAGCGGTTATTCAGTCTGAAACAATTGAGGAAAAGAACGATAATATTGCTCTTCTGTCATATACGGATTTTAATAATGTGCCGCAGGATAAAAAGGAGCCAACCGTAACAGACTATTCCATAGGTCTCGGGTCAAATGATACTAAGTGGTGGATACGTCCCACCTCGACCTATTATGGTAATGGCACGTATTCGATGTATGTGTTGACGAATTTTCCAGTGGGGAACAGTACAAGGTTGAACTACTTTTACGGGGTTCGTCCTGCCTTCCATTTAGATCTGAATTCTGTTCTCTTCACATCTGCCGCGGTCGGCGGCAAATCTTCCGGCGCCGTAGGCGCCGATGCGTTGAAGCAAGTGGAGCCGTATGACGGAAGCGAATGGAAATTGACGCTGAAAGATGATAGCCGCAACAGCTTCAGTGCAAGTGTAGCTGCCCATTCTGGCAATATCGCTTACATCGATTACAGTGGTGCAGCAGCAGGAGCCAATGAGTATATTTCCGCCATTGTCACAGATTCGAATAACACCATTCAATATTACGGGCGTATCGCAAAATCGACAGCTTCTGACGGATCCACAGGCATCAACGTTTCTTCCGTGCCGTCCGGCGATACACTCTGGGTATTTTCCGAGCAGTACAACGGCGATAAGATGACCGACTATGCCAGCAACTTGGTACGGGTCAATCTACAAGGCTATGAAAATACGCCAGACGCCTATGGCATCACCAATACGTTGGAGAATCTCACCAATAGCAATTCTGCAGGCTATCGCCTACAAAGCGAAGGCAGCGATTATACCGCCACCTTGATACCAGACAGCGGCTACATGCTGCCCGAGACCATCACTGTGACGGTGAACAACACATCGCTTACCCAGGGCACCGACTATACCTACGATAGCGAAACCGGTCAACTGACCATTATGGCAAGCGCCATCACCGGCCCCATCGTCATCACGGCGGCGGGCATTGAAAAGATCTACGGCATTTCCGCGGTGCCGACAGATCTGAACTTTGGCAGCAAAACAGCAGGCTATCCAGAAGCCCCCACCGCCCAGACAGTAACCATCACCAATACAGGCAACCACATATTAACGGTTAACCTACCTGGCAGCACGAACTATACTGTCACAGAGGGAACAGGCTTTGTCAATGGTGTCGCCAGCCTTGCCCCGAACGGTACAGCGACGTTTACGGTCCAGCCTATTACCGGACTTGGCGTGGGAAGTTATCGTGAATCCCTTAACATTTCCGGCAGTGACGGCAGTAAAAGTGTAAGCGCCAAGGTAGATCTTTGTTTTGAGGTAACGCAGCAGACCGGCGGTGGCGGCGGATCGTCGGGCGGCAGCAGTACGTCCACGAAAACTCCCAGCCAGCAGGCGATAGATAAGATTGAGAATGCAAAGAGCGGCGAAGTGGTAGAGATTACTCTCAGCACCAGCAACACCAAGCTGGACCAAGAGGTTTTCGAGAAACTCGCAGGCCGTGATGTGACGCTAAAGATCAGCCTGCCGGACGGAGCATTGTGGACGGTGAACGGGCTGGATATCCCCGAAAACGCTGACCTTTCCGACCTGGATCTGGACGTGGATATGGGTACCAGTAGCATCCCGGACGCTGCGTTCAACGCCATCACCGGTGAGGTAGATACCATCCCGTTCACCCTCAAGCACAACAGCGAGTTCGGCTTTCCCATGACATTGACCGCGTCGCTGGACAAGGAATATGCCGACCTGTGGGCGAATTTGTACTATTACAACACACGCACCGGGGAGCTGGAATTCCAGTCTGCCCATAAAATTGGTGCGAACGGTACGGTAGGCCTGCCGCTTACCCATGGCGACCAGTATGCCATCGTCCTTGACGACCGCGACCACACGCCCAAGGCGTTCCCGTTCGAGACGTCAAGGAAAGCGACTGGTACTACGATGCGGTGGACTTCGTTTATCAGAACGAGTTGATGAGCGGCACGTCGACATCCCGCTTTGACCCGAATGGCACGATGAACCGCGCGATGTTGGTCACCATCCTGCACCGGCAGGCGGGCGAGCCAGTCGTCAACTATGCGTTGCTGTTTGATGATGTGGCAAGCGGCACTTGGTACACCGAGGCTGCCCGCTGGGCGGCAGCCGAGGGCATCGTCAGCGGCATGACCGAAACGGCGTTTGCGCCGGACTCGTCCATCACCCGTGAGCAGTTCGCCACCATCCTGTACCGCTACGCGCAGCAGAGAGGCGTGGATGTGTCGGTAGGGGAGAACACCAACATCCTGTCCTACGTCGACGCACTTGCGATCAGCGAGTACGCTATCCCCGCCATGCAGTGGGCGTGCGGCGCAGGCATCGTTGTGGGGAGCGGCGCGCACCTGAACCCGCAGGGACAGGCGACCCGTGCCGAGGCCGCGACTATGCTGATGCGGTTTATCCAGACTGTTGCATAATGAAGCAAAACAGAAAAGGCAGCGAAATGCTGCCTTTTTTGCTGCCCGACGCAGCCGTAGAAATGGGCGGTTGCGACTATGACATTTACATAGCCACCGAAGACTGAAAAACTGAACTGAACCTCATTTATTAGACAGTATGGTATATTGGATAACAAGTGAGGTGCTTTATTAGGCCCAAAGGAATACCAAACAAATGATACGCACCAGAATTCAAAAAGATAGTGATAGCAATGATACTGAGGAGCATAATCATTTGTGACAGAAATCAGGGGAAGAAGTATGAAAAAACAGGCACAGAACAAATCCAGCAGTGAGATTTTACCGAAGAAGGGGGCAAATGTCCGCACACCATAAGAGCACCAGCGCACAGCAATGCACAATCTTGACCTCATCAATCGAGAAAGGAATTACAGTACATTGATTGTACTGCCAACCGGTGGCGACAAGACCTATACTGCTGCACTTTGGCTGCTCAAAAATGCTATTGATCAAAAGAAAAAATTCTGTGAATTGATCACCGTCAGATGCTGTTGGATCAGGCGGCGCAGTCTTTTCAGCAATACGCCTATGCAGAGAGCATACCGCATATTTCTTCCTTCCACTACCGGATTATCTCAGGTACGACCGAACATGATCGAGCAATCGATATTACACTGGAAGATGATCTGCTGATTGTCGGTAAGGATAGTATTGATCGCAATTTAAGTTGCCTGGATGTATGGTTAAAAAAGCAAAATGAGGTCTATTTGGTTATTGATGAGGCACATCACAGATTTGGGGTCTTAGTTCTATCCCGTTGGCTCAGCTCATTACGTTCCGACCACGGGACGAAAATTTATAATCTATTCTTTCAGAAATGGATGAATGCCTCTTATATTATAGAAAATTTGATTTTTCTTAAAAAAAGATTTCTGGGTGTTCCGGGACCACGGTAGGACCGCTTCCCGGAACACCCAGAAGAAAAGGAAGAGAGAGATTATCTTTATGCACGCTTGGCGTTCTTGCGCATATCGAGAACAACCGAGCCAACGATGATGATGCCCTTGACGATGTTGGTCATGTTATCGTCGACCTTCAGCATAACCAGACCATTGTTGATAACGCCGAGGATCAGGATACCAGCCAGAACACCGGATACACGGCAGATACCGCCGGTATGGGAGGTGCCGCCGACCGTTGCAGCAGCGATGGCGTCCAGTTCGTAGTTCAGGCCCGAGTTTGCCGGGTCAGCCGAACCAGCGCGGCCAGCCAGCAGCATGCCGGCGATGGCTGCACACAGCGAGCACCATACATAAACCAGAATCAGGTTCTTTTCTACGTTGATACCAGCCACGCGTGCGGCCTGGTCGTTGCCGCCGATGGCGTAAACATTTTTGCCGAAGCGGGTCTGGGTCAGCAGGAACGCCGAAATGGCGAACATGACAAAGAATACAAGGATGATGACCGGGAACACGCCGCCGATGCGATAGGAACCGAGGAAACGGAAATCTTCCGACAGGTTGGAAACCGGGCGGTTGGTGTACATTTTCGCACCTGCACGGCAGATGAGCTGTGCACCCAGGGTTGCGATGAACGGCGGGATTTTGGTGTAAGCGATGATCGCACCGTAGATGGCGCCGATGCCAGCGCCGAGTGCCAGACCGATCAGGATAACGACTGGAGCGGGCAGGGGGCCAACGCCCGGCAGGATAGCATTTGCGTAGTCAGCCGGCTGCACAAGCGAAGCGGTGATACAGGCGACGAGCGCCGCGGATGCGCCGATCGTCAGGTCGATGCCCTTGGACAGGATGGCGAACATAACGCCGAAGGCCATGATGCCCTTAACGGCTTCGCCGGAGAGCAGGGTCAAAAGGTTGCCAACCGAGAAGAAGGTAGGCTGCGCGATACTCATGATGATGACCAGCGCGATCAGCACCAGCCAGATCGAGTTCTGCGACAGGAATTTCTTTTTATCAAATGTTTTCTGCATACCGTATACCCCTCTTTCTTATTGCTTTTCGGCAGCGGGCTGATAAGGAACCTCGCTGGTAGCATATTTCAGGATGAGTTCGCTCGAGAAGTCCTTGCGGTCGACGATCGCGGTCATCGTGCCTTCGTGCATGACGACGATGCGGTCGGACATACCCGTGACTTCGGGCAATTCGCTGGAGATCATGATGATGGCTTTGCCTTCGCCCGCCAGCTTGGTGATGAGCGAATGGATTTCAGCCTTTGCGCCTACGTCGATGCCGCGGGTCGGTTCGTCGACGATCAGGATATCCGGATTGGTCAGCAGCCACCGGCCGACCAGCACTTTCTGCTGGTTGCCGCCCGACAGGTTCTGGATGGGCGTGTCGATGGTCGGTGTTTTGGTGTTGAGCTTCTTTACATATTCCTCGGTATCCGCGCGCATCTTCTTGTGGTCGAGCGGGAATCCGTATTTTTTCAGGTTTGCCAGCACGGTATTGTCCTTGACGCTCAGCAGGCCGACAATGCCGTTGCCGCGCCGGTCTTCGGTGAGCAATCCAATCTTGTTGGCGATTGCGTCCTCCGGCGACTTGATATGCAGTTCTTTTCCGTCCTTATAAATCTTACCGCCGGTGATCTGACGCATGCCGAAAATGGCTTCAGCCGTTTCGGTACGGCCCGCGCCGACCAGACCTGCCATACCCAGGATTTCGCCCCGGTGCAGCTCAAACGAGACGTTTTTGACCGCTCGTCCAGCGGACAGATTTTCAACTTTCAAAATGGTATCGCCGATCGGGCAGTCCACCTTGGGGAACATGTCGGTCACTTCGCGGCCGACCATCAGCTGGATGACCTTGTCGACGTTCAGGTTTTCCGCGCGGTCGGTGGCAATGTACTCGCCGTCACGATACACCGTGATGTCGTCCGAAATGCGGAAGATTTCGTCCATCTTGTGGGAGATATAGATGATGGCTACGTTTTTGGATTTGAGTTCTGCGATGATGCGGAACAGATGCTCTACTTCGGCATCGGTCAGCGACGAAGTCGGTTCGTCCATGATAACGATGCGGCTGTCATACGAAACCGCCTTGGCGATTTCGACCATCTGCATTTTGGCAACCGTGAGATTGCCCATCTTTTCGTCCGGGTCCACATCCAGATTCAGCTTCTGGAACAGCTCGATGCTGTCCTGGCGCATCTTCTTGTGGTCGACGATCAGACCCTTGCGGGGCGCGCGGCCCAGCCAGAGATTTTCACATACACTGCGCTCGGGCACCGGTGAAAGTTCCTGATGAATCATAGAAATACCGGAACTCAGTGCTTCCAGCGTGTTTTTAAAATGAATTTCTTTGCCTTCAAAAACGATCTTACCCGAGGTGGGCGGATGAATGCCGATCAGGCATTTCATCAGGGTCGATTTGCCTGCACCGTTTTCGCCCATCAGGGTGTGTACGGTACCGGGACGCACCTTCAGCTGCACGCCCTTCAGCGCACGCACACCGGGGAAATCCTTGACGATATCGGTCATCTCCAGGATATACTCTTGACTCACTGTTCTTCCCCCCAATTTTATTTGAGTTTGGTTTAGGAAAGGGACATCGCTTGCAATGTCCCTTTTCTTGGATTGTCTTACATGTATTCGTCCACATTATCGAGATAAACCGGCTCGAATGGTACCCAAACCAAGCGACCGCTTTCATCGGTCTCAAACTCGGTGCCTTCATTGATTGGCTTACCGGTAATCATGTTGATTGCGGCCATAACTGCACCATAGCCCTGTCCCACTGGGTTCTGAAAAACTGTCATGGCCATTTCGACGTTCTTGACAGCCTCACAGCCGTCTACAGTTGCGTCGATGCCGACGAGCGGAATTTCAGTCGGGTCGACACCCTTGGACTTCATTGCTTCGATTACACCGAGTGCCATAGCATCGTTGTTGCAAATCACACAGTCATAGTCAATCGTGTTAATCAACGGGGAAACCGTATCTTGAGCCGTTGCGCGGTCATAATCTGCAACGAGGTCAGAGGTTGCTGCAATGGGGTTGATACCATTGTCCTTGAGAGCCTTGATCGCGCCTTCTGTGCGTTTCGTAGTATAAACCTGACCTAATGTGCCGCATACCATGATATACTTCACATCAGTTTGTCCCTTTTCCTTTAAAGTAATCGGCCAGGAATTCACCCTGATAGTATCCCGAAGTATCCTCGTCTGACCATACGCCGCAGACATCCTCAGAGAATTTGGAATAAACATCCTCGTCTAACGAACGGTTGACAAATACAACCTTCATATCTCCCGCTGCATCAATGCATTGCTGTGCCGTACCAGGGTCTACGATGTTTACAATCACAGCATCATCGCCGTTGTTGCGTGCCGATTCGATATATTGCAGCATTTTACTGGTATCGAATTGTGCGTCCTGAGTAGTTATTTTGACTCCAAGTTCGTCTGCCGCGTCCTTGCAGGCCTGCTCGAGCGTACTCATGAATTCATCCCGCGAGGCAATGATCATGGTCATGCTGATGCCGCTATCGCTGTCTCCTTGGGTATTGGTGGACGAAGCAGCACCCTCATTGCCGCTGCCGCAACCAGCTAAAAGAGCCAAACACATCGCCGCAGCTATCAAACTAGCGAACAACCTTCTTTTTTTCATAGTCAATACCTCTTTTCTTCTACTCATTGTCCTTTATCTCAAATATTTATTGAGACTTTAATCCATCCGTTCGACTTCTTCTCGAACGATCTGTACCCAGCGATATGCATTTTCTGGATTGCCACCTAGAGTATGGTTGTCCTTCATCATGATTTCCAGATGATTGTTACGGGTCTTTTTGAGTAGGTCGCGGGTATAATTGCGGATGTACTCCTCATCCATCTGCGGCACGGCGAGATAGGTGGGGCTGGGCTTGTGAGAATAGATGTAATCTCGGCCGAGCTGTTCGCTCATGACCTCCAGGTTAGCCCAGGCCGATACCGAAACGCGGCGCAAGTGCGGGATTTTTTTGACGTATTCCCAGCGGGGATTGATCGGTTCGCAGCAGCCGTAGCTGAGCAGGCCGAACGGCTCGGCCAGTTCGATCTGATAGGGCAGAATGAATTCGGCAAACATGGCGGGCGAAACCTCGCCGGTCTCCTGCGATTCGAGGAACAGCCACATATCCTCCATGCGCGCGCCGGTCGATTGGCCCTGCGGGCCGGCGGCCGGCAGCTCGGAGCAGAAGCCATAGCCGCCCGAACCGACATAGGAGCTGTTGCTGTTGTAGCACAGGTAGCCGTTATCCTGTAAATACTTGGCTTTTGCCTTGTATCCGTCGGTGATCTTACGCATGAGCGCGTGGAATTCGTCCGGATAGTCGTAGAAATCGTAAAGCATCTCTTCCAGGCCACGTAGGTTGGCGTAGTCGAGCGTAATGTGCATAGCGTGCCACCACTTGTGGCGGATTTCGACCTCCAAGATGCCATCAAAGACCTCACAGGCCAGTTCATAGGCCATCTTGGTGGCTTCTTCGTCCATGTGGATTTCTGGGCACTTGACCAAGTCGAGCTGGGTTTCCAAATCCTCGATGGGAGGCTTAAAGATATAGGCGCCCCCTTTTTCCACATTCTCCATGCCTTCGGGGGTGGTGTCCACACCCCACTCGGTGTCCACGGCCGTGTAGGGCAGGTAGAACTTGGCTTCCTGGACGCGGTCATCCTTCATTTTTTCACCCCAGATGACCTCTTTGCGCAGCCACATTTCCCAATCCTTGGCCAGTTCACCCTCGCATTCCAGGGTGTTCCAAGGAACGATCTCGTTCCAGCCGTTTTCCGGGCCAATGAAGATCAGTGGGCGGGTATCCTTGAGGTCGTTGTGCGCGGTCCACAGTTTGACCTTTTCCTGTTGGATGGGGAGTTCGGCAAGTTCACGCAGTTTCTTAGCCCATTCCCGCAGGATGCTTTTGTCGTGTTGGCTCATGACAATCTGGCTTTTTTCTGGACCATGCAACATCCAGTTACCGCATTGTGCTTTATCGATACTCATTGGAGATTCCCCTTTCCGTTATCCTGTCTTTCGCTGGATGATGATGCCATTATAGCCGAATTCCCCAACCAATGATATGGTATTCACGTTTCACTTTCGACTGTTTTCCAACCATTTCAAGAAAAATGGCCTCCTAGGTTTTACCAAACCTTGGAGGCCGTTGTCATAAAATCGATATTTTTACGTTAGGAATGCTTATTTTCTTAAAAATAAATTTTTGTATCCGGATTCAAATCGCGCTGGGCTTACACAAAATCAGCTCCACTTCGTTGCTGCCCAGGGTGGTGGTATAGTGGTACTGCCGGGGCACATATTCTTGGCAAGTGGTGTAGCTGGGTATGGACAGACGCTGGATGTAGTCGACCTGCTCGGTGTTCATGGGTTCGGGTGAACCCATTTGCAGCCAAGTATCGTAGGCACTACCGTGGGTGCTGTCGATGCGGTACATCGAAAAGGTGTACACCCCTTCCTTCAGGCCGGTCAGCAGTAGATTGAATTGCCGCGGGCCGCTATCCTGAAAGGCATACTGCCCCTTGGTGCGCAGCGCCTGATAGGTGTCCACATAATGGCCGTAATGGTACAGCAGCACGGCGACCGTGTCCTGGTCGCGCGTGGCGTACCAGCCGTCGCCGCGGCCGATGCAGCCGCCCTTCATGCGCGCGATCAGGCGAAAAGCATGGTAGGCGCTTTTGGGGATGCTGTTGGTGGTGAACATGCCGTAGCCGCCATGAAAGACCTCCATCTGGTGAGTGGTTTCCTCCATGATATCACTGAGCACCCAATAATTGATACCAGCCAGGCGGTGACGGTTTTCCAGTAAGTTTTTGACGATAAATGCTGCCTTGAACCGCATATCGTGGCAGGGATCATTCTGCCAAAGAGAGGAATTCCAGGCTTCTAGCACAATCGGCAACTTGTCCAACCCCAAGCGTTGCAAATATGACTCGGTGTGGTCCAGGCAGTGCTCTAGGTAGTCTGGGTCGGGCGAACATGGAATCGGAAGTGTCTGTTTGTCGGTCACGGTAGCGAACACATCTGCCCCTTGTAAGCTTACCGAATCCACGTGGAAGCACTGCACCGACAGGAAATCGGGCAAACAGTGGTAATAGGCGCTCTCGGATAGGAACCAGCGCAGCAGGGCGCCGTCATCCCGACCCAGGTAGTCCATATCGTTGCCCGGTCCACCGAAGGAAAGTCGCTTGTCCACAGCCTTGACCGTTTGATAGGTTTCGCGGTACAGACGGAGCCATTCCTGCTCAGTCATGCAGCCGTAGCTGACATAGCAATGGGAAATGGTGGTGAATTTCCACTTGCGCACCGAGGCCCGGCCGTACCGGTTAACGCAGTGCAAAATGGTCTCGCTGACCAGCTCGTTCCAGACCACCCAGTCCGAGGGCGGGCAGATCGAACAGCGGTGGGAATAATAGGTCTCCGACCGCACGGCCAGGGCCGACGGCATGTAACTGAATTCCAGATAGGGCAGCAGCCCCTGTGCCAGCACGAAATCATACAGCAGGTCAAAATAATTGAAGTTGAACGAATACTGCTCGCTGATGCCCTGGAAGATCTGCATGCGGTCGTCAAAGATGCCGTGCATGCGCAGGTAGGTAAACCCGATCTCGCGCTGGGCCTGCTGGATTTGCTCCTGCACCGGGGCCAAAATGCCCTCGCGTGCCCAGCCGATGCTCATCATCAGCGGACAGTTGCCCGCGCGGCTGCGCTTCTGGCAGTCGCATACGACCTCCTGCACTTGGTATTCGGTCGCCGCGGGCGGCTGGCTCTCGGCCGGCTCTTGGCAGTATTGTAGCAGCCGCTCCAGCCCGATGGGCGAACCGACATGAGGGATCGGCTTGACCTGACCGCCTTCCTGCCGGCGCATTTGCTTGGGGGTCTGGCCGTACTCGGTGCGGAAGTTCTGGATAAAGGCGGTGGTACTGGCAAAGCCGTTTTCCGAGGCGATCTCGGTGATGCTCTTGGAGGAGTGCAGCACCTCCTGCATGGCCCGCCGCAAGCGGAGCATGCGCAGATATTTCATCACCGAAGTGCCCATGTGCGCCTGGAAAATGCGTGAGAGATACCCGACTGACAGGTGTTGCGCCTCGGCTAAGCGCTGCACCGTCCAATCCTCCTGGTAATGCGCCTAGAAGGTCTGTACAGCACGCTGCACATATTGTAGCGCCGTGCTGTCGCCGCCTTGGTCCTGTGTGGTGTCCGGCTGGGCAAAGTCTCGGCTCAGCAGGGACAGCATCATATGGACATAGCCTTCGGCCAGAGTCTCATCCTGGGCCAGCAGGGCAGAGACGCTGTGCGCCAGCCATTGGCGCAGCTGCTGCACGGCAATCGAGGGCGCCTGCCGGGAATAGAATGCAAACCGGGGCACCATATGCCCCAGCGACTGCAAAAACGTCGGGCTGAGATGCAGCGCCAGCAGATGCCCCTCGCGGGTGGTCACCACATGCAGCTCAAACGGGTTGAGCACCAGCAAATCCCCGGCATACAGCGTGTAGGTCTTGTCGCGTATGGTCATGTCCACCTGTCCGAAAAGCACGAAAGCGATCTTCAGATCTTCGTGCCAGTGCACGATATCCTGTTCGTTTTCCGTATGGACTTGGAACCAGACGCGCTCCTTGTGGTCGTTTCTGTTCATATTCGTCTCCCGCCTTCCCCACATCGGCGTCCAAAGGACAGATTTTGTATTGACAGTTTTCTTTGGTTTCAGCATACCATAAATATGCAGATTATACCAGCGCACCGGAAGAAAAAAGCCACGAGGACTTACTCGTGGCTTTTTGGTTTTGTTTAACCGTATACGCGCTGCACTTCTTCGCGGGCGATCTGTACCCAGCGGGAAGCATTTTTCGGATGGTGCCCCAGCGTGTGGTTGTCCTTCATGAGCAGTTCGACCTTGTTACCACACTGCTTGCAGTAGGTCAGCACTTCGTTTAGGCGCCGGCGGATGTACTCCTCGTCCGGATGGGGCACTGCAATGTCGGTCGGGCTGACCTTGTAGCAGTACACATAATCGCCTTGCAGCAGCTCGCTCATCTTGCGGCTGTCCGCCCACTGGGACACCGAAACACGGCGCAGGCGCGGAATGGCTTCCTTGACGTATTCCCAGCGCCGGTCCAGACCCTCGCAGCAGCCGTAGTAGTTCAGGCCAAACTTTTCGGCCATCTCGTGCTGGTAGGGCAGGATGAATTCCTTGACCATTTCCGGGGAAACCTCGCTGGTCTCCTGCGCTTCGTTAAAGCCCCACATGTCCATCAGCTTGACCTGGCCGGGGGTGCCGTGCAGCTCGGAGGTGTAACCGATACCGCCCGAACCGATGTACATGCTGCCCGCGTTGTTCGGCAGCAGGCCGTTCTTTTCCAGGTAGTCGAATTTCTTGAGGTAGCCGTCGGTAAACAGACGCATCATGGCGTGTACCTGGTCGGGATAGTCGTAAAAATCGCACATCATGTTTTCCATGCCGCGCAGGTTGGAGTACGACAGCGACAGGTCGGGCGACCACCACCACTTGTGGCGGAATTCGACTTCCAGGATGCCGTCGAACACGTCCTTAGCCAGGTCAAAGGCCCGGTTGGACGCTTCCCAGTCCACGTGGATTTCCGGGGTCTTGATGTACTCGGACAGGTCGAGTTCTTCGTACTCGTCCTCCATGTCGGCAAACGGCGCCTTCCACACATAGGCTTCGCCCTTGGTCGGGTCGCCGATGCGCTCCTCCGAGATGCCCCAGGCGGTGTCCTCGGCGTGGTAGGGGATGTAGAACTTGGCCTCTACAACCTTGTCGTCCTTCATCACCTCGGCCCAGTACAGCTCCTTGCGCAGCCACATCTCCCAGTCCTGGGCCATGTCGCCCTCGCACTGGATGGCCTCATGCCAGGGGAAGATCTCGTTCCAGCCGTTTTCCGGGTCGATATAGATGACCGGCTGTTCGGTCTTCAGGTCGTTGTGCGCCGTCCAGAGCTTGGCTTTTTCCTGCTCATACGGGCGCTCGGCAAATTCGCGCAGGCGGGATGCGACCTCCCGCAGCACCTGCCGGTCGTGGTCGGAGACCACGCACTGTTCGAGCGGCCAGCCGTGCACCATCAGGTTGCCGCCTTGGCCTTGGTCAATTCGGTTTACACCTACATGTTCATCGAGTTTCATATTGTTCCGGTCCTTTCTTTATCAATTTTAGCCAGCCAGGCCCAGGGGCGAGAACAGGGCGTATACGCCAAGCATCGCCAGGAAGCAGACCACCGAGGCCGGCTTTGCCAACCGCCACGGCGTCAGGTTGACGACGCCCGCGTCGGTCAATTCGAACGGGGTTTCGCGCGGACGCAGCCGGCCGATCACCAGCATGATGCAGATGTCCAGGATGAACAGCGCGCCGCGGATGTACAGATAGTGGAAATCATAGTCTACAAAGTGGATGAGGCCGTAGAGCACCGCGTGCACGATGAGCGTCACCTTGGGGGCGATGGCGGGCACGCGCTTGGTGTAGAAGCTGACCAGGATCACGGTCAGGATGGATTTAGCGTAGAAGCCAAAGCAATCTTGCAGGAAGTCATACAGGTAGCTTGGGGCGTTGATGACGAATGGCGCCACGCAGATCGAGATAACCGCCAGCACGGTGCCGATCTGGTACGGAACCAGGAAATTACGGCAACCAACACTGTAAACAGAACGAAAGTGCATAGTGTCAGCATAATATCCCTCTTCTAAAGCTTTCTGTTGATTTTTATGCTGCAATTTGGCCGAATTGTGCCCGGATGGGTTTGTGCCATCATCATAGCACAGCTGTTTTTCTTTTTGCAAATTGCTTGTAGACGTTTGGACGCTGTTTTTGTGTATTTTGCTTAAAAGTAGCTTTCTGGATGAATTGGATATATTTTTTTGATTTTTCGTGGTTATATTGTGCATATTGCATGAGTATGCGCATTTTGAAAAGGAATTCAGTTTAAAATAATCATCCGTTTTTTGGAATTTTCGTTCTTTGGCTGCCAATAAATTTTTTGCGCAAAAAAATAGGCGCATTTAAAAAAATATTATGCTAAAAATAAGCATGTTATTTTTTAAAAATTTATGATAAAATCAAAAATTATCATTTTTTTCTGTTCCATAGGGAGGCATTTTCCATGTTGGTTCAAAACGAAAAAGGGGTCCTACCCGGCTCCGAACGCTTTTACAGCAAGCTGTCCAACGATACGCTGCGCATGCTTTATTATGTCACCGGCTGCGGCCATTATTTCTGTGAAAAGGGCTACCGCATCGATCGTAGTGGCATCGAACAGGTCATCCTCATGTACATCGAAAAGGGAAACTTGACCGTCGAATACGACGGCTATCACCAAGTTGCCAAGGAGGGCGATATTGTCCTGCTTGATTGTATCCACTACCACTACTACAGCACCCCTGACTATTCCGAATTTTATTGGATTTTCTTCCAAGGACTCAACTCGTTTGAGTTTTGCGATTACCTTATTGAGAAAAATGGGCCGGTTTTCCGTACGCCCAACAACTCTAAAATCGGCGTATTCTGTCGTCACATGCTATCTAAATTCTCCACAAATCAGCCGCTTATCGATTCCGAGCATTCACGTATTATACATAGCATGCTGTGCTATCTCATGCCAAACACCCCGGCATCTTCGGCTGAGGAGGATTTATCCCCCGCTCGGAGGGCTGTGCAGTACATTCAGGAACATCTGGGAGAGCCGCTTCAGCTCAAGGACATTGCTCAGTATGTCGATTACAGCCCAGCCCATCTGATTCGTTTGTTTCAAAAGGAATTCCAGTGTTCGCCCTATGAATACCTGATCACCATGCGCATGGATCATGCCAAATATCTACTCAAGACCACCTCCATGCCGATCAAATCGATCGCCCTGGAGGTCGGTTATCAGACCGAATCAGGCTTTACCAACGCCTTTTCCGAGCGTATTGGCATCGCTCCGCGGCAGTTCCGCGAGCTGCCGCTCGGATGATCGAAATATTTCTAACGTTCGTGTACGGGATGAGTATAGCAAAAGCGATGGACACAGGATGTCCATCGCTGCTTCTACGATAATGGTGTTGTATCCATATTTCCTAACGGTTGCATACTAACACTTTGCTTCTGTTTCTAGCATATGGGATAAATCGAAATTGCCTGTTCATCAACGGTTCTCAAAATTTCCAATAGGCTAGGCATACACGATGCGTGATGCCCTTTACGTAGAGGAACGGGATTTACTCCAAGCTTCTCGAATTTCTTCAGCAAATCGTCAGTTTGCATATCATGATCTTCCATCCAATGGAATGTAGCATCGATGGTTTGTTTACGCTGCATCTGCTCCAACAGGGTCTGCATCTGTTTTTTTGTTTCTGTATGAAACTTCGACTGCATGATTTTTTTCGCTGCTTCTTCATAGGAATAATACTCTAGGTCTGGATAGCATTTTTCTACCAGTTCTAAAATTCAGTCCTTGTTTTGTTTCATCAGACGTTCCAAAAGAGCGCATGAATCGTCTCTGTTGTGCTTCTTTTCGATGTGGCGTAGCTTGTCCCGGCCGTAATGTATTTCGATTCGCAGTACACCGGAAGGCAATTCTTTATAAGCTACTGTCAAATTGACTGGGATGTCTTGTCGTAGATCACCAACTCCTGCGAACCACAGGCGATGTGGATGTAATGCTTGTTGTACTGATTGGCCTTTTTTATCCGGGTTTTGATAGTGCTTCCGCTCATATTTCTTGGGGGTTGCGGTTTTACGAAGAAGTCGAACCAGTTTCTGAAATACATCCTGTCTGTCACAGTGGATATTCGTGCAAAGATCAACGCGAGTGAGGTAATACCAGCTCATGTTCCTTTCAAATAATGAGTTCACACCCAGAAGAACCTTATAGGGATGGAATGGCTGGAATTGCAGCAGTATACGAACAATATAGCAAAGAAAATAACGCAAAAAGGCGATCTGCTTGCTTTAAATCTCTGACGTTACGCCAGTAAAAGCACCGAAACATATTGTTTCGGTGCTTCTTTTGTTTAGCTTTAGCGCAAAGAACCATCGGTTAGGACAGTGAGAATAAGAATCTTTAGATAAAAGAATTTCTCTTTTTTCGCATATGCCCCGGAGATTCGGAAAATCATATATACGACCAATATCATTGAAGGACTGAACCGTCAGTTTTGGCAGATTACAAAAATGAGCTGTTCTTTGACGAGTATTACGCTCAAAAAAGAGCAGAAGGCAAGCCATATCGTGTATACTAACCCATGTTGCTCAAAAACTCCTTTAAGTTATTTACGCATCGCAGACCAGAATATCCGTTATGATCCGTTAAAGTGCACTCTTTCTTTTTAGCCCTTTGATCGAGGGCTCAATTTTCTGTACCCATTTTATTCTTTTAAAAAATCTTCGTTAATTACTGGACATCTTAATAGTTGGTCATTCCAGTTCCTAGGACATCCGGAAAGGCTAGTTGTACGGCGAAGTCCCAGTCTCTTTTACTGCTGAGAAATCGGCTAAAGTGCTTTGATCTGCTGCAGCTATGGAGTAGTGCTGTAGCCACACAGTTTCCTATAAGCAAGTTTGTAGGATATGAGGAAAGTACCAGTTCCGGTGCCCCAGTGACAAACGTATCAATACGGCGTGCAAAGCCCACAGCGGCAGATACTGCGCTGTGGGCTTTGATGTTTCTGCACTTCCTATACAATAGAGATATAATCCTAACAGGAGGGTCTTTATGAAAAATCATCAATTAACACGACCACAAATCCAAGCATATGCCCATCATCTTCTGACGGAAGAAAAGAGTGGTGCAACCATAGAGAAATATCTTCGTGATGTTCAAGCATTTGCCTGCTGGCTCGATAATCGCAACATTAGCAAGGAGATGACCGCAGCGTGGAAAGCCCACCTGGTGTCGCAGAACTATGCCCCGACTACCATCAATGCCATGCTCTCTGCGCTGAATAGCCTGCTGGAATTTCTCGATTTGCAGGAGTGCCGGGTAAAATTTCTCAAGATCCAGCGCCGCTTGTTTCGGGATGCCAATCGTGAGTTAACCAAGGACGACTACCGGCGTCTTCTGAACACGGCCTACAAATTAGGACGGGAACGGTTGGGACTTCTGGCGGAGACCATCACAGCTACCGGTATCCGGGTCAGTGAAGTACAGTATATCACCGTGGAAGCGGTTCGACAGGGTAAGGCAGAGATCGCCCTCAAAGGCAAGATCCGCACCATCCTGCTCCCCGGAAAACTCTGCCGAAAGCTGATAAAGTACGCAAAAAAACAGAAAACCGCTTCCGGCGCGATCTTTCGCACCAGAAACGGAAAGGAACTTGGCCGCCGACAGATTTGGGCGGAACTGAAAAGGCTATGCAAGTACGCCGGCGTGGAACCGGAAAAAGTATTCCCCCATAACCTTCGACACCTGTTTGCTACAGTCTTTTATCGGACCTGTCGGGATATTGCAAAGCTGGCCGACCTGTTGGGTCACAGCAGTATCGAAACCACACGCATCTACCTAGTTTCCTCCGGCGTGGAGCACCAACGGGAGATTGACAGACTGGGACTTGTGTTATAGTCACAGAATCAACATTCTGTCCTAATATCATCTACATACTGAAATTGTACATTGTCATTATAGCATGCGTGGACACGAAAGACAATGCAATTTCCAGATTTTGAACATAAGAATTAGGCTGCAAGCATAATCTGCATTTGCGGCCTGGCTTTTTACGCCCTTTCGTCCTCTTTCAGAAAGAAAGACGGGCGATTTTTTATACCCATTTTCTCCAATTAGTAGAAAGAAAGGGAAAAATCTATTCAGAATGTTGATTCTGTATAGAAGGAGGGAGGACCCATGCGGGAAAGTCTGCATGACTTCTGCATACGGGAAGGGCGGAAGGAGCTACTGAATGAATGGGTAGTCAACATAAACTTTCCCTTTACCCCTGCAACCATTCCCTACGGCAGCACGAAAAAGGTTTGGTGGCAGTGTGAAAAGGGCCATCGCTGGCAGGTAACGGTGAACAGCCGCACCTCCCACCATACCCATTGTCCCTACTGTTCTGGTCGAGCTGCGTGGACTGGAGAGACCGATTTGGCTAGTTGTTTTCCAGACTTGATCAGAGAATGGCACCCCACCAAAAATCTGCCACTGACTCCGGAGTGTGTATTGCCTGGAAGCGAGAAGAAGGTCTGGTGGCAGTGTAGTCTGGGGCATGAGTGGCAGGCGAAAATCCGTTCACGGGTGGATGGCTGCGGCTGTCCAGTGTGCGCCAACCGTGTTGTAGCTCCGGGCGTCAATGATCTGGCCAGCCGGTTTCCCAAACTGGCCCAGGAGTGGCATCCCACGAAAAACGGAACGTTGAAGCCCTGGGATGTGACCTTCGGCACCAAGCGCAAGGTTTGGTGGCGCTGTACGCAGGGGCATGAGTGGAGCGTTTCTGTCCAGTCCCGCACCTTGGACGGAACCGGATGCCCGGTCTGTGCCGGACGGGTGATCCTGCCAGGAGAAAACGATATGGCTTCTCGGTTTCCAGCGGTGACCCGAGAGTGGCATCCCACCAAAAACGGATCGCTGCTGCCATGCCAGGTCACGCCTGCCTGCAAACGGCGGGTATGGTGGATCTGTCCCTTGGGACACGAATATGCGGCTTCGGTGGGGATGCGAACTATGCGGAACTCCGGTTGTCCCTACTGCGCAGGGAAAAAGGTTCTTGCTGGGTTCAACGACCTGGCTACGACGCAGGCAAAAATCGCGGCGCAGTGGCATCCTACGCTGAATGGCTCATTGACGCCCCAAATGGTAACCGCAGGCTCCCACAAAAAGGTTTGGTGGACCTGCGCCGAAGGCCATGTCTGGAAGACTGCCATATATTCCCGAACCGGAAAGCAGAAGCGTAACTGTCCGGTTTGTGCTGGCGTAGTCAGTAAGCAACCAGGTGCACGCTACGAAAAAATGCTTGCAGAAGCAAAGGAGGTCATGCGGGTATGATCATGAAACAATCTTTGCTGGAGTTGCTCTCCATTCAAATGGGATGCGAAAATCTGTCCGATTTGCGCTATCTAACGATTACTCAAAAGCATTACTTGACACAAAAACTGAAAATGCTCTCGCCCAGGCAGGAAGACCTCCGGGATTGGAACGAGGCCCTGACATATTTGACCGGTGAGCCGGAAGAAAAAACAGCTTTCGCTGCCAAAGCACGGCTCATTGAACTGTGGTCCGACGTCCCAAAAGCAAGTGGGAGTGGTTCCCAGAGCACTTAGAAATCTAAGATGAAAAAAAGAAGGATCTTATATTGGATTTGTGTTCTTTTTTGTACGGGCGGCCTGCTGGTATTTGGATGGCTTTTTTTCCAGCAGTGGCAGGAATACCGTATGGGGGAACTGGCCTATGACAAACTGCAGAAAAGTGTAGTATCAGTCCCACAAAAGACACCGGCTCAGCAGCCCTCCATCCCTTTCCAGGAAGAGATCCAGCTGGAATTGCCCCAAGTGGATTTTGAGGCTCTGGCCGACATCAACCCAGAGGTGGTGGGGTGGCTTTACTGTCCGAACACCGTAATTTCCTATCCTGTCCCCCAGGGGGAGAACAATTCCTATTATCTGAATCATCTCTTCGACGGTACCCGCAATAGCGCGGGCAGCCTCTTTCTGGACAGTCGATGTCAGGGACTGACGGGACAAAACAGCGTGATCTACGGCCACTACATGAAGAACGGAACTCTCTTCGCTTCTTTAAGCAAATATCAGGAGCAGGCATATTACGAGGCACACCCGGAACTGTTTCTGATCACACCTGAGAATACCCTGACCATCCGATTATTTTCTGCCTACATCGCCGGGGAAAACGACGATGCCTGGCAGTTGACTTTTTCCTCTCAGGAGGAATACGGTGCATGGTTAGAGAGGATTCTGGAACGTTCCTGCTTTACAAGCGAGGTTATCCCACAGTCCACGGATCGGGTCATTACCCTTTCTACCTGCAACTATATGTTTCCGGGGGCACGATTTGTGTGTCACGGAGTTGTGGACACATTGAGATAATTTGGTGAAAGGCTGGGAATGTTTCTGCTTATCTCAACAACTTTCCATGGAAAAGGAGATTGTGATAATGAAACGTAGACGGAATATAAAAACCCGTTTATGCAGTATGATGCTCATAGTGTGTATGATGTTTGGTCTGTTTTCTATGCCGACAATTGCCTTTGCCACAGGGACACAGTCCGTCTCGGTGGAATGGACACCGCAGCGACAGACCATCAGCGGACAGCGTCAGGTAAATCTGACGGCCAGCCTGACACAGAGCGACGGGACTCCTGCTGCGGAGCTGATCGACATTCATCTGGAGAAAGCCGAGACAGAAGCGCTCCAGTGGGATGGTGACTTCATTGACGAAAGTGCGCTTGGGCTTACAGAGCCGGAGAGCGGTGACAACGGTTCTGACGAAGGCGATGAGCCGACCTCACCTTCGGAGCCGGAGAGCAGCGACAACGGCGATGGCAGTGCGCCTATCACCGACTTGAATGCCCCCGCAGGAGGAGAGGCTGGGCAGGATGAATCTCCGGCAGCGTCCCAGCCCTCTGCCGCCCCGACAGCACCCACCGGCGGTGCCGACGCAGAGACCTCTGCCGTTCTGATTGCAAAAAACGACGGCGGCGCGGTACTGCGAATTTTGCTGAGTGGGGCGAAATTTTATGAGAAAACCTTAACTTTCATCGATGTAAATAGCAGCAATTTGACTATCAATATTGCTGATGAAGACATTAAAGTCCAGACCTACGAGGATGGTGCTCCCACAAGCATTACGGCAGTTGATCTTTTAGAGGACGGCAATGACGATGCCTTGATTACCACCTCTGCTTTCACCGTTTTTGCGCATATCCCTGAAGAGATCGCGGTCAGTACAACGCTGGAGACCGTTGATCTGGGCAGCGAAGGCAGCAAGGATATTACATACAGCATCAACCTCCAAAAGATCGCCGCGGGAGAAGGTGGGAAGGATTATACCTTTACAGTGAAGTTACCCGTGGGCCTTTCCCTGCCCGCAGGAGAGATCAGCTATGACAATGGTAGCATCACATGTGGTGAAACGGAAATCGCAAAGCTGGAATATCCCAGTGACGCAGCCGGAAGCTTTTCCGTCAGCGAAGGAAGCTTGAACCGAACGAACGATGGATTTGTCTTTACAGTTGCCGCCCCGTATGATACAGACGCCACAGAAAATGAGGTTTACGTCATCACATTGACCCTTCGCGCCGACAAGTTTGCCCGTTCCGCAGAGGCCATCAGCGGCGAGGTGACCCTCGCGGTCAGCGAAGCGGGTGGCAAAACTGCCTCTGATACCGTGACCATCACCGCCGGAGACGCTACCCTGCCCGGGGAGGGCGGCTGGGAAGTGACTGCAACGGAGACCAAGGATCAAAACCAAGCCGTTTTCTGGCGGGACAACGAAGAGCAGAACGCCCGACCGGAAGGATGGAGTGATAGGAATTTCTGGAAGACCCAGGTCAAGCTTTACTATACGCTGACGGATAAAAATGGTGTGACATACGAGCGTACGCTGCTGACGGAGGACGCGCTGGCAAAGGTCGGCCTGGAGACCTACCCCACTTTTGTCCCGTATGGCGCCCATGGCTTTACGGTGAAGGATTTACCCAGCGTGATTCAACAGACGGATCCCAACAATCCCAACAGCGTTGTGAACACCTACGAGGTCTCCTGGTCCCTAGAGCCCCCGGACGGCGTAGACGGCTATGATTTCCGGAACATCACCCAGAGCGAGGTGGGCGAGGATCATACATATCCCTCCATCGACACCCCGGGCTGGTACTATATGCAGCAGGATACCTTCACCTTTACCCTGGATATCCGCCAGGGTGACGAGAACCCTCTGGATGAGAACCGTGAGGACAAGCTCCGGGCTCTGCTGGAAAATTTCCAGTTCAACTGGACCTACAACAGCAGCACCGGCAATGATAGCATCATCGATATGATCGATGCATTCCACGCCACGCCCAGCTATGACGAGGGGAAAATTACCATCACCGGCATGTGGAAGTACAATGTGGACGGCAGCCCCATCCACTACAACGTGACGGAGAGCTCAGGAGAAGGTTCGACTCCTGACAGACAGATTACAGCGGCAGAGCTGGGTGAGACCGATCTGCTGGGGGACAACGAGTGGTATCAGATCCAGTATGTAAACACCGGTGTTCCCGGCGAAGGACAGGACACCGCCGCCCTCCATAGCGGCGGCACCCTTCAGCTGGTGCGCCAGGGAAATACACAATACGAAGCCACCAAGATCTGGCTGGATTCCTATGGGGACGCAGAAAACAGCGGCCGTCCTCATGCCAATTTCACCCTCTACCGTTATCGAAAAGGGGAGGATCCTGGCACCGCTGCCCCAGTGAATGGCTACAATATTACGCTGACAGAAAAAAAGGATGAGGGAGGCGATGAAACCGGCCATTATGATATAAAGGTCATGACGGACGACGAAAACGCTACGTTGGCAGATCTGCCCAAGTATGATACGTTGGATGGCGCGGAGTTTATCTATGTGATACGGGAGACCCTTACTGGCGTCCATGCAGACCAATATGAGCAGGTGTTTGGCACGGTTACCGTGGACACGGAGGGTAACATCAATCAAGAAATCGATTCGCTCCCCAATGGGGCTTTGCCCGACGGCAACACCAATCGTCCCGATGGGAACACCTATCTCTATAACAACGGAACCCTCACCAACTATCAGAAGGACACTATCCCGGTTACCGCCACCAAGACCTGGTCTGCCGCGGCCTACCAGTCTACCTTTGACAATGTGGCCGTGGAGCTGACCCTCCAGTACCGGGAGAAGGATAGCGGCGGCAGCGGAGAATGGAAAACCTATAAAAACAGCGAAGGCGAGCCCGTAGTCCGCTACCTTCATCGTTTTTATGCCGAGAGTCTCAGCGATACGCTGGTGGACCACCCCTCCATGCCCCTCTATCAGACATCGACGCAAGACACCACTAACAAGGAACTGGAGTACCGCTGGCTGGAGACCGCGGTGTATACTGACGCCGCAAACGCCACAGAGACGGACCTGGGCAACGCCACAGGGAAAATTACAATTGATTACCCCGAGGGCGAAAACGCTAACACCGGTAACAACCCCATCGGCTCCTTCGAGATGAACGGCAGCAAGTATACCGTCTCCCAGACGGGCACCAACAACACCCAGATCATCAACTCCGTGTCGGAGTACCTGAACTATAAAGTCATCAAGGAGTGGCACAAAGGTAGCACCCCTGGACAGATCACGATCCAGATCCTCCGGTCCGTGGCCGGCGAGGACTTTACGGATTATCTGGAATTTACCATGAAAGCAGAAGAAGGTGACGAAACCGTCACCGTAACTGGGCCGAAAACTCTTCCGGACAGCGTCAGTGAGGATTTCCAGATCGAGGGTGGACCGGCAACAACCACCGGTAGCGGTGACGATCCGGTTGTGACTTGGAATGCACTGGTATCCGGCTTACCCCGGTTCGATGATCGAGGCAGGCCCTATGAGTACCTGCTGCTGGAAAAGGGCAACTTCCCGGTCTACGAGACAGAGATTGATGAAAGTGGAAACTACACGACCACCGTCATCAACGGCGGCGGAGACAGTGGCTTCAACCTGCTGGCCCGAAAGGTATGGCTGGACGACGGTGACATGGAGCACCGGGACCCGGTGACCCTCACGCTATACAACAAAAACAACAACCAGCCGATCACCAAATCCGGTGGCGGCAACTACACCATCACCCTAGGCGGCCCAGGCGAAGAGAACCTCTGGCACAAGGTGGTGTGGATCGGCACCTCCGAACTGGGGAATACGGATGCGAAAGGTGACGATGGCAAGTTTGATGAGAATGATGTCTACCTGGTGGAGACCGAGGTAGGAGAAAAACTGGTGGACCACCATCTGGAGACGGTTGGAAATGTAAGTAGTCCGCCCTATGAGTATCTCTATCGTGAACGGAAAGATGGAGAGCCCGTCTTCGAAGTCACCACCGACAACCACCGCTATCAGGTGACCTATAAGCGGGAGGATGCGACCAGCAGCGAGGACCCTGCTGCTAAAGGCGTCGGCGTGGCCTTCACCATCACCAACCGTCGTCTGGGTAGCATCGACTTGGGGGTGACCAAAGACTGGGTGGACGGCCGTGCGGGAGATTCCTCCCAGGTTCTGGAGCAGATCAAAGCGGTGCTGGAAGAGTATGCAAATAATGATACGAACCCCACCTACCTGGCTCTAGCCTTCCGTTTGGTGTTCGACGACTCCATGGAAAAGACGGAAGAGGATGACCAGAGCGATGAATGGAACATCACCTACTCCGGACCCAGTGTCCACAGCGACACCGTCTGTGTGGGCGGCGAGGATGTTCAGATTTACAGCACGTACCAGAAGGATAGCCAAAAGAGCGAAGGCTATAAAGATACCGGCTCCTCCGAGTGGATCATCCTAGGGTATGTGAAGGATGACGAAGGAAATTGGAAATTCACGACTGATAACAGCGCCAAATTCCTCGGTTTGCCTAAGTATGACACCAACGGCGAGGTCGTGGCCTACTCCATCGAGGAGGTCTGGTTGGACGTGACCAATGCCGGGATGAATGATGACGGAACAATTACAGCGCCCACGGTGGTGGACTTCACAGAAGATACTGACCGGAACCAGTATTCCGAACTCTACGCCCTGTGGCAGGACTTTTCGGCGGACTACCAATGGGGGGAGTATGATGCTGATGTGGATGGCGCCCACACCCGGGACGAGCAGACTCTGAACGTCACCAACGCCCGCCGCGGCAGCAAAACGGTTCAGTGGACTGTGGAGTGGCAGGACGACTTTACCCACAACAGTAATCTCCGGCCCGACATCTATTTGGATATTTACCAGGTAACCTATACTTATGACGAAAACGATCATGTTACTCCGGTGATCAGCAGGGTAACAGGCCGAACCCTTGACTGGGACATGGAAAAACCCGGAGAATGGACCGCCACCATGAGCGGTGTCCCGGCCTTTGACGCGAAGGGCAACGAGATCTTCTACTACGCCGTGCAGCGCACCGTCATGAATGCCGGCGACTACGATTATCAGGTGGCTCAGTACGAAATCGGTTCTACGGCGCTGGGCACGCGGGACGAGCCGAAGGAAGGGCTTGCGACTCTGAATGCCGAAAACACATCCATCACCGATGCCAATGGTCAGCCCTACAATCTGGTCGTGCTGGGTACACGGGACGGAGACAGAGAGGACACACTGGGCAGCATCCAGTGGGGCAACGGCCAGCCCTCCGGCATCGGTGCCTTCGGCACCAGCAACAACTATCCCAAGTACGCCCTGCTGGAGGGCGGGACCATTATCAACACCTTGGCGGAGACCTATACCATCGAGGGTGTGAAGTACTGGACCAACCTACCCACCGGCTGGGAAGAGACCCGTTTGCCTCAAGTGACCTTTACGGTGTCCCGGCATACGGACAAGGAGGATGACGCGGAGGAAGTTGCCAAAGTCGTCATTTCTTCTGACCAGTGGAAAGAGCTGAAAAGCGGCACCCAGTACCGGTATCTCATTGCGTATGAGGGGATCAATGTGCTGGGGAAAAACGATGCCGGTGAGATCGATGTCGCGGAAGTCTATGACATGGCAACGGGAGAACGCATCGCAATACCCACGCCCCTTCCCCGGTATCAATCGGGAACCGGCGCTCTCTGGACCTACACGGTGGAGGAGACCGTCAACTGGGAGGAGGGAAGCAAGCCGGACGACGGACATCAGATTTTTGATGCCTCTGACGGCACAGGCTTCACCTTCACCAACAACTATAATCCCACCGAGGGCAGCATTCAGGTGAAGAAGTTCCTGTATCTGCCCGGTGAGAAGGCAGCCGATGGCACCTTCATCCCCAGCGCCTACCCCGCAGTGACCTTCCGCTTGGAGCGGTGGCTGCAAAAAGCAGATGGTTCCAACTATGTCAAAGACACTTCTTTCAATTCCAATCAGCAGACCATAACCCTTACATCGGCCCAGGTACAGCGCATTTGGGAGAATACGGATACTTCTGTGGTAGAAGGAGCGATCCTTGACAGCGGCAAGAGTACTTCGGGGGATGCTTACATCTGGGCCACGCTGGAATTTGACGACCTGCCCCTCTATGCCCCTGACGGCACCAGGTATCAGTACAGTGTCTCCGAGGTAAAGACCTGGCTCAACGATTATGATACCTGGGGCGTGAAGGGGGATGTGAGCAACCCGAGCGAATTTACAGAACCAAATAAGAACATCACTAGTATCAATGAGTTGGAGCCTGAGAAAGTGGCGGAGAATGAAACGCCCACAGTAGACGCCACCTTCAAGAACCAGCGGGCGAAGGAACCGCAGGTTTACAATCAATTTATCGCCACCAAGATCTGGGAGGACAACAACTCTTCTTTCCGGCCAACGACCGCGGATTTTGAGAAGCTGCTGATCCTTACCCGCACGGCCAAGGCACAGGGGGGAACCGGTGGCGCAGCTGGCATCGAGGAAACGTTGAAACCAGACGAAGATTACACCATCAGTATTACACCTGTGGCCGAGAACAGCGGCACCTGGACCATCACCATCACACCAGCTGACGGCAAATCCTTTGAGAAATACGCTCCCAACGGTATGGAATGGACCTATACTCTGAAGGAGCGGGTAACGGAAGAAGGACGTCTGCAAATTACGGAGGAAGGTGACAAGGATCAGGATAAGATCTATACGCCCTCTACCCCAAATGGCAAGGCGAACGGAGCGTGGCAGCATACCATTACCAGCAAAACGAAGCCGGTAAGCGGTAATCCCGACACCTATTCCTTCGGCTCTCTCACCAACAGTACCCTGACCCTGGCCAAGTTCGAAAAGGCATGGGTGGACGAGGAAAACGAGCCCATTCCTCAGGATTATCTGGGCTTTGATCTGACCGTGAACCTCCAGCTCCAGGTCCGGGAGATGAACAGCAATGAGCCTTGGGTTGATGCAAACGAGTGGACATCCGATGGAGGAAAGACACTTGGACTTGCGGCAGGGGCAGATGTTCACGCGCTGACCGGACGGGTTGTGGGGGCAGACCACAACTGGACCTATACCTTTGAAAAACTGCCCGGCGTGGTGCAGGATACAGACAACGGCTACATCTTCCTGGAATACCGGGTGGTGGAGACCAAGGTGTCCTGGGGAAACGGGGAAGACCAAAGCCAGACGATCGATCTGCCGGAAGACAGCACAGAAAACTCCTTTCCTTATCAGGTAAATCATAGCAACCGTCTGGTGACCAACGCCACCTTCCTCCGCCGCAGCAATACCAGCACCACCACAAACAAGCTGGCCACGACCTCCGTATCGGTGACCAAGGCGTGGGACGACAACGACAACCGGTACGGTACCCGTCCGGGCGCGGATGGCCCCTGGTCCTGGGCCTCCTGGTTCGTCCTTCAGCGCACTGCTGTGACAAATCCGTCGGAGTCCAATTGGGAGAACGTGGCGGTATTCGAGAAGCTCTACGGCAATAACGCCGAGAGCGGCGGTGCCACCGATCCCGGAAACTGGGAGGACACCATCACTGGCCTACCCATCATGGATTACAGCGGCACTACGGCTCAGCGATATACCTACCGGGTGCGGGAACTGCAGCCCCTGAATGCCGGTGAAAGTTATTCCTTGGTTACCGAGGAAGGTGACGCTGCTGTAACGGCGGCCATCGTTCCGGAAGATGGAACCTACAATCCCAACGGCATCCACTACACAACCATCTATGGCGCCCCCGCTGACGGTAGCACGCTGTGGACGGTGACCAACTCCATGGATACCCCGGATCCGGACGGTGGCGTGCCCCGGAATGTGAGGGTAGAGAAGGCCTGGGTGGGCACGGATGCAAACAGTAATGTTGCAGAAGTGACCTTCTATCTGGAATACAGCTATACCGATACAAACGGTAATACAGTCTGGGACGAGGCCAAGTTTCTGGAAGATAACCAGTGGCAAAAGACCGCAACCAAGGACAACGGCTGGAAGGTGAGCTGGGAGGCGTTGCCCGATACCGACGGCAGCGGCAAACACATCACCGGCTACCAAGTGGTGGAGAAAACGGGCAGCGGCTGGGTACAGCTCGGGGTGCACAACACCCATAACAACGATACCACCATCTACACCTTCACCAACTCCATTTCCACCAGCTACAGCGTGGAGAAGGTGTGGCGGCCCGATACGGCTGCAACTCATGAGGTGACCCTGGGTCTGTACCGGACCACGGATACCAAAAAGGTGGGCTCGACCACCAGCGGTACTCCGGTTCCGCAGGATGAGTTGGACAGCACGAAGGGTGTGCGGAAAGTGACTTTGGGCGAAAGTACTTGGACGCATACTTTCACCAACCTGCCCAAGTACAACACCAGCGGACAGACGTATTACTACTACGTCCTGGAGCTGGACGGCAGCGGTAATCCCATTGCCCAGAATGGGACGATTACCCTGGGCACAGAACCCAACCAGGTAAGCTACGAAGTGTCCTATGATTGGACAACATATGCTACCAAGACCACTGTCACCAACACCACCGCCATCAGTCTCGACGGGACCAAAACCTGGAAGGATAACGGCAACGCATACGGCACCCGTCCTGCTGCCGCTGACATGAAGCTGATTTTGGAGCGAAAGGTGGAAAATGGGACCTGGGTCGATGTCTCCGCCCTCTATACACCTACCTGGGATACAACGACCCATGCGGCTACAAATCAGTGGACCTACCGCTACGACGGTCTGCCTACCCACAACAGTACCGGTCAGGCGTACACCTACCGAGTGCGGGAGTATCCGGTGCCAGACGGGTATGCGTTGGAAAACCAGAAAACCAACGGTACTGCCGGCGAGGTGAACACGACCAATGGCAACTACGACTTCACCAATGTCCTCTCCGGCAAGGTGACGATCACCGGACAGAAGTTCTGGAGCGGAGGGGTGGGAAGCACCATCCCTGCCCTGATGCTGGAGCGGCGGCTGAGTGGCTCCGCCGACACATGGCAATCCGTCACGGTAGACGGCACAACGGTAACGCTGACGTGGAACACAGATGCATCCCCATGGACGTTCACCTATACGGGCCTGGACAAGTACAACAGCAACGGTGTCCTGTACGAGTACCGGGTGCGCGAGAAAGAGCCCGACGGCTATGAGGCAGGTTACAAGACAGAGACCATTGGCGGTCACCCCGGTACCTCTGTGGACGGTCTGATTATCACCAACTACAAGGACGGCAGCCTCAAGGTGAACAAGACGGTCTCCGGTAACCGGAGCGACCCGAAGAAGGACTTCCACTTTACAGTCACCCTTACCGGAACTTCCTCGGCAGGTACCGCGGCGACCTCTATCAGCGGCAACTTTACCATCCATAAAACGGATGCCCAGGGAAACAGCACCCAAAGTACGCTCCAGTTGACAGGTGGTGTGTCCGATGAATTTACCCTCAAGCATAAGGAGAGCCTCACCATTGAGGGCCTGCCTGCTGGCATCGGCTATGAAGTGACCGAGAAGGAGGTCAACCAGGACGGCTACAGCACTTCCGGCACCGGTTGGACTGGGACCATCCCGGCCGGCGACACGGCGAAGGCCGAGTTCAACAACTACAGCCATAGCAGCAGTGGAGGGGACGATGGTCGGACAGACATCACCGGACAGAAAATCTGGGTTGATAAGGGGTCAAACGATCCCAAGCGGCCCAGTAGCATCATCCTGGAACTCTACCGGAAGATCGAGGGCGGCACAGAGGAGCGGGTGTATGCAACCCCCACCTGGATCAAGACAGGCAATACCTGGACCTACACCTTCCATGCCCTACCCAAGGAGGACGAAAACGGGAATACGTACATCTACCGAGTCAGCGAGGTGGTGCCGGAGGGATATGAGTCTTCTCAGAGCGGCAACAAGATCACAAATCACAGTTCTGAGACAGAGTCCGGTTCTCTTCAGGTGAACAAGCAGGTCACCGGCTCCGGGGGCGATCCCACCCGGGAGTTTACTTTTATCGTGACCCTGAGCAACACAAGCCTCACCGGCACCTATGGCCAGATGGTCTTTGTCAACGGCGTGGCTACCTTCACCCTCTGGGACGGCGAGAGCCTTTGGGCGGATAACCTGCCCGAAGGTATCACCTACACAGTGACCGAGAAGGAGTCCAATCAGGACGGTTACACCACCACTGCCACCGGTGATGCCGGAATCATTCTTGCCGACACTACCGCCTTGGTGGACTTCGTAAACAACCGGCCTGGCCCTGAGCCTGTTCCCAACCCCGCTCCCAATCCTGACACCGACACCAACCTGTCCGACACGCTCGGAGGATCGGAGGTCCCGACCGGAGACCAAGGTAATCTGGCACTCTATGGTGTGTTGACCGTTCTGTTTGCAGCGGGCCTGGCAGCAGTACTATATCTGGGAAGATATCCAAGACAACCAAAAGGCAAAAAATGATCAAGCTGATAAGCGAATTTTGTGGAAATCTATCTTACCCGGGCATAGCATGAACCTTCCAGGGTCCAGAGGCATGGAGGAAATTTGTCAGCGTTGGATATCGGGTTCGGTAACCGGCCATGAAAAAGCAGAGGTGGAATGTTTTGATACGTTCCGCCTCTGTTGCCTTATGCCGCAGATTTTCCGGCTGCGATAAAGCTTGCTCACGCTTTTAGCTTAATAGCAGAAAACATATTTTAGGTGGTGCAGCCGTGTGGCAGTTATTCATTCTTATAGCCCTAGGATGCTTGAAATTTTGGTCACAGGAGTTGTAGAACTACGGCGATATTGCGATGTGAAAATGACAGCATTAAGAACAAAGTAGGCTCAACCCCAGAAGGATCTATGGGGACGGAATGGATGGAATGGCCGCAGAACACGAACAATATAGGAAAGAAAATTGATGTAAAAAGGCAATCTACTTGCTTCAAATCTCTGACTCTCCGCCAGTAAAAAGCACTGAAACCTATTGTTTCGGTGCTTTTTCTTTGCCTTTAACCATAAGCCCCCTGGTTCAACGACACGAAAGAGCAAGGAGGCTTTACACAAGTGAAAAATGAGATAAAACGTGTAGTGTACGCAAGCTATCGGTGCGAATACTATGAGAAAAAAGCGCTCGCTGCTGTCCATTACGGAAGGAAGATATGAGGATGGGAAGCTCCAGGAACGATGATGCTATTTCGATTGAAAAAGTTCACAACTTCCTAATATGTAGTCAAAACGGACAATTTATAATATACTAAAATAAAGTAAATATTCGTCGCTTTATGTCCAAAAATATAGAAAAGGTGGATATAATATGGAATATATTTTGCAAACAGATAATCTGTCGAAAGTTTATGGAGCAAAAACGGTTCTGGATCATGTGAGCATTCATGTGCCCAAAAAGTCGATTTATGGTTTGGTGGGAAAAAACGGAGCTGGAAAACCACGCTTATGCGCATTATTTGTGGTTTAACGCAACAAAGTGAAGGCAGTTATACCTTGTTAGGAAAGACAAACGATGATGCAGTACGGAATAACATGGGTATGCTGATTGAAAAACCGGGCATCTATGAGCACATGACAGTGTTAGAAAATTTGCGCTATTTTTCCCTGCTGTTTGGCATCCCATTTCAAGATCATCACAGAATACTGGAAATGGTTGGGTTGCAAAATGCGGAAAAAAAGAAAGCACGCCAATTTTCTTTGGGAATGAAGCAACGATTGGGGATTGCCATTTCGTTGCTGGGAAATCCTGATTTCCTCATTCTCGATGAGCCGATCAATGGCCTTGATCCAGAAGGCGTATATGAGATGCGTAAAATGTTGGAGACGTTAAATCGTCAATATGGTACTACGATTATGATCGCCAGCCATATTCTAAGCGAATTATATAAACTGGCAACGGATTATGCCATTATTGATAGCGGATGCCTGATTGACGAGTTCAGCAAAGAAACGCTGGAAAGTGCATGCAGCAGCGGCGTCCAAGTTACGGTTGAGCCGGGATATTTGCAAGATGCCCAAGCACTTATTGCGTCTCGTTATCCGAATGTTCGATGTGAAGTTCTTTCCAATCAAAGCTTGCGTTTGCATGAGAAAATCAATGCGGCAGATCTGAACCAATTCCTGGTGGAAAACAAAGTACGTGTGTGTGGTTTGGGGGCCAACGACGAAGACATTGAGAAATTTTTTGTCGAAAAACTCTCGGGAGGGCAAGCGGTATGAAAAATTTAATTCGTGGACATATTTATCTGCTGAAAAAAGACAATTTCTTTTTCGGATGCCTTGCTCTCAGTCTTATCTTCCTGGTTGTATCGATCCGACTTTTTTCTTTGGGATCTGAATCAAGTGGTGTAGACAGTCTGATGGGTACCTTTTTAAATGGTGATATCCCTCTTTATGCCTTCATGTTGCTAACATCGAATATGGTTGCAGAAGCTTATCGCTCCGGTGCGATCAAGAATATTGTAGGGCGGGGGATCTCGAAGAAGCAATACTATCTCTCCATTGTTGTTACGATATCCGCTGCATATTTATTGGTCATGCTGATCAGCGGCATTGTTATGGGAGTTGTTGCAGGCAGCAAATTTGGCATGGGGACACTTCTTTATCCTGGTTACTATGCTCTTTCCATTGTGGCACGCATTCTTTTTGTGATGGCGCACATCAGCTTTGCAGTTACAATGACAATCTTCACCAGGAATGCAATTGCAGGCGTTATTTTCGGCCTTGTAATTCCGAATATCCCGAAAATTTTGGAAATGGTTTTGGGATTTTTGCGAATTCATATTAGCCTGGATTTTTTGAAAATCTCTACGCATATGCCGTCTGTTTACGAGGCATCGAATGACTTATCATCATTCTTGCTGTGCTTTATTGTGTTGTGTGGATATCTTATTGTGTCTATTTGCGCTGGTTTCAAACTTTGGAAGCATCAGGATATCAAGTGATTTCAGCTTCGACTTATCGCGGTGCTTTTTGGTTTTGCGAATTTTGAAAAGGCAGGAACGGACTTCCGTTCCTGCCTTTGCCTTTTAAGATTTCATTTATGAGCCTTCCATTGACATTCCGTCATCTCCATATGGCTGAATACGGCACGGAAGCTCGAGTCCTCCGGACTGCAGGCGTAGATCCCAAAGGTGATCTTACCATCACCGTCCCACAGGTGGCAAATGCGTATCTGTCGGAACTGTGTACCATCCTCGCTGCACTCCACGCAGTAGTCACTTTCCCGTCTGCTGAGCCGATACCACATTTCCTTCACTCCGGCAGAAATATCGGTGGTAGCCCAGTCGGAGAATCCATGGTTGGTTACTACGCTGCCCAAACGCTGAAAGCACTTATTTTCATACTCGATGGATGCTTTTAGCCAGTTTTCGCTGTCCAGATAGACGACAATACCGCACTGGTCAAACCGACACTTACTATTAAATTGGGTACGGACTGTGAACGAGAAATACTTCTCGGTTGTCTCAATTTGAAGCAAGGGTGCGTTGTCGTTTTGAAATCCATAGTAGGTTCGCTGCCACAGATCGGTATGAGGCTCGGTTACAATCTCTACCATATCTTGCGAGACAGTCACAGTTTGTGGTTTTCTGGTCCAAAGAAGTTCCTGAGATAAAAAATTTGCCATATCTTTTCCTCCTGAAAATGATAGAATCGGTTTGCTGCCATTGCCACAGATTGTGGAGGGGAGATTTTGCTACTTTTTGTCTGCTTTCCTCGCGGGAAATACCGTTGCAGAGATTGCCGTCTGCCAGTTGAGCAAGACTGCCTACCATAGAAGGGCTTGTTGTAGGCCCCTAGGAATGCGAATATCCCGGCTCTTTGGGTATTTCTGCGAAGAAATACGGATAGAGGCCACTAATGCAAGAGAACAGCTAACATATATTATACCACAGATCACAATGGCCTTTATGAAACACAATAGCAGTTGAGATGCATGTGCCCAATCCTGTCGATACCAGTATAGCTGGATATGCGCCCGAAGTATCCCTCTTGACGGCCGTTTACTTCCATGCTATATTCATGATGCAAAAACAAGAAATAACGCAGTGATTGTGCAATATTTGAAACTATTTGCGCAAAATTTGCACGTGATTACGCGTGAGAGGACAGATGTGCTGCGGCCACCCCATGTGACGATAAAAAATCGATCGGACAGGTGGAGGCGCTTTGGGTTTCCTTTCAAGGGGTGACCACACCTTTGCTGTCCGACTGGTACTTTCGCCTGTGTGGGGCAAGTTTTGGGCTGAACAATGACTAGACTGTGGTCCTTCCCTGGGCGGTGACAACGGAGTGAAAGACAGCCTGGGAAAATTGCTGGAGGAGCGGAACACATGGTAGAATTGTTTATCATGGAATCTTTGACGGTGTTATATATGATTATGGCGTTTCTGTTTATGGACAGCCGATATTCCCGGCGGCGCACCCTTTTCATCGTCTCCTTTGTTGCGATCCTGCTCATGGTGGCAGTAGTCGCCCTATATCGGGCGGTCGATATGGATACCGCCTTTTGGACGTATGCTGTGACTATCCATATCCCGCTGATACTGCTCCTGTTCACGCTTAGTCGGTTCCGGGGATGGCGGCTGATATTTCAGCAGCTTTCTGTCGTTCTGTTCTGTACGCTGATCCACCACATCTCAGGGATGATCTACTACCTGTCTGGCAACCGCTTCTGGGTGCTGGTGCTGTCCTACGCGGTCCTTAGCACCGGGGTTATCTGGTTTCTGATCCGTTTCCTGCGCCCTCTGTTTTTCCAGATACTGTTGGAGCTGCATCGGGGCTGGTGGCTGATATGTCTGGTCATGGCGACCTACTACATCATCGCCGTCTATCTGATCCCTGGATGTGTAGGCTTCCATCGCAGTAGCAGCATCATCAAACCGGCGATCGCCCTGCTGATGTTGGGGGTTTATTCTATTTTGATGTTTCTATTTTCAAACGTTCGAAAGGAATCGGAGGCACGGCACAGTGCACAGATGTCGGCTTTGCGGCTTTCGGCCCTGCGAAGCCGCATGGAAGCGGTGAAAGCAGCAGAAGATGCCATCCGCACCGAGCGCCACGACCTGCGTCACCGGCTCCAGGCCACTGCAGAACTGGTGGCGCGGGGAGACAAAGACGCCGCGCTGGACTTTTTGGATGCCGCTCAAAAGCGGCTGGATGATCAGAAAGAAATCCGCTGGTGTCGCCCACCGGTGCTGGATGCCGTGTTTGCCTCCTACTTTGACCAGGCTCAAAATCAGGGCATTTCGGTGGAATCCAGGATCTCCCTGCCAGACGTACTACCGATAGATGAGGGCGAATTGGCCATCGTTGTGGCCAATGCCTTGGAAAATGCCATTCACGCCAACCTTTTACTGCCCCAGACGCAGCGAAAGATTCGGTGTAAGATGGTGGGGACACCTAGCATCATGCTGGAACTCTCCAATCCATGTGCTTCTAATGTTGTATTTGGAAACAACGGCCTTCCAATGGCGCAAAGGGAAGGGCATGGTCTTGGGATGCAGTCGATATCTGCCTTTTGCCGAAAAAATGGAGCGGTCTGCCAGTGTGACCAGACAGACGGCTGGTTCCGATTGCGATTGGTGCTGTAAGATCATACCGTTTCTAGAATGCATAACACAGCTATGGATTACAGATCTGTTTAAAATGGTATCATTCCAGATGCACTACTATCAGAAGATGCCTAATACGCACATGATGACGTAGATGAATAGCTGCATGGCGTTTGAAGAACGCATCCGGCAGGTATCTATCCTGGACATCAACAATCTGAAACAAGCGAAGCATCGGTGTACAAGGGGTACAAACAAGATTAAAAAGAAATTTTAGATTTGAAAGTAAGTAGAGTGGCAAAATCAAGAGTGTTCAGATTTTCCACTCTACTTGAACGTGGTCGCTGGTTGCGCTGATTGAAATAATCAGGCCGTCAGCGGCTTTTCTTTTGTCGTCAAACTCAATGCTGTCCCAGTGGTCAAGGTAATAAGAAAGTTCCTGTTCCTTCTGGGGTGACATTGTTTCAACGGACAATTCTGCAATCGCCTTTGAAATAGTCTGGCGGCGAGTGTCCAGTTCTTCAATTTTTTTGTTGGCATAAGCAAGCAGTGTCGCATTGGCTCCGGTCAGTGTATCAAGCAGTTTTTCAATTTCAGCCTCGACCTGTGCAAGCTCAATCTGATGGGCGGTCAGTTTCGGATTTACTTTTTCCTCTCTGTCATGGCGGACCTGAAAGTTCTTAAATCTTGTCCGCATGGCATTGAAGATAAATTCCTCAAATTCAGTCTTGCGGATCTTCCCACATCCCGGACAGCCCTTATTCTCTGTCCGTTTTGTACAGCGGAAATATCCCGGACTGTTCGGCACATGGGTTGCTTTCAAAGCATACCCACAGTACCCGCATTTGACTTTCCCGGCAAGCCATGTATTTTTCGGCTTGCGGCCTTGCTGAAAGGTCTTATTCGTCATTAGCTTCTTCCGGCATTTCAACCAGACATCAGACGGTATGAGTGCTTCATGTGGGGCAATCACAAGTATCTGATCTTTCAGGCACCTGTCCTTATCCTCCTTTACGTCACGGCCCTGATAGAGATAGCAACCGTTGGTTCCGGCAAAATCGGAAGCGTCATTGACAATGGCTGCGCCCTGGCTTTTGAAAAACTCGTAGAGTTCCAAGTCTGCCTGTGCATAAACCGGATTTCTCAAAAGCTGGGAAAGAAAACTTCGCACTAAAGATTTTTCGTAAACCTTAATGCCTTGCTTCTCAAAGTAACGGGTAATATCCCCAAAGGACGTTTCCGGCTTGGAATACATCTCAAACATCAGCTTCACATATTGAGCGGTTTCGGGGTCTGCCACCATCTTCTTTGTGCGGATACCTTCAACCACTGTCGGCTCCAACTGATAACCGTATGGGGCCTGCCCGCTCATGTGGAAACCTTTCAGGCACCGGGAGTAATAAGCGTCTGTCACACGCTTCTGGATTGTCTCACGTTCAAGCTGTGCGAATACAATACAAATATTCAGCATGGCCCGGCCCATCGGGGTCGAGGTGTCGAATTTCTCGGTGGAGGAAACAAACTCCACATCGTACTCTTGAAACAGCTCCATCATGTTCGCAAAATCCAGAATGGAGCGGCTGATCCGGTCCAGCTTATAGACGATTACTCGCCGTACCTTGCCCTTTCGGATTTCTCCCAGCAGCTTTTGAAACTCCGGCCTGTCCGTGTTTTTCCCGGAATAACCTTTATCCTTGAATACCTTACAGCTTCCACCTTTCAGTTCGTACTTGCAAAAGTCAATCTGGCTTTCAATGCTGATACTGTCCTTGCGGTCTACCGACTGCCTTGCGTAAATACAATCTTCTCTGATAATGTCCATATTGGGCTCCTTTCCGTATGGAATGGAGCTACCAACCTTACAACTATATTATACTATTAGCAGCCCCGGACAACAATGTTGCGATTGATTAGAGAAATCTGTCCCCGTACTTGCTGAATATGTCGTACAGGTTATTTTCAATTTCCCTTTTCCGCTTCTTCTTTTCCTCCGGGGAGAGTACCGGCGTCAGGTTTTCCAGCACAATGAGCTTGCCTTGAAAATATACAGATTGCTTGTCGCTTTGATATGTAACAGCTTGAACCATTGAAAACCTCCCTTTCCAGTATAGGTTAATGCCGACCAGTCTCCCTCTTGTCCGAATGGGGAAACATCAAAAAACGGCACCCCGGGAGGTGCCGCCCTTTGAGCTTTCCCCAGCTTCGGGCCAACATGGCCCGAGGTCAATAGTCGCCATGATAATATTTCTGCTCGGCCTCATTGATGGTATGGAAGTCAAAGACTTCGTGAAGCTGCCGTACCACACGGCGAATATCCTCATGGGAGAAGCCACAGTCCTGCATTGCCATAATCACATAACCACGGCAGGCGTCGTTGCTCCATGTGTCCGGTTCCAATCCCGGAATAGACGGATAAGTTTTCTTCATAAGGTTCTCCTGTTCATAAAAGTATGGGGCCACGCCGGAAAGGTCGCTCTATCATCAGACAGAATAGCGGCGAGGCCCCACAGGTCAAAAGTGCTTTTCAGATAGACCGGACGGGCGGCTGGCGTTCCGCCCCATAGCATTTCAGCTCTCCCCATTCTGATGGCAAGGCGATCTCATTACCTGCGACGGCTCACGGTTCGCAACACCGCTGCACGCTCGGATTGTGACTAATCGCAAGTATCCGGGATTTTGTGTTTTATCCGGCAGACCTGCCAAGGCCCGCCTGCGGCATAGGCCTTGTCGCTCTCTCTATTCTCTGGCAATAGAGGTCATGGCGGGCCTGTCACTTGACACAAGCACCCTTCGTATCCGGGTATCTTTTTATTCAGTTTTCAAGCTGCGTAAGGCTTGTCCGAACTTCGGGCCAATGTGGCCCGAGGCTTTGACTGCCTCTCATATACCATTTCATTTTTTGGCCTAAATCGGTACGCCTTACAGAACTTTTTTCGAAATTTTTTCCAGGCTCCGCAGACCACGCTCAATGGCAACCCGCACGACTTTTTCATGGACGCCTTCTGCCCGGGCAATATCCTTTTTGGTCATGTCGAGTATGAAATGGGCGTAAATACGTTTCGCCTGTTTATCCGGCAGCCGGGAAATGGCGGCATGGAGTTCCTGCATAGTCACCTTACGCTCATACAGCTCATGCGGAGAAAGCGCAACGAAAAGAGCCTCATGCTCAATGCCGTCATTCCGGTCAAGGGAATAGTACGCCTTGTGCCGGTATGTACGCAGACGGTAAGCCGCTTCTTTGTGGTCGAACTCGGAAAACAGATTGGCCACTTCGTCAGTCACTTCAACAAAACAATACTGTGTATAGTGAGGGTAAATATCCCGCAGATTGATAACTTTCATAAATACCTCCGTTTCGGGTGTTCGGGTTGACAGGTGGCCGAAACGAAGGTGGTGGAGAGCGACACCGGGGTATGACCTCGGGCCAACATGGCCCGAAACAGCACAATAAGAACGCAAAAGCGCCCAAGTAGCACAAGGCCATTCGGACGCATGAAATAGAATAACAGTTAAGGTTCCGAAAAATTTCATGTACATAGCCGGAATACCCTGGAGGTGGGGCTATGATTTTTTTGACAGGTTAGGGGGATGGGAAAAGAACAAGGACACGGCGATACCTCCTGGACACCGCCGTATCCTAAAAAATGGGCGACTTTAATACACCCTCCGCAATCTCATTTTTTGAAAAGAAAACGGCGGCTTGAAATTGTTATTTCAAAACCGCCGCAAGGCTACTGTATTTTGTTTTGGCGCGTGATGACCCAGCCGCCGAAACAACGGTTTTTTTATATGCCGTTGTTTCGGGGCTCATTTGTTCTATTCTAAGAATATCCTTTTTGCAAGAGTAACAACGAAATTGATTTGTCCCTAATTTCTATCCTTCTGATAATGTGCAATATATTTTAATTGCTTCATTAAAAAAATTAGCCAAATTTCCACAGCCAAATCTATTTATATATGAGGAAAACCGTTCATCAGAAATATAGAGTTGGCCTAAATATGAAAGCATTTCTTTGTTACAACTATAAAAGTGTTCTGAAATGTAATCTCGCCATGCTTGCACAATTTGTTGAACCTCTTTGCAAGCGGGAGATTGCGTTTCATATAGCGCAAGTTTTTCGAATATCGTTTGCGCCATCGAAAGGAACCTCTCCATTTCTTCATTTTGAATTTTTTTACTTTTTGTAGAAAACGCAGCTTCAAACTCTTTAAAACTATGAGTTTCTCCCCATTTTTCAAGAATTTCTGCTCTGAAGCTCTCCTGTAATTCAACTATTTTTGAATGTGAAAATGCAGAAAAGGAATTGGCTTGCTCTCCACTGATTTCTGCTTTTACCAGTTTGACTAAAGCATCTATCCGCTCTCTTTGTGCTTCTAAAATTGCAAGTTGCTTTTTTAGCACTTCAGATCGATTGTAATATGGAGAGTTAAGTAACTCTTTTATTTCTTTTAGAGCAAATCCCACTTCACGAAAAAACAATATTTCCTGCAATCGACTTAAATCATCTTCTGTATATAAGCGATACTTCGCATCCGTAAGCATAGTAGGTTTTAGCAAGCCTATTTCGTCATAGTAGTGGAGCGTTCGTATTGTTATCCCGGATAATGTGGCGACTTCATGGACAGTCATAGGCTTATTATTCATTCCAAAAATCCTCCGCAACTTCCAAAATCTCGCTTGCGGGCAATAAGGTTGCTTCAACAATGTTTTTGCCTGTCTTTTTCAAATAATGCTTTACTAAATGATACCCACAAGCATATCCTGCACAATAAGGCAAACCGACAGCCGGATAGCTTTGCAGTTTTGCCATTTCATCTCCATACAAATAGGCATTAAGATTTTCAAGGCCCTGTACATTTAACCCATCATAAATAATCGGTTTGATATATTCGTTTAAGGTTTTTATATCAGTTTTAGTTACCCACGGCCCCGCTTTATCTTCGCCATATAAATAAGTTGCAAAATTTTCAGCAAGTCCTTCGCTAACCATCATTTCGGCCAGTGTAATGTCATTTCTCCATCGAATAAATTGAAATCGAATATTATGATTGACTTCATGTGCAAGAGCAACTGGCAACCGCTCCAAAGTATATTGATTAGGAACAAGCCATGCAAAAATATAGCCGGGAATACCTCCATCGCCACAATACCCTTCATTAAGTGAAATATAGGGACTTTCGGGATCTGCTAACAAAATTGTAAAAAGATATTCCTGTACTGGTACTTCAATACCACTATTTGCAAAGCAATCCAAAGATTTCTGAATAGATTGTTGGCAAGCAGTCCACAGTAAATCAGAAGAAATTTGCTCAATATTTTTCTGCTGGGATTTGTCTACTTTATTTGGCGCAATATGACCAAGCATACTACTTGCCATTATTACATCATATCCATTAGGCGTTGATGCTTTCATTGGGACACTATAACAGTCCCATTTTTTCTTGAAAGGCATCATTAACTCATAACGATAGATGTCATTTTTCTTTTCAATGGACGCATTTGCGATTTTTTGATAAACGCTGTCAGAACGAATATACTTTACTTTCATTTTAATCACCTTTCCTGTTTTCTCTATAATACACTATGACGTTACGTGAAAGTCAAGCGTGTAAAAGTTGTTTTTGTCGTTTGATATGAAATTAAATAGTCAGTAGTATGAAATATATAGAAGTTTTTAAGCATATTGAATTACCACTTCATATAACGGTTTTTTTTATTTCCGTCATGTGAAATGGAAATTAAGGTGTGTCAGAATACTACAAATTTATTTTAACATAATAAATGCTTTGAGCGAGGAACATGATTGATTGAAAAAAGAAAATGTGCCATATCGAAATATGGCACATTCAGAACTAATCTCTATTTTTTTCTTGTCGTATGATACGCTGGATGCTCTTTTCTACCAAAAAATATTTTTTAGCAAGTTTTGAAATTGGGATGCCCGAACAAAACTCAGAATAAATTTTAGCATTTCGTTCTGCAAGTTCCCTTTTAGTTAGCGTATTCTCACCCCAAAAGCACTTGCTATTTTCCTTCTTAGGAATATACAAAACTTCGCCACTGATGTATTGTTGTACTTGTTCTATAACTTCAAGTGGCAAAACATCTTTTGCTTTTATATAGCCCAAAATGGTGCACCTCCTAAAGAATTTCATATTCATTTAGGATTAGCACAGGCTATTACCTTTCAATATTAAATTTTATATTTTGCAATAGCCCATGCTATGCACCAATATCGCCCATAAATCAAAGAGCCACCTTTCTGCAAATCTTATTAACAGTTTAATCTATCAGTTGAACTTTTGCAATGCTTTTTAAGAAATATCCGCAACCATGATATATTCCTCATTGTTTTCACTAACAATTTTAAACCCAACTTTTTGGTACATTTTAACAGCATAATTAGCTTTTTGAACAGACAACGATACCTTAGCGTATTTGCTATGCCTTAATTTGGTAAGCAAACCTTCCAACAAGGCCGTTCCTATTCCATATCCTCTGTATTCTTTATATAGTGACATTGCTAAGGACGGCGTTTTGTTATCAATATGTCCGTAATCATTCATAATTCTGACCCAAGCCGCTCCAACAATTTTATTATCAATCTCTACCACCATTCCTTGGTCTCCATGTTTTTTTCCAAAGTCCTTTATATATACTTGTAATTCTGGCAAGGAAATAATGGTTTTAGGTGGTGGAGTTGAGCCTTCTGGAATAAAAATAGCTTCGTATAGAAATTGGCTTAGCAGCAAATACTCGTGGCTTCTTATCTCTCGTATCTTATAATTCATATGATCCTCCTATTATTATTTTATCATACTTCTTTGTTACGATACATCTTAACACAGTTTCACCTTATAGTGAAATAAAATAATACTTTATATCAAATTTCACTACATTCTCATAATCCGACCCGAAATGTACAATGATATAGGGTGATATGAGAATGAACCAAGATGAAAGAAGGTTTGACTTTCATGGGCTCGGGCTGGCTCTGAAACAGGCCAGAGAGGAAAAGGGCTGGACACAAGCCTATGTGGCGGAGCTGGTTGGCAAGACTGACCGCACCATTATGAACATTGAGAACAAAGGCCAGCACCCCAGCTTCAACCTGTTTTTCAAACTCGTCACTCTGTTCGACATTTCCGTAGATCAGTTTTTCTATGTAGAAGGTCAGCGTGGAGAGAACAGTTGCAGAAAGCATATTGATGTGCTTTTAAGCTCGATGAATGAGAAAGAGCTTGTTGTCATGGAGGCCACAGCCGAAGGGCTCAAGAAAGCCAGAGAAACGGAGGTTCCAGAATAAGGGCCTCCGTTTTTTCGCGCCATTTTCGGGGATTGCACAAAACGGCAAGCAATGCCTTTGTGGCCACAGACCTCAAACGCCGCTTGTTGGGGCCCGCCCCAAACCCGGCAGCTTCGGGCCATGTTGGCCCGAAGTGATCGCGTCGCTTTGCTCCTTATTTCTCATATTCTCAACGCTCCATTTCTTTCTTCTTTGCCTGCTCTGAGCAGCCCAGCAGACAGTCAATGTTCGCCTTGATCGTCAAGATCTCCTGCATATCCCGGCGGGCTTTCTGGTATTCCCCATAGAGCCGCTTTTTCTTTGCGACCAGCTTTCGCCCTTCTTCTTTCTGTGCCTCCATCTTCGGGAGCTTTGCCCCTCCGAGAAGCCGCCTCATATCAGCCTGCGCCGCCCGGTAGAGCTCTATATCCGCCTCATGCTCCGCAAGGAATTTCCGGCTGTACTTTGACGCCTTGTACTTGTCAAAGACAGGGCGGGTCTTTGCATACTGCACCGTAGCCGCTTTCAATTCCATGTTGGCTTTCAGCGCCGTTTCCGTCTGCTTGATCTGGTCGGAAAGGGAATGGAAACGGTCAGAGGCTTCTTCCGCCTTTTTTTCCAACTGACTGTATTCTGTCAGGCCGTTGTCCTGCAAGTAGGCAAGGGCGGCGGCCATTTGTTTGAGATTGAACACTTTCGCCCACCGCTCATAGCCCGGGCCTTTTCCTTCTGCCAGCTTCGCCTGTATATCCACGGCGAGGCTGATTTTTCTTTCCGGCCTACGCCGTCCGGCTCCGCCCTCAATAGCCGCCAGTATATCCTTCCGGTCGTAGCCTTCTCCCAGCGTAGAAGCACGCAGCCGGGTAAAGCGTTCCTGCCCTCCGTCGGTCAGGCGAAAGCTAAGACCGCCGCCCCGAACTTCCTTCACCTCATATCCAGCCTGCTTCATCAGGTCGAGAAATTCTTCCAGACTGGCGGGGCGTTTCGCAAGCGCATTGTCTATGGCAATGCAAAGTCGTTCTTGAAAGTTTGGTGGCCGGTTTCGTTCCTTCTGCCACTCGCCATAGTGCTTGTACTTGCTTTTGCTCCGGGGCTTCGGGTGCTCCACGATGGAGAGGCCGTTTTCCAGACACAGCCTGTCAGAGAGCCGCCGGAGGGCAAAGCTGGAGCCCCAGAAGTTTCGGAACTTCCGGGAACAGTCAAGGGAGGTGGAATTGTAATAGATGTGACAGTGGATATGCTTCTTGTCCGTGTGGGTCGTCACAAGGAAAGCGTGGCGGCCCTTCGTCCAGCGCATAGCCAGTTCATAGCCGATACGGTTTGCCTCCTTCGGCGTGATCTCCCCGGGATAGAAGGCCATGCGTATCTGGTAACAGAGCACGTCCGTTTCTTTTTTCTGTTCCCGCCCTGTTGCGGCCTTATAACTGGCTTTGGCAAGCAAAAATTCTTCCGCCACCGTGGCCGGGTCGCACTCATAGGCAGAGATATATTTGCCTTCGGTTTTCTTCGGGTTCTTTCCATAGTCCAGGCAGTCACGGATGGCCGCCGCTATGGTTTCGCCTTCGCCTGCATGGCGAGGCAGGAGCGTGGTTGTTGCCATATCGTTTCCCTCCCTTCTAAAGAAAACGGCGGCCCTCCTGAGCCGCCGCCTGTACTTCGGGCCAACATGGCCCGAGGTTATATCAGCTCACAAGGAACCGGTACAAAGCAGATTTGCCGTCGTCCAGCACTCCGATCAGCGAGCCAGCCACCGCCTGCAAGCCATACGGAGAAAGCAGGAAAGCGAGGAACAGGAACACAAACCCGCCCAGCGGTGTTGGCGTGAAAAAGAGGCCGATCCCGAGGATCGCAACAATGACTGAGGCAATCGTCAGGAAGAAGGCGCAGAGGTCAAAGAGGAACCAGCATAGGGCAGTCAGCAGGGCAAGGACAAGGGCAAAGGGAGCGGCGATTACTTTCAATATCATCTTCATAATGGAAACCTCCTTCTTATCTTTCTACCTATATTTTACCATGCCTGCCCGGGGACATAAATGTTGCGAATGATTAGTGAAATCTGTCCCTGGGCTTCGGGCAATGTTGGCCCGAAGCTGGTTGACGAACTTCTCATTCTGAATTAGACTTAATAATAAAATTGCAAAGGAGCGTGAAAAGATGGGTTATCAATGTATTGATATGTATCAAGAAATAACCATATCTTCACTGGATGAAATATATCAAATAATCCAGGAATATAAAAAATATTATAATTTACCTCGTCCGGGCTTGAGCAAAGAAAGTCCCTGTTTAAATGGTTTTTATAGGGGACAAAGTGATTGTGAATGGGATATTTCTCCAAGCCTTTTGCGATCTAACATTGAAGAGGCCGATTTAATTTCCACCTTTTCCCCAAAAGAAACTATGTCTCTTTTTGGAACGATTGCTTATATTCAGCATCATTATCAAAGCACACGTTTTATAGACTTCACAAGCAATCCTGATGTAGCAATTTATTTTGCCTGTTCTGGCAATGATGATAAAAATGGTGCTTTATATATTTATGATTATGCTCCGCACAAATCCGAATGGTACACCGCTGCAATACTAAGTGAATTGACACGCATACAAACAAAGGATGAAATTTCAGTGCAAGATTTTTCGTATGAAGTTCTAAAATACCACCCAGATTTTAAAGAACGGTTTTCAACAATAGAGGAACTAAACGGGGCAATCATATCTTTTCTCGATCATGGTTTTATGGTCTTACCGGATAAAGATAGTTATGAAAAAAATATCCGTTTACAAAGACAAGAAGGATGTTTTTATGTCTGTGGAGTTAAGTTTTCCAAAACACTAACATCAACAGACCGTTGGTTTTCCCGGGCAGGAAATAATAAATTTTCTCCCCATTCTGCTGTCGTTCCAGATGATTTAAAAAATGGACATTCCTTAGTAAAGTTAATCATTCCCAAAGAATATAAACCAGATATGCTCCAAAGGCTTGCCTTAAAAGGAATAACACAGGACTACTTACTACCATAGAAAAAACAAAGCGGCAGGCTCCAACTTCGGAACCTGCCGCCCTCGTCTTACTTTGCCACCAGTGCGGAGAGCTCCCGCAGGACCTCCGACACCTGCCCCCACAGCTTTTCATAGTCCCGCCGCAGGCCGTCTATTTCCTCCGGGTACACCCCGTAGGTGTTGGCGTGAACCGCCACCTGATTAAGATTGTTGGAACAGCGGCGCTGCAAGGACACCAACTCCTTGACCGGGGCAAGGTCTACATGGAGAATGTAGCCGTTGAGCGCCATCTTCCGCACATAGGCCCCAGTGTTGGAGATACCGGCCTCGGCCATCCGCGCATGGATGGCGGCCAGCTCGTCCTCCGTAACCATCACATGAAGATGGACATTCCGCTTGCGGCCCGGCATTACCGTTCCAGTTCCCGGCCCTTCCGGCGCTCCTTCGGCTCCTTGACCTTATCCAGCGGCTTCTTGTCCAGCTCCGGCGGCTCCGGGGGAAGGGGCGTGTTGTTCGGCACCCCGTCGATCATATTCTGGTTCTGCTCCGTGGAGAGCTCGGCGGTTTTCAGGTAATTGTCTTTTTCGTGCATGGCAGTCCTCCTATCTGTCCTCATGGGTCTTGTGGTTCCGTTTCTGCCCGGGCTCCTTCGGCGGCTCCTGTCCCTTTACCGCGCCCTCTTTGAGCCGGGCGGTGATAGATCGTTTCCTGTCCGGGTTATCCGGGGCAGGCGTCAGCTCATAGTCCCTGATCTGTTTTCCGGTCAGGGGCTTTTTATAAATGGCTTCGCCCCATGCCTGTATCTTTCCTCCGGCAACGGGCCGCCGCCTGTCGTCCTCATAGTTGACGACTTCCACCAGCGGATTGTCCTTTGTGTCTGGGGTGGCCCCTATGTCAAAGGGGCGCTGGGTGGAATAATAGCGGTAGTACCCGCCCGGCTCCTGTCCCGACTCCTTTTCCTCCACTTTGAACAGGTATTGATAATCGTCGATCCGGTGGGAAAAGTCCCGCTCCGCCCATTCCTTGTCCGTATGGTAGTGGCCCCAGTAGTAGTCTCGGACACCGCCCACATTCTCCGTGAACTGCCACGTTACATAGGGCTGGGGAGCCGCCGGGTTATGCCCCAGGGCAAAGCCTCGGCTGTTCTCAAACAGGACGGATTTCTCGATCTCATAGCCTTGTATGTTCTCCAATGCCTCAAACCTCCTTTCCGGCCTCGGGCCATCATGGCCCGAAGTTCCCTTATGTTACGAAATAAGGGAGCAGGCCGGGGCCGGGAGTATTCTATTATTCCCGCCCCGGCTGCGCCCCTTAAAAAGCCCGGAATATCAAGCCTTCCCGGAAGGCAAATCGTAACAGCCGCCCGGCCTTTTCTCCCGCATTTTCCTCATGCGCTCCCGGCTTTTCCGGCGGTTCTCCTCGGCCTTGCAGGCTTCGGAGCAGTAGGCTTGCCGCCCTTCGGGGAGGAAGGCTTTCCCGCAGACCGCGCAGGCGCGCAGCTCCGGGGCCATGCCTTCGTCCGTCAAGGCGATTTCCAGCGCTGGGTCTAAGGGCAGGACGGCATTTCTGAAATACCGGCAGTAGGCCCCCGTCCAGCACTTGTGGAGCATATAGCAGGAGCAGTCCAGCGGAAGGCACAGGCCGCTTTCCCCGTCATAGTTGGCGCACATTCCCGTGACCAGACGGCGGATTTTCTTCTTCTCGTCACGGGTCAGCTCCCGGGCGGCCATTTATGACTTCGGGCCACGCTGGCCCGAAGTGCGGGGCTTTACCACCAGCGCCCGGAACTTCTTGCGGCACTGGTTCTTTTTCCCTTTGCACTCCTTATGGTAGCGGCACCCGGCACAGGGGTCGTCGCTGCCGCGCCCCGGCCAGGGCACCTCCTTCATCATCCGTTCAAAGGGGCTGCTTGTGAAATTCAATGCTCGTCCTCCTTTCCGTCCTCGTCCCAGGGCGGAGTATCTTCGTCAACGGTTTCCTCGTAATCCTCCACAACTTCCTCCGGGGCTTCTTCCTCATACTCGCAGTAGTCGTCCTCCAAATCCGGGGCCTGATGTTTCGGCTTGTAAATCTTGAAGTAATACCCGGCACCGCCACCGATCAGCACCACAGCCCCCACAAGGAGGATGGCAAGGAGATTGCTGTCCGGGGCTTCTGCCTCGGGTTCCGGTTCGGGCTCTGCGGTTTCCGCCGGGGCCTCCGTGGGCTCGGGCTCCGGTTCCGGCTCGGGAGCAGGCTCCGCCGTTTCTTCCTCGCTCTTTTCTGCCAACGGGAGCAGGTCCGCCTCGGTCACGGCATTGAGGAAATACACGTTGTCCGTGGTTTTCTGTTTGTCGATCACCAGATAAAAGATGTTCTCGTCCGGCGTGGTGATGGTATAAAACTCCTTGCCTTCCTCGTCGGTAGCATTGTCTACCACAGTCCCGGTACCGTTAGTGCTGAATGGGTTCTGCGTTTCCGGCTGGGTTTCGGTTTCCGCCGGAGCCTCCTGCGCCGGAGGCGTTTCTTCCTGCGGCTCGCTGCTCTGGGCGTAGGCCGGAACCGTGAAAATGGAGCAGCACAAAAGGCCGGCAGCCAGAACCGCCAGCCTCATGGATTTAGTTTTCTTCATGGTCGTTTTCCTCCTTCCCGGTATCCTCGGACTTCGGGCCATCCTGACCCGAAGCGGAAAAAGCGTTTCTGGGGTTATTGAGGAAGGCCATCAGCTCGGCGGGCGTCAGTTTCAGGGAGCGCACCGCCTGCACGATCTGGCTGTTTTCCTCCTCCTGTTTCTGCTTCTCTAAGTCCCGGATTTTGGCCTGCCACTCGGCGGCCTTCTCCCGGGCCTTTTCCAGCTCTTTCTCGATCTTGTCAATCTTGTTCATGTATGGACTCCCTTCTTAAAAATTCACGATAACCTGCCGAAAGCGTAAAAGTGCTGCGTCCAATAGGAGCTTGTAATATCGGCGTACTGGATGGGATCGCCGCAGTGCAGCATTTTGTTGTCGCCCACATAAATGCCGACGTGGGAGACAGGCACTCCGCTGTCATAGGTTCCCGTGAAAAAGATAATGTCCCCCGGCTTTGCCTCGGAGGACGGAATAATGGCGCACTGGTTGTAAATGCCCTGCGCCGTGGTACGGGGCAGGTTATGGACGCCGCTTGCGGTATAGACCCAGCAGACGAAGCCGGAGCAGTCAAAGGAAGTGGACGGGCTGGAGCCGCCCCACACATAGGGATAGCCGATATACTTCGTGGCCTCGGCCATTAGCGCCGCAAAGGACGGGTCGGACAGGGCCTCTCCGGGTATCTCATAAGTGGGGCCCGGGTCGCCGCCTCCCGTGTAAATCCCTTCCCACAGGTAGGGCTTGTTGCCTTTGAGCTCCTGCATGATGGTGTAAATCTCTTTCTGCTGTTCGTCCATCCTCGGGAAAATGACCGCCGGAAGGGTGTGGTTTTTGAGCGTCACGTTCAGGATGTAATACTCGTAGGGGACTTCCTCGCTGGTGGTTTCCCCGGTCTCCGGGTCGGTGCTGGTTTCGGTGCGGTAGCGGATCTCCACTTCCTCGGTCAAGGTCAGCTCGTACTGGGCCTCAAAAATCTCCCGCAGTTCCGTCTGCACCTGTTCCCGGGTGTAAACGTGGTACTTTGCCGACAGGTAGGAGGCCAGCTCATAGGGGTTGTGGCCGATCTCGTCCACAGAGTAGCGGTATTCGTCATAGCCCGGGTGGTCCCGTTCAATATTCGCCACGGTCTGGGAAAGCTCCCGTTCCATAGCGGAATAGCCCTCGTCCGCCCCTAACAGGTCGTCGTCCTCGGAGGCGTAGGACGTGCCGGACACGGCGTTGCTGAGGCCGCCGCCAACCGTGGTAAACAGAGAGGTTGCCGAAGCCACCACGGCGAACACCAGAAACAACAGCAGGAGAAGGAGGACGCCTGCCGGGTGACGGGCCGCGAACTGTCCGGCCCGCTTCGCCGCGCTGCCCGTGGAGGCTGCCGCCTTCTTTGCGGCCTTTGCGCTCTGCTTTGCCGCTGCTTTGGCTTCTTTGGCATACTTCCGTTTCAGTTTCCATTTCTGCTGTATCCGGGAAAGGGGAGTACTGGCAAGCTCCGGGTGCTCGGCGGCCATCTTCTGAAAATCCAGATTGGCCCTGGCACTCATTTCTTTGCGTTCCCACTTTGCCACCCGGCGGGCCGGGTGTTCCCGGTAGCGTCGCTTTGCGTAGCGGGTCAGCCTGCGGGCCGCGCCCTCGGCCACTAACTCCGATTTATGGGCTCCCTCCACGCCCACATTTTCCTGTTCCACCTGATGGATTTTGTTGTGGACGTAAAACCATGCCTCGGCCCGGGCTCCCCGGACGGCTTTTCTTGCAAGGCCGGGAGGCTTCTTTGCCGCCTGTTTGGCCTGCGCTTTATCCAGCTTTTCCCGGGCGGTATGCAGCTTTTCCCGGGCCCGGTCTGCCTTTTCCTGTGCCTTATGAACCTTATCTTTCTTTTCACTACCGGGTTTTTCCCGCCCGGTTCGGTCAGTATGGTCTGTCCGGCTGTCCTTTCCGGAGCCCTCCGGTTCCCGGCCAGAAGGTTCCCCGCCGCCCGGTGCGTCCTCCTGCCGCATACGGTCAGAAGGCCGGGGCTGGTCGTCGTCCTGCCGGAATTTCCCGCCCTTTGGCTTCGGGCCATGTTGGCCCGAAGCAGCCCCATTTCCCTCCGGGGCGTCCTCGTCCTCAAAGCGGAGCCGCCGGGAGGGGCCGGAGGTTTCCGGGCCTTCCCGTATCTTCGGGTCAGTCTGGCCCGAAGTTTTCTCTGGCGGTTTCTGTTTCGGTTTCTTACTGATGGTTTACGCCCCCTTTCCCGGCTCCCGTTTCTTGTCCTCGGGGCGTGTGGTCATAATGTCCCCCAAATGTTCCATTTCCGGGAAGTGCCTTTTGGTAATGGAAATAGGGGCCTTCTCGATCTCGCTGGCCCACGCCGGACGGATACCGCACCGGGAGGCCGCAAGCGGAAAGACCCCTATCCCGTCAAAGAGGCTCCCCAGCTTAATATCCGGCACTGTCCGGGGAGCCCTGCCCCTTCACGTTCATAATGCCTTCCAGAGTAGTCGCCGCAATCCCATACCGGGCGGCAACCGCAATGTCGTTTTTCACGTCCTCGTCCACAGTCCCGCCGCAGACAAGAAGCATACGGGAGCGTTTGAGCATATCCCGGCCCATGTCGATACCGTCCTTGTGTTCCTCCGGCACGTTGTCATTGAGGATCAGCGGAAGGTATAACTTCGGGCAGATGGGGGCAAGGCCCGCTTCATAGGCTGCCCGGCAGAACTCCACGGCAAGGTCGGTGTCCACCTCGGGAATACCGCACCATGCGGCGGTAATATATGCTAAAGGTCGCTTCATTTCTGGTTCCCTCCATTTCTCTTATAAAATAAGGTAAAGCAAGGTACGCCCAACCCCTCCGCCCCTTCCCGGGGGAAGGGGGACGGCTCTGGAGAATTTATATCCCCGTCGCTTGACTGTGATAAAGCATAACCGGGAGAAATCCGTCAAGGGTGCCTCCGGCATGAACTGCACCCCAAAAGTTGGACAAGAAAGTCAACGAAAGGGGTGCAGAAATCTATGGGAAAAGAATTGTTCAGTGAGGAATTAAAATTAGCAGTTGTTCAGTATGTACTGGAAGGGCATACACGCAAAGAGGCATCCGAGAAATTTTGCGTATCCTGTACGCCGATTGAAAAATGGGTAAACTTGTATAAGCTGCATGGTGCAAAAGGACTTCTAAGCAGAAATCTGGTTGGCCGACAAAAAGGCTTTGATGGCGAGTTTCGCCTAAAAGTGTTACAATACAAGCAGGAACATCACTTATCCTGTACACAGACAGCTATGCACTTTTGCCTTGATGTTGTAACAGTGTGCCGGTGGGAGAAGAAATTCCAAAAGGAAGGTGCACGGGGACTTATGAAAAAGCAGGCGACAAAAGGTAGCGAAAAACGACAAAAGAAGCAGGAACAGTCGGAGCTGCAACAGGAAAACAAGCGGCTGTCAGAAGAAAATTACCGGTTGAGAATGGAGAATGATTACCTAAAAAAATTAAACGCCTTAATTCAGAAGCGGGAAGAACCCGAATAAGCGATGTTGTGGCTGCTGTTACAGAATTAAGGCGTGATTATCCTCTGGCAGCATTACTTAAACTGGCCGGCATTCCCCGAAGTACATACTACTATCATTCCCGGAAAGCCAATGCTGTGGATAAATACGCAAAAGAAAGGGCGGAAATCATAGCAATTTATCAGGAGAATCAAGGCCGGTACGGGTATCGGCGGATTGGTATGGAATTACGCAACAGAGGCTTTTGTCTGAACCACAAGACGGTACAAAAGCTGATGAAGGAGTCAGGCCTAAAATGTATGGTACGAATGAAAAAGTATCGTTCTTACCGTGGAGAAGTCGGCAAGATTGCACCAAATCTACTGGCTAGAGATTTCCATGCGGAAAGGCCGAATCAGAAATGGGTAACTGATGTGACTGAGTTTTCCCTGTTTGGAAACAAACTTTATCTTTCTCCTGTGCTTGACCTGTATAATGGTGAGATCATCAGCTATGCCATCAGTGAACGGGCTAATTACCGCCAGGTGGATGAGATGCTGGATAAAGCATTCTCCCGGCTCCCGGACAGCAGCGGGCTGATCCTTCATTCGGATCAGGGCTGGCAATATCAGAACGTCAGGTATCAAAAAAGACTGTTAGAAAAAGGCATTCGGCAAAGTATGTCCAGAAAGGGAAACTGTCTGGACAATGCGGTTATGGAAAACTTCTTCGGACTGTTAAAATCGGAACTGCTATACCTGCGGACGTTCCAATCATTAGACGAGTTCTGCCAGGAACTGATCGCTTATCTTGAATACTATAACCATAACCGAATCAAAGAAAAATTGAATGGGTTAAGTCCTGTCCAATACAGAATTCAAAATGGCTTTGCCGCATAACTTTTGTCCAACTTTTGGGGAGCACTTCAGCACCGCCTGCGGCGGCTTTGCCCTTGACTGATTTTCCCGGCTATGCTACGGAATAACTGGCGACGGGGAATCATTTATATCTCCAGAGCTTCGGGGCGTGGGGCAGAGCCCCACAGGTCTTGTGTCCTCGGGCCAGCATGGCCCGAAGTCCCGCTTATTTCTCCTTCTCGGTTTTCTTCTCCGGCTTTTCGTATTCCTTCTGCTGGTCCTTCCAGTCGTCCAGCAGCTTGATGATCTGGTCTTTCATTTCCCTCGGGGTGGTTTCCTTCCCGAAATATTTGCTCAGTTCAGCGCCCGTCAAAATCACTTTGTCTACCTCCTTCTTGTCCTCCATCATAATGCCGTCGATCACGTCCCCATTCAAGAGCTTCTTCTCGTCCAGCTCCCTCATGCGCTTTGCCTGCGCCTGGGACGGGGAGGACTGCTGGCTGTCGATGGCAACAGCGATATAGTTCTGGTTCTTCTTGCTGATATAGGAGAGCTCCACGGCAGTCGTGAAGCCCAGCTTCTTTGCGTCCATGAGGGCCATCAGGTCAGGTACAAGCTCATTGAGCCGGATATACCGCTGTACCTGTTTGACCGCCATCTTGTTCCGCTCGGCCACGATCTCGTTGGAGCGTTTGCCCGCGTCCTTCGGGTCAATCTGACCCGAAGTGCGGGAGCCCTGGTGCTTGATGGCTTCAAGCTGCATTTTCAGCGCCTTTGCCCGCTCACTGGGAAGGATTTCTTCACGCTGATTTAAGTTGTCCTCAACCATCTGCGTGATGGCCTCGTCGTCCGTCAGGTTGCGGACGATACAGGGCATATCCGCAAATCCGGCAAGCTCGCTGGCCTTCTGGCGGCGGTGGCCGGAGACAATCTCATAGCCGCCGTCCTCCCGGGGCCGGACAATAGCGGGCTGGGTGACGCCCTTATCCTTGACGCTGGACACCATTGCCCGCATTTCATCATCGTCCCGCACCTGGAACGGGTGGTTCTTGAAGGCATGGAGCTCGTCCAGCTTGATATAGACGATCTGTTCCTCTCCACGGCGGGGCGCTTCTTTGGGCGGCTCCTGCGGCTTCGGCTGTTCCGGGGCCGGAGGCTTCACAGCGGCAGAACCCTTGTCCGCCGCCTTTTTCGGGGCAGGAGCCTTCGGGGCCTTTTCCTTGTTCCCGGTGGCCTTGTCCAAAGCCTCCTTCCAGATGGAAGTTTTCTTCGGAGCGGCAGGTTCTTTTGCCGGGGCGGTCTTTTTCTTGTCCGCCGGAGTTTTCGCCTGCGTCTCTTTCGGAGGGCGGCCCCTGCGCTTCGGTGGCTCCGCTGTTTTGTCAGGCTCCTTCTTCACAGCCTTCTCCGGCTTTTTGGGTTCCTTTCCCTTATCAGGTGCGGGGGCTGCCTTCTCCGGCGTTTTTTCTTTTTCCGCCGCTTTCTTCTCGGCCATGATTTCCGAAAAGTTGTAGACGGAAACATTCGGGCTTTTCTCTGCGCCTGCCTTCTCGGAAGTGGGAGCCTCCTTATCCTTCGGCGGTGCGGCTTTGTCTGCGGCCTGCTCCGGGGGCTTCTGTTCCGGCGTGGGCGGTTCGGTTTTCACAGGTTCCTTGACGGGAGCCTGTTCCGGGGGCTTGCCCGGCCCGGTGTCCGGCGCTACCGTCTCCGGGGCTTTTGTTGTTTTATCATCTGGCATACACGTTTACCTCCTGATTTTGAGCATGAAAAAAGGGGCCTGACTTTTCATCAGGCCCCGGTGGGGTAGTTCCTCCTTTCTTGCCAAGCTACAAAAATACCGCCCGTAGTCTCGTTTGGGCGGTATCTCTGCGTAAGATTGGCAGTCCATTGTTAATTTTTATAATGTTCCCTTTGTACACCGTTGCAACGATGCCAACATATACCGGTTAGGTGGTGTAGTCGTGTGACAGTTTCTTTGGATTTCTTGGTTTTTACGATCGAAAGGGGAGGAGCACTTGTATGACTCCCCTAATAACACCTATGTCACCGTTTAGGCGGCCCTATGGCGTTATATTTGCAGCAAACATGCCTGAACAGCCAGGAGAAAACCTTTTGTCTCCCGTCCGACTTTGTGGTACAATAGGAAAAACACGGAAAAACGGAGGCAGCCGGTATGTATATTTATAGTCTGGGTCAGAACTTGACGTTGCTGGAAGGGACGCCGGCGCAGGGGACGGCGGCGGTCTATCTGCTTTCCTCCAAGGAACTGGATCGGAATCCCCAGCTACCGGGATTGGAGGGGGTGCTCCATCATACCCCTAGCGCCCGGGATGCGCGGGTGTGCAAGGCGGATGTGCGTCGAGACTGTCTCAGCGGTACGGTGGTGGTTCCACACCGGGGACGGGAGGGGGACTGGGTGGCTTTTGGCTATCTGCTCACCCAAGACCGCGTGGTGTTGTGTGATGACACCAGAACCGCTCACGCTGCCCTCAAGCGTCTGGGAAAGGAAAAGCGGTGGCAGGAGAATAGTCCGGGGCGGTTCTTCTGTGAGTTTCTGGAGCAGCTGTTGGTTCGGGACCTGCATCATCTGGAGGAATTGGAGGACCAGCTGTCCCAGTTAGAGGACGGAGTGCTGGCGGGGAAACTGGAAGGTTTCAACGCCGCGCTTTCTCCTTTGCGCAAGCAGGCCATGAGCTGGTTTCGGTATTACACCCAGCTGGACGGAGTGGCCTGTGAACTGGAGAGCAACGAGATCGGTCTCTTCTCACCGGAGGAGCAGCAGATGTTCCGCATGCTGGAGAAGCGGTTGACCCGTCTGCGAGACGAAGCCCAGCTGCTCCGGGAGTACTGTCTGCAGGTGCGAGAACTCTTTCAGGCCGAGTTGGACATCCGGCAGAACCGCATCATGAAGATCCTCACCATTGTCACCACGGTCTTTCTGCCCCTGTCTTTGGTCGCTGGGTGGTACGGCATGAACTTTACCGACATGCCCGAACTCAGATGGGCCTATGGTTATCCGGCGGTGATCGTGGGCAGTGTGGTTATTGTGCTGCTTACTCTCTGGATTATGAAAAAGAAAAAGTTCTGGTAAAGCAAATGGGCCCCGGACATAGTCCGGGGCCCGCTTCAGGTTGTCAAAAAAGTTTAGCCTAGAATCCCTTTTATCAATCGAACTCGATATTTGGTCTATATTTCAAGTGGACGAAATGAGGAATGACATTGAAACTAGATTCTATATTGCGATCTCACAGACCTTTTTGGGCAGCTTTGTGATTCTTTTGATCGATTTCCGCAAACCAGTTGCCAAGTGGCGGACCCGCTGGATTGTTACCGTGGTGCTGATTGTCGGTGTCAATCTGATTGGGCTACTTTTTCTGGATTTCTGGGATCTTTATCAGCGTATCGGAGTATTTACAGTCACCCTTCCGTATATTTTCGTAACATTCTGGTGTTCGCAGCAGCGGGACTTTCGTGCTGTTTTCAATATTACAACCGGTCTGTTTGTTGGCTGCATCGGAACGGCGAACTCGATGTTGACCACGCTGCTTTTGGGTGACAACGCATATCGCGAATATTATTCCTTGGCCGTGCGTATTCTTTCCTTTTTCCTCATGTTCTTTATCCTGCGACGATTCAGCGTTACATATCAGCAAATGCTGCATCAGCTGCATCGCAGCTGGGGGATTCTCTGTCTCATCCCGTTCACGACATTTATAACCATGCTGTACGTCATCAATCATTCAGCCGATTCTGTCGAGATTCTGGTGTTGGTTTATGGCTTGCTGACGGTATGCAGCGGCGCCTATTACTTGATGTATCTCTTTTTTGATCAGGTACAGAAAGAAAACAGCGCTCGGCATGAGGTTCAGATCTCTAACTTACAGCTATCTGCTTTGCAAAGCCGCATGGAGGCGGTGAAAGCAGCGGAGGACGTCATTCGTACCGAGCGTCATGACCTGCGCCACCGACTCCAGGCCGTCGCGGGGCTTGTGTCAAGAGGGGACAAGGAAACCGCTCTTGACTTTCTGGATGCGACGCAGAAGCGTCTAGATGAGCGGAAGGAAATTCGTTGGTGCCGCCCACCGGTGCTGGATGCGGTGTTTTCCTCCTATTTTGATCAGGCCCACAATCAGGGCATTTCAGTGGAGGCCAGGATCTCCCTGCCCGACAAACTGCCCGTGAATGAAGGCGAATTGGCTATTGTCGTGGCCAATGCCCTGGAAAACGCCATCCACGCCAACCTTTCGTTACCCCGGGAGAAACGGAAGATCCATTGTAAGATGGTGGGAACCCCGAGTATCATGCTGGAGATCTCCAATCCGTGTGCTTCCGATGTCGTTTTTGGCAGCAACGGCCTTCCGGTGTCGCAAAAGGAGGGGCATGGTCTGGGAGTACAGTCGATCTCTGCATTTTGCCGGAAAAATGGAGCCGTCTGCCAGTTTGACCAAGCAGATGGCTGGTTTTGGCTGAGATTGGTGCTGTAAGTGCATACGGCTTACAGAATGCACAGCATATGATTTTTGAAATTTTCAAAAAAATTTTGTTTTTTATAAAACCTGCCGCCCCCTTACGGAATCTTAAGAGTACCACATACAAAGGGGGAATTATCAAAATGAAAGTACAAAGATGGATTTCGGCTGTATTATGTGCTGCATCCCTTGCGGGAAGCATGACCGTTGCCGATGCGGCAGATTATCCAACCGCCGAAACCGGAAAAAGCGAGGAAGGGGTCAGTTATACCCTGCATTATCCCAAGGTATATGGCATGCTCGATGCAAAGATTGCCGTGGTCAATGACTCATGGAGTGGTGACGGACAGCGGAAAGAAGTCGAACTGAAACTACCGGTTGTCGCCAGCGGCGACCCATTTGTGCTGGAATTTACGGGTTGCCTTACCAGTGCGTGTTGTCCGGACTGTGACAAACCGCTTTCCATGCCAAGCGGCAGCAGCGGCAGCAGTCTGGTCAATGGGACCACCTATAATGGACCGTGTATCGTGCCACTCATCGGCGGGGATGTCTACGAGATCAATGCGGAATACGCGGCATATGAGGACACATTTGAATGGCGTGGCCGCACAGACAATCGATTATCTAAAACCGCAAATTGTGTGGAGATGGACTGTGCAGAAGATGCGGTCGGTTTGCGGGCAATGACCGATTTGATGATTGACCCAGACAATCATTTCTCCTATGCGCCGGGTAACCTGCAATACGACCCGAATGGAGACAATTCATTTGCTTCTGCCTTCTTTATGTTTCAGACTGGCTTTTATCTGCGTTTGCCGGAAAGCACCATCCAGCAAATCGATTTCTCCAAATCCTATACCACCAAGGAGTTGGAAGCGCTGATTGCCGGGGAGGTCCAAACCTCCAACCGGCCGGCCTTGCCCACGTATAACCAAAATGCGCCCAGTCAGTTTGCCTCTACGGCGGAGGTCACAGGCTTTGGTGTCGGTATGGCAGATTATGGTGATATGTATGTTACCATCACCAATCGGGCCAAGACCACAGATGCCGGTATCATTGCGCTGGCAGCGATGAATGAGAAGGGAGCATCGGGCAAGGCAGGGATTGCCTTTATCCCCTATGAACTGGCGGCCGGAGCCAGCAAGGAGTATTCTGTGGCAATGACCGGCATTGTTCACGAAGGGATATTCGATGGGGTATGGGAGTCGAGTGGTTCCAGTGCCCTGCTCGAGGAATATGCCGAAGCAAGCATTATCACCTTTGAAGATGACGCCGACCTGCATGCCTTTTATGACACTGTCCCGTATGAGAGTTACGTCAAACCGCAAGGCTTTGCCTCTCAATTTCATACCATCTGCGATGGTGCGCCGGGTGACACTTGGCTGAAGAATACCCTAAACTTTACACGGCCGCAGCGTGATTTATCCTCCATCCCGTATCAGAACGGCATTTATGTGCAGGATACAATCTACGCCGATGAAGTCGACCACAGCGCCTGCCAAGGCAACGCAAAATGAAAAGGAGAAAAGACAATGAACTATTCGATGTTATGGAAACGTACAGTTTGCAGCGTAATGGCAGTATCTATGCTGGCGACTTCGGCTCTGGCATGGACGGCAAATAAACAGGATCTGACCGAGGTGGAAGTGAAATTTGAGGAAGGCGTGAACATAGGCCCAAGCGACTGGGCAAAAGCCGAAGTGGACGCTGCGACGAAAGCCGGTTTGCTCCCTAAGCTGACCGGGAATCCGGCGTATACGGATGCCATCACTCGGGAGCAGTTTGCCGAACTGGTGGTACAGAGCGTAGAAGTCATGCTGGACCACGAACTGGATACAGCACCGGAAGACACGTTCAGCGACAGCAGCAATCCGTCGGTCCGCAAGGCATCGCAGGCTGGTATTGTCAGCGGTGTGGGCGAGGGGAAATTCGAACCCAAAACCACGACAAACCGTGAACAGATTGCAGCGATGATTTTCCGCGCGATCCGATATGTGGAAAAGGAGAGCGGGACCGTGATTGCACCCAATGCCGGTTCGCTGGCAGGCTTTACGGATCAAAGTCAGGTGTCTTCGTGGGCCGTAGAGGGAGTGGGGACATTGGCTGCCAACCATATTATGAGCGGCACATCGGCTACCACACTGTCTCCGTCCAAGGACTGCACGGTGGAGGAAAGCATCCTGCTGTGCTATCGCGTCTATGACCGCTTCGTAAATGCGCAGTAATGGCAGCCATATGGCGAATCCATGTAAGACCGGCGGAAATCCGTCGGTCTTTTATCAATTTTTCAGGCAAGCCGAAACGTAAAATCCAGCAGTTTGCTTGACGTTTTGTTGACCTATCGTATGATGCAGAAGCGGTCTGAGAGACGGTACAGAATCTATACAAAGCGCCCCGTATTCTGGATGAATACGGGGCGCCTTTTTCTTTATTCGCTTGGTTCGTCGTCGGAGGGATTGTCGTCTTTTGGCGGCATCGGGGCACGTTTTTTACGGCGATATACGACACCAGCGGCGCCACCACCCAACAGTCCTACACCTGCCAAGGCAATGGCCACAGTGGGAAGACCAGAACTGGTGGTATCGTCAAAGCCGTCGAAGTGCATTTCAGCAACCGGCGGCTCATACAGCAGCATGAACAGCCGATAGAGCAGTAGCGCTGCTTCACCGCGAGAAATGGATTGCTGCGGCGCCAGTGTGCCGGTACCGCTTATCAGCGTTTCACGTACGGCCAGCGCGGTCGTGTCACGCGCCCAGTCGGAAATTGTATCCGCATCGGTAAAAGTTAAATATGCAGCCACATCGGTCGGGTAGCTGTAGCCCTTTTTGTCGGCCAGCGTACGGCTGCACAGGGCAATGACTTCTTCCCGCAGCACATCGTTTTCACCACGGAAGGTATTGTCCTCAAAGCCTTCGATAATGGCGTCCTGTTCACCGGATGCAACGTACGGATAATAGGGGCTATCCTGCGGCACGTCGGTAAACGACGTCGTCAGGTTGCGGTCGAGTGCAAAGAACATGCGTACAAGCGCTTCGGCAAACATATACCGGTTGAGCGTGCCGTTCGGGTCAAAGTTGCCTGCATCGTCCAGCGAGAAATATCCTTTGGAAACCATGAAGCGGATGGCAGCGGCCGTCTGTTCATCGCAGTCGGCAATGTCGGCAATCTCCGCCGCATTTTCCATCACTTCGTAGGTACCCGAATATGGGGTCGAAAACTCGATCGTCTGGTTGATGGCGTCAAACTGGCCGCCCCAGTTGTCCGAACCGCCTTCGTAGCTGGCCAGAACGGTTGCCGTCTCGCTTTCCGCGGGCAGGGTAAAGGTCAGGCTGCTTTCCAGCTGATCCAGTTGATTTTGCTCGCCATCGAGCAGAGAAATGGTGTATTTACCGTCCTGCAACTGCACTTGAACGATCAATTTTCCATGCTTTTCACACAGCTGCGCCAGTGCATCAGCATCCACCGCAACACTGTGCTGCGCGTCGCCCAGCATGACCTGCACCGCTTGGGCATCGGCCATGGCTTCGATCATAGACGGGTCAAAGGTGACCTGAACCGGTTTGCCATCTTCCAGTCCGGTGCATACCATGCGCAGCAGGATGTTGACCGTCTTGTTGAGCGTAACGCCGTCCAGGGTTTGGTCGAGTGCATCCTTTTGAGCTTGGGCCTGCTCCAGACTTTGGGTGATGACATCGCCGTCGATGGTGGCTGTGTTGCCGCGGCAGGGGACATCGGTTACACTCGATTCGGCAACGGCGTTTTCGATATACGCAGCGATTTCGCCCTTGGCTGCATCGTTGACCGCCGTGCCATCGATGTTTTGCAGTGCTTCAGTCAGATAGGCAGCCTTGTCCTCGCCGGATTCGTTATAATCCAAGGTGATGTTCGAAGTCTGCTGATCCTGCTGCACCAGCGTATGCAGCGCATCTTCGGAAGTCGGTTCGGTATCCTGGGACACCAGCCGGAAGCCTTGCAGGGTCTGCTTGACCGTCGCGTAGCCCGATACCTTTCCGTCCGTATAGAGGATGATGTAATACAGGTCATCGGACAGCTGATAGATTTCACCGATCTCACCGGTGACGGTGTCGGCAAACAAGTCGGTCAGCTGGTTGAGCTGCTCGCTGTCAAACCGATGCGATACCTCGGGGAAGGTGTAGACCGGGCGGCCCTCCGCATCCGCATAGGCACGGAGCAGGGCGACGGAGTCCTCTGCCAGGGTAGAGTCCAGCATATAGTGATATTCGATATCATTAATATGCGCCAATTCCTGGGTTTCTTCAAAGTGTGTAACCGTATCATGGTTCCAGGTCGCCCGCTCGACTTTTTGGGAGATGTTTTCGCCGTTGTCCAGCACCAGCCACCAGGAGGGATCATCGTCAACCCAACCATGCTCCCGCAGGGCCTGTTCGTCGTCGGGCTGATAGTCTGCACCGTCTGGCACATCGCCGTATAGTTTTATTTTGCCATCACCGGATGGCTCTTTTACAATGTCCAGAAATTCCACCGTATGGGCCAGCGTCATCTGTCCGTTTTGAATGGTATAATACTGCGCACGTACATTGTGGCCGGCATCGTGATAAAACTGGATATACCGATATGCTGCCTGCCCATCCATGGTGCCAAATCCGGTGGTATAGTTGGTCACTTCAATATCCATTTTCTGCGCTTTGCTGCCGTCATACTGCCAAAATACAATCGGCTCTATAAAGGTCTCATCCCCGGTTGGGATATAGCCGATCTCGCCATACCGTGTATCCGAACACTCGGATACAGCTTCACTGTTCACGTTTTTGTCCAGGTACGCAGTCAGCAGGATGGGCATACCATCATCGGCCGGATCGGCCAAGGTTGCATAAAGGGAGAATTCCCCTTCCTGCATATTCATGCTGTCAATGGCATCGGCGTAGGCTTGCGCCATTTTAGCATCCATTTTACATTTGCTGCGGTCGCCGAAATAGGCCATGTCCTGCAGCACATCCTGCGCGGAAACGATTTCTTTGGGAAGCTTGATCTGCCAACGGTCTACCAGATCCTCCGCGCTGTGCAGTCCTAAATCGGCATGAACCGAGAAAATCATATCGTCAGAGGAATACTCCGGCAGGCCCAACTGCTCGCGATAAGCGGCAAGCATTGCGTCACTTTCGCCCATCAGACCGCTCTCACGGCCAGCCTCTGCGATTTTCTCCTGTTGTTGCTCACTGAGCTCACCTTGCTCGGATGCACTCTGATATTTGCCGTCACGATAGGTGAACAGATCGATCGGAAAATGCCGGGTGATGCTGGCAGACCAGCAGACCGCGTCGTCCGCCTGATACATCCCAAGGAAGAAGTATCCGCCGGATTCAAACTGCTCTGTCCAGTCTTTTGTGACTTTACCGTCCGCGTAGGTATAAATGGCCAGCGTAAAGTGATAGCCGTTCGCCCATACGCAGGCCAGTTCATCCTCTCCGTCACCGGTCACATCGACGCTGACCGCATCCAACAGACCCGAGATGGTTTGATCCCCCATCATCCAGGCATCGCTTTTTTCGTCGGTGAAAATCCCATACCGATCTACGAGCGACTGCACGAGTGCCTGATACGCTTCCTGGCGGCTGGGTGTTTTCTGTTCGGTCGGTGTTGCTGGGGTGTCCGGTTCCTCTTGCACGACCGTACTTTCTGCGGACGCACTCTGTTCGGGTTTTGTCTGCCCTGCGCAGCCGGTCATACCACATAGCAGTATGGCAGCCAGACAGGCGGAAATCCATCTCTTTTTCATTGTGTATCCCCCTAGTTTGATTGATATGAGTAAGATTCCGGAGTAAGGCAGCAGGTTTTATAAAATCAAAATTTTTTTGAAATTTTCAAAAAATAGAGAAGGCCGACAAAAATCGCCGGTCCTCTAAAAATGGTTTGCTTTTAGGATGTACTCTTTTCGGCCTGACGTTCCTCCTTCCAGATTCGATCGTTTACTGTTTGGGCGATTTCCTGCTGCAAAGCCGTCCCGGTCGGATCGGATGCCGCCTGCGGCGGGGCATTGTAGCCTTGCGGCGCATGCCAGTATTCGAGCGCAGCACAGCCTGCCAGCGGCGATAAATCGACCGGTCCGTTGTTAATTCCAATGTAGCGCAGCTGCTGCAGCGTGCCGAGCGGGGTCAGGTCGAGCGGCATCTGGCTCAGCTGCAAGGTCGATAGATATTCCAAATTGGGTGTTTGCTGCGCAAAGGCGAGAGAATCCAGATTGCCGGTATAGATTTGCAGCATACGCAGATTGGGCAGCGACTGGGTCGCTTGCAGCGAGATGACCGCGGTGGGATCACCGGAAACAGTCTGCGCCAGCGTCAGGGAGATCAGCTCCTGCATCTGGCTCAAATCCAGTGAAAAATCATCCGAAATGGAAAGAAAAGCATCGCGTATGGTGCCATTGCTCGCCAGCGGCGACAGATCAGCACCCGAAGCCAAGTCACAGGAGAACATTTTCAGGTCCGGCAGTTTGTCCAGGAAAGAAAGGTCTTGGATGGACTGCGTGTTCATAAAGCTGGTGTCCAGTGTAGAGATGGAGGTATCTTCCGCCAGCGTGTTGAGCAGGGTCTGCGGCTCGCTGGTATAGAGTTCCAGCGCCTCCAGAGAGGGCAGCAGCTTTAAGTCGGCCAGACCGCTCACGGGCTCTGTGCCCGGGATGGCCGTCAGGTGGTCATAACTCTGTGCATCGGAAACATCTGCAACGCCATCGTCGATCAGTACCATATGATACAGTTCGTCGCAGTCCTCAGCGTAGAGTTTTCCTTCCGGTTTGTCGACCAGTATGCGGATGTTTTGCTCCATCGCCGGATCGGTAAAAACGAGCGGGTCAGGCGTTGAGGATAGGACAATGCCGCCAGTCACGACCGCGACCGCAGCCACACCCACTGCAATCTTGGCTTGAATGGTCGCAAACAGGCCGCCCTTGGCAGCCTCACCGCCGGCGGCAGCCGCTGCGCCTGCCGCTCCCGCTGCACCGGCTGCGCTGACACCGCCTTTGATCGCCTGCCACATCTGTGTAAGCTGTTCCGGGGAGAGCAGATCGACCTCCAGCCGTGCCAGCAGCAGTCCGATCGGTACCGCACTATGCAGCCGGATGCCGTCCCGCTTTTCGATGGCCAGCACGCTTTCGCCGATTTTCTGGCGTGCATAGTTCAAACGGCTTTTGACCGTACCTTCCGAGCAGGTCTGGGTGTCGGCAATCTGCTTGACAGACAAGCCGCCATAATAAAACAGCATGACACATTCACGCTGATTGTCTGGCAGCGCCTCAATGGTCTGGCGGATCAGCGTCCGCTGGGCTTGATCTTCCAGCACGCTTTCCGGCAGCACAGCTTCATCCGCATCGGGGATGTTGCTGAAAAAGTCGGTACTTTCTTCGTCCTCTGTCGGTGCAACAAATCGCTTTTGCTGCCGTAGATGCTTGCGGCATTGGTTCGCAACGATCTGGCAGAGCCAGGAAGAGAACGCATCCGGATCGCGTAGAGAATCCAAATGCTCAAACGCCGAAAGAAAGCCGTCCTGCACGGCATCCATTGCGTTTTCCGGATTTTTGGTCATGCTCAGCGCCAGTCGATAGGTCTTTTCCCAGTATGCCTCATATAACTTGCCCTGTGCGTCGGTATCCCCCTGTTGGGCTTGCAGCACCCATGTTGTTTTTGTGTCGTTCATAAATCCCCCAAGTCGGTGTTTGTGTGCACAATTGTTTGGACTCGTTCGAGAATATTGTACCATATCGGGCAGAAAAAGTATAGGATATACGGTCATTGAGACAGCCCTCGAAAAGGGTGGATTCAACCACCAGTTCAATGACAAGCGAACGTTTTCGGATTATGATAAAGACAGCAAACGACAAGCCTGTATCTGGGTAAAAAATTTGAGCAGCAGGGCGAACCCTGCTGCTCAACGGAATGGATAGGAGAAGTCGATACCAAAATTTCATTCATCGAGATTTGGAACAGTTCACTGAGGGCGTAGAGGTTGTCAATGCTCGGTAGACTTTGTCCCCTTTGCCATTTGTAGATTGCTTGCGGTTCTTCGAAACCAAAAAACTGTTGCAAATCCCGGACGGTCAAACCGCGCGCTTGCCGCAGCCGGGTGATATTCGCGCCGGTTGCGACAGGATCGATCACCGGAAACCGAACGATTGCCATAAAGACAGCCTCCATTCTTGCAAAGACAATGTTGTTGAATACTATATCCGATTGAGCGCGGGGTTGCAACACTCTTGCGGAAACTGTAATGCAGTTGTCATAAAAGGGATCGAAAAGATACAAAACGGAGGGAAAACGATGATACAAATGGTGCCGTTACACAAACAAAGTAAGAAACAACAACGGGAATACCACGCCAAACAGCGTGGCTCCTGGCAAGGACTTTGCCCGGTTACCCGTACTGTACCAAATCGAAAAGCATATGACAGAAATCGAACAAAACAAGCCGATCGCCGAGATTCAAGAACAGATGGAGCATGAAAATCCTCAGCAGGTATCCGGCAGACGAGATAGGCAATACCGTCGCCAGCAGGAGAAAAAGCATATGGACCGGCTGCTTTTTTTGATTCAGCATGTGGGCTATGCGCCGCATATCGGCTATATTCCCGACGGCTTTGACGGTAAGACTTTGCTCTATTCCGGAAAATACATAAAGTATCCCAAGCGCAGCGGCACGCAGAAATACCTCAAAAGAAAAACCAGTCGAGCCGTGCGAAAATATGGAAAGCTTTCCCCGAAAGGAAATCAATACCGCAAACTCGTGGAGTATTGGTGGATCCTTTACTAAACGGTGTATGCACGGAAGGGCTTATGTTTTCCTTTGAATTGGCATTCGAAAAGCTGTCAACAGATCGAAATCACGAAATTAAATTTCTTTCGGAAATAACTGTTATAAATCACAAAAAATATCCGATTCTATAAATAGATTATTGCTGTTATATACAATAATTTGTTTCGCGATGAAAAAAGAGAAAAGGGAGGGAATGATCGTGAAACTAGGGATAGCGCAAAAACTCATGTTGGGGATTCTGATACCACTCATTTTAGTTTTGAGCGGTATTGGAGTGTTACTCGGGATACAGATTTCTGGCACAGTGGAGCAAATGGTCACAAAAAATTTGACTTCACAAGCAGAAGCTGGTACGCATCAGGTAAACGCATTTTTAAAGCAATATTATGGTGTTGTTGATACCATGGTCTGTTCGCCGGAGATTGCCGGTTTGGCAGCCGATCAGGCAAAAACCACGCTGGACAGCTCCGTATATTTCTCCGGTATGCTTACAGAACTGCAGAGAATCCAGCAGAAGTATCAGGATAACGTGCTTGGCGTCTGGTTCGCGGATGTAGGCCTGCAAGAGTTGGTGTACTCCGATAACAGCCGGATTACCTCGGCGGATGTGGACTTTTCGACGCGGGAATGGTACACGCGTAGCGAGCAGGAACAGAAGACGACAGTCACTGGCGCTTATGTGGATACCGGAACAGGGGAAATGGTCATCAGCGTCGTGAGCCCGATTATGAGCAATAGCAGCATGATCGGTGTCGTAGGTGTGGATGTTTCCACCAGTCAGCTGAGTAAGATTCTGGATTCCATCGTGGTTGGTGAAACCGGTTATATCACATTGATCGACTCCTCTGGTATGATTATTTATCATCCGGATTCTACGGTCGTCGGTACGACGATTGAAGAAGCACAGTATTCCTCCAACATGCAGGAGGCGCTGTCCAACCGCAGCGATGTGCAAGGTATGGCGTATACCCGGCAGGGGACTCCGTACTATGGCAGTGTAGCGGCCCTCGATGATATTGGATATGAAACGCTCGGTATTTTACCGGCGGAAGAATTTGAAAGCCATGTGAACGACACAGTACATACCATTGTCATCTGCTTTGTCGTTTGCGCGATCTTGCTGGCGATCATCGTCGTCCTGTTGGCAATTTCGATCATTCGTCCGCTCAAGCGGCTGGATACGGTCGCAAGACAACTGGCCGATGGCGAATTGGATGTAGAGTATCAGGTAAAGGGCCATGACGAAGTGGCGCGTCTGGGTCAGTCCACCTTGCGCATTGTAGAACGCCTCAAAACTTATATTCAATACATTGACGAGCTGGCCGCGGTTCTGGACCAGATTGGACGAGGCAATCTGGTATTCGAATTGCAGTATGATTATCGTGGCGAGTTTGCCAAGCTCAAGGACGCATTGTTGCGGATTCAGAAGAACCTGTCGGAAACGCTGTCCAGCATTGCCACGTCTGCGGCACAGGTCAATATGGGATCGGATCAAATTGCCAGCGGTGCACAAGCATTGGCACAGGGCGCAACCGAACAAGCGTCCGCAGTGCAGGAACTGTCCAGCACCGTGCAGACCCTGAACGAAAAGGTCACCGAAGGGGCACAGCAGGCCGGTCAGATGATCGATCAGCTCAACGAAGTCAAGAACCAGATGAGCACCAGCAATGGACAAATGCAGGATATGCTCGCTGCAATGCAGGATATCAGCCAGCATTCTACGGCGATCAGCAAGATTATCAAGACCATTGATGATATTGCATTCCAGACCAACATTCTGGCACTCAATGCTGCGGTCGAAGCAGCTCGCGCCGGTGCAGCAGGCAAGGGCTTTGCCGTAGTTGCAGATGAAGTGCGCAATCTGGCAGGCAAGAGCGCAGATGCTGCGCAGGAAACCAACGAACTGATTGCCCAGTCGGTGCAAGCGGTCAACAAGGGAGAAAGCATTGCTCGGGCTACCGCCGATGCGCTCAGCATGGTTGCTGTCAGCTCGGATGAAGTGGTTTCTGCAGTTGAACGTGTCACGCACGATTATCAGGATCAGGCTGAGCACCTGAAAGAAGTTTCCATTGGCGTCAATCAGATTTCCGAAGTTGTGCAGACCAACTCTGCAACCGCAGAGGAAAGTGCAGCGGCCAGCGAAGAATTGTCCGGCCAGGCACAGATGCTGAAATCTATGATCAGTCATTTTGTTCTTCCGGATGCGGAAAGCCAGCTGCCAACACCTTCTTTTGAGCAGACGATTCCCTCCGCGCCGCAGCCTTCGGCGCCGGTAGAGTATCCAGACAGCATGGATTATACGGATAAATATTGATTCGGTTATAATACGAAACGGCCGAACTGGTGTACAAAACCAGTTCGGCCGTTTTCTTTGGCTGGATGAAAAAACCGAGGGACTTTCCTTGCCCCAACTGACATGCTATAATAAAAACAAAAAAGGGGAAATCAGGATGGGATGGAGACGGGTATTCCTAGGCCTGTGTGCGGCCGCGCTCGCGGTCTGGCTGTACCTGACCATGCAGCAGCCCGCTGGACAGCAGGACAGCATTCGCATTGGCGCAACCTATATGACCATGAACAATCCATTTTACAGCGTCATCGATGAGGAATTGCGGCTCATGATCGAAAGCCAGGGGGATATTCTGCTGACGCGGGACCCAGCGCTCGACCAGGAGAAACAAAATGCGCAGATTCATGAATTGTTGGCCAGCGATATTGATTTGCTGGTCATCAATCCGGTCGATTTTCAGCAAATTCGTCCGGCTTTGGAGGAAGCCCGCGATGCCGGTGTGCCGGTTGTGATCGTCGATTCGCAGGTGAGTGACCCGTCGCTCGTGACCTGTACAATCGCTTCGGATAATTATGGAGCCGGGGTGCTGTGTGCCGAGCATCTCATGCGCACCCGGGATTCGGCCCATATTGTGCTGCTCGAACATGCTGCGGCGCAGTCGGCAGTCGACCGCATTCAGGGGTTTTGCGATACCTTGGCCGAGCATCCGGCGTATGAAATCGTCGGCCAGGCCGACTGCGAGGGGCAGTTGGAACTGGCCATGCCGGCGCTGCGCAAGCTGCTGGAAGAGCAGCCGGCCATCGATGTAGTCATGGCGCTCAACGACCCGTCTGCGCTGGGAGCCATGGCGGCGTTGGAAGAATACGGAACCCTGGAAAACACGCTGGTGTATGGGGTGGACGGCGCGCCGGAAGCGAAAAATATGATTTATGAAGGGGTCATGACCGCGACCGTGGCGCAGTCGCCCATCCAAATCGGACAGACGACCGCGCAGGTAGCGTATCAGATTTTGGAAGGCGAGCCCTATGACAAGGTGATTACCGTGCCGGTGAAACTCATTACCGAAGAGAATGTCAATCAGTTTGGCTCGGATGGCTGGCAATAAAAAGGGGGGATATGGGATGCAAAAAGGCGATGGCCTGACACTGCTGCGGCAGACCATGGTGCTGATCAACTTGGCGCTGACCCTGTTTTTGTGTGCTGTGTTTATGCTGACGCCCTGGCGGGCCATGCACCGCGCGGAAAGCATTGATTTTTTGCAGGGACTGAGCGATGTTCCGGCGCCGCCCTGGAGTTTTTCGCTGGCAGTCGTCGGGTTTGTGGCCTTTTTGGTGGTGGACTTCCTGTATCGGTATGGACGGCTGGGTAATGGTCGGTCGGCCTTCCTGCTCGAACCGCTGTTTGCTGTGGTAGTCATTTTGACGCTGCACTTGGAAGATACCGGGTTGCTGCTGCTTTGCGTGGTGAACCTGGTCAATGGTCTGCACGGCCGGGGGCGGGTGCTGTTTTTAGCGGCCATGACCGGGCTGTATCTGCTGACCAGTCTGGATGTTTTGCAGGCCATGCTGAGCATGGTGCCCTTGTCCGAATATCTGGCCTATTACGAAGGACAGGCCCAGCAGCTCATGCAGACCGCGATCGGGCTGCTCAGCACGCTCAACTTGATTTTATTTGTGGGATATATGGTATTGCTAGTAGGACAGCGCACCGAAGAAAATGCCGCCATTCGCCGCCTAAACGGCGAACTGGCGCATGCAAACGACCAGTTGTCGGTGCTCAATGGGCAGCTCAAAGCCTATGCGGCGCAGAGTGAACGCATGGCGGAAACCCGGGAACGCAACCGTCTGGCGCGTGAAATCCACGATACCCTGGGCCATGCCCTGACCGGCATCACGGCCGGGGCCGATGCCTGCATCCAGATGATGGACATTTCACCCGAAATGGCGCGCAAACAGATGGAACTCATCGCCGAAACGGCGCGGGCCGGCATCAACGAGGTGCGCCGGTCGGTCAGCGCCCTGCGGCCGGATGCACTCGAACGATTTCAGCTGTCCGAAGCGCTGGTCAAGATGTGTCAGGAGATGCAGCAGACCTCGCACGCCAATATTGAACTTTTTATGCAGCCGACCGATATGCGGCTGTCCTCGGATGAGGAGGATGCGGTGTACCGCATTGTGCAGGAGAGCGTGACCAATGCCATTCGCCACGGACATGCCACCCGGATTGAAGTGAATTTGTTCGGTCAGGACCGGCAGTTGTCCATTGTCGTGCAGGACAACGGCGTCGGATGCGGGCAGATCGAGCCGGGTTTCGGCTTGCGTCACATGCGCGAAAGATTGCGGCTGCTCGGTGGAAGTTTACAGTTCAGCGGCGGGGATGGATTCCGCATTCAGGCAACCATACCGCTTCGATGGGGGGATGAAATATGATTCGTGTGCTGATTGCAGATGACCAGGAACTCATTCGGCAAAGTTTGAGTTTCGTGCTGGACGCACAGCCGGACATTCAGATGGTCGGCGCGGCGGCCAATGGCCGGGAAGCCATCGAAATGGTGCGCAGCCAAAAGCCCGATGTGGTGCTGATGGATGTGCGCATGCCCGAGGTGGATGGGGTGGAGTGTACCCGGCTGATCAAAGCCGCCCATCCGCAGATCAAGGTGATTATCCTGACCACTTTTGATGACGACGACTATGTGTTCGGCGCGCTGCGCTATGGGGCGTCCGGGTATCTGCTCAAAGGCGTGTCGGTGGCCGATTTGGCCAGCGCTGTGCGCGAAGTTATGCGCGGCGGCTCGATCATTACGCCCGGTGTGGCATCCAAAGCCATTGAGATGTTTGGCCGCATGGCGCGCGGCAGCATGCAGGTCAGTGTGGACGAAAAGCAGACCGCCGACTTGCAGGAAAATGAGTGGAAGATCATCCGTGAGGTCGGGTGCGGCCTGTCCAATAAGGAGATTGCCGCTGCTTTGTGCCTGTCCGAAGGCACGGTGCGCAATTACATCAGTTCGATTTTAAGCAAGCTGGCGCTGCGGGACCGCACCCAGCTGGCCATCTGGTCGGTACAGACCGGTACGGCGACCCAGCCGTTTGGAGGCCGGCCATGAGGCGATGGCTGGAACGCATAGCCGCCATGGTGCTGGTGGCAGCTGGGTGCGTCGGACTGTCCGCTTATGCTGCCGCGCAGGAAACCGTGCTGACGGTCGGTTTTTTGGCGGGCAGCTATTGGGATGCTCCGCTGGGCAACTGTTATGCGATTATTGACGCGGCCATCGAGCGGTTTGAGGAAGAACATCCCGGCGTGCGGGTGGAGTATACCAGCGGCATTTTAAAGCGGGACTACTCCGAATGGCTGGCCGGGGAATATCTGATGGGCCAAGAACCCGACGTGTTTTTGGTGCTGCCCGAGGATTTCGGCATGCTGGCCGAACTGGACGCCTTGCAGCCGCTCGACGGGCTGATTGCGAGCGACCCGGATGTGTCCCGCACAGACTTTTACAGTGCCGCCCTGGACAGCGGCGCGGTCGATGGGGTGCAGTATGCGCTGCCGTATGAATGCGTGCCGACGCTGATGTTTGTCAACAAAACGCTGCTCGAGAGCGAAGGCATCCCGGTGCCCGAAAACGACTGGACCTGGGATGATTTTTATACGATCTGTCAGAAAATCACCCGCGACACCGACGGGGATGGCGTCATCGACCAGTTCGGCAGCTACGGTTACACCTGGCGGAACGCGCTGGCGTCCAATGAAGCCGCGCTGTTCGCTGCCGACGGCAGCCGCTCGCGCATCGCTGAACCAGCATCGGTCGAGGCGGTTGCCTTTGCGCAAAAGCTGGAGCAGCTTTATGCGGACTGCGACATTACCGCGCGCAGCTTTGACGAAGGGCACGTGGCCTTTCGGCCCTTCCTGTTTTCCGATTACCGGACTTATCAGCCATATCCCTGGCGCATCAAGCGGTATTCCGACTTTGAGTGGGACTGCATCCAGATGCCCGGCGGGCCGTCCGGCACCGGCCGGTCGGAACTGAGCACCGTGCTCGCGGCCATCAGCAGCCGTTCGCAAAATCCACTGGCGTGGGATTTTCTCAAGGAGCTGACCTGTTCCGAGCAAACCCAGTCCATGCTGTATACCGATTCGCACGGCGTGTCCGCGCTGCGGCGGGTCACCCAGTCGGAAGAAATCCAGCAGATTCTGCGGCATGACACCCCTGGGGAAAGTCAGCTCGGGCTGGAACTGCTGTCCGACGCCATGGAGCAGGCCACCACGGCCCCGCATTTCCGCTCGTATGATCAGGCATTGCTGCTGGCCGAAAGCCTGGTGGATACGGCCATGCAGGACGACCACAACTTGTCGTTGCAGCTGCTGCGGGTGCAGCGCGAACTGGATGAATATTTGCAAAGTTAAAAGGCCCAAAGGCTGGAAAACCGGCCCTGTTTTGGCAAACTGCCAAAATGGGGGCCGGTTTTTTTGATGTTTCCAACAAAGCGGGTGACAATTGTCATGCAAAATAGGATGGGTGTCATCAAACATCCATGACAAAGTGCAGATGAAATGCCCAGAGGAAATTGATAAGATAGTGTCAACAAAAAGAGAAAGGGGTTCACCAACATGCGATATCTGATTCTGGTCAGCCACGGCACCTTTGCGCCGGGCCTTCACAACGCGGTCGGCATGATGGCCGGCGCAGACCGGACCGACATCCGCTCGACCAGCCTGCTGGACGGAATGGATGTAGACACATTCCGCAAGAACTTTGCGGACTTGGTAGCCGATTTGACGCAGGAGGATGAAATCCTGCTGTTTGCCGACATCATTGGCGGCTCGCCGCTGACAACTGCGCTCGAGGTACTCACCGAAAAGGGAATGCTGGAGCACACGGTAGCCATCGGCGGCATGAACCTGCCGCTGATTCTGACGGCTGCATTTGCCGACGCCGAAGCGCCGCTGGCACAGGTAGCCGACGAAGTGATCGAGGAAGGCTGCGGCCAACTCAAAAAGTTTGATCTGGGCAGCAGCGACGAAGACGATATTTAAAAGGGAGGAAATTAAATATGTCCATTTCATTTATCCGCGTCGATGACCGTATGATCCACGGCCAGACCTGCACCCGGTGGGCGCTCGAATATCCCTGCGACGGGTTGATTGCCGTCAACGACAAGGCAGCCAATACCCCGGTGCTCAAGGCGGCCTACAAGAATGCCAGCGACAAGAAAACCTTTGTCTGGACGCTGGACCAGTGGCGGGCCAAGTGCCAGAAGGTGCTGGACAGCAAGGACCGCTACTTCCTGATCACCAAGGACCCTCAGACCATGAAGGCCATTCTGGTCGACGACGGCTTTGATCCCGGCGAAGTCAAGACGGTCATCATCGGGCCGTGCAACGACCGCGAAGGCGCAACCAAGCTGGGCAACAACCAGTCGATCACTCAGGAAGAAGCCGATGCACTCGAAGCGATCATGCAGAAGGGCTACGAGGTCGAGTTTGCACTGATTAAGGAAGCCGCCATCGGCAACTGGAAGAAGTTCCGCGGCCAGTTCGGCTACAAATAAGAACAAGCGCCGCAGCGGCGCTGTGGGTTTGTGAAAAAGACAAAAAAGGGGCTATACAGAAAGGTTAGGTGGATTTTATGGAAATCCAAGTATGGCAAGCCGCGTTATTTGGATTGTTTGCTTGTCTGGCATCCATGCCCGGTTTGGGCGGCACGGTGCTCGGCAACTACACCTTGGGCCGTCCGTTGGTGGCGGGCCTGGTGGTCGGCCTGATTATGGGCGATGTGCAGACCGGTATTTATCTGGGCGCTGCCATTCAGGTCGTTTACATTGCACTCGTTACGCCCGGCGGTACGGTTTCCGCTGATGTGCGTGCGATCTCTTACATTGGTATCCCGCTTTCGATTGTTGCCGTTCATTCCATGGGTCTGGACCCGGCAAGCGCGGAAGGGCAGGCTATGGCAGTGACCCTCGGTTCGGCCGTTGGTACGCTGGGCACGGTTCTGTTCTACGGCACCGCGACCGTCAACCTGGTCTGGCAGCACATGGGCTGGAAGGCCCTGGAGAAAGGCAACCTGCGTAAGCTGTATCTGGTCGATATGGGGTTGCCCTGGATTTCACATATTCTGTGCTCGTTTATCCCGACCTTCATCATCACCAAGGTCGGCGTCAACATGGTCGATCTGATGAAGGCATACCTGCCCATGGACGGCATTGCGATGAAGACCCTCTTTACGGTCGGTTCGCTGCTGCCGGCCGTCGGTATTGCCATCCTGCTCAAGCAGGTAGCGACCAAGCCGGTCGATCTGCTGACCTTCCTGTTTGGTTTTACTCTGGCAGCCTGCATGGGTCTGAACCTCATTGCCGCATCGGTTGTCGGCGGATTCTTTGCCGTCTTTAATTACCGGATTAAGGTACTGAGCATGCAAAAAACCGCGGTCGCAACCACAACTGGTGCGGATGCGTTCGACGATGACGATGAGGAGGAGATTTAACCATGGCTGAAAAGAAACTTTCCAAAAAGGCGCTGGCCAAATCCTTCCGCAACTGGTATTATGGCCATCTGACCTGCTTCTCGCAGGAACACATGCAGACCTTCGGGTATCTGTGCGCCATGCTTCCGCTGGTCGAGGAACTGTATGAAACCAAGGAAGAGCAGAAGGAAGCACTCAAGACCTATTCGGCATTCTTTAACACCGAGCCGCAGCTCGGCACGGTCATCGTCGGTATGACTGCCGGCCTGGAAGAGGCCAAGGCCAACGGCGAAGAAATCGACGGCGAAATGATCAACGGTATCCGCGCCGGCCTGATGGGTCCGGTGGCCGGCATCGGCGACAGCCTGCTGGTCGGTACCCTCATCCCGATTTTGCTCGGCGTTGCGCTGGGCATGTCGTCCGGCGGCTCGCCGCTCGGCGCCATCTTCTACATCGTGGTTTATAACCTTGTGTTGACGCTTGGCATGCGTCTGCTGTACTATAAAGGCTATCAGCTCGGCGGTAAGGCGGTCGAAATGATCGTCGGCGAAAAGGCCAACGCCATTCGTGAATCGGTCATCATGCTCGGTACCATCGTTATCGGTGCGGTTGCCGCGACCTGGATTTCGATTACTACCCCCATGGTGCTGCCCGGCGACATCGCTTTACAAGAGGGCGTACTCGATACGATTTTCCCCAAGATTTTACCGCTGGCAGCCGTGATGTTCTGCTATTGGCTGATGAGTAAGCGCAAAATGGCACCCACGACCGTCATGCTGATTTTGGTTGCCGTAGCGCTGGTGGGTGTCCTGCTCGGATTCTTCGACCCGCAGCTGAGCTACTAATCTGAAAGTCCGTCCGATGGAAAGGAGTTTTGAAATGTCCAAACAACCGAGTAAAATGTTGCTGCTGCGCGAAGCAGAACAGCAGCAGAATGCCTTGAAACGCTTGGCGCGTTGGATGCGCAATGCGATGGTCCTTTCCTCCTGCGCCGTTGTCCTGGCCTGGTGGGGCCTGGCGGGGAGCGGGATGCGCCTGGCTTGCGGCGTGACCGGTATCGTGCTGGCAGTGCTCAGCGCGGTCTGCGCGGCCCTCATCGGGCTGGGTATCCGCAACGGACGGCGGAACGTTTCCCACATCTTGCAAGCGGTGGAACGCACATGAAAGAACAAATCATCTCTTCTATAAACCTGCTGTGCCTCGACATCGACGGCACACTGCTGAACACCTCTCACCAACTGCCGCCCGAAAACCGGGCGGCAGTCCAGTATGCCGCCAAACAAGGAGTCACGGTCTGCCTGATGTCGGCCCGTCCGCCGCAGGCGATTTTCCCCATCCAGCAGGCCCTGGGCGTGCCCGGCCCGGTGGCCAGCTTTGGCGGCGCGCTCATCTGGATGGGAGACAAGCGGGTCTATGACCGGCGGCTTCCCGCTGCCAGTGTCCTGCCGGTGCTCGACGAGGGCGTCCGGCACGGCGTGCACGTCAGCGTATACCGCGATCTGGACTGGTTTGTCGAAACCGAGGACCGTTGGAGCCGAAACGAAAGCGCGATTACCGGTCTGTCCCCCATACCGGGGCCACTCCATGACCGAATACAAAACTGGGACCTAGGGGCGCATAAGCTGCTTTGCATGGGCGAACCCGCGCAGATCGACGCCATGATGGCATCGATTCACAATGGCCATCTGGACTGCCTGCGCTCCAAGGCAGAATACTTGGAGATCGTCCCAGCTGGCACCGGAAAGGCGGATGCCATGCAGGTTTTGTGTGACCGGCTGGGCATCGACGCCGGCCAGACCATGGCCATGGGCGACCATGATATTGACTGCGGTCTGCTGCGGGCCGCTGCGGTGGGGATTGCCATGGGCAATGCGTCCCCGGCTGCCAAACAGGCGGCGCGCTGCGTGACCGGCAGCAACGATCAGGCCGGGGTAGCGCAGGCCATCTATCAATGGATTTAAGGAGGACGCCGTTTTATGAAATATCGTTTGCTGGCGCTCGATTTGGACGGCACGCTGCTCAATTCGAAAAAGGAAATTACCCCCGAGACCCGCAAGGCGCTGGCCTGGGTCAAGGAGCGCGGCATCTATGTGGTGCTGTCCACCGGGCGCATTGTCGGTGAAGCCGCGGAATTTGCGCGCGAGATCGTTTGCGACGACCATATGGTCACCGCGGGCGGCGCAGCCATTGCCACGGCATCCGACGAGCGGATTTTGGAAAGCTGGGCCATGCCCTGCGAGGTGGGGGCGCAAGCCGTTGCCGCCGTGCAGGATTTGCCCGTGCGCGTGATGATCTATGTGGGCGATAAAATCTTTATCAACCCGTTTTCCGACCGGGATTTCGTAGTCAATTACCGGGTCGAGGGATTCCACGCCAACAAGGTCGTGTTGGAGGACATCGCCGGAGCCATCCGGCAGCGCAACTTGGATGTTACCAAGGTCTATGCCATCGGCGCGCAGGAAGACCTCGAGAAGGCACTGCAAACCATTCGGTTGCTGCCGCATGTAACGATCACCAATTCGGGCGCCGATAATTTTGAGGTCATGCCCGAAGGAGTGGACAAGGGCATGGCACTGGTTCGGCTGGGGCAGATGCTGGGCGTTGCCCCGGAGGAAATGGTCGCCATCGGCGACAGCGACAACGACGCTGCCATGCTGCGCGCGGTCGGGATGCCGGTCGCGATGGGCAATGCCGATCCGGCACTCAAAGCGCTCGCCCAGTATGTCACCGCGGACTGCGATCACGATGGCGTCGCCCAAGCAGTATATCATCTTTTCACCTGAGGAACAGGAGGCCGGCAATGGCACAAACCGATTTACACATGCACTCTTCGGCCAGTCTGGATGAGGAGATTTCCCCGCGAGGCTTGGCCGAACGATGCCGGCAAAATGGAATGACCCTGGCAGCGCTCACCGACCACAATTCGGTCGAGGGCGTGGCCGAATTTATGTGGCGCGGCGCCCAGCTTGGCGTGCGGACGATTCCCGGTATTGAGCTCGACTGCATGGAGCATGGACACAATCTGCACATTCTGGGGTATGGCTTGGATATTGCGGACCAGACGCTTAAACAGGCGCTGCATGAAATCCGTGCTTTGCAGACACAGGCCGGCGTGCGGCTGATGGACGCCGTAGAAGCCTTGGGGATTCGGTTTGAGCGGGAGCAGGTGCTCGAACAGGCCAAAGGCGGCATCGTATCCGCCGAAGGGATTGCCGCGTCGGCTTTGCAGCTGGCCGAAAATCAGCAGCATCCGCTGCTGCGTCCCTTGCTTCCTGGCGGTGAACTGTCTGACCGGCCACTGGTGAACTTCTATTGGTCGGTGTGTGCGCCCGGCAAACCGGCCTATCAGCCGGTGGATTTCCCGTCGGCGGGACAGGTGATCGACTGGATTCATGCAGCTGGCGGTATTGCGGTTTTGGCACATCCGGGCGCGAGTTTGAAAAATGGCACGGATGTGGATGCAGTGCTGACGCTTCCATTGGATGGTGTGGAAGTGTTCACCAGATATCACAATGCCGCACAGACGGCATTTTATCTGGAAAAAACGCAGCAAAAGGGATTGCTGGTCACAGGCGGCAGCGATTTTCATGGAAGGATCAAGCCGGATCTCGAAGTGGGCGACATCGATTTTTCGGGCATGGAATCCAAGGCGCGGGAGATGCTGTTGGCTGCGCTGGACTGACATGGCAAATCTATGCGGAGAGCCAAACTTGTGCTATGATAAGGAGTGCAAGTCTGGCTCTCTTTGCTTTTGGGGGAGAGCGTATGAGGAGTGATAGAACGATGATAAAAATCCTTTTCGTGTGCCACGGCAATATTTGCAGGAGCCCAATGGCCGAGTTTGTCATGAAAGATATGGTAAAAAAAGCAGGGTTGGAAGATGACTTCGACATCGAATCGGCTGCGGTGAGTGTTGAGGAACTTGGCAACCCCGTGTATCCGCCGGCTCGTAAGCTGATGGAACGGCATGGGCTTTCTTGCGCTGGCAAGGTGGCGCGTCAGATGAACAAACAAGACTATGATGCATTTGATTTGCTCATTGGCATGGATGCATCGAACTTGCGTGGCATGCGTCGTATCTGCGGTGAAGATGTTTCAGAGAAGATACATCTGCTGCTCGATTATACTGACCGTCCGGGCAATGTTGCAGATCCATGGTATACGCGCGATTTCGAAGCGACTTGGCAGGATGTGCAAGAGGGCTGCGCAGGGCTATTAAAATATCTGGGTCAGAAGGCATAAGCGGAATACAAAAGAACAAACAAAAAATATCCCCAAAGAACGGATCGAAAAGACCGGGCTTTGGGGATATTTTTTCTGCAAATAAAAATTCATTGAAATTTCACAATTTTTTGGAAAATGGATTGACATATTTGTGCATTAAATGTATACTTACATCGATATATAATTATATTATATATAATTGTATACAATATTATAGTTGGGAGGTTCTCTCTATGCAAACTTTTACGTTTCAATTTCCAACACAACTTCATATCGGTGAAGGAATACGCCGACAACTTGGCCAAATTGCAGCTCCCTATGGAAAAAAGGCATTTATTGCTTTGGATCCTTTCCTCAAGGGAACCCAAACAGAGAAAGAGTTGATTGAAGATCTGTCCCAATATGGAATTTCGACGGTGGTTTTTTCCGATATCGTGCCCAATCCACGGCATACTTCCATCGATGAAGGGGCAGAACAATGTCGGCAAGAAGGCTGCGAGCTGGTCATTGCCATTGGTGGCGGCAGTGCGATTGATACCGCCAAGGCAATTGCATTAACCGCAAAATGGGGTGGAAAGTGTTGGGATTATACCGAACGGCAAGGAGAGAATGTACGACGTCCGCAAGGCCCGGGATTGCCGCTGATTGCCATTCCGACCACGGCTGGCACCGGAACCGAAGCCACACAATTTGCGGTGATCAACAATCCGGAGCAGGTACGAAAATGTACGATTATTACGCCGTACTTATATCACAAGATTGCAATGATCGATCCGGAGCTCATGCAGACCATTCCGCCACAGTTAACAGCTCTGACCGGTATCGATACCTTTGCCCATGCCTTTGAAGCCTATATCTGCAAAGGGCATAATAGTTTTTCGGATGCCTTGGCGCTCCACGCGATGGAACTCTTTGCGAGAAGTATTCGACAGGCCGTACACAACGGTAGGGATTTAGGGGCTCGCAGTCAAATGGCGCTTTCTTGCACTTTGGCTGGCGCTGCGTTCTCCAATGCAGGTGTCTGCTTGCCGCATGCTATGGGACAACCCCTGAGTGCCTTTACCGATGCACCGCATGGGGGCACCCTGGCAGCTTGCATTCCGCAAGTGATTGCATGGACCATTCCATATGCAGAGGACCGCTTCGCAAAAGTGGCAGAAATTCTGAATGGTCCGATGGTGTCCCATATGACAACCTCCGAAAAAGCCGCAGCTCTTCCGGAAATTTTGGCAAGCCTTTATCAAGACCTCGATGTGCATGTTTCTTTTTCCGGTTACGGCTTGCAGGAAAAAGATGTGGATGCTTTTGTCGACCTGTGTTTCACGGCTTATAAACAAGATATGGATGCGCATCCCAAGCCGGTCACCCGAGACGATGTATATGCATTGGTGCACCAGTGCATGGCAGATGGGGAAGGAGGAGCCAAATGAACCCGAATGATCGCCTGGCTACGGACGTAAAACTTTCGTTTTTTCAGAAAATTGAATATGCAGTCGATGACTTAGGCTATAACCTGATTTACTTTTGGGTCAGTTCCTATTTGCTGATCTTTTATACGGATGTATTTGGCATCAGTGCTTTTGCGGTCACCACGTTAATGCTAGTGGTCCGTATCTTTGATGATATCAACGATCCCATTATCGGCGCAATGGCAGATCGAACCAAGCAGCGCACAGGTACTTATAAAAAATGGATTCAATGGGGCAGCTTTTTGCTGGGATTATCCACCATTCTCCTGTTCTGGGCGCACCCAAGTTGGCCCAATGCACTGAAACTCGTCTATGTATATGCGACCTATTGTATCGTCGTCTGTTCGTCGACGGCGACAAACATGCCCTACGGCGTGGTCATGGGCGCCATTACAACCGATTCCCACGAACGTTCCAAACTTTCCCGGCTGCGTTTTGCCTGCGTTTTTCTGGGGAATATGGGCGTTATTGCTGTCGCTCCCATGGTACTCGAATGGTTCGAAAGCCGCTCGGGCAGCGCGCAAGTTTCTTATTTAGGTGCTGTGGCACTCTTCTGTGTGATTGCGGTTCCGCTGCTCTGGATTACAGCATTCCGGTGCCGCGAAGTGGTAAAAATTCCGGAATCGCAGCCCAAAGTGACGATGGCACAACGGGTACGCAGTTTCCGGAGCCGTCCGATTTTCATCATTATTTTGGCATTTTTGTTCCATGGATTCGTATATTACGGGCGTGCGGCAATCTATCCGTATTATTTCCGCTATTTCTGTGGAAACTCGGCCATGAGTGTACAGTTTGGTGTGGTCATGGGTGTTGCAAACGTTGTCGGTACATTGATTGCACCGTCCATCCATCGTTGGCTGCGGCATAAAGGACGCGCAATGATGTTGGAAGTTCTGCTCTTTGCGATTCCAACGGTGGCGGTTTTCTGGTTCCCGCCAACCACGCATTTTGCTACGTTTTATGTGCTTAATTTCCTCAGCGGTGTGGGCATGGGCGCTTATATGACCATGTTGTACTCCATGACGCCTGACGCAATCGATTACAGCTATTATGAATCTGGTGTCAGTGCTTCTGGCTTCCTGTATGCGTTTACTTCCTTTATGTGCAAAGTCGGCGGTGCACTGGCTCCGGCCGTGATTTCGATTACCAACGATGCTTTGGGATATGTGCCCAATGCAGTGCAGAATGCAAGTGTTTTAAGTGGCATCAATAGTATGATGTCTTTGGTTCCCGGTTTGGTAGCGCTGATTTATGCTTTGCTGATGATTGCGTATCCGGTCAGTGATGCGCGTTATAATGTAATCAAGCATGAGCTATCCAAACGAGACAGCATTTGTTAATTCCTTAATCCTGTAAATTAGAAAAAGGCGGAGCTTCCTCCGCCTTTTTCTATATGTCCGTATCCAGTGCTTGTCGAAGCGACAATACGCTCTCATCTTCCTGGAGCCCCATTTCTTCCAACTCCGTGATAAGCGTTTTACACGATTTAAAACGATGTTGGGTGAAGTAAAACCACGCCAATTGGATTTTGCCAAAAATAAATGCATTTTCTTGTCCAAGCTTGGCAGACAGGTTGATAAAAAGCTGATAAAAGGTTTCCTGAGAATGTTGGATGGCCCCATTTTGTACGAGGTCTATCATCTTTTCGAGCGCCTCTTTGTAACGCTCTTGCCATACATGCCAATAGATCGCGGGATAATAGCAAGGAAACTGGATATCTTCCATCCATACAAGCATTGGTTTATGGATAGCCAATTTGGAGAGGATTTGCAAGGATAAATCATCGGAAGCATAGAGGGATATCTTCAGTAACTGTTCGGCCAAAGTATCCAGATCATCCAGGAGGAAAGGATCTTGCAGTGCCTTATTTAGAAGCAGTGGCAGCGCTTTCCGTGTTGCTGCGATACTGCATTTGGGACAAAGCCCTTGCACGATAGCTTTAAAATTTTCATTTTCTGTATCGGATGAGAGTTGGAGCACTGTATTGCATGCACAGATCAGAAGAAAACGCCGGCTGTTTGCTATGGCTGGATCCTTCCAACGATATGCTGATACGGTCAGAGGATGCGTAGCAATATGTCGGTATTCGAGCAGTTTTTCTACTGGAGCAAGGGACGAATTTGCTATGACGTTGAGGGTATCTTGGATCGCATTGGCATAAACGATCGTGATAAATTTTCGATTTTTTGATGAAACAGGTCCATAGGACGAGAGAAAATCTACCGCATGATGATAGAGAGTGATATCGGAATCAAAACGAGCGGGATCATAAAGATAAGAAGATGAATTTTTTCGGATCGTATAGTGGTGTAAAATCTGGTTTGTCACTCCCATCCGGGAAGCGGCGCGAAGCCAGAGAAAAGCACAATATGTATCTCCGCCATATTTTATTTGGATATCATCGTAGTGATAACGCTGAAAGATGCAAGTTCGGACAAGTTTACCCCAAATGGTACGATAAAAGGCATGATAATAGGGATAGCTTTCTGCGAACTGTGCGGATGGAAGGATGAGTTTATTCGGAAGATTTCTCTTTCCGAGCAGCTTGCCATCTTCATCCACAAAGTAAGAACCCGTAGCTGCGATATCCAGCTCATTTTCACATACAAAAGTCAGCATGCTTTCCAGAAAATCGGATTCAAACCAATCATCAGAATCGATATTGGTAATGTACTCACCGGTTGCTGTATTTGCAGCAAATTTGACAGCACGATAACCGATTTTATTGTCCTCAAATCGGGTCAGATGAATACGGGGATCTAGATCGCGGTATTCCTCCAAAATATGCTTTGTGTCATCTGTGGAGCCATTGTCAATGATGAGAAACTCAAAATTTTCATAGCTTTGGTGCAGTACACTTTCGATACAGCGGCGCAACATGACAGCGGGAGTATTATAGATCTGTGAAAATACCGTGATTTTCATATTTTTATTCATGATCATGGTTTCTCCGATGTGTCGTTTGCCAAAGGTTTTTCAAGTTGCTCTGCTGGTACATAGCGTGGCCGATCCATACAAAAGCCGTTACAGTAATGACAACTTTCAAAGCTGTCCCGCTCAAAAAAACTTTGCAAGATCTTCTGCTTATCCCGAATGGTCAGTTTGTCATCGGTCAGATCCAAATAATCATGATTAGTTTTCAAGACACCAAGTTCATTCAATCGTCGGCCAACTGCACAGATGTAGATGCGGCCATCTGCAATGATACAGCGTTGAAAATGTTGCGAAAAAATGCAGGAAGCATAGACAGCTGCGTCATCAGCAGGAGTTCGGTGTTTATCCGCTAGATCGGTCATATCCAGCCATCCAGAATAATAGGCATCTTTACCAAAATATTTTCGGGTCTCATAGAAAATACCGTGAGATGCAAATGCACTTTCGGCTTGCGAAACTTGAGTGGATAATTGCGGGCCATAGTTATCAATAATGACTTTTACGTTACCAAATGCTTGCATAGCGTCCAAAAGTACTGCTTTTGGTACAAGTGTTCCGTTTGTAATCAATTCTAACAAGCCGATACGATTCCGGTACTTTTGCAAATAAGTGATTAAAATCTCAAGTTGTGGATGCATAAGCGGCTCTCCGCCACTGAGAGTCAATTTTTGGACTTTGTCTACGACTTCAAAATAGAGATCTAAGTAGTCGGCCAGTTGCTCAAATGACCATTCAGGGGCTGGAACATAAAGTGGAGAATAATTGCCACACAGCTTACATTTTAAAGTGCATCTGTGGGTAATTAGGAGTTCTGTTCGGTCAAGAGTTAGCATAAACTTTTCCTCCTAGTTGCTCAGCAGGGGTATAGCGAGGAGAATCTGGACAAAAGCCATCGCAATAGGCACAAGCCGAAAAATACGAACGCTGGTGAAACGATGCGATTTGCGTTCGCACGTTCTCAAGGTCATAGTCCTCTGCGAGGAAATCAATGTATTCGGATGGGACATCTGGAATGAGTCCATCCGTTACACATTTTTTGTACACACCACAAATATAAGCTTTTCCTCCAAATATAGCCAAGCAATGAAACGGTCCAGGATAGGCGCATTTTGCATAGACTTCCGCGGTTTCTTTGGGCGAGCGGTTTTTCATACCGATACGGGTCAGATCGACCCAGCCTCCACAATGTGCGTCCGACCCATGATATGTTCTATGACGGTAGGCGACCCCATGCTGTTCAAATGCAGCGATGGCATCCGAAACTTTTTTGGATAACTGCGGGCCATAATCATCAATTAAAACATTTGTTTTGTTGGATTTTGCGAGCACATCGATCAATGATTGGGAGGGTGCCAGCGAACCGTTTGTAAGGATTTCCAACATACCGATCCGATCCTGGTACTGCAACAAATAATCCATCAGTTCTGGCAATTGTGGATGGGTGAAAGGTTCGCCTCCATTGATTGTAAATTTTTCTACCGTATCCACAGCCATAAAATATCGGTCAACCGTCTGTTGCAGCATTTCCAGAGAGTAATGCTCCGGATGCTTATAATAGGGGACACTCACTGCGCACAGTTTGCATTTTAAATTACAACGCATGGTTATAACCAAGGTCGTATTGGTCAGATGAAGAGCTTTCTGCATCGCTTTTTCTCCTTTAAAACATATTTCAGGGAAGCTGTTCGGCCGGGGCATAGCGTGGTCCGTCTACACAAAAACCATTGCATCGCGCGCACAGGGTTTGATACTGTTTGTTTCGCAATTCCAAAAGCTGTGCCCGTAGCGCCTCCTGGGAAAGCGATTCATCAAGCATGTCAACATGTTCGTTATCATTTTCCTGCAACTGCGGCAGCAGTTTGTGGTTGACATAGCACATAAAAGCCAAACCATCGATGATGAAAAAGTGATGGGAAAATGTTGTCGAGTATTGGCATTTTTGAAACAGTGCAGCATTTTCTTCCGGTGTGCGATGCTTGTCTGTAAAATCAGAGATATCCAGCCACCCGCCGAGATGGGGATTTTCACTATGATAATCGCGTATACGATAAGCAATGCCATACCGATCGAATGCCGCAGCCAGTGCATGAACTTTGGGAGAAAGGATATCACCATAATGATCGATCATGACATCTACTTTATCCATATGACTGAGTTGCTGCAAAATGGCATCCTGCGGCACAATTGTTCCGTTTGTGATGATTTCAAATTTTTGAACTTGCGGCAGATGTTTTGTCAAGCCCTTTAGGATTTCCAGAAGCTGTGGGTGCAATAATGGCTCACCGCCGCTCAGTGTCAGCAGATTGACACTCTCATGTGACCCCATGCAGGCGAAGAAACGGTCTGCGGCCTGAAGCATTTTGGTCGAGGAGAAATGGCTGGGATGCGGATGGGTGGATGCATAAGTAGCGCACAATTTACACTTGAGGGTGCAATGCGTTGTAAGTAAAATTGTTAAATTATATAAAGTTTCATTCATTCCTTTTGTCCTTTCTCAAAGGGTTATTTTTGACCTTTTGCATGATTTCATGAAAGGGGACACCCTGTTGCACCTGCTGCCAGAAATAAGCCGACTCCGCCGAAGGTGATACACAGCCTTCCAGACATGCATTGGAGGAAAGAGCGTCCGAAATGTTTTTTTCTTCCCGCACAATGCCGGATAAACCGGAAAATGCCTGCTGTCCCTTTTTCGTATGGACCAATACGATCGAAACCCCAAGATCGGGACCACTTTGGGATGACATACCCCAAAAATCGCCCAATGTGAGGTCGGTCGGACGACCAATTCCCTTGAAGCTGCATTGTGTGCAGCTGGGCCGTAAATACAGGTTTAAGTTTTTTCGGATAAAGCCATACATAAAATCATCGGTATAACGATCTCCAAAATAGGTCTGTCCATTTTCGAAATCGATCCTTGTCCCGAATTGCGTCCATCCGTTTTTCTTGTTCTTGAACCAAACACGAGCAATCTTACTACAATATTGTTCTTCCAAGCCGTGAAGGTAGGCTAAATAAGCGACAGGTGCATTAACACCCCGGCAAATAAAATCACATAGCAGCAGCTGCCTGTACTCTTTACGCAGGCCACGCTGAAGCGCTGCACATTGACAAGGTGTGCCAACGAAAAGCACCTGCCGGCCTTCCTGCAATTTTTCTTCTACTTCAAGATAAATCGAACCGCTGCGACTTTGGGTGTATTTGGATTGCTGCAATAAGGGTAAATCGCGAATATGGTCAATCAACACATGTTCGACCAAAAAGTCGGTATCGTATCGAGCGCCCGCCACATAGCCGCCGTTGCGCAGGACATCCTGTGCCAGTTCGGAGAAAATCCCTCCAGACGTACTGACATACCGCAAGTCTTGATTGCTGGACCATGCGGCATAGACCTTGGGGGCGTTGCTTTGCGTTTGCCAGACCGATGCGGCATGCAGGACAGGACAAACATGCGTACATTTACCGCATTGGCAGCAGGTTGTTGCATGGATATATGGATAGAGAAATCCTTTTTGGTCTGCCTGCATTGCAATGCTGCCGGTTGGACAGACGGTCGCGCAGATGCCGCAGCCGGTACAGAGGGTTCGTTCTGTGATTATTTCCATTGTGCTTCCTCACAAATTACCTTCGCCGGATTGCCAACAGCGATACAGTACGGAGGGATGTCATGAGTTACGACCGCCCCAGCACCGATGACACAGCCGGTGCCCAAGGTCACGCCTTTTAAGATGATTGCGCCGAAGCCAATCCAAACATGGTCTTCAATCACAATGGGTGCATCGGAGTTTGTTTGATTTCCAGATGGGTCGATCAGCATATGCATATCGCTGTCATAGATCGCTACATTGCGTGCGATAGCGACGCCATCTCCAATGACAATATGCTTTTTGCAGGAGATCACGCTGCCCGAATTGATATAGCTGTTCCCAAGCTCTAAATGAGCGTTTGCAAAGAGTTCGATGCTGGAAGCAAAAAAAGCCTTGAATGTATGATGGACTGTTAAAACTGCTCCATCATGCAGTTTGAGATATGTTTCGGCATTGGAACCATTCCGCAGATTCCATCCAAGGAAAAAGTCCTCGTGCAATTGAAGGGTGGCAGAGGGGGAGGCATCGATACAAACGCGGCCCTGGCAATGCAGCTTCCCCGTACCATCGCTCAAACGATACGGGGGAGTCTGTGTTTTTAGAATTTCACTCATAGATATGGCATCATCTCCTGCGTGACAGCCAAAGATTGATAGGCAGGGATCTGTTCCTCCAGCTTTTTGCGCAGTGCAGAGCCAGAGGTCAGAAGATCTCGAAAAGCGGATGAAATTTTATCCGCAAAGAAAGAATCTGCACAATCCACAACATAGTCGGACATGTCTAAATCATGGGCGATTCCATGGGCTTTCGTCGAATATCCGATCGCCAAGCAAGGAACACAGCTGGAATATGCAGCAATACACGCATGGGTACGAGCTGCAATACAAAAATCTGCCTGACGGATGACATCCTTATATTGTGCGGCGCGCCAATTCCCTGGTAATTGGATTACCCGGTGAGAGGATATCGAATGCATTGCATGTAACGCTTCTAAGTCATTATCGGTCGGCATGGTCACATGCGGCAGCAATACCACATCCAAATCGGTCGTCTGCAAAATCATGCGGAGCAATGACTGCATCGCTGGCAAAACCGCAGCATTTTCGCGGCAGACAAGAGGACTCAGATTGAGAACGATATAGGGTCGTTTGGCAGAAAAGTTGGCCGGTTCAGCTGGTAAAGTAAAGGCGATATCGCAGACTTTCCGTACATTTTTCAGCCCGTATGCCGTGAGGGCTTGAAAAGTCAATCCTTCGCGGGCTAAAATCAGGTCATGCGCCTGAAGGGCGCGCAATCGATCGGCATCCAGAGTCTCAGGTGTCACAGAACAGCCCCATAAAATACTTGTGCCGCCGCGCGCTTTGACGGCATCGGAAATGAGTGCGTAGCGTTGCCAGTTTTGATAGCAGTAATTGTCACCTCCCACATGGATGGCAATGGTTTCTGATGTAATGGCATCTAGGGTGGCACGATAGACTTCGTCATTGGTGGTACCATGGACATTACGGGTGATAAATGTATCGGGCAGCAAGCCAAATTCCTGATCTTGCTCCGGGAAATGTGTGGAAAGTGCAATCTGACACGCCGGGGAGAGCTGACGAAGCAAATGGATGGTACAGCGTGTAATGGCCTCGGCGCCATGATTGTATGCACCACCATGTCCATATAGCAGATAGCGCTTACTCAATGCTGCTCCTCCTTTTTGTTGCGCTTTATACATACTGTTTCATCCATGTGCGTTCAAAGTCCAGGATTTCTGGGCAAGCCAAGAATTCGGTTCGATGTGCCTGCAATTCCCGCATCATGGCGGCGCGCTGCGTTTCGCAATCGGTGAGCCCCAGCCGTGTGATCTTTTCGATCATGGAAATCATAAATGACCATTCGAAGTATTGAAACGCTTTTGCACTTTTGGGGAATCGTTCGCTGAGCCAGACCGTTCGGGTCCGATAAGCGCATCGATACTCTTCCAAAATTTCGGGGGTTAAAAGGCGGTTGTCGGTTGTCCATGCGGAATGATTTCCCGGGTGCCGATAGAATGTATACTTGGGTAGTCCGTGATAAGCTACTTTTTGGGCATTGGCCAGGAGTTTGTACATCAGAGCAATATCGTCATATTTTCCGTCGGATGGAAAGCGGAGATGGTCCATCAATTCTCTGCGAAACAACTTCGTAGGGAAAGCTACGTTGTATTTTTTTCGCCACATCAGTTCGATGAGAGATTCTTCTGCGGACATGACTTTTTTTTCATCGAAAATGCGGTCTGCCGCCCCACAGATGGCGATATCTGCTTGCGTTTCCTCTAGGAGATGGACTAAAAAATCCAAAAAATCGGGTTCGGCCCAATCATCGTCATCGATAAAGGTCAGGTACTTACCACGGGCTGCATCCAGTGCGGTATTTCGCCCAGCCCCAATGTTGCCTCGCTGCCGGTGAATAACTCGAATTCTCGGATCATGAACAGCAGCGGCATCCGCAATCATACCGCTTTGATCGGTCGAGCCATTGTCTACGATGATGAATTCGAAATCCCGAAATGTCTGCTGCTCGATACTGCGGATGGCCCGACGGATCATGTTTTCCCGGTTATAGGTCAGCATCATTACAGAAACGGTTATACTTCCCAAATTTTCCATGGGGCGTGTCCTCCATTCCACAAGGACTCCAAATGTCCTTTATCCCGCTGGGTGTCCATACATCTCCAAAAATCGTTGTGCTTATAGATGCCCAGCTTTCCTTCTTTTGCTAACGTTTCAAAAGATGTTCGTTCCAGAACACAGTCTTCCTCTGCGCTTAGATAATCAAATAATTTGGGCTGCGCTGCCATGAATCCACCATTGATCCAACCGCCGTCTTCCTTCGCTTTTTCGCGGAAACCAATCACGGTATTGGCTTCTTCGTCCAAATCCAGCACACCAAATCGCCCGCCGGGTTGGATGCCGGTCAGTGTGACGATCTTGCCGGTGTGCTCATGCAGCTTCAACAGTGCATGTAGGTCCACATTGCTTACGCCATCTCCATAGGTGAGCAGGAACGGTTCATCCCCGATGTACTTTTGAATGCGCTTGATGCGTGCCCCTGTCTGCGTATGGAGTCCGGTATCGACCACGGTGACACGCCAGGGTTCTGCGACATTGCTATGGATCGTCATACGGTTTTCCGCAGAAAAATCAAAGGTAATATCCGAACGGTGCAGATAATAGTCCGCAAAATATTCCTTGATGATATAACCTTTATATCCGCAGCAGATGATAAAATCTTCAAATCCAAAACAGGAGTAATACTTCATAATGTGCCAAAGGATCGGCTGATCGCCAATTGCAATCATGGGCTTGGGTTTCAAGTGACTTTCCTCACTGATACGTGTACCAAGCCCGCCCGCCAGGATGACAACTTTCATCGGCAAGATGCTCCTTTCTCGTTATTGCAGCGAATCTGCCCAGACAGGAGTTTCCAAATCTTCGATCAGATACGATACTTTTTGATAGACATCACTCTGCTTTAAAGCGGTTACCGTCGAATCTTCCGGTGGATACTGCAACAGAATTGCACGAACCTGATGGGCGAGCTCCCATAAGGCGGGGGAATCTTTTTTCGTTTTCTCTGCCCGTTCGACCCGTTCCACTTCGGTCAGCAAATATCGAACCATTTCATTGAGAATCGGATACGTATGCAATATGGTGCGCAGCAAGGGAAGACTCTCAGCATAGTCTTGTTTTTTGCAGCAACTCCATAGTTCGGTGAAAAGCCAGCCGGCACGATGTGCACTGGGCAGAGCCAAAACAACATTCGGCTGCAAAACCTGCCAGTTGTAATACCAATGCAAAAAAGAAGTGCATGTATCACAATATAGATGCAGTAAACTGCGGCGGTTTTGTTCTTCCTCTCGACTGATCCAGTCCATGGAATGCAGCGCACAAATGCATAAATCATAGCGCCAGGCCCGTTCCAGAGGCAGATCATGGGAAGGGGTGTTTTGCAGCCATTTTTGTAGCTGCAAAGACAGTCCCAAGTCCTTTTGTTTAAGCAAAATATCCGATATGTGGTGCAGATGCTCCAAAGATGTGTGATAGAAGGCATCTGGGAAGGGGATACAGAATCGCATATAATCCACAATGGCCTGTGCAGGAACAAAGGACCAGTTTTCGATCTGTTCGGCGGCGGCTTGCGCATCATCCGCATCGCTCGTATCCAGTATCGTTGCGACATGTCCTAGGTCACAATCAAGCGGAGCAAACAGTGCAGCAGGACGGGCAAAGGAGCCATCCGAAGGTGCGACTAAATAAGCACGTCCATCCTGTTGAAACTTTTCCCATACATCGGGATGGGATGTACGATCCAGAGAAAGCTTTTGATAAAAGCGCAGCATCTGATCGCTGAGGTCAACTTGTGTCCAGGCAGATACGATAATGCGCAAAATTTCCGAAACGTTTTGTTCTGTAATCTGTTCTTTCAGACGATCTTCCAGTGCGTTGATGAAGGGAAGCCATTGCTCCAAATGACGATAGGACTCGATTTGCATCTTTTTGGCGGTTTCACGTCGATCGACCGAAGTCGTATATACCGCGCTGTAACATAGAGGCAAAGGATCAAACTGTTTGGTATCATACCGATGAATCCCACCCCAGTAGGCCGGCAAGGCCTGCAAAACTTTTTCATAATCTTTGTGATTATACGCATAGGCCGCGCGATACAGAGGGATATCGACTCGTGTGTAAATAGAATCCGGGAATTTGGTTTCTGCAACGCAAGCCCAAGACTCAAATTCCGGCAGATCATAATTCAGCGCAACTTGCACGGCAGCTCGAACGGCGGCAGCCTTTACATGCGTATTTTGAGCAAGCTCTTGACCGACCAACTGCATCGCCATATGCGCAAATCGGATGCCCTGTTCCTCCGTATAGCAGGATTCCAGACATTGCAGTACACGCATCAGACTATGGGGGGCTTTGGCCAACTCTGCTTCCAGGAGCGGCATATTGCGTTTTAATTTTTGTAAGCGAGCCTTTTCCGAGGGATATGCGTATCCGGTATGATGGATCAGCACCTGATCGATGACATAGCAGCTTTGGATGGTTTCAATCAGAGGCCAATATTCATGAATCGCGCCGCTATATCGTACACCGGTATCCAGACGTGCCAAACGGCAGGCCAATATATCGCCATAAGTTTCTGTGGATTGATAAGTGGTATAGTTGCGGAGATACGTCATAGCGAGCGATATCTGCCTGGGCGGCTGTTTTAAAAAGGAGATCAATCGATGTAAGTCCTGATCCAAATATTCATCTGCATCCAACGAAAGATACCATTGACCCGTACAACGGTCCATCACGGCATTGCGGGCTGCTGAAAAATCATTGGACCAAGTAAAATCAAACAAAATATCTGCATACTGTGCGGCAAGTTCACGTGTGCCATCGGTGGAGCCGGTATCGGCGATGACTACTTCACAGGGAATGGCTTCCCGTAAAGGAGTCAACGATTCCAAACACCGCTGCAAACAGTCCATTTCGTTTTTCACGATCATACCGATGGACAACAACGGGCCGTTGTGCTGTTTCATACTCATTTCTCCTTTGCTGAAAGGAATTCAAAAACTGGAAAAGGAGCCCTTTTGGGGCCCCTTTTCCAACCCTTGAATCAAAGGGCAGGGCGGGACGAACCCGCCCCCTCCTTGTATAAAGCGCCAAATATGGCTTACTGCAGAAGCTGCAGAACGCCCTGCGGCACCTGATTGGCCTGCGCCAGCATTGCCTGCGCGGACTGAATGAGAATATTGTTCTTGGTATATGCCATCATTTCATCGGCTACATCGGTGTCACGGATCGAGGATTCTGCATCCTGAATGTTTTCCTGCATCACCGACAGGTTATTGATGGTATGGTCCAGACGGTTTTGCGTTGCGCCCAGCGTACCACGAACGCTAGATACCGTATTGATCGCATTTTTAATTTTAGCGATCGCATCCTGTGCGCCGTCTTGCGTACCGATGTTGATATCTTCAATGTTGAGCGACTTTACATGCATATCCTGAATCGCAACATTGAGCTGGTTGTATTTGGCGCTGGTATCACCAATTTGCAGCGTCAGACCCTGCGAGTTACCGCCAGCAGCGGTTGCAGTAAAGCCAGTCGTGCTATAAGTGCCATCGTCCTTGGCTTCAGCAACCGTAACCGTAACGGTCATGCCTTCATAGATGTCAGCAACATCCTGGCTGGCGGTACCGGCCAGCTTGGCCTGGAATGTAATATTGCCGCCGTTCTTACCGGAAAGCGTATCGGTGCCGATGGCTTCCCAGGTTACGCCACTTGCTGCACCAGGGCCAGTAATGGAAATTTTGCCATCTGCTGAGATCGTAGCACTGAAAGCACCGTCGGCAGCAAGCTTACCGCCCGCAACTGTAATGGACTGAATACCGTTTTCAAGAGCGGTTGCCTGCGTCATTTTATAACCGCCCAGCGAACCATCCAGCAGATTGATGCCGTTAAAGTTCGAAGAGTCTGCAATACGGTCGATTTCGTCCTTCAGTTCAGCAACTTCCTTCTGCAGCTGTTCACGGTCAGTGCCGTCATAAGTGCCGTTTGCCGACTGGTTGGCCAGCTCGACCATACGGTTGAGCATGTCGTGCACTTCGGTCAGCGCGCCTTCGGCAGTCTGTACCAGCGAGATGCCGTCCTTGGCATTATCCTGCGCTTTATCCAGACCGGTGATCTGCGCGCGCATCTTTTCCGAAATCGCAAGGCCTGCTGCATCGTCGCCTGCGCGGTTGATCTTATAACCGGAAGACAGCTTTTCCAGGTTCTTGGACAGAGCCGAGGTATTGTTAGAATAGTTGCGGTAGGCGTTCATCGCCATGATGTTGTGTTGAATACGCATAATTAGGTTCCTCCTAAATCTGATTAGTGTGACGGGGCCATCCAATTTACCCCAGCACAGGTCGTGGAAGCGTCATGGAACTTCGGACATTCGGCCGAACTGCCCAAAATCATGGGACGCATGAACTCTATTTCAACCGACCCGTCGGCCGGATGAAAACAAATATAATGTTGGATTCTCGGGGACTGCCCGGCATGCCGGGCTTCGGGCGCGCTCCTGGGGATGGCGGAGGTTGCCGTCTTTTGTTCCCACTTCACATCCGAACGGAAACGCTGATCGCGTCGAAAGAAACCCGTTCTTTCGACCCAATCAACGCTTCCGCATCCTTGTGTCATGGGCAGACACCGGTGTCCCAACCGGTCCTATGACAGAGTCAGGCCGAAGCGCGCTGCCTCTGGGAAGCGGAATATTGTACAAGGCCCTGATCGCGCAGGTTTTGCGCCGCATTTTTGGCACGGTCAAGCGTTGTACCACAGATCGGGCAGGTCCACCGTTTGGCGCCTGCGGGGAGGGCCTCATTGACACTGCCGCAGTGATGGCACGTTTTCGTGGAAGGGAAATATTTTTCGACCACGATATACGGTTTGCCCAGACGTTCCAGCTTGTACTGCAAATAGCTGCGGAATCGTCCGTAACCGGCATCCATTACATGTCCCAGCTTGATGGCCTGCGACATTTTGACCAGATTGGTGTCTTTCACACACACGGCGTCCCAGGCGTTGGCTATCCGCCTGCTCTCCTTGTGTAGGAAGTCCTTTCTCTGGTTGGAAATGTGCTCGTGCAAACGTTGGATTTTATAGAGTTGCTGCTCGTAATTCCGGGAGCCGGGCTGCATGCGTGCAAGCTGCTGCTGCATATAGCGCAGCTTATCTTGCGACCGCGCCAGCCAGTGTGGGGGATCGGCGGCGTGGCCGTTGCTGTCGATATAAAAATGAGACAATGAATAATTCAGTCCCAAGGTGGTTTCGGGGGTAGGGGGGATCTGCCGGGATGGCTTTGTGGTATAAGCAAACACCAGCGAGCAATAGTACTTGCCGGACGAGGTTTTGCTGATGGTTGCTGTTTTTAAAGTCCACCAATGCAGGGGCCTGCGATGCAAGCGTGCTTTGACAAGACCCGCCTTAGGAAGCCGGATGCCGTCCTTGGTCAGATAAATGCTGGTGCCCTTTCCGGAGCGATAATATTGACAGTATGTTGTATAACTGTTTTTGCAGCGTTTTTTGGATTTAAAGGTGGGGTGTCGGTAGCGAGAAGGATTGCTAAAGAATCGCTGAAACGCTTTATGAAGATTTTGATGCACGGAAACCAAAGCATTGCTATCCGCTTCTTTCAGAAACGGAGCATCCTTCTTGTATTTTGCGGGGGTGGGGATAAAGTGTGCGTCGGTTTCGGTATAGAACCGGATTTGATCGCTCAACATCTGGTTCCAGAGGTAGCGGCAGCAGTTGAAATTTTCATCGAAAAAGGCTGCCTGTGCCGGTGTGGGATCAAGGCGCACTTTGATGGTCGTGTTCCAGGTTTTTGTTTGTGCCATCTCGTGTTGCACCTCCCTCTGTTGCCAGGATTTCGGACTGTTCTAACCGTTCCAGTTGGAGAGCGACGGCCAGCTCAATCGCGGCGCCAGCATCGGATTGATGGAGAAGGGTACGCAATTGCTGCACCGCATCTGCGCGGATGGCAGCTGCTTTTTGACGAGCCTCCAGGCGCTGCATGCGGCGGGCCTGCTGCCGCACCATCGGGCCGTTGGAAGGATCACATACGCTTTCCGGACGGGCATTGCCTTGCCGTTCCCGCACTTCGCCACGTACGATCGAAAGCTCCCTAGGAGCCTGAATCGCCAGCCGAAACTGCGAACCAGAACGCTGAAACACCTGAATCACAACATTTTCGCCGATGGTAATGTATTCTCCGGACTTGATTTGTAAGGAAAGCATAGCGACTCCTTTCGCATCGTTCCAACATGGATGAATGTTTGATAAATGACAAAAAGTGTACTTTCTGTAACAAATTTTTTAAATGATTTTTTTTTGGAAAATCGCTTAACTTTTCATCTCCACAGCCGATAAACTTTTTGAACGACAATGAAAGTGCTATCCATGGTGCTGTTACAAAAGGTACACTTTTAGAAACAAATTTTTCGCTCCGGCTGCTGGTTATGCAGCTGCGTTGCAAAATAAAAAGAGAGTGGATTTCCCTCATGTGGAAATCCACTCTCTTTTTTTATTCTACTTGGGATTGTGCCGGAGGGGCACATAACTCTTTTGCCCTGCGCAAAAAGGTCTGATAAGAAATACCCAATTTCTTCGCCGCTGCGCGGGAGGAGATCTCACCATGCTGCCAGGCATAGGCTAACTCCCGAAATCCTGGCGGCATGATGATTTGTTTTCGGCCCAGATGGGTGCCGCGCTTTCGGGCATCCCGGATGCCTTCGGCTTGCCGCTGCCGGATATATTGGCGTTCGGTTTCCGCCACATAACTGAGAAGCTGAAGCACAATATTGGTGATTAACTGTCCAGTCAGGTCATGTCCCTGCCGGGTGTCCAGCAGCGGGATATCCAGCACAACAATGGCCAGATTGCGCGTTTGGGTGAGATAGGCCCATTGCTCTAAAATTTCTGTGTAGTTTCGTCCCAGTCGGTCAATGCTTTTGATCACCAGGACATCGCCCGCTTGCATACGGTTGACCAGTTGGATGTAGTGAGGCCGCTGAAAATCTTTCCCCGATTGCTTTTCGATAACCACATTTTCTTTGGCGATTCCAAATTCCTGCATCGCAGTCAATTGTCTTGATTCGTTTTGGTCTTTGGTAGAAACTCGCACATAGCCATACATTGTTCCGTTCATGATTATCCTCCATACAAAAGCGGTTATAGGTATTATTCTACTCTGAAATTGCATGAAAGTGCGCGGTATATTCGGGCATCGGATGTATGAAATGGGTTTTGTGCCATGGTATGATGGAAGTTTCTTTGTAAAAAAAACCTCCTGTGCGGCTATATGATGCTGCACAGGAGGTTTGTATAGTTTTTAACACGGGTCCTTTTATGTAGTGCGATTCAGTTCTGTAATCAACAGGTCCCCGGCCCGGCAGAGCATTTTTACGTCCTGATCGATATCCTCTTGCTGCTGCTGGATCGGCTGATCGACGTAGGCGTCAAACATGCTGCGAGTGCGATGGATGGCGACATACATCATCGATCCGGTAAACGTGATGCAGATCTGTTCTCCGATCTCATCGGCGAATTTGGTGATCTGTTCCATCATGCGAGGCGTCAAAATATAAAATGCGTTTAGAGAATCGGCCGAATAAATCTGAAACCGGTTGTTAAACACTTCATCTTCGGTCTGGATTTTATTTTGTGCGGTCCAGCCCTTTAAATTTGAGAGAAAAGCGTTTTCAAAGATTTGCAGGTGTCCAAAACTGCGCTTGTTTTCATCAAAAGAGGAAAAGCGCATGATTTGGCCTTCGAAAATGGTGCGTACCTCACGCTTTTTGCCCGATCGGACGATGTGTTTGGTTTCGACATCGCCGTAAAGGAAGCCGATGCCCTGATAGCTGCCCGACAGAAAATCCTCGCTGTGGAAATATTTCGGATCTCCGGTGGCAACAACGGCGCTGTCACGGATTTCGTCATAGGAAAAGCGGTTGTGCGGGGAGTAAGAAAGGTTTTCGAAATATCCGCTTTGTTCGATCAGGGGAAGTACATAATGTTGTTTGAAGTACAGATTAAAGGCATCATAGGATTTTTTGACAAGCAGGAGGTAAAATATCCCACAAAATGCGAGGGCAATCGCGCCCGATACGCAGACAGCGGCAGCAATTCGTTTGAAGAGCGGATCGGCGTCGGTGCCAAATCCGTAGCGGCCGAGGAGGACTGCAAACACGACAAAGAGAAGGGCGGTGAGAATAAACATCACCCGGTAGCGCGCCTGGGCCTTTTTCTGCAATCGGTCCAATTGTGAGGCGTGATTCATATTGGCTGTCCTCGCTTAATCAAAACTTACTTGGAAGGAACGTTTGTGTTCTTCTGCTTCATAGAAGCTGGCTTCTTCCATATGGAAGAGCGACGCAACAATCGACCATGGAATGGTGCGGACGGTCTGGTTATAAAGGGAAACATTGGAGTTATACAACCGTCTGGCTGCCTGCAAATATTCCTCGGTGTTGCTGATGGAGCGCTGAAATTGGTCGATCGAGATCCAGGAATTGAGCAGGGGATATTGTTCGCACAGGGCATCGATTCCGGCTGCTATACCAGACAGACTGCGATGGGCATCTGCCAGGGTCCTGATCTTCTGATTGAACGCATTTTGGCGGAAGCCGGTCACCTGCGAAAGGTTGTTTTGTTCCTGCCGCGCGTGGTTTTGCGCGCCGTGTTTGCCCGCATTGGGACGGGAAAAGCGGCTGCGGTCGAGCTGATGGCGGATTTCTTCCATACTGCGGCTTTGCCGAGAAATCTCTGCATCGATGCTGCGGACCGCTTCAGTAGAAAGCTCCTGCTGAAGATCCAGACGGCGTTCTTCACCCGCCGTTCCGCTGCGTAGGGCAGTCACATCGGTGAGCGTATCGTACTCATGAGAAAGATATTTTTTGACTACGGCCAGCTGCTCGGAAAGCAGGTCATAACGCTTTTCCAAAGCGATATCGATGCCGGAACCAGCTTCTTCTATTTTGATTTGAAGCTGTTGTAAACGGTTATAAATGGCAATGAATATGATTCCAAGCAGGATCAAAATGGCGATTCCAATCAAGACATACGGCATTTTTTGGCTACCTCCAGGAGTCCCTTGCCGACAAAGGGCAAGGCTAGTTGTTATGTTTATTATAATTGTTTTTCGATTGGATGTATAGAAGGAACTTGATCTTTTTACGCAAAAGACCTCCTGCCGGGAATACTCGCGGCAGGAGGTTTGTTTGAAAATGATGGATGCACTTGTGGAAACGCTAATGCGTCTTTTTGTTGGCAGCACGGTATTCGGACGGGGTCATGCCATGCCGCTCTTTAAACAATTTGGTCAGGACTTTCCCAGAGGGAAGCCCCACACGTGCGGCAATCCGTTCAATGGATTCATCGGTGGTGAGCAGATAGGGCCGCGCATATTCGGTACGGATACCATTGACCGTATAAGCAAAAGATGTACCAAATAATTCATTAAACAGCCGGTTGACATGCCGTGGTGTAACGTGCATCGCATCAGCGACCATATCAATCGTCAGTTTTTCGGCATAGTTGGCATGAATGTACTTGGATGCCAGCAGGGCAATGTTTTTATAGCCCGCTGGAACATCTCCTCCGGACTTGTTAGGCGCAAATTCCCGCAAGACGTTTATAAAAAAGCGGTAAAACAGCATACCAACCATACCGCTCCAGCCGATTTGATGCTGCCGCAGTTCCTGTTCGATATCGTCCAACAAATAAGCTTGCGAGTGATTGCAATGTCCATAGACATATCGTTGTTTGTCAACATAGGATAACGCTTCGATAATCTTGTCGAACTCCATTTCGGAGGTCGCCGAAGCCGGGTCGGTTTTGGGAACAATATCAAAGATAAAGGCCAGATATGTCGCCGATTTCTGCGGATCAAATTCAATCGAATGCGAATTTCCTTTGCCGATCAGGATCACATCATCCGGCCCCAGCGTGACGGCCTGATCTTGGCAATGGCATACCACCGTGCCGCGGAGCCCATAAAAGATTTCATAAAGATTATGGGTGTGTTCAAATGTTACAATCGATGCGGGAAGCTGCTCGGCGTAATGGATGACAAAATCAAAGCAGGGGAAGAAAACCGTATCGATATTGATTTGATAAAGCGTATTGTCGTTGCTGTATTCGCGAAGCAAAAAAACGCACCTCTCTCTGAAACACGCAAAGGAATCGCAACTTAAGTGGACAAACGGCTGAAGGCGGCGCAGAAAGGAAAGCGCCGCTGCAACAAGTATGGTGGGGATACGTTATTTCTTTTTTCGGTGCTGCTCAATGGCTGCCTGCACAGTCTTTTGGTTGCAAAGGTGCTTGAGAAAAACACTGCTGCGCGCTTCCCCGGAATCCAAAAACAGGCCACGCCGGGCATGGATTTGCTGGATCTGATGATGGGTCAGATTGAATCGCTTGCCGGCCGCCAAACCAAAAGCACGGCGGTTGGTCACCAGAACACAAGAGTTTTGGATGGTGACAAGGGCGCGTGCCGCATCGGCCATCATCCAGACACAAATCAGATTGGTCGCCAACAGAAGCATCAGCGAAGACGAAAAGACCCGCCCGACAACAAACGAAATCGCGGCAATCAGAAAAAAGGGAAACAGCACCGGCAGAATGCGAAATTCTCCAATGGCTTCCAGGACTTCACCGGGTTTCAACTCCTGCTGGAACTGATCCAGCTGCGCCTGCTTCTGTTTGCTCATAAAGCCAATCACCCCATTCGTGAATTTTGGCTACATATAACACCCTCTCAGCGAAATGTCAAGTTGAGATTGCCCAAAACACCGTTGTAAAACGGACGAGATTTCGGAAAAGCATGTCCGAATAGAGGTTGCTGCGAAAATTTGTGGTCGTTAAAATAGATGAAAAGGAAAGATAAACCTTCGCTAATTTGTATAAAATCACGAAATTGAAGGAGGAAGCATTGCATGAAAACCATGAAAACCCTGTGTGGCGTATACGTCGGAGACATGAAGGACCCCAATCCTGAGACCCGGGGCAAAGTTGCGTTGGTCGATCTGCCGTTCCCGGAACTGGGACCGCAGGACGTGCGCATCAAGGTCGCATACTGTGCCATTTGCGGCTCCGACCCCCATTGCGTTGGTGGGTGTTTTGGGCAGGAGCCCGGCTCGACCGAACCCATCCCGCTGGGCCATGAGATTTCCGGCGTCGTGGTGGAACTGGGACCCGAAGCCCATCACAAGGGTTTGAAGGTTGGCGACCGGGTAGCCGGCAACTTCCTGCGTTTCTGCGGCGGCTGCTACTACTGCCAGAATGGCCAGCAGCAGTTTTGCGAGAACGGGCAGGCATACAACCGTCCGGGCTTTGCTTCCGAACTGATCTGGCATGAAGACCAGGTATACAAACTGCCGGACGAAATCAGCCTCAAGGAAGGCTGCCTGCTCGAGCCCATGTCGATCATTATCCGCATGATGGACAAGGCCCAGATGAAGGCCGGTATGCGTGTTTGCGTCTGCGGCGGCGGTCCAATCGGTCTGCTGGCCTTGCAGACCCTGAGCCTGTATGGCGCGACCTCGCTGACCATGATCGAGCCGATTGCCGACCGTCGCGAGCTGGCCATGCAGCTGGGCGCGCAATATACGATCGACCCGACCAGTGAAGATGTTGTGCAGCGTGCCATGGCGCTGACCGACGGACGGGGCTATGACGTGGTTCTGGACTGCTCGGGTTCGGCGCATGCGGCGCCCACGCTGCTGCCCATCACCGCCAAGGGCGGCATGCTGATTTACGGGGCGCAGTATCCCAACGATTATGAGATGCCGTTTAACATCTCCCAGTACTGCTATTTCAACGAAATCACCATAACCGGCGTTTTTGTTGCGCCGTATGCGTATCCGCGCGCTTTGCAGATGCTGACCCGGCTGAATCTGGATGTTCTGACCCAGACGGTCTTCGATTTGGAAGACGGTGTTGCGGCCTTTGACGCCCAGTTGACCGGCAAATATCCGAAAATTCTCATCAAGTGCAATCCTGATCTGGAATAAATGGCCGCTTGTGCGCTTTGGAAAAAAGACAGCGGCACAGATTGTACATACTGCACAAGACCGGCTCGAGGATGGCTTGGAAACGGACACAAATAGACAAAGCAGGTCTGGAATTCGGGTAGATAAACACCTCTATTTTCGGTACTATAATGAAAAACAGCGAGAAAATGCTGGCTAAATAAGGTGTATTGCACAAAACTGTTTGGAAACAGGATTTGTGATGTAAAATTCCAAGGAGGCATGTGAAATGGCAGACAAGCAGGAAGTTTTACGCTTGGAAAATCTGGCGTATGAGATGCGGACAAAGCTCATCAACCTGTGCGGCGTGTACGAAGGGTCGGTGCATATCGGCGGCGACCTGTCCATGACCGATTTGCTGATTGGGTTGTTCCATCATGGGCTTAACGTCGACCCGAACAACATTCAAAATCCGGCGCGCGACCGCTTTATTTTGAGCAAGGGACATGGCGCGGTTTGCATGTACATCGCTATGGCGCTGCGCGGATTCTTTGATTATGACCACATTGTCGAAACCTACGGCAAGTTGGACAGCGCATACGGCATGCATCCGTGCAAGGTGCAGCTGCCTGGCGTGGAATGCTCGTCCGGTTCGCTGGGCCAGGGCCTGGCGATGGCAGTTGGCATGGCCATTTCGGCCAAGGTCAAGGGCGAAAGCCATCGCGTCGTCTGCATGCTGGGCGACGGTGAGACCTGCGAAGGCTCGGTCTGGGAAGCCGCGATGTCGGCTCGCTCGTATGAACTGGGCAATCTGGTGGCTGTCATCGACCGCAACCAGCAGATGATGTGCTCGTACACCGAAGAGATTACGGTCATGGAGCCATATGCCGATAAGTGGAAGGCCTTTGGCTGGAACGTCATCGAGATCGACGGCCACGATATGAACGCCATCGTCGATGCGCTGGACAGCCTGCCGCCCACCTCCACCCTCCGTCCGACCGCCATCGTCGCGCACACGACCAAGGGCAAGGGCGTTGACTTTATGGAACGCAACATCGGCTGGCATGCAGGCAGCCTGAACAAGGAAGACTGGGCACAGGCACTGGCCGATTTGAAGAAGAACTACGGTAAGGAGGCATAACCATGGCAGGATCGTTTAACTTTGGAGAATGGATCTCGGCGCGCAGCGTCATCGGCGACACGCTCGACGAGATCGGAAAAACCAACGAGAAACTGTTTGTCTGCACCCCGGACGTCGGCATGAACCTGAAAAACTTCCGGCAGCACTATCCGGACCGCTACATCGATGTCGGCATCGCCGAGCAGAACTGTGTCGGCGTGGCCGCCGGTCTGGCGCTCGAAGGCAATATCCCGGTCATCATGGGCATGCTGCCGTTCCTGTCCATGCGTTCCTGCGAGCAGGTCCGCACGGCGGTTTGTTATCAGAACCTTCCGGTGCGCATCATCGGTACGGGCGGCGGCCTGACGTCGGGCGGCGGCTCGACCCACAATGCCATGGAAGACATCGCAATCGTTAAGTCGTTTGTCAATATGACCGTTCTGTCGATCGGCGACCCGAACATGATCCGCGATATCCTCAAGCTGTCCATGGATTATCCGGGGCCGATGTACATTCGTCTGGCACAGGGCAAGAAGGACCGTCCGCTGTATGAGCCCGGCACCATCGAATTTTCCATCGGCGGCAGCGTGACCGCCCGCGAAGGCACGGACGCGACCATCATCGCCCATGGCGAAATGGTCGGCATGGCGCTGGACGCCGCCGAAGAGCTGGCCAAGGACGGCATCCAGGTGCGCGTCATCGATATGTACACGATCAAGCCGTTTGACCAGGAAGCGGTCCGCAAGGCAGCCGCCGAAACTGGCAACATCGTGGTATGGGAAGACCATCTGATGAGCGGCGGTCTGGCCAGCTCGCTGGCGGACTTCTTCGTCGATGAAGGCATCACGCCCAAGAGCTTCAAGCGCTTTGGCATCCCGCAGGTCTATGCAGGCTTTGGCAGCGGCGAAGAGCTGCAAAAGAAATACGGCTATCATTCGGCCGATGTGATCGCATATATCCGTTCGCTGATGAATAAGTAAGGGAATTTTAAAATTTCATATGGAAAAGAGAAGGAGGAGGCCCATGAAACCGGTTGATGAATATACCAAACTGAGTGTCCCCAAGAAAATGGGATATGCCTGCGGTGACTTTGCCTGTAATATGAGCTGGTCGATGGTAAGCTCGTATCTGGTCTTCTATTTGACCGACATTGCGCTGATCAATGCAACCGTTGTCGGTGTCATCATCTTTTTGTCCAAGTTCTGGGACGCGGTCAACGACCCGGTCGTTGGCGCGCTGGCCGACCGGACCAACACCCGTTGGGGTCGCTATCGTCCCTGGATTATGTTCTCGTTTATCCCGATGCTGATCTTCAACGTCCTGACTTTTACCACCAATCTGGAATGGTCGGAAACCATGCGCACCTGGTGGGGCCTGGGCATGTACTTTATCCTCGTGCTGCTGTACACCATGGTAAACGTAACCTACTCGGCGATGCCGGCCCTGATGACTCGCGACACCGAGACCCGCAGCGCACTGTCCAGCTACCGTATGACCGGCGCATTCCTGGCCATGACCGTGCTGTCCTTCGCGACCTTGCGTATCGTCAACGCGACTGGCGGCGGCCCGTCCGGTTACCAGCGCGCAGCCATTGTATTCTCGCTCCTCGCAGCGCCCTTCTTCATCATCACCATCTTGTCCTCCAAGGAAATCGTCAAGGTGGACATGGAGAAATCGGAAAAGGTCAGCTTTATCCAGCAGTTTAAAGTCCTCAAGGGCAACTGGCCGGTCATCCAGATCGCGATTGCGTATCTCGGATGGGGCATCATTCAGGGCGGTATGACCTTCCGTCTGTACTTCTGTACGTACAATGCAGGCAATGATCTGCTGTACTCCAACACCCAGACCGTCTGGTCGATCTGCGGCATGATCGGTGCATTTTCGGTCAGCTATTTGGTTTCCAAGGTCAAAAACAAGGGTACCATCGGCGGCGTTGCTTTCTCGATCGTTGCCGTATGCTCGATTGTTTCCTTCTTCCTTCCCATCGAATCGGCGACTGCGCAGGCGATTTACTACGTCCTGCAAGCGGGCGTCGGCATCGGCTCCGGCATGATGCTGAGCAATGTATTCGGTATGATGCCCGATACCGCCGAATATACGTACCATAAATATGGCGTCTATTGTGCTGGCTTTGTGTCCACGGTCATCAACTTTATGCTGAAAATTGGTCAGGCGCTGGCCATTTCGGGCGCGGCCGTGGTGCTGGATATGGTCGGTTTTGTACCGAACGCCGAGCAGAGCGGACTGGTTCTGTTCACCATGAACTTTGGTTCTCACATGTTTGTCGGCCTGTGCGCGATCGTTTGTGCCATTGCCATGTTTGCGTATAAGCTCGATAAACAGACCTATGAAAACATCGTTTCCGAACTGCGAGCCGCCGGACGCGCGAACTAAGGAATTTCACAGATTTTACAACAAGGAGATGGACAAAAATGGCTACTATGAAGCAACTATGGTGGACGGACACCGACAAAATCGAACTCAAAGAGGTTCCGATTCCGGAAGTCGGCCCCAATGAAGTCAAAGTAAAAATCGCTTATGCGGCACTTTGCGCGACCGATGTCCATCAGGTCACCATGGGCGTGATGAGCGCCAAGCCGCCGGCACCGCTCGGCCATGAAGCTTCGGGCACGATCGTTGAGATCGGCGAACAGGCCGCTGCGGCGGGTTATAAAGTCGGCGACAAGGTCACCATGTTCCCGGTTTCGCATTGCGGCGAGTGCGAATGGTGCAAGAAGGGCATGACCCAATACTGCATCAATTCCAAGCCTACGGGCGCGTTTGCCGAATATGTTGTCACGGACGTGAAAACGGTCTATAAACTGCCGGACGATGCTGACCTGAAGGAATACGCCATCGTCGAGCCGACCAACTGCTGCCTGCGGGCCATGGATCTGGCTCCCATCCGGCACGGCGCCACGGTTGCGGTTGCCGGTGTTGGCGGCATTGGTTCGATCATGCTCAATCAGATCCTGCTGTCGGGCGCGGCCCGCATCACGGTCATCGAGCCGGTGGCCGAAAAGCGGCAGATGGCGCTGGATATGGGCGCCGAATATGTCATCGACCCGTTTAACGACGACGTGGTGGCCCGCGCCATGGACATTACCGACGGTGTTGGCTTTGACTATGTCTTTGAGATGTCCGGTTCGCCCAAGGCGGCACAGACGCCGATCAATATTCTGGCACGCTGCGGCACTGCGGTATATTTCGCCGTTTTCCCGCCCAAGTTCGAAATGCCGCTCAACCTGCACGAACTATATATGAAGGAAGGGCGTATTCAGACCGTCTTTACCACAACTTCCATTATGCCGCGCGCGATCAAGATGATCAAGCGCATGCAGACCGATAAGATCATCGGCAAGATCATGCCGCTGAGCGAAGCGGTAGAGAGTTTTGATGTCTTCAAGACCTCCAAATATCCCAAGATCCTGCTCGATTGCAGCAAACCGTAAACCATCTCTCTCAATCTTCCATGGGTTGGGCTGCCCGGCTGGGCGGGCAGCCCGATTCCAACCAAATGATCGATTTTAGGAGGAAGCCACCATGAAAATCAAAGCTGCTGTGACGCATCGCGCCGGAGCACCTTATCAAATAGAAGAAGTCGAGCTGGCGGCGCCCAAGGCGCATGAACTGCTCGTCAAAATCACGGCCTGCGGCGTCTGCCACACTGACGCGGCCGTGCAGAATCAGTTTATTCCCGTGCCGCTGCCGGCCGTACTCGGCCATGAAGGAAGCGGCGTAGTTGTGGAAGTTGGCCCGGATGTGACCGAGTTTCAGGTCGGCGACCGCGTTGGTCTGACCTTTGGCTCGTGCGGCAAATGCTACAACTGCATGACCGGCCATCCGCATGCCTGTGAACAATTGAATGCCATCAACTTTGGCGGCGTGCAGCCGGACGGCACCACCCGTCTGTCCACCTTGGACGGTCAGCCGATTTCGACGTTCTTTGCACAGTCTTCGTTTGCCACCCATGCGATCGTCAATGTATCCAATGCGGTCAAGGTGACCGATGACGACATCGACCTGGCGCTCATCGGGCCGCTGGGCTGCGGCATCCAGACCGGCGCCGGTGCGGTCCTCAACCGTCTGCGCCCGGAATTTGGCTCGTCCATCGCGGTCTTTGGCTGCGGCACGGTCGGCATGAGCGCCATTATGGCGGCCAAGATCACGGGCTGTGAAAAGATCATTGCCGTGGGCGGCAACCCCAAGAGCTTGGAACTGGCCAAGGAGCTGGGCGCGACGCACACCATCAACCGCAAGGAAGTGGATGACATCGTCGGCAAGATCCGCAACGAGATCACAAACGGCGGCGTCAACTATGCCATCGATACCTCGGGCGTGCCCGATTTCGTCAAGAAAGCCCTGGCAGCCTGCCGCTTCATGGGCACCTGCGTGGTACTGGGCGCGACCGGCGACGTCACCTTCAACATCCAGGCCGAACTGATGGGCGACGCCAAGAGCCTGATCGGCGTTTTGGAAGGCGACTCCATCCCCAAGGTGTTCATCCCCAAGCTGCTGGATTACTATAAGAAGGGCATGTTCCCGTTTGATAAGCTGATCAAGTTCTATCCGTTTGAACAGATCAACGAAGCCTTTGCCGAATCGGGCGAGGGCAAGTGCATCAAGGCCGTTCTCCGTATGGACTAAAAATTGACTTTAGGAGGTTTTATCAATGAGCAAATGTAAATTTCCCCACGTTTTTTCGCCCCTCAAGCTGCGCAGCGTCACGCTGAAAAACCGCATTGAGTTCACCCCTATGGTCAGCTGTCTGTCCAATGCCGCGGGCGAAGTGACCGAAGAATATCTGGAATTTATCCGCATGCAGGCGCGTTCGGGCGTTTCACAGATCATCATCGGCGACACCCAGATCGACTGGGAGCGTCCGGTCTGCTTCTATGGCGAACTGAACGTGCAGCACGACCGGTATGTGACCGCGCTGTCGCTGATTCCTGAAGTGGCGCACGAATACGGCGCTAAGATGTCCATTGAAATCGCACACGCCGGCAAGGGCGGTGTTCCGTCCATGAACACCAAGCCCGGTTTCTCGTCCTCCTATCTGCCCACTCCGGGCCGCATGCAGGACATCAAGGTCATGGACCGTGCGGATATGGACTATGTCATCGGCCAGTTTGTTGACTGCTGCAAGCGCGTCAAGGCTGCCGGTTTTGACCTCATCTTCATCCATGCCGGTCACAACAACCTCTTTGGCCAGTTTCTCAGCCCGGCTTCCAACATCCGTACCGACGAATACGGCGGCAGCATGGAAAACCGTATGCGCTTCCCGTTGGAGATTTTGAAGGCTATCCGCGAGGCGGTCGGCGAAGATTTCCCGCTCGAAATGCGTGTATCGGCCGAAGAAATGACCGACACCGGCGAACCGGGCTGCGGCCCCGAGTCGGGCAACGGCTGCTTAAAGCCCGAGCATACCCTGGCTTTCCTCAAGGAAGCGCAGAAATACATCGATATGGCGCACATCTCCTGCGGTAACGTCTTTGTCGAGCCGGGCGTCAAGTATTCGGTCCCGCTGTATCTGCAGGAGCGTCAGCAGAACGTCAAGTATGCCGCAATGTTTAAGAAGGAACTGGATATTCCGGTCTCGGTGGTCGGCAATATCATGTCCCTGGAAGAAGCGGAAGAGATTATTGCATCCGGTAAGGCCGATATGGTCGGCATGTGCCGCAGCCTGATGGCTGACCCGGAACTGATTCACAATGCCGTCAAGGGCTGCAGCGAGGACACCCGTCCCTGCCTGCGCTGCATGGATGGCTGCGGCCGGATTTTCTTCGGTCTGCCGGTCCGCTGCGCGGTCAACCCGATCGTCGGCCGGGAATATAAGTACCCGGAAGGCAAGGTCGAACCGGCCCGCAAAAAGAAGAAGGTCGTCATCGTCGGCGGCGGCCCGGCGGGTATGCAGGCTGCACAGACAGCCGTAGACCGCGGCCATGATGTGGTCCTGTTTGAGAAGGACGACTGCCTGGGCGGCATGCTGCACGACGCGAGTGCGGTCCCGTTCAAGGATCTGATGCGCAATTATACCGAGTGGATGGTACGCACGACCATGAAGTGCGGCGCCGATATTCGTCTCAACACGGCGGCCGACAAGGCGACCATCCTGGCCGAAAAGCCGGATGAAGTCATCATCGCGACCGGCAGCCAGTATTTTGTACCGCCGATCCCGGGCGTGGACGGTCCGAATGTAGTCAGCCTGAGCGACGCCGAAAACCGCCGCGCGCCGATCGGCCAGAAGGTTGTTATCTGTGGCGCGGGTCTGTCCGGTATTGAATGCTCGGTCGGCCTGTCCCGCGAGGGCAAGGAAGTCACGGTCGTCGATATGATTCCGGTTGAGGACTTTTGCAGCAAGATGTTCGCCATCACCCGCAAGGCGCTGTTTGACGAAGTATGGCACGGCCATGTACAGCAGATCGGCAACAGCAAGGTGGTAGAGATCAACACTGACGGCGTTGTCATCGAGACCGAGGGCGAAAAGAAGCTGCTGCCCTGCGATACCGTCATCACGGCCTTTGGCCTGAAGAGCGTGAACAATCTGTTCGGCGAAATGCTGGAAGAAATGCCGCTCAATACGTACTGCATCGGCGATGCCGATGGCGTGGAGACCGTTCGCAAAGCCACCAAGACCGGCTTTGACATTGCGGCCCGCATTTAAAGATTCTCAAAGCGCTGCAACGATTTGCAGCGCTTTTTTCTCTCTGCTACGCGGTCCCTTTGCATATTCATGCGGACTATGCTACAATAATACCGAACTCATTTGCAAGTCTGATTTGTTGCAAAAAATGTAAAATATCACCCGTGGGAGGGTAAGCAGATTATGACAAGTGCAGAAATTGCACGGCGTGCCGGTGTTTCCAAAACCGCTGTGTCGCGCTATTTAAATAATGGATATGTCAGCTCGGAAAAGCGGGAAGCCATCCGCCGTGTGATCGAGGAGACCGGATACGTCCCGTCCCAGCAGGCGCAGACCCTGCGCACCGGCAAAAGCCGCATGGTGGGCGTGATCGTGCCGCGCATCGATTCGGAATCCATCAGCCGCGTGGTGGCAGGCATCTCGCGGGTGCTGGAAGAAAAGGGCTATCATCTGTTGCTGGCCAACACCGACAACAATCCGCAAAAGGAAATGGAGTATCTGGAAGTCTTTCGCAGCGGCAATGTGGACGGTGTGATTTTGGTGGCGACCATTCTGTCGGCGGCACACCGGCAGGCGCTCGGTGTGCTGGGCGTTCCTTCGGTGCTGATTGGCCAGCGGATGGAGGGCATCACCTGCGTTTATCACGATGACCGCGGCGCGGCCAAGGCGCTGGTAAACCTGCTTTTGCAGCAGGGGCGGCGGCGCATCGGCTATGTCGGTGTGACACCGCGCGATAAAGCGGCGGGTGCAGCACGGCGTGCCGGTTATCAGGATGCTTTGCAGGAAGCCGGACTGCATGCCGACCCGGCCTGGATGGAACAGAGTGACTTTTCGATCGACGGCGGCTATGCCGCGGCTGGCCGGCTGTTGGCGCGCGTGAGCGATCTGGAAGGGATTTTTTGTGCTACGGACTCCATTGCGGTCGGCGTGAAAAAACGGCTGGAAGAAATGGGGCGGCGCATTCCGCAGGATGTTGCCCTGGCGGGGATTGGTCACTCCCGCTTGAGTGAACTCGTGCGGCCCAAATTGGCAACGGCGCATTATTATTATCAGACCAGCGGCGAAGAAGCGGCGCGCGATCTGCTGGAAATCCTGGAGCAGGGCGTAGACCGGAAAAAGCAGCTCATGCTGGGGTTTGAAATCTACCCCGGCGAGTCGGTATAAAGGACCCCGCTTGCATGCACGGTGCAAGCGGGGATTTTTCTTGCCTGCAAGCCGGGGAGCGTGTTGCAGAGATGAGTGCACATGGTATGGTATCAGTTTCACATAAATTAGACGATATGATTCATAAAGCATGAGTATTTCCGAGTGATTCACCGGATAATACAAAGGGAATTGGGGAAACTGCTCAAAAAAATGCTGGAAATTTAGACAGGATTGCGGATTTACAAGGGACGGGCACGGCAGTATAATACATACAGAAAAGATGAAATCGATTTCATACAAACGAATGAAAGGGCGGAAAAAAGTGGACTACAAAAAAGCGGCTTCCGAAGTGCTTCGGTGTATCGGCGGGAAGGATAACGTCGTGTCCGCAGCGCATTGCGCAACGCGGCTGCGTTTGGTCATCGCAGACAACAGCAAGGTAGATAAGAAAAACCTGGAAAACGCAACCGGCGTACAGGGCGTTTTCGAAGCACAGGGGCAATTACAGATCATTTTTGGCACCGGTACGGTCAATAAGGTATTTACGGAATTCATCGCGCTGTCGGGGGCAGCGGCCGTCAGCAAGGATGAGGCCAAGGCGCAGGGCGCGCAGAAGGGCAACTGGTTCCAGCGCGCCATCAAGACGCTGGGTGACATCTTCGTGCCGATCATCCCGGCGATCGTTGCGTCCGGTTTCCTCATGGGCATCATGGAGTCGCTCAACTTCATGGTCAACAACGGCTTTATTCAGATGGATACCAGCAGCTCCATCTATGTGTTTGCACAGCTGTTCTCCAACGTTGCATACACGTTCCTGCCGATTCTGATTGCCTTCTCGGCAGCCAAGGTGTTTGGCGGCAACCCGTTCCTCGGTGCGGTCATCGGTATGATCATGCTGCACCCCAATCTGCAAAATGCGTGGACGGTGGCAACTGAAGGCGTGCAGAATTATCAGGAAGTCTTCTTCGGCCTGTATAAGATTCCGCTCGTCGGCTATCAGGGCCACGTTATCCCGGTCATCATTGCGGTATGGGTGATGTGCTTCCTCGAAAAGCGCCTGCACAAGATCGTGCCGCCGATGTTTGACCTGTTTGTGACCCCGCTCGTGTCGGTATTCGTCACCGGTTATCTGACGCTGGCGGCCATCGGCCCGGTGTTCACCACCGTGGAAAACTTCGTCATCGACGGCGTACAGTGGCTGATCGCCATCCCGTTCGGCATCGGTTCGTTTATCATGGGCGGCCTGTATGCGACAACGGTCGTTTCGGGCATCCATCATATGTATACCATCATTGACCTGGGCCAGCTCAGCGCCTACGGCGTGACCTACTGGCTGCCGCTGGCATCGGCAGCAAACGTCGCCCAGGGCGGCGCGGCACTGGCTGTTGCCCTCAAGACCAAGAATAAGAAGCTCAAGTCCATGGCATTGCCCGCTTCGCTGTCTGCCTTCATGGGCATCACCGAACCGGCCATCTTTGGTGTAAACCTGCGCTTCTTCCGTCCGTTTATCGCGGGTGCGATCGGCGCTGCCTTTGGTGCACTGTATGCTTCGATCGTTGGTCTGGGTGCGACCGGTACGGGCGTTACCGGTATCTTCGGCATCCTGCTGCATCTGCATCATCCGATTCAGTACATCATCACCATCGCGATTGCAACCGGCGTTGCGTTTGTGGTTTCGTGGTTCTTCGGCCTGCCCAAGGAAGAGGAGCAGCCGGAAACCGTTCCGGCCGTTGAAGCACCGGCGCAGGAAGCTGCCCCGGCTGCCGCTCCGGCCGCAGCCGGTGAAACCATGACCGTTGTTTCGCCGCTGAGCGGTGAAGCGGTTGCGCTGAGCGAAACCGGCGACCCGGCCTTTTCTGCCGAAGCACTGGGCAAGGGCATTGCGGTCAAGCCCACCGAAGGCAAGGTATTTGCTCCCTGTGACGCGACCGTGTCTGCGGTCATGGGCCACGCGGTCGGCCTGGAATGCGACAACGGCATGGAGCTTCTCATCCACGTCGGCATCGATACCGTCAACTTGAACGGCAAGCATTACACCGGCCATGTTCAGGAAGGCCAGCATGTCAAGGCGGGCGACTTGATGCTCGAATTTGACATGGCAGCCATTGAGAAGGAAGGCTATAAGACCATCACCCCGGTCATCGTGACCAACTCGGACGATTTTGCCGACGTCGAGCGGCATCCCGGCGCAGTTGTCGCAGGAAAAGACATCCTGATGACGCTCAAGCGCTGATTGGAGGAGGAAAACAAACATGAGCAACGCATTGCAGCGAGATTTGGAGCGGCTGGTTGTCCGCGTGGAACGGGAGGACGGTCCGCGGGCCGCGGCTGACCCTTACCGTCCGCGGTTTCACCTGATGCCGCCGGTCGGCTGGATGAATGACCCGAACGGCCTGTGCCGCTTTGGGGAGTGGTATCATGTGTTTTATCAATACGGCCCATTCGACCCCACCGGCGGGGTGAAGCACTGGGGGCACTACCGCAGCCGCGATTTGCTGCACTGGGAGCAGCTGCCGCCCATGCTGTATCCCGACCAGCCGTGGGACATCCACGGGGTCTATTCTGGCTCGGCCCTGGTCGAAGACGGGACCATGTATCTCTACTACACCGGAAACGTCAAGTATGCGGGCGATTATGATTACATCACGGCAGGGCGCGGCCACAATACCGCGCTCGCCGTCTCCCACGACGGCGTGACCGTAGCGTCCAATGAACTGTTGCTGGAAAACAAGGATTACCCGGAAAACGTCACCTGTCATGTGCGCGACCCTAAGGTCTGGGCGCAGGACGGCAAATATTATATGGTGCTTGGCGCGCGGACCAAAGAGGACCGCGGCCAACTGCTGGTGTATGAATCGGCCAACAAGCGGAACTGGAAGCACATCAACACACTCACGACCCCCGAGGTCTTCGGGTACATGTGGGAGTGCCCCGACCTGTTCTGCCTGGATGGGCAGTGGTTTTTGATGTGCTCGCCCCAGGGCGTGACCCGGCAGGGTAACAAATATCAAAATGTCTACTCTTGCGGGTACTTCCCGCTGCATGGCGACTTCCGCGGCGCGTATACCCTAGGTGAATATCAGGAACTCGACTGCGGCTTTGATTTCTATGCGCCGCAGACCTTTGTAGACGGCGAGCGGCGGCTGCTCATCGGTTGGATGGGCATGCCGGACGCCGATTATACCAACCCGACCGTGGAAAACGGTTGGCAGCATGGCATGACCGTGCCGTGTGAACTCAAGCGCGACAGCGAAAAGCTGCTGCGTGTGCCGGCGCCCGAAATGGAGGCATTGCGCGGGGAGCGCATCGCGCCCGAGCAGGCGCAGATCTTCGATCTGGAAGCACAGACCGCGCCGCGCGGAAGGCTTGTCATTCGTGGGGCGGCTGTGTTAGAATGGGACGAAGGAACGCTGTCGCTCACGCTGGTACAGGGTGGTTCGGGCCGCACGGTGCGGTATGCCGAACCCGGAACCGTTCGGTCGCTGCGCGTGCTGGCCGATGCTTCTTCGCTCGAGATCTTTGTCAACGGCGGGGAACAGGTGCTCACCACGCGGTATTATCCCGCGCCGCATGCGTGCGGGGTACAGTCGGAAGGAGTACAAGCCGAGCTGTGGGCAATGGGCGCTCTGCAAATTCAGTAAAACCAAAGGTGGGGCACATGGCAAAGTATAAACTGCTCGCACTCGATCTGGACGGCACGCTGCTGGACCCCAGCAGCCGTGTCTCCAAAGAGAATGCCCGCGCGGTGCGGCTGGCACAGCAGGCGGGCGTGCAGATCGTGTTGTGCACAGGACGAAATTGGAAAGAAACCCGCGTTTTTAACCGTCAGTTAGAGGCGCCGGCCGATTGGGTGGTCATCTCCAACGGGGCGGCTGCCGAATGTCTGGCCGATGGCAGCCAGATCACGTTCGACGGACTGGATCGCCAGATGTGCGATACGATTTTTGAGATCTGCGCCCAATTTGATACCGATCCCTGCCTGTATACGGGCGAAAGCCTGTATTATGGCAGGGAGTTCCTGCGTTTTTTGCAGGAGATCCGCCGCCGCGGGTCCACGGCGCTGGAGGAGACCGTAGACGGGTATATCTTTATCGACAGCCCGGAAAAATGGGAAGAACTGCTGCGGCGGGAGGACGGACGCATCCTCAAAGCCATTCTGCATTCGCTGGACCCCAAGCAGGTCGACCGGCTCATCGACACGCTGGAGCAGACCGGGCAGTTTGAACTGGCGCCGTCGATCATGTATGGCGGGGCGCTGAAAAATGTAGAGATCAACCGGAAGGGTGTCCACAAGGGAAGCGGCCTTGCGCAGCTTGCCGCCCAGCTTGGGCTGGGCATGGATGCCGTCATGGCCATCGGCGACAGTGATAATGATTTATCCATGCTGCGCATGGCGGGATTGGGCGTTGCGATGGCAAACGCCGCGCCGCACATCCAGCAGGCCGCCGATGTCTGTACGGGCAGCAACGTCGAGGACGGCGTTGCGCAGGCCATTTACCGATATATTTTGGAGGGAAATACATGAAAAAAGTGGTTGCGATCGGGGAATTGCTGATCGATTTTGTGCCCCAGCAAAAGGGCTGCGCGCTGGATGAAGTGACCCATTTTGAGCGCGTGGCAGGCGGTGCGCCGGCCAATGTCGCAACCGCGGTCGCGCGGCTGGGCAATCCGGCGGCGATGATCTCGCAGGTGGGCGAGGACGCCTTTGGTACCCATATCCTCAAGGTGCTGCGTGCCAATGGGGTGGATACCCAGTGGGTGTTCCGCACCGGACGGGCCAACACCGGCCTTGCCTTTGTTTCACTCGACGCGACCGGCAACCGTGAATTTTCCTTTTTCCGCAATCCGTCGGCCGACCTGTTTCTGGACCAGGAACAGGTGACGGACACGATGTTTGCCGACTGTGCGGTGCTGCATTTTTGTTCGGTCGATCTGGTGGACTGGCCGGTCAAGGCAGCGCATCGCCGGGCCATCGAACTGGCCAAGCAGGCGGGCGCGATCATTTCGTTTGACCCCAATGTCCGGCTGCCACTGTGGAGCAGCCCGGAAGCATGCCAGGCAGCCATCCGGGAATTTTTGCCCTATGCCGACCTGGTCAAGCTTTCGGATGATGAGATCGAATTTGTCACCGGCTGCACCGACGAGCGGGAAGCGGCGCAAAAGCTGTTCGACATGGGTTGCCGCCTGGTGCTCATCACCCGCGGCGCCAACGGCTCGGCCGTCTACACCCCGCAGACCCAGACGTTTGGCCGAACCATTTCGGTACCCGTGGTCGATACGACCGGGGCAGGCGATTCGTTCATTGGTTCGTTCCTGTACCAGCTCACGCGCGACGGGGTGACGGCAGATGCCCTGGCGAACTTGAACGAGGCGCAGCTGACAGCCTATCTGGAATTTTCCGCGCAGTATGCGTCGCTCACCGTGCAGCACAAGGGCGCGGTCATGGCGACCCTGGCCGAACTGGAACAAGCTTATCCGGCCCAAAAGTAAGAAGCCCCAAAGCACCGAATCGTTGGATTCGGTGCTTTTTTGCAGACAAACGGTTGCCAAATCCGGACAAGCCGGGTAAGATACCAGTAAGGGGAATCGTTTGCTGCGGAGCAGGACAAGGAGAGTGCAACATGAAAAAAATACTCGTGGTGGGCAGTCTGAATATGGATTTTGTTATTCGGGTGGATGCGATGCCGTTGGCCGGACAAACCGTGATGGGACACGATATGACGCTGGTTCCGGGCGGAAAGGGCGCCAATCAGGCGTATGCGATTGGAAAATTGGGCGGCCAGGTGGAAATGATCGGCGCCGTGGGCAACGATGTGTATGGCGCTGCGCTGAAAGAAAATCTGGAAAGCGTGGGGGTCGGAACGAGCGGAATCGAAGTGCTGGACGGCGTGCCGACCGGCAATGCCTTTATCTCGGTCGACCGGAACGGCGAAAATTCGATCACCGTGGTGCCGGGCGCCAACGCCAAACTGACCCGGGCGATGATCGACCGCCATTTGGACCTCATCGATGCCTGTGACATTGTTGTCATGCAGCTGGAAATTCCGCTCGAGGTGGTGACGTATGTCAAAGATTTGGCGCGCGCCCGCGGGAAACACATTTTGTTGGACCCAGCGCCCGCACAAGCAGGGCTGACCAAAGAATTTTTCGAAGGGTTTGACATCGTAAAACCGAACGAAACCGAGCTGCAATGCCTGGTGGGGCAAGAACTGCACACCAAAGAAGAATTGGCAGCCGGTGCGCGGACCCTGCTGGAGCAGGGCATGGAAGCCGTGCTCGTCACCCTGGGCGGGGACGGGGTTTTGCTCGTGACCAAGCAAACCTGTGAAGCATTCCCGGCGAAAAAAGTAAAAGCGGTCGATACGACCGCGGCGGGCGATAGCTTTACGGCGGCATTTGTCGTCGCATGCAGCAAAGGGGCTTCGTATTCCGACGCCATCCGGCTGGGCAGCGAGGTCGCAGCCGTTGTCGTGACCCGAAAAGGTGCCCAGACTTCCATCCCCACCTTGGAGGAAGTACAGAACCTGTAAAACAAATCACAGGTTTTCCTGTGACTGCAAAGACCGCAAGCTTTTGGAAAAGGGCTTGCGGTCAATTGTTGCATGGGCGAACAAAATTAACAATATTTTCCGAATCGTTTCGTACGGATTGCACATTGTGCGAGCAGCCGCAATGTGCTATACTTATAAAAAAATAAGCGTAACTGCGGGTGTAACTATGATTCTAGAAGTATCGCATCTTGTGGAGTCATGGTTTTTTTATTTTTCGCAAGGGGAACGAACATGATTATCGAAAAGATCCTGAATAATAATGTTGTGATAACGCGCAGCCCTTCCGGTGCCGAAACGGTTATCATGGGCCGTGGCCTGGCCTTTGGTCGGGCGGCAGGCGACCGGGTGGATGAAAAGAAGATCGAAAAGACCTTTACCATCACCGACCCGTCTTTGGAAGGGAAACTGCACGAACTGCTTGCTGGGATGCCGGTGGAGCATATGCTCATCAGTGAAAAGATCATCAGCCGGGCCAAAGTGATTTTGGGTAAGAAACTGAGCGACAGCATCTATTTGACGCTGCCCGACCATATTTCGTCGACCATTGCACGCTATGAACAGGGAATCGTGCTGGAAAATCCGCTCAAATGGGATATTCGCCGGTTTTACCGCACCGAATATGAGATCGGCATGGATGCCAACCGCCTGGTCGAGGAAGAGACCGGCGTGAAGTTTACCGACGATGAAGCGGCGTTTATTGCCCTGCATTTTGTCAATGCGCAGCAAAACAGCGATATCAAAAGCGCATACAATATGACGTATATCATGCAGGAGATCTGCCAGATCGTCAGCGATTATTTCCAGATGGAGTTTGATGAGGATTCGCTGGATTTTTATCGGTTTATCACCCATCTGAAATTTTTTGCGCAGCGCATGATTCATCAAACGCACTACCACGACAATATGGATGGGCTGCTCAGCGCCATTGCGCAGCAGCATCCCCGGGCGTATGACTGTGCCACACGCATCCGGGACCGCATGGAACAGCAATATGATTTTAAAATGTCCCCGGATGAAATGCTGTATCTGACCATTCATATCTCGCGGCTGAGTGCACACAAAGCGTAAAAATAAAGGGCGTATCGTTCCCCGCCTCCTAATAAGAAAACATGAGAGAGTCCAGTAAAATCAATGTTTTCAGAGGCAAGGAACACGATGTGAAGTCAAAAAATCAAATACTGGCAGGAAAAGGGTGCTGATGTGAAATATCAGCACCCTTTTCCTGTCCCAAACGCCATAGGAAATCCTATGGCGTTTTTTACTTTCCATCAAGTACACGGAAAATTGTATTGAAAGGGGTGAGAAATCGAAGGTATTTCTTCATGTAGGAAATGCAAATTAAGTGTCCATAGGTTTTCCCACATAGAGAAGCAGGTGGGCACAGAATTGAATTTTCCCCGAAAACGAACACTTTTCCAGACCGCCGGAGGGAGGTGAGATTATGGCGGTATTTCGCATTGAGAAAACCCGTGACTACACGGTGATGGCAAACCACCATCTGCGGAACACGGCGCTGTCGCTGAAAGCGAAGGGGCTGCTGTCCCTCATGTTGTCCTTGCCGGAGGATTGGGATTACACCACCAAAGGTCTTGCACGGATATGCCGGGATGGAGTGGACAGCATTTGCGCTACGGTCCGGGAGCTGGAGGATGCGGGGTACATTATTCGTGAAAGAGTCCGTAACGCCAACGGACGGCTCGGCAGCATCGAGTACACGATTTTGGAGCAGCCCAGGCCGCCGGAACCTAAACCGGGAAAACCTGAACGGGAAAATCCAGTTCAGGTAAAACCAGTCTTGGATTCTCCTGCCTTGGGAAAACCTGAACAGGAAAAACCCGCACAATTAAATACTAAAGTATCAAGTAAACAAGGATCAAAAACTGATTCATTAAGTACAGAAGGATCAAATCCTATCCAATCAATCCCCCAAACCCCCGCAGGGGGCAGACGGACTGGACGGGACTGGATGCAGGAGCGAGAGAACTATCGGGAACTGATTTTGGAGAATATCGAGTATGACTATCTATGCCGGGATGACCGGCTGGACCGGGATATGCTGAATGAATTGGTTGAGCTCATGGTGGATACCGTCTGTTCCCGCAGGGAGACGATCCGCATTGCCGGGGACGACTATCCGGCGGAGGTGGTCAAATCCCGGTTCCTGAAGCTGAACAGTTCCCACATCGAGTATGTGCTGGATCGTATGCGGGAGAACACCACCTATGTCCGCAATATCAAGAAATATCTGCTGGCTGCCCTGTATAACGCCCCGGCCACCATCGACAGCTACTATGCGTCCCTGGTGAACCACGATCTGTACGGCAGCGGAGAAAGGAGATGATGACTTATGCAGGAAGAAGTCACCCAGCGCACCGTTGCCCTCTGCGTGGAGGCCACCAGGCTCTCCGCCGGGATGCTGCAACAGGCCATGAAAAAAGTGCTGGACGAGATGCAGAAAGGAGTAACCGGCCACAAGACCAAGCTGCACCACGGCAAGCAGACCCTCCGACAGCTTATGAAGCACAACACCGGCGTTTCCAACATCGAGATCACCGACCAGAACATCCGGGCCTTTTCCGCCACCGCCAAGAAGTACGGCATTGACTTTGCTCTGAAAAAGGACACCAGCGGCGAGATACCCCGCTACCTGGTGTTCTTCAAGGGCCGGGATGCCGACGTCATCACGGCGGCCTTCCGGGAGTTCTCCGCAAAGAACCTGGAGAAAGAGAAAAAGCCCTCCATCCGCAAGGCGCTGGACCAGGCGAAACAACAGGCCAAAGCCCAGCATCGCCAGCGGGAGAAGGTCAAAACTAAAGACCGGGGTGTGGAATTATGACCGACACCTGGAAAAAAGCCCTCATTCTCAACCTCCCGTATCTGCTGTTCGTATATCTCTTTGATAAGCTCTGCCAGGCGGTGCGCCTTGCGCCCGGCCTTGACGCCTCTGAAAAGTTCCTGCATTTGAGTCAGGGCTTTACGGAGGCGTTTTCTTCTGGGCTGCCCAGTCTGCATCCGCTGGACCTGCTGGTGGGTATCGCCGGGGCGGTCATTGTTCGGCTGGCGGTGTACGCCAAAGGAAAAAACGCTCGCAAATATCGCAAGGGCATCGAGTACGGCAGCGCCCGATGGGGCACGGCGGCCGATATTGCCCCCTATGTCGATCCGGTCCCCGACTGGAACATCCCTCTTACCCAGACGGAAAAGCTCACCATGTCCAGCCGCCCAAAAAACCCCAAGTACGCCCGGAACAAAAACATTCTGGTCATCGGCGGAAGCGGCAGCGGCAAGACCCGGTTCTTCGTCAAACCCTCTCTCATGCAGATGCACAGTTCCTATGTGGTCACCGATCCCAAAGGACAGCTTTTGTCCGAGGTGGGGACCATGCTGCGCCGGGGCGCCCCCAAGCTGGACGAGAACGGAAAGCCCATGCGGGACGTCCGCGGGAAAGTCATCTATGAGCCGTACCGCATCAAGGTTCTCAACACCATCAACTTCAAAAAAAGCATGAAATACAACCCCTTCGCCTACATCCGCAGCGAAAAGGATATTTTGAATCTGGTCAATGTCATCATGGCCAACACCAAAGGCGACGGTGAAAAATCCTCCGAGGATTTTTGGGTCAAAGCAGAGCGGCTTTTGTACTGCGCCCTGATCGGGTACATCTGGTACGAGGCGGAGCCGGAGGAAAAGAACTTTCTCACGCTGCTGGAGCTCATCAACGCATCGGAGGCCAGAGAGGACGACGAAGAATTTCAAAGCCCCGTTGACCTGCTCTTTGCCAAGCTGGAGAAGGAGCACCCGGACCACTTTGCTGTGAAGCAGTACCGTAAATTCAAGTTGGCCGCCGGCAAGACCCTGAAATCCATCCTGATTAGCTGCGGTGCCCGCCTTGCCCCCTTCGATATTGCGGAGCTGCGGGAGATCATGTCGGACGACGAACTGGAGCTGGACACCCTGGGCGACCGGAAAACGGCGCTGTTCCTCATTATGAGCGACACGGACACCACCTTCAACTTCGTCATCGCCATGCTGCAAAGCCAGCTATTCAACCTCCTTTGCGACAAGGCAGACGACGTGTACGGCGGCAGGCTGCCCGTCCATGTGCGGTGCCTCCTGGACGAGTTCGCCAACATCGGACAGATACCGAACTTTGACAAGCTGATTGCCACTATCCGGAGCCGGGAAATCTCGGCTTCTATCATTTTGCAGTCCCAAAGCCAGTTAAAGACCATCTACAAGGACGCCGCAGACACCATTGTGGGCAACTGCGACACCACCTTGTTTTTGGGTGGCAAGGAGAAATCCACCCTGAAAGAAATCTCGGAGCTGCTGGGCAAGGAGACCATCGACAGCTTCAATCAATCCGAGAACCGGGGCAGCCAGATTTCCCACGGCCTCAACTATCAGAAATTAGGAAAGGATGTGCCATACTTGTTCGTGAAGAGTTCAGTTGCCTTGAATTTATCATGAACAGGGACACGATCAACTGGATTCTGAAAAAACTGAATACAGGAGGTCGAACATGGAGCATTTACCAAAGAAAATCCATCACAACGGCATCAGCTATACGCTGGTGGGAGACTACTACATCCCCGATCTGAAGCTGCCGGAGGAAAACCGCCCCATCGGGCGGTGGGGGCGGATGCACAAGGCGTTTCTGCAAGAACACCGTCCCGGCCAGTACAGTGAACTGCTTCTGTCGGGAAAACTCTGGACGTATCTTGCCGATCTGAACGAGCAGGCCGATGACCGGCTGGCGTGTATCATCTCGCAGATGCAGGCTGTGGAGGGTATCACCGAGGAACTGAAAGCCCGTGACCAGCTTGCCTGGGTCGGAGCCATGAACAGCATCCGCAGCCGGGCAGAGGAAATCATCCGGTCTGAGATGATTTATGTTTAAGGAGGTGCCTGTCTATGAGATACCGTATCGAATACGCCGATGGGCGCTGCTGTAACTTTGCCAACGGCAGGGCTGAACTGCTGAAATGGCTGAAACTGCTGAAGCAAGAGGAAATCTCCGACATTCGCAAAGTGTATAAAAGCGGTGTGTCGGATTCCGTCCTGGAAACATACCGGAATTATATCCGTCCAGCATAAGGAGGGCGCTTATGGGTACAGATATAGAAAAACTGGTTGATTTGATGATTCAGGAGCGGATGCAGAGCCAGTTCGCTAAATGGCGGGAGGCAGAAACCGGCAAGGAGAAAAAAGCGGACTACCTTCGTTTGGAAACCGAGTATGAAAAAGCGATCAGCGTATTGTCTGAGGAACAGAAGGACACTGTAAGGCACTACTGCGATTCCATCTTCGATTCCGGCGCAGAAAGCGAATGCTTCTTTTACCGGCTGGGCCTCAAAGATGGCATCCGTCTCTGGAAGTTTATGAAAAAGCTGATGAAAACAGTCAGCTAACGGATGTATAACCGCATATTTTATTCCACCCGCAAACGGGTCGAAAGCCGTCCAACGGTACAGGTTGGGCGGCTTTTTCTCTACCTGCGTTTCTTCCGCTTGGGCGCATAGTACGGCTGCGGCTTGGCCTTCCCCCTCATGTTGTTGGGATTTTTGAGCATCTTGGACAGGCTCAGTATCCGAAGGAACGCTGAGAAATCCTCCGAGGAAATCTTCTCAAAGGGTATCTGCAACTTATCGCAGAATTCATGTATCAGCATTTCCACATCGCTGCCTTGCTGGACAGCCTGTTCAAATTGTTCCTTGACGTCCTCCAACGTGGGCTGCGGGTCGGCGGTGGTCTTGTCCTTTAGATGTGCCTCCCGTATGTCCCGGACAATGTTGTCCAGATCGTCATGCAGGACATGGCTGAAAAAGTCACTCTCCTGTATCTGCCCTAATTCCAGCGTCCGCATATAAAGGTCGTTCTCTCCCGGCGCATGGCTGTTGATGACGGTCTGTCGGGTGGCTTCGAGGATCAGGTTCATCTGCTCCACCCGCATATCGGCAATCCGGTCAATGAAGATTTCCATATCGGTCATCAGCCGCTGGAAGTTTGGATGCGTAGCCAGTTCGCAGAGAAGCCGGTTGTTGATCCTGCCGCTGCTCAAAAGTTCCACCATATCGTCACTCAGATGCAGAGATTGAAGCTCTGTGTTTGGGTGATTTTTATTTTCGGACAGCCCCATCAGATAGTCGGTGGACACACCATAAAATTCCGCCAGCGTTGCAATCGCAAACGGGCTGATGTCCTTATAATCATCGCTTTCATATTTTCCCAGCGCCGATCTGGACAGGCCGGTCTGCTCCGCCAGCTGTTCCAGCGTCAGGTGCTTGTCTACCACCCGCAAGTCTTTGAGCCGCTCCGGGATTGACAGCTTTGTGTACATCCAATGCCCCCTCTCTCGTTATCGTTTTTCAGTGAATACACCCATTATAGCACGATTCCATAAGCGTGGAAATATGAGGATTTCGTGCGTTTTTCCAACGTCTTGGATATACGGGAGCGGCCCTCTTTTTTCGATAAAATCATTCTTGCAGACAGGCACTGAACCTTGAAAATCGAATGACCGGCTGCAAGGGGTATGACCTCCGGGGAAGTGGCGCCATGACAGAAATCGAGCGCACCAAAGAGGCCGATACGCCGGGAGAAATTCCGGGCAGGAGCTGCTTGCAGGCAGACCGGCGGAAAGAAACAAGTTTATCATGCGGGGTGCATGGCTCCGCAGCAAAGAAATGGAGGAAAATCATTATGACACTGAGTATGAAAGAAAAGAAGATTCTCTACGCTTTCGCCTGTCCCAGCCATCACAACACGGTGACACGGTTGAAATGGCTGACAGCCCTGACGGTTGACCCGGAGGCCAAACGCCGGATGCTGGGTCTGGCCCGGAAAATGGAGACGGAGGTGGACGAAAGCTGGTACGAGGCTTTTTACCACCATCTGCGCATGGAGATGGACGAGTACCGCCGTCTCAAGCGCAGCCTGCGTGTGCTGAAATCTTACACCGATTATGAGGAGGATTTGTATGACGAAGCTGTCTAAATACGGGCTTTGAGGCCCTGGTCAAGACCGAAGATACGGTCGCTTTTTCCTCTTTGAGTATTGAACCGGCGACCATTGATGAAATCGTTGTATTCACGAGCAAGAAAGGTGACGATTATGAGTAATACATTAAAAGCAACAAAATTAGACTTTTCGCTGGTAAAGCCCTATATCAAGGTGATCGGTTTTACCATGCTTCTTCCTATCGCTTTTGCGGCCATTAACCGTTCCATCCTGACCGGCGTTTCCTTTGCCATGTGCTTTATCGCCATGACCACAGGATACACTTTCTCTGTAACGGAGAAAAACAGCATGGAGCGTTTGTATGGGATTTTACCCATCAAGAAAAGCGAAATGGTAACAGGCCGGTATCTCTTTGTTCTTGCGCTGGGCGCGATGGCTCTGGTGGTTTCTCTTATCACACAGCCGATTGTGCTGCGGGCAATGGGTGAAAGTGTTGGAGCATTTGATATGATTAGTGCAGCCATCGGCGGTTTATTCCTGTTTGCCCTTTATACCGTATTTCAAATTCCGGGCTATTACAAATATGGAGCCATCAAAGGCCGTGTGTTCATGTATATTCCTGTGGCTGGATTTTTGGCGACCTTGTTTTTCCTGCCCAAGATGCCCGCAGACAATCCCTTTGTGACTACGGTTGTAAGTTCCCCGGTACTGCTGATCGGCCTTGTGCTTGTACTCGTTGTTGTCATGTACGCTGTGTCGATCTGGTTCTCCATTCGGATTATGGAAAATAAAGAAATGTGAGGTGAGCAATATGGATTTTACAATTTTAGCGGTAGTTCTTCTGATTGGTGTCGGTATTCCTGTCCGCAACAAGCTGATCCGAAAATATCGGGAAGAAAAGAAGCAAAAAGATAAGGATCGGGATGCAAAATGACCGATATGGAGAAAGCCGAGTTCATCCGCTGTCCCATTTGTGGAAATAAAACACGGGACAAAATTCGGGAGGATACCATCCTAAAAAACTTCCCTCTCTTTTGTCCCAAATGCAAAAGTGAGTGTCTAATTGACATTGAACAATTTCATATAACCGTTATCAAAGCGCCAGACGCACAGCCGCAGAGCCGATAACTCACAAGATCCGATTCACTTGTGATTATCGGCTTTTTTGAATGTTCTGTGCCATATACCTGACTATTTTGGCGCAACCATGTTCCTGCTCAAACGGATTATTTTGCGGTCTGAAATGCAATGAATTTAGAATTGCTACAAAAGTGAAGCAATTCGGGCTGTTTTTTTGTCGAAAGAAGTGGGCGTTAGGACAATTCTGCAACAATTCGATTTTACAGTATTGATAAAGCCAAATATATAATCTATCTGCCCGGCGGCAGAAAAGAAAAAAACCGTCGCTGGGCAGACCAATTTCTATGCTCAAAATATAATTTTAGCGGCGGTTTTGAGAAATCAAGACCGCCGCTTCTTTCTGTCCAAAGGCTAACGACGACCCTATACCTTGCAATTTGGCATGGCGGCAATAGGAGGATGCCGCCATGTGCTACAAAGCCTTTCGACATAAAACGACAAGAGCCATCTTGTCAAAAAAAGTCTGTTTCCATTATCGAGATATTCCGGCCATGAAGATGAACAGTTAAATCATGTAAATACTTCTGTCAATTCCTTTGCGCCTGTCCGCATTTTGCGGATGGGCGCTTTTTGTTGTTTATGTGGGCTTCGTCACCTGACGGAGCCTTTCATAAAAATTTCTTTCCTTTCCAGGTTGCCAAAATCGCAAGTCTTGGATTACTGAGGCGAAAGGGAGGAAATCACCACCCCGCACCTGTGCGGCGCGAAGGGAGGTGAGAATATGAAAGACTCCCATGAGCAACGCATTCAAAATCAATTTGGCGCCTTCTGCGTCAGGGTTTTGAAGAATGAGGCCCGGCATATCCAACGTGACTATGCCAGCCTTCTGGACCAGGAAAAGCCTTTGGACGAGCTGACAGCCTCCGAGCTGGAGCAGACCGCCGTGTGGGACGATTACTTTATGGACGAGCATGTCTTTGAAGTATTGGGACTTCCGGTAGTCGTAACCGGCAATGTCCTGGCCGATGCGTTAGCGCAGTTGCCGGAGGGTAAACGGGATGTGATCCTGCTGTCCTACTTCCTGGGTATGACGGACCGGGAAATCAGCGAAAAGCTGCATATCGTCCATCAGACCGTATCCAAACGGCGGCTCGTTACGCTGAAAGAACTGTACGAATATCTGGTAAAGACCTGCTAATAAAAGTCAAGTAGAAATTTCAGATTTTTTAGGGAGGCAAAAAGGCAACACAAAATCAAGCCGCTGAGCATCTCAAAATTAAAACGGCGGCCAGCCAGATGGTATAGCACAAGAAAATCAGTCGTGTTCCAGGGAATCCAAGTAGGATTCCACAGAAGCGTAGTAGATACGCAGGAACTTATTTGCGGAGGCCATCATGTAGACACGGTAGGGCTTGCCTTCGGAGCGTTTCTTGTTCATGAACTGGTAGACCGGCTCATTCATTGGAGCATGCTGTAGGATGACACTCATCACCAGAAAGAGCGTTCTGCGCAGCGAAGCAGATCCGCGTTTGGAAATGCTGCGGCTACGGACATCCATTTGGCCGGATTGGTAGGGTGGGGCGTCAATGCCCGCAAAGGCCACCAGCGCTTTCTTGGAATGAAAACGGCGCACATCGCCAATTTCAGCCATGAGTTGAGGGCCGAGAGTAGGGCCAACACCAAACATCTCCATCACCACAGGATACTCCGGCAGAGAAGCCGCCAGGGACTGCATCTCCTGTTTGAGAGCAGCTAATGCGGAGGAAGTTGCCCGGAGTTGGGAAATAGCCTGTTCCACCAAAAGTTTTGCCGTATCCGTTTTGGGCATGACACCGAAGTGCCCACGGGCGGCGGCATAAATGTCCAGCGCCTTGCCTTCACTGAAATTGTAGCCGTACTTCTTGCACCACTTCTGGTATTTGGCGGCAAAGGCCTTCTCAGACAGGTCACAAACGCACTCGCGATGCCAAAAAGTAGCTACAAAGTCTATCCACTTCTCGCGGCCATCGTCGCGGGGCGGACTGGTGAACAGGCGGTTTGCATCTGGAAAAGTAGTGTCCAGCAGGGAGATCAGGTTATTCTTCAGCATGGTCTGTACTTTTGAATACTGCTGGTATTGCCGGTAGCAAGCCTTCAACATGAGACGAGTGTCCTCTTCCGGGACATATCTCGGCAGCGTGAGCCAGTGGTCAAGGCCGTAGTTGGCCAGCTTTATAGCGTCCTTCTTGTCGGTATTGGCCCGTCTTAAACTGTTGTTCCCATAGTCGTGTACCAACATTGCATTGACTACGGAAACATAAAGCCCCGCGTCGTGGAGCAGCCAAGCCACCGGCGCGTGGTAATTACCCGTGGATTCCATCACCACACGGGTCTCGCCGTCCAAGCTTTTGAGTAGCCCTGCCAGCTCGCTCAGTTCATTGGCGGTATGACGTACTTCAAAAGGTGAAACCACCACTTCTCCGAAAGGCCGCATGACGGCGATCATGCTTTTCCCTTTGGAAACATCGATGCCAACGCAGTTCATCCATATTCCTCCAATACAAAGAATCTGCAACCGGAGTCCATCTTTTCTCGCTGCCGATTCAATCTATTGGGTGACGCGAACTCTCCGGCATCCGGTGGCTCAACCTGCTTAAATCGAACGCTACAACAAGAGGATGGCTAACAGTCTTTCCAACGGACATAGAAGCCCAAGGAGGGATAGGTCAGCCAGTTGCTCCTCTCATTGTAGCTTAGGCACGAGATGGAGGGAAAGCCGGACTGGCTGCCCGGCGTTCCTGTCCAAATTTATTGTAATAGGAGGGATTTGAATGGCCGGACATGTAAAGCCCATTCCGGTGCCTGTGATTCTGGCAGCCGTGAACGGTGACGAAAATGCTCTTGCTGCTGTCGTCGCTCATTATCAGAAGTACATTCGGGCTCTTGCCACCAGACCGGTGAGGGACGAGTACGGTAACGAATACCTGTATGTGGACGAAGATATGCGGCTCAGACTGGAAACAAAGCTGATACATAGTATCGTGACGAGTTTCAAGGTACTGCCGGTCTAAAGTTGTTCGGGGTAAGTTTCGCTCCCTTTCCTTGCCCCTGACGATCCGGCAGCGGAGTCCATGATCCTTGACAAAGAAAGCCTTCGGGCAGCATAAGGCAGACGGATACGATCTGTCTGTGTGGAGCCGGTCGGCCGGTGCGCCAAGACCCTGTTGCAAGTCCGCAGGACGGGACCCCTACTAAACAGGCGAGCGACAAAACCAGGCCGCAAAACAGGTGTGGCAGCCTGTGGGCGAGGATGCACAGGCAGGATAATGAGACTCCCGCGTTGAACGCCCTCAAAGCATTGCGCGGCGCACCCATCAGCATGGGCCGGGGTGAGATTCCCGTGGAGCTGCGGCCAGCAGCCGTTCGTTTTTTGCCTCTTTTATGGTTTTAATGAAATGGCATGAAAGGGGCCTTATTATGCAGAAAATTCAATCTGAAAATAAATATGCCCCGCCTATGCGGAGCAAAAAGAAGATCGGCAACACGACCTTTATCGTCAATTCCTTTTTCCCTCAAACGGGAAATCAGACGATAGCCTCCAAACTGGAGAACCTGATAAAAGCCGATATTCAGAAACAAACTGTGACTTGAAAACCTTCTAACAGGCAGACAGGGAAAAGAAAGCGCGGTATAATGAAGTTGGACTTCAATATCGTGTTTGACTGCCGGATAGGAGGTATTTATGTATTACCAGTCAAACACCGCTGCCGCGCTTCAATTCCCTTACACGGCTATGAGCTCCGAAGAACTTACAGCTTTGTATTGTCGCTTATCCCGTGACGATGAATTGCAGGGTGACAGCAATAGCATTGTAAACCAGAAAAAAATCCTGGAAAAGTATGCCCGTGAGCATGGATACAGTAATTTCAAATTCTATGTTGATGATGGCATCTCAGGTACGACCTTCAACCGCCCAGGTTTTCAGCAGATGATTGCAGACATTGAGGCTGGCCTTGTCAAGAGGGTCATCATCAAGGATATGTCACGTTTCGGACGTGATTATCTGCAAGTCGGCATGTATACGGAAATCATGTTTCCCGAACATGATATTCACTTTATTGCGGTGAATGATGGTGTGGACAGCACTCAGGGTGACAACGAGTTTACGCCCTTCCGCAATATCATCAATGAATGGTACGCCAAAGACACCAGCAAAAAAATCCGTGCCGTTATGAAAGTGAAAGGCAATGCAGGAGAACATTTGACTGTTTTGCCTCCGTATGGATACATGAAATCGTCTGATGACAAAAAGCAATGGGTGAAGGATGAAGAAGCCGCCCAGGTAGTTTATGAAATTGGTCTCTATATCATGGACGGATTGGGACCCTCGCAGATTGCAAGAAAACTGACGGAAAGAAAAATTCTTACTCCGGCTGCTTACTATGCGAGCAAGGGCAGAACAACCAATGTCACAAAGAAAGGTTCTCCTTACGCTTGGGATTCTTCTACGATTGCCGACATCATGGACCGTTGGCGTGAATACCTGGGGCACACAGTTAATTTCAAAACCCGTAAAAAATCCTACAAGAGTAAAAAGACCTTGCACAATCCAGAAAGCGAATGGAAGATTTTTGAGAATACCCACGAAGCTATCTGGACGGAGGCGATTGCCGATGCAGCAAGGCTCGCAAGGCAATCGCGGCGCCGCCCTACAAAGATGGGAGAAATGGGGATGTTCTCCGGCATGATGTTCTGTGCCGACTGCGGCTCCATCATGTACCAATGCAGGGCAACCAATTTCCGGCGCGATCAGGAATATTACCTGTGTTCCGGCTATCGGAAAAGCCGTGATGTATGTGGGCAGACACATTCTATCCGAACTGTTATCCTGGAAGAATTAGTTCTGCAAAATCTGCGCGAGATTGTTTCCTTCGCATCACAGCGCAAAGACGATTTTGTGAAGATGGTCATGGATGCGGATATGCGCCAGCGTAACCGAGGTTTGGCAAAACGGCAGAAAACATTGGCCGATGCCGAAAAGCGGATTGCAGAGCTGGACACCATTTTCAAACGGCTCTACGAGGATACTATTTCAGGAAAACTTTCTGACGAGCGTTTCCAAAAGCTCTCCGCTGACTACGAGAAAGAACAGCATGAGCTTCAAGAGTTAGCGGCTGTCCTCCGTGGTGAAATCGAAGCAGAGGAACGCAAAAGTGCCAATGTGGAAAGGTTTCTCTCCGTTGTAGAACGGTATACGGAAATTCCTGAATTGACCCCATGTATCTTGCATGAGTTTGTCGAGAAGATTGTTGTCCATGCTGCCAGCGATCCGAAGGGCAAGAACCGCACCCAGGAAATTGACATCTACTATAAGGGCATTGGAGCTCTGGAAGTATCCAAAGTCACTTCATCAAGGCAAGAATGAGAAAAACGGCATAGCCGAAGCTATACCGTTTCTCTCTTGCCCCACGATGTTTTCTTATCGGGAGGCACCTTTTCGATACGCCCTTTTTATTATACGGATGTCGAAAGTTGTTTGGCATGGCACTTTTCCAGCCAGACGAACAGGCCCAGACACAGTGCGATCTGCACACAGGTCGAAGCCGGTGTTGCCAGACCGATTTGGAAAAGGGTCGCGCCAGCCATGCGGCTGACCAGGAAAGCCACCGGAATACGAACGCAAAAGGCGCCGATCATGCCTTGCAGCATGACAAACAGGGTCTTTTCGCAACCATTGTAGTAGCCCATGAAGCAAAACAGCAGGGGCGTCAGCATACAGTCAATCGCATAGGCTTTGAGATAGCTGTATGCCGCAGCGATGACCGCTGCATCGTTGGAAAAGATGGAAGCCATCCAGGTGCCATGGAAAAACGTAAGGCAGGCCAGCACCACACCGGCCGCCAGTGAGGTTGCAATGCCATAACCGAGCGCTTTTTTGGCGCGATGGGGATTTTCGGCGCCCATATTCTGAGCGACAAACGCAGACATGGACTGCATATACGCCGACGGCACCAGCATGATAAAAGCACAGACCTTTTCGGCCACACCAATCCCGGCAGACGGCACGACGCCGAACGAATTGACGATGGCCTGAATCAGTAAAAAGGAGATGCCGACCAGTAATTCCTGCAAAGCGACCGGCGCACCCAGCCGGAGTTCGGTAGCAACAATGGTTTTCTCCAAGCGGATGTACTGTTTGGAAAAGGTGAAGGGAAGCTGCTTTCTGCGAATGATTTGAAACGAAATCACAACACTGACCGCCTGTGCGATCACGGTCGCGAGCGCCGCACCGGCAGCGCCCAGATGGAAAACAGCCACGAGCAGCAAGTCGCCCACGATATTGATGACGCAGGCGATCGCGACCGTCAGAAGCGGGGTCTTGGAATCCCCGATGCCGCGGAAAATGCTGCCCAGCACATTGTATGCCACAATGAACAGCGCGCCAGCACCACAAATCCGGATGTATAAAACCGTTTGGGCGAAAGCTTCCTGCGGGGCGTGCATCCAGGATGCCAGAAATTCGGCCCCGGCGACCATCAGGAAGGTCAAAACAATGCCAAAGATCGTAAAGACGTACAGACCGCTGCCGATGACTCGTCCGGCGGCATCGGGCTGCCGCTTGCCGATTTTTTCGCCGACCAGAATGGTGATGCCCATGGCAAGGCCGGTGATGATCATGGTGATGGTTTGCAGCAGCATACTGCCGGTGGCGACACCGGATACGTCGGTCGTATGGGCGAATTGGCCCACGACCAGCAGGTCAACGCCGCCATAAAGCGCCTGCAAAAACAGGGTCAACAGGATGGGGAGCGCAAAACGGATGAGCGAGCGGAAAATATCCCCTTCGGTTAAGTTGCGGGTGGAATGCACAAAGTTACCTCCTTTTTCATAGTTGCCGTGCTTGCAGGAAGGATGAAAAAAAGCTGGATAAGGAATCCGATATCTCAATCGGCTGCCTTATCCAGCTCATCATTTCCAGCGAATGACTTACCCTCCGTGCAAGCAAGTCCATTATAGCAGATCATGGGGGTCTGTCAAGGTTTTTGTCCATTTCTGGACATGGTTTCGGCAAGGTTGGTCCATAAAAAAGCACAGCCCCAAAAGGGGCTGTGCCAAAAACTTATTTGAGCGGTAAAATGGTATAGCTGGCTTCAAAAACTTCATGCGCAGACAGCTTGTTTTCCCAGGCCCGTTCGGACAGATCGCCCGTAAAGCCGACCGAATCGCAGCGTCCATACCAGGGTTCGATGCAGACAAAGGGAGCCTGTTTGCCCGGAGGCGACCAGATGCCGAACAGCGGTGCATCAAAACGCACGGCAAGGTAAGGAGTTTTGTTGGAAAGACACAGCGATACCTGGCTGCATTGCCGGTTCTCGACGACCAGGGCGTCGTGATCGAACAGCGTTTCGGTCAGCGGGAGATAGCCGCCCGTGAGCGGAAAATCCACATGTTCGGGCAAAGCCAGACCGTGTTCTTCGATGGGGGTGCAGCGCAGCACGGGCGCATCGGTATCAAAATGCAGGAAGCAGCCGGCATGGCCGCCATTGCCCGAAGGCGGGCACAGAAAAGCCGGATGGCCGCCAATGGCGAAATACAGATCGTTTGCAGCTGGATTCATGACTTTCCAGAGAACTTCCAGTCCTTCCGACGTCAAACGGTAGCCCAGTTCGAGCCGGAAATCAAAGGGATATACGGCGCGGGTCGCATCGTCGGCTTCCAAGACAAACCAAATCTCATCGGCTTCCTGATGCAGCAGCGAAAACTCCCGATCGCGTGCAAAGCCGTGCGGGGTCATGGGAAATTCCTGACCGCCGGTGCGATAGCACAGACCGTTCGTTTTTCCGACAAATGGGAATAAGACCGGCGATACCCGTGCCCAGTATTGGGGATCGGCCGACCAAAGGTATTCAGTCCCTTTGTTGTTTTTCAGGGAGCGGAGCTCGGCACCAAAGGGATCGATCTGCGCTTCAAATCGCAGGTTGTGGATCGAGTACAATGACATCGTTCGTTCCTCCTTGTTTCGGTCGTTTCTTTCGGTTGTTCTCTTTGTTTCTATTATAATGCCTTTGCGGTGGGATACAAGAGAAAAAAGAGAAATAAAACTTCATGATGCTAAAATTGAGAAAAGTTTTGTGGAATGTGCACAAGACAAAGCGGGGGATTTTAAGCGAAATGGAAAAAAAGCAAAACATGGTTGACAAGGCAGAAGGGGGGTGTTATAGTGAAGATACCGTTAAGGAACCAACCACAAACGGTGGCTGGGTGATTGAAACTAAATAAACGGATTGTTACTGGTAAGGCAGGCAAAACCAAATTTTCAAACGGAGAGTCCCGGTTTGTAAATTTGGTTTTTTTGTTTTTCTGGGACGCATACGCTAGAAAAGGAGACAGAAAAATGGCTGGTATTTTTGGAATGTTTAAGAAAAAACCGATCGTGCTGAGTGCACCGGTAGAGGGCGAATGCGTACCGCTCAGCCGTGTGCCCGATCCGACGTTTGCGGACGAGATCCTGGGCAAGGGCGTGGCGATCATCCCGGCAAACGGACGGGTATGTGCTCCGGCCGATGGGGAGATCACGACCATGTTCTCCACCGGGCATGCGTTTGCGATGACCACCACCGAAGGCGTGGAGGTTCTGGTGCATGTTGGTCTGGAAACCGTATCGCTGCAGGGTGTACCGTTCACCGTACACGTGCAGGACGGCCAGAAGGTCAAGAAGGGCGATCTGGTTTTGGAAGCCGATCTGGATGCCATCCGCAAGGAAGGCCGCGAGATCATTACGCCGGTTGTGGTATGCAACCCCGACGCATATGGTTCCATTGAGGGCCTGACCGGGAAGAAAGTATCGCAGGGCGATGAGATCATCCACATCGCACAGTAAAGGAAAATCCTTATAAAACACCGCGTTTTATAAGTTTTCATGGTTCGGGAAAGGCGTCTGGGAGAGGAGGCGAAACCGCCTGCGCAACGCGCAGGGATGCAAAGAGATTGAGAAATCGAGCTTTTGGGGGTCCTGGCACGGGGGTGTGCCGGAACCAAAGAGGCAAGAAAGGGGTTATCACATTATGATGAAATATTTGCAAAGATTGGGCAAAGCATTGATGCTGCCCGTCGCATGTTTGCCCGTCTGCGGTATCCTGATGGGTATTGGTTACGCGATGTCGCCTCACGCCATGCAGGGCGGCGACATCACTGGTATGGTAGAAATTATCGGCTTCTTCCTGATCAAGGCAGGCGGCGCGCTGATCGACAACATGTCCTGGCTGTTCGCAGTCGGCGTTGCAGTCGGTCTGGCCAACGATAAGGACGGCACCGCTGGTCTGGCGGGCCTGGTTTCCTGGCTGATGATCACCAAGCTGCTCAACCCGAGCGTTGTTTCGGTCCTGACCGGCGTGGCAGCGGACGCTGTAAACCCGGCTTACTCCAAGATCGAAACTCAGTTCATCGGCATTCTGGCCGGTGTCATCGGCGCAGCTTGCTACAACAAGTTCAAGGACACCAAGCTGCCGGATGCTCTGTCGTTCTTCTCCGGTAAGCGCTGCGTTGCGATCGTTACCGCAATCGTTTCGATCGTCATCGCTGCTATCCTGTTCTTTGTATGGCCGGTTGTTTACGGCGCACTGGTTTCCCTGGGCGGCGCAATCGTCAGCCTGGATGCAATCGGCGCTGGTGTTTACGCTTTCCTCAACCGTCTGCTCATTCCGTTCGGTCTGCACCATGCACTTAACTCGGTATTCTGGTTCGATGCCATCGGCATCAACGACCTGGGCCAGTTCTGGGCAGGCGCAACCCAGGCTACCGATGGCCACAGCCTCGGTATGTACATGTCCGGTTTCTTCCCCTGCATGATGGTCGGTATCCCGGGCGCTGCCTTGGCAATGGTTCATTGTGCAAAGCCCAATAAGAAAAAGATCGCTGCCGGCCTGCTGGGTGCTGCTGCGCTGAGCGCATTCGTCTGTGGCGTTACCGAGCCGTTCGAATTCGCATTCATGTTCCTGGCTCCGGCTCTGTATGTTGTTTACGCTCTGCTGTACGGTATCTTTGCCGCTGTTACGGTTGCTCTGGGCTTCCGCGCAGGCTTCTCGTTCTCCGCTGGTCTGACCGACCTGGTATTCTCGGCTTCTCTGCCGGCGGCAGCCAAGACCCTGCTCATCATCCCGCTCGGTCTGGCAGCAGGCGTAATCTTCTACATCGTATTCCGTGTTCTGATCACCAAGTGTGATTTCAAGACCCCGGGCCGTGAAGATGACGACGACACCGCAGCACAGGATGCAGGTGCTACCCTGGCAAACAATGACTTTACCGCAATCGCAGCCACCGTTCTGGAAGGCCTGGGCGGTAAGGACAACGTGACCTCGCTCGATAACTGCATCACCCGTCTGCGTCTGGAGGTCAAGGACCCGCTGCTGGTTGACGAGAAGAAGATCAAGTCGGCTGGCGTGGCAGGCGTAATGCGTCCCTCCAAGACCGCTGTACAGGTTATCGTTGGTACCAAGGTACAGTTTGTTGCCGATGAGATGCAGAAGATGCTTTAAACTTTTGCGGAACAACTCCCGCACCTAACCGAAACCATATGGCTCGGGAGCTCATCAGAGCTCCCGAGTTTTTATCTTCAAGCGAAAACATAAAATTCTGGTTTTTATAAGGAGGACGTTATGATTTTACAAAGCAAACGCGTCTGGGTAGGCGGTCAGTTCCTGCCCTTCCAGCTGGAAATCGAAGCGGGCAAGATCGTCCAGCTTCTGGACTACGGCACAAAGCCGGTGGATGAAGACTATGGCGATGCCCGGATTGTGCCCGGCTTTATCGATGTCCACACCCATGGCGCCTATGGTTATGACACCAACGACGCGCAGCCCGAAGGTCTGCGGCACTGGATTCGTTCCATCCCGGAAGAGGGCGTGACCGGCATCCTGCCGACCACGGTCACCCAAGTACCGGCTGTGCTCGAACCGGCGGTGCGCAGCGTGGCACAGGTCGTGCGCGAAGGGTACGAAGGCGCCGAGATTTTGGGCATTCATTTTGAAGGACCGTACCTGAACATGGACCGCAAGGGCGCGCAGCCGCCCGAAGCGATTTTGCCCGCCTCGGTCGAGCAGTTCCAGAAGTACCAGGAGGCAGCCGATGGGCTGATTCGGTATATCACGCTCGCGCCTGAAGAGGACAAGGACCTGGCGCTCACCCGGTATTGCAGCGCCCATGGCGTGGTGGCCAGCATGGGCCACTCGAGCGCTGATTATGACTGCGTCATGCGGGCGGTTGCCAATGGCGCGCGCAGCATGACCCATGTGCACAACGGCATGCCACCGTATCACCACCGCGAGCCCGGTCTGGTGGGCGGCGCGCTGCGGCTGCACGATACCTTTGGGGAAATCATCGGCGACGGCTGCCATACCCACTTGACGGTACTGAATAATTTCTTTGCCGCCAAGGGCCGCGACTTTGGTATCCTGATTACCGACTCGCTGCGAGCCAAGTACTGCCCGCCCGGAGGCGAGTATGAACTGGGCGGTCATGCGATCGAGATTGGCGAGGACGGTCTGGCCCGTCTGAAGGGGACCGATACCATCGCGGGCAGCACGCTGCGCATGAACCGCGGTCTGCAAATTTTGGTCGAAGGGGCTATGGTGCCGTTTGATGTGGCGCTCAATGCCTGCACGATCAATCCGGCGCGGTGCCTGCGGGTCGATGACCGCAAGGGCAAGCTGTGCGCCGGGTACGATGCCGACATCGTTATCCTGGATGACGATTATACTGTACGGCAAACCTATTGCCGCGGCAAGGCCATGCTGCCGGTTCAATAAACACCAAGGGGACGGTCCACGAGGGGCTGTCCCCTTCCTTATATATAATAAGGTATACATTGACTTTTGCGTTCCGGGAAAGTTATAATAAGGAAGGACATAAGGCATGCTGCCTGGAGAGTGAAAAGAGGCAGCGGCTTTTGAAATTGGAACAATTCCGGAGGTATGACAAATGGATAAGAAGAAGATCGCAGGCGAAAAAGCAGCCGAATACGTCAAGGACGGCATGGTCGTTGGTCTGGGCACCGGCTCGACGGCGTTCCATCTGGTCAATGCAATCGGCGAGCGGGTCAAGAACGGTCTGAAGATTCAGGCGATCCCGACCAGCAAGGCGACCGAAGCACAGGCGCGTGAGCTGGGCATCCCGCTGCTGACCATCGACGAAGTGGACCATGTCGATCTGGACATCGACGGCGTGGACGAGATCGATCCGCAGTTCAATGCCATCAAGGGCGGCGGCGGCGCGCTGTACCGCGAAAAGGTGGTTGCGACCCTGGCTAAGGAAGTCATCTGGATCATGGATGACTCCAAGCTGGTTGAGCACATCGGCGATTTCAGCCTGCCGGTCGAGATCGCGCAGTACGGCTCCAAGCAGGCTATGGCCAAGATGGAAGAGTATGGTCTCCATCCGGTGCAGCGTATGCGCGACGGCAAGCCGTTTGTCACCGATAATGGCAACTATATTGTAGACCTGCAGGTCGGCGCAGGCTTTGACATCGAAGGCACCCGCGAAAAGCTGGCTGGCATCGTCGGCGTTTTGGAGCATGGCCTGTTCCTCAACATGTGCAAGCGCATGATCGTTGGCACCGACGAGGGCGTCAAGATCACCGAAAATCCGGGCAAGTAAAAGAAAACTGCAAAAAGTGGTTGACACAGGGCGAAAACTGTGGTATTCTACATAAAGCCGCATCAAGCAGGGTAGGTGAAGTGTGCCCAAGTGTGGCAACACCCGCAAGAGCGTGACTCTAATAACGAAAGAGAGGTGCTACCGAACATGTATGCAATTCTGGTAACTGGTGGCAAGCAGTACAAAGTATCTGAGGGCGATGTAATCTACGTAGAGAAGCTCGGCGTAGAGGACGGCGCAACCGTAACCTTCGATCAGGTTCTGGCAGTCGGCGACGGCGCAGATCTGAAGATCGGCGCTCCCTACGTGGAAGGCGCAACTGTAACCGCTACCGCGGACAAGACCGGCAAGCAGAAGAAGATCAACATCTTCAAGATGAAGCCGAAGAAGGGCTACCGTCGTCGTCAGGGTCATCGTCAGCCCTACACTAAGGTAACTATCAGCGCGATCAACGCCTAATGACTCGCGTTACGTTTTATCTATCGCACGAACAGATCGAAGCGGTCGACCTGCTCGGTCACGCGGGCTACGCGGACGAGGGGGAAGACATCGTCTGTGCGGCGATCACAAGCGCGGTACAGATGACCCACGCGCTGCTCTATGATGTACAGAAAATCGCAGTGGACACCGTCATCGAAGACGAAGGCGCACACATCCGGCTCACCCTGCCGGCGCACGAGCTGGGCGCAGGACAGGACGGCATGAAAGCCCTTCGGATCTTCTATACCGAGCTTGCAGCTCAGTATCCCGAATTTTTAAGCGTAATGGAGGTGCAGAAAGATGCTTAAGATCAGCTTACAGTTTTTCGCTCACAAGAAGGGCGTTGGTTCGACCAAGAACGGTCGTGACTCGGAGGCAAAGCGCCTCGGCGTAAAGCGTGCAGACGGTCAGGTCGTTCCGGCTGGCAACATCCTGGTTCGTCAGCGTGGTACCAAGATCCACCCGGGCACCAATGTTGGCCGTGGTTCGGACGATACCCTCTTTGCAAAGGTTTCCGGCGTGGTTCGTTTCGAGCGCGTTGGCAAGGACCGCAAGAAGGTTTCGGTTTACCCGCAGTAATTTGAACGTTTACGAAATCCCAGACAGCCGTCTGGGATTTTGTTTTGTACACATACTAAAACAAAGGAGGCGAAAAAAGGATGTTTATCGATATTGCAAAGATCCGCATTGCGTCGGGTAAGGGCGGCGACGGCAAGGTCGGCTTCCACCGTGAAAAGTACGTGGCAGCCGGTGGACCGGATGGCGGCGACGGCGGCCGGGGCGGCTCGGTGGTGTTCAAGGTCGATGATAACCTGTCCACCCTGCTCGACTTCCGCTATAAAAAGAAATATGTGGCCCCCAACGGCGAAAACGGCATGGGCAAGCGCATGAAGGGCAAGGATGGCGCCGATTTGGTCATCCGCGTGCCGCGCGGCACCATCATCCGCGATCAAAAGACCGGGCAGGTCATCAAGGATATGTCGGACGACGAGCCGTTCGTGGCCGCCAAGGGCGGCAACGGCGGCTGGGGCAACACCCATTTTGCGACCCCGACCCGGCAGGCGCCGCGGTTTGCCAAGCCCGGTCAGCCGGGCGTGGAAATGGAGATCGTGCTCGAACTCAAGCTGCTGGCCGACGTGGGTCTGGTCGGCTTCCCGAACGTGGGCAAATCGACGCTTTTAAGCATGGTGTCGGCCGCACGGCCCAAGATCGCCAACTATCATTTCACCACCCTGATTCCCAACTTGGGCGTCGTGCGTGTGGGTGAGGAACAGAGCTTCGTCATGGCCGACATCCCGGGCATCATTGAGGGCGCCAGCGAGGGCGCGGGCCTGGGGCATGACTTCCTGCGCCATGTCGACCGCTGCCGCTTGCTGCTGCATCTGGTCGATGTGTCGGGCAGCGAAGGCCGCGACCCGATCGAGGACGTGGAAACCATCAACGCCGAGCTGGCCGGATACAGTGAATTTCTGGCTGCCCGTCCGCAGATTCTGGTGGCTAATAAGACCGACCTGCTGGGCGAGGACCGTGCACCGGTCGAGCGCCTGCGCGCTTATGCCGAGGAAAAGGGCTTTGAGTTCCTGGAACTGTCGGCAGCGACCAATCAGGGCGTGCGCGAACTGGTGCTCAAGACTTGGGAAGCGCAGCAAGAATTGCCGCCCGTCTTTGTGTACGAACCCGAATATGTGCCCGAAGCCCCCGAACCGACCGAGCGCGAAATCACGGTCGAGAAGGTGGACGACTATTATGTGGTTGGCGGCGCGTGGATCGAAAAGATCATGGGTTCGGTCAACACCGACGATTACGAGTCGCGCCAGTATATGGACCGCATGCTCAAAAAGGCGGGCGTATACGACCGTCTGGAAGCCATGGGCGTCCAGGAAGGCGATTTTGTTGTGATCGGCGACATCGAATTCGAATATGTCCACTAAGGGAGGCGGAAAAGAATGGCGACCATACTGAAGGGACTGGGGCTGGCCTGCGTGGCAGCCGTGGTGATTTTGTCCATCGGGATGCACTGGTACGTGAAAAAGCGGGCCGATTTGGAACCCGACCGCGCCGGTCGTGTGGTCATGCGCGGTTCGCTGGCGCGCACGCTGCTGTGCATTGTGGCCGCTGTATTTTTCCTGGTTTCCAGTCAAATCTAAAGAAAAAGGCTGCCTTCGGGCAGCCTTTTGGTTTATTCGGTTGTTTGCTCGCAGAAATAGGGGGTCTTGCGGAAATGGCCGCCGCCCACGCGCAGCGCAGGCTGTGGATAAGCCAGCGCATAGAGGTCATCGGCCAGCGCGTCACGCGCCAGGGCCGGTTGCAGTTCGTCCGCCAGCGCGCGGGACGCGACCGGCTTGACGATGAGGGGCAGGGGACAGGTCTCCTTCATGCGGCGTAAGACCGCCCGGCCGCGGGGGCCAATGGCCAGCACGCGCACATAGCGGCCCTCCGGGGGGATGGACTGCGGCAGGCCGAGCCAGGCCCGCAGCAGGACCCGCCGCACCCGCGCGAGCGGATACCGGCGGGTTTGTGCCGCCGTGCACACCGCCGCAAAGCTGGTCTGGTCGCGGATGGCCTCCCAAAGACGGTATTCCAGCCCATCTGAACAGCCATAACCGGCCAGGTCGGCGGGCGTGAGCCGCCGCAGATGGGCGAGCATGGCCGTGTCGAGGGCTGCACGCAGAACCGGCGCTTCGCCCTGCTGGGTGGCCTGCTGCAAGACGGCAAACGAAGCCGGAGGCATGAGCGCCCGGCAGGCGTCGATTTCCCCGCGCGCGAGCAGGCTGCGCAGATAGGACGCCGAGGGCAGACCGTCCTGCGGGGTGTCGCTGTCGTGCGCGCTGCCCGCGCGAGGGATGGCTAGCGGCTGGATGGCGCTGCCCAAGGTGTCCAGCGCCGAAAGATATTCGATGGCCAGGGTGTTGTTGGGGCTTGCAAACAGTGCGCCCGCGGCTGGGTCGGTCGCCTGCACGGCCTGCTGCATGGCCGCGGCATAGGACAGGCCGCCCGCCATGGCCTGCCGCAAGCTTTGCGCATGGCTGCCGTCGGCCCGGGAGAGGGCGGACGCGCGCTGCAAAAGCGCAAGATCGGCCTGTTCGGCGCCAAAGGAAAGATGAGTCACGCAGCCGAGCGCATGCAGCAGCGAAATCCCGCCCCAGGCAAAGCCGGACGCCGACCAAAGACAGGCCGAAAGCGGCATTTCGACGACCAAATCGGCCCCGCACTGCACGGCAGCGTTGGCGCGGTGATATTTTTCCAAAATCGCCAGATCGCCCCGCTGGACATAATTGCTGCTCATCGCGCAGACAAAGGCGGTATCCGGGCCGAGAAGCGCACGGGTTTGCGCAAGATGGTGCAAGTGGCCGTTGTGAAACGGATTGTACTCGGCGATGATGCCGCAAATTTTCATAAACTCCTCCGAAAAAATGGTGAAATTTCTGTTGTGTTCACCGATGGGTTAGTGTACAATAGGAATGTATATAGTGTCATTGTACTCTTTTTTGCGGTTTCCTGCAACCTATGGGCGGGAGCGCAAAAAACCAAAAACGTAAAAAGGGAGTTTTGAGGAATGAAAGTTTTGGTCATCAATGCGGGCAGTTCTTCGCTGAAGTATCAGCTCATTGACATGGATACCAAGGCGGTAATGGCCAAGGGTCTGTGTGAGCGCATCGGGATCGACGGCAAACTGACGCACCAGGGCAACAAGACAGAAGAAAAATATAAAGCTGACATTGCGATGCCCACCCATTCGGATGCGATCAAGGCTGTTATCGACATCCTGCTCGACAAGGAGTGGGGCGTCATCAGCGACATGTCCGAGATCGATGCCGTTGGCCACCGCGTTGTACATGGCGGTGAATATTTTGCCGACTCGGTTATCATCACCGATAAGGTCATCAAGGCGATCGAGGCTTGCATTCCGCTCGCACCGCTGCACAACCCGCCCAACCTGACCGGTATCAACGCTTGCCGCGAAGTCATGGGCGACGTGCCGATGGTTGCTGTATTCGACACCGCATTCCACCAGTCCATGCCGCAGAAGAGCTATATGTACGCGGTACCGTACGAATACTACCAGAAGTACAAGATCCGCCGCTATGGCTTCCATGGCACCAGCCATAAGTATGTATCCCAGCAGGCTGCCGAAATGCTCGGCCGCCCGATCGAAAGCCTCAAACTCATCACCTGCCACCTGGGCAACGGTTCTTCCATTGCTGCCATCGACGGCGGCAGGTCGGTCGACACCTCCATGGGCTTCACCCCGATCGATGGTCTGCCCATGGGCACCCGCAGCGGTAACATCGACCCGTCCATCATCGAATTCCTGGCTGAGCATGAGAACATGAGCGCGGCCGAGGTCATCAATATCCTCAATAAGAAGTCTGGTATGCTGGGTATTTCGGGCGTATCTTCCGACTTCCGCGATCTGGACGTTGCCATCAATGAGGGCAACAACCGTGCCGCTCTGGCAAAGGATATGTTCAACACTTCGGTTAAGAAGATCATCGGTTCGTACATCGCCGAAATGGGCGGCGTAGACGCCATCATCTTTACCGCAGGCGTTGGCGAAAACGACCGTTCGGTTCGTTGGGACGTTTGCGAACATATGGAATATCTGGGCATCAAGATCGACCCGGAGAAGAACAAGTACCGCGGCCGTCAGATGGACATCTCCATCGATTACGCACGCGTACGCGTTCTGGTCATTCCGACCAATGAAGAGCTGGTTATCGCACAGGATACCGAGCGTCTGGTCAAGGAAGCACAGGCCAAGTAAAAAAAGACCAAAGCGGACCGGTTTCAATGGCCGGTCCGCTTTTTTGTGTGTCAGGTGGTGCGATCGGCCGCCTGAAGTTTAAAGAAAAAGCTGCAAGCCCAGATGCCGGCCAAACCGACCAGACCATAGATCAAACGGCTGATGACAGTACCCTGGCCGCCAAACAGCCAACCGACTAAATCCAACCCTGCGATGCTGAGGATACCCCAGTTGATCGCGCCGATAATGACAAGAGTAAGTGCAAGACGGTTCATAAAAATTCCCCTCCTTTGTCTTGTTTGCGGTTATTTTGCGCCCGGGCTGCGGAAAATATACATGCCGCAGCACAGCGTCCCAAAAGACGGGATTTTGTGCGTTTTGGAAAGAATCTGGGCTGTTTTGGCTGGAAAAGAGCTACATATTCGGTATCGTCCTGCGGCGCGCGCAGACGGCACGCGGAAAAATTCACACATTTTTTTCAAAAAAACGCGGTTGTATGCTATAATGTCTATGACAGTCTGCGCCGCTTGCGAAAACAAAGGCGTGACAGGAAGGAATGAAGACATGCTTGTTGATTGCCATATGCACTCCCGCTTTTCGTTCGATGCCCAGCCGGACACCGTCCAGCAGATTGCGGAAGCATCCATCGAACGGGGCTTGTCCACGATCGCCATTACCGATCACAAGGATTATTTTTATCATGGCAAGCCGCCCATGGAACTGGATGTTCCCGGCGTACTGGCCGAGATCGACGCGGTGCGCGCCCAATACGACGGGAAGATCGAAGTGCTGAAGGGCATCGAATTGGGCGAGATCCATGCCGACCCGGATGCGGCAGCGCTGCTCGAAGCCTATCCGTTTGATACGGTGATCGGCTCCATGCATGTGATGCCCAACAACGTCGATTTTTATGACATGGATTACGACCATTTGGATCAGGAGCAGCTTTTGCGCGATTACCTGATGGAAGCCAAAAAGATGGTCGAATACGGCGGATTTGATGTGCTGGCCCATTTGGATTACCCCCTGCGAGTCATGAAGCGCGATAATAACCATCCCTCCTTTGCCAATTTTATGGAATGGGTCGTCCCGCTGCTGCGCACGGTCATTGACCGGGAGATTTCCTTGGAAATCAATGCAGCCGGTCTGTTTGGCTGGATGAAAAAAGTCGGGCCGGAGGATTTTGTCTTGGCAGAATACCGGCGCCTGGGCGGGACCATGGTTTCCATTGGTTCGGATTCCCATGCGGCGGCTTCGGTGGGGCGCGGAATTGAATCCTGCATTGCCCATGCCAAGGCCCATGGCTTTGATTATGTGATGGTTTACCGTGCGCGTAAAGGTGAGGCGGTATCGATTTGAAACATACACAGATGAACGAGATTACGGTAAAGGCATACGCCAAAATCAATTTAACCCTGGACGTGACCGGACGGTTGCCCAACGGGTATCACACAGTCAAAATGGTGATGCAGTCGGTCGATCTGCACGACGATCTGCATCTGCGGCGCGGCGGCGGTATGGGCATCCGCATGAAGAGCAACATCCGGTTTTTGCCCAGCGATGAGGGCAATCTGGCCGTGCGGGCCGCACGGCTGTTTTTGGAGCAGACCGGTCTGCCCGACGATGGGGTGGACATTGATCTGTTCAAACGCATCCCGGTCGCAGCCGGGATGGCAGGCGGTTCGTCCAATGCGGCGGCCGTCCTGCGCGGCATGAATCAGCTGTATGGCGCCGGTCTGTCGGCTGCCGAACTGCGGGAGATCGGCCTGGCCATTGGCGCCGATGTGCCGTATTGCATTGAAGGCGGTTCCATGTTGGCCGAAGGCATCGGAGAAGTTTTGACCCCGCTGCCGCCCATGCCTGCCTGTCATGTGGTCGCGTGCAAACCGCCGTTTTCGGTGGTGACCGCCAAGGTCTATGCGCGGATGAACGGCGGCAAGCTGGCCATCCGGCCGGACACCAGAGGCATGCTGCAGGCGCTGGAAGCACAGGATTATGGCGGGGTGTGCCACCGCCTATATAATGTGATGGAGATGGTGACCGGCAGCGACTATGCCGAGATCGGGGAGATCAAGGACACCATGCTCGACCATGGCGCGGACGGCGCGATCATGAGCGGTTCGGGCCCGACCGTGTTCGGCCTGTTTGCGTCCGAAGAAAACGCCAAGGATGCGGCGGCTGCGCTGCAAGGACGTTTTTCCGAAACTTTTATCACCCACATCCGCAACGAAAAAAATCAAGTTTAAATGGTTTAAACCCAAAAGCCTTTGTCCATACTGGAGTCAACACCAAATGGATGGAGGCTTTTTCCATGATGCTCAGAAGAATCGAATTGACCCTGGCGCTTGTGCTGGCCTTTTTGTTTACATATGCCGCAGCGGTCAGCCAGCAGCAAAATGAACTGGCGGGCGGTTTGCTGCGGCTGCATGTGGTCGCCAATTCCGATTCGCCCCACGACCAGCAGATCAAACTGCAAGTGCGCGACGCGGTTTTGGAATTTTGCCAGCCGATTTTGGAAGGCGCGCGTGACCGGGCCGAAGTACAGGAGCGGCTGGAAGGGCAGATGCAGGCTCTGGCCAATCATGCCCAGCAGACGCTCTGGGATGCCGGGGAGGACCGGAGCGTCACCGTCCGTTTGGCCGAGGAATATTATCCGACGCGGGATTATCCGTCATTTTCGCTGCCGGCCGGCAATTACCTGGGGCTGCGGGTGACGATCGGCGAAGGCGTGGGTCATAACTGGTGGTGCGTGGTCTTTCCACCGCTGTGCAAAGAGGCAGCAGCCGGGGAAACCACCCAGACCCCGGAAGAGGAGCTCAAACCGCAGTATTCTTTCCGATTCAAGACCGCCGAAGTGATCGGGATGCTGCGGCATCAGTTTTTCTCAAATCCAAAATAAGCCGCAGAAATGCGGCTTGTTTTTTGGGACGCGACATGGTATGATAAAAAAGACAAATTTTGATTCATACTGCAAGGAAGTGAAGTTGTGTCCCAAACGACAAAGAAACTGGAGTCATTTTTCTGGTTTTACTTGATTTTGAACCCGATTTTGGACATTGTGAGCGGTCTGTACATTCAGTTCGTCACCAAGGGCGACGTGTATAGTTCTGCAAGCATTGCTCCCATCACCCCGTCGCTGGTGGTGCGCATGGTGGTGCTGCTGGTCATGGTGGGGTATATTTTCCTCATCCGCGACTGGAAATCGGTCAAGATCGCCATCCCCATGGGCGTGGCCTGGCTGCTCAGTGTCGCCAGTGAGTTCATCACCTTTGACGGCGTTTCGATTTTCATCGATATTCAGTATTTTTCCCGCTTTGCCTACAATGTAGCGGTCTTTTTTGTGTATTGCCGTTTGATGGAGCGCAGTGGTCTGCCGCGGGAGCAGGTGATCGAAAAGATTCACCAGTTCATCATGGCGTCGCTGTTCCTGCTGACGGTTGTGATCGTGGTGCCGTATATTTTTGGCGCCGGGCATTATACGTATGCGGACCGCTTTGGCTACCGTGGGTTCCGCGGCTTCTATTATTCGGGCAACGACATTACCGGCGCCCTGATGATTTTGTTCCCGATCGGGTCGTGCTATTTTCTGTCCATCCCCGCGCGGGATATGAACCGCAAGCGCATGGCGTTGCTCGCTCTGCCGCTGGCCATGACCCTGCTGAGCATGCTGATGATCGGTACTAAGACCGCCTTTTTAGCCATCGGTGTTTCGATTTTTGGCATTGTCGTGTATGCGCTGGTACAGCTGGCGCACAAAGATCCCGAAGCTTTCAAGCGTGTGATCTGTGTGGCGATTTTGTTTGTGCTGTTGTTTGCGGTGATTTCGGGCCTTTCCATGCTCGTCAGCGGCACCAGCATTGGCGATACGCTGGAAGGCACCCTTCGCGGCTTTGGCGACGCGAAGGGCGAATCGGCGGAAACGCTGCTGTTTAGCGGTCGTCTGAAAAAGCTTATGCCGTCGTGGAATGATTATACGGGCGGCGGGCCGCTCACCTGGCTGTTCGGCGTGGGCCGTGGTTCCCAGGTGGAAACGATCGAGATGGATCTCTGCGAAACCTTGATCTATTACGGTATTTTTGGTTTCATTGCCATGTTGTGGCTGTTTTTCAAGGAAGGTGTGGCATTTGTCGGGCGGTTCTTCCGCCAGTTCAGCATCTTGGGTCTGGGCGCATTTTTGTCACTCGGCCTGTGCGTGGGCTATCTGACGATTGCAGGACATGTGCTGTTCACCGTAACATCGGGCTTCTATTTTGCAGTCACACTGGCGTACGCCAGATTTATCACGGGCGGCGATTTGCAGAAGCGCTGAAAAAAAGCGGGGCACAGCTCCGCTTTTTTCCTATGGCAGGCGAACCGAAATCATTTTCCCAGGCTCTCATCCATAGGCGCGGATATGGGGGTGGGGCCTTTGTATCCGAGCATACCGGCCTGGGAAGGATGGCATAAATGAGAGAGGGGATATGCTTGTGAAGATCGTAAGTTTCCGAACCAAACCCAAAAAGAAGCGCAGTCCGGCCAAATCGGCGGGGACCGGTCGGCGGGGCCGGAAAAAGCGCAACCTGCGGCCGCTGGCCGTGGGCGGCATCCTGCTGGTACTGATTTTGCTGGCCGTTGTGGTGCAGCAGACCATCGTGGCCAGTTGGCTACATAAAGAGGACGCAAACCTCACGTATATTGACGACATTCCGGTGCATGAGGACTTTTTGCCCGAAGGCTATGCCGCCCGGCCGGGCGAAAAGCGGGTGATTCGGTATGTGGTCATCCATGAAACCGACAATGAGAACGAAGGGGCCGACGCCGAAGCGCATAACCACTTTATGCACACAAATGGCAAGGATAATGAACTAAGCTGGCATTACACGGTGGATGACCATGAAATCTGGCACCACATTCCAGACGACGAAACCGCCTTCCATGCGGGCGACCATATGGAGGACGGCGGCGGCAACAAAAACGGCATTGGTGTGGAAATGTGCGTCAACGCGGACGGCGACTACGAACAGACGCTGAAAAATGCACAAAAATTGGCGGCCACCCTGCTGCATGAGTATGGTCTGTCCATTGACGATTTGAAAAAGCATCAGGACTTTTCGGGCAAAAACTGTCCGTCCCGGCTGCTCAATGCCGGCCGATGGGACGAATTTGTGCAAGGTGTGAAGACCGAACTCGAGGCCTTGGAAGCGGCATAAAATTTTTTCACATTTTATCAGTGAAAAGTATTTTCTTTTTTTCGTTCCATGTTATAATGGAAAACAGATTTATCATGTAGAAAAGGAGAATACAGCCATGATCCTCATTTTAAAGCCCAATCCGGACCAGGCCCGCATTGCCACGTTGATCGGCCATATCAAAAAGATGGGACTGTCGGTCAACTATTCCGAAGGCTCCCGTACGACGATCCTCGGCCTGCTGGGCGATACCTCCGCGATTGACCCGGAGGATTTCGAGGTTTTTGATATTGTAGAACGCGTACAGCGTGTCACCGAACCGTTCAAGCAGGTCAACCGCAAGATGCACCCCGAGGATACCGTCATCGAGGTAGCTGGCCGCAAGATCGGCGCCGGATATTTCAACGTCTTTGCCGGACCGTGCTCGGTCGAGAGCGAAGAGCAGATCCTGGAAGTTGCCGAACGGGTCAAAAAAGCCGGGGCATCTTTCCTGCGCGGCGGCGCATTCAAACCGCGCACCTCGCCCTACTCGTTCCAGGGCCTGGAAGCCGAAGGGCTCAAGCTGCTGCTCGAAGCCAAGCGGCAGACCGGCATGCCCATCGTCACCGAAATCATGAGCGAAAAGCATCTCGACCTGTTCGCCGATGTGGACATCATCCAGCTGGGCGCGCGCAATATGCAGAACTTTATGCTGCTCAAGGAGCTGGGCCGGTCGGACAAGCCCATTTTGCTCAAGCGCGGCCTGTCCGCAACCATGGAAGAATTCCTCATGGCGGCCGAGTACATCTTTGCCGGCGGCAACAAGAATGTTATGTTGTGCGAACGTGGTATCCGTACCTTTGAAACCATGATCCGCAACAATCTGGACATTTCGGCTGTGCCGCTGGTCAAGAGCCTGACCCATCTGCCGATCATCATTGACCCGAGCCATGCGGCGGGCAAGCGGGAACTGGTGCAGCCGCTCTCGCGCGCAGCGATTGCCGCGGGTGCGGACGGCCTGATGATCGAAACGCACAACAATCCGGCATGCGCCCTGTGCGATGGTGCACAGTCGCTCGACCTGCCGATGTTTGACAACGTGATGGATGACATCAAACGCCGCGTTGCATTCGAAGGACGCAGCATGTAACAGAAAAAAGGGGGCTGGAAGATCCAGCTCCCTTTTTGGCATGTTAGGGATTGGCCGTCAGTTCGGTGAGCGAGCCGAAACGATATCCCATCTGCTCGTACCGGGTGAGCAGTTCATCCAGGATTTGGGCGTTCGTGTGCGAGGTTGAATGCAGCAGGACGATCGCTCCGTTGTGGATGCGGGGGATGAGCTTTTCAAACGCCTGCTCGGCGGTTGGCTGGTTGTCGGCATACCAATCGACATAGGCCAGACTCCAAAAGACGGTCGTATAGCCCAGCGCCTTGGCCTGTTTGAGGTTTTCCTCGCTGTATTTGCCCTGGGGCGGACGATAGAACTTGGGCAGTTCCTGTCCGGTCAGAGCCTGGAATTGTTCCTCCACGCCGCGCAGTTCCTTTTCAAAAGCCGCTGCATCGGCGATTTGGGACATATCCGGATGGGTCGAGGTGTGGTTGCCGACCAGATGGCCTTCGGCGACCATGCGCTTGATTAAATCGGGCGCGCTTTCAATATAGTTGCTGACCACAAAGAAGCAGGCAGGCGCCTGATGCTTTTTCAGCGCATCCAGAATGGCTGCCGTGTCGCCGCTTTCATACCCGGCATCGAAGGTGAGGTATATGACCGGCTGGGTGGTATCGCCGACATAATAGGCATCGTATTCTTTCAAGGCTTCGGCCGTGGCATTGCCAATCGGCGCCGCGCCTTCGGTCTGGAAGGAAAGCCCCCAGTCGGTCACCGATGCGGCAACGGCGGGCGCCGGGGAATGCAGCACATGCAGAACCACCGCGCCGCACAGCACCAAGGCAAGCGCACCGCCGATGAACTTCCATTTTCTCGGCCAATGGAAGTGGGAATGCAAAAATTTCAAAATCAATCACCGCCCCATCGTGTTTGTTTCAACGTATGCACGAAAAGGGCGTAATAGAAGCATCAGCCGCTGTAATCCTCCAAAAGCTGGTTGACGTCCGCGGCATTGGCCAGCTGGATGCCTTGTTCCAGCTGTTCGCGATCGGCATCCGGCAAGGTGCGCGCATCGATTTCGGTGATAAGCACCGGCTCGGGCTGACCGTTCAGGTAAATGACCACATGATTATTCGAGAGCGTGGCATAATAACTGGGTGGCGTGCTGGTGGTGGCCGCAGCGGTGGTCGCCTCAACGGGCGCAAGCTGTTGGGAGGAAAAGAGCAGCCAAAGCGAGCAGAGGAACGCGGCGGCAGCGCCGCCAAAGGCCAGCAGCCAGAGCGGGGAACGGGATCGATTCATGGCGGGAACCTCCATATTCAAAATATTTCCTGTCAATATCATGGACAAGTGTGCATCATTTTATCCGGAAACCGGAAAAAACAGAGAAATATTCGCAGATTTTTCGGGATCAGATGAAAAATATTTGGCATTTGTCCGGCTGTGTGGTATAATGATTAGGCCTATTGGACAACGACGGAAAGCCCGCTGCCGTCTGTCCGGCAAGGAGGTTCGTAAAATATGGCAAAACGAAAAAAAGGAAGAACCGAGGGCAAACTCAAAAAGTTCCGCTTCTTCCTGGTTTCCTTTTTGCTGGTTTGCGTGATGAGCGCAAGTATCTGCGGCGTTGCATTCGCCCTGTATTTGCGCATTTACATTGAACCCAATGCAACGATCGACATCAACGAAATGATGCTGGACGTGGATATGACCAGCATGATCTACGCATGGGATAACGAAAAGCAGGACTATGTGGAGTATGAAGTCCTCCGTGCTCCGGAAAACCGCATTTGGGCTGATCTGGATGAAATTCCGAAAGATCTGCAAAATGCCTTTATTGCAATCGAGGACAAACGTTTTTATGAACATAATGGCGTAGACTGGCGTCGAACGGCCAACGGTGTGCTCAACTGGATCACCGGGTCGGAAGGCGGCGGCTCCACTATCACGCAACAGCTGATCAAGAATCTGACGAACGAAAAGGACTACTCGGTCAAGCGCAAACTCAATGAGATTTTCCGTGCGCTGCAACTGGAGAAGGACCTAAATGACAAAGATAAGATTCTGGAGATGTACCTGAATCTGATCTACCTGGGACAGGGCGCTTATGGCGTCAATACCGCGGCGACCACGTATTTTGGCAAGGACTTGCAGGATTTGGATCTCGCGGAATGTGCGATCCTGGCGGGCATTACCAAAAATCCCTCGCTGTATGACCCCTTCAACCATCCAGAAACCATCAAAGAGCGGCAGGAGACCATCCTGGACGAGATGTGTAAGCAAGGGATGATTACCGAAAGCGAGCGCGATGCCGCAAAGGCCGAAGAACTCGAATACAAGTATGAAGATGCCCAAAAGGCCATCAACAACACCTATTCGTACTTTACCGATGCCGTCATCGAAGACGTGATCAACGATCTGGTCGAAAAGAAGGGCTATTCGGAACAGATGGCACGCTGGAAAGTCACCTCGGGCGGCGTGCAGATCTATGCGACCGTGGACACGAATGTGCAGCAGGCAATGGAAGAAGTCTATGCCGACGAGTCCAATTTCCCGAGCGTATCGCGCAACGGCGTCCAGCCGCAAAGCGCGATGGTGGTATGCAACCAACAGGGCGATGTCGTCGGCATTGTCGGCGGACGAGGCGAAAAGACCCAAAGCCGATCTTTGCTGCGTTCGGAATCGCCGCGACAGGCGGGTTCGTCGATCAAACCGCTGTCGGTGTATGCGCCGGCCATGGATGCAGGAATCATCACTCCCTATTCGGTGCGTGACAACGAACCGTTTATGGAACTCAACGGCAAGGACTGGCCGCGTAACGACAGCGGCGGGTATACCGGACCAATGGTCATCCGCGATGCGGTCGCCAAGTCGATTAACGCCGTTGCGGTGCGGGTGGTCGATGAAATGACCCCGCAGGCATCGTTTGATTTCCTGACCCAGCAGCTGAATTTCACGCACCTGAACAATCCGGAAGATATCGACCTCAGCCCCATGGCGCTGGGCGGTATGAACGGTGGTGTTACCGTGCGGGAAATGGCAGCCGGATTCTCGATTTTCCTCAACGATGGCATCTACAATGGTGCGCGCACCTATACCAAGGTGCTCAATTCGGACGGAACCGTTCTGCTGGAAAATCCGCAGCTCAACCGCAAGGTCTTTGAAAATGAAAAGACGGTTTACTACATGCGGGAAGTTCTCAGCGCGGTTACCGAGGAAGGCACCGGCCGCCGGGTCAATGTATCGGGCATGGCGACCGCCGGTAAGACCGGTACGTCGCAGTCCAAGCGTGACCTGTGGTTCTGTGGTTTCACGCCATACTATGTGGGTGCGACCTGGTTTGGTTACGATACCGACTATACCCTGAACAATGTCAGCGGCAACCCCTCGATCAATCTGTGGAATGCGGTCATGAACAAGATCCATGCAAACCTGGAATCCAAGGACTTTGACATGGGCGATGACAGCAATTTCGAAACCGCATCCTTCTGTACGCAGTCGGGTCTTGCACCCAGTTCGGCTTGCCGCGCCAATGGCACGGTCGAAACCGGACGGTACTGGAAGGGCGATGCACCGAGCGAAGTGTGCACCGAGTGCCGTCGCCAGGTGGTCGAAGAACCGGAGGACGAGGAAGAGAAGCCCGAAGGCGCAACCGATCCGGAAAATCCGGAAGGCGGTTCGGGTGAACAGACCGGCGGCGAAGGCGGAAACCAGAGCGGTGACGGCGGTGGACAGACCACCACGCCGACCGATCCGGGCACGACCACACCACCGGAGGAAACCGATCCGGAAGCATAGCGCTTTTTCAAAATCCAGACTTGCTATTTGCAAAAAGGTGTAGTATAATAACTTTATCTGCGAAACAGCGCCGCACAAGGCCGTACTAGTCGGGGAGGTAGCGGTGCCTTGTACCTGCAATCCGCTCCAGCAGGGATGAATTCCGGCCGCAAGGGGCGGCATCTCGGAGTGTGCAGCCCACTGGGCGGTGATGATGGACTGGTACTACGCAACGGAGGACTGTGAACCATGTCAGGCGGGGAACCGAGCAGCATTAAGCAGAACCCACCGTGTGCCGTAGATCTGCCGGTTTTGAGCTGTCCAGCGGGAAAGGCCGCCGGGGTCGTCGTTTCGACCGGTTGGTGTACGGTCTTGTGGGGCGCTGTTTTCCAGCAGTAGCAGCATTCGAAAAGCGGGCAGATGTTCTGTCCGCTTTTTTTGTATCATGACAAGAAGGAGGGGGAGCGCATGTATCAGGCGTTATACCGCAAATGGCGGCCGCTGACCTTTGCCGATGTCATCGGCCAGCAGCACATTACCGACACGCTGCGCGCGCAGCTGACCAGCGGACGCTTGTCCCATGCCTATCTGTTCGCGGGCACACGCGGCACGGGCAAAACCACCTGTGCCAAGATTTTAGCCCGGGCGGTGAACTGCGAACATCCGGTAAATGGCGACCCGTGCGGTGAATGTGCCGCGTGCCGCGGCATTTTGGAAGGCTCGGTGCTCGACGTGGTCGAGATCGACGCAGCTTCCAACAACGGCGTCGACAACATCCGCGACATCCGCGAGGAAGTGCGCTATACCCCTTCGACGGTCAAAAAGCGTGTGTACATCATCGACGAGGTGCACATGCTGTCCACGGGCGCGTTCAACGCCCTACTCAAAACCCTGGAAGAACCGCCGTCGCACGTGCTGTTCATCCTGGCGACCACCGAAATTCATAAGGTCCCGGCGACCATTTTGTCCCGCTGCCAGCGGTTCGATTTCCGGCGCATCACGCCCGAGGACATTGCCCGGCGGCTGATGGACATTGCGCTGGCCGAACAAATCCCGCTCACCGAGGGCGGTGCACGGCTGATTGCCCGTCTGGCCGACGGCGCGATGCGCGATGCGCTGTCCATGCTCGACCGGACGGCGGGCTGTGACCCGGTGGACGAAGACGCGGTCAGCCGGTCGGTGGGCATCCTGGGCGCAAACGACGCGACCGAACTGATGGCCTGCATCCGGGCGGATGACCTGGGCGGGGCCGTGCAGCGCATCGGGCAGGCCTATGACAGCGGCCGCGACCTTGGGGGCGTGTTTGACCAGCTGCTGGGGCTGATCCGCGATATGCTACTGGTCAAGACGGCCAAGAGCGACGTATCGTCCATGCTGTCGCCCGCCTATTCGCTGCGGCAGGTGCAAAACCTGTGCGAAGGCGTCGCGGCATCGACCTTGATTGCCTGGTCGCGCATTTTGCAGGAGAGCCAGGGACGGCTCAAAACCGCAGCCAACCGGCGCGTGGAAGCCGAACTGACCATCGTGCGTCTGTGCACCCTGGGCGGGGATGGCTATGATTCGCTGGAAGGCCGGGTGGAAGCGCTCGAAGAAAAGGTGAAAAACGGCATTGCCGTGCGTGCCGTACCGGCAGATACCGGAAATGACGTTCCGCCCCCGCCGGGGGATGCGGACGCGCCTCCGCCGCCGGACGACGCCGACGCGCCGCCCTGGCTCGAGGACGAAGAACGCGCACCGGCACCGCAGGCACCTGCGGCGCCCACCAAGGCCAAACCGGCAGCCCCAGCGGCTCCGGTCGAAAAACCGTGGGAACTGTGGCCCAAGCTGCTCAATGCCTTGACCGGCAAGATCAACATGGGCGCGCTGACCTGCATGAAGGCAGGGTATGTGCGGGCGGTTTTGCAGGATGGCACCTTGCAGCTGTTCTGCGACGACGATATTACGGCCGGGCTGCTCAAAGCCGACCCGACCAAGACGCGCATCGCGGACGCCGCGGCAGCACTTCACGGCGGGCCGCTCAAATTGCGCGTGTATGAACCGGGCAAAAAGCCCAAACCGAGCAAATCCAATCACGAAATTGACGAGGTTTTGCAAAAGGCACAATCTCTGGACATTGAAATCACCGAACTATCTTAAGGAGGAACTGACATATGGCAAAGGGTAAATTTGGCGGCCTGGGCGGCGGCATGAACATGCAGGCCATGATCAAGCAGGCACAGAAGATGCAGCAGGACATGCTCAAGGCACAGGAAGAGATCGCCGTGATGGAGACCGAGGCAACCGCTGGCGGCGGCGCGGTCAAGGCAGTGGTACAGGGCACCAATGTGCTCAAGGCACTGGAGATCAAGCCCGAAGTGGTTGACCCGGACGACGTCGAGATGCTGCAAGACCTGGTGCTCGCGGCCATCAACGAGGCGTTCCGTCTGGCATCCGAAAAGAGCGAGCAGTCGATGAAGAAGGTCACCGGCGGCATGGGCGGCGGTATGCCGGGCCTGTTCTAAGCGATGCCGTTTTTTGCACAGCCGGTCGAAAAGCTGATCGAGGAATTTGCCAAGCTGCCAGGCATCGGTCAAAAGACCGCCCAGCGTCTGGCGTTTTATATCCTGAATCAGCCCAAGGAAACGGCCGAAGCCTTTGCGCAGGCGCTGCTCGACGCCAAAGAGAAGGTCTACACCTGCAAGGTCTGCCAAAACCTGACCGACAGCGAGGTGTGTTCGATTTGTTCCAACCCGGCGCGCGACCATGGCGTCATCTGTGTGGTCACCGAGCCCAAGGATGTCATTGCCTTTGAGCGCACGCGGGAATTTAATGGCCTGTATCATGTGCTGCACGGCACGATCTCGCCGCTTGGCGGCGTGGGGCCGGACGACATCCGCATCAAGGAACTGCTCGAGCGCGTGGCCGATGAAGAGGAGGACGTGCGCGAGGTGATTCTGGCCACCAACCCGGACACCGAGGGCGAGGCGACAGCCATGTATCTGTCCCGCCTGCTGCGGCCGTTCGACATCAAGATCACCCGTTTGGCTTACGGCATGCCGGTCGGCGGGCATCTGGAATACGTCGATGAAGTCACGCTCATGCGCGCGCTCGAGGGCCGGCATGAGATCTAAAATGCGCACGGCGCGATATTTCATAAATTTGGAGGAATCACGTTGTCTGATTTAAGACAGGAAATAGGGAACCGGCGCACGTTTGCCATCATTTCGCACCCGGACGCCGGTAAAACCACCATCACCGAGAAATTCCTGCTGTATGGCGGCGCCATTCAGGAAGCCGGTATGGTCAAGGGCAAGAAAAACAGCCGCCATGCGGTGTCCGACTGGATGGAGATCGAAAAACAGCGCGGTATTTCGGTCACGTCTTCGGTGCTGCAATTCCGCTATGGCGATAAATGTATCAACATTCTGGACACCCCGGGCCACCAGGACTTTTCTGAGGACACCTACCGTACGCTCATGGCGGCCGACTCGGCGGTCATGGTCATCGACGCGTCCAAGGGCGTCGAGGCGCAGACCCGCAAGCTGTTCAAGGTCTGTGCCATGCGCGGGGTACCGATTTTTACGTTCATCAATAAGATGGACCGCGATTCGCGCGACCCGTATGAACTGCTCGAGGAGATCGAAAACGAACTGGGCATCGGCACCTTTGCGGTCAACTGGCCGATCGGCTCGGGCAAGGAGTTCAAGGGCGTGTATGACCGCATGGACGATGAGGTCATCGCCTTCGAGGGCGTAGACGCCCGGCACGAAGTCGCAGCGACCCACCTGAAATTCGGTTCGGACGAACTGAAAGACCTGCTGACCGAGCAGCAGTACAGCACGCTCTCGGACGACATCGAGCTGCTTTCGGGCGCGGGCGACGAGTTCGATCTGGACGCCGTGCATCATGGCAAGCTGTCGCCCGTGTTCTTTGGATCGGCGCTGACCAACTTTGGCGTCGAACCGTTTTTGAAGAAGTTCCTGGTCATGACCCCGCCGCCGACCGCCCGTCAGGCCGACGTGGGGGAGATCGACCCCTTTGAGGACCATTTTTCGGCCTTTGTCTTTAAGATTCAGGCCAACATGAACAAGGCGCACCGCGACCGCATTGCCTTTATGCGCATCTGCTCGGGCAAGTTCGAGCGCGGCAAGGACGTGTGGCATGTGCAGGGCGGCCGCAAGATGCAGCTGGCCCAGCCGCAGCAGCTCATGGCGCAGGACCGCTCGATCGTGGACGAAGCCTACGCGGGCGACATCATCGGTGTGTTCGACCCCGGCATTTTCTCCATTGGCGATACGGTCTGCGACCCGGCCCGCAAGTGCACCTTCTCGGGCATCCCGACCTTTGCACCCGAACTGTTCGCCCGCGTGCGGCAGAAGGACACCTTAAAGCGCAAGCAGTTTGTTAAGGGTGTCGAGCAGATCGCGCAGGAAGGTGCCATCCAGATCTTCCGCGAACCGGCTTCCGGTATGGAAGAAGTCATCGTGGGCGTGGTTGGCCAGCTGCAATTTGAAGTGCTCGAATATCGCCTGAAGAATGAATACAACGTGGAAGTCATCCGCGAGATGCTGCCGTACGAGCATCTGCGCTGGATTGAAAACATCGATTTGGACACGTTCGATTATCACAAGCTGACACTGACCAGCGACACCAAGGTGGTACAGGACATGCGCGGCAATTATCTGCTGCTGTTCACCAGCCCGTGGAACATCTCCTGGGCGACCGACCACAACGAAGGCTTGGAACTGGCCGAATTTTCCGAAAACGCATAAGAAAAAAGACCCTGGGAAAAAATTTGAACCGGTCCAGTAAAAATGGACAGTGACAAAAACCCCCTGATGTAGGAAAATAGACTACATCAGGGGGTTTTGTCATGGAGAAACGAAAATACACACACATTCAAGTGCTGTTGCCAGAAATCAAGGCTATGCTGGCAGCGGGGAAAACCCAGCGGGAAGTTGCAGAATATTACGGTTTTCAGGATAAGCAGGTGATAAAAAGTCTACTTAAGCGTGAACGGAGGAAAAAACGTATGTTAGAAGCTGGCATCCTTGCGCGGCCCCAAGGGCGGCCAAGAACAAATGCCGCACCAAGAGATATTGTAACCGAGCAGGCACATGAGATCCAGCGACTTCGTATGGAGAATAAACTGCTGCGGGATTTTCTGCACTGCATAGGAAGGAAGTGAGGGCAAAGGTAAAATATCACATTATATATCGTCACAGAGCAGAGTATCCCGTGGCAGTTATGTGCAAATTCTTTGGAGTATCCAGAAGCGGATACTATGCCTTCGTCCATCGCCTTGGTAAGCCGGAGAAGGACGCAGCTCTTGCAGAACTAATTGGACAACAGCGGGAACGCAGCTTCCGCACCTACGGCTACCGGCGGATGTGTCTATGGCTGAAGAACCAGAATATTTTCTGTAATCCAAAAACAGTGCTGCGAATTATGAAGAAATATGATCTGCTCTCAGAAATCCGCCGACGCAGGAAATGGCAGCAGATGGGGCAGCAGCTCCACAAGTACGAGAATCTGCTAAGCAGGCAGTTTCAGGCCGACAAGCCCAACAGCAAATGGGTAACGGACATCTCCTACATCCACACTAAGCAGGGCGTACTGTACCTGTCCATGATCCGGGATCTCTATGACAACAGTATTGTGGCTTACAAAACCGGAACGGAACAAACGGTGAATCTGGTTCTGGACACCATTCGTCTGGCAATGAAGCAAGAGAAAAAGAGGGCCGCTGCGGAGTTGCAGCTCCACAGCGACCAGGGTGCTCAGTACGCCTCACAAGCATATTTTGAGCTAACTCAAACATACGGCATTACGCCGTCTATGTCAAGACGTGGAAATCCTTATGACAACGCTATGGCGGAAAATTTCTTCTCTATCCTCAAAACAGAGTGCATCTACCGCCACAAACCGGCTACCTTCTCGCAAGCCAATGAAATGATTGACCGCTACATCTACTTTTACAACCATGAGCGCATCCAGCTAAAGACTGGAGAGGCGCCGCTTACGCGACGCCTCTCCGCTTAAAACTCAATCTTTCCTACCAGGGCTCTTTTTTGTACTGTCCGCACAATCTGGGGCAGTCCAATTTTTTCCTGGGGTCTTTTTTTATCCAAGTGCGCCCGAGCGGCGCACCGCATTGTCCTGGAACCGGAAAAAACCGGGATGGTGGCGCGACTGGGTGTATTCAAACATCACGCCGTCGCTGTTATAGGTCTGGCTGCTGACCACGGCCAGACAATCCATGTCGCCGAGGTCCAGATATTTGCGGTCCAGCCCCGTGGCTTTTTCCACCGTGACCACGCGCTTGCTGTTGATGATGGACACATGCAGCGTTTGCTCCAAGTAGCGGTAAATGGAGCCGGATGCGATTTCGGGCGTCAGGCCCTGCGCCACATCCTGCCGGAAATAGCTGTGGTTCAAGATGAGCGCGCGGCCGTCCATAAAATGCAGACGCTGCAAATAATAAAGCGGCGTACCGACAGCAAAGCCAGTGATTTCACAAAGCGCTCGATTGGCGGTTAAGGCTTTGAAGTAGACCACCTGATTGGCGCCGCTGGAACGGTTGCGGGCCGCGGATTCGGAAAAGGATTCGATGGTGCCCAGGGTGAAGGTCGCCTGCCGGGCGGGCTGAAAGATGTTGCGCACGCCCTTGCCTTGCATGGTCTGCACATAGCCGACGCGCACCAGTTCGCCGATGGCGCGGCGCAGCGTGTTGCGCGAACAAGAAAATTCCTGCACCAGCGCATGCTCGGAGGGGAGCAGTTCCTGGGCAGGGTAGAGGCCGGACTCGATGCGCTCTTTGAGCACCTGATAAAGTTGTTCATATTTTGCTTTGGGCATGGTGCACCTCGTGATGAATCGACATTACGGTATCTATTATACCGCAAAGAATGCCAAATGTCTTGCTGGAATTTCCTTGCTATGCACTGGGGAAACAGGCATTTCGCCCAAAAAAGTTGTGTCATTTTTGTGTATTCCACTTCTTGTATTTTGGGGGTGCAAGTTGTATCCTTAACACAGTACACAACTTGTTTAAACAAGTTAAGAGAAAAGAGAATCGCAGGAGGTTTGACCATGGCAAAATACCAAAACGAAGTGCGGCAGTTGCTGGACGCCATTGGCGGAAAGGCAAACATCCAGGCCGTATCCCACTGTATGACGCGCATGCGCTTTGTGCTTGTCGACCCGAAAAACGCGGACGAAAAAGCGATTGAAAGCATTGCGTGTGTCAAAGGCACCTTCACCCAGGCGGGCCAGTTCCAAGTCATCATCGGCAACGACGTGGCCAATTTTTATCAGGAATTCACCAAGTATGCTGGCATCGAGGGCGTGAGCAAGGACGCAGTCAAGAATGCCGCTAAGACCAACCAGAATCCCTTGCAGCGCATCATGGGCGCCCTGGGCGAGATTTTCGCGCCGATTATTCCGGCCCTCATCTGCGGCGGTCTGGTGCTCGGCTTCCGCAACATCATCGGTGAAGTCGATTTGCTGAACGGCGGCACCCAGTCGCTGGCCGACGTGTCCCAGTTCTGGGCGGGCCTGTACAGCTTCCTGTGGCTGATCGGCGAAGCCATTTTCCACTTCCTGCCCGTCGGCATCACCTGGTCGATCACCAAGAAAATGGGCACCACCCAGATTCTCGGTATCGTTCTCGGCCTGACGCTGATCTCCCCGCAGCTGTTAAACGGCTTCTCGGTCGCGACCACCCCGGCCAGCGAAATCCCGGTTTGGGACTTCGGCTTTGCCCAGGTGCAGATGATCGGCTACCAAGGCCAGGTCGTCGCCGCGATTTTGGCCGGCTTTGTTCTGGTCTATCTGGAGAAGTTCTTTAAGAAAATCTGTCCCGAAGTCATCAGCATGGTCATGGTGCCGTTCTGCGCGCTCGTTCCGGCGGTGCTGATTGCACACACCATCGTCGGCCCCATCGGCTGGAAGATCGGCGACGTTATCGCAAACATCGTCAACATGGGCCTGGCTTCCAACTTCAAGCTCATTTTTGCCGCTCTGTTCGGCCTGCTGTATGCACCGATCGTTATGACCGGCCTGCATCACATGACCAATGCCATCGACTCACAGCTGGTCAATACCTACGGCGGCACCAACCTCTGGCCGATGATCGCGCTGTCCAACATCGCCCAGGGTTCGGCTGTACTCGCTATGTCCGTCCTGCAAAAGCGCAATGAACGCGCTCAGCAGGTCAACATCCCGGCGTGCATCTCCTGCTATCTCGGCGTCACCGAACCGGCTCTGTTCGGCGTCAATATGAAATATGGTTTCCCGCTCATCTGTGGTATGATCGGCTCGGCCTGCGCGGCCATGATCTCGATCGGTACCGGCGTCACCGCCGTGAGCATCGGCGTCGGCGGTCTGCCGGGCATCCTGTCCATCTTCCCGGAATACTGGATCAACTTCCTGCTCGCAATGCTCACCGCCATCGTTGTCCCGTTTGTTCTGACCTTTCTTGTCGGCAGCCGCAAGCTGTCCCGCGAAGACCGCGTGATGGAACCTGCTCCGGCGGTGGAAGCCGCTCCTGCACCGGCAGCCGTTCAGGCTCCGGCCGAAAAGGCAGCCGTTTCGCTCAAAGCCATCTGCGACGGCCGCACGCTGCCGCTGGCCGAAGTGCCCGACGAGGTGTTCTCGCAGGGCGTGATGGGCCAGGGCATGGCCTTTGAACCGTCCGGCGATACGATTTATGCCCCGGCGGATGCGACGGTTTCGGTCGTCATGGAGGACAGCCGCCACGCTTGCGGCCTTGCCCTTGCTGACGGCACCGAACTGCTCATTCACATCGGCATCGACACGGTCGATATGCAGGGCGATGGCTTTACCCTGTTTGTTCGCGAAGGCGACCAGGTCCGGGCGGGCGACAAGCTCATCACCTTCTCGCCCGACAAAATTGCAGCAGCCGGGCATCCCAAAACCACCGTATTTGTTGTGACCGAACCGGCGGGCCATGAAAATATGACCTTCCACACCGGTCTGGAAGTCCAGCACGGCCAGACGGTCTGCGCCGAACTGGCATAAGGAGGAAAAAGAATGTTTGATTTTCGTAAGAGCGTTGTCTATCAGGTGTATCCCAAATCCTTTTACGATACCGATGGCGACGGCATGGGCGATCTGCGTGGCGTGACCGCCAAGCTGGATTATCTGCAAAAGCTGGGCGTCGACTATATCTGGATGAACCCGTTCTTTGTATCGCCCCAGCGCGACAACGGGTATGACATCGCCGATTATCGCGCGATTGACCCCCGCTTTGGCACCATGGAGGATTTTGAGCAGCTTTGCCGCGAGGCCGACAAGCGCGGCATCCGCATCATGCTGGACATGGTCTTTAACCACACCTCGACCAAGCACGAGTGGTTCCAGAAAGCGCTCGCGGGCGACAAGGAATACGAAGATTTCTACATCTGGCGCGAAGGTGGTGCGGACGGCACGCCCCCGAACAACTGGGAAAGCAAATTCGGCGGCAACGCATGGGAATACGTCCCGGAAAAGGGCAAGTGGTATCTGCATCTGTTCGACCGCACCCAGGCTGACCTCAACTGGGAAAATCCGCGGGTGCGCGAGGAACTGCGGGACGTGGTCCGGTTCTGGATGGACCGCGGCGCCAAGGGCTTCCGCTTTGATGTCGTGAACCTCATCAGCAAGGGCTCGTATGAGTCCGACTATGAGGGCGACGGCCGCCGATTCTACACCGATGGCCCGCGCGTCCACGAATACCTGCACGAACTGAGCCAGGCCACCTTTGGCACGGACGCCGAATTTGTGACCGTTGGCGAAATGTCGAGCACGACCATGGAAAACTGCTACCGCTATGCGGGCGCGGACACCGGCGAACTGAGCATGGTATTCTCGTTCCATCACCTGAAGGTAGACTTTGTCGGCAACGAGAAGTGGGTGCTGGTGCCGTTCGACTTTGCGAAACTGAAAAACATCCTGTTCTCCTGGCAGACCGGCATGGCCGAGCACGATGCCTGGAACGCGGTGTTCTGGTGCAACCATGACCAGCCGCGCGTGGTGTCCCGCTTTGGTGACGAGGGCGAATATTGGGCGCCGTCGGCCAAGATGCTGGGCACGGTCATCCACTGCCTGCGCGGCACGCCGTATGTCTACCAGGGCGAAGAGATCGGCATGACCAATCCGGGCTTTACCTCGCTCGATCAGTACCGCGACGTGGAGAGCATCAACCATTTCCACATCCTGCGCGACCGTGGCCTGCACGAGGACAGCGCGTATGACATCCTGCGCGTGCATTCGCGCGACAACAGCCGCACCCCGATGCAGTGGGACGGCACCGAGAAGGCTGGTTTCACCCAAGGCACGCCGTGGATTGAAATTACCCCCAACCACACCAAAATCAACGCCGCGTCCCAGGTGGACGACCCGGATTCGATCTTTGCCCATTATCAGAAGCTGATTGCGCTGCGCAAGCAGTATGATGTGATCGCCTATGGCGATTTTCAGCCGCTGGACGCCGAAAACCCGACCATCCTGGCCTATATGCGTCAGTGGAAGGGCGAACAGCTGGTGGTCATCAACAATTTTTACCGCAAACCGGCCGAGTGGGCATGCCCGGTCGACCTGACCGGCTTTACCTGCCTGCTGTCCAACTACGCCGACCCGTCGATTGGAAGCAAGCTGCATCTGCGGCCATATGAATCGCTGGTGCTGTACCGCAAGGCAGAATAACCGAAAGGAGGAGCTGTTTGGCTCCTCCTTTTTGCGTGGCCGGAGGAAAAGGGAGGTTTACTTGTCCGACAATTTTTGCTATACTAAAACCACTGAATTCAATTTTTTCCGCGGATATGCCGCGCTTTTATAGAGGAGGAATCGCAACATGAGCCGAACATTTTCCATCATCGGCGCAGGCCCCGGCCAGTCCGGTCTGCTGACCGGCCGGGCCCAGGAGGTCATCATCAAGGCTCAGGAAGCCTATGCCACTGGGCGGACGGCGGGTGCGCTCGCTGCGCTGCGCAAGGATTGGAAACTGTGTCCGGCGGCCGATCTTGCCGAGCGGGCGGCCGAATCCACCAGCGAACAGATTGCCATTTTAGTGTCCGGAGATGCTGGATTTTATGCCCGGCTGGACGCCATGCGCAAGGTTTTGGAGCCGCATGGTTCGGTCGAAGTCTATCCCGGCATGAGCAGCCTGCAATATTTATGCGCCCAGATCGGCGAAAGCTATGACGATGTGTTTTGGATGGAGAGCGGCAAACAGGATTTGCTCGCCGCCTTGTCTTACCATAGTAAAGTTTGCCTTCTGCTCGAAGGCAACCACACCCCAGCCGCGGTCTGCACCCAGCTGTGCGCTGCCGGACTGGGACGGCTACGCGTGGTCGTCGGCACCCGGCTGGGTACCGGCCGCGAGCATATTGTCGATCAGACCGCGCAGCTTTTGCGCAACAAAAAATTCGCCGCTCCGGCGCTTTTGCTGCTGTTCCAGCAGGCGCCGGCCGACCCGAACCGTCCGATCTTCGACACCGATCTGGTCGGCATGGACGGCATGCTGCGGCAGGAAGTGCGCTGGAATGCGGCCAATCTGCTGCGCGTAAAGCCCGACGAGACCGTCTATGACATGGCAGCCGGGAACGGTGCGGTAGGTCTGGAACTGGCGCGCAAAGCCTGTGAAGGCCGCGTGTATGCGTTTGAAGAAAACGAAGACAAAATGTCGCTGCTGGTGCGCAACCGCGAAGCGCTCGGCGGCTGGAACCTGTGCCCGGCGCCGGGCAAGTGGAAGGACGTCATCCAGTCTGCGCCCGCACCGGACGCCGCGTTTGTCGGCACCGGCGTGGCCGACATCCATGAAACGCTGGCGGCGCTCAAGGAGAAAAATTCCCATGTGCGGGTGGTCGTCGCCGCCGACAGCCTGGAACGGCTGAGCCAGACCCAGCTGGCGCTGACCGCGCTGCACTTTAAAAACCAGTCGGTCAGCCAGCTTTTGCTGACGCGCGGCCGCACCCTGGGCAGTTATACTATGATGCTGGCCGGGGAAACGGTATTTTTGCTGTGCGCTGGCAAATAAAAGTCCATCGCCAAAGGGCGAGCCAAGAAGGCTCGCCCGTTCTTTTTGCACAATCGCAAGAATGGTATGATTTATCTTGAAAAATCGCAGGAAAATATATGAAAGAATTGTGGAAAATCATTATAATAAACTTGAAAATATCCTATTGATTTTTCGAAAGATTCAAGATTAAAAATATGAAAATTCACATGAGCAGGAGGAACGACCATGGAAATTCGCATCGGTATGGTCGGCGCAGGGCAGATCGGGGAAGATCATGTGCGCCGCATCACAGAGAAGATCTCCGGCGCACGGGTCACGGCGGTTGCGTCCCGCAGCCGCGGACCGGCAGAGCGGGTGGCCGCCCTTTGCGGCGCGCGGGTCGAGCCGGATGTGCAGAGCCTGCTCCGGGCCGAGGATGTGGATGCCGTCATTTTGGCTTCGCCCAGCGAGCGGCACGAGGAACAGGTGCTCTGGGCACTGGAAGCCGGAAAGCCGGTGTTCTGTGAAAAGCCGCTGGCCATTACGGCGGCGGGCTGCCGCCGGATCGTGCAGGCCGAAGTCGCATGCGGCAAGCGGATGGTTCAGGTCGGGTTCATGCGCCGGTATGACCGCGGATACCGACAGCTCAAACAGGCGGTCGAAAGTGGCACCTGGGGCAAGCCGCTCATGATTCATTGTGCCCACCGCAATATCGCGCCCCATGGACACTTTACTACCGAGATGTCGGTCACGCAGACCGCCATCCACGAGATCGACGTCACCCGCTGGCTGCTGGGCGAGGACTACGAAACCGTGCAAGTGCGCTTCCCGCGGCAGACGGCCAATGCCGATGCCAGCGTACTGCGCGACCCACAAATTATGATGTTCCAGACCAGGGGCGGCGTGTGCATCGATTTGGAAGTATCGGTCAACTGCCGGTATGGTTATGACATCCAGTGCGAAGTGGTCTGCGAAAATGGGGTGCTGCGTATGCCCGACCCGTCTGGGCTGCTCGTGCGCGCCGAGGCCAAACGGTACACCGCCCTGGAAACCGACTGGGTGCTGCGCTTTTTGGATGCGTATGATTTGGAATTGCAAGAGTGGGTGGAGGACCTGCAAGCCGGGCATCTGCGCGGACCGTCCAGCTGGGACGGTTATGCGGCTGCCGTGACCGCCGATGCGCTGCTTCGCGCGCAAAAATCGGGGCAAATCGAGCCGGTTTCGCTGGAAACCTGCCCGGATATTTATCGTTCGTTATAAATTTTTTCCAGAGCGACAGACCGAATTTCGGCCTGTCGCTTTGATTTTGGCAGGGTTTTGGGGTAAAATTGTGTGAAAAGTTGGTAAAAATTAGATAATCGTTGTGCTGTTTTGTAAAAAAGGCTTCCAAATATACAGAAAATATTGTATAATGTTTCTAAGGTATCTACACAAAAATAATCATGAGGTGATCAAAAGATGGATTTTATGTCCGAATATAAGCGCTGGTTGGATTCTGATGCTCTGAGCGCAGACGAACGCGCCGAGCTGCAGGCCATCGAAGGAGATGAAGAAGCCATCCGCGACCGCTTCTTTGCACCGCTTTCGTTTGGCACAGCCGGACTGCGCGGCATCCTGGGCACGGGCCTGTACCGCATGAACCGCTTTACGGTCGGCGCGGCAACGCAGGGCCTGGCTAACCTCATCCGCGAAAATGGCGAAGATGCCATGCGGCGCGGCGTGGCGATCGCCTATGATTCGCGTCACTATTCGCCCGAGTTTGCCCATCTGGCTGCCTGCATCCTGGCGGCCAACGGCATTCAGGTCAAGCTGTACGATGAACTGCGTCCCACGCCCGAACTGTCCTTTGCCATTCGGTATTATGGTACCATTGCGGGCATCAACATCACCGCCTCTCACAACCCCAAGGAATACAACGGCTATAAGGTCTACTGGGAAGACGGCGCGCAGCTTCCGCCCAAGGAAGCCGACGTGGTCGCCAAGGAGATGGATGCGCTCGATCTGTTCCGCGACATCAAGACCATGGACTTCGATAAGGCTAAGGCCGACGGTCTGGTGCAGATGATGGACTGGCAGACCGACGAAGCATATCTCAAGCAGGTGCTGGCGGTTGCGATCAATCCCGACTGCGTCAAACAGGTGGCCGACGAGTTTAAGCTCATCTATACGCCGTTCCATGGCGCAGGCTATCGTCTGGTGCCCGAAATCTTAAAGCGCATCGGCTATAAGCACATCCTGTGCGTGCCCGAACAGATGGTGATCGACGGTGATTTTCCGACCGTCAAGAGCCCGAACCCGGAAAATAAGGAAGGCTTCAACCTGGCTATCGCCATGGCCAAGGAGCATGACGTTGACCTCATCATCGGCACCGACCCGGATGCCGACCGCACCGGCATCGTCCTGCGTGACAAGACGGGCGACTACATCACGCTGTCCGGCAACCAGGTGGGCGTTCTCCTGAGCGACTATGTCATTACAGCCAAGAAGCTGACCGGCACCATGCCCGAGCATCCGGCGCTGCTCAAGTCCATCGTTACGACCGAGATGGCGCGCGCCGTGGCCGAAAAGAACGGCGTCGACTGCTTTGACACCTTTACCGGCTTTAAATTCCTGGCCGAGAAGATCAAGCAGCTGGAAACCTCGGGCTCGCACGAATATCTGTTTGCGTTTGAAGAATCGTATGGCTATCTGGCCGGCGATTACGCACGCGATAAGGATGCCGTGACCGCTTCGATGCTGATTGCGGAAATGGCTGCCTACTACCGTACCAAGGGCATGACGCTGTATGATGCCATGCAGACTATGTATGAAAAATACGGCTTCTATTCCGAGCAGACCATTTCGATCACCATGCCGGGCGTTTCCGGCCTGGAGCGCATGAAGGAACTGATGACCGAACTGCGCGTACGGCCGCTGGCACAGGTTGCCGGCCATAAGGTCGAATATGTGCGCGATTATCAGCCGGGTACCCGTACGTGCACGGCAGACGGCACCACGGAAACACTGGAAATGAAGGGTCAGAACGTGCTATACTATGAACTGGAAGGCGGCACGACCTTTATCATCCGTCCGTCGGGTACCGAACCCAAGGTCAAAGTCTATATTATGGCAAAGGCAGAGGACAAGGCGTCCGCTGACGCCAAGGTGGAAGCTTTGGCGGCTGCGGCGAAAGAGATCGTTCAATAAGCGGCAGGATACACGGAGAGGGGCGCGCTTGTAAAGATCGCGCCCCTTTTTCTTGTGAGAGAGAAAAGAGGAAGATACATGGGGAAACGGAGCATGACAGAGGAACGTCTGACCTGGGCGGTCTGGCTGACAGGGGGAGTGTCTGCCTGGATTGCCTGTGCGGTGTTGGTTTCCACCTATCTGGGGCGCTGGTCGGAGGGACCCAGCCGCGGACAATGTATTGCATCCAGTGTATATGTGGTCGTTTTGCTGCTGGTGACGGCGATCGGGAATTTTGCCCGCGTGCGTACCCTGTTGACGCTGCAAGCCATTTATGGCATCGGGGTGTTCGTGCGTTCGGTCGCCGGTGCCGTGTGTGCCCTGATGTTTATCGAACTGAATGAAATTCCAGGGGCGGCATGGATCGCCTGGCTGGATATTTTGGTGCGTCCGCTCTATGGGCTGGAATATGCGGCAGCCAAGCTGACGTCGCACTTTATTACCGAGATCTATTGGCTGGGCCTGGCACTGGGTGCCACGATCCTGGTCTTTTTGTCGTGCGTGGCGCGCATGGCTGTGACCAATCGGTTGGCCCGCGCGCGGCAGCAGCGCCAGCGGCGGGAGCAGCCGGCCGCCGAGCGGGAATACGCTTTTGGGCGGGAGACACGCCGCAAATAAGAAAAGCAGCCCGGATGGGCTGCAGGAAAACTTGCAAAATGAAGATGAAAAAACGCGGCATCAGGCCACACTATTGCACAGCCCCGCCGCGTTATTCACAAAAAACGTATCTTTCTGGACACCAAACGTGTCACATTGTGATAAAAATTATACTCCATTGCCGTCGAATCCTGCAATATGAAAGTTTCATAAAATTTTTGTGAATAGACTGTAAACAAATCAGCACATTGCCAAACTATACTTTGCAGGGAGAAATTCATGCGCAAGAGTTTCCAAAAAAAACTTTACAAACGGCAAAGTCCGTGGTAAACTACTATTAGTTTTGCCCCATGTTTCGTTTGAGGGGACACGGCACGTTCAGCGCGCCACATCACCAGCCTTTTACGCAGCATGCGGGGACTGAAAAATTTTTTATGAGGTGAATTTCCCATGATCCGTAAGGAAGTCAAGACCTCGGTCATCGAGGCAAATCGTACGCACGAAACTGATACCGGTTCGCCGGAGGTACAGGTTGCAATCCTGACCGCTCGCATCCAGGAGCTGACTGAGCACCTGAAGCAGCATCCGAAGGACAATCACTCCCGTCGTGGCCTGCTGAAGATGGTCGGCCAGCGCCGCAGCATGCTCGCATACCTGCAGCGCAAGGACATCAACCGTTACCGTGAGCTCATCAAGAAGCTGGGTATCCGTAAGTAATTTTTGGAAGGGGGGCTCCGCCCCCCTTTTCCGCTTTGTAATCCAGCTTCACGCAAACGCGGGATCCGCAGTTATTAGCAGTTGAAGGACAAGCCGTATCCGACGGCCTGCGCTTCAAGTGCTAAAAACTGTCGGTTTTCCGTTCCGCCCGCCCGGGACACCGGGCCATGAAAACACAAATAGGAGGCAGTTATGAGCAATATCAACCATTTTGATTTCAAAAACTACCGCGTGTTTGAAACCACCTTTGCAGGCCGGAAGCTGACCGTTGAAACCGGCAAAATGGCACAGCTCGCCAATGGCTCGTGCCTGGTACGCTACGGCGAGACCGCTGTGCTCGTCACCGCGACCGCGTCGGCCAAGCCGCGCGACGGCATCGATTTCTTCCCGCTCTCGGTCGACTTTGAAGAGCGCCTGTATGCGGTTGGCCGCATCCCGGGTTCGTTCATGCGCCGTGAGGGCCGTCCGAGCGAAAAGGCCATCCTGGCATCCCGCCAGATCGACCGCCCGATGCGTCCGCTGTTCCCGAAGGACCTCCGCAACGACGTTTCCATCGTCTGCACGGTGCTCGAGAACGACTATGACAACTCGCCCGAGGTCGTCGCTCTGCTGGGCGCGTCCATCGCGGTTTCCATTTCGGACATTCCGTTCGACTACGTCGTTGGCGGCTGCCAGGTCGGCATCGTAGACGGCAAGGTCGTTATCAACCCGACCAGCGAGCAGCGCAAGGTCAGCGAAATGGACGTGACCCTGTGCGCGACCAAGGATAAAATCGTCATGATCGAAGCCGGCGCCAAGGAAGTGCCCGAGGACGACATGTTCAACGCCCTCATGGAAGCCCATGAGGAAATCAAGAAGGTTTGTGCCTTCATCCAGAGCATCAAGGATGAGATCGGCAAGCCGAAGTTCGAATATGAGCATCACGACATCGACCACGACCTGTTCGACAAGCTCGAGGCAGAGTGCAACGACAAATTCGAAATGGCGATGGACACCGACGACAAGACCGTTCGCGACGCGGGCGTGCGCGAGATCGTCGACGCCTTCCAGGAAACCCTGGACGAAGCGTATCTGGAAGAGCACGGCGCCAATCTGGCCGAGTGCGTAGACAAGCTGCAGAAGAAGATCGTTCGCCGCTGGCTGGCCAATGGCAAGCGCGTCGATGGCCGCGGCATGGAAGAAGTCCGTCCGCTGGCTGCCGAAGTTGGCATCCTGCCGCGCGTACACGGTTCGGGTATGTTCACCCGTGGCCAGACGCAGGTACTGACTCTGTGTACCCTGGGCACCCTGGGCGATGCGCAGGAGCTCGACACCATCTTTGAAGAAAAGGAAAAGCGTTATATCCATCATTATAACTTCCCGTCCTTCTCGGTCGGCGAAACCCGCCCGTCCCGCAGCCCCGGCCGTCGTGAGATCGGCCATGGTGCGCTGGCAGAACGTGCGCTGCTGCCGGTCATCCCGAGCGTCGAGGAATTCCCGTACGCGCTGCGTCTGGTTTCGGAAGTTATTTCGTCCAACGGCTCGACCTCGCAGGGCTCTGTCTGCGGTTCGACTCTGGCCCTGATGGATGCTGGCGTGCCGATCAAGGCACCGGTTGCTGGTATCTCTTGCGGCCTGATTACCGACGGCGGCCAGGAAACCACCTTTACCGACATCCAGGGCGTCGAGGACTTCTACGGCGATATGGACTTTAAGGTCGCTGGTACCAAGAAGGGCATCACCGCTATCCAGGTGGACATCAAGGTCGACGGCCTGACCCCGAACATCATCAAGCAGGCGTTTGAGAAGTGCCGCGTTGCCCGTTATGGCATTCTGGACGAGATCATGCTCAAGGCGATCGCCGAGCCGCGCGCGGACGTATCCGACTGGGCGCCCAAGATGACCACCATGCAGATCGACCCGGACAAGATCCGTGAAGTCATCGGCAAGGGCGGCAGCGTCATTCAGAAGATCGTTGCCGAATCGGGTGCACAGATCGACATCAACGACGACGGCGTCATCACCATTGCGGCCGTCAAGGCATCGGATGCTGCGGTTGCCAAGCAGATGATCGAAGCCATCGTTAAGGAGCCGGAAGTCGGCGAAATCTACTATGGCAAGGTTGTTCGTCTGATGAACTTCGGCGCATTCGTTAACCTGACCAACAACAAGGATGGTATGGTTCACATCTCCAAGATGGCCAACCACCGTGTAGAAAAGGTTGAGGATGCTGTCAAGGTCGGCGACATGGTTTGGGTCAAGGTCATGGAAATCGATGACAAGGGCCGCATCAACCTGTCGATGAAGGACGTTAAGGACGAAGAAAAGATCCTGTAAGAACAAAAATCCCCCGGCCGCAGCCGGGGGATTTTTTGCGCTTATGAAATTACTTGTTTTTGATGTCATGTTTGGCCTTGCCGACCAGTGCGCCGACAACCGCCCCTGCCGGGCCGGCCACGACTCCACCGACCGCCGCATTTTTCACGATGGTCTTGGTCGCTTCCCGGGCTTTTAGTTCTGCCCTTGCTTTTTCCCCCGCAGAACCGGACATAAACGAGCGGGCTTCCAACAGATACTTGGGTGTGAAACTCATAACTTTTCCTCCTAGTATAATAATGGTGTAGTCAATAATGACTACGGTTTAATAGTTACAAAGTCTAAATGAATAACTGAAGGAGGGATTCCCTCTCCATCAGAAGTTATTGTTTCCTTACCGTGTCTGAGGCTTCCATGATGCACCAGATCAGATCATGAGGTATAATCACTGAGGCAGGGCAATTGACGTTTCCTCCTTGGGACCCGGCCTCCCGCCGGGAAAACCTCTTAGAAAGTCTGTCTGTCCATTCGGTGGTGATTTATGGTTTGGCTGGTTGGGAAGCCTCAGGCTATACCTGTATAAGCCGCTAGGTTGTGTATCCGCCTTTTGGAAATGGATGCCTGCCGGAAAGGATATTTTCTATGCATTACAAAAGATTACTTGCACTTATTGACAGCGTTTCTTCTCACCTCTCTGTCGGCCTTGATGTCGGCGCTGATTTTACCTGGATGTCTATCGCCCTCCCTAACGGTTCTTTTACCGGGAAGCCCTTTAAAATCGTCCATTCGGATCCAGGCTCCAGAGACCTGGCTGTCGCAAAAATAAAGGAAGCGCAAGAGACGTATTCTCTCAAAAGCCGCTGCTTCCTTGAGTCTACCGGGATCTACCACATCCCGCTCCTGTGCTTCCTTCGTGATAAGGGGTTTGACTGCTCAGTCATTAATCCTATCATCACTAAGAATAGCACAAATATCAACATAAGGAAACTGCATAATGATAAATTCGACTCGAAAAAGGCTGCCCTTGTTGGCCTGAACGTTTCTCTCAAGACTTCCATCATCCCCGATAATTCCGTTGTCGATCTGAGAAACCTGGTCCGTGATTATTATTATTTCAAAGACCTCCAGTCTGCCGTTGCCCTGAAGCTCACTGCCGAACTGAAAGTGTCTTTCCCCGCTTATGCGAAAGTCTTCAGCAAAATCACCACACAGTCTTCCTTAAAGCTGCTGAGCGCTTATCCTCTTGCTAAGGACATGCTTGCCGCTTCTAAAGACGATATCGTGGAGATCATCCGCAGTACGGCACGTTTTGGCGAAGCTTATGCTTTGCGTAAGTATAACGCCATCATTGCTGCCGCACAGGACGCTGCTGTTTTCGGAAGGGCGCTTCCCAGCAATGCTGTCCGCATCCGCCTTTATATTGATACTTACCAGGAATACCAGAAGCATCTGGACGCACTCCTGAAGGCGCTCCACGAGACGGTAGACCGGCTGCAGGATACTTTGGTCTATGACCAGATCTGTCTTCTGCAGTCCCTGCGCGGGATCGGTTTCTTAAGCGCAGTCGTCCTGATCGCGGAGATGGGCGATTTTAAACTTTTTTCTTCCCCGAAAAAGCTTTACGCTTACTTTGGGCTTGACCCTGCGGTAAAACAGTCTGGGAAACTCAATGGCGATAAAGTCCATATGTCCAAACGTGGCTCCAGCCTTGCCAGACGTGTCCTTCACATGGCTGCGCTCAATAACGTAAAGGTTGATAAGAGGAGCGGTACGCCTGTGAATCCTGTAGTTTACGACTATTACGCCCGGAAGTGTTCCGGCAAGAAAAAGCCGGTAGCAATGGGCGCTGTCATGCATAAGATCTGCAACATCATCTTTGCCATGCTCCGGGATAACAAACCCTTCGAGGTCATCCCTCCGGAGGAACACTGCAGGCGTTTTGCCGCAGAGCATCCAGACAAGATACGCAAAGCCGCATAATCAGCACGGCACTCTCAATATTTAGTTTGCGGCCAATCCAATATATCGGGATGGTCTGTTAAGGTTACCCTTTTTTCGCGGCTGTAAGAACTTTAACTTTTTTTATATCACCTCTTGACATTTCTTAGCTGGACTTTGATATCGTGGTTGCGCACAAGAAATTCATGGACCGTTGCTTAGAACAAATTTTCATCCCGCCATTCACGGTCGGCGTCGATGACAGCCTGGCGAGCCTCTTCATATTCTTCTTCGGTGACGCCGCGCAGACCTCCGGTGTCACTGCTGCTGGACCCGCAGGCTGTGAGCAATCCCATTGCAGAGATCGCCAGGACCATCAGAACCAATGCCTTTTTCATAACACCCCTCCTTGACCGAAAATAATTTACAATACAGAGAAAATTTGCTCTGTTTTTCTCATTTTAACGCGCCCCAGGGAGGGAGTCAATACACAAAGCAATCCTTAACGGGAATATGACAGATATCCAAGAATGTAGCAGAAAAAGTATTGCAAAAGGGTGCATAGAGCGGAAAAGATGCTTCTTTTAGAGGGATTCCGGTTTGCATTTCCAATCCGGGAAATACTTTTGCACAAACGGAATGTTTTGCACCGTGAACGTCCGGCCGTTCAGATACGCGAGCGCTCCGGCGTCCGACTGAAACTGGAAGGTCAGCGCGTACGAATACAGCAGCTGGCCGGTTTCGCGGTAGCGCTTGTTCTGCTCATTGCGGCCATATTTGCCGTCGCCGAGCAGCGGGCAGCCCAGAGACGCCATGTGGGCGCGGATTTGATGGGTGCGGCCGGTCAGCAGCGTACACTCGACGAGCGACAGCCCATCCCGGCTGGCCAGGGTGCGATAGACCGTCTTGGCGATCTTGGCGCCCGGCGCGGGATGGTCGAAAAGCTGCACCTGTTTGCGCTTTTCGTCGCGCCGCAGATAGTTTTCGATCAGGCCCTTGCGCGGGGCAGGGGTGCCGTGTACGACGCACAGATACCGCTTGGTCAGTTCGTGCTGCTTGATTTTGTCGTTCATCACCCGCAGGGCTTCGGCGGTCTTGGCCGCGATGACGATGCCGCCCGTGTTGCGGTCGATGCGGTTGCACAGCGCCGGGGTGAAGGACAGAGCGTCGGCCGGGTTCCACTGGCCCGTCTGGTAGAGGTACGCCTGGATATGGGCGATGAGCGTATCGGTATCGCCCTGCTCGTCGGCGTGGACGACCATGCCGGGCTTTTTGTCGGCCAGCAGGATGTGCTCGTCCTCGTAGACGATGGACAGGCGCGGCGTCTGAATTTTTTGATAGGCTTCTTGTTCGGAAGGGGTTTCAAAAAATTCATCGTTGATGTATAATTGTATCAGGTCGCCTTCGACCAGGCGGTAAGCCGGCTCCGAGCGTTTGCCGTTGACTTTGATGCGCTTTAACCGGAAATATTTGTGCATCAGCCCGGGCGGGAGCAGGGGGACAGCCTTTTCCAGGAATTTATTCAGGCGCTGGCCGCTGTCGTTTTTGGAAATGATGTATTCTTTCAAGGAAACTCCTCCGTTTTGTTGTTCCCTTTTAGTATAACGCAGCGAAGGCAAAAAGAAAATATGCTTTTCGTGCGTATTTTTGTTGACAAACCCAATTTGAGTATAGTATACTATCAGATGTACCATGTGAGGTAGGTATGAGGATTGATCTAAAAAAACTCAGCGGCGTGTATGGAAGCAAAATCCCGTTTGCCGGCCAGGCTGATCTGTCGGCCGAAGCGGTGTACGGTGAATATCCGTTCCAGCAGCCAGTGCAATACGAAGGCGAGATCGTCAACCATTTGGGCGTGCTCAAGTTGACGGCTGGCGTGCAGGCGGTGTATTCCACCCATTGCGCGCGCTGCTTGAAACCGCTCGATGTGCCGCTCGAAGCGCAGGTCGAGACTGTGCTTTCCCGCGAAGGAGAAGAGGAGGACGAAGTTTTCCTTCTGACCGAGGACACGGTGGAAGTCGAGGATGTGCTCATCCCCGAGTTGTTGTTACAGGTGCGCATGACCTATCTCTGCAAGGAGGACTGCAAAGGGCTTTGCCCGGTTTGCGGTGCGGACCGCAATGTGACCGCATGCACGTGCGAGTCCAAGCAGGTGGATCCACGCCTGGCGGCGCTTGCCGCCCTTTTGGGGGACAAGAAGGATCCAAACTAGGTTGCAAATAAACAGAACATAGAGGTAGGAGGTGTTACCACATGGCAGTACCTAAGAGAAAAACGTCCAAAGCAAGACGTGATAAGAGACGTAACTCCCACTGGAAGCTTTCGCTCCCCGGCATGACCAAGTGCCCGAACTGCGGTGAGTTCAAGCTGGGCCACAGAATGTGCAAGGCTTGCGGCTACTACAACGGCCGTGAGGTTGTCAAGACTGAGGCGTAATCAAATCGAAATGAAGGATAGGGGAAGCTCCGGCTTTCCCTATTTTCATGTGTGGACTTTTGGGAAAGGAGGGACGGCATGGCGTCCAAAATCGTATCGGTCGACCCGGGTTCGCCCTGCGCGCGCGCCGGTGTCCAGGCCGGGGAAACGCTGCTCAAGATCGACGGCGCGCCCATCCGGGACGTGCTCGACCTGAAATTTTACAGCTATGACAGCCGCGTGACGCTGCTGGTGCAGGATGCGGCCGGACAGACGCGGGAGGTCCGGGTGCGCAAGGCCGAAGGCGAACCGCTGGGCCTGAATTTTGAGCACTACCTGATGGATAAAATGAAGCGGTGCTCCAACAAATGTGTCTTTTGCTTTATCGACCAGCTTCCCCGCGGTATGCGTGATACACTGTATGTCAAGGACGACGATGCACGCCTGTCCTTTTTGATGGGCAACTATATCTCGATGACCAACCTGTCTGAGGAGGACGTGCAGCGCATTTTGCGCATGCACATCTCGCCCATCAACATTTCGGTGCAGACGACCAATCCCGAATTGCGCGTCCAGATGCTGCGCAACCCGCGCGCGGGCGAAGCGCTGAAACTGCTGCCGCGCTTTGCTGAGGCAGGCATTACGATGAACTGCCAGCTGGTCGTGTGCGAGGGTCTCAACGACGGGGAGGAGCTCGTCCGGTCGCTGCGCGACCTGGAAGCCCTGTTCCCGGCGGTAAACAGCATTTCGGTCGTGCCGTTCGGCATGACCCGCCACCGCGAAGGACTGTATCCGCTCAAACCCACGTCGGTCGAGGGCGCGGGGCGTATCCTGGACATCGTGGAAGCCTTTGCGGCCGAGTGCCTTACAAAGCATGGCACGCGCCTGGCCTGGGGCGGGGACGAACTGTACCTCAAGGCCGGCCGGCCGCTGCCCGATGCCGATTATTACGAGGATTTCACCCAGTTTGAAAACGGCATCGGCATGCTGCCCCTGTTTATGGAGGAGTTCCGGCTGGCGCTGCCCGATTATGCGGGCCGCACGGCGCGGTCGTTCACCATCGCCACCGGCACGGCAGCCGGTCCGAGTTTGGCAAAACTAATTGACGAGGCCGGACAGGTGTGCGATAATTTAGACGGAAAAGTTGTGGAGATCCGCAACGACTTCTTTGGGCATGGCGTTTCGGTGGCTGGCCTCATCACCGGCCAGGACCTGGCCGCCCAACTGGAAGGCCGGGATTTGGGCGAACGGGTGCTCATTTCGGCCAATATGCTGCGCGACGGCGGCGATGTCTTTTTGGACGACCTGACGCCCGCCGAGGTCAGCGCGCGTATCGGAGTGCCGGTGGTGCCGGTCGAGATCGACGGCGCCGACCTGCTGGCCAAGATTTTTGAAGAATAAGGAGGTTTCCCTCATGTCGAAACCTACGGTTGCGATTGTCGGCCGTCCGAATGTCGGCAAGTCGCAGCTTTTTAACCGTCTGGCCGGCAAGCGCCTGTCCATTGTCGAGGACACGCCGGGCGTGACGCGCGATCGCCTGTATGCAGACAGCGAATGGCGCGGCCGGACCTTTTCGGTCATCGATACCGGCGGCATCGAGCCGCGAAACGATAACGAAATCTTAAAATTCATGCGTTACCAGGCCGAAGCGGCCATCCATCACGCGGATGTGATCGTGTTCATCACCGACCTCAAGACCGGTGTGACCGCGGCCGACGAGGAAGTCGCCTCCATGCTCCAGCGCTCGGGCAAGCCGATTGTGCTGGCAGTCAACAAGTGCGACAAGCCGGGCGCACCCGACCCGGGCATCTTTGAGTTTTATAACCTGGGGCTGGGCGACCCGTTCGGCATTTCGGCCCTGCACGGCTACGGTACCGGCGACCTGCTGGACGCGGTGTATGAACACTTCCCGCCCGAAGAGGGGGATGGCGAGGAGGAAGGCCGCATCCGGGTCGCACTCATCGGCAAGCCCAATGTGGGCAAGTCCAGCCTTTTGAATAAGGTGCTGGGCGAAGAGCGCGTGATCGTGTCCAACGTCGCGGGCACCACGCGCGACAGTGTGGACGCCGATGTGGACAACGCCCACGGCAAGTTCACCTTCATCGACACCGCGGGCATCCGCAAGAAGTCCAAGGTCGAGGAAAAAATCGAAAAATTCTCGGTCATGCGTTCGCTTATGGCGGTCGAGCGCGCCGATGTGTGCGTCATCATGATCGACGCGACCGAAGGCGTGACCGAACAGGACACCAAGGTCGCGGGCGAAGCGCACAACGCGGGCAAGGCCTGCATCGTGGTGGTCAACAAATGGGACCTGGTCGAAAAGGACGGCAGCACGATGAAGGAATACACCCTGCGCGTGCGCGAAGGCCTGGCCTATATGCCCTATGCGCCCGTGCTGTTCATCTCGGCGCTGACCGGCCAGCGGGTGGATAAGCTCTACGGCCTGATCGCCGAAGTCTACGAGCAGAACCATAAGCGCATCCCGACCGGCCAGCTCAACTCGATTCTGGCCGAGGCGACCGCGCGCGTCCAGCCGCCCACCGACAAGGGCCGCCGCCTGAAGATCTATTATGTCACCCAGGCTGGTGTGACCCCGCCGACGTTCGTCTTTTTCTGCAACGATGCGCGGCTGTTCCATTTCTCCTATCAGCGCTATCTCGAAAATCAGATCCGGGAGGTCTTTGGCCTGACCGGTACGCCGGTGCGCATCGTTGTGCGCCAGCGCGGGGATAAAGAATAACCGAATCAGAGGAGGACAGCTATGGGGGTATCTCATTTTTGCATCATCGCAGCCATCGCCTATCTGCTCGGTTCGCTGAGCTTTGCCATCATCATCTGTAAGCTGACGCTCGGCAAGGACATCCGCACCTATGGCAGCGGCAACGCCGGATTGACCAATTCCTACCGCACCATGGGCGCGGGCAAAACGCTGCTGGTGCTGGTGGGCGACATCGGCAAAGCTGCGGTTGCGCTGGCCGTGGGCGGTATGCTCGCCGGCATGATGGGCAAACTGGTGGCAGGGATCTTTGTCATCCTGGGCCATGTGTTTCCGGTGTACTTTGGTTTTCGCGGCGGCAAGGGCGTGCTCGTCGGCGCGACCATGCTGGTCTTTTTGGACTGGCGCATCTTTCTGGTGGCGTTTGTCCTCTTTGTGATCGCCGTGGGGCTGACCCGCTGGGTGTCGCTCGGCTCCATTCTGGGGGCCATCAGCTTTCCGATCACCATGCAGATTTTCCATCACGACGTGCGGCTGACCGTCGTATCCGCCTGCATGTCGGCAGCGGTCATCTTCATGCACCGCTCCAATATCAAGCGCATCCTGACCGGCAAAGAAAACCGGTTTTCCTTCCACTCCAAACCGCAGATCGAACAGGACGCGGAAAAGAAATGAGGGTATAAATCATGAAAATCTTTGTTCTTGGCAGCGGCGGCTGGGGTTCAGCCCTGGCGATTTTGCTGCACAACAATGGGCACAAGGTCACCATGTGGACCTTCTTTAAGGAAGAGTGCGAGCGTTTGCAGCGTGAGCGCGCCAATGAGAAGTTGCTGCCCGGTGTGAAGATCCCAGAAGAAATCGAGATCACCAACGAGATGACGGGTGTGCAAGATGCAGAAATGGTCATCATGGCAGTACCGAGCTTTGCGGTGGCATCCACGGCCGAAAGCCTGGCCGCCGTGCTGCCCGAAGGCATCCCGGTGGTCAATGTAGGCAAGGGCCTGGACGCCAAGCATGGCTATTGCCGTTTTTCCGAGACCATCGACCGGGCGCTGCATGGCAAGAATCCGGTCGTCGCACTCACCGGCCCGACCCATGCCGAGGAAGTTTCGCGCGGCGTGCCGACCGCCATTGTGGCCGCCTCGGCCAGCCGGCAGGCAGCCGAACTGACCCAGGATGTGTTCATGAGCGATGTATTCCGCGTGTACACCTCGCCCGACATCGTCGGGGCAGAACTCGGCGGTGCGTTTAAGAACATCATCGCCTTGGGCGCCGGTATTTCGGATGGTTTGGGGCTCGGAGATAACTCCAAGGCTGCGTTTATGACCCGCGGCCTGACCGAGATCGCCCGCCTGGGCGTGACCCTGGGCGCGCGGCAGGATACCTTTGCCGGGCTGTCCGGCGTGGGCGACCTGATCGTCACCTGCTGCTCGATGCACTCGCGCAACCGCCGCGCGGGCATCCTCATCGGCCAGGGCAAAACGGCTAAGGAAGCCATGGAAGAAGTCGGCGCCGTGGTCGAAGGGTATTACGCGACCGAAGCCGGATATATGCTGGCCAAAAAGATGGGCGTCAATATGCCGATCGTGGAAGCGATGTACCATGTGCTGTACGAGGGCGGCGATGTGCGGGAAGGCATTACCGCACTGATGCGCCGCGCCAAAACGCACGAAAGTGAAGAAGTCTGGCTGAGCTGACAGCCAGTGGACAAAAGCCATCCTGCCGGGCGGGATGGCTTTTTCATATTTTTGAAAATGGTGTACGGATGCGCCGAGATATGGTATACTATAACATGCGATAGAGTTGTTTGATGGAGGAACTACAACATGGATTATCGTACGTTTTATGAAAAAATCACACCGGTCCGCGCGGAAATCGGCCTGATCGAAGGCGAACCGATGAAAAAGCATACAACTTTTCAAATTGGAGGCCCAGCCGAGATTTTTGTGCAGCCGCGCAGTCTGGGCGCGTTTTTGACAGTGTTCACCGCCGCACGCGCCACGGGCGCGCCGCTGACCGTCGTGGGACGCGGCTCCAACCTGCTCGTCAGCGACGCCGGGGTCGAAGGCATTGTGCTGTGCACCTGCGGCATCAACGGCGTGCGGGTCGAAGGCAACCACATCCGGGCCGAAGCCGGGGCCACCCTGGCTCAGGTCGCGCAGGCCGCGCTGCATGCCGGTCTGACCGGCGCCGAATTTGCCGCCGGGATTCCGGGCACCGTGGGCGGCGGCGTGTTTATGAATGCCGGCGCTTACGATGGACAGCTGGCCGATCTGGTCACCCAGTCGGTCTATTTGGACGAAACAGGCGCCAGCCGGGTGCTGCGCGGCGAGGAGCACCGGTTCGGATACCGCATGAGCGCCTATAAAGAGCACCCCGATTGGGTGGTAATGGAGGCCGAATTTGCCTTGCAGCCGGGCGATCCGGCGCAGATTCGCGCCAAGATGGACGATTTTGCCCGCCGTCGCCGGGAAAAGCAGCCGCTCAATTATCCGAGCGCGGGCAGCACGTTCAAACGGCCGGAAGGATACTTTGCCGGACGGCTCATTGAGGACGCGGGCCTCAAAGGCGCGTCGGTGGGCGGCGCACAGGTGTCCGAAAAGCATGCGGGCTTTGTCATCAACCAGGGAAATGCGACCTGCGCGGATGTCGCGGGTCTGATCGCACACATCCAACAGACAGTCTATGAGAAATTCGGCGTGCGGCTCGAGTGCGAGGTGCGCCGGATCGGATCGTAAGGGAGGTAGAACCGTGCATTTTTTGATTGTTTCCGGTATGTCGGGCGCGGGCAAGAGCCGTACCGTGGCCACGCTGGAGGACCTGGGGTTTTATTGCGTGGATAATTTGCCCATTGCGCTCATCCCGCAGTTTGCCGAGGTCTGCTTTGCGGCCGCTGAGCGCTATGAGCGGGTCGCTTTGGTGACCGACGTGCGCGCCGGCGGGGATTTTGAGCAGCTGTTCGGTTCGCTCGACAGCATCCGGGATATGGGCTGTGATTACAGTATCCTGTTTTTGGATACCGATACCGAGACGCTGATTCACCGCTTCAAGGAGACCCGCCGCAAGCATCCGCTGATGAAAAAAGGCGTGGGCATGCGCGAGGCCATTGAGGAAGAACGCAAGATGCTGGAAAATGTCCGCAGCCGTGCCGATTATGTGGTGGATACCACCCATCTGTCGGTGGCCGCGCTGCGCGAGCATCTCATCCAGATTTTTACCGAAAGCGACCCGGGCAGCCTGCTGCAAGTGACCGTCCAGTCGTTTGGGTTTAAGTATGGCATCCCGACCGAGGCCGATCTGGTCTTTGACGTGCGTTTTCTGCCCAATCCGTACTATGAAATCAGCCTGCGCGAACACAATGGCACCGAAAAGTGCATCCGCGACTATGTGTTCCAGGACGGTGTCGCCGACGAACTGATGGGGCATCTGAGCGGCCTGATCGACTTTTTGCTGCCGCGGTATGCCAAGGAAGGCAAATCGTCGCTGGTCATCTGCGTCGGCTGCACGGGCGGCAAGCACCGTTCGGTGGCCATTGCCGAAGCCCTGACCGAGCACATCAACACGCATGGCGGCAACGCCAGCGCGGTACACCGCGATTATCAGCGAGGATAAAGGAAACGCATCATGTCTTTTTCAAGCAAGACCAAAACCGAATTATGCCGCGCACCCTTGGGACGCGCCTGCTGCCAGCTGGCCGAGATCTATGGGGTGCTGCTGTATGCGGCCGTGTTTTCCCATCGGGAAATCCGCATCACCACCGAGCTGCCCGCCTTTGCGCGGCGTGCGGCCCGGCTGCTGGACAAGGTGTTCGGCGTGCAGGTGAAGGCTGAAACGGTGGGCCGCCGCCGGGTGCTGCGCATCACCGACGAAAAGGCGCTGCGCATGATTATGACCAGCTTGGGGTATGATTTTAAAAGCCACATCACCTATCATTTGAACCGGAATATGGTGGAAAATGACTGCTGTGCGGCCGCGTTCCTGCGGGGCATCTTCCTGATGAGCGGGTCGGTGGCAGGTCCCGATAAAAAAAGCCATCTGGAAATTAAATGCAGCCATCAGACGCTGTGCCGGGAAGTCATGAGCCTGATGCTCGATTTGGGGATTCAGCCCAAGCTGACCGCGCGGCGCACGGCGTATTTGATTTACCTCAAGGACACGGCGGGCATCGAGGACCTGCTCACGCGCATCGGCGCATCGCGCGCGGCCATGACCATCATGGAAGCCAAGATCGAAAAGAATCTGCGCAACAACATCAACCGGCAGGTCAACTGCGAAACCTCCAACCTGATGAAAACCACCGATGCGTCGGCGCGGCAGATCGCCGCCATCGAGCGGGCGCTCACCCTGGGCGGCATTGAGATTTATCCGGAGAACCTGCGCGAAACGGTCGATTTGCGCGTGGCCAATCCGGCGGCCAGTCTGGCCGAACTGGCGGCCATGTTTGACCCGCCGATCTCCAAGCCCGGCCTGAGCCACCGCCTGCGGCGCATCATGCAGATATCAGAGACCCTCATCGAGCGGGCAGGGGAGGAGACATAATGGAACAATTTGCCCATTTGCATGTGCATAGTGAATACAGCTTGCTGGATGGCGCCTGCCGCATCGAGGAACTGATGGACCGGGTGGCAGCGCTCGGCCAGCCGGCCGTTGCCCTGACCGACCATGGCGTCATGTACGGCGCCATTGATTTCTACCGCGCCGCCAAGGCGCGGGGCATCCATCCGGTCATCGGTTGTGAGGTGTATGTGGCGCCCAAATCCCGGTTTGATAAAAACTATGTGGGTGGGGAATGGCACCGGCACCTCATTTTGTTGTGCGAAAATATGGAAGGATATCGCAACCTTATCCATATGGTCAGCCTGTCGTTTGCCGAAGGGTTCTATATCAAGCCGCGCGTCGATATGGAACTGCTGCGCAAGCACCATAAGGGGCTCATTTGCCTGTCGGCCTGTCTGGCGGGCGAAATCCCCAATAAACTCATGAACGGCGACTATGACGGCGCCAAGGAAACTGCGCTGGAATTTCAGTCGATCTTCGGGGAGGGCAATTATTTCCTTGAAGTACAGGACCACGGCATCGCCGCCCAGCGGGATGTCAACCGCGCGCTCTATCATATGTCGGAAGAAACCGGCATTCCGTTGGTCGCCACCAACGACGCGCACTATTTAACGCGCGAGGACGCCAAGATCCAGGACGTCCTCATGGCCATCCAGATGGGCAAGACGGTGGACGACCCCACGCGCATGAAATTCGAAACCGAGGAATTTTATATCAAGAGCCGGGAAGAGATGGAGCGCCTGTTCCCCAATCACCTGGAAGCGCTGGAAAACACGGTCAAGATCGCCGAGCGGTGCCAGGTGGAGTTTGAATTCGGCAAATATCACCTGCCCGCATTCGATGTGCCGGATGGCTACACGGCCCGCGAATATCTGCAAAAGAAGTGCGACGAAGGCTTTGCCGTGCGCTATCCCGCCGACGACGGCACGGTCCGCGCGCGCCTGCAATACGAACTGGACATGATTACGAAGATGGGCTTTGTGGATTATTTCCTGATCGTGTCCGACTTCATCGGCTACGCCAAGAGCCAGGGCATCCCGGTCGGGCCGGGACGTGGCTCGGCGGCCGGGTCGATCGTGTCCTATTGCCTGGGCATCACCGACCTGGACCCCATCCAGTATTCGCTGTATTTCGAACGCTTCCTGAACCCCGAGCGTGTATCCATGCCCGATATTGACGTGGATTTCTGCTATGTCCGCCGTCCGGAGGTCATCGAATACGTCACCCAAAAATACGGCAAGGACCGCGTCGCGCAGATTGTGACCTTTGGCACCATGGCCGCCCGCGGCGCCATCCGCGATGTCGGCCGCGCGCTCAGTATCCCCTATAACGAGGTGGACGCGGTCGCCAAACAGGTGCCCAACGAGCTGCATATCACCATCGACAAGGCGCTCAAGGTCAATCCCGAGCTGCAAAAGATGTACGAGGACAACCCGCAGGTCAAGGACCTCATCGATACCGCCCGCAAGCTGGAAGGTATGCCCCGCCATGCGTCCACCCACGCGGCGGGCGTGGTCATCACCAAGGACCCGGTGGATACCTATGTCCCGCTCGCCCGCAACGATGAACAGATGGTGACCCAGTACACCATGGTCACGCTCGAGGAACTGGGCCTTCTCAAAATGGACTTTCTCGGCCTGCGCAACCTGACGGTCATCGCGGACGCCGAAAAGCTCATCCGCCGCCATACGCCCGATTTTTCGATCGAAAAGGTGGACATGAGCGACAAGGCCACCTATGAGATGCTGGGCCGCGGCTCGACCATGGGCGTGTTCCAGCTCGAGTCGGCGGGCATCACCAATGTCGTCACCGGCCTCAAGCCGCAGTCCATCGAAGACATCACGGCGGTCGTGGCGCTCTACCGTCCCGGACCGATGCAGTCCATCCCGCGGTATATCGCCTGCAAACACGACCCGAGCAAGGTGCAGTATCGGCATCCGCTGCTCGAACCCATCCTGTCGGTCACCTATGGCTGCATGGTCTACCAGGAACAGGTTATGCAGGTGTTCCAGAGCCTGGCCGGGTACTCGCTCGGCAAAGCGGACATGGTCCGCCGCGCGATGAGCAAAAAGAAATTCAAAGAACTCGAAAAAGAACGGGTCAATTTTATAAACGGCAACGAGGAACTCGGCATCGACGGCGCGGTCAAACGCGGCGTGCCCGAACCGGTCGCGGCCGCCATCTTTGACGAGATTCTGGACTTTGCCAACTATGCGTTCAACAAGGCGCATGCGGTTTGCTATGCGGTCGTCGCCTTCCGCACCGCGTATCTGAAATGCCACTATCCGAGCGAATACATGGCTGCGCTCCTGACGAGCGTGCTCGATTCGTCGGGCAAGATTTCGGAATACATTGCCGCCTGCAAGGAGATGGCCATCCAGGTGCTGCCGCCCGACATCAACGAATCCGAGGACGGCTTTACCGTTTCCGGCCGGAACATCCGCTTTGGTCTGGCGGCCATCAAGAATGTCGGCCGCAGCTTTATGAAGCAGCTGGTGGCCGAGCGCAGCCGGGGCGGCAAGTTCCGGTCGCTGTCCGACTTCTGCGAGCGGATGTATGACCACGAACTCAACAAACGCGCGCTCGAAAGTCTGATTAAGGCCGGGGCGTTCGACTCCACCGGCGCCCGCCGCAGCCAGCTGCTGGCGGTCTATGAGCAGGTGGCAGACGCGACCATGCACAGCCGCCGCAAGAACCTGGAAGGGCAGCTGGATTTGTTCGGCATGGGCGATGCCCAGGAGGACACCCACGACCAGGTGACGCTGCCCAATATCCCGGAACTGGACAAGCGTGAACGGCTGGCCATGGAAAAAGAGATCACCGGCCTGTACCTGTCCGGCCACCCGATGGACGAATACCAGGCGCTCGCCAAGCGCACGGGTGCGGCCTCCATCAAGGCGATTGTCGATGATTTGGGCGGCGAAGCCGAAAACCCGACCTATCACGACGGCATGAACGTCCGCCTGGCTTGTGTCATCACCACCGTGCGGCTCAAATCGACCAAAAATGGCTCGATGATGGCCTATGTCACGGTCGAGGACATTTCGGGAGCCATTGAACTGGTCGTTTTCCCGCGCACCTTGCAGCAGACGGGCACCTATCTGAAAGAGGACAGCGCGGTCCTGCTCGAAGGGCGCATCGACGCCCGGGAAGACGAAGCGCCCAAGGTGATTGTATCGGCGGCCTATCCGCTGACCGAAGAACAGATCGACGTGCTCGAAAGCAGCCGGCAGCCCGCGCGTCCGGCCCTGCCCAACCGGCAGGCGGCGGCCAAATCCGAGCAGCGGCTGTATATCAAAGTGCCGGATATGGAAGGCAGCCTGTGTGAGCAGGTCAAACAAACGCTGGCCGCAGCATCCGGCCCCATGCCGGTGGTCTTTTATGCGGCAGACACCAAAAAGAAATTGCTTGCCCCGCGCCGCATGTGGGTGCAGCCCGAGCGTGAACTGGTGGAAAAGTTGAGGTTCCTTCTCGGGGAAAAAAATGTTATAATAAAGTGAATTATAATTTGGAGGCAGGCGGGCCCTGCTTCTGAAAATCGCATTGTTCCCGGACATAAGGTAACCGGGCCCAGGAATTGGAGGGACAAACCATGGAAAACAAGACCATTCGCCGCATCGGCGTGCTGACGAGCGGTGGTGACGCACCGGGCATGAACGCAGTCATTCGTGCGGTCGTTCGTACGGCATCGGCCAATGACATTTCGGTGCTCGGCATTCGCCGCGGATACAGCGGCCTGATCAATGGCGACATCATCGAGATGGCAGCCCGCAGTGTAGACGGCATCATCCGCAAAGGCGGCACCATGCTGTATACCGCACGTTGCCTGGAAATGCTCACCGAAGAAGGACTGCAAAAGGCAGCCGATACCTGCCGGTATCTGGGCATTGACGGCCTGATCTGCTGCGGCGGCGACGGTACTTTCCGCGGCGCCCAGGCGCTTTCGCGCAAGGGCGTTCCTTGCATCGGCGTACCGGGTACGATCGATAACGACATCGGCTGCTCGGATTATACCATCGGCTTTGATACGGCCTGCAATACGGCCATCGAGTGCATCGACAAACTGCGCGACACCATGCAGTCGCACGAACGCTGCTCGGTGGTTGAGGTCATGGGCCGCCATGCCGGTCACCTGGCGCTCAATGTTGGCTGCGCCGTGGGCGCGACCGCGACCCTGCTGCCTGAGCGGGAGATCGATTTTGAAACCGATGTCATCGAAAAAATGCGCATTGGCCGCATCAAGGGCAGAAACCACCACATCATCATCGTCGCCGAAGGCTATGGTTCGGCGCAGGAAGTCGCTGACCGCATCCACGAAAGCACGGGCGTCGATACGCGCGTGACCATCTTAGGTCACATTCAGCGCGGCGGTTCGCCGTCCTCGCAGGACCGCGTCATGGCTACCCGCATGGGCTATGCCGCTGTGCGTGCCCTGATGGAAGGCAAGAGCAACCGCGTCATCGTGTTTGAGGACAACCAGATCACCGATTTGGATATTGAAGAGGGCCTGAGCCGTAAGAAGGACCTCAACCAGTGCCTGTTTGAAGCACAGCAGACGGTTGCCATTTAAGAATTTGACAGCAAAAAGAGGCCGGCCCTGCCGGCTTCTTTGATTGCAAAGGAGAGAAGAAGGAGATGAAAACCGTTTGGGTCACCGGCGGTTCGCGCGGCATTGGCGCGGCGGCGGTGCGGGAATTTGCCGGGAGCGGTTGGCAGGTGGCATTTACCTACCAGAAATCCGCGCAGGCCGCGCAAGATTTGACCAATGAATTGGCCGACTATCCGGTGCTGGCCTTGCAGGGCGATATGGCCGTGCGGGCCGAGGTCGACCGGTGCGCGCAGCAGATACGGGACCATTTTGGCCCGATCGATGCGCTGGTCGTCAATGCCGGTATCGCGCAGCAGAAGATGTTCTGCGACCTGACCGACGAAGACTGGCGGCAGATGTTTGCCGTCAACCTGGACAGCGCCTTTTATACCATCCAGGCGGTCCTGCCCGACATGGTGGCCGCCAAGGCGGGCAGCATCGTGACCGTGTCCTCGGTCTGGGGTGTGACCGGCGCGTCGTGCGAAAGCCATTACGCCGCGTCCAAGGCCGGGCTGATCGGCCTGACCAAATCGCTCGCTCAGGAACTCGGGCTCAGCGGCATTCGGGTCAACTGCGTGGCGCCCGGCGTCATCGATACCGAGATGAACGCCATGCACAGCGCCGAAGTTTTGGCCGAACTGGCCGAAGAAACCGCGCTCGGTCGTCTGGGAACGCCGGACGAGGTCGCGCGGCTGATTCGCGCCTTGTGCGGAGAGGATACATCGTTTGTCACCGGGCAGGTCATTGCCGCAACAGGAGGGTTTCGAATTTGAAAAAGCAGATCTTTGTCATCAACGGCAGCGGCGGCGCGGGCAAGGACACCGTGTGTGAGATCGCCGCGCAGGCCTACCGGGTGCGCAACGTCTCGTCGATCACCCCCATTGTCGAGATCGCGCGCTTTGCCGGTTGGGATGGCGTCAAAACGCCCGAAGCCCGTCGGCTGCTCGCCCGGCTCAAAGAGGTGTTCACCGAATACAATGACCTGTCCTTCCAGTATTGTATGCAGCAGGTCGAGCAGTTTCGGCAGAGCGACGAACAAATCCTGTTCGTGCACATCCGCGAGCCGGAGGAGATCGCCCGGTTTTGCAGCGCCGTGCCGGCAGGCTGTCAGACGCTGCTCGTGCGCCGTCCCAGCCTGGACGCCCGCGGGCCGCTCGGCAACCGCGCGGACGATTCGGTCGAGCAATATACCTACGACCATGTGCTGGTCAACGACGGCGATCTGAACTGCTTGCGCGAACGTGTTTTAGACTTTTTACAAGGTCAGTTTGCCGCGCAAGAGGGATAGCCGGGAGCGTTCGAAAAAAGAGTGCTACCCAGGGCCCGGACGCGATATAATGGGAAAGGCAGCCGGACCGGACGGGATGATGCAACTTGGAAACAATCGTGCCGCAGCCCGGATGCAAAAGTCAAAAAACGCAGGAGATTTTTCCGGATTCCTGCGTTTTTTTTGTCATTTTGTTACCCGAAATGTCGTAGAATATGTTATAATAGGCGAGAACCCAAAGAGTGTTGCCAGCGGTGCATGGGGCGGAGATGGCGGCCGCCGCAGGCGGGCACACTGGGCGGGAATTATTTCATTCTGTGGGAGAAGGTAAGCACGCTATGAAATGGAAAATTGGCGCTGTTTTAATGGCGATCGTATTCTGTCTGGCCATCCTGCCGCCGCTGATCAGCGGCGCAAGCGCAGGCGGATTTCCGCTGCTCGGCGGCTCGTCGAGTGAGCTGGTTCTGCAGGAGGGCAACGATCGCGCCATGCTCAATGGCAAAGAAGTTTCGCTGGGAGAGAATGCGGCGGTGTACCGCTCGGAAGCCGGCGATGCGATGGTCCCGATTCGCGGACTGTCGGATGCCCTGGGGCTGGAGATGGAATGGGATAACGCAGCACAGACGGCTACGTTGACCCTGGACAAAACGGCAGTGAAAATCGCCGTAGACGGCACGGAGATCACCGGCGGGGAAGAAAACGTACCGGTATCGTCCCCGGCTGTCAACACGAATGGCACGCTGTATGTACCGGTCAAGGCCGTGTCGCAGGCATTTGCCTGGGGCTATGCCGAGGACAGCACGACATCCAGCGTGATCGTCAACACCAAGCGCAAGGAAATCAAGGATAAGGACATCGAGAAGCTGGGCCAGAAGGCTGTGGAAACGCTGGGCGTACCGCGTGCCACCCTGTTGGCCAATAGCCTGGTGTTCCGCACCGATTCCGACTATGTTGTCAAAAATGGCGAAAATGTCGACCTGATGGATGGCGATGAAGTACTGTATACGCCCATGATCGCCAACGATAAATACTATCTGCCGGCCAAGGCCGTGGCTTGTGTCCTGGACGGTCAGGCAGAAGATCTGGACGACGGCGGCGCCAAGCTGACGATTGGGGAAAAATCCATCGAGCTGACCAGCGACGGCGGCGCCAAGGTCGACGGCAAGGACGCCAAGGGCGATTCCAAGGACGTTCTGGTGCAGGACGAAGTTCTGTATGTTTCGTCCAGCCTGCTCACGAGCATGCTGGAGTATTCCGAAGCAGGCGAAGGCGAAGTCTGCATGATCGGTTCGCAGAGTTTTGCAAACGCCACCAGCCAGGTCGCTTATCTGACCAGCTTGGGCGAAGCTCTGCCCGAGAAGCGGCCGCCCATCCCCAAGGCAGATGCTTATGTGGCCCTGACCTTTGACGATGGCCCGACAGGCGGTTCCTCGGGTCTGACCGCCCGCCTACTCAATGGCTTGCAGGAGCGCGGCGCACATGCAACGTTCTTTATGTGCGGCTACCGCATCAAGGATTTCCATACCCATATGGACCGCTACCTGGCCGAAGGGCATGAACTGGGCAACCACACGATGGACCATCCGGGTGTGCTCACCAAAAAGAGCTATGACACCATCATTGAACAGATTCAGTCCAACGATGAACTGATCAAGTCTTACTGCGGCGAAAAGCCGACGGTATTCCGTCCGGTTGGCGGCGCGGTCAACGATGATGTCAAGAATGCGGCCAAGGAACTCGGCCTGCCGATCATCAACTGGAGCGTGGACACCGAGGACTGGAAATACCGCAATGCCGAGCATATCCGCAGCGTGATCGTGGAAAATGCCAAGGATGGCGACATCGTCCTGATGCACGACCTGCGTGACTGCACGCTGGAAGGTGCGCTGGCAGCCATCGACGAGCTGAGCGAACAGGGTTATGCTTTCGTCACGGTGGAAGAATTGGCACGCATTAAGGGTGTCGAAATGGAGCCGGGCGAAGTGTATACCGACTTCCGGGATTCGACCGTAGAAAAAATCAAAAACGGTACCTACGAAGCCCGTTATTAAGCAGCAAAAGCCGCGCGAACGATTCGTTCGCGCGGCTTTCTCCATAAAAAGACCTGCCCAGCGGCAGGTCTTTTTGCTTATTCTTGGGTCGGCGACTCAGAAGCGCCCTCTCCGCTGGGCTTCCGGCGGCGGCGTGCACCACCCCGGCGTCGGCGGCGCGGTTTGGATTCTCCGCCCTCGCCAGCGGGCACAGCTGCCTCCTCTTCGGGCGGCAGCGCGGCAGAACTTTCCTCCATCACCGGTTTTTCGGTCTTGACCGGCTTTTCCGGCTTGGGAGCAGATTCGGTGTGGTTGGGGGTGCGCTTGGCGCGACCCGACCGCAGCATCACGCAGTCCTGACAGCAGAAGGTCTTGGGCGTGTCGGGCGCATCCTCCAGCTGCACTTTGCAGGTGCCGCAGAGCATCTGGGTCGATACGACCGTGCCGCGGCCTTCGGGCGTCTCCACCAGGCTTTCGACCTTGGGCGTCACCTTCTGCATTTCGTGATAGCCTTCATATTCGTACTTCAGGCAGCACATCAGGCGGCCGCAGGTGCCCGAGATCTTGGCCGGATTGAGCGACAGGTTTTGGTCCTTGGCCATGTTGATGGACACCGGCTGAAAATCCTCCAGATAGCTGGCGCAGCACAGTTCCCGACCGCAGATGCCCAGACCGCCGATCATCTTGGCTTCGTCGCGCACACCGATCTGGCGCAGCTCAATGCGGGTACGGAAGATGGACGCCAGGTCCTTGACCAGGGCACGGAAGTCCACACGGCCATCGGCGGTGAAGTAAAACAGGATCTTGTTTAAATCAAAGGTGCATTCGACCGACACCAGATTCATGTCCAGACCGTGCTCGGCGATCTTGGCTTTGCAGATGTCGAACGCTTCGCGTGCTTGCTGCTCATTGCCGCGCGCGACCTGCAAGTCGGTCTCGGTGGCGATGCGTACCACTTTTTTGAGCGGCTTGACCACCTGGCTGTCGTCCACATCGGTGTTGCCAAGCGCGCATTCGCCGCATTCGATGCCACGTGCCGTTTCGACGATCACGTGCTCACCCGGACGGACTTCCAGCCCGTGCGGGTCAAAATAATACACTTTGCCCACTTTTTTAAAGCGGACACCAATAATATTCGTCAATGGGGGTCCTCCTAAGCATTTTAACTGGGGAAACAGATTTGATATGCCCCGGCGCAGAGGCCGGCGCATTGAATGGCCGCCGCAGCATTGGTTTCGGCGCGGCGGGACAGTGTTCCGCAAAAATCATACAGCTGGAGCAGTCGGTCGCAGGGGACACGGGCCGCCAGACGCTGCAAATCGTCGGCTAAACTGGGCAGCAGGGCGCCCGAAAGCGCCTGGGAATAAAAGACCGCATCGCGCAGCGCGGTCTGCACAAGGCCTAAAATCGCCTGAAATCCGGCTTTGGGCTGCTTTTCCAAGGCCATGGCTGCCAGAAGCATGTGGTATTCATCGCCGTCCGCCAACGCGTGAAGGAAGGGCTGGATGAGGGGCAGAAGTTCATATTCGTCGGGCGCCTGCGCGGGCGCCAGCTGATACCGGGTGCACCGCGAACGGATGGTTTCCAAGATTTCGCCCGGCTGCTCACTGGTGAGCACGAAGAACGCATACCGGGGCGGCTCCTCGAGCACCTTGAGCAGCGCGTTCTGCGCCGCGGTATTGAGTTTGTGCGCATGCCGCAGGATGACCACACGGCGGTCGCCGTCGTTGGGCAGTACGCAGACCTTGGCGCGGATGTCCCGCGCCAGGGCGACCGGCAGATCGCTTTCGCCCTCGTCAATGATGTCGAGATCGGGGTGTGCATCGTGTGCCAGCTTGCGGCAGGAGGGACACACGCCGCAGGGCCGTTCCCCGTCGCCGGTGCACAGCAGCGCGGCGGCCAGTTGCCGGGCCAAATCCATTTTGCCGCTGCCGGGTGGGCCGATCAATAAAACAGCCTGCGGGAATCGGCTGCTCAGCGCCGCGCGCAGGCTGTCCTGGACCGCTTGATTCCCCGCAGGGAGGTGTAATCCGGCCATTTATATTTTCTCAAACCGTTCGACGCCCAGCACGAACACGGTCGCGCCGCCGACCGAAACTTCCATCGGCATGGGGGGCGCGGCGCCCAGTCCCAAATCGGTGGTCATGGGCACGATCTGGCGGCGGGACGTCGAATAGGTGCGGATGATCTCGAACGCATCGTCGACCTGATGGTCTTCCAGGCCGATGAGGATGGTCACGTTCCCCGAGCGGAGAAAGCCGCCGGTACTGGCCAGCTTGGTAATGGAAAAACCGGCTTTCATCAAATGGCTCATCACATTGCGGGAATCGTCGTAATTGACGATGGCAAGCAACATTTTCATGGAACGTTCCCCCTCACATCGTTTGCACAAATCTGAACTTCGCTGACAGTATTATAGCATCGTTCGGTCAGAAATTCAACGTGTTTTCGTTCGATTTCCTCCCCCGGCCACAGCACCGGGATGCCGGGCGGATAGGGCGTTACCGGGCGGGCGCACACGGATCCGGCGGCTTCTTCCACGGGTACGGTCCGGCGCGGCGCGAACCAGGCGCGGCGCACCGAGCACGCTTGCCGCGCGGGCGGCGGCATGGGCAAGCTGCGCGGGGGCTGGACGGCTGGGCATCCGGCCGAGAGTTCTGCCAGCGCCGTTTGCAGGGCAGCGAGGTCGTTGTCCCGGTCGGCGCCCGACACGATGCACACCAGATTGCGGTCGTCGGCCATTTCGCAGGCAATGCCATATCCGTCATACAGCCGGTCGGACAGGGCGTGGCCGCTGACACCTCCCAGCGCGCTGCACACGGTCAGGCGGCAGGGGTCGAGCCGCGGCGCGCCCGCTTCGGTCAGAACCCCAAACGCCGTATGCGCGGGCAGCCAGGCGCGCAGCGCTGCGGTTTGCTCGGCGGCATGGGCATAGGCCGCGCCGCCTTGGCCCTCCAACCAGGCGCGGGCCAGGTCGAGCGACGCCAAAATGGGATAGGATGGGCTGGAGGTGCCCACCATGCTTTCGGCGGCGCGCAGGGCGGAACCGTCCATGCCCTCGCCGAAAATCAGATACGCGCCCTGACCCAGACTGGGCAGCGTCTTGTGCGCGCTCATCACGGCCGCGTCGGCCCCCTGCGCGACCGGGGAGGGCAGCCCCAGGGCGGGCAGATGCGCGCCGTGCGCGGCGTCCACCAACAATTTTTTGCCGTACCGGTGGCACAGGTCCGCCAGCGCGGGGATGTCCTGCATCACGCCATAATAGTTGGGCGATACAATCAGCAGCGCGGCCGCTTCCGGGTGGCGGCACAGCAGCGCTTCGGTTTGGGTCAAATCGAGCGCCGCACCGATGCCGAACGGCTCGAGCGGGGCGGGGGAGAGAAAATGGGGCGTCAAGTCAAACAGCGCGCAGGCGCTGGCCGTACTTTTGTGGCAGGTGCGGTCGAGCAGGACGGTGCCGCCGTCGCCGCAGGCGGCGGCGAGCATGGCCTGTACCCCCTGGGTCGAGCCGCCGGTCAGAAAATGGCAGTCGACCGCCTGATAATAGGCCGCCGCGCGCTGCTCGGCCAGCCGAATGGGGCCGGTTTGCTCGTATAGGTTGCCGGTGTCGTAGGTTTCGGTAAAATCGAGCGGAAACACCCCGGCAAAGGCATCGAACAGGGGATAGCCCTTGTGGCCGGGCATGTGGAAACGGGTAGTCTTACGCGCCGCCAGGGCGCACAGGGCTTCATAAAGTGGGGTATCGGTCATGAATGGGACTCCTTTTGTAGGTTGAGGTTGCGGACAAGCGGCTTGGGGCCGCGCCAGGTAAACGCCCGGTCGGGATAAGCTTCGGCAAACTTACGGCGGGTGAGGCCAGCCACATCGGCCTCGCACAGCGAGGCGATTTGGTTTTCGCAGAACGCCGGGTTCTGGCTGTGCCGCACCAAACGGTTGAGCGGGCAAATGGTCTGGCACTGGTCACAGCCCCAGATGCGGTCATGCCGCGTGACCAGGGCCGCGGCTTCGGGCGACAGTTCGCCGCCTTGCTGGGTCAGCGCGGACAGGCAGCGCGTCTGGTCGACTGTGCCGTCCGGCCCCAGCGCGCCGCCCGGACAGTTCCGGTGGCACGCGCCGCAATGGTTGCATTGCAAAACGCGGCTGCTCATATCCGGCGGCGCGGTCGGCGGGTCAAATTCGTGTACGGCAGGCAGAGGGGCAAATGGCCGGTCGGTCAAAATGGTGCCGATGAACACGAACGAACCATAGTCCGGGTCGAAAATCAGACCGTTTTCGCCCAGCTTGCCCACGCCCGCCAGACGGGCCGCCTGGGTCTCGGGCAGGGGGGAGTCGTCGGTCAGCACAACGGCCTGTACCCCTTCGATTTGCTGCAACTTGGCCGCAAAGGGGGCAAGCGTGCGGGCGATGACCGTATGGTAATCGGTTCCCCGCGCATAAAGCGACAGATTGCCGGGCGCGCGGCCGGTAAAATAGGGAAACAGCGCCACCAGAACGCTTTGCGCACCCGGGCACAGCCGCTCGGCCCAGGCGCGGGCGCCCTCGTCCATCCAGGGGGTGAGCGCGCGGTATTCGCAGACACCTACGGACGAAATTCCGCCCACGGCGCACAAACTATCCAGAATGATCATCCGTATCTGACTTCTCCTTGCTTTTTTTATACATTATACCATAACAAAAATGGGCTGTGAACCTTGAAGAAAACCGGAAAAGTGGATTATAATAAATAGTATATTTATAAAGGCTCACAGGGGATTTGGGCGAGAAAAGGCAGTTTCCCTGCACTTTTTGTGCAGAGACTTTTGCAAAGCCGAAAATTCTCCGTGGCCGCGAATGAAAGGCAGGTTACTTACAAGATGTCAGAAACCAGAATTTACAACTTCTCCGCAGGACCCTCGATGCTGCCGCTCTCCGTACTGGAAAAGGCTGCATCCGAAATGACCAACTACCATGGTAGCGGTATGTCCGTAATGGAGATGAGTCACCGCTCAAAGGTCTATGACACGATCATTAAGGAAACCGAGGCCTCTTTGCGTCGTGTCCTGTCCATCCCGGAGGGCTACAAGGTTCTGTTTTTGCAGGGCGGCGCGACCACGCAGTTCGCAGCCATCCCGATGAACCTTCTCAAGACCGGCAAGGCCGATTATGCCCTGACCGGCAACTTTGCAAACAATGCTTACAAGGAAGCGCTCAAGTTCGGCGACATCCATCTGGCGTTCTCGTCCAAGGACACCAATTTTGACCACGTGCCCAGCCAGGACGAGCTGGACATCCGCCCGGATGCCGACTATTTCTACATCTGCGCCAACAACACCATCTACGGCACCGAATACCACTATGACCCGGTGACCCCGGCTGGCGTGCCGCTGGTGGCCGATATGTCCTCGAACATCCTGTCCAAGCCGGTTGACGTATCCAAGTACGGCGTCATCTATGCAGGCGCGCAGAAGAACATGGGCCCCGCGGGCGTCACGGTCGTCATCGTGCGCGAAGACCTGCTGGGGAACTACCCGCTCGAAAAGTATCCGGTCATGCTCGACTGGAAGACCATGGCTGACAAGGACTCCATGTACAATACGCCCCCGACCTATGGCATCTACATCCTCGGTCTGGTGCTCGAATGGGTCGAGCAGATGGGCGGCGTCAAGGCCATGCAGGAGCGCGCGGAGAAGCGTGCCGGCATGCTGTACGACTATCTGGACAGCCAGGACTTCTACAAGGCCGTGGCGCGTAAGGATTCGCGCAGCAACATGAACGTCACCTTCCGCACCGGCAATGATGAACTGGACGCCAAGTTTGCCAAGGAATCCATGGCAGCCGGCATGTCCAACCTCAAGGGCCACCGTTCGGTCGGCGGCATGCGCGCATCCATCTACAATGCTATGCCGATGGAAGGCGTAGAAAAGCTGATCGACTTCATGAAGAAGTTCGCAGCCGATAACGCGTAATTTTATACCGGGGATGGGGCCGCTGGGGGACAGGGCCCCATGCCCCCTTTCATTTTTTCATAGGAGGGGATTCCCATGTATCAGGTGAAATTATACAATAAAATCAGCAAGCAGGGTCTGGATAAGCTGGACCCGGCCAAGTATACATACAGCGAAGATCTGACCGATTACGATGCCGTTCTGGTGCGTTCGGCCAAGCTGCATGACGTCGAGTTCCCGAAGGACCTCAAGTGCATTGCCCGTGCCGGTGCTGGCGTGAACAACATCCCGATCGACAAGTGCTCAGAGCAGGGCATCGTGGTCTTCAATACCCCGGGTGCGAACGCCAATGCAGTTAAGGAACTGGTCATCTGCGCGCTGCTGCTCGCTTCGCGTAAGATCGTGCAGGGCGTCAACTGGGTCAAGGGCCTCAAGGGCACACCGGACATCGGCCCGGCTGCCGAAAAGGGCAAGGCAACCTATGCTGGTCCGGAAATTTCGGGCAAGCGTCTGGGTGTCATCGGTCTGGGCGCCATTGGCGTCAAGGTCGCTAACGCTGCCATTGGCCTCGACATGGATGTCTGGGGCTATGACCCGTATCTGTCGGTCGACGGAGCGCTGCAGCTGTCCCGCTCGGTGCGTCACGTGACCGACCTCAATGAGCTGCTTGCAAACTGCGACTACATCACCATCCATGTACCGCTGACGCCCGACACCCGCAACACCATCAATGCCGAGAGCATTGAAAAGATGAAGGACGGCGTTCGCGTCATCAACCTGGCCCGCGGCGAACTGGTCGACGTGGAAGCTATGGCGAAGGCGCTCGAAAGCGGCAAGGTCGCAGCTTATGTCTCCGACTTTGCATCCGACTGCATTCTCGCGCAGGAAAATGCCATCACGCTGCCGCATCTGGGTGCATCCACGCCCGAGAGCGAGGACAACTGCGCCGAGATGGCCGTTTATGAGATCACCGAATACCTGGAGAAGGGTACCATCCGCAATTCGGTCAACTTCCCGAACCTCAAGGTGCCGTATGAAGGCGGTTACCGCATCTGCATGATCCATCGGAACATCCCGAACATGATCGCCTCCATCACCGCAGCCGTTCGGTGCAACATCGAAAACATGGGCAACCGTTCGCGCGGCGACTATGCTTATACCATCGTCGACACTGCCGAGCCGCCCACCGAAGCCAATCTGGAAGATCTGCGCGCCATTGACGGCATGATCTCGGTACGTGCTCTGTAAGAAAAACCAAAAGCCATCCGGTATAAAACCGGATGGCTTCTTTTTTTGCGGACAAAAAACAAACGCTCAGGCATCAAACCTGAGCGTTTTGCATAGGATGCTATGTAGATTAGTCGTTCAGCACACGGCCGCCGCAGATGAAGCGGTTGTAGTAGCTGCCGCTCGACAGGGTGTCATACTTGACAACCGAGCCGGTGTGCGGGGAGTGGATGAACTGGCCATTGCCAACGTAGATACCAACGTGGCTGACCGTGTTACCCGAACCGAAGAAGACCAGATCGCCGGGGAGCAGCTCGTCCATAGTGATGTTCTTGGTGGTTGCACGCTGATCGGAAGAGGTACGAGCGATCGGGCAAACCGTGTTCTTATACACGTAAGAAGTGAAGCCCGAGCAGTCGAAACCATCCGGTGTGCTGCCGCCGTATACATACGGGGTGCCGAGGAACTGTGCTGCGTAATCGATGATTTCCTGACGAACCGCGCTGGTTTCTTCCGTCGTGGTCACGGTGGTGGAACCGGTAACCGTCGACTTATCAGCAGCGGTGCCGCCCTTGATGTCCAGATAATCTGCGCAGATGAAACCGGTCTTGCCGTTGACTTCGGCCTTGTACCAGCCCTGTGCGATGCCGATGACGTTGACCTTCTGGCCATTGGTCAGGGAGCCGAGGATCTGGCTGCTGGTGTTGGGCAGGCTGCGGAAGTTTACGGTCGTCGAGCACTTGACAACGCCGGTGCCCAGATCAAACTCGCAATCCGGAATCCAGTTGATATACGCGCCGCTGACGTAAGCCGTCTGGCCGTTTACAGCGATTTCGTACCATTCGGTGCTGTTGCTGATGACAGCGACCTTGGTGCCGCGTGCCAGGGTGCCGATGGCCGCGCCGCCCGGAGCGGAACGAACATTCAGGCTGCTTGCGGTAACTTCACCTGCATACAGAGCAGATGCAGCGGTAAACGAAAGGGTTGCGGCCATGGCGCCGGTCACCGCGAATTTGATCCATTGCTTGGACAAATGCATGGGAAAGACCTCCTACTGAAACTGTCGGTTGATTTACTTGGTTGTCAATGCGCGCCGCAGCCAAATCGAAGCGATATCCATCGCGCCCCACAGGCTGTTCTTCTCTGTGCTCTTGACGATGCGTTCCCGAGCGCGGAGATTGGGCGAAGTTTGTTGCAGTTGAACCGATACACGGGATGCCAGGTCCAGACCGTTTTCCTTCTTGGTGTCCAGAATCTGCATCATGATAATGTGACTATCAGCCATGCTGCCGTAATACAGGACATTGTCTTTGCGGATCAGGGGGTGGCCCTTGTACTGCAAGACCTTGTCTTTCTTTGCGTTTGCAGACATGCGATTCTCCTTCTTCTAGTTACAGAATGATTTCTAAAGTTACAAAACAGTTACAAGATTTGATTACATTACGGTTACATAATACCACAGGCCGTTGGAAATGTCAAATCAAAATACGATGAAATTTTCATCCGAAGGAAATTTCATCCGCCATTTTTGCGTAAAAAAGCAAAAAAAGTTGCACATTTCCCCTGGTAATGCCAAATCAGGCGGCTTCACACAACCTTCACATTGTCTTAAAAAATTCACGGCGATGATGCAAATTTGAGGGCAAATGCAGGAATGGATGCTTTTCCGAAGGTTCTATGCTATAATGAAAAAATCTCAAGGGAAATGAGGACCATTCATGAAATTCCGCTTTTTTGCACTGGGCTGTAAAGTCAACCGGTTCGAGTCGGAAGCGCTGGCCCAGCTGGCCGAAGCGCGCGGACATACGATCGTCACCGAAGGGGCCGACGTCTGCATTGTCAACTCCTGCACGGTGACCGCGTCGAGCGACCACAAGAACATCCGCGCCATCCACAAGCTGCGCCGGGAAAATCCGAAAGCTGTTTTGGCCGTGTGCGGCTGCATGGCCCAAATGGAGCCGGACAAGCTGTATGCGACCGGACAGGTCGACCTGGTGTGCGGCACGAGCGACCGGGCGGCGGTGCTCGATTTGTGCGAACAATATCAAAAGGGATTGGCCCACGCCGACCCGGCGCATTTCCGGGAACGTACGGCGGCATTCGAGCCGCTGCCGCCCGGCGTGCCGCGCGGCCGCACGCGCGCCCTTTTAAAGATACAGGACGGCTGCGACAACTATTGTACCTATTGTATTATCCCGTACGCGCGCGGGCATGTGCGCTCGCTGCCGGCGCACGAGGCCGTGCAGCAGGCCAAGGACTTGGCGGCTGCCGGGGTGCATGAGATCGTGCTGACCGGCATCGAGATTTCCTCCTATGGCCGCGACCTGCCCGAGGGCGATTTGGTTTCTTTAATTGAACAGGTGTGCCAGGCCGTGCCCGAGACCCGCATTCGCTTGGGGTCGCTCGAGCCGCGTACGGCCGATGCGCGCTTTTGCGCGCTGGCGGCCTATCCCAATCTGATGCCGCATTTTCATCTGTCGCTGCAAAGCGGCTGCGACACCGTGCTCGCGCGTATGAAGCGGCGGTATACGACCGCGCAGTTTGCGCAAAATGTGCAGGCCCTGCGCGCGAGTTTTCCACACTGCGCCATTACCGCGGACGTGATCGTCGGTTTCCCGGGGGAGACCGAAGCCGAGTTTGCCGAGACCCTTGCCTTTTTGGAGCGCTGTGCCTTTGCCGATGTGCATGTGTTTCCGTATTCGCCGCGGCCGGGCACCCCGGCGGCGGCCATGGAAGGCCAGCTTTCGGCGGCGGACAAGCAGGCGCGTGCCACGCGGGCCAAGGAAGTCGCGCAGCGCACCCAGCAGGCGTATCTGGAAAGCTTTGTGGGGCAGCGGCTGCCGGTGCTCTGGGAGCATGTGGATAAGGAAGGGCTGTGGTGCGGCCATGGGCCGTATTCCTTCCCGGTGCGCACGGCCTTTGCCGGATGCCGGAAAAATGAATACCGCGATGTGATCGTGACCGCCGTGCAGGGAGACGGTGTCCTGGCGGCGCCGGATGGGAATATCTGAGAAACCAAACGGCTGCCTTGACCGAAACGATGGTCAAGGGTATACTATATTTTAAATGACAGGGTCATCGTACTGTCATACTGCGGAATTTTTCCGAAAGGATTTCGATGTTATGAGTAAGTTATATGGACGGCTCCCTGGCACGCTGACGGCAACCGCCGCCGCTTTGCTGGTGTGTGGTTCGGTCGCATTGGCCCTGTCACAGGCCGGTTCGGCTTCCGACCCTCTGGTCAGCAAAACCTATGCCGAAGGCACCTACCGCAGCGCCATCACCGCCAAGGCGGCCGAAATTTCCCAAAGCGAACTGGATGCAGCCCAGTCCACAGCCCAGCAGCTGCTTTCCTCGGCAGAGGGCCAATATACCGACGAGGAAATCGAAAATGCGCTGGCCGAGCAGGTCGCAGCCCTGCTGGCCGGACGGATGACGACCACCTCGCTGTCCACCGGCTCGACCGTGCAGGCCTCTTTGGGGGCGGAACTGTGTCTGGTCAGCGGTTCGGCTAGTGTCAAAACCGGGGAACTCATCAATCTGACGACCGGACAAACCGCACCGGCCGGTTCGGTGCTGACGCGCAATCAATTGTATCTGGTTTCGGAAAGCGGCGCGTCGGTGAGCATCACCTCGCCCGCGAGCGTGCGTCTGGCAGGGGAGTACACCACCTCAGCCGGCACGAGCAGCGGCTATACCGCTCAATATACCATTTATGCCGATGCGCTGAGCGACCTGGGGCTGTTTTCGGGCAGCAATGCCGGCTATGAACTCGAACGCGCTTCCACCCGCGCCGAAGGTCTGGTCATGCTGCTGCGTTTGCTGGGCGAAGAAAAGCAGGCGGCGGCGTATACGGGAAGCCATCCGTTCCAGGATGTCCCGGCGTGGGCCGACCGCTATGTCGCTTATGCGTATTCCAAAGGATACACCAGCGGCATGAGCGCCACCGAATACGGTTCGCAGCGCAGCCTGTCGCTCAATGACTATATGACCTTCTTATTGCGTGCGCTCGGCTATAACGATTCCCAGGGGGACTTTGCCTGGAAAACGGCGGCCGATACCGCGGTGACCAAAGGCATCCTCACCCAGACCCATCAGCAGCAAATCACCTCGCGCGGCACCCTTTACCGCGACGACATTGTGTATACCTCGTATCAGACCCTGTTTTTGCTGTGCAAAGACAGCAATACCCGCCTGTGTGACCGTTTGATCGCCCAAGGGGTGTTCACCCAGAGCCAGCTCGACGCCGTCACCGGACAGGTCCCGTAAATTTTTCTCAGAAACCTCGCACCAATTGCGTCCTCCGACCATAGTATAGTAATGAAATCACTGATTAGGAGGATTTAGATTATGTGTTCTTCTTACAACGCTCTGGGCGAGGGTAACTGCTGGTGGATCATCATCCTGTTTGCCATCATTCTGATCTGGTGCTGCTGCGGCAATAACAGCAATACCTATTCGGGCAACGACGACTGCTGCTGCCGTTAACCCAACCCCCTGCGGGCCGGAACGAATTTCGTTTCCGGCCCGTTTGTTTATGCAGAAATCGGCTTTCCGAAAGCATAGAAAAAGAAAAAATGATTTCTATGAAAAAAAGACTTGCAAAAACACAGGAAATAGGGTAGAATATAAAGGCATTAGAAATTAAGTCGCACTTGTTCACAGTGCTTTTGGAGGATTAAGATTTATGATTTCCGCTGGTGAATTCAGAAACGGCGTAACTTTTGAAATGGACGGCCAGGTCTTGCAGGTGGTAGAGTTCCAGCATGTCAAGCCGGGCAAGGGCGCGGCATTCGTTCGCGTAAAAATGAAGAATGTTATCACTGGTGCGGTCACCGAGCGTAGCTTCAACCCCACGGACAAGTATGAGCCGGCTTACGTAGAGCGCAAGGAGATGCAGTACCTGTATTCCGACGGCGACCTCTACTATTTCATGGACACCGAAACCTACGAGCAGCTGCCCATCAACAAGTCCACGCTGGGCGATGACTTCCGTTTCGTAACCGAAAACATGAACGTAAAGGTACTGTCCTACAAGGGCAATGTCTTTGCCGTAGAACCCCCGCTCTTTGTGGAACTCGAGATCACCGAGACCGATCCGGGCTTCAAGGGCAACACCGCAACCAATACCCTCAAGCCGGCGGTTGTAGAAACCGGCGCTACGGTACAGGTTCCGCTGTTTATCGAGCAGGGTGATAAGATCAAGATCGATACCCGCACGGGCGAATATCTCGAACGCAGCAAGGGCTAAGATCGTCATTCGCCTACCCCAAAAGGAGGCTGGAAGATGAATATTACAGAACGTGTTGCATATCTGCGCGGCCTGTACGAAGGCTTGGAAATGGACCCCGGCAAAAAAGAGGGGAAACTTCTGCGCGGAATGTTGGAAACCATGGAAGACATGGCGCGTTGCGTAACCGACTTGCAGGAGCAGAATGATGCCTTGCAGGACGAGCTCGACGACATTTACGAGGAACTCTCGGCAATCACCGAGGATTTCCTCGAGGAAGAAGAAGATGACTTGGAGCCCGAAGAGGACCTCTATCAGGTGATTTGTCCGACTTGCGGCGAAGTCATTTATCTTGACGACGATATGCTGAAGGAAGGTTCCATGACCTGCACCGCGTGTGGGGAAGAGTTGGAATTTGACCTTTCCGATCTGCAATCTGACGAAGAAGAATAAAGCGGCTTGTCCGCTTTATACGGACACTTAGCTCAGCTGGAAGAGCATCCGCTTGACGTGCGGAAGGTCGAGGGTTCGAGCCCCCCAGTGTCCACCACCGAAACCCGCTGATTTGAAAGAATCAGCGGGTTTTTCTTACTTTTTCGCGCGTTTCAATTTTACTACGACACCATTACGACACTGGTATCGGATTACTTTGTCCGCGCGGGACGGACGGTCGATTTGCAGCGCCTTGCGCAGGGTTTCCACATTGTTGTGGGCATACCGTTTTGCCAGCATATCCAGATCGGCATGCCCCATCAGTTTGGCGATGGAAAACAGATCGACCCCGGCATCTTTCCAAAGTGTCGCACGGGTGTGGCGCAGTTCATGCGGCGTCAAAAAGGGGATTTCCGGATGCTGAGCGATCACCGATGCCATGAAGGTCTTGTAATTGCGTTTGTACCAATTGGTCGGGCTGAGCATGCCGCCGGTGGAAGAATGAAAGATGTATTCGGTTTCGATCATGGTCGGGGGGATGCCTTTTTTCTGATTGCCGCCGACCGGAACCACACGCGGCTTTGCTTGCAGCAGCGCCGAAAGCTGCACGTCAATCGGGATGGGCCGCCGCCGGAATGTATTTTTCAGACCATCCGATATCAGCGTCCATTGTTCGGTTTCCAGGTCTTTGTATTGGACCAGGCCTTGTGTGATATGCAGCGTGTTGGTTTCGGCGTCCAGGTCCTCCCATTTCAGGCCGAGCAGCTCCGAACGGCTGATGCCCGTGCGCAGAAGAACCAGCACATCCAGCGCACCGGCTTCCAGGGCCGCTTGTTCCACGAGGTTATATTGTTCTTGGGTATAAGTCTTTTTCTGCGGGGGAGGAACCTTGCTGACCAGTTCCAGGCTGTCGGTCACCGGATTCGTCGGACAGAGATGGTTTTCCACAGCGGTCTGAAAAATGCCATGCAGGCAAGAGCGCATTTTCTTCATGGATTCATACGAGCAGGTTTTGCCCTTTTCATTGAAAAAGGTCTGAATGTCCAGCGGACGAATCTGATCGAGCGGCGCAGCGGCAAAGTAGGGAATGAGATGATTGCGCACCGTGCCCAGATAGGTGCTGTAATAGGTGTTGCCCTTGACCTTGCCGAGCTTGTATGTTGTCAGCCAGGTTTCGGCCCAATCGCTGAATTTGGCGGTGCGATCGATGAAGGCAATGCCGGTCTGCTCGGCAACGGCCTGTTTGATGCGATAGCGTTCGGCTTGTTTGCGGGCATCGTCTTTGCTGATGGATGAATAGAACGATTTACGGACCAGACTGCCATCCAGACGCCTGCCCAGTGTGATCTTAACTTCATACAGTCCATCTTTGCGGTTTGGTGGTTGTTTTCTTGGACGTGGCATCGGGATTCCTCCTTAAAATAAAACAAATGTTCGGTTACATGTGTGAAATTTTTCCCGCCCAGGGATTGGGCGGGATGTTTTATTGTGCAAACAGATTGGTTGTGGAAAGAACAAAGCCGGGCAGGACGCCGGAAACAATCGGCTGACCGGGCGTGAAAATATCGGATGGCGTAAACAAGCCATCGGTCAGGGAAAAGACCTGGACGGTCTGTTCCAGCGGGCTGACCAGCCAGTATTCCCGCACCCCGGCGCGCTGGTACGCATTGAGTTTGACAAAGCGGTCGGCGCGGGCGGTGGAAGGGGAGAGAATCTCGAAGATCACATCCGGCGCGCCCAGACAATGCTGATCGGTGAGCTGTTCCGGGTCACAGATCACGACAAGATCGGGGACAAAGACGTTGGTCACATCCTCTGCCTCCTGCTGCGCGGTGTCCGGGAGCAGCACTTCGATCTCGGTAAGCGCCCGGCAAGGCTTATCGGCTAGGAACTGCATGAGCTGGAACAGGATCGCGGCCTGCACCGACTGATGCAGAACCGATGGCCGCGCCTGCATGACCGGCGTACCGGCAAACAGTTCATAGCGTTCGTCGGTGTCCCATGCAGCATAGTCGGCATAGGTATAGGTTTGCTTTGAACTTGGCAGCGGCATGGCAACACCTCCAATTAAATCAGCAGTAGAAGCTCGGATTTATTTGTTTAAAGCTTCGTGATTGCGGTAAGCGACTTCCTGCAGCTGCTTATAAAGCGATTGGATATTATACTGCTTCGGAAACTCGAATTTCTTTTCTTCTACGGTAACACCGCCGCTGGCTCTGTAATAGGGCGAAGAAATATAGTGAACATTGATTTCGCTATCATCCAGACCAAAGCCAGAGGTTTCGGCCGAAACATGGATGATGCTGCTCAGATTGATCGAATCGACACGCATTTTCTGACCAGTAGCACCCTGCTTGTCAAAGTCGATGATACGCTTGTCGGTGAACAAAACGACATCTCGTACCAAGCGGAATCCCACCTGAATGTTTTCGCCATCCATCAAATAGGCACCATATTCCTTTTGCAGTTCCTCTGGAGAAAGCTCATTCATATTCCCCAATGCGCCTTGCACCAATTTGTCCATGAATCCCATGTTAATATCCTCCTTTGGATTGACAAAGTTCGCCTATCCTGTATAATATTTTTGGAAGAGGTTCTCCAATTTCTTCCTTGCGCCCTGTTCTCGAAGTGGCATGAGAGAGCGGGGCGTTTTTGTGTCCAAATTGAACACCGAAACAAATAGATTTCCCTCTTGCCAAAAGTCGATGTATTATTAGACACACAAACACATGTTCGACTTTTGGGAGGGCGACAGATGAAATATATAACCTAGAGTCAAAAAAGAAGAATCTATAAAATTATCCGCCTGCACATTTCTTGCAGGGGGTGCGGCCGCCGACCTCGCTGATATCAACCGGGTAGGAATTCTTGCCGCCGCAATCGGGGTCCAGATGATAGCGTTCACCCGATGGCGTGATGTAGACGGTTTGACCGCCAGACTGCTGTTCGGCTTGGGCCGCTTGTTCGGCCGCAATGCGTTCCTGTTCGGCTTTTTCAGCTGCAAGACGTTCTTGCTCGGCCTGTTCGGCTGCAATGCGTTCCTGCTCGGTTTTTTCAGCTGCAATGCGTTCTTGTTCGGCCTGTTCTGCCGCTTGACGGGCAGCTTCTGCCTCCTGTTCCGCCACAGGATCGGTGATTGTGAGTTTCACATCCGGCGCAGAAACATCTCCCGATTTGCAAGTTAATGTGGCCTGTCCGGCGGCCAGCGGTGTGACCTGACAAACAATTTTTCCATCTTCCACTCGCATCGCCTCAACCGTGAGGACCGAAAGATCGGATGAATTGAATTCAATCTCCCCAGCCGAAGCATCTTTGGGGGAATAGGTGTATTCAATCTGCATAGGGTCGGGAACAGCAAGGTCGATGGCGTCCGGAGATGAAAGCTTGATCTGTGTGATAGCGACTGGTGTGGTGGAGTCCGGTGTGGTTAGCCCTACGACAGCTAGAAGCACATACATGACTGCAACAACAATCTGCCAGCGTTTGCGATAAAACGGGCGAGTATCTGTGTTCAGTTTAGAAGCCCGATAATGCAAAATGGCGCAGCCGATCGCGGTGGAAACCAAACCTTGCACAATCGAGGTACAAGTCAGGATCAGGCCGCACACAACAAGAATAATGCCCAAGATACGCAAGCCGCGGTATGTTTTGGGCGGCTGTGGGCCATTGGATGGATTCTGAGGCTTGGGCGGCGTGTTTTCAGCTTTGGGAAGTGACGGTTTCGATGCTTTGGAAGCAGCTTTCTTACCGCCAATTTTACTGCTTTTGACATAGCTGACGCCAGTGCCGGGGATACTGAGGGATTTTGTTACGCGGCCCGAGCTATTGACGGAAACCCGTGCGCCCTTTGTGCCAGCGGAAATCCCGATTCCTTTTTTGCCGACGTTTAGCTTGATACCGGGTGCGATTTTGAAACTTTTTCGAAAACGAAAGCCCATATGGATATCCCCCTCACGATTGACAAAGTTCGCCAATACTGTATAATATTATTTGGAAGGAGATACCGGATTTCTTCCTTGCGCCCTGTTCTCGAAGTGGCATGAGAGAGCGGGGCGCTTTTGTGTTTCAAGAGAATGATGATTATTTTGCTGTGACCATCAATGAAATGGATGTCCCATCTACAAGATACGTCCAATCTGCAACCGTGCCCGAAGCAAGTGTCACAGCATCTTCCGAAATGTTGGAAGTGTTTAATTGTTGATCGATTTGTTGACGCATGGCTTCATTGGGTTCCAACGCAGCAAACAGAATGCCCTGGATAAATCCAATCTGCTGAATGCTTGTTTCGTCTTCCTTGTCAACTTGGAAGGATAAAAACACCTCATAAAGCTCTTGGGAGTCTTTCTCATCAAATAGAACAAGCGCACCAGAATTTCCAACAGGATACGAATATGACATCGCAGCTGGGGTCACTTCACTTGCATCATGTTCCTGAACAGAAGGTTCCTCAGAAAATAGCGTGGGGTACTGATTTTGAATGGACGGTTTGATGGCTTCCAGAAAAGCTTCATGGGATGAACCAAAGGTCGAAAGGCTGGATGGGGTTGCAGCGGGTTGGGATGAATCCGCGCTACTTGAAGAGGAAATGGAGCTGGAAGCTGCACTGGAAGAAGATGCCGGTGTGTTGCTTGGTTGTTCACCGCATGCCGCTAGGGTAAAACATAACGACAGGCCAATTCCCAAGAGAAAGCTCTTTTTCATAAAATCCCCCTATGGTCGGGTGTCCAAATTGAACACGAAAATTTTCTGATCGCTTGAATTGTTTGACTTGACAAAATGGAAAAACCGCCCTATTATTTTAGATACAATACAGAACGAATGTTCGATAAATAAGGGGCGGTGCATATGAATTACGAGAAAGCGTTATTGGAATTAGTCGAGAGCTTGGGGGCTCCCAAAGCGCTGGTCGAAGCGCTTATTCTTCGCGCCGCTGAGATGCAAGGTATTTGCCATACCGATACAGTTCTTCCTGCTGCTGCGGAGAAAGCTCCTTAACAAGCTCCCGCAATTTTTGCAGTTCTTCTTCGCTTGCCCGATCGGGGGCAGGCGAATTTTTTTGGTCTGTTTTTCCAAGAAGATAGTCCACGGAAACATCAAACAAATCTGCTATTCGCATCAGGGTGTCCGGATTTGGAGAAGCCTTTGACGAAGGATTTTCCCATTTAGCAACGGCTTGTTGACTGACAAATAATTTTTCAGCGAGCACTTTTTGCGACATTTGATGCTCATAACGTAGCGTTTTTAGCCTTTCTTCAAACAAAATGCTCACCTCTTTGCAATAATGATACCACTAATGGTTGTATGTGTAAACAAAAAAAGGATTAACAACAACCAAAAAGAGTATTATCATTAGTTACACAACCAAAGGTAGTTATGAGGGAACGATTTGATTTGCAAAATTGCATTGCTGCGTGAAAAACGTAAATTGACGCAGGCTCAGCTTGCAGCTGCATGTGGTGTTTCGCAGCAGGGAATCAGTAAAATTGAAACCGGCAACAGCGATCCATCTTGCTCTTTGGCCTTTAAAATTGCGAAAACCCTCGGCTGCACCATTGATGAATTATTCGACGACGGAAAGGAGAACAAAAAATGCTTGTAATCACGATTCCGCCTTGTGTGGCGGAGAATCTGGATGCACTCAGTGCCTTATGCGATCAGTACCCGTTAAAAATCCCGCTGACGGCTGCGGCTGAATTTCTGCATGTCCATCCGGATGGGCTGCGCAGTGCCGCTGAGAAAGGGCAGTTGCCGTTTGGATTTGGCTGGCAGAAGGACCTCCTGGGCAACCGTGCCTTTTGCATCCCGACGGTGCCGTTTTATCTATGGTACACACAAAGCGCCGGATTCCGGCTGTGACCTAACGCTATGGTACATCCAAAAGGAGATCTTGACCACGAAACGGGAAACATAAAATGTCTACCAATCTGCCCGCATCGGTGCGGGTCTGACACAGGAAGCCGCAGCCGAACAGCTCCATGTATCGCCGCGCAGCGTGCAGAAGTACGAATCCGGCGAACAAACGCCGCCCCCGGATATTGTCGCACGTATGGCACAAACCTATGCAGCGCCATGGCTGAATAACTGGTATTGCGTGCATCAATGCCCCTTGGGCTGCGAGCGCAACCTGCCGACCGAGGCCATCGAACTGCAACAGGCAGCCTTGCTGCTCGGTGCAATCGAAAATCCGCAACAGCTCTCACAGGATGCCCGGCGGCTGTTTCAGATCTCACTCGACCGGGTGATCGACGATGGCGAGATCGACGATTATATCGCCATTGCACAGCGGCTCAGCCAGCTGGGCTATGTGTCGCAAGCCATTGAAATGGTACTCAAACAACATCTGCTGCAAACAAAAAAATCCCCCGATCGTACGGGAATACGATCCGGGGAAAGACGTTAGACTTTTGACTCGTCTACGTCTATTCTAACGCAATTTTGCAGAATGTCAACACTATTTTGCACAGGCTGGGGAAAGTTCCCCGGCTGGTCGCGGCGTGTCCAAATTGTACACAGGAAAGGACGTTTATGAAACAGAAATTTTATGCCCTGGGGGCGGTCGTATGCTTTATGATGCTGCTTGGCACCGCCGGACAGGCCGATGCGTTTGTGCTGGATGGACGGACGCTGGTGGAGCAGGCCGCCTTGCAGGCGGTCGGCTTTTGCGCCTGCATCCGCGGCGCAGGAGGGTGAAACCATGCAATATCAGTTTGATGTGACGGTGGCCGAACGGTACAGCCTGGAAGAAGCGGTGTTTGTCCACCGCATTTATCACTGGGTCATGCACAATGCCGCCAATGAACGCAACTTTGCAGACGGCCAGTATTGGACGCACGATTCGGCGCAGGCGCTGGCCAAGCTGTTCCCCTTCTGGACGGCGCGGCAAATCCAGCGCATCGTCCAGAAATGCCGGGAGCATGGCCTTATTCTCACCCGGCAGTTAAGTAACAATCCGACTGATCGGACGCTGTGGTATACGGTGACCGAAACGGTGAAATCCATTTACGCAAATGGTGAAATGGATTTAACCGATTGGTGCAATGGATTTCACCAAACGGGTGAATGTATAAAAGGAACAAATAAAAGACCAAATAAAAGACAGAGAGAGACGCGCGCGGAAACCGAAGAAAAAACCGCTTATGGCGAATTTGGCAACGTGTACCTGACCCACGCCGAATACGACAAATTACATGCCCGCTGGACCGAAGCCCAGGTCGCGCAGGAGATCGAAAACCTGTCGGCCTATATGGCGTCCAAGCGCAAGCGGTATGAGAGCCATTATGCGACGCTGCTCAACTGGCTCAAGAAGGATTTTCCGCCCCAAAGCAAGACAACACTGATCGAGGAGGATTGGGTCAATGGATGATGTACGTACGCTGCCCCGGCAGATTTCGTCCCAGGCGGCGGTGCTGGGGTGCCTGCTGATCGACTCCAGCTTGTGCGGGGAGATTTTCTCCCGCGTGCAGGCCGAGGATTTCATCACCCCCGAATACCGCCACGTGTTTGAAGCCGCGCAGCGGGTGTTCTTTTCCGGCAAGGACGTGGACGCGCACGACCGGTCGGTCGGGTTTTTCAGTCTGGAAACCAGCGAAGGTCAGCTATACGACCGGTTGGTCGCCCAGACCTGTCTGATCGATTTTGGGGATATCAAAGCGCGCAAGATCTCCGAACGCGATTACATACGCCTGACCGACCGGCAGCGCGAACTGGGCGCGCGCAAGCTGGACATCATCCGGGCCAGCGGCATGTCGGCGTCCGATATCCAGGCCATCACGCTCGCCAAGCGGTATCAGGTCATCGTCATCGATTATTTGCAGCTGCTGCGCGAAACCGGCAGCAACGCCAACCGCACCGAAGCGGTCAGCCGCATGTCCATCGAACTGCACCAGCTGGCGCAGACCCATGGCGTGACCGTCATCGCCCTGAGTCAGCTTGGCCGCCCGGAAAACAAGGGAGAAACACAGCAAAAAGCCCCGACGCTTAGCAGCCTACGCGAAAATTGTGCTCGTACCGGGCCACCTGGGTCGGTTTTGAGTCTCGGATTCCAACAGCCTATTGGGTGTTTCCTCTACGCTTCCGCACACAAGTTCCTTGATCTACCCCTTGATAACCTCTTCGTTTAGCTGTACAATCTTTTCAGCCATGGTTTGCTGTCTCCTTTCAGAATGGTGTGTCACGACTTCATTCTATCAGAGTTCTGCAAACCATGTCTCTTTTTATTCACTTTTCAATTTGCAAAACTTATTCTACCTTATCCACAAAAACAGACTTCCAAATTCATTCGCCTGTTTGCGTTCGGTGCGCCGCATCGGCTGCGCGTTTGGTTGCCAAGGTGGCAAGCGTATCGCCCAATTGCACAAAGACCGATGCCAGCAAGGCAATTTCTTCTGGGGTATGGGTATCGGAAATGGTGATAGCCAGTGCAGTAATCGTTGCCGCGAGTTGGTTTGCATCCAAAAAGATCACCTCAGCAATCTATATGCACAGAATCAAAAAATAGACAAATAACTTGACGGATCCGACTGCTGCGCGATAGGAAAAAAGACATCGGGCGATGACATTGCTCGGTGTTTTTTTCTTTGCCAAAGCACGGTTTGTTTTTGCAGGATAATTTATTTTGTGTGCAGAAAAGTTTGAACAGGCAGCAGAAAAAAGCTATTTTCACTGAAAAACCAGAAATACAGAGCAGGATAATTTATGAACATACATGAATTATAGCTAGAAATTTTGCGGAAATCCTCCTATAATACAAGTCGTAAAGAAGAAAAAGTTCTACAAAGTGCACAGAATTTGAAAATCTATTGTTTTATCGAATGCGGTACATCAAAATCATGATGCACACATTTTAAACAAACAGAATTATTTACAAGGAGGAAGTTATGAAAGTCAGCGTCATTACAAACGGCATCAGCCAGGACTATGAAACCTGCTGTAAGATCATGCAGGAAACCGGGGTTCAGTATGACGAACTGCAAGAAGTTTATGGAAAGCGTGTAGAACTGCTCAGCGAGCAGGAAGCACAACAGATCAAGGCACTGAACGACCAATATGGAATCACGCCGGTTTCGGTGACCACCCACGCTTTTGCAGGTGTCGATGTCATGAGCCTGGAAATCGGCGATGCCATCTATGAAAAGCATATGAATCTGCTAAAAAACGGCATTCGGGTTGCCAAAATTGTCGGCGCACCGCAGGTACGTGCCATGCCGTTCACCAAGGCGATTGTCTTGCATGGCGCACACGGTTCCGACCAGTGGAACGCCGGCGGCAACAAGGCTTGGCCCAAGTTCATCGAACTGTATCGTCCCATTGCCGCGTTGGCCGAGGCAGAGGATATGACGATCACGGTGGAAAACGGCTTCAATGCCATGATCGTTTCCGGGTATCAGTGCCGGAAGTTCATCGAGGAACTGGGATGCGACAAGATCAAGATCTTGTGGGACCCGGCCAATGCCCTGTATTATGGTGACATTCCGTATCCGAACGCGTACAATGAAATTCGGGATTGTTTGGGCCATGTCCATATCAAAGACCTCAACTGCTCGATCATCGAAGGCTGGGTGGATATCAAAAACATCGGCCACGGTATGATGGCGCCTTACTTGGACGACATCCGCGAAGCGCTCGAGCGCGACGGCTATGAGGGATACATTTCTTTGGAAAATATCTATCGGCCGGACGGCGGTGATTTTGTAGACGGGTATTATCTGGACATCCCGGAGCTGAAAAAGCGGTTTGAATAAGCCAACATTCTATCCTTCTAAACTGCCGCGGGGCACACACCCCGCCCCGCGGTTCTTTTCCTCACAGATATTTTGTTAAAAGGAGTCTTACATATGAAAAACGTAGGCATCATCGGACTGGGCAATATGGGCATGGGCATGGCCAAGAATCTCATTAAAAAAGGCTTCCCGACCAAGGGCTATGATATTTTTGCGCCCAAGCTGGACGAGTTTGCACAGGCAGGCGGCACGGCTTGCCATTCGCCGGCCGAAGTTGGCAAGGGCAGCGACGTGGTTTTTGTGATGGTCCTCAACGGCCAGCAGGCGCTGGACGTTGCATTCGGTGAAGACGGTCTGGTGAACACCATGGCGCCCGGTTCGGTCTTTTTCCTGACCTCCACCATCGGTCTGGGGTATGCCCAGAAGCTCGGCAAGGGCCTGGCTGAAAAGGGCATTGAAATGATCGACTGCGCGGTATCGGGCGGTCTGCCGGGCGCACAGAACGGTACGTTGACGCTGATGGCATCGGGTAAGAAAGCAGTTTATGATGATTGTGCCGATGTTATGGCAGCGATCGCGACCAACCCGAACCATGTCGGCGAAGAGCCCGGCCAGGGCCAGGTGGTCAAGGCCTGCATGCAGGCACTGGTCGGCGCGCAGTACACGGCGATTTTCGAACTGATGGTCATGGGCTGCAAGGCAGGCGTGGACCCGCAGGTGCTGCAAAATGTAATCAGCACGTCGGTTGCAGGCAGCAAGCTGTTTGATATTTGTGTGCCGCTGATCATGGACCGCAAGTTCAAGAACACCGGTTCTTCGCTGGCGGTCATGAGCAAGGACCTCAACATCACCATGGATTTGGCGCGGGAAGTTGGCTGCGCGATGCCGACCGTTGCCATTGCCCGTGAAATGGTACAGGCTGGCTTTGTCCGTTACCCGGATGAGGACAACTGGGCAGTCACCAAGATTCTGGAAGAGATTGCGCAGACCGAAGTCAAGCGCCGCTAACTAGGGAGAAGGGAACAAAAGAAGAAGGAGGAAAAGGAATGCGAGTCGTAAAATGGCTGGACCGGCATGCCGAAGAAGTCTTGCTGGTCGTGATGCTGATTGCGATGCTCATCATTGAGATCGCGCAGATTTTCATGCGCCGCGTGATGGGAGCGTCGTTGTCCTGGGCCGAGGAAGTGGTACGATATTTGTTTGTCTGGTCGGGCTTCCTCAGCATCAGTTTCACCATCCAAAACCAATCGGCCATGCGGTTGACCATGCTGGTCGCAGCGCTGCCGCGCATGGCGCGCCACGTCTGCATCGCGTTTGTGTACATCATGCTGACCGTATTTTTCGGGTACATGTCGGCGGTTGCCATCGTGCAGCTGGGCTCCATGCACCAGACCAGCGCAGCGCTGGGTATGCCGATGGTCTACGTCTATTTGGCACCGGTGCTCGGTTTTATTTTGACCGTCATCCGCTGCTTGCAGGCACTGGTAATTGTGTTTAAAGGCTTTGGTAGAAGCAACGATCACGATATCGTCATCAATACCAAGCCGGAGGAAGGAGGCGCAAACGGATGATTGGTGCAATTTTTGCAGGTATGATCGTTTTATTGTTGCTGGCCGTCCCGATTTGTGTGGTCATTGCGATGATCTGCCTGATTCCGTATGGTTTGGACCCGACCTTTGCCGCAAGCCCGATGTTCATTTTGCGCAACATGGTTTCCGGCCTGGACTCTATCACGCTGATCGCCATTCCGATGTTCGTGCTGTCGGGCATCATCATGGCACGCGGCGGCATTTCCAAAAAGCTGTTTAACGTATTTTCCTACTTCATTGGCGATAAGACCGGCGGTCTGCCGTGTGCGGTGGTCATTACCTGCCTGTTTTATGGCGCCATTTCCGGCTCGGCTCCCGCGACAACGGCGGCGGTCGGCGCGATGACCATCCCGCTGCTCGTCAGCTTGGGCTATGACCTGACCTTCTGTGCCGCGCTCGTCGCGATCGCGGGCGGCCTGGGCGTTATCATCCCGCCGTCCATCCCGTTTATCCTGTATTCGATGAACTCGGGCGCCTCGGTCGGTGAACTGTTCATCGCCGGTATCCTGCCCGGCATCCTCATCGGCGTATGCCTGATGATCTATTCTGTGTACTACTGCAAGAAGCATGGCGAGGACAAAGAGAAGCTGCACGAGAATATCGGCGAACTGCGCGAAAAGGGCTTCCTCCGCGTTTTCCTGGACAGCTTCTGGGCGCTGCTCAGCCCGGTCATCATTCTGGGCACCATCTACGGCGGCATTTGCACGCCGACCGAAGCGGCGGTCATCTCGGTGGTCTATGCGCTCATCATCTGCCTGTTCGTTTACAAGACGCTCCAGCCCAAGGACCTGTATGCCGTCCTGCGCGAAGGCGTGGAAACCTATGCGCCGATTCTGTTCATCCTGGGCGCGGCACAGGCATTCAGCCGCGTACTGACCTTGACACAGGCGCCGCAGGAACTGGCAAGTGTAATGGGTTCCACCTTTACATCTGGCATTGCGCTGATTTTGGTCATCAACCTGTTCCTGCTGTTTGTCGGCATGGTCATGGATACCGGCCCGGCCATCCTGATTTTGACCCCGATTTTGGTGCCGATCGTCACCAATGCAGGCTTTGACCCGGTTCATTTCGGCGTTATCATGATCGTAAACCTCGCAATTGGCTTTGTCACTCCGCCGATTGGCAACAACCTTTACGTTGCTTCCACCCTGACCAAACTCCCGGTGACTGCCATCGCCAAAAAGGCAGTCCCCTTTATGGGCGCATTCTTCATTGCGCTGCTGATCATTGTCTTTGTACCGCAGGTTTCCCTGCTGCTCGTGCGATAAGGAGGGAGTCACGCTATGAGATTGCCACGAAAAATTTTGGCGCTGGCCCTGGTCGGCAGTACGCTGCTGATTAACGCGGGCTGCGAACCGCTGGACGCGGTCGCCGCGCCCGACGAACAGGGGGAACTGGTCGTCAGCATCGCGTATGATGCGCAGCCCGATTCGGTCACCGGCATCATCGCTTCCAGCCTGGCCGAAAAGCTGGAAGAAAAGAGCGACGGAAAAATCACCGCCCATGTGTATCCCTCCGGCCAGCTGGGTTCGGATAAGGAACTGATTCAAAGCTGCATTTCGGGCGACGTGGAATTTGTGGTGCAGAACCACTCGGCCCAGGTCAACGACATTGTGGGCACCAAGGTGTTGGACATGCCGTATCTGTTCCCCAACATCGACATCGCCCGCGCCACGCTGGATGACCCGGAGTTCCGCGAAGTGTACGACGCCCTCTATCCCGAAGTGGGACTCAAGCTCCTCATGATTTCGGATATGGGCTACCGCCAGACGTCCTCCAACCGCAAGCTGGAAACGCTGGAAGACTTCAAGGGCCTGGATATCCGCACCATGGAAAACCCCATCCATCTGGCGCTTTGGAAGGCGCTGGGCGCCAACCCCACGCCGATGAACCGCAGCGAAGTGTTCTTGGCTTTGCAGCAGGGGCTGCTGATGGCGCAGGAGGACCCGTATGTCAATTTCCTGCTGAATAATTATCAGGAAGTGCAGACCTATGCGGTGGCGACCAACCATCTGTTCCATGATATTACGGTGATTACCAACGACCGGTTCTATCAGGAACTGCCGGCCGAATATCAGGACTGGATCGACGAAAGCTGTGAAGAACTGCTGCCCGAGTCGCGTGCGGTTTCGGACGACATCAACAACGAACAGGATCTGATCGACGCAGGCATGGAAGTCATCCACCTGTCCGACGAGGTCTTCAACCAGATCGCGGAAATCGAAGAACAGGAAGTTTGGCCGATGATCCGTGAAGAAGTGGGCGACGAACTGACCGACGCGCTGCTGGATGCCGTCGAGCGGGCCAAAGCCGCCTACGGTTACACCGAATAACATAAAAAAAGCGGCCCCGGAAGACCGGGGCCGCACAAAATCAGGCGAAAAGGGAGGATTCATCGGGTTTTACGGTGGTGTATTGCTCCCGAAACTCCTGCGGATGCAGGCCGATGTGCTTGGTAAACAGCTTGGTAAAGTGATAGGGGTTTTCATATCCGACCGCCCGGGCAATCGCGCTGACCGAATGGGTCGTGCGGATGAGCTGCCACTGTGCATCCGACATGCGGCGGCTGATCTGATAATTGATGGGCGAAATGCCGAATTCGGAGGTAAACAGGTGGGCCAGATGGCTGGAACTGACATGGAACCGGTTGGCCAGGTCGTCGATTTTGATGGTCGTGCAGTAATTCTTGTCGATGTAATGCAGCACATCGAGCGCGATTTGGCGGCGTGCCGTTTCCTTTTGGGTAGGCTTCTGCGCCGAATCGCTGTGCTCCACCATGCGGTGCACCATCAAAAGCACCGAAAGCCCCAGAATATGGGTCAAATCGTTGGTATAATCGCCCGTCGCGTCCTGGGTATAGGCGGACAGGATGCGCTCGAGCAGCAGGCGGATGCTCTCCCCGGTGGCGCCGGCCGCATAATACGGATAGGTCTGCGGCGAAATGATGTAGCCGGGCGGCAGATGGTCCAGCTGGATGCCGGTCATGGTGAGCGTCCAGGCATCGAGTGCATTGTTTGGGTCGGACAAAACCGCATGCACGGTATTGGGGTTGATGACCAGCAGATCGCCCGCATGCGCATGAAAGACCGAGCCGTTGAGCATGTAAGTGCCCTGTCCATCGGCAATGTAGATGATTTCCGACAGGTTTTCATGCGAATGGAAATGAAACACCCAGTTGGGATTGCCAAAAACATGGGTGATCTCGGTCACTTGAAAATCCTGATTGTCCCGCAGGAATGTCGAAGCCTGCTTTTCAAAATGCAACTTGATCATGCTTGTCTGCCTCCTGTCATTTTATTGTAGGGCAAGGCGGACGAGCCGTCAAGTATTCCCACTGTTTTCGAAAAAAAGGAGTCAAAAGATGAAAAAGTCCATCTGTATCGAAAAGATTTTTTTGGAATATGATTTTTATGACCGTTTTGCCAAGGTCGCCGAAGCCGGGTTCCAGTATGTCGAATTTGGATACTGGCCGGGCCGTGACATCGACCGCATCAAGGCCGAGTGCGACAAATATGGCCTGACCGTCACCACGTTCTCGGCCGACTTCAAGGCATCGCTGATCGTACCCGAAGACCGCGCCGAATTCCTCGATTACATCGCCAAATCGATCGAAGTGGCCAAGAAACTGAACTGCAAAAACCTGGTCATCCACTCACAGGCCATGGACGATACCGGCAAGTTCACCCATGACGGCAGTGACCTGCCCGAAGTGGTCAAGCTGTACAGCGCCGCTCTGACCGCACAGGATGCGGCCAAGCTGGCTGAAGAGGCAGGCGTGACCCTGGTGCTCGAAGCGGTCAACAACATTTCCAAGCCCGGCTATTACATGACCACCAGCAACTTTACGGGCAATCTGTGCAAGGTGGTCGGTTCGCCCAACCTGAAAATCTTGTATGACATCTGGCACATGCAGCAAATGGAAGGCAACATGGTCGCCAATCTGCGCAAATATGGCGATGTGCTGGGCTACATCCATGTGGGCGACTGCCCGGAGCGGCATGAGCCGGGCACGGGCGAGATCAATTTCGATAAAATCAAGCAGGTGGTCTGCGAGGAACTGGGGCTGGATGTTGTCTGGGGCTTTGAACTCGACCCGGAGATTTCCTCGGAAGACTGTGTGAAAAAGTTAGCGGCATTTTGAGAAAAGGGAGGAACCTCACATGATCGTCACCATTGCAAGACAAGTCATCAAGCCGGAATGTATGGACGCATATCACAAGCTTGCACAGGAGCTTGTGAGCAAATCGGTAGCCGAAGCCGGATGCGTTAGCTATTATTCGGTGCAGGCCGAGGACGACCCGCGGGTGCACCTGTTTGTCGAATGCTGGAAAGACCAGGCCGCTATTGATTTTCATGGCGCGACTGAGCATTTCACCCGCATTGTGCCGCAGTTTGCAGCCATGTTTGCGGATGCGGAGGTCGTGACCCGCTATCAGGTGCTCGCCTGAGATGCTGCCTTCGGTTTCGACGCGCTACATTGCGCTTCTGGGCAAGCCGTTGGGATTTTCCCGGGCATCGGCCATGCAAAATGCGGCGCTGCGCGCGTGCCGGTTGGATGCACTGTATTTCCCGCTGGAATGCACGGAGGACGACCTGCCGGTGCTGCTGCCTGCCTTTCGGCGGATGCCGTTTTTGGGCTTTGCCGTGACCAAACCGCTGAAAATGAAAATCCTGGACTATTTGGACAGTGTGGATTTGATGGCCGGGCAGATTGGCGCGTGCAATACGGTCAAGCTGGAAAATGGATGCCTGGTGGGGTATAACACCGATGGGACCGGCTTTGTCCAGGCACTGGCCGAACAGATCGATTTTACCGGCAAGAACATGTTGGTGCTGGGCGCAGGCGGTGCCGCGCGGGCGATCAGCTTTGCCTGTGCCGTGCACGGGATCGGCGGCATCCAAATCATGAACCGCACCCCGGCGAATGCCCAGGCATTGGCGCGCGATTTGGTCCATGGCGCCGGCATATCGGCCGAAGCGCTGCCATATTGCGCGCAAATCCCGCGGGACATCATGCAGCAGGTCGATATTCTGGTCAATGCGACCGGACTGGGGATGCAGCCCTATGTGGGGCAGTCGCCCCTGGCGCCCGATTGTTTGATGCCGCATGTGCTGGTCTGTGATCTGGCGTACAATCCATCGGAGACGCAGTTGCTGCTCGATGCCAAAAAAATTGGATGTCGTACGATGAATGGCTTTCAAATGGCTGTTTATCAGGGGGCCCATCAGTTTGAACGATTGACAGGGCATCAGGCACCCTATGAACAAATGCTTTCCCATATGCAGCGGAGAGGGAGAAAGGGTGGCTGAGCCACCCTTTCTTTTGTTGGGAGGAATCATGCAATATCTTCATCTTTATCTGGCCTTTCTGCGGCTGGGAGCCTTTACCTTTGGCGGCGGATTGGCGATGCTGCCGCTGCTGCGGCAGGAAGCAATCGACCGGTACCATTGGGTCACCGAAGAAGAACTGATCGATATGTATGCGGTCGCACAGTGTACGCCGGGGATCATTGCGGTCAACACCTCGGTGTATGTCGGCTATCGGGTGGCCGGGATCGGCGGTGTGTTTGCAGCCGTACTCGGACAGGTCACATCGCCCATGTGTGTGATGACCATTCTGGCGATGCTGTTTCACAATCATCTGGACACCGGGGCCTTTCAGCATGCCCTGGCGGGCATTGGCGCCATGGTCTGTGTGTTTTTGACGAATACGGTCTGGACTATGGGCAAAAAATGTATCCGCGACCGGTTCACCGCCATCTTGGGTATGGCCGCTTTTGTGCTCGGTATGGCTTTGGACCTGCCGATTTTGCTGCTGACGCTCGGCGGGGGAATCGTCGCGGTGTTGTATGCCGCGCTGACCGGGAGGTGGCATACATGATCTGTGTGCAGCTGTTTTTGAATTTTGCGCGGATTGCGATCTGCACCCTGGGCGGCGGCGCGGCGACCATCCCGTTTTTAATGGAACTGCCCGAAAAATACGGCTGGGTGACCGAGGAGCAGCTTGCCGCCATCATTGCCGTTGGCGAAAGTGCGCCGGGGCCAGGCGGCGTCAACATGGCCAGCTGCATCGGCTACCAGGCGGCCGGGATTCCCGGCGTCCTCAGCGCGGTCGCGGGTTTGTGCCTGCCCAGTATCGTGATCGTAACGATCGTGGCGGTTTGTGTGCATGGATTTCAGGACCGGCCGCTCGTCAAGCAGTTTTTTTATGGCTTGCGGCCAGCCGTTGTCGCAGCGATTGCAGCGGCCGTGGTCGGGCTGATGGGACTGATACTGCTGCGCGAGCACCAGCTCTATGGGCGCGCGATTCTGATTTATATCGCCGGTTTTGCCGTCACCCATTTGCCGGTTTGCAAACGGGTCCCGCTGATCGTATGGATCGTCGCCGCCGGAGCGGCAGGCATGGCGTTTTCGTGTTAAACGGTGTTTTTTGCGCATATTTCCGGCCGGTCGCCGCATAAAATCCCAATAACAGAACCGGAAAGGGGGAACGCATATGCGGGCCGGTGGCCAGGTGCTCCTGCATGGGATGATTGCAGGCTTGGGCGGATTGGCCTATATGGGGGTCGAACTGCTGTGGCGCGGCAGTACGCACTGGACGATGGGCGTTTTGGGAGGGGTTTGTTTTGCTTTGATCGGTCTGCTCGACGAATGGCAGGATCACTCCTCCATGTTGTTGCAGATGGTCCAGGGAGCAGCGCTGATTACAACATTGGAACTGTTCACGGGCTTGATTGTCAACCGCTGGCTGGGAATGCAGATCTGGGATTATTCGGATATGCCGGGCAATCTATGGGGGCAGGTATGTCCGCAGTTTATCGTGGCCTGGCTGGCTCTGGCCTGGCTTGCCGTGCATGCCGAAAACCGGATGCATGGGGTGCTGAAAAAGATGTTTCCAAGGCTTGGAGAAAGACATAAAACATCGCACAATTGAAACCAAAAGCAGCAGGAAACACCCCTGCTGCTTTTGATGTTGCGGCCGCCGCGCGCGGGAAAGCCAGGACATGAGGATAACTTGGGGATAAGACTTAACTGCGGCAGACTTTGGACGATATACATATTGATCATATACTTTTTTGTATTGCAATACCATGCAGGCGGGGCGGGGAAGTCCGCAACGCCGCAGAAAGGATCAAAGGAGTGTCGGGGAACATCAAGAAAAGATATAAATCAGAGAACCCGTATGGCCAGCGCTCCAAAAAAAGCAGCTGGTTTGCGCGATATCAACCCAAGCACTCTGCCAAACCAGGGGGAGAAAAGAAAGTATGGACCATGGCGGCTGTTGTCAGCGGACTGATCGTGATGCTGGTGACAGGCAGCGCGGTCGCCTTATCTGGATTGGCGCATGCCTATGTGCTGGAAGACGGCACCCGGTCGGAAACCGTATATATGTTTCCGGGGTCATTGGAAGAAGCGTGTGATCGGTTTGGCGTGACGCCATCCGAACTGGAAAGCCACCGCAAGGAGGGCAACCGTACCTATTTGACGATGGGCGACACCTTTGATGTGTCCATAAGTACGATGGAAGGCAATGTCACCGTGCGTACTAGCGAATGTACGGTTCGTGAGATCTTGCGGGAAAATGACATCCAACTGGGGGCAAATGATATCGTAGAGCCTGCTCTGGACGAGCATCTGGAAGAAAGCACCGAAATTCAGGTCACACGGGTGACGTACAAGACCGAAAGCGAAACCAAGGAGACCCGATTCGATGTGCAAACGCGCGATAATGCAGAGCTGCTGAAAGGCAAGCAAACGATCGCGCAAAAAGGCCAGTATGGGGAAGAAGTGGTGCAATATCGCATTACGCTGCACGATGGTGAGGAAGCCGAGCGGGAGATCGTATCACGAGAAGTGATCAAAGAGCCGGTAGACTGCATCATTGAGCGCGGCACCCGGGAACCCAAAAATGAAAGCGAAGAAAAAGAAGTGGAAGAAGTCAAGGTGGATGAGCTCATTCAGGGCACACCGCTGCTGGAAACCACGACCCAAAGCGGCGGCCTGACGACCGATGGCCGGCAGCTGGTGTGGTCGGTTCCGGCTGGGATTACCGATAATCCGACCACCAAGACCATTACCGCGGGAGACGGCTCGACATATCGGTATACGTCGGTGCTCGAAGTCAAGGCAACCGCCTATCACCGCATCGAAGAGGGCGGTACCATCACCGCATCGGGTACCACGACCCAATATGGCACCATTGCCGTTGACCCATCGGTCATCCCGCTGGGCAGCCGGGTGTATGTCGTATCCAACGGCGGCGACCAATCCTGGTCCTATGGCCCTGGCCTTGCGGAGGATACGGGCGGTTTGATCAAAGGCGCACGCATCGACCTGTTCTTTATGACCGGCGAGGAAGCCGAACAATTTGGGGTGCGCCCAGCAAAAGTCTACATTTTGGAAGATTAAACCATTATGCAGCAGACAACAAAGCCGATATTTACAATAGGCCGCAAGGCCTGGAAAGGAGGTGCCGCAAAATGATGGATAGCATCGCGGCAATGTCCGTCGGCATGAGCAATGCACAGTTGCAGCAAAGTGTGTCGATTTCGGTGGCCAAAAAAGCAATGGATTCCGCTGAGTTGGCAGCACAGGAGATGCTCCAGATGTTGCCGAGCACACCGGGTGTAGGGGCGAATATCGACACCTACGCATAAAAAAAGAACGGTACCTTGGTACCGTTCTTTTTTTTATTCTGCACTGCTGGATGCCGCGCTGCTTGCATCCGGTTCGCTGGCCGATTCGGCAGGGGAGATATCCTTCAAAATGACTTGTTCGACCTCGTTGGAGCCTTCGCGCACCTGACGGAACAAGTTGGCGCCATCCGAAGAGATGAAGTAAGTACCCATCAGAGAATTGGTGCCTTCGCTGTTCTTGCCGTAGACATATACGGTCAGGCAAGCTTGGCCGTCGACCATCACAAAGCCAGGACCAGGCTTCAAACTATACAAAGCCATCGTGTCACCGGGCAGCCCGATTTCGGCCGGACTTACCGTATACATCAAATCTTTTGCAGCACTAAACGATAACATTTCGCCTGCTTCCAAAAGTGAGGTCTGGAAGTCCTTGCCGGCAACTTTGTCCAGCGTTACCAGGCAGCTAGTCGGGGTCCAGTCGACCCGTACCCGGAACAGATTCTGATTATCATACACACAGGAGGCATAGGGGGGAGCGGTGACTTCGGCGCTTGTATCGCCCTTGTCAGCGTCTTCGGAGTCCTTTTCCTCGTCATCACCCGTGCTGGTATCGATTTGTGCAGCATCCGCTGTCTGCGGACCGCCATCCGCACCGACCGCAACCGCCTGGCGGGACAGCGTCACCGAACCGGTATCCGCCGTATAATCCGGGTCGTCCTCGGTCACCATGGCATATTCTTCACTGCATAACAATTCGACATAGCTTTGCACGACCTTGCCGGTCTGGCCCTCGGTGAATTGCTGATAGTCATAAGAAAGATAAGCAGGTTGTGCGTCCTCGCCCGATGCACTGCTGCTGGATGCGCTTTCTTCTTCCGCATCTTCGCCGCCTTCGGTCCCATCGCTCTGCCCGTCCGGGGAAAGTGTGGCAATAAAGCGGCCGCCCGATTCACTGGTGATGACCTGCTCCAAAGAAGGGATGGTATCCGCTTCAAAGGTGTAGCTGGTCAAGGCCGTGGACTCCGGCGCTTCTTCGGATTTGCCACACGAACTGAGGAGCGGGACCGTTGCGGCAAGCAGCACAATGCAGAATCGTTTGGTAATCAAAATGGTGATTCTCCTTGTATTATAGAGTAGTAGTTTTTAAGGCCCCTCTCCAAGGGCTGTGCTACACTGTAAGGGATGCTGTGGATTGGTGCGATTCTCCTACCACAAGATGGTTCCTGAAAGGTTCCAACCACAGCCCTTTGCAGTTTTGTTAATCAGTTAAATACCGCCAGACGGTTTATGTGGAACAAGGTTACAAAAGCAAAGTGTTCTGTGGAACAGCATCACAAATTTACCGTTGGAGGTTTTAGAAATGGTAGTTTCTGTTGGTATTGATGTGGCAAAGGACAAGCACGACTGCTTTATTCAGAGTTCGGAGGGTGAAGTGCTTGCAGATGTGTTTACCATTTCCAACAATATGGATGGATTTCACACACTGCTGGAGAAAATCCAGGCCTGCACCGCATCCCAGGACAAAATAAAGGTAGGGCTTGAGGCTACGGGACATTACAGCTACAATCTGCTTGGATTTCTTCTTGACAACGGTCTGGCCACCTATGTCTTGAATCCCTTACGCACGAACCTCTACCGGAAAAGTCTCAGCCTGCGAAAGACCAAGACCGACCGTGTAGATGCTCGAACCATTGCTACTATGCTGTTATCCGATGTGGGCCTCAAACCCTACACGAATACAGCATATCACAATGAGGAACTAAAGTCACTCACCAGATACCGTTTTGACAAGGTAAAAGAACGAGCAAAACTGAAAAGCTCAATTTCCAGACTGGTTTGCATTCTCTTCCCTGAACTGGAGAAGCTGGTGTCCTCTCTCCATTTGGCGACTGTCTATGCTCTGCTGGAAGAGTTTCCAGGTGCCAAACAGATTGCCAGGGCACACCTGACAAGGCTCAAATCCCTTCTGGAGAATGCCTCCAAAGGACGCTATAAGCGGGATATGGCTGTGGCAGTTCGGGATGCGGCACGAAACTCCATTGGTTCTAAAATGCCTGCCAAGTCCCTGGAATTACAGCACACCATCCGGCTCATCCAGGAATTAGATACCGAGATTGACGAGATTGAAGCAGAAATTGAGGCCATGATGGAGGAAATCCATTCTCCCATCACCACCATTCCAGGTATTGGCTGCCGCATGGGTGCCATGATCCTGGCAGAGGTTGGGGATCTCTCTCGCTTCGACTCCTCAGACAAGCTGCTGGCTTATGCCGGAATGTCACCGTCTACTTACCAATCCGGACAGCTCAAAAATTGCTACCCGCACATGGAGAAACGAGGCTCCCGATACTTACGCTACGCTCTTTACAATACTACCAAGTATGTCTGTCTTTGGAATCCAACCTTTGCCGCCTATCTCGCTAAAAAGAGGGCCGAGGGTAAGCACTACAATGTTGCCATCTCCCACGCTGCCAAGAAGCTGGTGCGGCTTATCTTTGCCATGGAGAAATCCAAGCAGCCCTATCGCTCAGTAGCCTGAGTGACAACCACTTGAATAGCCGCCCAGTAGGGGTCTGACAAGACCTCAGCTTTGCTATGCCCTTTTTGAACCATCTCCGTTTGACCACTACTTGACCACCACCATTCATTTTAGGGGTTGACTTTTAATAGTTAATCTTTCTGCAAGACTTTTTGCCTTTATGCTACATGATTCCAAACAGAAAAGCAAGCCCAAAATGTATTTCTTGGCGTAAAAAGTGTAATAATTTACGGCTGCATAAAAAAGATGCAAAAAAATACAGTTCATATATTATTTAACGAGGGAATATGTCGAATTTAATAAATATCCTGTCGGAACAAATAATAAAGGGTGGTAGTGTATGAAAAGTGTAAAAAGCAAAATATTGATAGGAATGGTAGCGACGATCGTGTTCGGTATGGTCGTACTGGGGGTTATCAGCGTTTTGATGAACTTGCGTGGTTCACAAAAACTGACGGAAACAGCGCTGGAAGGCGCGTTGTCGGTTGCGACAGAGCGCGTTGAGCAGGAGTTGACGAGATATACGGAAGCCATTCAAAGCGCAGCCAAAATGACGGAATTCAGTGATCCACTGGTGCCTGTCGCAACCAAGCAGGAAAACCTGAATGCTTGGGCGCAGGATTACGGCATGGTGCGCGGCAACATTTTGGACACCAATGGCAACAGTTTGTTTGACGGAAACAACTACTCGGACCGCGAGTATTTCCAGCGTGCGATGCAAGGGGAATATTTTGTTTCCACGCCGGTTCTGAGTAAGGAAACTGGAGAACTGACTATCATTGTGGCAGGTCCGTTGTATCAGGGCGGCAATGATCAAAATCCGATCATGGGTGTACTCTATTTTGTGCCGCAGGAAACTTTCCTCAATGATATTATGGCCTCGATTCATATTACGGAAAATAATGGTGCGTATCTAATTGATAAGGACGGCACCACGATTGCAGACGTAACAATGGAAAATGTCGGTGTAGAAAACATTGAAGAGGAAGCGAAAACCGACTCCAGTTTGGCGGCATTGGCTGAGTATCATCAGGCAATCCACAACGGTAAGAGCGGCGTTGGTGAGTACAAGTACAAAGGCGAAACCAAGATGGTAGCATATGGACCTCTGAAAAGTACAGACGGCTGGGGCATGGGCATCATGTTGCCTAAGTCGGATCTGATGAGTGATGTCTACGCTGCAATTGTCGTTACTATCATTGTGGCAGTTGTCGTTACGTTGCTGGGCATCATCATTGCGATCGGTATGGCCGTTTCGATCAGCCGTCCGATTCAGGCATGCGTGGAACGCATCGATCTGCTGGCAGAAGGCAACCTGTCTGCACCGGTTCCGCAGATCAATACCAAGGACGAAACCGGGCGATTGGCCAAGACAACCGAAAATATCGTGGAGCATCTGCAAAATATCATTGGCGATCTGAGTTATCTGCTGAAGGAAATGGCTAATGGTAACTTCGATGTTCGTTCGCGTGACCATGGATATTACATTGGGGACTTTGCTCCGGTTTTGACAAGCATGCAGCAAATCAACCGTGATCTGAGCAGTACAATGGCACAGATCAATACCGCTTCGGTACAGGTTTCCGCCGGTGCGGAACAGGTATCTTCCGGTGCGCAGTCGCTGGCACAGGGCGCAACCGAGCAGGCCAGCGCGGTACAAGAACTGGCAGCCACCATCAACCAGATCTCGACGGACAGCCAGAGAACTGCAAGCATGGCAGAAGATGCGAAGGCTGCAACCCAGCAGGCTGGTATGGAATTGCAGACCAGCAGTGAAGATATCATGACGCTGGATAGCTCGATGGAAAAGATTTCGAGCGCATCCCAGGAAATCAGCAAGATCATTTCGACGATCGAAAACATTGCGTTCCAGACCAACATTCTGGCGCTCAATGCTGCGGTCGAAGCAGCTCGTGCGGGTGCAGCTGGTAAGGGCTTTGCAGTCGTTGCGGATGAAGTACGTAACCTGGCATCCAAGTCCGACCAGGCAGCAAAGGCTACCAAGGAACTGATCGAGAAGTCGATTGGTGCAGTGGATGAAGGTGCGGCCCTGATGAAGCGTGTCAGCAGCTCGGTCAACTCTTTGATGGAAGCAGCACACACGGCAACATCTGGTATGAATGCAGTTGCAGAAGCAGTACGGCAGGAAACCGAGTCGATCGTCCAGATCACGCAGGGCATCGATCAGATTTCCAGCGTAGTACAGACCAACTCGGCAACGGCAGAAGAATCGGCAGCAGCAAGCGAAGAACTTTCGGGACAGTCCGAAATGCTCAAGTCGCTTGTTGGACGGTTCCGTCTGCGGCAGGAGGATATGCACTAAAAGAACAGCAAAAGAGTCTTCGCCAAAAGGCGGAGACTCTTTTCTTATGTTGCAAAAAAAACGGACGATATATAAAAATAAGATACTTTAGGAAGGAGCAATGGTGGGCATGAGACACAAATGGAAACGGATGATCGCAGCTGCGTTATCTGTTTTGATGGTTTTGCCGTCAACCATATGGACAGCAGCGGCAGGGGATGATGAGGAAGGCGCGGAAGAATCGGTGGCAGAAGCGAAGATTGATTTTAAACCAGAATCTCGTGTTGAAACACCGGAAGATTTTACGCTGAAAGTGAATGAAAAACAAGATTTTAATATTGGAATAAATAACGAAGCGTATCGATTGCAATCGATTACATTGAACATCGCAACACGGCCTGAAGCAGGTTCGGAGAGTGAAGCGGAAGTTCTTATATTAGATAAGGACCATAAATCAGAAGAAAGTACAACAGAGTTAAGCGCAGCAGTAGCCAGCTGGCCTGTGGATGATGGCGATTGTACATTGACCATTGATGCCACAGGAATTCAGGAAAATTTGGATGTTACCGTTAGCTTTGAAGCAGAAGATCGGGAAGAATTTCTTGCATCTATTCCAGATGCCTCCCATGCAACAGTAACAGGAACCAAGGCGAGTAATGAATATTACGATGGGGATGCCGTGACCTTGACCATAGAGCCGGAAAAAGGGTATGAGCTGAAGCAGCTTGTTTTGAAAAATAGCTCCGGGCAAACGACCGTTACCGGTAGTGCAACTTGGAATGGGTGGACGGTCACTTGGAATGCGACTGATAAAACCACAATTAAAACAGAAGCGATTCACGATTATTTGAGTGTGGAATCTCTGGTAGAGGAAATCCCGCAGACTTATCGGGTGCAAATCGATGTAGATGATGGTTTGGAGTTGGAACGCCCGAGCAGCAGTTCTACCACGGTCACCGAAGGCGATACCCTGTATGTTCGCGTATCGGCGCGTGCAGGCTACACATTTGGCGACATGACCGTGCAGTATGGCAAGAATTATGCCAGCTGGGCGACCGGTCAAACCTATCTGGTCATGGGCAATGACCGTGCGCTCGTCAAAGAAGAGGATGACGAAATCACCTTTACGCTGCCGAGCATCTATTATGATACGACCATCTATATTACATCGGGATATGATGAAGACAATATTCCGATTGAGACCAGCGAAGGCAGCCGCATCAATATCGACACCGATTGCGGCGATACGGTATCACGAGGGGACGATGCTGAGTTTTATATCAGTACAACATCAGACAGCTATTCGGTACGCCGCATCACCCTGAAAATCGGGGACGAAGAAGCGAGCGCCGATCCGGAGGATGGCGAAATCCGGGTGGGCCGCCGCAACTATGAGATCGAAGATCTGGGCGATGGCGAATATGTTCTTTATGTAGACAACATCACTGAGCCTGTCAAAGTGTCTGCCACTTCGACCAGTTCGGGGACCGTTTCCCGTCCAACGTTGACCATCCAATCATCCAGCAACATGAAGATCACCAAGAGTGTATCGTCCAGCCGGATCGATGCCGGTGATGATGTCATGTTCTACTTTACCCCGAACACCAACTACCAGATCGATGAGATCACGGTGAAAATCGGGAATAACAGCCGTACGGTTGGCGCGGATAAAACATCGATCAAGGTCGGTGGTACCACATATCAGATGCGCCGCAGTTCGACTGGCGTGGTAACGCTATATTTGACCGATATTGAGCAAAATGTGACGGTATCCGGCCGGGCTTATTATTCCCGCGACCCGGTCCAGCCGACCAATCAGGTGCGGCTCAATACCTCTTCCCGCAGTGCGTTTATGAGCGGTTATACCGATGGCACCTTCCGCCCGGAAAATAATATGACCCGTGCGGAAGCAGTGGTGATGTTGTATCGCCTGTGTGATATCAGTTCCAGTGTTTCGGTCACTGGCAGCACCTACCGGGATGTTGTCAATGGTTCGTGGTATGCACAAGCGGTGAATACCTTCCAGGCAGCGGGAATCCTGGACAGCACGACCTATTTTTATCCCGATCAGGCCATTACCCGTGGCGACTTTGTGGATATGATCTATCGGCTGATGGGTTCGCCCACAGTATCCAGCAGCGGCCCGACCTTCACCGATACCAACAACAGTGCGGTACGCTATGCTGCTTCTCGTGGTTGGATCAGCGGTTACAGCGATGGCTCGTTCCGGCCCTATAATGGCTTGGCGCGCAGCGAAGCGGCCTCTCTGATGACACGTCTGCTGGGCCGCACATCCGGGGGAACGACGGTCTATTACCGCGATGTGCCCACGACATACTGGGCTTACCGGGCAATACAATTGGCGTCCTCTTACGTGTAACACATAACATAAAAACCGGTTCTGACCTTCTTTGACGGGGGTTGAACCGGTTTTTTATGTGTACAATCTGGAGAATCGAATATAAAACAAGCGTGCAGGGTGCATTGTTTTTGTGAAAAATCATGTGGTGAAAATGTACAAAAATTTTTAGAAAAATATCCTTTAAAATTGTGGAAATAATGGTAATTGGGCAGTTGGATGCTTGTTTGATACGCTTTTCTTACAAATAAGATAGGGAAAAGAACTTTTTAGAAGGAAATATCGGTTGTGGAAAATGATAACGAAAAGTATGTAAAGTTGTCGAAAAAATGTTGAATCGGCGCCATAAGAATAGTAAAATATATGCAGAATAAATATTTTAAACAAAAATGATGGAGGCGTTCCAATGGAACCATTGACAAATAACGCATTGTTGATGATGCAACGATCCATGGATTTTCTGTGGACCAAGCAAACTGCAATTTTGGATAATATTGCAAACGTGGAAACGCCGAACTATAAGGCGAAGTACGTTACCTTCGAAGAAACGCTGCGAGGGAAATTAGACGCTGTCGGAAATGGCAAAGCACAAGACTTCCGAGATGTGCTGGAAGACTCTTCGGCGACCGTTCATGTAGCCGAAAACGAAACCGCACGTATGGACGGAAACGGTGTGGATATGACCGAGCAGGCTATCGAATTAGCGCGCAACGCCCTTCAGCAACAGCATGTATTTAACGCCATCTCGAATGACCTTACTCTGTTGCGTACCGCAATTCGTGGACAGTAAGGAGGGAAGACGATGGCTTTTTTAAGTTCTATGAATATTACCGGCTCGGGCATGACCGCTCAGCAGCTTCGTTTGGATGTCATTTCGGAGAATGTTTCGAATATCAATACAACGAGAGTAGAAGGCGGAGACGGTCCATATCGCCGGAAGATGGTTGTGATGGAAGCAGACGGCGGACGGGATTCCTTCCGGGAAGTTCTGGCGCGGGCGGCAGGCAATTTACCGCAGGCGACTGGGAATCTGTCGGAAAACGGCGGGGTACGTGTTACGCAGATCGTCGAGGATCAAAGTGCACTGAAGTTGCAGTATGATCCCACCCATCCGGATGCCAATGCACAGGGGTATGTAGAGTTGCCGAACGTGGATCTGGTGAAGGAAATCACCGACGCGATGGCTGCAACACAGGCATTTTCGGCCAATGTAACAGCATTCAATACGCTCAAGACGGTTGCAACCCGTGCGCTTGATATTGGCAAGTAAACGCAGGATTTAAAAAGAAATGGGGAATAAGGAATGGCAGCAATCGGATCGATTCAGCCGTTGTGGGACACATTTCCGAGTGTATCCGCAACGACACAAAACACAGGAAATACAACAAGCGGATCGCCTATTTTTGCAGATGTTTTCCAATATGCAATCGATAACGTAAAACAGACCGATGCGGAAAAGAATCAGGCAGAATATTTGTTGGCAACCGGACAATTGGATAACCCGGCAACCTTGTCGATTGCAAGCACGAAGGCACAGCTTTCCGTGGAACTGCTGGTGCAGTTGCGGAATAAAGCCTTGGATGCTTATAGTGAAGTAACACGTATGAGTATCTAACAAAACGTGCAGGTGTTCATTAAGCGGGAAATGATAGAAGGATAAGGGCGGAGTCAATTGTGAAAGAAAAGCTGCAAGGCGGTTTGGAAAAAATAAAAGGGCTTTATACTGGGGATAAAAAATCCAAAAGCATTAAAATTACGGCGGTCGTATTAGTGGCGGTCGTAGTTTTTGCTGTCATCATGGCGGTTGTCATCAACAACCGACCGTATGAAGTTCTTTTTACAGGGCTGTCTACCGATGAGGCTTCGGCGGTTGTCGCGAAGTTGGAAGAATACGGCGCAACAGACTACAAGATCGAAGGCGATACGATCAAAGTGCCGCAGGCGGATGAACCGAATCTGAAGGCCAAGCTGTTGCTGGACGGCTATCCCAAATCCGGTTTTAACTACGATACATATTTTAATAATGTCGGCATGATGGCCAGCGAATCCGACCGGGAAACCGTTCGTAACTACGAGCTGCAAGACCGCATGGCGGCCGTTATCCGGTGCTTTGAAGGCGTAAAGGATGCAGTCGTTACCATTTCGGCCGGTTCCGACCAGCGATATGTGCTGGATAGTGAAAACGCCGTGCCGGCCAGCGCTTCGATCGTCGTCACCATGCAGGACGGCGCAGCACTGCCCGAAGAATATGTAGAAGCAATCGGCAATCTGGTTGCGCGCAGTGTCAAGGGACTGGAATTTGACAGCATTTCGATCAGTGACTCGCTCGGCAATACCTATACCCCGGGCGGCGATTCCAACACCAGCGCATCGGCTTCGGATTTGAAAATGCGCTTGGAAACGCAGGTCAATAACCGGGTGCGTTCGGAAGTTTTGCAGGTTCTGACCCCGGTTTACGGCACTGACAATGTACGCGTCAGTGTCAACAGTACAGTGGATGTCAGCCGCAGCGTTTCGGAATCGACCGAATACACCACCCCGGAAGGGGCCCCGGCTGGCGAAGGCATCATCGGTCACCGGGAGTATGAACAGTCGCTCACCCGCGATGGGGATACGGCAAACGGCGGTGTTGTGGGCGCAGAAACCAATGCGGATATCCAGACGTATATGGATTCGCAGAATGCGGTCACGGGCAATGAAACATCGCTCTACAATTCGGGCTCGGAAGACCATAACGTCAATAAGACCACCGAACAGCGCGAACAGAATTCGGGCGTTGTAACCGATATCATGATCGCCGTTACCATCAATCAGGATGCGGCCGGCGATGTGGGTACCGCACAGCTGACCAGTCATATCGCCCGTGCGGCCGGTATTTCGACCGACCAGCAGGCGGATAAGATCAATATTTTGGTAGCTCCGTTCTACAATGCAACGCCGGAAGGCGATAACGAAGGCGGCTTCCTGCGCAATATCCAGCTGCCCAAGTGGGCGCTGTATGCAGGCGCTGGCGTAGGCGGTCTGCTGCTGCTGTTGATCGTGCTCCTGATCATTGCGACCAGCCGTCGCCGGAAGAAGCAGCAGGCAATGCTCGAACTGGAGCAGCAAGAGCAGGCAGCGGCATTGGCGGCACAGGCCGAAGCAATGGCGGCCCAGGAAGCTGCGGAAAATATCCTGGATATCAAGAATGAGAAGAATATGGAACTGAAGCGGGATATCCGCAAGTTCACCGAAGAAAATCCGGAAATCGCAGCACAAATGATCCGTACATGGCTGAAGGGGGAGAACGCAAATGGCTGAGTTGAATTTGACGACCGCGCAAAAAGCTGCGACCGTTATCGTAGCTCTCGGCACGGATAAGGCTTCCCGTATCTACCAATACATGAACCCGGATGAGCTGGAACAGCTCACGATTGAAGTCGCCAAGCTGGGATATGTTGCGCCCGAACAGACCGAAATGGTCTTGGAAGATTTCTATCAGATGTGTTTGGCCAACAAGGCCATTACCGAGGGCGGCTTGGAATATGCCCGTTCGGTTTTGCAGAAGGCCTTTGGCAATCAGGAGGCCGAACAGCTTTTAAACAAGGTCACCAAGGCACTGACCAACCGTTCGTTCTCGTTCCTCAACAAGACCGATCCTAAGACCTTGCTGTCGACGTTGCAGCATGAACGCGCGCAGACGATCGCGTTGGTTCTGTCCCATGTCGATCCGGACAAGGCGGCGGCCGTTCTCGAGGAATTGCCGCCCAAGAAGAAGCTGCGCGTGGTCGAAGACATTGCACGTATGGACAGCGCATCGCCCAATGCGGTCAAGATGATCGAGGACGAACTGCAAAAGAAGTTCTCCAGCATCGTGGTCACCGAAAACATCCAGATCGGTGGTCTGGATCATATTGCGGCTATCATGAACAACTTGGAACGCTCGAGCGAAAAGGCGATCTTCGACGGCCTGGAAGTCAAGGACAGCGGGCTGGCCGAAGAGATTCGCAAGCGTATGTTCGTATTCGAAGATATCGTTCACATGGACGACCGTTCGGTTCAGCGCTTTATCCGCGATTGCGATATGCGCGACATCGTATTGGCCCTCAAGGGTGCCAACAAGGATGTGGCCGACAAGCTGTTTGCCAACATGTCCACCCGTATGCGCCAGAATATCCAGGAAGACCTCGATATTACGACCAATGTGCGTATTCGTGACGTGGAAGAGGCACAGCAGCGCATCGTGGGCGTTATCCGCGAATTGGAGGAACGCAATGAAGTCCTTATCCTAAAGGGCGGAAAGGATGAGATCATTGTCTAGTATCCTGAAGTATTTTGTAAAACCCAAGGCAGAAGAATACAAGATGCCAGACGCCGAGCAGGTCGCAAGCCAGCTCGAAGAAATGGTCCGCATGAAAGAAAGCATTCCCTATACCGGGGAACAGACCCCGCCTATGGAGGAGTTCGAAGAAGAAACCACACCATCATCGCCCGAGGAGCCCCGTGCCGGGGTCTCCGAAGGTTCTGTGACCTTTGCCCGTGTCCAGGCCGATGCCCTGCTTCAGCAGGCACGGGAACAGGCTGAGCAGATGATCGAACAAGCCAAACTGGCCGCAGAAGCCGAAGTGGCACAGATCCATCAGCATGCAGCCGAAGAAGGATATAACCAAGGCTATGCCGAAGGGCGTGCCAAGGGCGAACAGGAGGCCATTGCGGCCACGAAGGAAGCGGCCGAAAAGGCCATCGGGGATGTGAAGCGCTTTTTGGAACAGGCCGCTTCCATCCGCGATCACTCGATCGACCAGCTGTGCGGCGAACTGCTGGATGTAGCGGTCACAGTGGCCGAAAAGGTCATCCATGTTAGCCTGAAAAGCAGCGATGAGATCATCAAACGAATGATCCTGTCGGCGACCGAGAAACTGAAACGGCGCGAATGGGTGCAAATTTATGTCGCTGACTGCGACATCAAAGGCGTATCCCAAAGCGATCCGATGCTGGCGGCAGCTCTGTCGAGCCTGTCCGACCATATTAAAATCGTGCCGATGCGCGAAGCAGAGGCCGGCACTTGCATCGTCGAGATGCCGGATGAAATCATCGATGCAAGCGCATCCACACAGCTGGAAAACATCCGTTCCGTGATTCGTGAGAACACACGATAAATCCGGTTTGAGGGAGTAAACACACCATGTTCGAGCAGGTAATCCAACAAATCAAAGACGGCGATATGCTCAGCCGCACCGGCAAGATCGAAAACATCGTTGGCATGTCGATCGAGTCGTCCGGTGGCCGCGGGGCGATCGGCGACATCTGCCGCATCTATTCGGCGGAGTCGAACAGTCAGGTGCTGGCCGAAGTGGTGGGCTTTAAAAGTGACCGCATGCTTTTGATGCCATATCAAAATATGAATGGTCTGGCTCCCGGCAGTTTTGTACGCAATACAGGACGGCGCTTGCGGCTGCAAGTGGGGGATTTCCTCCGCGGCCGCATCATCAACGCTATGGGCAAACCAATCGACGGTTTGGCCCCCTTTCCCGAAGGGGACAGCTACTATGTAGACAGTCCCTATATCAACCCGCTGACGCGCCCGCCGATCCGGGAGCGTGTGGATTTTGGCGTCCGTGCCATCGATTCCACCCTCACCATTGGCAAGGGACAACGTATCGGCATCTTCGCCGGTTCCGGTGTCGGCAAGTCCACGCTCATGGGCATGATCGCCAAGAACGTAAAGACGGATATCAACGTCATTGCGCTGGTGGGCGAACGTGGACGCGAAGTGCTCGAATTCGTGCAAAAAGACTTGGGCGAAGAGGGCATGCGCCGCTCGGTTCTGGTAGTAGCAACATCCGACCAGCCTGCGATGCTGCGGATGAAATGTCCATCGGTTGCAACCGCGATTGCCGAATATTTCCGCGATCAGGGGCTGGATGTTCTGCTGATGATGGACTCGCTGACACGTTTTGCCATGGCGCAGCGCGAAATCGGCCTGGCGGTTGGGGAACCGCCGGTCGCCCGCGGTTATACACCTTCGATCTACGCCGAATTGCCCAAGCTGCTCGAACGCAGCGGCAATTTTGAACGCGGCTCGATCACCGGTGTGTACACCGTGCTGGTAGAAGGTGATGATACAAACGAACCGATCGCCGATACCGTACGCGGTATTTTGGACGGGCATATCGTCCTATCGCGTAAACTGGCAAATGCCAACCATTTTCCTGCGATTGATGTATCGGCCAGCATTTCTCGTCTGATGACCGAGATTGTTTCGCCCGAGCATATGAAACTCGCAGGCAAGCTACGCGATATTTTGAGTATCTATGAAAAGAACGAAGATCTGCTGGCCATTGGCGCATACAAGGCCGGGACCAATCCCCGACTGGACTATGCGATCTCGAAAATTGACCGGATCAACGAATTCTTGATGCAAGGCATCAAAGAATCTTTTACCTACGATCAAAGCCTGGAAATGTTGGAAAAGATTTTGCGATGACTCAATAATGGGGATTACATAAGGGGAGATGGTTCCAATGAAGAAGTTTCGATTTTCAATGGAAACGGTGCTGCATTATCGCGAACAGCTTCTCGATGCTCTGCGAATTGAGCACGCGGCTGCTTTGGCCCGTGTGCGCGAGCAGGAAGCCAAGGTGGATGCTCTGCAAAACGAGTTTGAAACCGTGAATCAGGAATACCGCCGGCGTAAATGCGAAGGCATGACCATTGCCGATGCCTTTGGTTTTGACGTGATGCTGCGTGCGCAGGAGCGCGAAATCCAAAAAGCGCAGCAGGTGCTTGACAACTACCGCAAGGATGAAGAAGCCAAGCGCAATGAAGTGATCGCGGCCAAGACCGATAAGGCGACGATCGAAAAGCTCAAAGAAAAGAAATTGGAACTCTACCGCAAGTCCGTACAGAAAAGTGAAGAACAATTTATCGATGAATTTGTGTCGACGGCCCGCGTGATGGCCAAGGCATCGTCCTATTGACCGTAAGCGGGCCGAAGACCCCAGGGAAAGGAGGTGAGAAAGAGTGGATACACAGACCATTTCGTTGCTGATGCAGCTGATGCAGCGGAACGATGTGATGCAGAGTCAGGGCAACCGGAAGGATCAGGACAGCACCTTTGAGGACATGCTGAACCAGAAGCGGGAGGACGTTTCGAACAAAAAGGATACGACTTCCAACCAGACGCCGGCAAAGGATACCCAGGTGCAGGAAAAGCCTGAGCAGCCGGAAACCCCCAAGGTACCCGGACAAGAGCAGGACGTGACCAATGCCCAGCAGCTTTTGGCCGCCATGATGTCGCAGCAGCCGACCCCGCAAGTGATCGAGGTCCAGCCGGATGTCGCAGCCGTGCAAACGCCTCTGGTGCAGAATGTTGCACAGACCGTTGTCGCACAGACCGTAGTCGAAACGACCATGCCGGGTCAGACAGCTCCGCAGACACAGGCCGCACAGACTGCCAATGTGGAAATGCCGACCTTGACTGAGGTGCAGCCGCAGACCAATGCAACCGCAGTTCCGGCACAGTCGCAGCAGCAGACCGTAACACCGCAGGTACAAACCGCAACCGAAACCCAGCAGCCCCAGACCGCGACCGCACAGGAGACTGTTGTAACTGAGCTGAAAGCTCCGCAGGAACAGGAATCTGGGCAGAACAAGGAGCCGGTGGTTGTCGCCAATGCGGGAGAGCAGCCGCTTTTCCAGGATGTTGAGTCGGTACCGGTGAAGGTTGGCGATGCGACGCAGACCCTGGATACGACCGCGAATGTGGATAAGCAGCTGGCAGATACCATCCAGGCCGAACTCAAGACCGTCGGGGATAAGGTGCAGGTACAGCTCAAGCCCGAACACTTGGGTCAAATCACCATCGAGCTGACGCAGCATGGGGATAAGCTGGGTGTAGTCATCTATGCGGAAAACTCCAAAACCGTTTCGCTCCTTGCACAGCATGCCGGTAGCTTGGGCGTCCTGATGGAAGACCGTACCGGTCAGAATGTCAACATTCAGGTGCAGCAGCAGGAGCAGCAGCAACAGCCGCAATATGATGGACACAATCAGCAGCAGTCCCGGCAGGAGGAGCGTCAGCAGCCCCAGCGCAAAGAAGAGCAGGATAACTTCATGAACCAGCTCCGCTTGGGTTTGTTCCAGCTTGAAACAGTTTGATGGAAGGAAGTGAACGGAAATGAGCGATTTATTTACCCCAACCGTGGCGCGGATGTCTTCGACTGTGATGGCTGCCAATGCCAACACGACCACAAAAACCACTGGTACTACCAAAACCGACAACAGCGGGTATATGCAAGACAGCAGTTCGGATAATTTGACGCTGACTATGGAGGACTTTCTCCAACTTATGGTCATGCAGTTTCAAAATCAGGATATTGAAAATCCCGCTTCGACCAGTGACATGATGAATCAGCTGATCTCCATGTCGACGATTCAGGCTATGGCAACCATGACCGATGCCGCAACGATGAGTTATGCTGCATCTTTGGTTGGCAAGACCGTAACCATTGGTCAGTATGAAGGTGGTTCGCTGAAAGAGATCGTGGGCGAAGTGACCGGATCGGCAACCTATAACGGCGAGCAGGTCATTTTTGTCGACGGCAAGCAGTATTATCTCAGTGATATTATGGCAGTTGGTAAATTGCCGGAAGAAGAAGAACCCGAAGAGCCGGGTGAAGGCGGCGATGGCGGCGAAGGCGGCGAAGGCGGTACCGAGCCACCCGAAGGTGGAACGGAGGGCACTCAAAAGATATGATTGAACGCTTAACGAGCCACGGGATGGTTCCCGGTCCCAGCACAGGGGCAGGACAAAACGTTGCGGAAGCTGGTACATTCGGTGAACTGCTGCGGCAGCGAATGGAATCAGTCGGTACTGCACAGCCAGCGGCTCCCAAGGTCGAATTTTCCAAGCATGCACAAATGCGCGCCGAAGAACGCGGCATTGAAATGAGTGCAGACTTGATCGACCGCTTAAGCGATTCGGCTCAGCTCGCACAGGAAAAGGGCGCGAGAAATATTCTGGTGTTCGATGCGAGTCGGGCATTTATCGTCAACGTGCCGCAGAACCGTGTGGTGACGGCCATCTCACAAGATGAAATGCAGAACAACATATTTACTAATATCGACGGCGCTGTTCTTCTAAAATAAAAGAAGAAGGCAGGTCCTTCGGGATGCTTTGAAAGTTTGTCCGTTTGACAGCTTTCGATAGCGCCACGTTTTCCTCGGAAGGAGCATACAAACACTTATGACAGGTTCCATGTACGCTGCGATTGCGGGTCTTCAGACCCACATGCAGAAAATGAATGTAATCGGCAACAACATTGCCAACGCAAATACTTATGGCTTTAAGCCCGGCATTACTTCGTTTTCCGAATCCATGTACACGTCGATCAGCAATAGTACGGCTGGCGGCGCGCAGTATGGTGGTACGAACGCTTCTCAGATCGGTTATGGTTCGAAGGTTTCGTCCATTGACCTGAATATGACTGGCGGCACCTATGCCATGACCGGTGTGCCGTCGCATCTTTACTTAAACGGCAACGGCTTTTTCCTAGTTGGGCAGAAGTCGGATGGTGTGACCGACCCGAATGATTTGACATTAAAACGTGTCGGTAATTTTTCGCTGGACTCAGATGGATACCTTGTAGATGCAAAAGGCAACTGTGTCTATGGCTTTATGCCTTTGGGCGAAGAAGACACTGGTGCGATAATCGAAGGTGAGTGGGATACAACCTTGCGTCCGATTCGTTTGCCAGTATCAGCTCAATCTTCGGGTGACCCAACGAAAGATACTATTCCGGAAGGCACACCACTTTATCCACACTTAACGGATCAGGATGACGGTACAGCAATAGGATATCCTACAGATGTGAATGGTAATCCTGTTGATTCGGAGAATCGAATCGATAATGTGAACGGCTTGAATATGAGCGTGGATAATAATGGCGTTGTTACATTGACCACGCAGGACAACAAGAGCATCACAGTCGGTGTCATTGCCATTGGCAGTGTCATTAACCCGAATGGTTTGACTAAAGAAAGTGATGGTTATTATAAGGCCGGTAATAATGCAGGTGATGTTACCGTTGGTACTTGCGGCCAAGTTATTGGTGAAAACAAGTATTTAAATAATGATGATGCGAATGGTGATAATCAGCTTCTGACCGGCGTTGGTCCGACGCAGATCCTGTCGGGCGGCCTGGAAGCATCCAAGACCGATATCGCAACCGAATTTGCCGATCTGATCACCACACAGCGTGGTTTCCAGGCAAACACCAAAATTATCACAGTCACCGATGAAATGCTTTCCGATCTGGTTAGCATGAAGCGCTAATTAAAATTTGAATGGAACTTTCGGAGTATCCTGCGGATGCACGTTGCGGCATCCGCAGGCGCCCCGGAATCTGGTCAATGGGGAGGGGAGAGGAACTATGATTCGACTCACAAAACTCAACCGAGAACAATTTTTGTTAAACCACATGCAAATCGAAACCATTGAAATGATCCCGGAAACAAAGATTATTATGATGAACCATGATTACTATATCGTACGCGAATCGCCCGAACAGGTCGTGCATCTAATTCAGAATTATACGGCGAAAGTGCGCGATATTTACCGTGAAATTTCGATTTCCGATCGACGGGAAGTCTGATAATAGAGAAAAGCATTCTAATAATCGCCCTGTGTTTGGGGTGTTAGCAGAGGAATGAAGGAACGATGAATTTAACTTTTGTACTTGGTATTGTTGGCGGCTTTGTCCTGCTGGTTTTGGGTATGTCAATTGGCGGCGATCCAGGCCCGTTCGATTTCACACAGTTGCAGAACTTTGGTGATGCAGCCAGTATTTTCATTGTACTGGGCGGTACCTTGGCAACCATTATCGCAGGTCATCCAGGGAAAATGATTGCCAAGTTCCCGCGGCATATCGGCATCATCTTTAACCAGAAGAAATTTAACCCGGCAGCGGTCATTGATGAAGCAGTCGAGTTCGCACAGATCGCTCGTAAAAGCGGCCTGCTGGCGCTGGAAGAACGTGCCAATCAATTGAACGATCCCTTTTTCAAAAAGGCGATCATGCTGATTGTCGATGGTAATGATGCCGATAAAGTTCGAGAAATGCTCACCAGCGACATTGAACAGCTGAGCACACGTCATGATGATGTGGCGTCCATGTATGAAAAAGCTTCGGCTGCGGCACCGGCATTCGGCATGGTCGGTACGCTGATCGGTCTGATCAACATGCTGGTGAATATGGACCCGGAAAGCGGCAGTTCGTCCATTGGTAAGGATATGGGTGTTGCATTGATCACCACCTTCTATGGCGTTCTTTTGGCAAACCTGATCTTTAACCCGATTGCAAACAACTTGCGCACCCGTGACGAAGAAGAATGTCTGTGCCGCCAGTTGGTGGTAGAAGGCGTTATGGCGATCCAGTCCGGTGAAAACCCGAAGTTTATTCGGGAAAAGCTGGAAGGTTTCCTGGAGCAGTCTGCTTCTGGGGAAGGCGGCGGCCGAAAGGGTCGTGGCAAAAAGAAGAAAGCGGGCGCCGACGAAGAATAACACGAAGGCTCTCAGTGAGGGGATGATACAGGGCTATGAAGAGACGGAGAAAAGGCGGAGGCGGCGCGAACTGGCAGGATACATATGGCGATATGGTCACGTTGCTTCTCTGCTTCTTTGTTCTGCTGTATAGCATGTCGACGATCAATGAAACCAAATGGGCAATGATCGTGCAAAGTTTCCAGCGGGAAACCACCTCGGAAACAATGGGGACTCCGGGTCAGGGAACTGGGCTGGAAAATGAAGAAAAGGATACGATTACAGAGGAAGAAGTCAATCAGGCGCTCGATCAGATGGCGATGGCCCTGAAAGATTACAGTGATAAAAACAACCTAAACGAACAGATGGCCGTAACCCGCGGCGCAGATTATGTATTTATCACCTTCCAGGATGCTGTATTTTTTGAAGGCGGCAGCTTTACGCTGATGGATTCCGGTAAGCTTATGCTCGATCAGGTTGCACAGGCAATCGCGCCGGAAAGCCAATTGATCGATGAGTTGCGTGTCATGGGACATACCTCGCAGGGTTCCCCGACACAAGCAAACAATCCAACCGTGGACCGTTTTCTAGCTTCCAACCGTGCAGCGGCGGTCACAGTTTATTTACAGGAGAAAAACATCCTTGATCCGGACAAGTTAGTCAGTGTTGGATATGGACAGTGGCGTCCGATCGCTGGTTTTGATACGAAGGAAGAGCGTGCCCGCAACCGGAGAGTTGAGATCATGATCACAGGACTGGATCCGGAAAGTGCGGAAAATGGAGTTGACAAGTATTTTTCCGTTCGAGAGGGCAATGAGTAAGTAAGATTAAAGGATTTGTTGTATTATGCCTGAAGTTTTATCGCAAAGCCAGATTGACGCATTGTTGTCCGCTGCGCGAAATGGCGAGATGGATATGTCATCGGATACGGAAAAATCGGATGAAGAAAAATACCCCAAATATGACTTTTACAGTCCAAAGAAATTCACACGCGATCGTCTAAAGATGATCAGCAGCGTCTTTGAAAGCTATGTGCGAATTTTATCCTCCCGGTTCAGCGCCTTGCTGCATATGTCGTGCGAGCTGGAAGTCGAATCGGTCGAGGAATTGCGGTATTTTGAATTCTCCAATGCGCTTTCCGAACGAGATGTACTCACCTTGGTGGATAATTCCATAGACGATGCAGCCGATAAGGAACCGATTCTGTTCCACATCACGACCGGCATCATGCTCAGTATGATCGACCGGCTATTGGGCGGAAGCGGGGACGTCGAAGGCGAAGTCGGATCGGATTACCAATATACGGACATTGAGCTGCGGCTCTATGCGGACTTTATGGGAAATCTGGTAGAAGGCTTATCCAATGCCTGGCGAAATTATATTGATATTGATTTCAACTTTCAACGCATCGAGGTCAACCCGACCTTGGTACAGTTGATCGGCTTGGAAGAAGCGGTTGTGATCGTGGGTCTGACCATTCGAACCCCGGTAAGCAAGGGACGATTCAGTATCTGCTTACCCGGAACGATGTTAAGCGATATTTTCGGTCAAATGAACCGGGAAACAGCCAGCCTGCGCCAGCCGAACAAGCAGGATAGTGAAGAGATCATGGATTATCTGCGTGGCTCGGAATTGGAGATCACGGCAGAATTCCAACATACAACGCTGCAACTAGCGGATATTTTTCATCTGCATGTGGGCGATGTGATCTGTTTGGATCAGCCAAAGGATTCCAAAGTCTTCCTAAATATCGGGGGAAAACGTTGGTTTGACGGTAAAATGGGCGTGTTCCAAAAAAACAAAGCGGTTCGGATAGACCAGACGTATGTGTTGCCCGAATTGGATCACTTGCAGGATAAAGGAGAGTAGCAATAAAAATGGGATCGAGTTTGTTTAGTCCAATGGCGATTGATGCGATTGGAGAAATTTTTAACATCAGTCTTGGCTCCTCTGCGACCGCGGTTTCCAATATGCTCGCAAGGCGTGTGGATATCACGACACCGACGGTAAGTGTAGTTTCAGCCAGTGAATTCTCGTTGGGGGATGTGCAGCCGGCAATCGGCGTGAAGATCGACTATGTGGCAGGTCTGAGCGGCAGCAACATCATGCTGCTCAAGCGCAGCGACGTGCGTGCCATTGTCGATATCCTCATGGGCACATCCACAGACGATGAAGATTTTCAGATCAATGAGCTGAACATGAGCGCCATCTGTGAGGTCATGAACCAGATGATGGGCGCTGCATCGACAGCCATGTCGGATTTCCTGAGCCGTATGGTCAATATTTCGACGCCGAAGGCTTTTGAAATCCAAAGTCTGGATGAATTTATCGAGAAATACTTCCCGGCAGATGGCATGCTGGTTGTCGTTCGGTTCCAGCTGTCGATCGAAGATGCGGTCGAAAGCGAGTTCATGAGCGCATTGAGCATGGATCTGGTTCGGGAACTGCTGCAAGGCTTTGGCATCGGCGGCGCCGATGTTGGCCTGCCAGAGGGCGAACCGGCACCGGCGGTGGCACCGCCCGCAGCCGAGCAGCCGGTAGAAGCACCGGCAGCAAGCAGTGATGCTGGCGGCGGGGCAACCCTCAGCCAGGAAGAGATCGAGCGCTTGATGGCGAGCGCTGCACCGAGCGAACCGGCACCGGCTCCGGCGCCTGAACCGGCCGCAGCAAGCAGCGATGCCGGCGGCGGGGCGACCCTCAGCCAGGAAGAAATCGAACGGTTGATGGCGAGAGCTGCAGCGAGTGAACCGGCTCCGGCTCCGGCCAGCCCGCAGCCCGAGCAGCCCGCGGCCGCTGCACCGCAGCCACAGCAGCAACCGGCACAGATGCCTCCCATGCAAATGCCGCAGCAGCCCGTAGCACAGCAGATGCCGCAGCAAATGCAGCAAGCGGTTCCGATGCAGCCGGCAGCACAAATGCAGCAGCCGATGCAGCCGCAGGCTGGTGCTCCGAATATGATGCAGCCGTATGCTGGTATGCCGTATCCGCCGTATGGCTATCCGCCGATGTATTATGGCATGCCGCCGCAGCAGCAGGCACCGCAGCAAAAACCGGCAGAGCCCAAGATGATCAAAACAACCAAGCCGGAAATGCCGACCCTGGATTCGCAGACAACTCAGCTGAGCGAAGAGCAGGAAAGCAATCTGGATCTTCTGATGACCGTGCCGGTGGATGTGGCCGTCGAAATTGGCCGCACCAGACGTCGCGTCAAGGATATCCTCAATTATACAAAGGGTTCGCTGGTCGTTTTGGACCGCTTGGCGGGTGACCGTGCAGACCTGTATGTCAATGGCAAATGCATCGCCAAAGGCGATATCGTCGTAGTCGATGATAGCTTTGGACTGCGCATTGCAGAAATCATTGAACCGCTGGCTCTGGAAGACCTTTAATGGCCAGGGGCTTGATACATAAAATCTTTTAAACAAGAAAAGGATGGGTACAACAATGGCAAAGATTCTTTTGGTGGATGACGCCGCATTTATGCGAATGATGGTAAAAAATACGCTCAATGAAAATGGATATTCGGATACCGTTGAAGCAAGCGATGGCGCAGAAGCAGTCGCAAAATATGCGGAGATCCATCCGGATCTGGTTATTATGGACATCACCATGCCGAACATGGACGGCTTGCAGGCACTCAAGGAGATCCGCAAGTCCGATCCCAATGCATCGGTCGTTATGTGCTCGGCCATGGGCCAGGAGGCCATGGTTATCGAAGCAATCAAATCGGGTGCTAAGGACTTTATCGTAAAGCCGTTTAAGCCCGATCGTATCATCAAAACCGTAAGCTCGATCGTCGGCCAGCCGTAATTTACAGATGAAGGATTGGCTTTCGCTGATTGGGATGCTGCTGTGCGTCGTGGTGATTTTATACCTGGCCTACTGGTTCACACGGCGCATTGCTGCGGGCAATAACATACGGATGCGGACCGGCGGCCGACACATGCAGGTTTATGATCGTCTGCCGCTGGGACAAAACAAGATGCTGACCGTGGTTCGTGTGGGGTCCCGCTGGTTTGTTCTTGGCATTTCGGGAGAACATATCACAACGATTGCCGAACTGACCGAAGAAGAGGCACACCATTGGCGGACAGACAGTTCGGGGCAGGGAAGCGTAGAAACGCTCAAATTTTCCGATATTCTCGATGCGCTGCATCGGAAAAGCAAGAAACCGTAAGGGGGATCGTACATGCCGGAAGGTCTAATCAATGTAAACGGCGACAGTGTGCAAACACTGGAGATCCTATTCCTCACAACCATCATCACCTTGCTGCCCTCGATCCTGATTATGATGACTTCGTTTACCCGAATCATCATTTCGCTGTCCTTTTTGCGGACCGCGATGGGCACACAGCAAAACCCGCCGAATATGGTGCTGATTGGGATTGCCCTGTTCCTGACCTTGTTCATCATGAACCCCGTTCTGACGGACATCAAACAAAATGCCTATGATCCCTATACCCGTCAGGAAATCACGCAGGAAGAAGCGATCAATCGGGCCAAGCAGCCGCTGAAGGAATTTATGCTGCGCAATACCGAGGAATCGTCTTTGCGGCTGTTTTGTGATCTGGCACAGGTCGACGAACCGGCAAACGATGAGGAAGCGATGCAGCTTGCCATGCGGGTGGTCATTCCATCCTACATGACGAGCGAACTCAAAACCGCGTTCCAAATCGGCTTTTTCCTGTTCATTCCGTTTTTGCTGATCGATATCATTGTTTCATCGACCCTGATGAGTATGGGTATGATCATGTTGCCGCCGTCGATGATCTCCATGCCGTTTAAATTACTGCTGTTTATCACAGTGGATGGCTGGCAGCTTTTGTTTTCCACGCTGGCGCAGGGCTTCCGCTGACGGGGAAAAGGAGGATAGGTCTTGGATCAGAATCAAATCATTGATCTTTTGCGGCAAGGCATTTGGGTCGCGTTGAAGCTCGGCGGCCCAATGCTGATTGCAAGTATGGCAGTCGGTATCCTGATCGCCATCTTTCAGGCCGCAACACAGATCCATGAACAAACGTTGACGTTTGTTCCAAAACTCCTGCTTGTCATTGCATTTATGCTGATTGGCGGCAATTGGATGCTGACCACCATGCAGGAGTTTACACGGATGATTTTCACGCAAATGTTGGGATAACCGAAGGGGATACACATGATCGACCAAGCACAATTAACACTCTTCTTATTCATTTTGATGCGGATGACGGGATTTGTTGTGTTTAACCCCTTGTGGGGTGGCCGGTCCGAGGTCCCGGCGATGGTGAAGGCAGGCGTGAGTCTGGTGATGGCCATCAGTGTCTATTCTCTGACGGCCAACACACCGCCAGCGATCCCGACAACGGTGATTGAATTGGCGGTCAGACTGCTGCTGGAACTGGCGCTTGGGTATCTGGTTGCTCTTTTGGTGCATTTCTTTTTTTATGTGGTTTTGCAGGCCGGCAATCTCATCGATACGCAGATGGGCATGAGTATGTCGGAAACATACGACCCTTCGATGGGCACGAACGTTTCCATGACCGGCACGATCTATCAAATCATGATGGTGCTGCTGTTCTTTGCAGCAGGCGGCCATATCACGCTGTTGCGCATCTTGCTCAATTCCGGGCAGGTCATTCCGTTTGGCAGCGTGATGTTTGGCCCGCAGGCAGTGACCTATGTGCTCGAAATGTTCGTATCGTGCACGGTGCTGGCGATAAAACTAAGCTTACCCATTCTCGCGGCCGAATTGATCGGTCAGCTGGGTATGGGTATTTTGATGAAGGTCATTCCGCAGATCAACGTATTTGCGATCAACTTTGAATTGAAGATCATCCTGGGTATGGGATTGGTCATCCTTTTGCTGCCGCTCGTTGGCGAATTTATCCTGAGCCTGGAAAAGCAAATGTTAGTATCCATTGAAGATGCGATGCGAATGATGGCATCGGTCTGATGAGCACCCAAAGGGGGGAACAAAATGCCGGGCGGAGCGGGTGAAAAGACCGAAAAGGCCACACCAAAACGAAGACGTGACGAACGAAAAAAAGGTAACGTCATGTTCAGCCAGGATGTGGTTGCGGTTGCGACGTTATTCGCCAGCTATATCGCACTGCGGTTTGGCATCCCCATTATGGTCAGCGCTCTGGATGAGTTCATCCAGTATTGCTTCCAGGTGATTGGTAATGTACCCAATCAGGGCTTGAATGAGGTCGGAAGCGAACTGGCCAGCCATATGATCGGCACCGTGGCAAAAGCTTCGGCGCTGCCGCTGCTGGCTACGGTCCTGGCGGCTGTGGTGGCAACTTTTGCACAGACCAAGCTGCTGGTTTCGTTTGAGGCTCTGCGGCCCAAGTTTAACCGGCTGAACCCTTTGGAAGGAATCAAACGATTATTTTCGCTGAAAAGTATCGTTGAAGTTTTCAAAAATGTACTCAAGATTACGATCTTGTTGATCCTGATTTATCGATTTGTCAGTGGGTCCCTGCTGCAATTTTCGCAGTATATGGATTCCGACATCGGTGTTTCGCTTGCCTCCATGCGGGATTTGGGTTTCCAACTGCTGGTGGAGGTCGGCATAGCATTTGTCGTCATTTCCTTTTTCGATTATCTTTACCAGCGCTGGCAGTTTGAACGTGACCTGCGCATGACCAAAGAGGAAATTAAAGAAGAATATAAACAGACCGAAGGCGATCCGAAAGTCAAAGGTAAAATCAAAGAATTGCAGCGCAAGATGGCCCAGTCCCGTATGATGCAGGCCGTCCCGGGCGCGGATGTGGTCATCCGTAACCCGACCCACTTTGCTGTCGCGCTGCGATACCGGCCCGGCAAAGATGTCGCCCCCGTGGTTGTGGCCAAGGGACAGGATGAAATCGCGCTGCGCATCGTCGCAGTGGCAGAGGAACATCATGTCGCGGTGGTCGAAAACAAGCCACTGGCGCGGGCGCTCTATGCAGGGGCCGAAATCGGTGGGATCATCCCGCCCGACCAATATGGTCCGGTCGCCGAAGTTCTTGTTTACATCTATAAACTCAATCATAAAACCCTTTGAATTTAGCAAAAAAACTCGTACAGAAATGGTGGAACTATGAGACGAATTTTTGACAATGTCATATCGGTGTTCGTAGTGGTCATCGTACTATTCATCCTGATTCCGCTCCCGCCGTTCCTGCTCGATGTTTTCTTTATCATCAACATCGCTCTGGCACTCATCATCTTGCTTATCACGATGAATATCCATGAGCCGCTTGAGTTTTCGATTTTCCCATCGATTTTGCTCATTACCACGCTGTTCCGGTTGGGACTCAATGTCTCCTCCACTCGTTCGATTCTGTCGCGCGGCGGCGATGCCGGTCAGGTCATCAAGGCATTCGGTGAATTCGTTATCCAAGGCAACGTCGTCATCGGTGTCATCATCTTCCTGATCATCGTTTTGATGCAGTTCATCGTTATCACCAAGGGTGCCGAACGCGTTGCAGAAGTTGCTGCGCGATTCACCCTGGACTCCATGCCCGGTAAACAGATGGCGATCGACGCCGACCTGTCTTCCGGCCTGATCAATGAGCAGGAAGCCAAGCTGCGCCGCAATAAGATCCAGCGTGAATCGGACTTCTACGGCGCCATGGACGGTGCTACCAAGATCGTCAAAGGCGATGCGATCATGTCGATCATCATCACCGCGATCAACTTTATCGCAGGTTCGATCATCGGTGTGATTCAGTCGGGCATGACCATCAGCGAAGTGCTCAGCGTCTATTCGATCGCGACCATCGGTGACGGTCTGGTATCCCAGCTTCCGGCGCTGATGATTTCGACCGCAACAGGCATGATCGTTACCCGTTCGGTGTCCGAAGGCAGCCTGAACGAAGACGTCATCAAGCAGTTCCTGGCACAGCCCCGGGCCTTGATGATCGCAGGCGGTATCTTGGCGCTTTTTGCGGTTGTGCCCGGCACCCCGCATATACAGCTGATTTTGATTTCGGCTGGGCTCATTCTCCTGAGCCGTCGCGTAGCACACAAGATGGAGATGTTGGAAAAGCAGCAGGAGGAACTTCCGGCTGTGCAGGAGGCCGCCCGCAAGGAGGCCGAAGCCCAGCAGTCGGAAATGGATTACTACAAGGATGTCAACAATGTCTATTCTCTGATCCATGTCGAGCCGATCGAGATGGAATTTGGATATAGTTTGATTCCGTTGGTGGATGAATCGAGCGGCGGTAAGCTGATTAGCCGTATCGTGATTTTCCGCCGGCAATATGCGCAGGAAATGGGCTTTGTGATCCCATCGATTCGCTTGCGCGATGCTTCCATGCTGGGTACCAACCAGTATGTCATTAAAATCAAGGGCGAAGAAATCGCCCGCGGCGAAATCCTGCTGGATTACTATTTGGCTCTGGAGCCGTCCAATCCGGCGGGTGAGATCGAAGGCATTGAAACCGTGGAACCGGCCTATGGCATTCCGTCCCGGTGGATTTTGCCCGAGAACAAGGAAATGGCCGAAATCTATGGCTATACCGTCATCGATCCTTTGTCGGTTATGCTGACGCATTTGTCTGAAACGGTCAAAAAACACACGTATGAACTGCTCAACCGTGCAGAAACCATCCAGTTGGTGGAGAACCTGAAACGGACCGCTCCCCAGCTTGTGGAGGAGGCTTTCCCGAACGTCATTTCGTATGCCATGTTGGAAAAAATCCTGTGCAATCTGCTCAAGGAAGGCATCCCGATCAAGGATTTGGGCACCATCGTGGAAACCACCGTCGATGCGCTGGCCATCACAAGGGATACCGACTTAATTACCGAAAGTGTGCGTGCACAGCTTCGACGGACAATCACCCATCGGTTCTGCGAAGATGGCCGTTTGAGCGTGATCACATTGGATGCCGATGTAGAGAAAAAGCTGGTTGCCAGCATGACCAAGAACGACCAGGGCGTATATCTGGCTCTGGGCCCCGAAGTCATGCAGACACTCCTGGGGCAGATCGGCGAATATATCAAAAAGTTTTCCGATTTGTCGCAAAAGCCCATCCTGTTGACCAGCCACATCATCCGCATCTATCTGAGTCGGCTGCTGGAACAGTTCTATCCAGATCTGACCGTGCTTTCGTTCAATGAGATCGTAACCAACGTGCAGATCCAGTCGCTTGGAAACATCACGCTATCCTAAAATGGCACACACGCAAGAAGGGGGAGAACACCTTGGATAAGCAGAAGCAATGGGACGACATGCCAAACGAGGCGTTGCTCGTGGAATATAAGCGCACCGGCGATCCGGAACTGAAGAAAGTGCTGGTCATGCGGTACGCTTATTTGGTAAAAAATATCGCCCTGAAGCTCCGAGGGGTTTATGTTGGCTTCGCACAGGTCGATGATATGATTAATGAAGGTATTATCCTCCTTATGAATGCGCTCGATAAATTTGACCTCAGTCACAATGTAAAATTTGAAACCTTTGTATGCAAACGTCTGCGGGGGATGGTCATCGATCTGGCCCGGCGGCAGGATTGGGTACCGCGTTCGGTACGCAAGCGGCTGCGCGAGATCGATGAAGCCAAAGCGACCCTGTTCGATGAACTCGGACGCACCCCCACCGATGCAGAAGTGGCCAAACACCTGGGGCTCAGCGAAACACGGTACCAGGAAGAAGTGGCCAAAACAGCTTTTGGAAATGTGATCTCCCTGGATATGTTGTTGGACGACCGGGATTCGGAAATGCCCACCAAAAAATTGCCGCAAAGCGATGAAGATATGCAGCCCGAAGAGCACATGCAGAAAAAAGAAATGTTTGAAGTGCTCAAGGCAAGCATCGGGGAACTACGGGAAAATGAACAGCTCGTGCTATCGCTGTACTATCAAAAATCTCTGCAAATGAAAGAGATTGCGCAAGTGCTTGGCGTGAGCGAGCCGCGCGTTTCGCAGATCCATTCCAATGCAATCCGGAAGCTGCGGGTGAGCATGCAGAATTACATCAATGGTACATAACAGGGAGGTAGGAATCCATGTATAAAGGCTTCTATAATGTAACGTCGGCCATGCTGACCCAGTCCCGCAACCTGGATGTTGTGGGCAACAACATGAGCAACACCGCCACAGCAGGCTATAAGGCGGACCGATATGCCGATACGACCTTCGACGAAGTGATGCGCAGCCGCATCGGCAACAAAATCAAAAACCCCCAGCCCTTAGGGACAACGACCAGCTATGTCACAGCCTTGGACGAGGTCTATACCGACCACTCCCAGGGTGCTTTGCAAGCGACCGGTTTGCCCCTTGATTTTGCGATCGAGGGCGGGGGGTATTTTGCCGTTCAGACGGCCGACGGCACGGCCTATACCCGCAATGGTTCGTTCATGCTGGACGACCAGGGGTATCTGTATCTGGCCGGCCAGGGACGTGTCCTGGGCAGCAATGGCCAGCCCATCTATCTGGGGATCGACAAGATCCAGGCATCGAACGACGGCACGATCACAACCGAAAACGGGCAGGTTCTGGGCCAGCTGGGTGTCTTTGCGTTCAATGATCCGGCGCAGCAGCTGCAAAAGTCCGGGGAAGGCATGTTCACCGCAAATGTACAGCCGCAGGCGGCCACGGGGTTTGTGATCCATCACGAGATGATTGAACGTTCGAACATCAATCTGGTGCAGCAAATGACCGAGATGATTACTTGCCAGCGTGCATTGCAAAGTGCTTCACAGCTCAGCAAGATGTATGATCAGCTTATGACCAAAACATCGACCGATGTTGGCCGCGTGTAATGTGAAAGACCTGCTAATAAAAGTCAAGTAGAAATTTCAGATTTTTAGGGAGGCGAAAAAATGCAATACAAAATCAAGCCGCTGAGCATCTCAAAATTAAAACGGCGGCCAGCCAGATGGTATAGAGTGTAAAAATCAGTCGTGCTCCAGGGATTCCAAGTAGGCTTTCACAGAAGCGTAGTAGATGCGCAGGAACTTGTTGGCAGAGGCCATCATGTAGACACGATATGGCTTGCCTTCAGAGCGTTTCTTGTCCATGAACTGGTACACCGGCTCGTCTATTGGAGCACATTGCAGGATGACGCTCATCACCAGAAAGAGCGTCCTGCGCAGTGAGGCAGATCCTCGCTTGGAAATGCTACGGCTACGGACATCTATTTGACCGGATTGGTAGGGCGGGGCGTCAATACCCGCAAAGGCAACCAACGCTTTTTTGGAATGAAAACGGCGTACATCGCCAATTTCAGCCAGGAGTTGAGGGCCGAGGGTTGGGCCAACACCAAACATCCCCATCACTACAGGATACTCCGGCAGAGAAGCTGCCAGGGATTGCATCTCCTGTTTGAGAGCAGCTAACGCGGAAGAAGTTGTCTGGAGTTGAGAAATGGCCTGTTCTACCAAAAGTTTTGCCGTATCCGTTTTCGGTATGACACCGAAGTGTCTGCAAGCAGAGGCATAAATATCCAGCGCCTTATCCTCGCTGAAATTGTAGCCGTGCTTTCTGCACCACTTCTGGTATTGGGTAGTAAAGGCCTTCTCAGACCGGCCACAAACGCACTCGCAATGCCAAAAAGTAGCGACAAAGTCCACCCACTTCTCGCTGCCATCGGCGCGGGGCGGACTGGTAAACAAGCGATTTGCGTCTGGGAAGGTGGTGTCCAGCAGGGAGATCAGGTTATTCTTCAGCATGGTCTGAACTTTGGAATACTGTTGGTACTGCCGGTAGCAGATTTTCAGCATGAGTCGGGTATCCTCCTCCGGGATATATCTCGGCAATGTGAGCCAGTGGTCAAGACCGTAGTTGGCCAGCTTTACGGCATCCTTTTTGTCGGTTTTGGCCCGTCTTAAACTGTTGTTTCCGTAGTCATGCACCAGCATTGCATTGACTACCGAGACATAAAGGCCCGCGTCGTGGAGCAGCCAGGCCACCGGAGCATGGTAATTACCCGTGGATTCCATCACCACACGGGTCTCGCCGTCCAGGCTTTTGAGCAGTCCTGCCAGCTCGCTCAGTTCATTGGCGGTGTGACGTACTTCAAAGGGTGAAACCACTACCTCTCCGAAGGGCCGCATGACTGCAATCATGCTCTTACCCTTGGAAACATCGATGCCAACGCAGTTCATTCACATTCCTCCAATACAAAGAATCTGCAACCGGAATCCATCTTTTCTCGCTGCCGATTCAATCTATTGTGTGACACGAACTCTCCGACATCCGGTGGTTCAACCTGCTTAAATCGAACGCTGCAACGAGAGGATGGCTAACAGTCTTTCACACGGACATACAAGCCCAAGGAGTGATTGGTCAGCCAGTTGCTCCTCTCATTGTAGCTTAGGCACGAGATGGAGGGAAAGCCGGACTGGCTGTCCGGCTTTCCTGTCCAAATTTATTGTAATAGGAGCAATGCATCGATGAACCAGTCGTTTTATGCCGCAGCGGTTGCTGCATCGCAGCAGCAGCAGCGCCTGAATGTAACCGCCAATAACCTGGCGAATGTCAATACGGTTGGCTTTAAGGGCGAACAGGCACAGTTTGCCGATCTGTTATACCGCAATCTGGTTGGACCGGAAAATGCGCAGCTGCCCCGTGGTTCGGGCAGCCGCATGATCCAGACCACGACCGACTTTGCGCCCGGCGCCATGATGACCCGGACAGACGGACAAAACTACGCCATCCAGGGCGATGGATTTTTTGCCGTACGCGACCCGCAGACCAATCAGGTCAGCTATACCCGCGCTGGTGTTTTCCATTGGGGCAGCGTGATGCAGGGCGGTCAGACGACCTATTATCTGTGCGATCCGCAGGGCAATTATGTGCTGAATCAGAACCAGCAGCCCATCCCCATGACCGATGACGCGGAAGCGACCTATGCCGTCGGTGTTTTTGACTTTGCCAATACGGATGGCATGCAGCATTTGGGGGACAACCGGTACTTGCCGGTCGCAAAGAACGGTCCGGTGCTCGCCGGAACGGGTACTGCGGTACACGGCATGCTCGAAATGTCCAACACCGATATTGCTACGGAATTTGCCAAGGTGATCGAAGCGCAGCGTTCGTTCTCGTATGCTTTGAAAATGACGCAGACACAGGATGAGATCGAATCCACCATCAACGGCCTGCGCAATGGTTAAAAAAGGAGTGTGACTTGTGGAACTGAAAAAATATGAAGAAATGAACTCCCTTCAGATCGACGCGCTGCGTGAGATCGGGAGTATTGGTACCGGCAACGCGGCCACGGCCCTTTCCGCACTGCTCGGGGTCGAGGTACGCATCCCACTTCCCAAGGTACAGATCCTGGAATTTAATGAAGCCGTAGAACAGCTGGGCGGCTTTGAAACCATTTCGGCGGGTATCATTTCCAGCCTGGGTGGTGAGATCAACGGCCTGATGCTGGCATTATTCCAGCTCGATGCCATCAATTTGCTTTTGGGCCGTATGATGAATATGCAGATCGATGACTATTCCCAGCTGACCGAAATGGAGAATTCTGCGATTATCGAAGCGGGAAATATTTTGATTTCCTCGTTCGTGAACGCTTTGTCCGGCCTGAGTGGGGTACGGATTACCCCCTCGGTTCCGCAAATTTCGATTGATATGCAGGGTGCGATCATCACTGTACCCATGGCTGCATATGGTAATCAGTCGGATTATATTATGCTGATCGGCGGCAGTTTTATTGTAGAGGGGAAAGAGGTGCCGTGCCGTCTGCTGCTCGCACCAGATGTACGTTCCCTGAATTATTTACTCAATCGACTGGGGATTCTGGAATGAATAAGTTAACGATTGGTATCGCGGATATGAAGATGACGCGCAATGAAGGAACCTTGATTACCTATGCGCTCGGTTCCTGCATTGGCATCTGTCTGTATGATCCGTTGATCCGTCTGGGGGCCTTGGTTCATATCATGCTGCCGATCAACATGGAAACCAACCGGACTTCCCCCTTCAAATATGCCGATACCGGTATTCGCATGACCCTGGACCGTATGGTCAAAATGGGCGCGCAGCGGTCCCGCATTGTGGCCAAGATCGCAGGAGGCGCCAAAATGTTCGATGTAGCCGGAAACGGAAACCTCGGCAACATTGGACAGCGAAACATTGAAAGTGTACATCGCGTCTTGCAGCAGGAGCGTATCCGCTTGGTTCGGGAAGATGTCGGCGGTTCGACGGCACGTACGCTGTTATTCGACGTTGCAACCGGGCAAGGATGTATTAAAATCTATGGTAAAGCCGAGCGATATCTCTGACGCGCAGAAGAGGAGTGATTGGAAAATGAGAGAATATGAACGTGGTAACATTTTGTTGGAGTCTGGTACCAACGAAATCGAAATCATGCAGTTTACCATTGACAACAACCTCTATGGCATCAATGTTGCCAAGGTACGTGAGATTATGATGAGTGCCGCGGTAAAACCCATGCCGCATGCGCATCCTGCGGTAGAAGGTATTTTTAAGCCTCGGGATGTTGTACTGACGGTGGTCGATCTGCCGTATTATCTGACCGGACAGCATTTTGAACCGGACAGCCGGAACCTGTTCATTGTGACAAACTTCAATAAGATGTTTATCGCTTTTCGGGTGCATACCGTGGTCGGCATCAGCCGTATTTCATGGACCGATATTCAAAAGCCCGACAAAACGATTTCCGGGGGCGAAGAAGGGGTTGCCACCGGCATTGCACAATGTGAGGGGAATCTGGTAACCATTCTGGACTTTGAAAAGATCGTGGCAGAAATTGCACCGGAAACGACCATTCAAATGAAAGAAATTGAAATGCTGGGCGAACGCAAAGAGCGCAATCTGCCGGTTCTGGTGGCAGAAGACTCGATTTTGCTGTCCCGCATGATCCAAGAGGCCCTCAATAAAGCAGGGTATACCAACCTGACGATGTTTGCAAACGGCCAGGAATTGTGGGATTATGTGCAGCCGCTTGCGGAATCTCCGGAAGCTTTGAAAGACCGGGTGGCACTGATCATTACCGACATCGAGATGCCGAGTATGGATGGCCACCGTTTAACAAAACTGGTGAAATCCGATCCGGTGCTGAAACAAATTCCGGTTATCATTTTCTCCTCGTTGGTTACCGAAGAAATGCGTATCAAAGGCAAGCAACTGGGTGCAGATGAGCAGCTTTCAAAACCAGAGATCGGCCATTTGGTCGATGTAATGGATGGCCTGTTGAGCAGAGCCCAAGAAGGCCGGTAAGCAATTGACAGAAAGGGTGCATTTCGGTGGAAAAGAATAGATATATTGTCCGGCAGGCGATCAAAGATGCAGATAGCCATGTGCTCGGCTATGAGATCATGTATTCGAGCGGTAATGAAGCATACGGCGAGGAAAATTCCAATGAAATTTCAGCCGCACAGGCGATTTATGATTTTCTGACGCAGAATTCAGAAAAAGCGCTCAAAAATTCTCGTACGTTTATGACCTTTACCAGCTCCTTATTGGCGAAACGGACACCGCATTTGTTTCAAAATACAAATCTGGTGATCCAGATCGATGATAGCGTGATTATCCATCCTTTTGCGATGCACCTGGTACAGCAGTACGTACAGGAAGGCTATGAGATTGCCGCCAATGATTTTCAGTTTGTCCCGCGGTATTTGGCGCTGATGGAATACCTTTCTTATATCAAGATTGATTTGCATGCGATTGGGAAGACTTCCGCAGAAAACATCATGCGCGTGGCAGACAGCATGAAAAAGCGTGTCATTGCGACGGGGATCGACACCAAGGAGCTCTTTGAGATGGCGAAAAGCCTTGGGGTATACGGCATGCAGGGTGCTTATGTGGCCGATAAGCTGGCCAATCAGGTTCATCAGAGCGGATATTTGCGCAGCAACTTCTTCCGTCTGGTGGTTGCGATCACACGGGAAGAGCCGGATATCCATGAGATCGAGCAGATCATCTCCATGGATGTTACGCTATCGTATAGCTTGCTGAAGATTGCCAACTCGGCGTATTTTGCGCTGCGGACCAAGACAACCTCGGTACAGCAGGCCATTATGACCTTGGGTCTCAATCAGCTCAAGCGATGGGTCTACCTGCTCAGCGCAGGCGGTCAAGGGGATGAAAACCTTTCGGATTCCGAAGAGTTTATCAAGATTTCGTTTATGCGCGCTAGCTTTGCAAGCGAGTTGCAGAAGTACATTAAAAATCCGGTGCTGACGCCTTCGGAAGCATATCTGCTGGGTATGTTCTCCACGCTGGAGTATTTGATCGATGCACCGATGGAAGAAATTTTGGCGGACATCCCGATGGTAGATGAACTGCGCAATGCACTGATCAAGCATGAGGGCAACGGAGGCAAGCTCCTGGATCTCGTCATCAGCTATGAAAAGGCGGATTGGAAGCACATCACGCAGTATGCAGAGGAATTGGGTATCCCGTCGAATAAGCTAACCAACATTTACTTTAACTGCATGGAAGAAGTCAACAGCATCTGGGATCAGATGATGAACTCGTCGATGCAGGAAGAGCGTCCTACGATTACATTAAGCGAATAAAACTAAAAAAGAGTGGAAGGATGTATCCTTCCACTCTTTTTTGTTGCAAAAAATAAACCTTCAGCTTTACGCTGAAGGTTTATTTTGCGAGATGTGTGAAAGATTACGGCGTAGGGTTGGTTTCCGATGTCTGGCCATCGAAGGAACCGCCATTAATAACACAATTCCACGATACGTTTCCATCATCAGCAACCGTTTTTTTCATTCTGAAGCTTAAGATAGAATCGCGAGCAAAGCCATCTGGAGAATAGAATAGATTTTTGACGGCAATCGTTTCTCCAGCACTTCTTACTGTGCGCGGGATAATATTAAATGTTTCGCCGTCTGCGAATGCACCAAGAGACACTGTAATTTGTGATTCAGAAACACTATCAAATGTTATTGTTCCATCAGAAGATATCTTATCTAAGGAATCTTTTCTCGCACTAAATGGATACAGTTGAATTCCCTCTACAGCTTGGACACGCAATGCAGGACTAAATAGGATGCCGACAGTACCGGAAAAATATTTCTCCGGGTTTGAACTTTTATTATTGCCAGTTGAGATTCGAACGATTTGGGGACCCTGCATATTGATAAGGCGGATATTCGTAACGGCCTTAAATACAGGGCGTCCGCCTAAAACATTTTTTGCACCAACAAACAAAACATAAGTATTGTTCATTTCCAGCAAATCGGTGTTAATGAAATTGCTAACTCTTTTACCGGATGTAGTTGCCTCGACAGGTTCTTTGCCAGCTTGTATCATAGATGTACTGCCATCCTGTGGATTGATCAAAAGATTCCACAGAGCCTCTAGCTCTTCGGGATCTTCGGTAACTTTTTCATCGATAATTTGCTGGAACTCCTCCGGATATAACTCATTAACATAAGGATATAGCATCCAAGCGGTATCTGCTTCTACCCGTGTCTCGCCCTTAGCGGGAGCAATGGTATAAGATGCATCGCCGTTCCCTTCGCCACGAGCTGTCAAAACAGGCGAAACAACGTCTCCGGTAGTGAACTGATAGCAATGTACATAGGAAGGATCCTTATAACTGCCTTGCAGGACAAAATAGATATAATATGGAGTATTCGGTTTCAAGTTTTCAATGGAGAACGAAGCTTGACCGGTTCCATATTCGTAGCTAATGATACCTGAACGGAAGTCCTCACCTGGGAAGTATTGATTTACAATACTGGACTGGCTAGGATAAGTGATACCTAAATCTTCCGAGGGGAGAAACTCATGGCGACTAGGATCGCCAATGTTATAAATTTTAGCTTCTTCAATCGGCTGACCATTTTTTGTCGGAGCCAGCTGTGTTTTCGGTGCTACCACGTAAAACAATTTACCGCTGCGATCAAGCTGGAACTTAATCTTGGTAACTGAGTCGCCGGGCTCGGCTTGGGGATAGGTGTCAACAAATTGCGGTGGAGTTTGGTTCACACGGCGGATCTCGATGTTAAAGTCAGCCGGACTACCAATAGAAGACACCTTGCGCTGCTGCACAACTTCGCTTTCCCATCGAGAAGATGTAATGTAACCACCCACTAAGTTATTTAACTCGCCGGCAGCCCCAGCAACACAGAAGGCCTTAATATTAATAGTAGCATCCCATTTTTCAGGATTCGATTCCTGATTCACGCTTCTCAAGACGATAGCATATTCATATCCTTCGGTAGGCATCTCCCACAGCTTCGGAAATTGGTTAAAGGTTAACCCCTGTGAGTTATTCAGGCTGATAGCAGTCCAATCTTCATTGTTAGGGTCATGCGATATGGACAGCGGTTCGTCAGGATTGTCAGGATTCGCACCATTGGGAACTTTATTCCAATCAGTCTCTCCTCGTTCACGCGAATACAGCTCAAAGGTAATGGTTGTATCCGATGCAATGAGAACATCGTAGCGTGTATCTTTCGAGGCACTTTCTGTGCTACCTGCATAGGGAACCATGGAGAACGACGCATCGATAAGGGGGCCATTGTCTGGATCGATAGATACCTCTGTTAATTTGGTAAAATCGACTTGCGCATCCAAAGTGCGGAATACTTCACTCTTGGTATCGCGGCCCATCGTATTGCTGGAAGAGTCCGAGATAAAGTTCAGAACAAACTGATAATTGGTGCCGCTAAGAAGATTGAGTGCATCCCTAGTAAAAGTCACTTCGGTCTGGCCTTCATCGTTGAGTTCGATTTTTACTTTGGTCTTATCGAGCACGTCATCGCCAAGATCAATCGTCCATTTCTTAATAGGGTCGGTGCTGTCCAAATTGTTAAGGGTGAACATACCATCGATGATGTCTCTTAAAGAAGTTTTTTCTCCGGTACTGCTACCGGAAACAGCAAATTCGGTTTCATCCGATTCGTACATCTCAACCAGTGACATACGGGTCTCTGCGCTGTAAATATCCTCGCTGAATACCAGTGTGATATCGGTATCCGCCAAGGGGATATTTTCATCATTTGCCTGTGAGAAACGCAGTTCAATCAGCTCTGGGGCTGTATTGTCCAGCGTCTTGGCATTCTTAATGACCTCGATCGTAGACAGGTTTCCGGAAGTATCCTCCGCAACAAAATAGATATCATAAGCCGTCTCAGCTTCCAGATTGTTCATATTGAACGATTGCGCGGTGTTTTCCTTGGCGGAGAACGAACCATTGGCAAGCGCGTACATGCCGCCCTTGATCTGGAGTTTCTTATCCAGCTCGCGTGCTTCATCATCGGTGAGTCCCGTATTGGGAACCGGGTACTCAGTACCATGCTTTACAGCCGCCCAGTAAACCTTACCGTCTTCATTGATTGCGCCTTCGCCGGTCAGGGACTTTGCCTGAATCTTGCTGATGCGCGGATAGTTGGTCAGGAATTTCGGCGGGGTACGGTCGGCCGTCTTGACCGAAACCTTGGTGACCGAAGAATCGTTGATGCTATCGGTCAGGAAGAAATAAGCATCATATTCGGTCATTTCTTCCAAAGCTTCCTTCGCGGTTTCGATTTCCGAACCCATGCGGATGTTGTCTTCTTCGCTGCGGATCATCTTGAGCGTACCCGAATCGATCGCGCCGCTCAGCGAGCCATCCTTAAAGTCATTAGCCGTCGGAGCCGGCATGCCCTTCTTGTAGATCGCCCAATACAGCGTACAAGTCTTGGTGGTCGCGACATCAAAGTCAACATAAGTATCTTCAATGGTGCTGGCCTTCGGATAGCCCGATGCAAAGGCAGGCTTGCTGTTATCGGGGGTCGTGAAGTAGACGCTCTTGACCACGCTGTAATCGCCGCGCGAGTCAACCAGAACCGCCGACAAGACATACGAGGTATCGATCTGCAAGCCGGAGATCTTCTGCGACAGCTTAGTGTTGGCATCCTTCACCGAGAGATTGCCGCTCTTGACGATTTTGCCGCCATAGGAGGGCGGTTCGATCAGGTCGCTGGCGGTAAAGGCGCCATCGCCGCTCAGACGGACTGCCCAATACAGCTTGCCCGGCTTATTGGTCATAAACGAAGCGGTTGCCTGGTTGGGAGCAATATCGTCCATACGCGGATAACCGCTCAGGATACGCGGCTTATCGGACATCTGCTGTGCCAGCGTATTGTCCATGATCGTACCATCGACATTCGCGGTGATACCCGGACGGATGTTGATGATATCGGGCAGCATTTCGATGACGCAACCCGGCGCATTGATATTGGCGGTGCCGATGTCACCCTTGCCAGATACCGTCGTTGCAGTATCCAGATTGAGTTCTTCTACCACCGCACCCTGATCGATGCGTACGGTCGAGCCTACGGCCTGTTCGTCGATGGTCATCTTTTCGACTGTGCCGCTGCCGACATTGATCTTGGATTTCGGGGTCAGGGTAATGACTTCATGGATATTGCCGGCCAGGTCAAGCTGTGTGCCTTCCTCGCCATCGACCTGGATGAACTGGAAGCCATAATCCCCGCTGGATTTGCCTTCCAAATAGGTATCGGTACGGACGTACACTTTTCCAATTTCCGTGCTGCCGACCGAACGGATGGTCACATACTGATTGCTGGGGCTGTCGACGATCATTTCCGGGGCATAGCTGTTTTTCAAAATGATACTGCAATCGCCCTTGTTACTTTCGCCGGCGCCGCTGGCAATGATCTTACCATACACCTTGACATTGTTCAGGGTGACATAGCCCAGACCGACGCCGCCGGTAATATACAGGTCACCGGTGACCGTCATGTTTTCCAGGGTAACGCCCGAGCAGGAAACCATCAGGTTGCCTGCAACGCTGTTGGAGTAAGTGCCAGGCGACTGGATCGGCGTGCCGATGACACGCACCAGCATGATCGCAACTTCGCCGCGGGTGATGTTATCGAGCGGGCGGAACGTGCCTTCCGGGTCACCCAGCAGGATGCCTTCTTCGGCAGCAGCCTTGATATAACCGCGGCTCCAGCTGCTGGCCAGCCGGCTGTCGGTAAAGGAAAGATCTTCGCCCGATTGCGGCTGGAGCATCAGGTTGCGGCATAACAGAGTCGCAGCCTCTTCACGGGTCAGGGTCGAATTCGGGGATGCCGTGGTCTTGGAGGTACCCTGGAAGTAACCTGCCGTATACGCAATGCTGATATCGTCATAATACCAGTCACTGGTCACAACATCGCGGAAAGGCTGTGCGCCGGTTTTGGTGTAGCCAAACGTGCGGTTGAGCATGCTGGCAAATTCGGCGCGTGTGATCGCGCGGTTGGGTTCCAGATTGCCATACTGGTCGCCGCGCATGATGTTCCACGAAACAAGCTTATCGAGTGAAAGCTGCTGCGTGGAAGAAGCTGCCTGGGCTTCGGGTTGCAGGGTGGGCAGGATACCCAACAGCATGGCTGTGCACAAAAGCAGGGCACAGGCACGCTTCCCGGCAGAAGCCAGAAACTTAATCGCGTGATTCATAATGGTTTACAACACCTTTGCTTGTAGATTTTGGATGCTTTAAGCACCATGATGATGTAGATCATATTCGAAAATACATTCCTGGATCATCGCCTCCTCCTGTGGCAGCAGATCGCAAAACTGACAGGCGAAGAGTTTTTGCTCTGCAGAAAGAACATGCAGCACCTCGATCTTCACGAGGAGCGGAGGTTCGGTGCAGGGCAGGGCGATCTCATAGGTCTGGCCCACCGAAAGGGGGACCGAACTATAAAAAGCAACGCCGCCGCAGCTGATATCCTTGCTGACGATGGGCAGACGCGGTCCGGAACCTTTGACCGGATAGATATGGCTGCGAAATGCCATTTCGATGCGCAGATGACGGCGCAGACGCGAGTCGATCCGCTCATCGGCCCGGAAATACAACCGGTCCTCCCGCAAACCCTGTACCCGTCCACGCCAGGCCATAAATTCGGGGGAGTTGATGCTCAGCACATTGATGGCCGGCAACTCCTGCAAATTGCACATCGGGGTAGAAGTCAGCTCAAAGATACGGTCCTGCCCCTGTTGACTGATGAGCGTGGCGCTGGCCAGCGGCTCATGCTGATCGTTTAGGATCACAAACTTTTTATCTTGTTGTGCACGATGAATCATGGCTCTTGCTCCTTTTCTGCCGGGGAGGGGGGAATACGCTGTTTCTGCGGATTGTTGGGATCAAAATGTAGAAAATATACATAGATATCCACAATAAAGCGATATAGGGACTCTGGGATTTCCTGTCCAAGCTGGAGTTGGGAAAGCATGGTCGCCAGAGAAGTATCCTCATAGACCGGCACGCCGTTTTCTGCCGCGACTTCGACGATCTTTTCGGCAAGGTATCCCATGCCCGAGGCAACGACCACCGGAGCAGGAGAACCGTTTTCATATTGCAACGCAACAGCTTTGCGGCTTTGGTCATATGGTGACATTGATGCTGTCCTTCCTTTCAAAGATTTTCGGAAATACTTCCGAGATGGTTAAGGGGCGCGCCATGGGTGAGGCGCGGATGGAGGCCGCATGCAGTCCCTCCTTTTCGGCCAAGGATTCCATCTTTTGCGCAAACAGGTCGGAGAAGCGCTCCAGATGGGGCGGACAATGCAGCGAAACATCGACGGTATCGTCGCGATAGGTCAGGATAAGGTCAAAAAGACCGAGATCCTGCACGTCGAATTTCAGCAGCAGCCGCATACATTTTTCCGACCCTTCGCGGCCGGATTCTTTTTCGGCTTCCGGATCGACCCACAGTTCGGAAAACATCATGCGCCCATTCATTTCGACCGGGAGCATGGCGTGGGCGAGCGGCATGTATACACTTTGGTTGACCAGCACCGAGTCGACCAGCGCCTGGAAAGTCTGGCGCAGATCGGCGCCGCCATCGCCGCGCAGCGCGCGGGAAGAAAGCTGGGCCAGCTGGTCCGAGACCGCGTGGTTGGTCTCCTGGAAAGAAGATGCATTGTCTTGCAGCAGTTTGAGCAGTTCGCTGCTGCTTAAGTTGCCAAATTCCTGCTTGAGGGCCGAATACCCCAAAAGCTGATAGAACGACTGCAACAGATTTTGGGGAGAACCGTTGGCGTAACGCGCGATGTCCAGGATGACCAGACTGAGCAGGCTGCGGGCAATGCCGCGGTCGTGCATCTTGGATACATAATCCCCCATATAGGGCACCAGCGTGTTTTGCAGCAAGCTGAGCGCGCCCGCTCGGTTGCCCTGACCGATCAGGTTTTCCAGCTGAGAAAGCTGATCGGAGAGCGGTTCGCTGAACCGCTGCGGCATGAACCAGGACATTTGCCGGATGGATCGCAGCAGATTTTGCTCGATGTGCGGGGTGGAGGAAAAATCGTTGTAGGTCTTGAGAAACTGCAGGATGCTGTTTTGCAGGCCGGGCGAGGGATTTTGCCGCATGGCCTGCCGCAGCGTGTTAAAGAGCGGGCCGGTAAACCGCCCGGACGTGGACAGTTCGCCTTTGAGCAGGTCCAGCAATTCTTCGGGGCCGACTTGCAGCATCTGCAAAAACTGCGCCAGTTCCTGACTGATGCCCGCCGTCATCCCGGACGTGACAAGCGTGCCCGGACGGGCAATCAAAAACTGGGCCAGAAGGTCGGTGACTGTGCCGGAAGAGCGCAAAGACTGCAAAAAAGACTGGAAGTACGAATCATAGCGCCGCGCCACGTCGGTGGACGCGGTATCCTGCCGGTCGGTCCGCGCATCGGTCCGGCTAACGCGCGTAGGATCGGGGATATTCTTGATTTGCGTATCGTTTGGGGTGATTGGAGAGCGGTATGTATTGGAGTCCTGCCCCGGGGCGGGGTTGGTGACGCTCGTGATATTTGGCATAGCAAAGCCTCGTTTCCTAGAAAAATTAAGCAATGTTTTGTGCGCTGCCTTAATTTGTACGGTCTTTGGTCGATTTTATTCAAAGAACAGTGCAAATTTTTGAAAGGACGGCGTTACTATATGGGAAATAATGGCGACAGCGTTCTGGAAATGTATCTATACGAAACTAATACATTACTGGAGCAGCTTGATAATATCATGCTGACCGCAGAACAAGCGGATACATTGTCCCAAGATGATGTAAATGAGATTTTCCGTATCATGCACACCCTGAAAGGGTCGGCTGCCATGATGGAATTCGAACCGCTGATGACGATCGCGCATCGGATTGAGGACTTGTTTTACCTCATCCGCGAAGGAACGATGGACATCATCCCGGAGCAGGATCGTCCGCAGTTGTTTGATCTCTTGTTCCAATCGATCGACTATTTCCGTAGCCAGGTCGAAAAGATTGAAAAGGGCGAGTCCCTTTCTCAGAATATCGACAGCTTTCTATCGGCAATTAACACATTCGTTGATAAAATTCAGAAGGATAAGCAAGCAGAAACCGAAGCTGCGGCACAGCCTGCCGCGGGCGCTGCGGCAGACACCGCAGAACCGGCGATCGGCGATCCGGCCCATCCCTATTCGCTGCGTGTCTTCCTGGACGAAGGCTGCGGCATGGAAAACCTGCGCGCCTTCATGGTTGTCAACGATGTCAAAGAAAATTGCCAGGACTTTATCTATGAGCCCGAGGGCTTGGAAAATGACAGCGAATTGTCGGCCGAAATTGCTGAAAAGGGCTTTATGATGCACTTCGCGAGCGATGAGGAACGCAAGATCGCGATTCAGGTCATTACCGGCATGGGCTTTGTCAAGAACTACGAGGAAATCGACCGTGCCGCAGCACCGGTCGAATCCGCTCCGCAGCCGGAAGCGCCCAAGGAGGCTGCGCCGGCCCTGGCTCCAGCACCGGCACCGGCTCCGGTCGAGGCAGAAAAGCCCAAGGAACAGCCGGCTCCCAGCCCGATGCCGAGCAAAAAGGCCGAACCGGCCGCCCAACAAAACACCGGTCATCAGATCAAGCAGAGTTTGATCAGCGTCAACCTGTCCAAGCTCGACCAGCTCATGGCCGTGGTCGGCGAAATCGTCATCACCGAAGCCATGGTTACGGCATCTCCGGACCTGCGCAACCTCGATGGCATCAAGCTGGATAATTTCAATAAGTCGGCCCGTCAGCTGCGCAAACTGACCGACGAATTGCAGGACATTTCCATGTCGCTGCGCATGGTGCCGGTTTCGGGTACCTTCCAGAAGATGCGCCGTATCGTGCGCGATATGGGCCAGAAGCTCAACCGCCGTGCCCGTTTGACCATCATTGGTGAGGACACCGAAATCGATAAGACCATCGTTGACGCCATCAGCGACCCGATCATGCACATTGTCCGTAACTCGATGGACCATGGCATCGAGCCCAATGAGCAGATGCGTATTGACGCAGGCAAGGACCCGGAAGGCGAGATCATCCTGTCGGCTCAGAACACTGGCAGTGAGGTCATCATCAAGATCCAGGATGACGGTATGGGCGTCAATTATGAAGCCGTACTCCAAAAGGCCATTCGTCAGGGCCTGGCCAACCCGGATGTCGATTACAGCCAGCGTGAGATCATCAATTTCCTGATGATGCCGGGCTTCTCGACGAACACCGAAGTGACCGAGTTCTCCGGCCGTGGCGTCGGCATGGACGTTGTAAAGAAGAACATTGAAGCGGTTGCCGGTGTTGTGATCATGAGCAGTGAAGAAGGCAAGGGCAGCTGCACCACCTTGAAAATTCCGCTGACGACTGCGATCATGGACGGTATGGAAGTTTCGGTCGGCGATTCGATCTTTACCATTCCGATTCAGAATATCCGGCAGTCGTTCAAGGCAACCGATGAAGACATCATCCACGACGCGATGGAAGGCGAAATGATCAACAAGATGGACCATTTCTATCCGGTGCTGCGTCTGAACGAACTGTATGGCTTGGAATCCAATGCCGCGACCACAGCAGACGGCATCTTCGTCTGGGTGGAAACCAGCGAAACATCGTACTGCCTGTTTGTCGATGAACTGCTGGGCGAGCAGCAGGTCGTTATCAAACCGCTCCCGAGCTATCTCAATAACTTTGGCATCAAGGACGCCGGTATTGTGGGCTGCACGATTCTGGGCGACGGCAATATCAGCTTGATTTTGGATGTATCCAGCTTGCTGGAACCCTCTAAGGGATATTGAGAACCGGTCGGCGATGGAAAAGGAGTGAATGACAATGGCTGATGAAAATATGATGTTTGCGACCGAGGACCAGCAGCGTGCGTTTCAGGACGGAAATGCAGCCGAAGAGGTCGTCACCCGCAAATTTGTAACCTTCCGAACCGAAAACCTTCTGTTCGGCATTCAGGTAGAAGACGTTGTGGAGATCATTACCAACTATCCGATCACCCGTGTTCCGATGGTACCGCCGTATGTGCGGGGCATCATCAATCTGCGCGGACAGACCATTCCGCTGCTCGATATGCGGATGCGGCTGAACATTGCCCCCGCGGACAATGACTGCATCATCGTCCTCAATGTCAACGAGATGCAGATCGGCATTTTGGTGGACACGGTGTGCCAGATCATCGACATTCCGGTGGACACGATCTTGCCGGTGCCTTCGCACAACGCGCAAAAATATGTGTCGGGTATGTCGGCAATGCCGGATAAGTCCGGCACCATGCTGGTGCTCGATTGTCCGCTCCTGCTTGGAGATTGAAGAAAGTGCCAAGATTGGGCGGGATCACAAAAATAGAAAGGGCGTTTGCACAATGATGCAGTTATCCGATTCGGATTTTCATCGCCTTGTCCGTTTTGTTCAAGATAATTACGGCATTAACTTGAAGCAAAAACGGTTGCTGATCAACAGTCGTCTTTCGGCAACATTACAAGCACAGGGTTATCATGATTTTAAGGGGTTCGTCGATGATCTCCTGAAGAAAAAAGATAAGGAACACATCGAACTCCTTCTGAATAAACTGACGACGAATTATACCTATTTTATGCGGGAAAAGGATCACTATCAGTTCTTTATGGATACGATCCTGCCCGATATCACCAAACGAAATGAGCGCAAAAAAGTGCTGTCCATTTGGAGCGCAGGCTGTTCGACCGGCGAAGAACCCTACAATATTTCCATGTGCATCAAGGAATATCTGGGGGCCAATGCCGGGGCCTGGGATACCCGCGTTCTGGCAACCGATATTTCGCAGCGGGTTTTGTCTCAGGCCAAGGATCCGTCTTATGAACTGCCGGTCGATATCCCGCCGTCCTGGCGTACGCGCTATTTTGTCAAGCGCAAGGATGGCAGCGGTATGTATACCGTGACCCCGGAAATTCGCCGCAACGTAATTTTCCGCACCTTTAACCTGATGGACCCCATCCGGTTTAAGCTAAAATTCGATGTGATCTTTTGCCGGAACGTCATGATTTATTTCGACCAGCCGACCAAGGATGCGCTCATCCAGCGGTTTTATAATGCAAGCAATCCTGGCGGCTATCTGCTGATTGGTCATTCGGAGAATATCAGCAAAGACAGCCCTTACCGAATGCTCCGTCCGGCAACTTTCCGGAAGGATTAAAGTTTGAAAGGATGGGAAAGATGGCATTATCTTCGAAAAAGATACGGGTCATGATTGTAGATGATTCGATGCTGGCGCGTCGAATGCTGCAAACCGGACTGAGCAAATATCCGAATATCCAGGTGGTGGGCGAAGCCATCAACGCGATGGATGCTCGGCGGAAGATTCCGCTGCTCCACCCGGATGTGATCACCATGGATGTCGAGATGCCGGGTATGAATGGGATCGAGTTCGTCAAGAGCATCTTGCCCGAATATCCCATTCCGATCATTTTGGTTTCTTCGCTCAACCTGCGGGTATTTGATGCTTTGGCCGTGGGCGCTGTGGATTTTGTCCGCAAGCCGGATGGCAAGGTCATGAACAATGACCACTTTATTCAAAATTTGGCCAATAAAATCGTGGTCGCCTCCTGTGCACGGGTGCGCAAGCCGATGGCGCGTTCTGCCGTGGCATCGGCGGTGGCCGCTGCGTCGAACGTTGCGCCGCTGCACATGAGCGGGCTTCCGACCGAAACGATCATCGCTTTGGGCGCGTCCACCGGCGGCACCGAAGCGACATTGGAAGTACTCAAACGTCTGCCGGCCAATACGCCGGGCATGGTCATCGTTCAGCATATGCCGCCTGGATTTACCAAAATGTATGCCGAGCGGTTGGACCGGAACTGTCCCATGCATATCAAAGAGGCAGAGAATGGCGATGTGATCCAGCCGGGCTGCGCCCTGATCGCGCCTGGGGACAAACAGATGCGCGTCGTGCGTACGGGCACGCGGTATACGGTATCCTGTCAGCCGGGCCCCAAAGTTAGCGGGCATTGTCCCTCGGTGGATGCGCTGTTCCAGTCCATGGCGCAAAGCGTCCAGTGCCACATGGTCGGCATCATCATGACTGGCATGGGCAGCGATGGCGCCAAAGGATTGCTGGAGATGCGCAAGCGCGGCGCCTTTACCATCGGCCAGGATAAAGAGTCGTGCGTCGTGTATGGCATGCCCATGGTTGCGTATAATATTGGTGCGGTCGAGCAGCAGGCTTCCTGCGAGTCGATCGCTGGTGTCGTCGTACGTCACTTAAGCAGTTTGCGACGGTAAACTGGACAATTCATCGTAAAAATAGGCGATAGACAAAAATATTATTGTGTATCGCTTATTTTTTTTGCATCTGTTCCGATAGTGTAAATATCAACATGGTGATGGTTTCCGCTGCTCGATTCAGTGAAAGCGCGGCATTAAACCTAAGGAGGAGTTGATACAATGATGATTCAAAAACCAGGAGGCATAACCCCTCTTCAGATGCCACGCATGCAGGCGGAATCTAATGAAGGACGTACGGTCCGGGCTGGACAGTACGACCGTGTGGAATTGACATATACCGCCTCAGAGGAACAGCGCTTTGCCAAAGAGCTGGCAGGACGGCTGTCCCAGCAGGTGCGTACGCATCAATCGGAAGACATCTCACAGCTGAAAGAACAGGTCCAAAGCGGTACCTATTCGTATTCCATTGATGAGCTGGCTGTGCAGATTATGTTGTTTGGAGGATATCACACATGAGCAACCAATTCGATGGCCTGATCCAGTTGATGCAAGATTTGACCAAGACCCTGACACAACTGACAGCGGTCCAGAAAGATGTGGCCTCGGCCGTCCATACCGATGACCTGACTGCATTGGGCGAATGTATGAAAAAAGAAAATGTGTTGGCCCTGACCCTGCGCAACATCGATCAAAAGCGCGAAAAGGTGCAGCAGCAGTTGGGACTGGAAGGCGTGAAGCTGTCGGAATTGCCGGGTAAAGTTTCAGATGAAGAAGCCCGTCCCAAAGTGAAGCAGACGGCGGAAGAATTGCAGGCGCAGTATCGTGTGATGCAGAGCGCGGCAGAGGTTGCTCGTTCGGCACTGGAATGCAGTTTGTATGAAGTGGAAAATATGATGACAAAAATGGGAATTGATCCGCGGCAGGTAGAGCAGCAGCCAGCGTCATCCAATGGCGCACATACCGATTTCCGCGCATAAACCCGGTAGGTCGATTTAAGGAGGTACAGCCTGAAATGGCAACTTTTGGTGAATTTTCGGTCGCACGTATGGGCATGATCGCCAGCCAGTTTGCCCTGAATGTAACCGGACAAAATATTTCAAATATTAACACCCCAGGCTATACGCGCCAGCAACTGGACCAGTATAGCTTCGTGACCAATGGGTCGGGGATTTATCGTTCCAATAATGTCTTTAGCGTTGGACAGGGTGTTATGATGTCCGGCGTTTCGCAGCTGCGCAACCCGTATCTGGACATTCGTTTCCGCAAGGAAATGTCCAGCGTCGGTTCGACCGATGCGCTCCTGAGCAGTTTGGAACAGATCCAGAGCGTTATCAATGACGTCAATAAATCCGGCCTGACCGAACAGCTGCAGGAATTATACCAGCGTATATCGGATTTGATGCAGGATAACAACGTCAACGAGCAGGAATTTGATACGTTGGTACGCTCTTCGGCAGAAGAACTTTGCAAGCTGCTGAATTTGAATGCCGGTAAGCTGGAAGAGGCTTACGAAAATGTGATGAACTCTTATAAAGAGGACATCGATGGATTGAATGAAACGCTGGAACGCATCCAAAAGCTTACCGAGCAGATTCGTGTGGCAGACATCAATGGCGACTCAGCATTGGAACTGCGCGACCAGCGCAACTTGCTGATCGACGACCTTTCGCAGTATATGAAGATCGACGTGACGTATGGTACAGAAGATGTCGGCGCTGGATTTGAAATTGAAAAACTTACCATCAAAGTAGTTGACAACGCAACTGGTAAGCCGGGACAGACACTCATTGACGGCATCTATCGTGCAGAAGTGACCCTGCCGGATATGATCAAAGATAAAAACGGAAATGATGTTGCGAACGATCGCCTTCTGCTCAATATTGGTGAACTCTTCAGCCCGGATGGAAAAGATTATATTTCGAATACGAAATTTTCTTTTGAAGCAAGTGGTATAAATATTGAGCCTGGCTCAGCGGGCGGACCCCAGACTATTACAATTTCATATAAAGATGCAGCTGGAGCAGTGCATAAGCAAGATATTTTCTTTGAAGTGGCACCACTTGCTGCTGATGCGACTGCGGAGCAAATTGAAGCAGCGCGAAAGGCTACGATGCAGAAGCTCAATGAGGAAATTAGAAAAAATTCTGAGTTGTCGAATTTGTTCACATTAACGGCGAGAGATCATGGGTTCCTGTTGACATCCAAAGGAACAGGTGCAGGCGCTGCCGAGATTACTGGTATTGATTTAAGTGGAAGCGACATTACTTTTGCAAGCACAAAACGAACGGAAGCGGTTGATTCCAACCAGGGAGTGATTGCAGAGGGGTCTGGATACGGTGCTTTGGAATCGACCCGCCAGATGCTGGTCGGTGAAGGTGAATTTACCGCAGATGGCACAGTGGATACTCGCGGTATTCCCTATTACATGAAGTCGCTGGACATGCTGGCGAATAAGTTTGCAACCGAAATGAACCGTATTAACACAACCGGACCGGATGGACAGCCGCTGAAAAGTGTGGACGAAAACGGTAACCTTGTTGATAATAAAAAGGCGGGCTATCTCTTTGTGGCAGAAGATGACAATCCGGACAATCCCACAAAAACCATTACTGCGAGCAATATTTCCCTTTCCAGCAAGTGGATGAGCGGCGAAACGCAGATGGTTGCAGCGATTACCACATCTCCCGATCAGACAACCCAAAATGACAACTTGGGACGTTTCCTTAATGCACTCAATGCAGAACATGTATATACGGCATTTGACATTGTACGTGATAATAGTACAAATTTTGCAACCGGTCAGATTACCTACGGCAATGGAGCACATGATGGAGATTCCTTAACGGCCCAAATTACATACATTGATAGTATGAACCAGGAGCACACTGTAACAGTAGATTTTTTTGCAGGAACAGATGCCGCATCAACTCTTAAAAATTTGGAAACTGCTATTAAGGGTAGTAAGGAAATGCAGGATGCCAATTTCTTGACTATTCAGAACCAAACGGGTCATCTTGATATTTCTGCCGATGGTGATGAAGATTCGCTGTGCAATGTCATTACCAATCTCGAAATTGTAGATCCTAAAGGTAATATTTCTATATCTGAAGGCAAAATTGAATCTAATGTTTCGATGGACTCGATTTACAAGGGCACCATCGAAGGCAGTTATTCCAATATGCAGGGCGTTCTGGGTTCGGATTACAATACAACAGCCGCGATTTATGATACCTATGCAACATCGGCAGATGAATTGAACAACAGCCGCGATTCGGTATCGGGTGTTGACCTGAACGACGAAGGCATCAATCTGATGACGTATCAAAAGGCATTTGCCGCCGCTTGTCGATTGATGACCACCCTGGATGAAGCAATGGATAAAGTAATCAATGGCATGGGCATTGTTGGACGTTAATAGAAGGAGAGATCAATCCAATGGCAATGCGAGTTACAACAAATAGTTCTCTGCGCACCTATCGATCGCATTTGGCGCGCGCGACCAGCAATATGTATCAGTCCATGAATACGGTGCTAACCAATGGCCGCCGGTTTAATTCTTTTTCGGATGCACCGGCGCTGGCTACGCAGTCGTATCGCGTGCATTCGGCATATGCCCGGAATCAGGCACAGCAGGAAACCAGCAGTAGTGCAATCAGTAAATTTGAAGCAGCTTTCAGCAGCTTGCAGGAGTTCGACAATGAATATAACAATGCGTTGTCGCAAGCAATGCAGGCAGGCAATCCGCCGTCTGGTGGCGGCCTGAAAGCATTGGGTCAGACTCTGACCAGTACGGCGGAAGCGATGGTACAGACCCTGAATGCAAAATATGGGGATAAGTTTATTTTTGCAGGGGCCGATGGAGATAATGCACCGTTTTCACTGAAAGATGGACAATTATATTTTCGGGATATACCGGTGGATACTGAGGATGAAGACATGCTGGCACAGTTAAAGTCCATGGCTGGCGAAACCACTTATGTGGATGTTGGACTGGGCTTTGAGTTGGATGAAAATGAGCAAGTCATTCCATCCACTGCGTTCAATTCGTCCATTTCCGGTATCGGCTTAACAGGGTATGGTGTCGACGAAGAAGGCGTTCCCAACAACGTCATTTCGATTATCTCCCAGTTGGGTGCAATTTACTCTCAGGCTGATACAGATGGCAATTTGTCTCCTGCTCTGAAAGAAGAAGCAGATCAACTTTTTGGTAAGATGCAGGAATCGTATAGCGAGTACATCACCAACCACAGTGAAATGGAAAGTCGTGCAGAGTTCCTGAAATCCAACGACAAACGTTTGGCCACAACAGGGGATACATTGGTCGAACAATATGAATCGTTGGATCGCGTGGACTTGGCAGATGCGTTAACAACGTTTGCATATGCACAGTATAGCTATAATGCGGCTCTGCGTGTTGGCAATGAGATTCTATCGCAATCCTTCTTGGATTATATGAGTTAATCCAATCAAACGTACGTAGGGGAAACGTATGTAGATTGTAAATTACAGCAAACGCTACAATAGAGGGTATATTGCTGTGAATTTATTATAATAGGAGTGAGTGCTGTATGGAGCGGCTGATTGAAATTAAAACAGTTCCAATCGAATTGGAAATGAAAGTGAATCATGCGCGGCTGGAGTATAAGCGTTCTACGGTTGATTTAGAGATTTCAAGAGATACCGGTGGCTTGAAGATCAAAAGCAAGCCAATCAAGCTAAACATTGACACTTTCGAAGCACGGAATTCTGTGACCCCAACGGCGATGCGCAGCATCGAACAAGCGGCGCAGCGTGGGCAGCAGAAAGTCTATGAAACAACGGCGACCTATGCAAGACGAGGCGATTTGTTATTGGAAGCGAAGATTGGGGAAGAAATGATCTCGCGGTTTGCCATGGAATCGCAACAGGTCAACACAGATTTTGCGATGCAATGGCTGCCGTCGACCGGCCCGGATATCACATGGGACGCAGGGGAACTCAACATCCGATATGAAATGGATAAACTGAATTTTGACTGGCGTATGAACAGCGGCAATGTCGAGTTTACACCAGGCAATATCGAATTTACAGTGACCCAGCAGCCTGATGTCATTATCAAATACATCGGTGGGCCGGTCTATGTACCGCCGTCCGCAGAGCCGGGATATGAACCTGTGGATACCAAAGCGTAACAAGGAGTCAGAATGAAAATACAGACCAAGTATTTTGGAGAATTACGGATCGACGAAAACACAACCCTGCATTTTGCCGAGGGCCTGTTTGGCTTTGAGGAGGAAAAGGAGTTCATTTTACTGCCCTTTTCCGAGGAAGCAGATTTTTTGTTGTGCCTGCAAAGTGTGACCAATCCTTATCTGGCATTTACATTGCTTAATCCGTTTATGTTGATGCCGGAGTATCGGCCGAGTTTGCCAAAAAAAGAATTGGACAGCTTACAGGTCGAAAAAAGCGAGGACTTGTGCTACTACGTGTTGTGCCGGGTGGAAAAACCGGTTTCCAACAGCACGGTCAATCTGCGATGCCCTATCGTAATCAATGATGAAACCAGGCAAGCTCGCCAAGTCATTCTGGACCAATATGAAATGCGTTGCCCGCTTTCTTCCTTGGAACAAGGAAAGGGGGAAGGACTGTGCTGATTTTGCAGCGCAAAGAAGGCCAGTCCTTTATGATTGGGGATGATATCACCATCACGGTGCAGGAAATTGGCCAGGGACGTGTGCGGCTTTCCGTAGATGCGCCAAGACATGTGTCTGTATTGCGAACCGAATTGGTGGAAGCGCGGCGGGAAAACTGCTCGGCCGCCGAAGAAAAAGACTCTCCCATGGAGTTGTTGCGCTTGTTGCAGGCGGGACAAAAACGGGATGGTTCTACAAAATAGAATCGATTGAAAAAGCCTTCCATTCTGGCACGGCCAGAAATGGAAGGCTTTTTTGTTGGCAAATCAATTATTTGTTGTCTGTCAGCGCTGCCGAATGATGCGGATGATCGTTAACAATCATGCAGGCACGAACCATTTGAATGGCAACTTCATTGGCATAGCGTGCGGAAAAAACGCTCATATGGGCATTTTTTTCGATTTCACTCAATACAACATATTTGGAGGGCAGGTTGGTGAGTGCTAAAGCTTTCATATCCGCAACACATCGCGGGCAGGCGCATTGCAGCATGTGCTTGGTATAATACGAGGCATTTTCCTCAACAAGCGCCTGTAAAACATTGCAATACGAAATATCAGCTTCCGCAGGAGCGGGAGGAGCCGGCGCTGGCTCTGCCTGCGATAGCGGCATTTGTTGGATTTCCGGTTCGGGTTCTGGTGTGGGCTCCACGGGTGCCATTTCCGAAATGGGCTGGGGTTCTTCCTCAATAGAGAGTTCGGACGCAATGGCTTGTGCCAGCACATCATCCGGTGTAGCCGCAGGCGGCAGCTTGCTTTCCGAAGCCGGTGCCTCAGAAGGCTCGGGGACTTCTTCTTGGACAGGCGACTGCTCGGGAATCATAGATACCTCGGGTGGCTGCGGAGCCGGTTCCGGCGGGTCCAGCGGCTGCGTATCCAAAGAAAGCAAATCGTCCATGCCCTCGGCTTCTGTCAAGGCTTGCAGCAAACCGGCTCGGATGTCATCGGCCAGGGCTTGCTCCTTTTCCCGCACGGTTTGTACGATCGGTACAATGGGCTGCGGAGCAGGCGGCAATGTCGTAGAAGCGGGGGCAGGCTCTTCCACAGACGTTTCCGCAGGAGTTTCCTCTGTGGGCGCTGGCTCTGCGGTGGGAGCAGTCGGCTCGGGTTGCTTTTGTGCTTTCTTCGAAGATGTAGACCGGGTGCGGGAAGAAGTTTTGCGGGCAGGCTTTTCCTCTTGCGGCTTTGGGGCCTCGGTTTCTTCTGCTTCCACGGGGGCAGGGGCAGGGTCCGGTGTAACGGTCGCCTCCTGTTTTTCCGGTTCGGTTTCAGGGCCGGCACCTGCAATCAGGTTTAAGACACGTGCAGTTTTGTTGCTTCTTTTTGATGGCATTGGTTATCCTCCCACGGTGGTATTTTGATCCAGGCCCAAGATATCATCGACCAGAGCGGAAAAGTCTTGCGAAGGTTTACAATTCGGCGCATACGTGACGACACTTTGCCCATGTGCAGGAGCTTCTGCGACCAAGACGCTTTGGCGAATTTTGGTTTCAAACACTTGGGTATCGAGCTGCTGTGCGATTTGTTGGGAAAGTTCCAAAACGTCGCGGTTGAGATTGAGTCGAGCATTGAATTTGTTCAGCAAGATGCCGATAACCGATAAGCGCGGGTTGTAATATTGCCGTACGGTTTCGATCGTTTCTTTGATTTGGGCGACCCCAAGCAAGCTAAGGATTTCGGGCGCCATGGGGATGATCAGCTTGTCCGATGCGACATAGGCGTTTACAGTCAATAAGTTTAATGCAGGCGGGGTATCCACGATGATAAAATCGTAGCGGTCCTGAAGCGGGGTGAGTTCGGTTTTGAGCATATACTCCCGTCCGGCGCGGTTAAATTCCAGCTCTACACCGGAAAGTAAAATATTAGAAGCTAACAGATCACCATATGCCATTGGACAAAGAGCCTGCTCGATGGAGATCTGTTTTTTGAACACTTCATAGATGGTATGGCTGTTTTCGATATCGACACCCAAACTAAAACCAAGGTTGCCCTGCGGGTCCAAATCGACGCCAAGAACCTTTTTTCCACGCTGTGCAAGCGAGGCAATCAATGCAGCGGCAGTTGTCGTTTTGCCGACGCCGCCCTTCTGGTTGGTAATGGCGATAATCACTGCCATAAAAATCACTTCCTTATTTGAAAAAAATCATTCTACCTCTTATGTCCAGTATACTACATGTCGAAATAAAAACATAGAACTAAATTTTAATTCGGAATACAATTCTCTTTGTATCAAACATAGCCCTTGTCTTTAGGAGGAGTGATTGATATGGCAGTCAGCAGTGTAAGCAGCAGCAGTAGCTCCAGCATTTACGGCAATCGAAATGTCATCAGCGGCCTGGCCAGCGGCATGGATACCGAATCCATGATCGAAAACATGGTTTCTGGCATCAAGAGCAAAATCGATTCGCAAAAGCAGGATCAGCAGATTCTGCTCTGGCAGCAGGAAGCTTATCGCAGCATCAGCGACCAGCTTGTTCAAATTTCGCAGAAGTATACGTCGTACACCTCGACAACCAACCTGATGAGTTCGGCCTTTTTCCAGCCGAGCATCATCACGTCGCTTGGTAAGTACGCCGATATGATCTCGGCATCCGGCAGTACCAACAGTGATATCGAGATCGGCAGTGTGACGCAACTTGCCCAGAATGAAACCATTACTTTCAAAGGATTGACCGGACAGACCAGCATTGATCCGGAAAAGATTTCTGCCGGAAAAGATGTGTCCCTGACAGGAAAAGCAGATGTCAGCAACTTAGCGGGCCAGCAGCTTTCCTTTAAATACGGCAACGAATCGTTTTCGATTACCTTTGATAGCAACCGCGAATACAACGATTTGGATGATGTTGTAGATGAGATCAATAAGCAACTGGGGAATGCATCAATTACCCTGGGTGATGATACGATTACAATGGATTCCAAGGTCAAAGCGCAGGTTGTAGATTCCTTGGGGCCGGATGGAAAGCCGACTGGAGATCAAACGATCGCCTTTACTTTTGTAGAAGGCGAAAATGAGAGCAATACATTAGAAGTACTTAGCTATTCTTCTACATCGGCACTTGAGGCGCTGCATCTGTCGGCCGGTGATAAGCTCAATGGGTCTGGAGTCCTGGCTTCCAGAGCTCCTGTCACAAAAGATGACTTGACATCGGAAAAATATGTTAGCGATGTGCTGGCAGGTGCATCGATGACCGTAACTTACAACGGTACAACGGCTACCATCAAAATGCCGGAAAAAGGATCGGATGAATATAAGGAGATCTTTGGGGCGGGAGATGATGCAACCGCTGCCGAGAAGATGACCAAATATTTGCAGACCCAGTTTGATCAGGCTTTTGGTTATGGGCGTATTACCGTAGACAATGCCGGGAAAGATGGAGCATTCAAACCGACATTTTCGGTAAAGGAAAGCGACACCTTGTCCATTGACTCGGGCACTTTGAACGTGATCGGTAAAGGCGGCATTTTGGGCATTGACCGTGGTGCATCCAACCGCGTTAACGTCAATAAAACGTTGGGGGATATGTATGGAACGGTCGAAACCAGCCAAGACGGTGAAACAATCATTGGTCTGGGCGGCGGCATGAGCGCGATCACAGATGAAAACGGGAAAGTTAAAGTTGATAAAAACGGAAAAGCATTGTATGCTTTTGAAATCAACGGCGTAAAGATTGGTGAATATACGGCAGATACAACGCTGCAAACCATCATCAATGATATTAACAACAATGCCCAAGCTGGCGTAAAGGTGAATTACTCAGCGACAGCGGACCAATTCGTATTCTCTTCCACACATGGTGGTGAAGGCGGACGCATTGCGATTGGTGACACAACAAGCGATAATGCACAGAATCTGGCTGCTCAAATGTTCGGTTCGGTTAAGTATACAGGAAGTACCATTAGCGAAATCGTCATTGATGGACAGTCGATTGTACCGTCGTTTACGGATGGCTCGTATACCGATGCCACAAATGGGGTCAGCATTATCAAAGGCCACGATGCGCAGATGACAGCCTACATCAATGGCGTTGAAAAGACTTTGACCAGTGCGACCAATACCTTTGATATCGATGGTTTTAAAGTAACTGCTAACGGTACCTTTACAGCAGAAAATGGAGAACGTGTTTCGTTCAATTCCAAAGTGGACACGGACAAGATTGTAGATGCGATCAAGAGCTTTGTAGAAGATTACAACAAGGTTCTGGCGGAAATCAATGATCAGTACAGCACGCAGCCTGACCATAAAAAAGAATATCTGCCGCTGACCGATGATCAGAAGGCGGATATGAGTGAAAAGCAGATTGAAGAATACGAAGCAAAGGCCAAGGAAGGTATTTTGTTCAACGATCGCGATCTGGGCAATCTGGCAAACAGCCTGCGATTTGTATTCTCGGATTCCAAATTCAGCGAGATCGGTATTGAAGTATCCACCGACTATTCGGACAAAGGCAAAATTTCGCTCGACGAAAACAAACTGCGGGAGATGCTGGAAAGCGATCCGGAGAAGGTCTCCAGTGTCTTCTCGGACCCGCTGGTGTATAATGAGACCACCGATAGCCAGGGAAAGACGACTTCTTCGGTCAATAGCGCGGAGAGTGGTGTCATGGCGGTGCTTAAGGTTCAGCTGGATAAATATGCAGCAACCACAGGCTCCACAAAGGGTATCCTAATCGAAAAAGCAGGTTCGCAGTATTCGCCGCTGGCTTTGCTGCAAAATACCATGCAGACACAGATCGACAATATTGACAAAGTGATCGATTCGTTGACAGAAAAACTGAATGACAAGATTGATTATTACACTTCCAAATTTACAAAGCTGGAAACCTTGATTGCGCAGATGAACTCGCAAAGTTCGTATCTGGCAAGCTTGGGTGGAGGCAGTTATTAAGTTCAGGATAACGGAAAGGAAATCCAAAACATGGATATGCAAGGTTATCAAGCATACAAAGCGCAGTCGATCAACACCATGACACGAGGGGAATTGCTGCTTCTTTTGTACGATGAGCTGGTCAAACGGCTGACTCGTGCAGAACTGGCGTTGGAAAAGCAGGATTTTAAGTTGTTTGATGAATCGATCATTCGCTGTCGGGAGATTCTGCGTTACCTGGACGATACCCTTGATATGCAATATCCAATCAGCCGAGACCTGCATCGTCTTTATGACTATTTTTCCTATGAACTCAGCCGTGTATTGGCTGGCCGCAATGCCAAAGTGCTGGCAGAGGTCAAGCCGCGCCTGGCTGATTTACGGGATACATTCCGTCAGGCACAGAAAGCGGGTGGCATATGACTGGAGAATGGATAGAACTGTTGGTCCAGCTTCGCAAACGATATACAGTTCTATCAGAAATCTATGATTTAACGACACAAATGGGGGAAGCGCTGGATCGAAACGACCAGACCTCGTTTAGTATGCTTTTGGCCATGCGGCAGGAGCCCGTGCTCCTGGCCCAAGAGTACGAAAAAAATATCCAGCGGATTTGCGAAAGCCATCCGCTGGAGCAACAAAAAAGATGGAAATCTTTGCTGGGGGGTGATGCACCGCTCGACGATCAAGAGCGATTGGTAGTGAATCAATTGGAACAAAATAAGCGGTTGATCGGACGTCTGGTTCCGCTGGACGAGCGGATTTACAAGGCACTGAACGCGAAAAAGAATTGACCGCAGTTATGCACCGCTTGGGCCAGATAAGAACCAAAGCGGTGCACCTGCGGTTCGGCTATTGCTCAGTTCATTCACAATCAGTTGTGGATCCCATTCCTGTAAGCTGCGTTCCCGACTGTTCGGGTCCGCCACCAGGATGTTGCCATTGAGCGTCGTGCCGCGTAACAAAATGAAATGTCCAGAATCGGTAAAATGTCCGGCCTTCATGAGCGCTACGGCAATCTCGCCGCTGGAAAGCCGTGTGCGCAATTCATCCACATTGAGTTCTTTCGGAGAACTGCATGTCATGCCAAAACCAGAGGCAACCCCTTGCACGATCGTGTGATACGAACCGCTTCCCGCAGCCCAATAGCCATATTGGCTGCACCATTGTGCCATGCTTGCGGGAGTGACATCGGCGCCGACCGTGCTTTTGGCTGCCATTGCCATTGCCGTGGGACCACAGCCATAGTCGCCGATATTATCGGTGCCATAGGGCTGATCTTTCCAGGCAGGGTCACTTTGTGCAAAATAAGCAATGGGCAGCGCACCACCAGTGAGCACTTCCTGACCATCCCGGATTACCAGTTCGGTGATGGTTGGGTCCTGAATCGGAATGCCATCGCCTTGCAAAAGCGGCGTACCCGCTTTTTGCGACTCGATTTCTTCGGGTTCTTCCTGGGCGCCGATGGTCTCGATACGCTGCGCAAGATTGGTTTTGGCGTCCGAAAAGAGTTCAATGCTGGAATTCCAAAGGGACGATGCTGCTTGCAGCACAGGCGTTGTGATCTTATCAAATATGGCAGGATCCAGCCAATAGCAAGCGCAAAGTTCTGCACCGCCGATAAAGAGGATACATAAAAGAAAAATCTGAAGTCGGCTTTTCCATTTATTTTTCTTCGTTTTTTTCACAATACGACACCTCGCGTGGTTTTCTGTATTCATGATAGCAAACCATGTCGGGTTTGTCCAATGATTTCGTGGGTTGATAATAGATTGGAGTAGGAGGAATAGTGTGCCTCAAATTGAACTGCAACATGTAACAAAATACTATACCAATGAAAAAAGACGGTTTGCTGCCGTGGATGATCTTTCTTTGGAGATCAAACAAGGAGAGTTCGTTTTCATCATTGGCAGTAGTGGCGCCGGCAAAACAACGCTGTTGCGCTTGATTGCAAATCAGATCCTACCCGATCGAGGACAGATTCGCGTGAACGATATGGATATCACAAGACTGAAAAGTTGGCGGCGCCCATCGTATCGCCGCAGCATTGGACAGGTTTGGCAAGAAGCCGGCCTGATTCGAAAAAAAACGATCGGAGAAAATCTGGCGCTGGTGCAGCATGCCATGGGAATTCGTCCCAACAAGATCGTAGAAAACACACAAAAAGCATTGGCTCTTGTAGGAATGCGTGCCTTTGAGCATCGACATCCGTTTGAATTGTCCGGCGGCCAGGTCAAAATGGTCGAACTGGCAAGAGCTGTGATCTGCAATCCGCCCATTCTTCTGGTGGATGAAATCACAGCCAATCTGGATGACGATACCGGATGGGACATCATGAATATCCTGCGAGAGATCAATCGCTGCGGCACAACCGTGGTCGCAGCAACCCATGCGAAAAACTTCGTAAACATTATGTGCCAACGAGTCGTTACTCTGGTCGCTGGCCAAGTCGCTGGAGATGTGGAGAAAGGCAAATACGGCGAACTGAGATAAATTCGCCGATTTGATATAAATGTAAGTCCAGAAGGAGGAAATCATCAAAAATGAAACTGAAGAACTTACGGATCACAAAGAAGCTAATTTTAGGATTTGCGATCCCGATCGTGTTATCATTGGTACTTTTATTGATGGCAGTGATGAATATGTTCTCCATTCGGCGAGGATATGAAGACATCATTCAAAATGATGAAGTTTTGCTGCAGCAAGTGCTCGATTGCCGCGTTGAGATCAATACGGCCGCACGGTATGCGCGTGACATCGTTTTGGACACGACAAAGAGAAATTACTCGAGCAACCAGACCAGCTTGAACGATGCACTGTCTGCATTGGATGAAGCACGTGACTATGTTTCCCAGAACTATGAACTGGGCGACGGTCTGGATCAAGAATTTTTAGACACGATTTCGACTTGGGAAGCCGTAGTACCGCGCATTACAGCGGCGATTGAGCAGAATAATTTTGTGCAGGCACAGGAAATCCTGATCAATGAATGTACGCCGGCACTGGATGCACAGCAGCAGGCTTCCGAGGCGCTAATCGATGCCATCTCCCAGCACGTACAGGACAACATGGAGACGCAGCAGAGCTCGGTCGTACGTACGCTGATCTTCATGCTTTGCCTGATGGTGGTATTCCTGATTCTGGTTATTCTGTTTGCAACCAGCCTGATTCGTTCGATCGTACGTCCGCTGGATGAAACCAAGACTGCGCTCAACGAAATCAGCCGCGGCAATCTGTCTCATGAAGTACGGTATGAGTCCAAGGACGAAATCGGCGAAATGGCCGAGGCACTGCGTACCAGCCAGAAGGTGCTGCAGGCAGTTTGCTCGGATATTTCTCGTGTTACCTCTGAAATGGTTCACGGTAACTTTGATGTTTATACCGAAAATCAGCTTCCGGGTGCATTCCAGAAGGTTTCGACCAATCTGTCGCAGGTTACTGCAAAGATGCGCGACCTGATCAGCACGGTCAAGCAGTCCATCGACCAGGTATCCAGCGGTGCCGAGCAGGTATCCAATGGTGCACAGTCGCTGGCACAGGGTGCAACCGAGCAGGCAAGCGCAGTAGAAGAATTGTCGGCAACCATTAACGATATTTCGATGGCAGCTCGCAAGAATGCAGATGCTGCACAGGATGCGAAGGAAAATGCAGACGAAGCTGGCCAGAAGAACGAAGAGAGCCAGCAGCAGATGGAACAGATGATCATTGCGATGGATGAGATCACCTCCAAGTCCAAGGAGATCAGCAAGATCATCAAGACCATCGAAGATATTGCATTCCAGACCAACATCCTGGCACTCAACGCTGCGGTCGAGGCCGCACGTGCAGGTGCTGCCGGTAAGGGCTTCGCCGTTGTAGCGGACGAAGTACGAAACCTGGCTTCCAAGTCGGCCGAAGCTGCAAAGAATACGACGACCCTGATCGAAGATTCCATCCGTGCCGTAGAGCATGGCTCGGAGATTGCACATGCAGCCGCAGATTCCATCAATTCGAGCAATGAACTGACCGAAAGAGCGGTAGAAAAGATTGCACAGATCGCACAGGCAGCTGCGCATGAATCGGATTCGATTGCGCAGGTTACGCAGGGTATCGACCAGATCGCAACCGTTGTACAGACCAACTCGGCAACCAGTGAAGAGTCGGCAGCAGCAAGTGAAGAACTCTCTTCGCAGGCGAATATGCTGCGTCAGATTCTGTCGACCTTCCGTGTAAGTGAAGGCAAGGCCGTTGCACAGCCGGTTGTAGACCAGAGCGCGTTTCCCACCACCCCCATCGACAGCATCCCGAGCGGTGCAACAAACAGCGGCAGCTTTCATGCAGGAGGTAACTTCCCCTCTTCGGGGGACAGGTTTCAAGGCTCCAGCACCAGCACCGATTTCACAACGATCGACGACCCCGGCAAATATTAAGCACTATGAACTGACGCCGGAGTTGGAAACTGGAAATGAATTGATCGACTCCGAACACCGTATGTTGTTCGATGCGATCAATCAGCTGTTGGATGCTTGTGCGACTGGGTCCGGTCGGACACAGATCACGCAAACTGCCCAGTTCCTTGCGGATTACGTAGATCAGCACTTCTCTGATGAAGAGAAGTTGCAGCGTGAAAATGAGTATCCGCACTATAAGTCCCACCATACATTCCATATCAAGTATAAGGAAATGATTCGTAACCTTTCGAATGAATTCAAGCACAGCGAGGTTACGGTGCAGAAGGTTGGAGAACTCAATCGCTTAGTCAGCATTTTGATTAGCCACATCAAATCGGAAGATAAGCGTTTGGCCAACTATCTCAAGGGACAGGACGTCTAAAAGCATGAAAAACCCCCGACGTTGTAGAACGTCGGGGGTTGTTTTAGAATCTTTACTTTTTGCGCGAAGAGTCGGGATAAAACGTATGTACAAAGTCCATGCGGCGACGAATCACGCGGTATAAGAACAGGCATCCGGCAAGGATTTTTAGCACCAGATGTGCGGTGTCATAAAAATCTGCCTGTTGCAGCGACTCGTTGAAAAAGGCCAGAACCGTACATTCGGTCACGATTTCTTCGATCGTCAACACCCAAGACCGGCGGATTTCATCCCGGTATGCCTGATATGCCAAATATACGATGAACAGACCGACCGAGACCGGCAAAGGCAGTAATTGAATCAGGGGTACCAGAAAGAAGGGCAAAAGCAGCAGATTCACAGGAAAACGCCGCTCGGGTTCCGCAGACGGCTCCTCCGGCTGCGCCGCAGGGGAGGGAGTATCTGTTTCTTGGGAAGCCGGGGGAGTATCATCTTCCGTGTCTTGCGGCGAATCTTCCTGATGCAGCGCGGAAAAATTGAGCCCGCCGACCGGCTCGGCTTGCCGTTTGGCGCCACGAATCGGGATTTTTCCCGCCGGCAGGGAAACCGAACTGGCTGTCCGGGGCAGCGGACGTCCCACCCGTTTGTTTTCGGTACAGAAGTCCTCAAATTGTGCCCGGGAAAATTCATCGTCCGAAGAGCGGTAACGATTTTGCCGATGGGCATTGTCATCCGATGCCGGCGTATAGATAGCCGGCTTTTTGAGGGTCTGTACGGCTGGACGGGCAGGAGCGGGTTCTTTGTTGGGCGCAGAGGGCGCCGCTGCATGCTGTCTGGCATAGCGAGAGGCCTTCCGGTAGGCTTCGTGTAAGGTTTGGAACTCCTCCGGGTGTTCTTCCGGATGGAAGAGCTTCACCTTTTCCGCATACGCCTGCTTGACAGCATCCAAATCACCGGTCGGGGAAAGGCCAAGCACTTGCCACGGATTCATACCTCATCGTCCTCCTCGTCGCTCCAATCTTCCCGGAAGGCACGCAGAATATCTTCATCCGTGTGCAGGTCATTGTCCAGTTGATCGAAAAAATGATGGAGATCTTTGCGATAACGGCGCAGCTTGGCTTCGCTGCCTTCGTGCAGCAGGAGATTAAAATAATCGATTTGCTGATGGATCTGCTCGCGCAGCAAACCGGTGGATTCCTCATACAGCCGGGACGCACGGGCCAGGAGTACCTTGTTTTCTTCCTCTTCCCGGGGCAACAGCTTGAATTGCTCGAGTTCTGCCAGCCGCTGCTTAAGTTCGGCGTCACTCAGCTTTAAGTTGGGATTTAAAATCAAAGCCTGATTTTTTTGCCCGGTCGATTGGCAGGTGACTTCCACCTGCAAGATTCCATTGATGTCATAGGTGAAGCGGACATCGGCCCCTTCCTTTCCGCGGGCACCGCGGGGGACTTCGATCTCCAATTCGCCGAGTTTTAAGTTCTCCCGGCAATAGATCGATTCGCCTTGATAGACTTCAATGGACATTCTGGTCTGGCCTTCACGCGCGGTATAGTAGCTGCGCATGCGGCTGGCCGGCAGCGTGGTATTGCGCTCGATAATAGGCGAGAACAGGTCATTCGAGGGATCCTCGTGGTTGATGACATTGACGCCCAGGGTAAAGGGGCAAATGTCGGTCAGCAGGGTATCGCGCAGATCTTGACTGCGCTCCTTGATGCCCGCGGCAATCCCGGCGCCAATGGCGACCGTGGTATCGGCATCAAAATCACACAGGGGCTGCTTGCCCAGAATATGATGCAAATATTGCCGGATGAGCGGCATATGGCAGGAGCCGCCAACCAAAACCACTTCGTCGATTTCACCGACCGTGTTTTGACAGTCCCGCAGCGCTCGGGCGACCGGCTTTTCCAACCGCCGCAGCAGGGGCGCGCTGATTTCCACCAATTTCTGATTGGTGAGCATGATCGAACGTTCCTGTCCGTCGATGTCCGAGACCATCATGACCGGATCGGTCGAAGAAAGCGCGATTTTACAATGCTCGGCCTGCCGAATCAAACTGGCCTGGGTTTCGCGCGGCAATTTGGACAGGGTCAAACCATTTTGCTTGCAGAAATATGCAGCGATCGCCTGGTTAAAATCATCGCCGCCAAGCTGGTTATCCCCAGCGACGGCCACGATTTCAATGACATTGGAGAACGCATCCACGACCGATACATCCAGCGTGCCGCCGCCAAAGTCAAAAACCAGGAAACTCATGTCCTCGTCCTTGCCCTTGTGGTAGGCGAGGGCTGCGGCGCTGGGCTCATTGATGATCCGTTCGACCCGGAAACCGGCCAGTTCCCCAGCGGCCTTGGTCGCGCTGCGGCCATTGTCATCAAAATAGGCCGGTACGCTGATGACCGCTTCTTCGACCGGCTGGCCAAGAAAGGCCTCGGCATCTTCTTTCAAACGGCGCAAGATGAGCGAGGACAGTTCAATCGGGGAAAAGACCTGCCCGGCAAGCGCTAATTTTGTATCGGTACCCATAAACCGCTTGAAGCTGGCAGCCGTGCGTTCGGGATGGGAGACCAGACGGTCTTTGGCGGTCCGACCGACCAGGACGTTGCCCTCCTCATCGATGCTGACCGCCGAAGGCGTCAGGACTTCGCCCAGTGCATTGGGGATGAGCTGACATTGTCCATCCTTCCAGACTGCCGCTAAGCTGTTGGTGGTTCCTAAATCAATTCCGATAATTGGCATAGAACATGCCTCCCTTGCGGGGGATTCCTATGCTTCCATTATACCATAGCGATAGCTGGAAATTAAGGCGAAGACATAGGATTTTTGCAGTTACAGGAAATATTCGTTTTCCCGGCGCTTGGCAAGTTTCTGGGAAAAATCCTGAGCAAATGCCTGATATTGTGGCACGTTCATATTTTTTGCGCCCGTGGGACAGCGGCGGATGCAGCGGAAGCACGCCAAACAGGTGCTGTCGTCGATCAAGCTGACATTTTGCGGATCGATCGCACCCTGCGGGCATTCCCGGGCGCACAGGCCGCAGTTCACACATTTTTCCGGGTCGGTGAGCGGGCGGAAGGAGCCGCGATGTCCACCGTCCCGATACGGACGGTCGCCCGGCACAGCAACAGGAACCAGCGGGGCATCTTGCGACAGCCGTGCCGCGGCTTTTTCTGCAAAGGCACGGTCTTCTGCCAAGTCCGCTTCATTGGGCCGTCCGACCTGAATCTGGCCATATGTATGCTGAGCCACCAGCGCAGCGGCTGCAAACGGGACAAACCCGCCGGCCTGCACGATGTCGGACAGCTCCAAAAGGGCGTCGTCATAATTGCGGTTGCCATACGTCACCGTAATGATGCAGGGCGTATTGTGCCCCCGCAGCTTGGCAAACCGTTCGGCACAGCCTTCATACAGACGGCCGGCATAGACCGGGGCGCCAAACACCACCAGTTCATCCGGGCCAAAGGCATCCGGCAGCGGGGCGTCAAAGCGGGTCAGATCGACATGTTCTGCCTGCGGCAAAATGGCTTGTGCAATGGTTTCCGCGCCCGTCTTGGATGTCTGGGTGGGGGAGAAGTAGACGGCTGTTACACGATTGAGTTTCAAGTTTCATACCTCCTCATTCAAATGCGAGCAGCCCTGTGCGGGCAGGGCCGCTGGTGAAAAAGCAGCCGCCCCAAGGCGGCTGCTTTGGACATGCAAAGCATGCTTACGAATTATTTTTACTGGGCTCCTGCTCACAATACGCGCAGCGGTACCGGCCATTTTCGCTCAGATAGAAAATATGGTCGATTTCTTCCTCAATAGAAGTGATGCAGCGCGGGTTTTTGCAGCGGATCACATTGACCAGCTTGGGGGGCTTCTCCAGCTTTTTCTTTTCTACGATCACACCGTCCCGGATGACATCGATGGTGATGTCCGGGTCCACATAGCCCAGAACATCCAGATCCAGATCGATCATGCTTTCGATCTTGATGATGTCTTTGTGGCCATGCTTGTTCGAGCGGGCGTTGCGAATCAGGGCGACACAGCAATCCAGCTTGTCCAGGCCAGCCAGATGATAGATCTGCATGCCGGTGCCGGCTTTGATATGGTCGATGACCAAGCCGTTTTGAATGGAATCAATATTAAGCATGTTCGTCCTCCTTTCCGGCCAGGCCGAGCAGGGTCATAATCAGTGCCATACGGACATAGACGCCGTTCTGTGCCTGCTCAAAGTAAGCGGCACGCGGGTCGTCATCCACATCCAGCGCGATCTCATTGACGCGGGGTAGCGGATGCAGTACCGCCATATCCGGCTTGGCCAGTGCCATCTTATCGGTGGTGAGGATGTACGTGTCCTTTAAGCGGATATAATCTTCTTCGTTGAAGAAGCGTTCGCGCTGTACGCGGGTCATATAGAGGATGTCCAGATGGGGCATCGCATCTTCCAGACTGCTGACTTGTTCGTAAGGGATGCCGCGGGGTTCGAGCACCTCGGTGATGACATAATCGGGAACCCGCAGTTCTTCGGGTGAAATCAGTATAAAACGCATCCCTTCATAACGGGAAAGCGATTTGATGAGCGAGTGCACCGTGCGGCCGAATTTCAGGTCACCGCACAGACCGATGGTCAGGCCGGACAGACGGCCTTTGCGACGGCGAATGGTCATCAGGTCGGTCAGGGTCTGGGTGGGGTGCTGGTGGCCGCCATCGCCGGCATTGATGACCGGGATGCGGGAATACCGGGCAGCCCGCAGCGGAGCGCCTTCTTTGGGATGACGCATGGCCGCAATATCGGCATACCCCGAGATGACACGGATGGTATCGGCCACGCTTTCTCCCTTGGAAGCCGAGGAAGAATCCGCGCTGGCAAAGCCGAGCACCGAGCCGCCCAGATTGAGCATCGCCGCTTCAAACGACAGGCGGGTGCGGGTGGAAGGCTCATAGAACAGGGTGGCCAGTTTTTTGTGAGCACACACGTTTTGGAATGCCGTGGGGTTGGCCACGATACGGTCGGCCAAATGGAGAAGGGAATCGATTTCCTCGACGGAAAAGTCGAGCGGGTCAATCAAATGACGCATAGTTTCCTCCGTTCAAATATATTCTTCATGCTACTATCATATCTATGATAGTATCCTGGGGGCAGCTTGTCCAGTCCATTTTTGGCAAATCGGCTGTATAAATAACATTTCGCCAAAATGCGCAAAAGCTTTTGCAGCGGAGCAAAAGGCGGTTTTGCACATGGGAAAGGTATCTGTTTCCGGCGTTTCTGCATGAACAAGTGTCGCACACCATCAAAAAAATCAGCAGATTGCACAGAATAGAATTGCCAAAACCAGCGGATTGGGCTATAATAAAACCAGACAAGGAGGCGAATGGAATGGAAAGAAAAATCATCAAACTGCCCAGTGCATCGGGTCAAATTTCGTTGACGGCTGTGAGCGGCCATTTTGCGACCAATCACTCGCATGTCAACTATTATATCGACATGACAGATATCAAAACCAACCAGCGCGTCGCCGACGAAATTGCAAAGATGTTGGCGCGTCAATATTCCTCCACAACAGTGGTCAATGCCATCGTATGTCTGGACAGCACCCAGATGATCGGTGGTTTTTTGGCACAACAGCTGTCGCAAAGCGGTTTCCGCAGTTTAAACCGCGGGGAAGCGATCCATGTTGTGACCCCGGAATTCAATTCCTTCGGGCAGATGATGTTCCGGGATAACATTCGTCCGCTCATCCGGGGCAAGAGTGTCATGCTGCTGATGTCCTCGGTCACCACCGGACTCACCGTCGAACAAGGCGCCGAATGTATCGAATACTATGGCGGGCATCTTTGTGGTGTTTCGGCTATTTTCAGCGCTGTCGACCGGGTCGATGATACGACCATCCATTCTTTGTTCCATATCAACGATTTGCCGGACTATGAAAGCCATAATTCTGCCGAATGTCCGGCGTGCCGCCGCGGCGAACGGATCGAAGCCATCATCAACGGCTTTGGTTATTTTAAAATCTAACCAGCAAGGTCCCCCTGTTTCGGCCGCAGTCCAGGAATAGGGGGCTTTTTGCCCAATGTGCAGGATTTTCGACGCCTTTGCAAGCACAAGGATGGTCGGAAGGAAACGGGGGAGGAATTTGAGATGAAGATTTATTGTGATGGGATCTTTGGCTATACACAGGCAGGCAAGCCAGTCCAGCGGTATATACTCGAGGGAAGCGGACTGCGCATGTCGGTGCTTACGTATGGCGGCACCATCCAGAACCTATGGGTGCCCGACCGACAGGGACGCCTGGTCGATGTGGTTTTGGGATGTGATACCATCGAGGGCTATGAAAAGCAAGACAAATTTTTAGGAGCGCTGATTGGACGGTATGCCAATCGCATCGCACGTGGGCGGTTCACCCTCAACGGACAGGAACATACCTTATATTGCAACGATGGCCGCAATCATCTGCACGGGGGAAAGAAAGGATTTGATAAGCGGCTGTGGGAGCCGGAAATCCAGGCAGATGGCCTGCATTTGCGGCTGGTGAGCCGAGATGGGGAAGAAGGCTATCCGGGTACTTTGAAGATCGAAGTGGTTTATGCACTGGTCGAGAATGCGCTGAAAATCACCTATTGGGCAAAAGCCGAACAGGATACGCTCTGCAATCTGACCAATCATACGTATTTCAATCTGGGAGGCCATAACAGTGGCGACATCTGCGGGCAGGAGATTTGCCTGTATGCCGACCGCTTTACACCCGCCGACGACGAGTCCATCCCACATGGCGAATATCAGGAAGTCGAAGATACGCCGATGGATTTGCGGGACTGGACCCCCATTGGCGCGCATATTGATGATGCCTTTGAGCAGCTGCAATACGCGGGCGGATATGACCACAACTGGGTTTTGCGCGGCATACCGGGGAAGCTGCGGCCGGCTGCATCGGCCCGGTGTCAGCAAACCGGCATTGTGATGGAGGTCGAAACCACCCAGCCTGGAGTGCAATTTTATGCAGGCAATTCTTTGGACGGCACTTGTGCAGGCAAAGAAGGCGCTTGTTATCCCCGGCGCAGTGGGTTCTGCCTGGAGACGCAGGCTTTTCCGAATAGCATCAATTGTCCGGAATACCCCCAGGCGATCTTGCGCGCAGGACAAATATACCGCCATACCACGTTGTATGAGTTTGGTATCGAAAAGTAAAGCGAAGAAAACCCCTTGTACCAGCAAATACGTTCGGTTGGTGCAAGGGATTTTTTGTGGGCACAGAGAGATGTAAACTTCATTATTGATTTCTGTTTACAAGTATGCTATACTCAAGAAGTAAACCGAAGTATAAAAAATAGTTTACAAGAGGAGCGTACCATGAAAACAAGACAACTTTGTTATACCGCTTTGTTTGCGGCTTTGACGGCCATATGCAGTCAGTTAGCCATTCCCACCCCGTGGCAAGTGCCGATTTCCATGTCCATGCTGGCTGTTTTCCTATCGGGCAGCCTATTGGGGTTCAAATGGGGGACAGCCGCCCAGATCGTCTATTTACTGCTTGGCATGGTAGGGGCTCCGGTGTTTAATGGGATGCGTGGCGGGCTGCAAGTCCTGGCTGGCCCGACCGGCGGATATTTGGTCGGGTATGTTGTGGCAGCGGCTGTGATCGGTCTTATGATGCCTTTGGTAAATGCCCGTTGGAACTTAGCCATTGTTTTGGCAGTGGGCCTCGCGGCATGTTATGCCTTTGGGACGGCGTGGTTTATGATTTTGAACCATACCGCCTTGGTTCCGGCTTTGACGCTGTGCGTCCTGCCGTACCTGCCGGGGGATTTGGTGAAGATTGCGGTTACCACGTGGATTACATGGCGAGTCGGTGTGCTGCGGTTTGAAAAGGCGCAGCTGGCACAACAATAAAGAAGAGCCAGACGAACGACAAGTGTTCGTCTGGCTCTTTTTGGTGGAGACGAGGGGAGTTGAACCCCTGTCCGAAAGCACATCCACAAGAACTTCTCCGGGCGCAGTTTGTCCTTTTACATTCCCTCCACAGCACGCCGGCAAACAGGCTTACTGCTTGAGTAGAGTCATCTTACATGACGGGCGCAACTCTTAACCCGTACACGTTCACCACTGATCGACGCCCTGGTCCCGAGCCGTGGTCCTCTCAGGCAGGACGGGCCAGCCTAATTAGGCAGCCTGCAAAGAATAATCTTTGTTGTTTAATTTATAAAAGGTTGAGGCTTTTAAGGAAGCGTCCTCACTTCCGCCCGCTATTCCTGCTTCAACACCCCCGTCGAAGCCGGTACGTCCCCATAGGAACAACAAATTCTTTGCATTCGTTTTTTATCGGTTGCGCGACTTCATCGCGCGGTCGATCTCGCGTGCAGCATCCCGCTTGGCCATACTGTCCCGCTTATCATGCAGCTTTTTACCTTTGCATAAGCCAAGTTCCAGCTTCACATGCGAATTACGGAAATATACGCTCAGCGGAATGACCGCATAACCGTCTTGTTTGGTTTTTCCAAACAACCGCAGAATTTCTTTTTTGTGCAAGAGAAGTTTCCGCAGCCGCATCGGGTCCTTATTAAAGATATTACCCTTTTCATAGGGGCTAATATGCATCCCGCGCACAAAGATTTCGCCATCCTTGAAGGTACAATAGGAATCTTTCAGATTGACTTGTCCCAAACGGATAGATTTGACCTCTGTGCCGGCCAGTTCGATGCCAGCTTCGATTTTTTCCTCGACAAAGTAGTCATGCCATGCCTTTTTGTTGGCAGTGACTTGTTTGGTACCTGCTTTATTTGCCATGACAGACTCCTTTCCTGCGTGTAGTACTATGGTACCATGAGTGAAAAGAAATGTAAAGAGTCATTTCTGTTACGCCTTTCGACAGAAACGATCAAAACACCAACATCATGCCGCCCAGGAGCAGCGGCTGATGCAGAAGATAGACCACCAAGCTGTGCCGCCCGAGGAAATTGAGCGGGCGCAGGCCCAATGTTTGAATCGATTGCGGCAATTTCAAAACCAGATACCCCAGATAATGCCCAAACAAAAACAGGAACAGATAGGGGAAAAGCGGGAAATAGTCGGCCGAATAAAACGACACCGACCGAAATCCGAGCAGCGAGAGCGGATAAAACACATACAAGCTGGCCGGCAGCGAGAGAGAAAAAGGCTCAAAAAACAGATACTGATGTGGCAGATGAAAGGTCACAAAAAACAAAAGCGCGCAAACAAACATTCCCAGCCCGGCAGGCACGCGGCGCAGCCAGGGCTGGAACGCGCCATAAATCAGCAGACAGGCCGCAATGCAGTGCAGAATCCCAAAAACGATCAATTCTTCCGGCATAAACAAAAAAGTGACCAGCGATAAGGCGATGGCTACCAACGCCAGACGGATGGCGCGCTGGAAGATGTGCCGGGTCAAATGGGTGCAGATCCCGGCAATCAGCAGGAATAACGCGCTGTTGCAAAATTGCCAGGCAGCAGCGCCGAAGGTATGGAACCACGGCAGCGAAACATGAAAGATGGAATCCAGATTAAAACAGAAATGATACAAAATCATCCCCACAAGCGCAAGTCCGCGCAGCATATCCAAAAGTGTCCGCCGCCCGGAAAATGTGCTCGATGCTGCAAGATGCTGCGGACGTTGTATGGTCATTGGCATACAAAAACCCCTCTTTGGCCAGAAAATGGCCGTCCCCCTAAAAATTTATATTTTTAGTATAGCATTTCTGGGCGCTCGATGCAAATATCAGGCAGCGGCGATTTACAGACCCTTTACCGCAAATTCACCGGCGCACGATAGCAGCATGACCGGTTTTTACGGTATGCTGAATATGAAATCAACAAAGTAAGGATGTTCCCTATGACGGCCCAATCTCCATCAGGATAAACCGCACAACGCACTCGCAGCCGCGGGAAGCGTTTTGTGCGGTTTTTTTACGAAACAGGAGGAAGATGTATGACAAAGACCTATGTTTTAGATACCAATGTATTGATTCAGGCGCCGTATGCACTCCATTGTTTTGAGGAAAACGATGTGGTGTTGCCGCTGGTTGTTTTAGAAGAGCTGGACGGGCTGAAACGTGCCGAAGGCGAGCGTGGCGCCAACGCGCGGACGGTCATCCGCACGCTGGAAGACCTGCGGATGCAGGGCGATCTGCTGCATGGTGTTCGGCTGGACAGCGGCGGACAGCTGTGGGTGGAAGCCAACTGCGTGGCGGTCGAACTGCCCGAAAGCCTGCCGGAAAACCATAAGGACAACCGCATTCTGCGCGTGTGCAAAGGCTTACAGGAACAGGGAAGGCCCATTGTTCTGGTGACCAAAGATATCCTGCTGCGCGTCAAGGCACAGATTTTGGGCGTACGAGCCGAAGACTTCACCACCGAGCAGGTGCAGGAAGACCGCACGGCATATACCGGGCGGGTGGAGTGCTATGTCGCTGAGGAGCGGTTTAAGGAATTTCGCAAAAAGGGGGTCGCTCTGAGCGAATTGTATCTGTCCGATGCGGACGGCAACCGTTCGGCGCCGCGCCTGACCGAAAATCAATTTGTGGTGCTGCGTGCCGACCAATCGCGCAAAAAGACCCATCTGGGCCGGGTGTGCGGCAATAAGGTCGTGGCGCTCGACTACATGAAACGCTCGCCGTATGGCGTGACACCGCGTTCCGCGGGACAGTATTTCCTGCAAGAAGCCCTGTTCCAGCCCGCCGACACCGCCCCGCTGGTCATCGTCCGGGGCATGGCAGGCACGGCCAAAACCTTTTACTCGCTGGCGGTCGGCCTGGAAAAAATGATCGGCTCGCCATCGGACGAGTATCGCCGGATTCTCATTTGCCGCCCCAATGCACAGTTTGATTTGGACATTGGCTTTCTGCCCGGCGATGAGCAGGAAAAAATTTCGCCGCTGCTGCGTCCGGTGATGGACAATCTGGAGCAGCTGCTCGATTCCAATGAACACGAGCGCTATCGGGACGAAGCCGAACTGCGCGACAAGATCGAGGAGATTTTCAGCCGGGGCATCATCCAGGCCGAAGCCATGAACTTTATCCGCGGCCGTTCGATCGTCCAGACTTATCTCATCATCGATGAAGCGCAGAACATGACACCGGCCCAGGTCAAGGGCATCATCACCCGTGCCGGACGGGGCACGAAAATCATTTTATTAGGTGACCCTGGGCAGATCGACCGACCCTATCTGGACGAACGCACAAACGGTCTGAGCTATGCAGCTGCGCGGATGCAGGGGAGCCCTCTTTGCTGGCAGATCACCTTGACTGCCGAAGAATGCGAACGCTCGGCGCTCGCCATGGATGCAATACAACGCTTATAAAGGATGAAAACAACATGGAAACCATTACATATAAAGATATTCGAAACAACGAGGAAGTCAATGCCCTTATCGAGCGGGGCAATGCCATGCTGGGCGTGATGGGATACACCGAACATTCCCACAAGCACGCCGTGAAAATTGCGATCGGGGCAGGCAGCATCCTGAGCGACCTGGGGTATGATAAGAGATTGTGCGAACTGGCGCGCATTGCAGGCTATCTGCACGACATTGGCAACTGTGTCAATCGGGAGGACCATCCTCACAGCGGGGCGATTTTAGCGTTTCAGATTCTGCGCGACCTGCATATGGACCCGCAGGAAGTGGCGCTCGTCGTATCAGCCATCGGGCAGCACGATGAGTCGACCGGCGTTGCCGTGGACCCGGTTTCGGCGGCTGTTATTTTGGCGGATAAGACCGATGTGCGCCGCAACCGCGTGCGCAATCGGGTCAAGGCGCGGTTTGACAAACACGACCGGGTCAACTATGCGGCGGTTTCGTCCAAACTTTCGGTGTGCCCGGAGAAAAAGACGGTCAAGCTGGATATCGAACTGGATGAAAATATCTGTTCCATTCTGGACTATTTTGAAATTTTCCTGGGACGCATGCTGATGTGCAAGCGCGCAGCCGAAGTGCTGGGGCTCAAATTCCGCATGAACGCAAACGGCCACAAGGTTTGCTGATGATATAGAAAAAGAGCAGGACACGATGTGTCCTGCTCTTTGCATGTTTAACGGCTGTGTTTGTTTTCCCGCACGAGTTTGGCCACGGTTCCGGACAACAGGAAGAGGGCAATCAAGTTGGGGATGGACATCAAACCATTGAAGGTTTCGGCGATGCTCCACAAGAGCCCTAAATCGGCCGTGGCGCCCAAAACAGCGACCGCAGCATAGACCAGCATAAAGGGCCGGATGACCTTGGGGCCAAACAAAAATTCAATGCAGCGTGTGCCATACAGTCCCCAACCGATGATGGTCGAGAAGGCAAAGCAGCACATGGCCACCGCGGTAAAGATGGAAACCCAACTGCCATAGGTGGCGGTAAAGCCGCTGATGGTCAGTTCTGCGCCGGCCGCGACCGTGTACGGGAAATCGACGCCGCTACACAGGATGACCAGCGCGGTCAGGGTACAGATGACAATGGTATCGGTAAAGACTTCGAAGATGCCGAAGAAGCCCTGATGCACGGCATCGCTGGTATCCGCAGCCGCATGGGCGATCGAACCAGTACCGAGGCCGGCTTCATTGGAGAAGATACCGCGGGCGACGCCGCTTTTCAGGCTCAGAAAGAAGGTACCGATGGCACCGCCGGTGACAGCCGATGGCTGGAAGGCTCCCTCAACGATCGACGCAAAGACACCCGGCACACGTTCCCAGTGCAGTGCAACGACGCCCAATGCCAAAATGATATACAGCAGCGCCATGAAGGGGACCAGCTTTTCGGTCACGCGGCCAATGCGCTGGATACCGCCGACCAGCACGAGTCCGACCAGAATGGCAATAAAAATACCGAGTCCCAGATTAAATTGCGGCAATACCTGAGCCGATAAAATATCATAATTGAGCAGCGCCGAGTCGATGGCTGCCGTGATGGTGTTGACCTGGGTGGCGTTGCCGGTGCCGAACACGGTCAGCACGCCCAGAATGGAGAATACAACGGCCAGCCAGCGCCATTTGGAGCCCAGACCGTTTTTGATGTAGTACATCGGGCCGCCTACCCAGTCACCGTGCTTGTTTTTCTCACGGAAATGGACGGCCAACGTCACTTCGGAAAACTTGGTACACATACCAAGCAGGGCGCTCATCCACATCCAAAAGACCGCGCCCGGACCGCCCAGAGCGATCGCACCGGCCACACCAGCGATATTACCGGTACCGACCGTGGCTGCCAGCGCGGTACAGACCGCCTGGAAGGGTGTGACCGAGCCATCGGCCGCATCTTTTTTGTGGAACAGGCGACCGATCGTCACCTGAAAGGTATAGATAAATTTCCGAAACTGGATGCCTCGCGTGCGGAAGGTCAGCAGCAGTCCCACGCCGATGATGCAGATCATGGCCGGGATACCCCATACAAACCCATTGACCGCTTGGTTGATCTGTTCGATTGTTTGCAGCATGCTGGGCGTTCGCTCCTCTCTTTTTCATTCGTTTATTTTACCATGATTTTGTCAGAAATGCAAAGAAAACTGCCCTTTTCGGAAACAAAAAAACACGCCCAGAAGGCGGCTGGGCGTGTTTGGAGATGTTATGCCGCAAGGATTTCCCGCAGCGCCTGCATCAGGGCATCCATTTCGGCATCCGTGCCGATGGTGATGCGCAAATGGTTGTCCACGCGGGGAAGGTTAAAGTACCGCACAAAGATCTTGCGCGCCTTGAGCGCTTCGAAAATCTCCCGCGCAGATTTTTGCGGATGGGTCGCCAGCAGGAAGTTGGTCAGGCTGGGCAGGACCGAAAATCCCAGCGCCTGCAGTTCGGCGCTAGCGCGTTCCCGGGTCCGCATGACCTGCGCGCACGTGTCGCGGAAATAGGCATCATCTTCCACCGACGCGGCGGCGGCTTCCAGGGTCACGCTGTCCATGGTATAGGAATTGTACGAATTTTTGACCGCTTCCAGCGTGGCGATTAAGGCTGGATTGGCGAGCGCAAACCCGACGCGCAGACCGGCCAGCGAGCGGGATTTGCTCATGGTCTGCACGACCACGAGGTTTTCATATTTTTTCAGCAGCGGCACAGCACTTTGTCCGCCAAAATCGATGTAAGCCTCGTCGATGATGACGATGGAGTCCGGATTGACCGTCAAAAGCTGCTCGATAAACGCCAGTCCTTCGCCGATGCCGGTGGGGGCATTGGGATTGGGCAGGATGACACCGCCGTTCTGCGGGGCATAGTCCGCCGGGCGGATGCGGTACTGGTCGTCCAGCGGGATGGTCTGATAGGGGGTGCGGAACAGCGAACACCAGACCGGATAGAACGAATAGGTCAAATCCGGGAAAAAGATGGGCTTGTCCGAGCAGAAAAACGCCTGGAAACACAGGGCCAGCACATCGTCCGAGCCATTGCCCAGAAAGACCTGGTCGGGCGCAAGCCCATAGTGGGTGGCCAGCACCTGCTTGAGATGGCTGGCGTTGGCATCCGGGTACTTGCGCAGCCCCTCAGCCGAAAACGTGCGCAGCACCTCCTGCACCCGCGGAGAGGGGGCATAGGGGTTTTCGTTGGCGTTTAATTTTATAATATCCGGGTCTTTGGACTGCTCGCCGGGCACATACGGGTCGATTTGGCGCAGCTTGTCCTGCCAGGGCTTGTTCATCACACGGTTCACCTCAGTTACCAAATTTCCCTATTATTTTAGCACAATAAAGCGGCGCAGTCAAGCGGCCTGCCCGGTTGTCAAGCCAGGGGGGAACTGGTATAATGAAGAAAAAACGATGGGGAAAGGGGACAAAGGCCCATGTATCAGCCTTTAGCCGATAAAATCCGTCCGCAAACCCTGGATGACGTGGTCGGACAGACCGAACTGCTCCGCCCGAACGGTGTGCTGCGCCGCATCGTCGAAAGCGGACAAATCCCGAATATGATTTTTTATGGTCCTTCGGGCGTGGGCAAGACGACCGTGGCGTCCATCATCGCCAAGCAGACCGAGCGCAAGCTGTACCGCCTGAACGCGACCACAGCCGCCATTGCCGACATCCGCCGCATCATCGACGAACTGGATACCTTTCTGGCGCCCAACGGCGCGCTGGTCTACCTGGATGAGATTCAGTATTTCAACAAAAAGCAGCAGCAAAGCCTGCTGGAATTCATCGAAGACGGCCGGATGACGCTCATCGCGTCCACGACCGAAAACCCGTATTTTTATGTCTATAACGCGGTGCTCAGCCGGTGTACGGTGTTTGAATTCAAACCCGTGGAGCCGGAGGAAATGCGCCGCGCGGTCAGCCGTGCCTTTTCGCTGGCCCTCGAGGGGCGGACGGTCACCTTGGATGAGGGCGTTGTGGACGCCATCTCGACCGGGTGCGGCGGCGATGTGCGTAAAGCGCTCAACGCAGTCGAGTTGTTGGCCGCCAGCGCAGCAGAGAACGGCACGATTGCCTTAGATGACGCGCTGGAGGTTTCGCAGCGTTCCAACATGCGCTACGACCGCGATGGCGACAGCCATTATGACATCCTGTCCGCCCTGCAAAAATCGGTGCGCGGCTCCGACCCGGACGCGGCGCTGCATTACCTGGCACGCCTGCTCGAAGCCGGGGATATGATCTCCGCCGCCCGGCGGATGTTGGTCATCGCCAGCGAGGATGTCGGTCTGGCCTACCCGCAGGCGGCTTCCATTGTGAAAGCGTGCATCGATTCGGCATTCCAGCTTGGCATGCCCGAAGCGCGCATCCCGCTCGCGCAGGCGATCATCCTGATGGCGACCGCGCCCAAGTCCAATTCGGCCATTCGCGGCATTGACGCGGCTATGGCCGACGTGCGGCATGGCAACTGCGGCGATATCCCGGCGAATTTGAAAGACTGCCATTACACAGGCGCCAAGAAACTGGGGCGGGGCCTGACCTATCAGTTCCCGCATGATTTCCCGGGTCACTGGGTCGAGCAGCAATATCTGCCCGACGCCCTGATGGGCCACACCTATTATGAATATGGGGAAAACAAAAACGAACAGGCCGCGCGCGCCTATTGGGAGAAGATCAAAGGCCGGTAAGCGGGAGGCGCGGCGGCCGGCAACTCACAAAAAGCTGGTGGCGATGTATTTGGACATGCAGCAGGGCGGGGAATAGACCCATTGCTCGATGCGTCCCTCGGTCAAATAATACCGCGGCGCAGGCGGCGGACCGGTGGGGCGGCGCAGATGGTCAATGACCGTGAGTTTGATTTTCATGCGCTCGGGCAGGATGGATTTGATGTACACCGAAACCGCATCGCCCTCCTGTAAGCCGGGTCGCCGCTCGGATAAGCCGGAAAGATTGGGAGCCAGTTCGATAAACACCCCATAGGATTCAATGCTGCGGACAATGCCCTGCACAGTCTCTCCAGCGTGGAACTGGGCGGCATTTTCTGCCCAGGTGCCGAGCAGCTCCCGATGGGTCAGATGCACCCGCTTGGTTTCCGGGTCGGTATAGAGGACGGCCGCATAGATCATCTGGCCGCAGGCAAACCGCTCCCGCGGATGAAAAATGCGCGAAACCGAAATATTTTCAATGCCGATGAATGAGATCACTCCGCAGCCGATATCCACGAACGCGCCGAACGGCTCCAAATGGGTCACACAGGCCGGGATAATATCGCCGGGCTGCAAGTGGCTGAGCAGATAGGAGAGCGCCCGCTGCTGGGCGGCGCGGCGGGAAAGCAGCAGGGTTTCGCCGTCCATCCCGGTCACGACAAAGCAGACCGGTTTGCCCACCCGGGACAAGATCGCGATTTCCCGGGTTTGGCCGTCGGCAATGCCGAGCGCACATTCGGTGCGCGGAATGATGCCGCGCCGGGGCCCGCATTCGACCACCAGATTATGTTCCCGGTCACAGGATACCGCCATCCCTTCCAGGATGATGCCGGTATCTTGTGCATTTTTTATCCCTTCGGGCGAGGTGAACAGGTTGTCGTTGGATGGCTGGCCAAGCCGCGTCCCTTCGGGCGCATATTCGTGTAAATTCATGCACAAGCCTCCTTCATGGCGGCAACGGTTCCGCCGTTTTTTCCTTTTCTCTGCACGATGCTATTACTATATGCGGCCGCTTGGCAAAACTGAACGCACAATTCGGGAAACACCCGAAAAAACCTCCCCGCCGGGGCTGAGATGTGATATACTAAAAGCAAGCCAGTTTGAAAGAACCACAAAAGGAGGGCATATCGTTTGGATATTCGCCTGGGAGATAAATTGACCATGAAAAAAGCCCACCCCTGCGGCAGCAAAGAATGGCTGGTGCTGCGGGTCGGGATGGACTTTCGGCTGCGGTGCTGCGGCTGCGGACATGAAGTGATGATCCCGCGTAGCAAGGCCGAAAAAAACATTCGCGCCATACAAAGGGAGGAATCGACATGTTGATCGATGGAAAACAGATGCACATCCAGATCACCAAGGGGCAGATCGGCCGGTATGTCATTCTGCCGGGCGACCCGGCCCGTTGTGAGAAGATCGCTCGTTATTTTGACAATCCGCAAAAGCTAGCCTCCAACCGGGAATATACCCTCTATACCGGCACCTTGGACGGGGTACAGGTCGGCGTATGCTCCACGGGCATCGGCGGGCCTTCGGCCGCCATTGCCCTGGAAGAACTGGTCGAGTGTGGCGCTGATACTTTCATCCGGGTCGGCACCTCGGGCGGCATGCAGGACGATGTCAAAGCCGGGGACATCTGCATCGCCACGGCGGCCATCCGCCAGGAGGGCACCAGCCGGGAATACTTGCCCATCGAATTTCCGGCAGTCGCCAATTTTGATATTGTCCTTGCGCTGCGCGACGCAGCCGAGCAGCTGGGGTATCCATACCATACCGGCGTCATCCAATCGAAAGACAGCTTTTATGGTGAACTGCGGCCCCATCAGCAGGCCATTGCCGAGGAACTGCTCAGCAAATGGAAGGCTTGGAAAGCCGGCGGCGCGCTGACAAGCGAAATGGAGACTGCCGCATTGCTGATCGTTTCAGCGGTGCTGGGCGTGCGCTGCGGCGCGGTACTCAATGTGCTTTGGAATGCAGACAACGATGCAGCGGATACCATTCCGCCGGACGCGACCGAGCGGGGCGTCCGGGCGGCAGTGGAAGCGCTGCGGCTGTTGATTGCACGCGATGTATAAGAAAAAGGCGGGGCGGGCTTTTCCCACCCCGTCTTTTTCCGGGAATAGGGGAGTCGACAAAGAAAGAATGAACGAATTTATCAGACAGAAAGCCATTCCATGGCTCAAACAGGAAGCGCTTCTGGTGATTTCCTGGGTGCTGGCCGGGATTTCGATGTTTTGGGTCAAACCCGACCGCGAATCTATCGCCTATGTGGATTGGCATACCATTGGGCTGCTGTTTGCGTTGATGGCGGTCATGGTGGGACTGGAACGGCTGGGGTTTTTCCGCACCTTGGGCGAAGCCATGCTGCAACGAGTCAAGAGCAAACGACAGCTGGAAGCCGTGCTTATTTTACTCTGCTTCTTTTCCAGTATGGTGATTACCAACGATGTGGCGCTCATCACCTTTGTGCCGTTTTCCATTGAAGTGCTCAAAATGGCCCAGCCTTCCCGGGAGATGATCCCTATTGTGGTGCTGCAAACCATTGCCGCCAACTTAGGGAGCATGCTCACACCCATCGGGAATCCGCAAAATCTCTATTTGTTTTCCAAGTCGGGCATCAGCCTGCTGAACTTCATCGGGATCATGCTGCCATACGCCGCTTTATCGTTTGCCCTGATCTGCATCTTTTTGTTCTGCCGCCGCAATGAAACCTTGCAGCAGATGCTCGATTGCCGGCCGGCGGCTTTTCGCTCCAAACGACTGGCGGCAGCCTATGGCCTGTTGTTTACCATCTGCTTAGGGTCGATTGCAGAAGTGCTTCCCGTGTGGATTCTGGTCCTGATCGTGATTGCATTTTTGCTGGTGGCTGACCGGGGGACCCTTTGGCATGTCGATTATACGCTGCTGCTGACCTTCATTGGATTTTTTATTTTTGTCGGGAATATGGGGCGTATTGCGGTGTTCCACCAAACGGTGGCTGCCTTTTTGGAGCAGAATGACTTCTTTACGATTTTGGGCGCCAGCCAGATCATCAGCAATGTGCCGGCGGTTTTGCTGCTGTCCGGGTTCACCACCCATTGGGATATTTTGCTTATTGCCAGCAACTTGGGCGGCCTTGGGACCTTGATCGCTTCCATGGCCAGCCTGATTTCGTATAAATGTGTGGTGCGGGAAACGCCGGAAAAGGCAGGACGATACTTGGTCTACTTTACCATTGCCAATCTGATTTTCCTGGCCGTCAATGTTTTGGTGTATGAAATTTTTCGGGCTTAAACGGGGAAACTTCGGTTTCCCCTTCTTTTTTGGCCAGGCCGTGCATATCCATAAACGAAGCATCAGGAAAGGATGGATGGATATGGCGGGCAGTACGCATCAAAAAACAAGCACAGGGATGACCAAAAGCGATGTACGCCTGTTGCTGTCAGCGGCCCTGTTTTTAGGGGCGGTACTTCTGAAAACATCGGGTGCGCCGTGGGCGGATGATTTGCGGGAGCGGACGGTCGCCATGTTGCAGGGCGGGATTCCAACCCAGGAGGTCTTGCAGGTGGCCGGACAGACCCTGGAGGGCGGAGGCTTATCGGCGGTGTTTGCCGAGTGGTCGAAAGACACAACGTCAGAAACCGAGCCGGACCCGGCATCCAGTCAAGAGGATATTGACCTGACCGCTGTCTATGCCGAATCGGGCTTTGGGGAAGATGAGCTGGCCAGCCGCATCGAATCCGAATTCCCCAAAGAAGAGGATGAAACTGCCTATGTGATGGCATTTGACACCCAAAACCCGGTCGAAGGCACCAAAACCTCCGACTTTGGTGAGCGGATTCATCCAATCTCGGGGAAAGCCAGCTTTCACTATGGATTGGACATCGGCGCTCCCGAAGGAACGACCATTGCGGCTTTCGCCAGCGGAACCGTGCGCGAAGCGGGCTCCAATTCTTCGTATGGCAATTATGCGATTTTAGACCATGCCGAGGGCTTTTCTACGCTGTACGCCCATTGCAGCAAGGTTGATGTCCAGCAGGGGGATACGGTCGAGGCAGGAGACAAGATTGCCGAAGTCGGGGCGACCGGCAACGCCACCGGGAACCATCTGCATTTTGAAGTCTGGCGGGATGGCAAAGCCCTGAACCCGGCGCATTATGTGACCTATTGAGCGGTCGCATCCAAATCGCCGATTCGTTTTGGCTGCTGGCCGCACTGGTTGCTTTTTTGGACCAAAGCGGGATCGGGATGCTCTTTTTACTCGCAGCCAGCATACACGAAGTCGGGCATGCGGCTGCCGTCTGGCTGTGCAGCGGCCAGCTGCTGACGCTGCGGCTGACGGCATTGGGCGGAGTGATGCGCTACCGCCTGCGACGACAACAGACCGGGCGGGAAGTCTGCATTGCAGCTGCCGGGCCGCTTATTGGATTTTTGACCGCATGGCTGGCGGCCGCGGGCGGATACACTCTGTTCGCGGGGGCAAATTTGCTGCTGAGTTTGGTCAATCTGACCCCGGTACGACCGCTGGACGGCGGGCAGATCTTGCAGGCTATCCTGGGGCCTGGAAAGCTGTTACTGGGCGTCGAAATGCTCGGATGCCTGTGCGTCAGCCTCATGGGCATTGGACTGGCAACCCATCACGGCGGATATGGCTTGCTGGTGTTTGGGGCTGTACTCTGGTGGAACTTTCGAAAAAACTTGCAAAGCACCCCTAAATAGGATAAGATAGAAATAGAAAAATGCGCGGCTTTGTCGAAAAGCGAGGACAGAGCCGCGTTTTTGTTAGGAGGGAATATCCCATGTGGTGGAAGAAAAAACAGGAAGCGCACAAACGGCCTTATGTTGCCGCCGTGATTCCAGCGGCGGGGTCTTCCAGCCGGATGAAAGAATGCAATAAATTGCTGCTCGATTTGGAAGGCATCCCGTTGCTGGCGCGCACCCTGTTGACGTTTGAACGCTCGCCGCTGGTCGATGAGATCATCGTGGTTTGCCGGGAAATCGATATGCTGCCCTATGCCAAGCTGTGTGAAGCATTCGGCATCACCAAAGTGCATCAAATGGTGCGCGGCGGTGCCAGCCGGGCAGAATCGGTCTGGAAGGGCGTACAGGCCTGCAAAGAGGAAACCGACCTGATTGCCATTCATGATGGCGCGCGGCCGCTGCTCAGCCAGCAGACGCTGGAACAGGTCATTCAGGACGCGGCTGAGCATGGCGCGGCAGCGCCGCTGGTCCCCATGAAGGACAGCGTCAAGCGCCTGGAAGATGGCTTCATTGCCGGCGATGTGCCGCGTATGTCGATCGCCGCCGTGCAGACGCCGCAGATCTTTACCAGCGACTGCATCCGCAAAGCGCTCAAAAACGCCATGGACAAAGGCTTGTCGCCGACCGATGATTGTGCCGCTGCCGAGCTGATCGGCGTTTCGGTCTTTGCTTCGCAAGGGGAGTATACCAACATCAAAGTGACCACTCCCGAAGATATGCTCATTGCACAGGCGTTTTTACAGGAGATGGAATACGAATGAATCTACGAATTGGACACGGATATGATGTACACCGTCTGGTCGAAGGCCGCAAGTGCATTCTGGGCGGCGTAGAAATCGCCCATGAAACCGGCCTTTTGGGGCATAGCGATGCCGATGTGCTGGTGCATGCGGTTATGGATGCGCTGTTGGGGGCTGCGGCCCTTGGGGACATCGGAAAGCTGTTTCCGGACACCGACCCGCAATGGAAAGGGGCGGATAGTCTGGAACTTTTGCGCAAGGTGCGTGCCCGGCTGGAAGAAGCCGGTTGGCAGGTCGGCAATATCGATGCGACCATCATCGCGCAAGCGCCGCGCATGGCGCCGCACATCGAAACCATGCGGCAGAATATCGCTGCCGCGCTGGACATTGCGGTCGGACAAGTCAACGTCAAAGCCACGACCGAGGAAAAGCTGGGGTTTACCGGCGCCAAAGAGGGCATCGCAGCCCATGCAGTCTGTCTGCTGCAACAATAAGAAAAAGCCGTTCGTGTTACGAACGGCTTTTTTTCGGTTCTTCTGCTTTTTTGTCTTGTTCTTCGGATTCGAAACCAGCTACGAGTTCGACATTCTTGGGAGTCAGCAGATACGTATAGGGAGCAATGCGATTGATCTTGCCCTCCATATAGTAGGTCATACCGCCCAGATAGTCCAGCCAGCGGCGGGCCAGCGTCGGATCGGTATGTTTCAGGCTCAAAATAACCACCTGATTTTTCAAGAAATGATCGGCTGCCTCGCGAACCGACTGCAATTTTTCCGGGCGAAGCAATGCAATTGTATCCACGATGGCATCCGGTACAGCGGTAGGCTGCGCCGCGGGTTGCTGCGGCTGAGCCGGGGTCTGATAATAAGAATAATCAGGGGCCGTAGAAGCTGTACTTGCTGTCGCATAAATATCATTACGGGTGCGAGAAACGGGTGCCTCCTCGTACTCGTCATAATCGTCACCAGAAAAGCTGCGCAATACATCACGCAGACCATCAACAAAACCCATCAGATGAAGCTCCTTTCCGATTCACCGCTCAGATCGGATGGCAAATCGTTTCTTAATATATAGTATACCATCATCTTGCAAAATTGCAAAGGGAAAATCCCGAATTTGCAGGAAAAAGGGACGGCGTTTTTACCGTCCCTTAAAAAGATTAGTTCTTTTTCTTATTTTTTGTCGAAAACGTGTGTGACATCCAGCGTTGCGAAATAATCAGCCGGTGTCTCAGCGCGGCGGATCAGCTCGGTCGAACCATCTTCCTTGAGCAGGACTTCGGCCGAACGCAGCTTGCCGTTGTAGTTGTAACCCATGGCAAAACCGTGCGCACCGGTATCATGGATGACCAGATAGTCGCCGATCTCGATTTCAGGAAGCATACGGTCTACGGCAAACTTGTCGTTGTTTTCGCACAGGCCACCCGTTACATCATACAGATGGTCGCAGGGAGCATCTTCCTTGCCGAGCACCGTGATGTGATGGTATGCGCCGTACATGGCCGGACGCATCAGGTTGGCAGCACAAGCATCGCAGCCGATGTATTCCTTGTGGGTGTGCTTCTGATGGATGCAGCGGGTGACAAGGCAGCCATACGGCCCCAGGATGAAGCGGCCCATTTCGGTGTAGATGGCAACATCGCCCATACCAGCCGGAACCAGGATCTCTTCAAACGCCTTGCGTACGCCTTCGCCAATGGCCATAATGTCGTTGGGCTCCTGATCGGGACGATAGGGGATGCCGACACCGCCCGACAGGTTGATAAAGGCGATATGTGCGCCGGTTTCCTTTTGCAGTTCCACAGCCGTCTGGAACAGGATACGAGCCAGCGCCGGATAATATTCATTGGCGACCGTGTTGGAAGCCAGGAAAGCATGGATGCCGAAATTCTTGACGCCCTTGGACTTGAGTTTGAGGAAAGCTTCGGTCATCTGCGCGCGGGTCATGCCATACTTGGCCTGCTGCGGAGTGTCCATGATTTCGTTGTCCAGCACAAAGTCACCGCCGGGATTGAAGCGGCACGACATGGTTTCCTGGAACGGTGCAACCTTTTCATAAAAGTCGATGTGGGTGATGTCGTCAAAGTTTACGATAGCGCCCAGCTTGGCAGCCAGGGCAAAGTCTTCCGCCGGGGTCACGTTGGACGAGAACATGATGTTGTGTCCATTGAGCCCTACGGCATCGCTCATCAGAAGCTCGGTATAGCTCGAGCAGTCCGCGCCAAAGCCTTCTTCCTTGAGGATCTGCAAAATGCGCGGATTGGGCGTAGCCTTTACAGCGAAATACTCCTTATAACCAGGGTTCCAGGAGAACGCAGCCTTTACGCGGCGGGCATTTTCACGGATCGCCTTTTCGTCATAGAGATGAAAGGGGGTGGGGTAGCTCTTCACCATTTCCTCGATTTGAGGGAGGGTAACAAACGGTTTTTTCTGCATTCGTTCATACTTCCTTTGCTTAGGGTTTACATGAGGTTGCGCCGACCGAGCAGACGCTCAAAACGTTTTTGCAAATCATATTCCTGCCGCGCGGTTTCTGCCTCGTCGATGGAAAGGATGCGGTCATCTTCATACCAGACGACCATTCCTTCCCCGACCATGGCAGGTGCATTGGCACGATTGATTTTGATGTACTTGCCGTCATCACATTCCAGAATGATGAATTCGCCTTCAAAACGGTCAACAATGGCTCTCTGTTTCATACGGCATTCTCCTCTGCATTCGTGTCCGTATTATGAAAATAGGATTGGAACCTTTCGGGAAGATGCCCAGGGAAAGGCAACATCCAGAATGGCGAGGAAAGGCGATCGGTCCCGCCTTCCCATATATGCTTGACGCTGTGCAAAGACAGCGCGGCATGCGTTGTCACTGTGGCGGCAAATGGTGGGATTACTCCTCGCAGGAGCGGTATTCTTCAAATTCCTTGACGATTTCCGCAGACGGAGCCGGCGTCAGCAGGCTGACCACGATGATCGCCAACAGGCCAATGAAGAAACCGGGGACAATTTCATAAACGTCGAAAATGCCGCCTTGCAGCTGTGCCCAGACGATCGAAGTCAGACCGCCGACCACAATACCGGCATATGCGCCATATTTGTTGGTGCGCTTCCAGAACAGGGAGCACAGGACGAGAGGGCCAAAGGCCGAACCAAAGCCAGCCCAGGCATACGAAACCAGACCCAGAACGGTGCTGTTCTGATCGGTTGCAATGAGGACTGCAATGATGGATACCGCCATAACGCAGATGCGGCTGACCCACATCAGCTCCATCGGAGAAGCGTTGGGACGGATCTTGTTGTGATAGAAATCCTCGGTGATCGCCGAAGCGGTAACGAGGAGCTGGCTGTCCGCCGTGGACATGATCGCTGCCAGGATGGCAGACAGGAAGATACCGCCAATGAATACCGGGAAGATGCGGGATACCATGGTGATATAAATGGTTTCCTGCTGGCCGCCTTCCATCAGAATATCGCCGAGGAACATACGGCCTGCCACACCGATGAGAACGGCAGCGGTCAGAGAAATAAGCACCCAAACGGTTGCGATGCGGCGCGACTTTTTGATGGCCGCCGGCGATTCGATGCCCATGAAACGAACCAGGATATGCGGCTGGCCAAAGTAACCAAAGCCCCAGGCTACCAGCGAGAAGATGCCCATAAAGGTATACGGCTGGTTGTTGGCGCCATCGACGAACATGCTCAGGAAGTTGGGGTTAAACGCTTCGACATTGGAAATAAAGGTCGAGAAGCCACCCATTTCCTGAATGGCGATGGTCGGGACTGCAATGACACAGAAGAACATCAGCAGGCCCTGGAAAAAGTCGGTCCAGCAAACGGCGAAGAAGCCGCCGGCAAACGTATACGAAATGACGACCACCGCGCCGATGACCAGTGCTACATAATAGTTCAGGCCAAAAACCGAGGCAAACAGCTTGGCGCAGCTGACAAAGCCGGATGCCGTATAGAACAGGAAGAACACAAGGATAAAGATCGCAGCCAGCACCGAGATCATACCCGACTGGTCGCGGAAGCGGTTCTTAAAGAACTGCGGCAGGGTGATGGCGTCTCCAGCCACCTTGGTATACTGGCGCAGCGGCTTGGCGACAAAACGCCAGTTCAAATAGGTACCGACCGCCAGGCCAATGGCGATCCAGCCGGCCGAGATACCGGAAAGATAGGCAGCACCCGGCAGGCCCATCAGCAGCCAGCCCGACATATCGGATGCTTGCGCGGACATGGATATGACCCAGGACCCCAGCTTACGTCCGCCCAGGAAATATTCTGTCGTAGTACGATTCTTGCCATAGAAGTACATGCCGATAAAGATCATGAAGATCAAATAGCAGCCAAAGGCAAGAATGACAGGCAGTTTTTCATACATTGTTTTTACAGTCCCCCTTGATATATTTACATATGTATTCAAGCTTATTATAGCGAAAATGTCGGATGAATGCAATAACAAAGCCGCAAGTTTTCCACTTGCGGCTTTCGTTTGCTTTGCTGTGCTAAATTAGGGCAGAAATCGGTTTGTTTCGGCAGGTTTCCAGCAAAACCATGCACGGGAAAACCGACATTACGGCTGTTTCCGTTCCAAATCCAGCGCGCGGGATAATTTGCTGCGCGCCTCGGGTTTGAGCGAAAAACGATGGGCGATCAATTGACAAGCTTCTTCAAAGGCGGCATCGTCCCCAGATTTTTGTTCGCATTCGATCTCGCTGACCGTGATTTCATGACCCGCGCAGCCCAGCGTGCCAAAATCAAAGCTGAGTTCGGCTGTAAACATTGGGTCGCTCCAAATCGCGCGCCGACGAAGGAACTTGGTTTGACAGACCGCGTCCAGCGCCGTATTGCGCAGGGCAGAACACAGGTCGGTGGGTGCACCTTGCGCCGTCAGGGCTTGCAGCCCTTCGGATAAAGTAGCGGCCGGGCATTCGTATTCCTCGTGCACATGCAGACCATCGTTCGAAGCGTCGCGGAGTTTCAGGCAGCACATCCGGGTGTCGCCTTCGTAGCGCATGCGCAGAGCGATCTTGCGTGCCCGCAGCAAGCGGTCGCTCGTATCATAATAATCGGCCCGCATTTCCAGCGGAGCGATTTCGGAGAGATTGAGATAGCGCAGGATACTCTCAAAATCCTTTGCATTGGCTTTCCATTTGAATTCTCGTTCCATTATCTCACCTGTCCATTTCCGTAAATGATGTATTTTTGGCTGGTCAACGCCTCCAGCCCCATGGGGCCGCGGGCGTGAAGCTTCTGAGTGGAAATGCCGATCTCGGCGCCAAAGCCGAATTCAAAACCATCGGTGAACCGGGTGGAGGCATTGACATAGACCGCAGCGGCGTCGACTTCTTCCAGGAACCGCTGGGATGCCGTATAGCTCTCGGTGACGATGCATTCCGAGTGACCGGTATTATAGGTATTGATGTGTGCGATGGCCTCGTCCAGGCTGTCGACCACCTTGACTGAAATCTCATAGGCCAGGTATTCGCGGCCATAATCCTCCTCGGTCGCCGGGATGACACTGCTGCCCAGGATTTCCTGGGTGCGCGGACAGCCGTGCAGCCGCACATGATCGGGCGCCAGTGCCTGGGCTGCCATGGGAAGGAATTTTTCGGCGACATCTTTGTGTACCAGCAGGCTTTCGGCGGCATTGCACACCGAAATGCGCTGACACTTGGCATTTTGCAGAATGCGCGCCGCCATGTCCAGGTCAGCCGAAGCATCGACATACACGTGGCAGTTGCCGGTGCCGGTTTCGATGACCGGGACGGTCGCGTTCTGTACAACCGCCTGGATGAGTCCGGCGCCGCCGCGGGGGATGAGGACATCCAGATAGCCGTTCAGGCGCATCATCTGATTGGCCGTGTCGCGGCTGGTATCCTCGACCAGATTGATGGCATCGACCGGCAGACCTTCGGCGGCCAGTGCGCCGCGCATGATCTCGGTCAGGCACATGGAAGAATGGAAGGCTTCCTTGCCGCCGCGCAGGATGCAGGCCGAACCAGCTTTGAAGCACAGCGCCGCCGCATCGACCGTAACATTGGGGCGGGCTTCATAAATAATGCCGATGACGCCCATGGGCACACGCTTCAGGCCAATTTTTAAACCGTTGGGGCGGGTCTTCTGCCAGAGCACTTCGCCCACCGGGTCGGACAGGGCAGCGACCTGCCGGCAGCCTTCGGCAATGCCGGCAATGCGGGCTTCGCTGAGCATCAGCCGGTCGATCAGGCCTTCGTTCAGACCGTTTTGACGCCCGTTTTCAATATCCACCACATTGGCGGCCAGAATCTTTTCGGTATTTGCCTCCAAAGCCGAAGCAATGGCAAGCAGACCGCGGTTTTTATCGTGGGTGCCAAGGCGTGCAACCTCATATTTGGCTGTGCGGGCCGCCTCGGCAATGGTCATTAAATCTCTCATCCGTTCCACCTCGTTTGTAAATTGCAAGAGAAAATGGTTGTTATTCTGCCGATTTCCGGCGACGTGGGCGTTTGAACAGGGTGCCCACCGGCTTGCCGTCGACAATATCATAGAGGATTTCGGCCTGGTCGCCCTTGGTGATGAGCATGGAAATGCCGGCATCCATACAAAGTTCGGCCGCGGTCAGCTTGGTCGCCATACCGCCGGTGCCGCCCGCCGTGCCCGGGCCGCCCGCAATGGCGCGCAGGGCAGAGTCGATCTTTTCCACCCGGCCAATCAGCTTGGCGTCGGGATTTTCGCGCGGGTTGGAGTCGTACAGGCCTTCGATGTCGGTAAAGATGACCAGCAGATCGGCGCCGCATACACGCGCGACGACCGCCGACAGGGTATCGTTATCGCCGAAGGTTTCGATGTGCTCAAGCTCGGCCGTGGCCACCGTGTCGTTTTCGTTGACGATGGGCACCACGTCGGTGTCGAGCAGGATGTCAAAGGTCGAATGAATGTTGGCGCGCTGCTCTTCGTCGGTGATGTTTTCGCGGGTGAGCAGCACCTGCGCGACCTTGACGCCATATTCCAGGAACATTTTATCGTAAATGTGCATCAGCTCACACTGGCCGACCGCGGCGGCGGCCTGTTTCATGCGGATGTCCCGCGGTCGCTCGCGCCAGCCGATTTTGGCCGCGCCCACGCCGACCGCACCCGAGGACACCAGAACCATCTGGTACCCGCGGTTTTGTAGGTCGGAAATGACGCGCACCAGCTTTTCAATGCAGCCGATGTTCAGTTTGCCGTTGGGGTAGGTAAGGCTGGATGTGCCGACTTTGACAACGATGCGGCGCATCTCTTGAGTTTGTGACATGGTGAATCGCTCCGCTTTCTTCTCCTGATTTCAGGACGGTTTCATATTCAAATAGTACCATAGGAAAAAGCAGGTTACAATATGCAAATCATGCTTTTGGCGCAAATTTGACAGCGCAGAGAAAAGTTGGAGGACCGGCACAAAAGACCCGGCTGCAAAAAATCTGCGACCCGCTCGATAAAATAAAGAAATTGTCTTAAAATTTGGAGAGAGATATGGTATAATGTAATCTGTTATCGAATCGCCATTTTTAGAAAACGAGTTTCCGAGGAGGATTTTTAACATATGCCAAATCGAATTTCGGTCACGATTGCCGGACAAAATTATACGGTTCTGGCGGAAGAAAGTGAAGAATATACGCGCCAAGTCGCCGAGCGGGCGGACACCAAGATCGCGGAGGCCAAACAGGTCACCGAAGCATCTTCGCTGAACGCTGCGGTTTTGGCAGCACTGAATTTAGCCGATGAAGCGACCAAGGCCGAGCGGGAGATCAAACGTGCCCGTGGGGAGATGGTCGAACGCACCGAACAGGCCGAAGCCATGCGGGAGGAGATCCTGCGGCTGGAGCAGGAAAACAGCAAGTTAAAAGACGAGTTGGCCGCTTTGCGCGGCGCGCGGAAGGAGAGCGAAAATGCCTGAATTTCTGGCGCCGGCCGGTTCGATGGAAGGGGTACGCGCCGCGGTACAGAGCGGGGCGGACGCCGTCTATCTGGGGTTCGGCACCTTTAACGCCCGCCGGGGCGCGAAGAATTTCAGCCGCCAGGAGATGGCGGATGCTATCCGCTATTGCCGGGAACGGGGCGTCAAAACCAACGTTACCTTTAATATTCTGGCGCTCGACCGCGAGCGGGAGGACGCCATGCGGGACATCCGCTTCCTAAACGACGCGGGTGCGGATGCGCTGATCGTGCAGGATTTGGGGGTCGCCCGGCTTATCCGGGAATGCGCGCCCGATTTGCCGCTGCACGCTTCGACCCAGATGACCATTCACACCTTAGATGGGGCGCAGATGGCCAAAGAGCTCGGGTTTTCCCGTGTCGTCCTGTCGCGGGAGTGTACGCTGGAACAAATTAAAATGATCACAGCCCAGGCGGGCATCGAAACCGAAGTGTTCGTGCACGGCGCGCTGTGCATGTGCTATTCCGGGCAGTGTTATCTGTCGGCTGTGATCGGCCAGCGTTCGGGCAATCGCGGTCTGTGTGCCCAGCCCTGCCGTCTGCCGTATACCTATGACGGACAGAAACGGGAAACCTATGCGTTGTCGCTCAAAGACCTGTGTTTGGCCGGTTGGCTGCAACCGCTGGTCGAAGCCGGAGTGGCTTCGTTTAAAATCGAAGGACGGATGAAACGGCCAGAATATGCAGCCATTGTCACCGAAATTTATGCTCGGCTGCTGCGCGAGAAGCGTCGCCCGACCCGGGAAGAAGCCGACATCTTGCGGCGTGTCTTTTCGCGCGACGGTTTTACCGACGGCTATCTGACCGGCAAGACCGGGGACGCGATGTTCGGCACCAAGACCGACATCCCGCTGCACGAGGTCAAGCCGCTTTACGACCAGGCCGCGCAGCGCTTTGCCGAAGGGCGAGAGGCGCCGCGGGTCCCGGTGACTTGGTCTTTCAAGGCCGATGAAACCGGCTTGCTGCTCAACGTCTGGGACGGGGAGACCGACGGCGTGACCGTTTTGGACACCCAACCGGTCGAAGCGGCACGCAACCGGCCAGCCACCGAAGAAAGCGTGCGCAAATCGCTCGAAAAGACCGGGGGCACCCCGTTTTTTGCAAAGGAGACCCACATCCAGCTGGCGGATGGCCTGATGCTTCCGGCCGCGCGTTTGAACGCACTGCGCCGGGAAGCGCTGGAAAAGCTGCTTCATCAGCGCGGCCAAGCGCCAAAGCGCCGATGGCAGGAACCTATGCCGAGGATGTACCACGAAAAAAAGCCGTTTTCCGGCTTTTTGGCAACGGTCACGACCTGGGAACAGGCGCGTGCTTTGCAGGAAAGCGGACTGGAAACCATCTATGCACCGCTCGAATGTGCGGCGCAGCATCCGGGCTTGCAGCCCATTTTGCCCCGGGTGTTCCGGGATGACGAGCAGGAAAAAATCGAGGAACTGCTGCAAATCTGCCGGGAAAACGGCGCGACACGCGCCTTGGCCGGCAATTTGGGGCACATCCCGTTGCTGCGGCGCATGGGACTGGCCATCGACGGCGACTTTGGGCTCAATGCCTACAACAGTGTAGCCCTGCAAACGCTGGCCGATTTGGGGGTGCAGCGGCAGACACTGTCCTTTGAAGCGCGGCTCGCGCAGCTGCGCGATTTGGATAAGCCGCTGGATACCATGCTGATCGTCTACGGGTACTTGCCACTGATGGTGTTTGAAAACTGCGCCATCCGCCGCAAGACCGGACAATGCAGCTGCAAAAAGGGCATCACGCACCTGACCGACCGGCAGGGCAAGCGCTTCGCGCTGTTACCGGCGTTTGGCTGCCGCAATGAGCTGCTCAACAGTCAGCCGCTTTCGCTGTCGGATAAGACAGGGGAGTACCGTACGGTGGGGGTATCGTACGGGATGCTTCGGTTTACGACCGAAACACCGGCCCGCTGTGCGGCGGTCTATCAGGCGTTTCAGGAAGGTGCGTCCATCACAGCTTCCGAAGGTGTGACGCGCGGACTTTATTACCGTGGGGTAGAATAAAAAAAGAAAGGATTCCAAGGCATGAAAGTGTTGATTCTGGTCATAGGCGCCGTGCTCGGCAGCCTGATCGGCCGGTTGTCCAAAGGCATCCGCTTTTTGGACTGGCTCAGTTTCGGCGACAGTTTTGGACTCAAAGCGGCGACACTCGACCTCGGATTGTTCGATATTACGTTAGGATTTCATTTAGAAATTACGATTGCAGCCATTTTAGGACTGATTTTGGCAATTTTCTGTTGCCGGAAGCTGCGATAATAGTAAGGAGCAAAGCATATGCAACCATTGATTCTGGCCTCGGCATCTCCCAGGCGGCAAGAACTGCTGGGGCGGATCGCAGAAGATTTTACCGTTTGTCCGGCGGACACCGACGAAACGCTGCCGGACGGGCTGCCCATCGCGCAGCAGATCGAAACCCTGGCGCTGCGCAAAGCGCAGGCCGTGTTTGACACCCATCCGGACAGCACGGTCATTGGCGCGGATACCATGGTCGTGGTCGATGGCGTACCGTTTGGTAAGCCGGTCGATGCAGCCGATGCAGCGCGCATGCTGGAAATTTTGTCCGGCCGGGCCCATGAAGTCATCACCGGTGTGGCGGTGTTGTCGCCGCAAGGACGCCGAGTGGCTCACCGGGTGACCAAAGTGTATTTCCGGGCGCTGACAGCCGAGGAGATCGCCTGGTATATTGCGACCGGGGAACCGCTGGATAAGGCGGGTGCCTACGGCATTCAGGGCAAGGGTTCGCGGTTTATTCCTGGCATCGAAGGGGACTACTTTAATGTGGTCGGCCTGTCGGTCGAACTGCTGGATACGATGTTGACCGAAGTTGGTTTTTTGGATAAAGAGGTGCTGAATAAAAATTGAAAAATTTGTTTTCTTTTCGCGTTGTTGCGGCCTTTATCGTGATCATTTTGATCTGTCTGGGCCTGATGGTCTATTCCGGTGCCACGGGACGCAGCAATCCGGTATCCGATGGCATCGGTGTAGTGATGGCGCCGCTGCAAAAGGGTGTCACCAAAGTGGCCAATGTCATTTCGCAGGGCAGGGCCTATTTTGAAGGGTACGATGCACTGGAAGAGGAAAATGCAGAGCTGAAGAAAAAGGTCAGCGAGCTGGAGCAGAAAGAACGCGATGCAGACATCGCGCTTGAGGAAAATGACCGTCTGCGTTCGCTGCTCGGCATTCAGGAGCGTAACCGCTCTTTCAAGTTGCAGACCGCCGAAGTCATTGCACGCAGCCCGGGCGAGTGGGCTACGACCATTTCTCTGGACAAGGGTTCCAACCAGGGCATTGCTGTAAATGACCTGGTCATCACCGAGGAAGGCAACATGGTCGGGTATGTGTCCAATGTGGCGCCGACGTACTGTGATGTCACGACGGTCATTGACACCAACATGCAGGCGGGTGCTCTGGTCACCCGTACACGCGAAGCGGCCATTGCCGAAGGTGACTATACGCTCATGAGCGAAGGCAATCTGCGGCTGTCCTATTTGGAGCCCGATTCCGATGTGGTCATTGGCGACACCGTAGAGACTTCCGGCCGTGGCGGCGTATTCCCCAAGGGCATCATGATCGGCACCATCGAGCGGGTGGTCCCGGAAGACAACGGTATTTCCAATTATGCGGTCATCAAGCCGTTCGTGAATGTCGAAAAGATCACCAACGTTGCGATCATCACAGACTTTGAGGTGAACGAATAAATGATACAGAACGACCGACCGCCGATTTTAAAAGTCGTGCTCTATCTCTTGTTTCTCATCCTGGTGTATGTGATCGAAACCGCGAATATGCCGTTTTCGGTGTTTGGGTTCCACATCGACCTGCTGCCGTGTATTCCGGCGGCAGTGGCGCTGATGGAAGGCCCTGTGATTGGCGGTGTGTTCGGTTTGCTCACCGGCATGCTGTATGATGTGGGCTTTATCGGTGTCGATGGGCTGTTTCCGCTGTATTATATGCTCTTTGGCATCGCAGCTGGCGCGCTGAGCATGCGCTTTTTGCGGCGCATGTTCCCATCCATGCTGCTGCTCAACACCTGCGGCATGCTGATCATCGGCCTGTTTCGATACGGTTTTTCGGTGCTCCTGTTTGAAGGCGCGCCGTTTCCCCTCGCATTTCAATCGATGTGCGGTGAAATCCTGGTGAGCGTGGCGCTGTCGCCGGTTGTATATCTGCCGGTGCGGACCATTGCCCGCAAATTTGACCGCATGCTTTGACATCCTTCAGAAAGGAGATCTTCTATGGACAATAAGGCAAAACTGCTGCGCCGTTTGATTGCGCTGTTTGTCATCATGGTGCTGCTGGCCGGTGTTTCCGGCGCTGGACTGTTTTCGCTCCAGGTCATCAATGGTGCCGCTTATCATGAGCAGGCCCAGAACCGGCTGACCAGTTCGTCGACCGTATCGGCTTCCCGCGGTGAGATCGTGGACCGGTATGGCCGTCCGCTGGTAACCAATGAATCGGTCTATTCGCTGCGCATTGACTATCCCTATTGGGATCAGGAAAAGCAGAATAACACCATTTTGCAGCTGGTGCAGCTCATCCGGGATGCCGGCAGCCATGAAGTGGATTCCCTGCCGATTTCCGATCAGGCGCCGTTTGAATACATTGGCGAAGCGGACAGCGACGAACGCGAACTGCTCGATGAGTTTATCAAAGACCGGGAGTGGGGAAGTGATCTGACCGCAGAGGAAGTCATCGCCAAAATGCGTGACTACTATGAAGTCGATTCGTCCCTGTCGGACGGAAATGCGCGCATTGTCGTCGGTGTACGGTATGAGATGCAGCAGAGCGGCTTTTCCATGTACAATTCGTTCATCATTGCATCGGACGTATCGCTCGACCTGATTTCCCAGGTCAAGGAGCAGCACAGCACCTTTATGGGTGTGAACGTCGAAACGCAGGCAGTCCGTAAATATGAAACCACCCATGCCGCACATATCCTCGGCCGTGTTAGCAAGATCTATAAAGAGGACTGGGAAGGCGAGGACGGTTATAAAGCCAAGGGCTACAACATGAACGCCATGGTTGGCCGCGAAGGCCTGGAAAAATCGTTCGAGGAATATCTGCATGGCACAGACGGTACCCGTTCGATCGAAACCGATATTTCGGGTAAGATCACCAATGTGATCGAAGGCGAGGCGCCGCAGCCGGGCAATAACGTCATTACGACTTTGGACCTCGATCTGCAAAAGGCGGCCGAGGATTCGCTGGCCAATACGTTGTCGGCCATACCGGGCGCCGGTGGCGGCGCAGCGGTGGCAATGGACGTGAATACCGGTGAAGTGCTGGCCATGGCCAGCTATCCGACCATTGATCTGACCCAGTGGAATGAAATGTATTCGATCTGGGCAGAGGATGAGGAAAACACGCCGCTGCTCAACCGTGCCATTCAGGGCGCGTATCAGCCGGGTTCGACCTATAAGCCGCTGACGGCGATTGCAGGTCTGGAAGAAGGCGTCATTGATGAAAATACCCTCATCGATTGTAAGCATTATTATGATCGCTTCCAGTCGCGTACGTATAAGTGTATGGGCAATCACGGACCATCGGATGTATTGCGTGCGATTCAGAAATCGTGTAACGTATTCTTCTATGAAACCGGCTATCTGCTGGGCGGCGAAAAAGAAGAAGAATGGGCGCACAAATTTGGCTTTGGCGAAAAGACCGGTATCGAACTGGCGGGTGAACGCGCTGGTACGGCATCGGGTCCCAAAAACCGCGAAAACATGCTGGAAAACAATCCGCTTCTGAACCCTTGGCAGCCGGGTGACGTCATCACCACAGCGATCGGTCAGTGTGACCTTGCGGTAACGCCGCTCCAGCTTGCCAACTATACGGCAGCGATCGCCAACGGCGGCACGCTGTACAAGCCGACCCTGCTCAAGAGCGTGAAGACTTACGACTACACCCAAACCGTTAAGGAGCAGGAGCCCGAAGTGCTCAAGACCATCGAAGTATCGGACAAGACCTGGGATATCGTACATGAAGGCATGGCCGAAGTTACCGACGACGAAGGTACCGCAGCGGCAACCTTTGCAACGTATCCGATCAAGGTTGCTGGTAAGTCGGGTACCGCGCAGCACGGCCAAAAGGACAAGGAGGACCACGCAGTATTTATCGCTTACGCTCCGTATGACGATCCGCAGATCGCGGTTGCCGTCGTTGGCGAATATGCCGGACATGGTGCAGATGTTGCGCCGATTGCACGTGACATTTTTGATGCATACTTTGCAAATAATGGAACGGTCAACAGCGTGGACTATGAGAATACTTTGCTGAAATAACAATCATTCTCATCAAAAGATGCAAGAGGCATTTTCATTGTGGAATGCACACAAAAATTTTTGAAAAATGCACTCAAATTTTGAAGAAAACCTTGTATCTGCGAGGTAAATGCATTATACTAAAAATAAGCTGAATCATGGAGGCAGTATGTTTAAGGTAATCTTAGTCGCGTCCGGCAAGGGCGGGACCGGAAAAACGTCGCTGACGGCAAATGTTGCATTGGCGATGGCCGAACGCGGACATCGCGTTCTGGTCATTGATGCAGACAGCGGGCTGCGGAACTTGGACATCGTATTGGGCCTTAGTGATTCGATCGTATTTAGCTTTGCAGATGTCGCGCAGGGGATGACGCCGCTCGAACGGGCGGCTGTCCCTCATTCTATCTTCCCGGGGTTGTCATTGCTGACAGCGCCCGGGAAATTGCCGCCGCTGACCCGAGAACAACTCGAGCACCTCATGCGGCAGGCAGAACAGCTTGGATTTGAATATGTGCTGATCGACGGTCCGGCAGGCCTGGCACCTGAGATCCGGATGTTCGCCAGTGTGGCGACACAGGGTCTTGTGGTGACCATGCCCGACCAGGCGAGTGTACGTGGCGCCGAGCGTGTGGCGCGTTTGTTGGAAAGCGAAAATATCATCCGCATACGTATGGTGGTCAATCGTGTCCGCCCCGCTTTGATCAAACATGGCGTGCTGGGGAACATTGACGATACGATGGATTTAGTAGGGCTGCCCCTGTTGGGGATCGTCCCGGAAGATGAAGACGTGATTGCGTGCGGCAGTCGTGGCAAATGCCTGTTGCAGACAAAACGAGGTGGGGCTGCAACCGCATTTCGCAACATTGCCCAGCGGCTCGATGGAATACGTCTTCCCATCATGCGTCTATAACATGAATTGCGATTCGAAAGGGGACGTACAACATGAATATCGCGCTTATTGCACACGACCGTAAAAAAGAACTGATGGTACAGTTCTGCATGGCGTATTGCGGGATTCTCGCAAAGCATAGTCTGTGTGCAACCGGCACAACGGGCAAGTTTGTAGCCGAAGCGACTGGACTGAAAATAGAAAAATATCTGGCCGGCATGCAGGGCGGCGAAGAACAGATCTCTGCGCGCGTGGCCTACAACGAGATCGACTTGGTGTTGTTCTTCCGTGACCCCATGTCCAACAGCGAATATGAGCCGGATATACACGCGCTGGCACGTCTGTGTGATATGCACAATATCCCGATTGCGACCAACTCGGCAACCGCAGAAATGCTGATTCTTGGGTTGGATCGTGGCGATCTGGATTGGCGTAATATCGTCAATCCCAAATCACACTAAGAAAATAGGAGCTGCGGCCCTGTGCCGCAGCTTTTCTATGCCCAAACGACTGCATGCGCTGCTTGTTTTTTGATGGCGGGTATGGTATGATATTGTAGTTACAGTATGTGCTGACATGCGTAGTTTGACAAACTACGGAACATTTTCACAATAAAGGGGCAACCAAGAATGGAAAAGATCAAACCCCGGACGCTGTCCGGCTTTATGGAACTGCTGCCGCAAAAGCAGGAGCAGATGGAGCGTGTGATGCAGACGCTGCGGGAAACGTATGCGCTGTATGGTTTTTATCCGCTGGATACGCCGGTGCTCGAAGCATCCGAAGTGCTGCTGGCCAAAGGCGGCGGTGAAACCGAAAAGCAGATCTACCGCTTCCAGAAGGGCGACACCGATCTGGCAATGCGGTTTGACCTGACCGTCCCGCTGGCCAAGTATGTGGCGCTCAATTACGGACAGCTCACGTTCCCGTTCCGCCGCTACCAGATCGGCAAGGTATACCGCGGCGAACGCGCGCAGCGCGGCCGCTTCCGCGAGTTCTATCAGGCGGACATCGACATCATCGGCGACGGCAAACTGGACATCATCAACGAGGCCGAGATCCCGTCGATCATTTACAAGACCTTCTCCAAGCTGGGGCTGAAGCGCTTCAAGATCCGAATCAACAACCGCAAGGTGCTCAATGGCTTCTTTGCCTCCCTGGGTCTGACCGAACGCGCAGGCGATGTAATGCGTACCATCGATAAGCTGGAAAAGATCGGCGCCGACAAGGTGCGCGAGATTCTGGTAGAGGATTGCGGCGCATCGGCTGCGCAGGCAGACGAAATTCTCAAGTTCATCACCATCGAGGGCGGCACCGCCGGCATCCTGGCAGCGCTGGAAGGCTACAAGGGCAAGAACGAAACGCTCGATTTGGGCATCGAGGAGCTGACCACGGTTGCCACCTATATGGAAGCCTTCGGCGTTCCGGCCGACCACTTCGAGATCGACCTGACTATCGCGCGTGGCCTGGACTACTATACCGGTACGGTATATGAGACCACCATGCTCGACCATCCGGAGATTGGTTCGATCTGCTCGGGCGGCCGGTATGACAATTTGGCCGAGTACTACACCGATAAGCAGCTGCCGGGCGTTGGCATTTCGATTGGCCTAACCCGTCTGTTCTTTGTCCTGGAGGACAAGGACTATTTGAACGAAAACCCGCCCGCGTCGCCGGCGGACGTGATGATCCTGCCCATGACCGACGATGTTGGACCGGCCATTGAACTGGCGACCCGCCTGCGTGATAACGGGGTACGCGTGCAGCTGCATTGTGAAAAGAAGAAGTTCAAGGCCAAGATCACCTATGCGGACAAGCTGCATGTTCCGTATGTCATCTTCATGGGCGAAGATGAGGTCAAGAACGGCGTGGTTGCCCTCAAGGAACTGGCGACCGGCGAACAGACGAGCACCGGCTTTGACGAAGCACTGGCACGCATCCGGGCAGGCCTGACCGAGCGCGCTAAGGGCACGGTCATTGTCGATCGGGCATAAGCATCCACGTGAAACGAGGAGGACGCCATGAAAAACTTAGTTTTGGGTTGTACCGGCGTGCTGGCCAGTCTTCATGTGTTGGAATGGGGCTGGTATCTGCGCTATTTTGGAGACACCGAAAATGGGAGGGTTTTGGGAATGGCACTGCTTTTAGCAGCAATCGCATTGCTGTTATGCAGCCTGAACTTTGGTATCCTTTCTGGCTTGCGTGTATTACGAGAAAATAATACAGATGAGGACTGATAGAATTATGAATAACACATCCATTGCGGGAATGAAGCGCACCCATATGTGCGGCGAACTGCGCCTGAAACATGCCGGGCAGGAAGTGACGGTTAACGGTTGGGTAGACCGCGTACGCGATAATGGCGGCGTCCTGTTCCTGCTCGTGCGTGACCGTGCAGGTATTGTACAGTGCACGTTTGACAAGAGCGTCAACAAGGACCTGTTTGACATTGCCTTTACCTGCCGTACCGAGTTCGTTGTCGCCATCCGCGGCAAGCTGGTGGCACGTGATGCAGCGGCGGTCAACAAGAAGATGCCGACTGGCGAAGTGGAAATCATCGCCGAGGACATCCGCATCCTGACTCGTGCAGAGACCACGCCGTTCGAAATCGACGACAGCAAGGAAGTCGGCGATCCGGTGCGCCTGAAGTATCGCTATCTGGACCTGCGCCGTCCGTCGATGCAGCGCAACATGATGCTGCGCCATCGTGTGACCCAGGTTGCCCGCAACTACTTCGATGAGCAGGGCTTTATCGAGATCGAAACCCCGATGCTGACCAAGTCCACGCCCGAGGGTGCCCGCGACTACCTGGTGCCGTCCCGTGTGCATCCGGGCAAGTTCTACGCGCTGCCGCAGTCGCCGCAGCAGTATAAGCAGCTTCTTATGCTGGCTGGTATGGACCGCTATATCCAGATTACCCGTTGCTTCCGCGATGAGGACCTGCGTGCCGACCGTCAGCCCGAGTTTACCCAGATCGACTTGGAAATGAGCTTTGTTGAGCAGGACGATGTCATTGCGGTCAACGAAGGCTTCCTCCAGCGCGTCTTCAAGGAAGTGCTGGACGTGGACATCCAGCTCCCGCTGCCGCGCATGACCTGGCAGGATGCCATGGACAAGTACGGCTCGGACAAGCCGGACACCCGGTTTGGTTTTGAAATCAAGGACATCTCCGACATTGCGGCAAATTGCTCGTTCAAGGTATTCCATGACACGGTTGCAAACGGCGGTACGGTACGCCTGATCAACGTCAATGGTTATGCGGATAAGTTCCCGCGCAAGGAGATCGATAAGCTGGGCGAGTTTGTCAAGACCTATCGTGCCAAGGGTCTGGCCTGGATGAAGCTGGCGGCAGATGGTTCGATGACTTCGTCGTTTGCCAAGTTCCTGTCCGAAGAGGAGATCGCGGCCATCAAGGAACGCGCTGGCGCCAAGGAGAACGATGTTCTGTTTGTGGTTGCAGACGCAGACTGGGAAACCGCAGCGGTTGCACTGGGCGCCCTGCGCTGCGAGCTGGCTAAGCGCCTGGGTCTGGCCAATAAGGATGACTTCAAGCTGCTGTGGGTCACCGAATTCCCGCAGTTTGAGTACAGCGAGGAAGAAGACCGTCTGGTTGCCAAGCATCACCCGTTCACGGCTCCCATGGACGAGGATATTCCGCTGCTGGAAACCAACCCCAAGGCTGTCCGCGCCAAGGCATATGACATCATCCTCAATGGTTGCGAGCTTGGCGGTGGTTCCATCCGTATCCATGACCCCGAACTTCAGACCAAGATGTTTGAAGCCCTCGGCTTTACCGACGAAAAGGCAAACGAACAGTTTGGTCATCTGATTACGGCGTTCAAGTATGGTGCGCCCCCGCATGGCGGCTTGGCATACGGTCTGGACCGTCTGTGCATGCTGCTGGCTGGCCTGGATTCCATCCGCGATATGATCGCCTTCCCCAAGGTACAGAACGCATCGGACCTGATGATGCAGTGCCCGGATGTGGTCGATGACAAGCAGCTCGATGAGCTATCCATCGCAGTGACCCGTACGGAAGAAACCGAAGAATAAAAAAGATACCCTCCCGAGCCGATTTTGGGAGGGTATCTTTCTGTAACATATTTGTAATACAATTATTCATGTGCAGTTCATCAATTCTTCATAGAGCTTTGCTATACTGAATGCAAGAGAGGTGAGAATTGATGTATCAAAAGACGATGACAGTCAAAGATGCGGGGATGGATTGGTATTTGCAGGCTGTTTATGAAGCCTTGCAGGAAAATGGATATGCACCGCTCGATCAAATCGTGGGTTATCTTTTGAGCGGGGACCCAACGTACATCACCAGTCATAACCACGCGCGCAGCTTGGCGGCAAGAATCGACCGGGAAACCTTGATTCGGCGCGCGCTGGAAAAATATATCGACGAACTTTAAAGAAACCCAAACGGCCTCCGATCCGAACGGAGGCCGTTTTTTAACGTGTGAAAATGTTGAATATTCGTAAAAATATTTCTACTAAAAATTGAAGGTGAAAGAACATTTCTAATGAAAGAAAACTTGTGAAAAAAGCAGAATATTGGAAATTTTAACCTTGATTTTTACAAAAAAAGACGATAAAATGATAAAAACAGAGTGATACCGCTAAAGCGTGAAAGCACTATGGAGGATGCTGGAAATGGCAACTTTAAAGGATCTTGCGGAATATACTGGATATTCGATCGCAACGATATCACGCATTCTCAATCATGATCCTTCGATGAGTGCAAGCGAGGAAACCCGGAAAAAGGTGTTGGAAGCAGCCAATACGCTCAACTATGCGGCGACCAAAAGCCGAAAAGGGCGTAGTTTGAAAACTGCTTTGAACATCGGCGTGGCGATATCTTGCCCCTATCCCCAACGGCGGGAAGCCTATGAAAAACAGTGGTTGTCCAGCTTGGAGCAAATCTGTAAGGAAATGAAGGTCGCGTGGTTTCCGATGCGCTTCGAGACAAGGGACTCAGGCTCAGCCAAGGAAGAGGAACTGGATGGAATTTTAGCAATCGGTACCTTCCAAAATGCACAAATGAATTGGCTGTTTCACCGATGTGAACATGTTGTATTTATCGGTACATCGCCCGATGAAGCACGTTACGATTCGGTCGCCGTCAATCCGGTGGCGGGTATGGCGCAGGCCATGGAATATTTGACCTCCTATGGCCATCAGCACATTGGACTCATTGGCCCCAGTCTGTCGATGTACCATCATGGCCAGTGCATGTCGTATGAGGTCATCGAGGGGAATTACCTGGATGCCATGCGGATGCACGGACTCGGAAAGTACGGTTGGGTGTTAAGGGCGCAAGTTGACCCCGCAGAAACCAAGCGTCTTTTGCAGGAGTATCTGCGATCCGGTCAACCCTTACCGACCGCATTGCTGGCAGCGACCCGGGAAAATGCCGAAGGTGCTTTGCAGGCACTGACAGAACATCAGATCGCCGTTCCTCGGGACATGTCGATCGTGGTATTTTCCGATTTGGTGCAGGCCGCCGAGGAAGGGGAAATGACCAGCATCGAACCGCAGATGGATTCCATGTGCCGGGCTGCCATTCGTCTGCTCAGCGAATGTATGCCGGGACAGGCGCTTCAAATCGTTCGAAATGTTCCTAAAAAGTCACTGATTCCACCGGTCTTGGTGCGAAGGAACAGCGTGGGAGAGCCCCGCGAACCACAGAAAAAATAGCAAATAAAATGCAAGAGAAGGCACACGGCTCCAAAGGAGCTGTGTGCCTTTTTGGATGAAACTGGTTGATACGGAAAATCACTTGTGCTATACTATGCTGGAAATACAGCAAGATAGGAGTCGGAATGCAATGACCGAAAAAGAAAAGCGCGACCAGGGACTTTTGTATGACGCCAATTACGATCCGGAAATCGTGCAAGCGCGCATCGCGTGCCAGGATCAATGCCATCGATACAACATGCTTTTGCCGTCGCAGACCCAGGAGCGACAGGAACTTTTGCGCGGCTTGCTGGGCAAGACAGGGGAACGGTTTTGGATTGAGCAGCCCTTCTGGTGCGACTGTGGAGATCAAATCGAACTGGGCGAAGATTTTTATGCCAACCACAATTTGCAGATCATTGATGCCGCAAAAGTCACCTTTGGGGACCATGTATTCATTGCGCCCAATTGCGGGTTTTACACAGCGGGACATCCTTTGAATCCGCGGCAGCGAAATCAGGGACTGGAATACGCCAAACCGATCACAGTGGGGAAGAATGTCTGGATTGGAGCCCATGTGGTCGTGCTGCCGGGTGTGACCATCGGCGATAACACGGTCATTGGAGCGGGCAGCGTGGTCTGCAAGGACATTCCGTCCGGGGTTGTAGCGGTTGGCAATCCCTGCAAAGTGGTGCGTGTCTTGACCGAAGAAGAACTGGCCTAAAAAAATATTTTGGGAAATTCCGAAAAAGCAGGGAACCTTTTATTCCTACCTCTCGTCAAAAGAGCAAATACCGAAACACAATTCGGTTCCATCAAGGAGGTATGAGATATGAAAAAGCTATTTGCAGCAGTATTGAGTGCATCGATGATATGCGGTGTCAGCATTCCGGCCGTTGCGGTCGATACCGTAGATACTGCACAGAGTGGCGAAACGGCGATGCAGGCAGCAGACCGTGAGCTGGCCTATGGTACGATCGTTTCCATCAAGACCGAAAACGATACACCATCTCAGATCTTGATTCGCAGCCAGGCAGAAGGCGAAATTTTGCTTCAGATCGATACTTCTACCATTTTGCTCGATAGCGGCTCCGGCATTCCCGGCAACTGGACCGATCTGAAGGAAGGCGACTCGATCTATGCGTTCCATTCTCCGGCCATGACATCATCCATCCCGCCGCAGACAACCGCAGAGGCGATTGTGTATAATGTGCCGCAGGATGCAGGCTGTGCGATGCTGTATAATGTCGGCGAGATCGAAACGACGGACGATGGAATCCGATTTTTAACGAGCGACGGCTCGATGTACATCAGCGCCAATCAGGACACCACTCTTTCGTCGCTGTACACCAAGGAACAGGTTACTTTGCAGGATATTCAGAAGGGCGACCGTGTATTTGCCTGGTACAGTACGGTATTGGAGAGCTATCCGGGCCAGACCTATGCCAGCAAGCTGGTCCTGATCCGGGAAGAGAGTGATACCGAAAAGCCTTCGCAGTACAGCATCGTGTTGGACCACGACATGGCCTTGGGGGATGAAAAGGCAGTTCGCAAAAATGATGTTGTGATGGTACCCATGCGCACCGTGGCAGAGACGCTGGGCTGCACGGTTACATGGGACGAGGAAACCCAGTCGGCAACCATGACGAATGATACGCGCACGATGACAGTTACCATCGGCAGCGACAGCTATGTTTCGGCGGCTGCACCGGAGACCGGTATGATCGGCATGACATCCCCGACCTCTCTGGGCTGCGCCCCCTATGTCGATGACGCATACCGGACCTGGATTCCGGCCGAAGCGTTTACTGTTCTGGGCGGCTACGAAGTGAACATTGACGATGCTACGGCAACCGTTGACATCTACACCGCTTAAACACACAAAAACCCGTCCAAAAATGGACGGGTTTTTTGCTTAGAAACAGCGGGAACAAGCGGTGTATCCTTGCGACTTGGCCTTTTCCAGCGAAATGGCAATTTGCGATTGCCGTAAGTATTGACAGCCGGCGCGATGGTATTTGGAACCAGTGTTCGTGATGTAGACGGTCTGGGAAGTGCTTTGCCCACTGGAGGGCTGCGCAGCCGAGGCAGAAGAAGTGGTTTGCCGCGCTTCTACTTGGGCATAAGCGGCATCTAAGTTTTTCTGCGCCGCGTCCACACGCGCCCAAAGATCATCGATCTGGGTTTGGCGATTGGCAAGCTCGGTGGCCTGCTCGGCATTTTTGGCGGTCAAGTCATCGATTTGCGTTTGCCGGTTGTCCAGCTCGGTCGCTTGTGTCGCATTTTCCGCGGTTAGGGTATCGATTTCCGATTGCAGCTGCGCGTTTTGCGCTTCCAGTTCGTCAATCTGTTCTTGATAAGCGGTGACAGTGTCCGCAGAGACCGAAGGGGTATCTGGGGCGCTGGCCTGAAAGAACAGAATGGCAAACAGCACCGTGGTACAAGCCAGGATGATGGGAAGAAGCCAACGTTTTTTCTCAGGCGACATCAGAGGCACCTCCATTTATGGAAAGAATTTACCTCTTATGTATAACATAAACTTACAAGAAACGCAGTCGAATGCTGTCGAAACCATACACTTTTTGCAAGGTATAGAAAAGAGCGTCTGCACGATCTTTTGGTCGGGCAGACGCTCTTCTTTTTTATTTGCAGCAGAAAGACTCGCAGTCTGTGCACTTGCACTGCGTCGGGTTGGTTTCATGGGTACCAACCGTGATGGTATCCAGCGCGCAGTAGTCGCTGGTGGTGCAATGGTTTGCGCATTGGGTCACCGTACAGCGGATCGCCTTGTTTGCTTGACACTTATCCATTTGAAATGCCTCCTTTTGTTTGGTGTGCTTTTATCATATCCCGATTGCTTCGGCATTATTCACAAGAAAAATCATATATTTTTTTCGTATGTGGAGAAAAATAAAGAGAAAATCGCTTGACTTTTTGCGTGCGATCGAATATACTAGAGACAAATAAGAATTATTCTTATCTAAGAATTTCAGACATGACGAATGGAGGCAATGTTTATGGCACAGTTAAAGGGCAGCAAGACCGAAGCAAATTTGATGACTGCATTCGCTGGCGAATCGCAGGCACATACCAAATATCAGTATTACGCATCCAAGGCTAAGAAGGACGGCTATGTTCAGATGGCCGCGATTTTTGAAGAAACGGCTCACAATGAGAAGGAGCACGCAAAGATTTGGTTCAAGCTTCTGCACGATGACGGCATTCCGTCGACGATGGACAACCTGAAGGATGCCGCTGCCGGTGAGAACTACGAATGGACTGACATGTACGCGACCTTTGCCAAGGAAGCACGCGAAGAGGGATTTGACCACATCGCGTTCCTGTTCGAGAGCGTGGGCAAGATCGAGAAGGAGCATGAGGAGCGTTACCGCAAGCTGCTGGCAAATATCGAAGGCGGCCTGGTATTCTCCCGCGATGGCGATATGATGTGGCATTGCTCCAACTGCGGTCACATCCACATTGGCCAGAAGGCGCCGGAAGTTTGCCCGGTTTGCGCACATCCGCAGGCATATTTCCAGCTCCGCGCACAAAACTATTAAGAAAAAAAGCACCCCGCCGCTTGGCGGGGCTTTTTTTATGCCTTGTGATCGAGTGTGCTGCCTTGTATGGGCAGCGACAAAAATAACAGAAACATCTGGTTTTCTTCGGTGTAATAGAGCGAGCCATGGTGCAGGGAAAGGATCTCCTGTGCACTTTTCAAACCGATCCGGTTGCTTTCCATTTTCTCTCGGTGGGAACGAATGGCATTCGAAAAAGAGATTTTCAGCTGCGCCTGTTCCACAGAACATACAATCGATACCGGGGTTTGTTTGTCGCCATACTTGAGGATATTAGAGAACAAATTCACAAACACCCGCTTGAGCATGGTTTCGTCGGCTAAGACCGTACCAGCAATCGGTGGGAGGTCACTATGCACGGTAAACCCGGCCAGTTCGATAAAATCACAGTGCTCCGACAGATCTTTTTCGATGTCTGCAATCGAAAACGGTGCAAAGTGCGGCTCAATGTGATCGGAAAATACCAGGGCATATTCGAACATTTTATCGGTCATTGCTTTGAGGTCCTGGGTTTTGCGCAAACAGCGGTCCAGATATTCTGCGTGCTGAACGGGATTGCCGTGTCCCAGCTTTAAAATCTCCAGATAACCGGTCAGGATGGTGAGCGGCGTGCGCAGATCGTGGGACATGGCAGCAATCAAATCCTGATTGGCCTTGCGGCTTTGGGTCTCCATCTGAATATTTTCATCTAGGGCAAGCCGTAACTGGTCCAGCTCCTGCGATAAAATGCCGATTTCATCCCCGCCGCAGTCGGGAACCGGCTGGGTCAAATCGCCGGATGCCATGGTCAAAATGCTTTCCTTGAGACGGGAAATTTGCTGGATTTTCCGGTGGATGAACCACAAAACTGGAAACAAAAACGTCAGGATGCCCAGCAGTAGGCAGACGCCCAAATAAGGATACACGGTCTTGACTCGATGATAGGAGTAAATGATAGCCTCCACTGTGCAATTTTGAAATTCTAAAATTTCCGAGTAATACATTTCGGCGCGGCCGTTGGTCACCGAATAACCAATATCAAACAGGCCGCGCGTGGAGATATCTTGAAGGATGCGAGGCATAGCCCCGCATAAAAACAGGCCGTCCTCCATCGAATAGAGATTGACGGCAGTATAGTCGTCCCGCAGCTCAAAAAAAGCATCCAGTTTGGGGTCGGATTCTCCTTCCTCCGGGATGGTGATGTCTTTGGCATGTTCACGCAGCGTTTGCGCAAAAGCTTCTTCATCCCAGGAAATCGACGGAAACCGTTGACAAAACCGCCAAAAGCGGTATTCCTGACCCCAAAGGGTACAGAACACAAACGTAGCGCACAATCCGGCCAGCGCCAATACCGCCAGAAGCTGCTTGCGCAGGCTCCAATGCTTAACCCAGTTTTTCACAGCAGTAACCCTTTCCCCATACGGTTTTGAGGATGACGGGATGTTTGGGGTCCTCCTCGATTTTTTTGCGCAGATTGCGGATATGCACCATGACCGTATTGTTGGCCCCGGCATAAAACGGTTCGCCCCAGACCTGCTCATAAACAGCCGCCGGAGAAAAGATCTGCCCCGGATGACGCAGCAAGAGGAGGAGAAGCGCGTATTCGGTATCGGTCAGAGCCACCGGCTGGCCATGCACCAGAACGGTATGGTCAGCAGGGTCGACCGAAACATGCCGCACCTGAAGCAGGGGAGAGGCCGGTTTTTTCCCGCGATAGACTTGATACCGGCGGAGCAATGCCTTGACCCGACCAATCAGCTCATTGGAAGAAAAGGGTTTGGACAGATAATCGTCGCCGCCGTTGAGAAAGCCTTGCAGCTTATCGTTCTCCTGCGATTTGGCGCTTAAAAACAAGATAGGAGCATTGCTGGATGCCCGGATGCGCTGACAAGTTTGATAACCGTCCGGTCCGGGCATCATAACATCCAGGATGATCAAATCAAAATCCTGGGTCTGGACCCATTGCAGCGCCGACATTCCATCGGATGCCTGCTGGACGGAAAACCCCTCGGCAGAAAGAAGGATCTGTAAAATTTCACGGATTTCCGGGTTGTCATCCACCACTAAGATTTGGCTTGTTTGCATACGAGCACTCCTTTCGGAACCGTCTTTATTATACAAGATTTTTCAGCCTCTTTGGAAAATCTTAAGAATTCTTTTGTTTTTGAGCCGTAGAATTTTCAAGATATCTGTGGTATACTTCCATATGGTTCAAACAAATGGACAACCGAAAGAAAGGGGAGATGCCATGCGCCGGTTTTTCAAATGGGGGTATCCGATGCTGCTAATCGGACTGATTGCGCTATGGTTATCCCTTTTGACGTCATCTGGTTTGCTGTTTGGGTCGGAGATTGACTGGTATTGTCAACATATTGCCTTAGCGGAGACCATTCGGACCGAGTGCATCCAGCAGCATACGCTCGCCCCGGCGTTTCTGCCGCTGGGTGGAGGGACCAATGGGTATCAGTTTGCATACTATGGATACTTTCGGCCGGATATCCTGCTTGGCTGCCTGCTGCCGCAGGTCCCGATGACCATTTTGGTGCCGCTGTATCTAATCGTGGGCTATATCGCTGCGACGCTGCTGTGCTATGCGCTGCTGCGAAGCCACAAGCTGGAACCGTTCTGGGCCTTTCTGGGCAGTGGTTTGTTCTTGAGTGCCGCCTGCTTTTTTCATTTGCACCGGCAAATCATGTTTGTCAATTTCCTGCCGTTTTTCCTGGCTGCGTTGCTGACGATACGAAAAGGAAAAATGCACGTCTTGCCTCTATGGTTCTTCCTCATCTGCATCCATAGCTTTTACTATGCCCCGGCTTGTATGCTCATCGCGGGCTGGTATTGGTATCAGCAGGAGGGAAACCTTCGGTTTTGGAAAAAATATCTGAGCACCACGATTTTAGGGACTGCCATGGCCGCCATGCTCCTGCTTCCCACTGGCCTTGCGATCTTAGAGCATCGCCGCGCATCGACAGGGGGCGGGCTTGTGGACATCCTGGCGCCCAATCTGACGCTCAAAGGGCTGCTGTATAGCAATTACGGCATTGGACTGACTGCGATCTGTCTGTATGCCTTGCTGTTGGGATTGGCCTATCGGCGTTTCCGGCGGGACAGCATCGTCTATCTGGTGGTCACGGTCTGGAATCTGGCGTCCTATCTGCTCAATGGCACGCTGTATACCCGGCCCAAGATCCTGATCCCGTTTTTGCCGCTGCTGGTGCTCCATACAGTTTGCATTCTGCGCGCTGTGTTCCAGCGGGAAATTCAGGCTCGGCTGTGGCCTGGCATCGTGCTGCTCGGCGCACTCATCCCGTATTTAAACGCGGACAGGCTGCCCTGGTTGGCTGCCGATGTGCTGCTGGTGATGGGATTCATGGGGTGTACGCGGTATGTGCGGCAGCCTGCCTGGTATGGCCTTTTGTTGGTGCTGCCGTATGTGCTGTCCATCCAAATCTCCCGGACCGAAGATTTTGCCGTACAAAGAGAAGCGCCCGCATTTTCAGCCGGGGAGTATCAGCAGGTCTATCAGGATACCCGCTATCGGTTTGACAGCCTGAAAGCTCCGCTCGATCAATGCAATCGGCTGGATTTTGCCGGGCAGAAAAAAAGCACCATGTATTCTTCGGTGACCAACAGCGCCTATAACACGGTGTTTTTCGATGTGTTGCAGACGCCCATCCGGGTTAACAACCGTACGGCCATGATCGCGGAAAGCAATCCATTTTTGCTGCGGCTGATGGGGGTGCGGTATATCCAGACACCGGCCAGCAAAGTCCCGGCCGGCTATACGGTCATCGAGCAGCGCGATAACGTCGTGCTGGCCGAAAACCCATCGGTTTTGCCCATTGCCTATGGGACCACAGAGGTCATGGGACAGGAGCAGTTTGACATACTGGACGAGACCGAGCAGCTGGAAGCCATCACGACCCACACCATTGTGCCCGAAGCCTCGGTGCAGGAGCAAACCGCATCCATCCAAACCGTGCAGCCGTCACTGGACACCATCGACTGGCCGGACAGCGTGCAGGTGGAAGAAACCGAAAATGGATACCGCCTGCATGTGACGAAGGAGAGTACCATTTCGCTATCCTCGGAGGGCTTGCCCGCCGACCGGATCTTGCTGCTGGATTTCACGGTGGAAAACCATACGCGGCGCGCGGTCGAGATTACGATCAATGGCATTCGAAACCGGCTTTCCAATGCCGCAGCACCTTATCCCAATGGCAATGACCATTTTCATTATCAAATTTCAGGGGCAGAAGGCATATCCGAATTGCGCATCACCCTCACAAAAGGAGAGTATACCATCCGCGATCTTCGCTGGCAGCAATGCCCGCTTGATCTTCTGACCGAACAGGAGATCGGGCCAATCGAGGATTCCTCCGAACAGGCGATTGTATCCGGCAGTCTGACCATGGAAGAAGACGGGTATTTGGTGACCTCCATTCCGCTGCAACATGGCATGCAGCTGTTTATCGATAACCAGGAAACACCCATTGAGCGGGTGAATCTGGCTTTTGTAGGGGCGAAGCTCACAGCTGGCCGGCATACGATACGGCTGGAGTTTACACCACCGGGACAACAAGTAGGATATGGCGTAAGCCTGCTTGCCTTTGTCCTGTTTGGTTTTACATGGTATCGACGAAAGGAGAAACGGAAAAATGGAACAAAAACGTGAACTGGGTTGTTACATCATATCCGGCGGTGTGACCACAGCGGTCAACTATGTGCTGTATGCGGCGTTCCTGGCGCTGCATCTGGACTATCTGGTCGCCAATGGTCTGGCTTGGTGCGGCGCGGTGGTTGCCGCCTATTGGATGAATCGCAAATGGGTCTTTCGTTCGGAAAATGCGGTCGGTCGGGAATTTTTCTCGTTCGCCGCAGCCCGGCTGCTGACCTTAGCGGTCGAAAGCGCCTGCCTGTGGGTCGCGATCGACTGTTTGCACATCCTGCCCATCCCAGCCAAGCTGCTGGTCAGCGTGGTGACGGTGGTAGGCAATTATGTGCTGTGCAAGTATAAGATTTTTGCCAGTGAGGGTGCATGAGATGGATAAGATCAGTATCATTGTACCCTGCTATAACGAAGAAAAGGTTTTGCCGCTCTTTTATCAGGAGATTTGCAAAATTTTTGCCGGCATGCCGCAGGTGCAGGGAGAATTTCTGTTTATCGACGACGGCAGCCGCGATCATACGCTGGACATTCTGCAAAGCCTGGTGGCGCAGGACACCCGCTGTCGGTTCTTATCCTTTTCGCGCAATTTTGGCAAGGAAGCGGCTATGTATGCTGGGCTTCAAAACGCACAGGGCGACTATTGTGTGATTATGGATGCCGATTTGCAGCATCCGCCGTCCTTGCTGCCCGAAATGTACCGGGTCGTCCGGGACGAGGGATATGACTGCTGCGCCGGGTTCCGGCAGGACCGGGAAGGGGAAGGCAAAATGCGCAATTTCCTTTCGCGTGCCTTTTACCGACTGATGGACCGAATTTGCAACTTGGAAATGCGCGATGGCGCCGGAGATTTCCGCATGATGAGCCGCACAATGGTGCAGGCCATCCTGCAGTGCCAGGAGTACAACCGCTATATGAAAGGTCTGTTCTCCTTTGTCGGGTTTGATACCAAGTGGATTCCGTTCCACAATACCCCGCGGGCAGCCGGGGAGACCAAATGGAATCTGCGCAGCCTGTTCCGGTATGCGCTGGAAGGGATTTTTTCGTTTTCCACGGCGCCTATCACTTTGGTGGGTGTAATTGGCCTGGTTTTGGTTGCGGCCGCCTTTCTGTTTGGAATGGGCCTCATGGTGCGTGGCCTGATTTGGGCTGGTACGGTCAATGGGCTGGCGGTTGTGGTCGATGTGCTTTTGCTTTTAAGCGGACTGCAATTTATCTTTTTGTCCATTGTGGGGCAGTATATCACCAAGGATTATATGGAAAATAAAAACCGTCCGGTGTATATCGTCAAACGAAGCGGCGGCACGGTCAAACAGAATCACGCATAAGAAAACCCCCGCTTGTAGCGGGGGTTTTTTAATGCCGCTTTACCGGCAAATGAATTTCGCAGCAATAGGCGGCTTCGGTCACATGAAAAATGGCACGCCCGCCATGGGCGCGTGCGATTTGCCCGACAAGCTTGAGTCCGGTTCCATGGGCCGCTCCGCCATCGGCTTCTATCCCATAGGCATTGGGCTGGGGCGCAGCACCGGTGGAATGCGGGGCATCATTCGTCACCCACAGCACATAGGTCTTTTCCTGCAACTTGACCCCAAGGGTGATGGCGCAGCCGTCTGGATTGTGCTGAATGCAGTTGCCCACCAGATTATACAGCGCCCGGCATAGCAGGAACCGGTCGGCTTCCAGCGGCGGCATTGGAGAAGACGCAATATCGACCGACAGGGAAAAACGCGGGTCCAGACCGCTGTTGAGGACCTCGGCAGCGACTTGGCGCACCAGCGCTGCCGGATAGAGTGTGGTTTTGCGCAGCGGCTGCATGGCATAATCCAGCCGCATGGTGAGATTGAGGTCATTGACCAGTTCTTTGATGCGCTGGCTTTGCCGGACCAGGACAGACGCCTTACTCCGCTGCGCCGCCGATAGGGAAGGGTCCTGCTCCAGTTCGCTGGCATACCCCATGACCATGCTCAGCGGGGTGCGGATATCGTGCGAAACGCCGCTGACCCAGTCGGCGCGCGCCTGGTCGCGCTGCTTCTGTTCGGCGCGGAACCAGCGCCGCAGCAGAAGAGAACACAACCATACCACCATGCTGATACTGAGCAGAAAAAACAGCGGACCGCCCCAAAAGAGAACATTCAAACTGGCGAGTGAAGATTCAAAGGTGTATTTCCAAGTCGTGTTCTGCGGAGCGCCCACGACAAGCAAGCCATCGTCCCGCACTTGGCATTGCACCGGATAATCGCAGAGATACCACCGCGTAAACGCGGCAATGTCATTGCGGGAATAGGTGGTGGGGACTTCGGGCGGCTTGGCTTCCGACCAGACCACAACGCCATCCGGATCAATCAGCATGGCCCAAAGGTCTTGCTGCTGCAACAGTTCCTGCCCGGTGAAGGTATAATGGTTGGACGCATCGCACGAAAGCGCGTCGGAGATCGACCGCATCGGTGCGTTCCAGGACTGGGTTTGTCCCGCCGAATACAGGACAAAGGACAGCAGGCTCACAAAAAACAGCCCGATTGTGACCACAATGGCCAGAACGATGAGCATGACTGTGCGGAAAAAGATGGTTGCCTGTTTCATGAGGTCCCCTCCGGCGCCAAACGGTAGCCCAGCCCACGCACGGTCAGCAAATAACGCGGATGGGATGGGTCGTCTTCGATCTTTTCCCGCAGCCGGCGGATATGCACCATCAGTGTATTTTCATACCCTACGAGTGTGCCTTCCCAAAGCGCGGCACACAGCGCGTCAATGGTCACAATGTTGCCGCGGTTGCACCATAGTTTGTGCAGCAAGGCATATTCTTTGGCGGTCAGCGACACCGGCTGTGCACCGCCCGACACCGTTCCGGTGCCCCAATCGACCGTACGGCGACCAAGTGTCAAAGAGGCGGTCTGCTTTTGCCCATAGACGCGGCGCAAAACGGCGGCCAGCCGCAGGCAAAGTTCCTTTGGCAGAAAGGGTTTGGTGATGTAGTCATCCGCGCCCAGCCCCAGGCCGCGCAGCCGCGCCTCATCTTCGTCGCGGGCGGATAAAAATAGCACCGGCACATCGCGTTCCTGCCGCAAGCGCTGAAACAGCGAAAAACCGTCCCCGTCAGGCAGCATCACATCGAGCAGCACTGCATCCGGCTGTTCGGCGGCCGCCACCGCCGCGCCTTCGACACAGGTCGCTGCCGTAAAAACAATATATTGTTCGGCCAATAAGATGTCCCGCACCATGTGTCGCAGGGCGGGTTCATCATCGACCAAGAGAATTTTATAAGACATGGTTTTGGTCCCTCCCGTTGTTATCATAACACAATTTGCGTCCTCTGTAAGGAACGAGCCATAAAAAGTAAGGCAAACGTAAGGTTGCCTTCATGTACACGTAAGGAAGGTCCGGTATGATAAAGCCAAAAGGAGGAGATCGACATGGAGATCGTACAAACACAAGGGCTCTGCAAGCGGTATGGCGATGCGATGCGGGTCAGGGAGTTGGCGTTATCGGTGCCGGAAGGCACGGTCTACGGATTTTTGGGACCCAATGGCGCAGGCAAATCGACTACACTCAAAATGATTTTGGGACTGGCCCATCCGACCGCCGGACAAATCACGGTATTCGGCCAGCCGCTGACGGCCAAGAACCGGCTGTCCATCCTGCGGGATGTGGGCAGTCTGATCGAAAGTCCGAGCTATTACGGCCATTTGACGGGCGAGGAAAACTTACGCATCGTGCAGACCCTGCGCGGCGCACCCGAACGGAATATTGCCGAGGTGCTGCAAATCGTGCGGCTGACCGGACAGAAGGATAAAAAGGTTGCGCATTATTCACTCGGCATGAAACAGCGGTTGGGGCTGGCCAGCGCGCTGCTGGGATTCCCCAAGCTGCTGATTTTAGATGAGCCGACCAATGGTTTGGACCCGGCCGGCATCCAGGAGATGCGCGAACTCATCTGCGAGCTGCCCAAACAGTTTGGCATGACTGTACTGGTGTCCAGCCACTTGCTCAGCGAAATTGACCAAATGGCCGATGTGGTGGGCATCATTGCCAACGGTGAACTGGTGTTTCAAGACAGGCTGGAGCGCCTGCACGCGCGCAGCCGGCGCAATCTGGCGCTGCGCACCAGCAACAATGCCGTTGCCGGGGAATGGCTGAGCCGCATGGGGATTCAATCCGAAGTCCAGGAAGACTATCTGCTGCTGCCCGATTTGGAGGATGCAGCGGTGCGGCAGGTGGGCCGTGCCCTGGTGGGGCAGGGGATCGATTTGCTGCGTCTGGAACTGCGGGAAAACAGTTTGGAGGATATTTTCCTAGAGCTGACCGGCGGAAAGGCGGCAAGTCTATGAAAGCACTGCGAATGGAATTTTATAAATGCCGCCGCCGAAAAATATGGCTGGCACCGCTGCTGATGCTGGCCGCACAGCTTACCTGGGGTCTGTATTCGCTTCGCAATGCAGATGCGAAAGAACTCGCGCAAGGCTGGGCGAGCATCCTGTATAATTTTCCGATACTCAATGCCATGATGACGCCAATCATCGCGGCTGTGGTTGCGTCCCGCATTGCGGACATTGAGCACAAAGGGCAGACGCTCAAGCTGCTGGAAACTATACAGCGCACCGGAGCCCTGTTTGACGCCAAGTTCCTGTGTGCCGCCTGGACCATGACCTGGATGGTTGTAATGCAGACGGTAGCTGTCGTGATTTTTGGACTGTATCAGGGCTTTTTGGGAGCGCCGCCCTGGGATCAGATCGGAAAGCATCTGCTGGCGACTTGGAGCGTGACCCTGACCATTTTGCTCATTCAATTGATTTTGTCCCTGCTGATACAAAACCAGATGATCGGCATGCTGCTGGGACTGCTCGGGGCGCTGGTCGGCTTGTTTTCGCTGTTTTTCCCACAGAGCTTGCAGCGGCTGTTTGTCTGGGCCTACTATGGCATCCTTTATGTGTCTGCCGTGGATTGGGACCCGGATACCCGGGTGGTGGATTATTATTTCACGGCATTTGACTGGCAGGGGATGCTGTGCATCGTCGTTATCTTTGTCCTGCTGTATGCGATTGGACGCTGGATGTTTGTGCGCAAGGAGGTGTGAGGGGATATGATGCGTTCCATTCGAGCCGAAATAATGAAGCTGCGGCGTTCGTGTATCTGGCTGGCCATGCTGTTTTTGCCGCTGCTATCTGCGGGATTTGGCACCGCCAATTATCTGGGCAACCTGTCGATTTTGCAGGACCAGTGGTATTCGCTCTGGACCCAGCATGCGCTGTTTTACTGCACGCTCTTTGCGCCCGCTCTCACGGGGGTATACTGTGCCTATGTCTGCCGGTTGGAGCATTTGAACCGCAACTGGAACTTAGTGATGACCATGCCAGTGTCCCGGGCGCAGATTTGGATGAGTAAGATCATCGTAGTATCCATGCTGACCGGCTTGACCCAGCTGTTCATCGGCATCCTGTTTGTGCTGTCGGGCAAGGTTGCGGGGCTCACAGCGCCAATCCCGCTCGCGCTGGTGTTTTGGCTGGTGCGCGGCTGGTGTAGTCTGATCGTACAGACGGCGGTGCTGCTCTGTGTGGCACTCGTCATACGGTCGTTTGCGGTACCGGTCGCCTGCGGCATTGGCGGCGGCTTCCTGGGGATTGCAGTGCTGGTCAAAGGATTTGGCGTATACTTTCCTTTTTCCCTGCTGCCGCTATCTATGTGTTCGCACAACCCAACCGAGCCCATGCAATGCAGCGCGGGACTCTTTGTGTGTATGTCGCTGTTTTATTTCCTGTTGGCCTGCGCATGCGGGATCAGCTGGATGCGCCGCAGGGACGTGCAGACCGCATAAGAAAAGCGCCCTTCCATAGGGAGGGCGCCTTTGGGTTTTATTCGGCGTAATCGTTGATTTTGCCAAGTAGGCTTTGTTCGGTGTCGTCGATGTAGGTATAAGAATCCGGCACCGTGCCGACAATGACCGTATCGGTAACTGTCATGCGGTTGGTAATGCTGACATCACAGCCGCCCATGGCGGTCATCAGCCGCGCGTCAGCCTGGATTTCAAGCAAAATCTGATGGCGGGTCTGGTTGATGCCGGCCGAGGTAAAGGCGCTGATAAAATCAGCGTCTGCATATCCCAGCGAGGCCACACCGACATGAATAGTAGGCCCGCGCCCGGCAAAGAGAGTGGGGAAGAAGACCGACCCGAGCGGGATGTCCACTCCGCCCTGTTCGAGAGTATTGAGCGCGTCATACGCTGCGCGGGAAAGCTGCACCTTGAGATAATCGGCCAAGATGGTGTCGGTTTTCAGTGCCGTGACCTGATTTTCGTTGTCCCGCTCCAGCGTGACCAGATCTTCGTATTGGGCGCGGTTTTGATAAATTACATCGGTCAGCGTATCGTGAATGGCGTAGGAGGCGGTTTGCTGCACCAGATTTTGTGCATATTCCAGCACAATGGGACGCAGCAGACGCAAAAAAATCCAGGTGCATCCCAAGCTGCACAGGAGCAAAAGAATCAGCCAGGCACGCCAGTTGATCCGCCGCATCCGATACCACCTCCCCAAAGGAAGGATATGCGTGGCAGATACAGAATAGAAGATGGAAAAAAGCCGTTGACAACTAGGAACAGAAAGGATATAATGGAAACACGTTTCCAAGAGGGAGTAGTTCGAAGGATTGCTATCAACATCCCGATCCATTTGTGATCTGGTAGCGATCGCCGATGCAAAGCGGTTACAAGACTTTTGTGAAAACGTCCTGTTAGAGGCAGGACGTTTCACAAAAGTCTTTTTTTATGCCGCGTTTGATTCCTGATACGGCAGCGTATAATAAAACAAAAAAGAAGGGGAAACGCGATGGAATCATTTTTTTATCGACAGACTACCGACCAAACTTTGCAGCAGATGCAAAGTTCTCGGACGGGCCTGGATGCCGCGCAAGCGGCCGAGCGCATCCAGAAATATGGCCCCAATGAACTGCAAGAAGGCAAGAAAAAATCGATTGTCCAGGTCTTTTTGGAGCAGTTCAAAGACCTACTGGTTATCATCTTGCTGGCAGCGGCCCTGATTTCCATGGTATCCGGCAATGTAGAGAGTACGATCGTAATTTTTGCCGTGCTGCTGCTCAACGCAGTCTTGGGCACCGTGCAGCACTGCAAAGCTGAGAAGTCGCTGCAAGGTTTGAAGTCCATGTCAGCCCCCAGCGCCAAGGTGATCCGGCAAGGCGTGCGCCAGGTGATCCCTTCGGCGCAGGTGGTACCCGGCGACATTGTCGAACTGGAAGCCGGGGACTTGGTCGTTGCCGATGGCCGGATTTTGGAAAATTTTTCGCTCAAGGTCAATGAAAGTGCGCTGACCGGTGAGAGCGAAAGCGTGGAAAAAACACAGGATGTGATTGCCGGGGACCAAGTCGCATTGGGGGACCGGCGCAATATGGTGTTTTCCGGTTCGCTGGTCACGTATGGCCGGGCTGTGGTTGTGGTAACGGCGACCGGCATGCAGACCGAACTCGGCAAAGTCGCAGCGCTGATGAACCAGACCCAGCAGCGAAAGACGCCGCTTCAGCAGAGTTTGGATGACTTCAGTCGCCGCTTGGCTGCAATTATTTTGGTGATTTGTGTGGGCGTGTTTGCCCTGACCCTGTATCATGCAGGAGAGATCACCATGCCGGCGGTTTTGGATTCCATGATGTTTGCGGTTGCGCTGGCTGTGGCCGCCATCCCGGAAGCGCTCAGCTCGATTGTGACCATCGTGCAGGCCATGGGAACGCAAAAAATGGCCCGCCAGCATGCCATCATCAAAGAACTGAAAGCCGTCGAAACGTTGGGCGCAGTGTCGGTCATCTGTTCGGATAAGACCGGCACCCTGACCCAAAACAAAATGACCCCGCAAAAGATCTATGCCGATGGGGAGCTGCTCGACCAGGAACATCTGAACTTGGCCAACGATGTGCAGCGATTGCTGCTCAAAGCAGCGCTGTTGGCCAGCGATGCGACCACCGACGAGCAGACCGGCGCCGCCATTGGCGATCCGACCGAGATCGCGCTGGTTATGATCGGCGACCGTCTGGGTGTGGAGGAAAACGCCTACCGGGCGCAGCATCCCCGGCTGCAAGAGTTGGCTTTTGATTCCGACCGCAAGCTCATGAGCACGCTCCATGAAATTGACGGAACGCCGACGCTGTATACCAAAGGTGCCATGGACGTGCTGCTGGACCGGTCACATTACGTGATGACCTCCCGCGGACCCGAACCCATGACCGAAAAATGGCGGGCCCAAATTGAGCAAATCAATTTGCAGCTTTCCCAAGAAGGCTTGCGGGTGCTGGCCTTTGCCTGCAAGACCTTGCCGGAAGTTCGGCCGCTGACCTTGGAAGACGAATCGGGATTTACTTTCCTGGGACTCATCTCCATGATCGACCCGCCGCGGCCCGAAGCGATTCAGGCCGTCGCAGACGCCAAGCGGGGCGGCATTCGAACGATTATGATTACAGGCGACCATAAGATTACCGCGTCTGCCATTGCCCGGCAGATCGGCATTTTGGAGGAAGGGGATACCGCAGTCGCGGGCGTCGAGCTGGACGCAATGACCGACGCCGAACTGGATGAAAAGTTAGAGCATATCGCCGTATATGCCCGTGTATCGCCCGAGCATAAGATTCGCATTGTGCAGGCATGGCAGCGGCGCGGGAAGATTGTTTCCATGACTGGCGACGGCGTCAACGATGCGCCTGCCCTCAAGGCAGCCGATATCGGCGTTGCCATGGGCATTACCGGCACCGAGGTTTCCAAGGACGCAGCATCTATGATCCTAACCGATGATAATTTTGCAACGATCGTCGGCGCGGTCGTCAATGGCCGCGGGGTCTATACCAACATCAAAAATGCGATCAATTTCCTTCTGTCCGGCAACATGGCGGGCATCCTGTGCGTACTGCTGACCTCAATTTTGGCGCTTCCGGCACCCTTTGCGCCGGTGCACCTGTTGTTTATTAACCTGTTGACCGATTCGCTGCCGGCCATTGCAATTGGCATGGAACCGGCTACCGGCGACCTTCTGGGAAATAAGCCACGCGATCCCAAGGAGCCCATTTTAACACCGAGTCTACTACGACGGATTTTGGTGTACGGTATTTTGATTGCCAGCGTAACCATGGGAGCCTATTTCATCGGCCTGAGAGGTGGGGGCGCAAATATGGCAATGACATTAGCCTTTGCGACCCTGACGCTGGCGCGGCTGTTCCATGGCTTTAACTGCCGGGGAGAGAAGTCGGTATTCCAGCTTGGTTTGCGCAGCAATCCTGCCAGCCTGCTCGCGTTTGGGGCAGGGGTCTTGCTGTTGGCTGCGGTGTTGTTCATCCCCGGACTGAATGGTCTGTTCCAAGTGGCCGAAGGTTCGGTACAATGGCTTGGAATCGTAGCCGCTCTGGCAGTTTTGCCGACCGTTGTCATCCAGCTTTATAAAGTGTGCACAAAATAAAACGGAATCCCCGTGTGTCCTAATAAGGGCACACGGGGATAAAAAAACAGCGCAGGTTTTATAACCTGCGCTGTTTTGCATTTCAGGGAAAGAATTATTCCTCGTCGCCCTCGCCAGTCAGCAGAGCACGGATGGACAGGGAAACCTTCTTCTTTTCGTCGTTGATGTCGATAATCTTTGCATCGACTTCTTCACCAACCGACAGGGTCTCGTCTGCCTTTGCAATGCGATGGTCAGCGATCTGCGAGATGTGGATCAGGCCGTCAACGCCCGGAACGATCTCTGCAAATGCACCAAACGGCATAAACTTCAGGATCTTAACCTTTGCGGTATCACCAACAGCATACTGCGAGGTGAAGATGTTCCACGGATTGTCCTCTTCGCGCTTGTAACCCAGGGAGATCTTCTTGTTCTCCTTGTCCAGGCCGATGACGTAAACCTTTACGGTGTCGCCAATCGAAACAACCTCAGACGGATGCTTGATGCGGCCCCAGGACAGTTCGGAGATGTGGATCATGCCGTCTACGCCGCCGATGTCAACGAATGCGCCGTAAGAGGTCAGGCTCTTAACAGTGCCTTCGTACTCGTTGCCAACTTCGATGGTCTCCCAGATCTTCTCAGCAGCTGCCTTGCGAGCTTCCTGCTGAACCGCACGGATAGAACCAACCACGCGCTTGCGCTGACGGTTGATCTCGGTGATATAGAAGGACTGCTTGGTCTTTACCAGCTTAGCCATGGACTCATCCTTCGGAACGCCGGTCTGGGAAGCTGGGATGAATACACGTACGCCAAATGCAGTTGCAACCACACCGCCGCGGTTTTCTTCTACGATAACACCTTCTACGATGGTGTGTTCTTCCTTGGCAGCCTCGATGGTCTCCCAGCCCTTGAGCTGATCGACACGCTTCTTGGAAAGCGAAATCAGGCCTTCGCCGTCGTTTACGCGAACAACAACTGCTTCGATCTCATCGCCCGGATGAATGTTCTCTTCAACCTTGTAGGACGGGTCGTCGGACAGTTCGTCGATCGGGATGTATGCCGTCTGCTTTGCGCCCAGGTCAACCTGAACTTCGGTCGGCGAAACAGCGATAACGGTACCAGTTACTTTTTCTCCATTCTTTATAGACTTGAGGGATTCCTCCAGCATTGCGGCGAAATCCTCACCAGTTTCAATTTTCATTTCTTCGCTCATCATGTTACTGACCTCCTTAATAATCCATGCCGGGGTGGAAGCACCTGCGGTAATCCCCACCGCGTGGTGTCCGAACCGGGTAATCTCATCTGCCTTCAATTCGGCCGCATCTTCGATGTAGAACACATGTGGGCAGAGAGTTTTGCTGATTTCATAGAGCCTCTTTGTGTTCGAGCTCTTTTTATCCCCAATCACAATCATGCATCCCGATTCTCCGGCAAGAAGACGAGCCTCCGCTTGGCGCTCGTCCGTCGCATTACATATTGTATCAAATATTTTGCAGTTTGTACACCTTTTTTTCAGAATTTTCACAGAAATATCCCAAAGCGCCCGATTCAGGGTGGTTTGGCCAACCACGCTCAGAGGATCATCCGAAGCAAGCTTTCCTTCGGAAAATGCCGCAGTAAGTTCTTCTGGAGTTTCAAAGACCATGGCTTCCTGGCACCATCCGGCAATGCCGACAATTTCCGGATGTCCCGCGCTGCCTAAAATAATAATTTTCCGTCCAGCGGAATATTCTTCCGCAACGATCCGGTGGATTTTGGCAACAAATGGACAGGTCGCATCCGATACCTGGCAGCCCTTGGCGGCAAACGCCTGATAGACCGATTGCGGCACGCCGTGGGCGCGGATGAGCACATGGGCACCATCCGGGATTTCATCGATCGTGAGGGCGGTGCGCACGCCCTGTGCCGCCAAGCGGTCGATCTCATGGGTGTTGTGAATGATCTCACCATAACAGTACAGCACATCGTGTTGTTTGGCCAGTTCTTCGGCCATATTCACCGCGCGGCGTACCCCGAAACAAAAGCCGGCGGTCTTGGCAACCCGCACCATCATGAGGGGATCTCCTTGCGCAGTTCATAGATGCGGCGCAGAATATCTTCGGAAACCGCCGCATAGTCGCGCGTTTTGGGGTCGGGGAGGAAAGGTTTCCCGAATACGACACGAGCTCGTGTACGGAAATGCTTGTGCTCGGTAACATAGACCGGCACGATGGGAGCCTTAGTTTTCAGGGCCAGCATCGCGGCACCTTCCTTGGCATCGCCTTCCTTGGCGTCGCGTGTGCCTTGCGGGAAAATGATCAGTTTCCGGCCATCTTTGACAGCCTGCAAGGCCGTCTTGATGGCGGTAATATCCGCGCGGTCACGGTCGACCGGGAACGCCCCCAGCCAGGTAATGAGTCCGCCGAAAAATTTGCTCGAAAACAGTTCTTTCTTCGCCATCAGGCGGATGCGGTGTGAGTTGCCCATCGCAGCCGCAACAAGCGGGGGATCGATGACATCCGAGTGGTTGGGACAGATGACACAACCGCCTTCCGGAATGTTCTCCCGGCCGATGACTTTATAACCAAAATACAGATGCAGCGCAGCCGACACGCAGGGCAGCGCGATATGTTGAAAATAGGGATGATACTTTGCCATATAGAAACCTCCTAGACATCCTGCGCTTTGCGAATGATGCGCAGAACGGCGTCAATGCTTTCTTCCAGCGTCAAATCGCTGGTGTCCAGCAGGACCGCATCGGGCGCCTGACGCAGGGGAGCGACGGCTCGGCCGGCGTCCAGCGAATCGCGGCGCGCCATATCGGCAAGCACCTGGCCGAGTTCCACATCCTGGCCCTTTTCGCGCAGTTCAGCGCAGCGGCGTTCAGCCCGCTTTTCCGCCGAAGCGGTCAAAAAGATTTTCACATCAGCTTGCGGCAAAATGACCGTACCAATGTCACGCCCATCCATAACAACGCTGTTTTTGGCCGCCATGTCGCGCTGGATGCCCAGCAGAAAATCGCGCACTTCCTGTACCGAGGAAACACGAGACGCAAACTGGGCGATCTGTGGGGTGCGGATGAGTTCGGACACATCCTCACCATTTAAGTAGACACGCTGCATATCCAGCAGATACCGCAGTTCGACCTGAATATCCGGCAGCACCGAAATGACCTCCTGCCGGTCAAAGGCGTCATAGCCGCGGCGGCAGACCGCAAGGCCGATGGCCCGGTAAAGCGCACCGGTATCCACATACAAGAACCCAAGGGTTTTGGCTGCGGCACGTGCGATTGTGCTTTTTCCGGCTCCCGAGGGGCCGTCAATGGCAACAGAAATTCGTTTCATAACCGTTTCTCCCTTATTTTGTAGCATCCGCAGCGGACACACCGGCAAGTCTGCCGGTTGCCCACGCAATCTGTAAGTTAAAGCCGCCCGTATAGGCGTCCACATCGAGCACTTCGCCCGCAAAATATAATCCTTGAACTTTTTTCGATTCCATGGTCTTGGGGTTTACCTCTTTGACCGATACCCCGCCGGTGGTGACGATGGCCTCGGAAATCGGACGAGCACCCGAAAGCGCGACCGGGAAGGCTTTGAGTAAGCGCACCAGCGATTGCCGCTGCGCACGGGTCACCGAGTGAACCTTGCCATGGGGATCGATACCGGATAGCCGCACGACCACGGGAATCATCTTGCGCGGCAGCAAATCGCCCAGCGCATTGATAAAATCGCTGTTCTTGTGCTTTTCGAAATCCCCGAGCAGGCGCTTGTCGAGCGTTTTTTCGTCGAGCGCGGGCTTGAGGTCAATGGCCAGACGGTATTCGCGGCTTCCGAAATGCCGCATATGGGCCGAAGCCGACAGGATCAGAGGACCGGATACCCCGAAATGGGTGAACAGCATTTCTCCGAAGTCCTCAAAAATCTTTTTGTCGTTCTCATAGGCGGTGACCTGTACATTTTTGAGCGACAGGCCCATCATTTCCTGGCACACATCGCCCTTTTCGGTCAGCGGCACCAGCGACGGGCGAGGGGATACCACCGTATGCCCCAGGGCACGGGCGAATCGATACCCATCCCCGGTGGACCCGGTCGCGGGATAGGACGCACCACCGGTTGCCACAATCACGCGATCGGCGGCATAGGTCTTACCATCCGCGACCACACCCTGCACCGCGCCGTTTTCGGTGAGGATTTGCTGGACACTGTGAAACAGGATTTGCACCCCTTGCTTTTTGACAAAGGCAAACAGGGCATCGACAATATCCGCCGCGCGGTCGGAGACCGGGAACACACGGTTTCCGCGCTCGGTCTTGAGCGGCACGCCGTGCGCTTCAAAGAAGGCCATCACATCCCGCGGGGAAAACTGCCCGAGCGCAGAATACAAAAAGCGCGGGTTGACCGGCACATTGGCCAGCACTTGGGGAACATCGCAGTTGTTTGTGACATTGCAGCGGCCCTTGCCGGTGATGTAGATCTTGCGGCCGACTTTGGCATTGGTTTCAAACAAAAGGACCGAGGCGCCGTTTTGCGCCGCAAATCCGGCAGCCATCAAACCGGCTGCGCCGCCGCCAATGACTGCGATCGTTGGAGTAGACAACGTATAAAAACCTCTCTTAAATAAAACTGGAAACGCCAGGGGAACCTGACGTTTCCGCAAGTGGATTATTCATCTTCCACGGTCTCATACACATGGTATTCGTCCCAGATGGTCTCCAGTTGGTTGAAGGTCGATTCCACTTCCTCCTGGCGGCCCAGGCTGACCTGGACGATCAGCGCATTGATGACCGACAACGGTGCGACCAGCGAATCGACAAAGCTGGCCATATCGCTTTTGGCGATCAGGGTATGATCGGCATAGCGGGTCAAAGGCGAAAGCCGGGAATCGGTCAAGGCAATAACTTTGGCGCCGCGGTCCTTGGAATACTTCATGGCCGACAGCGTGCGCTGGGAATAGCGGGGGAAGCTGATGCCGATAAAGACATCGTCGGGCCCGATGCGCAGGATCTGTTCGAAAATTTCACTGACGCTGTTGGTGTATAAAACCCGGACATTTTCGAACAAAAGCGTAAAATAAAAGCCCATAAAATTGGCAAGCGCCGATGCTGAACGCACGCCCAGAATATAGATCCTGCGTGCGCGCACAATGGCATCCGCCGATTGGTGGAAAGCGTCGCGGTCCAATTCGTCCAATGTCATGCGGATTTTTTCCACATCCGACCCCAGTACGGTTTCCAGGACATCGCGGTTGCCCATCCGGTCTCCGGCGACTTCCATGCGCTGCACAGCCGTCAGGCGGTTGCGGATCATTTCCTGCAAGGCCTTTTGCAGGTGGGGATAACCGTCATAGCCAAGTTCGGTGGCAAACCGTACTACAGTCGATTCGCTCACACCCACGGTCGCACCCAGCCGGCTGGCGGTCATAAACGCGGCCTTGTCATAGTGTTCGGCAATATAACGCGCGATCAGGCGTTGTCCCTTGGAAAAGCCGGACAGGTTGGTCTGTATTTTGGTCATTAGATCGTTCACGATCAAGTACGCTCCCTTTGTGAATTTCCTATTGTTTATTCTACCGGGCTTGCCGCAAAAATGCAAGTTCTTTCGGGGCAATCATGCAAAATTCAAGGGATTGAAAATTTTGGATGCTTTACACGCCGCGCAGATATTCGATCTCGCTGGCGGTCAGTTCGCGCCAGCTGCCTGGGGCAAGCGCGCGGTCGAGTTCAATAGCGCCCACCGAAATGCGCTTGAGCCGCCGCACGGTCAGCCCGCATTTTTCGCACATTTTGCGGATTTGCCGGTTGCGGCCTTCGTGGATGGTCATACGAAGGCGGGCTTGTCCCTCGCCTAGGCTGACAATAAATACCGTCGCCGGCTGAATGGTATATCCATCGATGTCCATGGGTTCGGAAAGGCCAGGCACCCCGGCCAGGTCGCCGCGGACGGTAACCAGATAGGTCTTGTCCACCTCGTGGGAAGGGTGGGTCAGCCGCTGGGTGACCGCGCCGTCGTTGGTCAGCAGCAGCAGGCCTTCGGAATCGTAGTCCAGCCGTCCGACCGGATAGACACGGCAACCGTAATTGCGTACCAACTGGGATACGTCCTTGCGGCCGCGCTCGTCGTGGAGCGTAGTCACATAGCCGCGCGGTTTGTAGAGCATCAGATAGCGCTTTTCTTCTTTGCGGCCCAGCGGTTTGCCGTCCACACAGATGTGGTCGCGCGCCGGGTCGGCTTGGGTGCCAATCGACGCTTTGCGGCCATTGACCGTGACCCGGCCATCGGCAATCCAGGTTTCCGCCGTGCGGCGCGAGCACAAGCCGGCCTGGGCGATGATTTTTTGCAGTCGTTCTTTCATAGTATTCCCTCACAACAGCGCTCCGGCGGGCGGGCATCAGCCCAGCCCGAAAAAGGAGCGGATTTGATCGATGATTTTTTCCAAGCGGTTCTTTCGTTCGGGCAGCATGGCGCTGTCCTCGGCAAAGACCAGCGTATCCTGCGCGACCACATGGTCACCCAACCGGTATTCGATGGTGCCATAGGTCGCTCCGGCCGTGGCAGGAGCGTACACGAATGGACGGCCATAGACGACCGTTTCGAGCGCTTCCTGTTCTTCCGGTGTGAGCCAAGCGGTGACCGTGGACGAAGCCGACAGGGGAAGGGTGGTCACGTCCCCACCGGCACAGGGCACCTCGCCCAGCGACTGGCCGGCTTCATGCAGGGTGCATTCCTCAAACTGCGCAAACGCGACATCCAACATGACGATGTGATCGTCCCAATCGTCGGGATCATTGAGCGTGACCGCGATCAGGCGGCGGCCATTGCGTTCGGTAGCCGATACCAAACAGCGGCCGCTTTTTTTGGTATATCCGGTTTTGACGCCGATCGCATCCGGATAAAGACGCAGCAGTTTATTATGATTGACCATCGTGCGGCCATTCGAAGAATAGGTGGCCGTGCCAACGATTTCACAGAAGGTCGGATTTTGCATGGCATAAGCGGTGAGCTGTGCCAGCTCCCGCGCCGTGGTGTGGTGATTGGCGCTGTCCAGTCCATTGGGATTATCAAAATGGGTATTGCCCAAACCGAGCTCGAGCGCCTTGTCGTTCATGGCAGCCACAAAGGATTCCAGGCCGCCGCATTCCCCGGCAATGGCCAGTGCTGCATCGTTGCCGCTCATCAGCATCAGGCCATAGAGCGTATCGCGCAGCGTGATTTCCTCGCCTTCTTTTAAGTACATCGACGAGCCTTCTACCAGCGTATATTCCTTTTTGACCGTATACGTGCGGTCCAGGTCGCCCTGTTCCAGCGCCACCAGCGCGGTCATGATTTTGGTCGTCGAAGCCATGGGAAGGATCTCGTCGGCATTTTGTTCAAACAGGACGGCACCGGTCTGTGCATCCAGTACGATCGCACTGCGCGCACTGACCGCGCCAGCCGTGCCCGTAAAAAGCAACGCAAACAACACACCGAGCAGCCATTTCCGCATGGAAAGATCCCCCTATCTGTCAAACACAAAATAGAACCTACTCATACAGCGTACGAGCAGGTTCCGGGGGATATGCCTTTAATTTTCTTCGGACGGTTCCGGAGCCGAGGCTTCGTCTGCCTTTTGTGCCCCGCGGCTTTCCATAAAGCTGGAGATCTTGCTGACCGCGCCGGGGATCATTTCGACCAAGCGGTCGGCTGTGGTTTCTGCCTGTGCATTGAGCGGCAGGATGCGCGCTTCGCCATCGCTTCCAACCACCAGAAAGCAGACCGGGGAAACGGTCACGCCTGCGCCGCCGCCGCCGCCGAAGCACAGCGGAGCGCCGTCTTTGGCATGGCGGGACTGATAGTCCGAACCGCCAGCGCCAAAGCCGAAGGTGACTTTGGAAACCGGAATGATGGTCGTGCCGCTGGACGTGGAAATGGGCGCGCCGATGATGGTGTTGACGTCGACCATGGACTTGATTTTTTCCATGGTTTCAGCCATCAGGTTTTGAATGGGATGTTCACTCATGGGGTTTCGCCTCCGTCTTTTTGTGTAAACGAACCGGGATTTTCAGGTTGTTTCAGCGTGTGATAAAGTTGCAAGATCGTCCGGCGGCGCTTCCAGAGCGCCCAGAAAAACCGAATGGGCCGCGCGGAAAAGGCAAGGGTGGCTTTCCAGCGGGTCTGGTCGGACTCAAAATCGCCGTCCAGGACGATATGATATTCTTTGATAGAAAAAGTATTTTCCAAAAACGGGGTAATCATACCCACAAGGGCCGAACATTCCCCGAGCAGCATGCCGGTCTTGGCGGCGTCGCCCGTAGCGATCACCACATCGGCCCGGAGGATATCGATGCGCACAATATCGCGCAGATCGTCCAGCACATCGAGCAGCAGACAGACCGTATCGCCCAAATCCAGATTGGAAAAATCAAAGCCAGAGGGCGCAGACTGTGCCGCCGCGGGCTTTTTCGGCTTGTCCTCTTTTTTTTTCTGAAAGGCGCGGGGCAGGGGATAGACCCGAATGCGGATGCGGCCATAGCGCAACCAGACCTGGACATCACCGTTTTCACCCTGGGCACGTACCCCGACACGGGGCAGTGTGAGCAGTAGGAAAATCCCCACAAGGCCCAGAAGGATACAGCATACGACACATGCGATTTTCAGGAAAAGCAGGATGATTCACCCCATTTCGCCATCCTCCAGGGAAAGCTGGAGTTGTTCTCCTTCGGTCAGTTCGGGCAGAGCAGGTAGTTCGGTCAGACTCGCCAGAGAAAAGGTACGCAGAAAGCTGTCGGTCGTGCGGTACAAAATCGGCCGTCCGGGCACATCCAAGCGGCCCGCTTCGGCGATCAGTCCTTTTTCGGTAAGACTGGCGACCGTGCCGCCCGAATCCACGCCGCGGAGCTGTTCGATGTATGCACGTGTGACCGGCTGCCGGTAGGCAACAATGGTCAGCACTTCGAGCGCAGCCGGAGAAAGCTGGGGCGCTTTGCGGCTTTCCAGCACGCGCCGCACCGCATCGGCATACAAAGGGCGAGAACAAAGCTGGGCCTTATCCTCCATGCGCACGAGCATAATGCCGCGCTGCTCAAAGTCATATTGGGCGGCCAGAGCTTCCAAAGCCTGTTCGGCATCATCGGGGGGAACACCGGCGGCTTGGGCCAACCGCATGATCGGCACCGCATCACCAGCAGCAAATAAAATCGCCTCCAGAGTGGCTTCCAGGGGATTCAATCAAGGTCCTCCTCTCCGGGCGGGACCAGACGCAGTTCAGCGTCCTCCCCCTGGCCCTCAATACGAATACGGCGGGTCTTGGAAAGTTCCAGCACCGCTAAAAAGGTAGCAACGGCTTCCGAACGGCTGCGTACGCTGCGGAAGAGCCGGGCAAATTGCAGTTTGGAATGCCGCAGGAATTGTTTGAGGATTTGCGCGATTTTTTCACCGACCGGCACGGTTTCCCGGCCAACGATGCCAGAAAATGCGTGGGCCGATGGCGGCACCCGCCGTTCGGCACGGCGCAGCAGGTTTCGTCCCGCACGGACAAGGTCCTGCGGTGTGTGACGATATTCCCGCGGGGCAAGCGAGCGGGCCGCTTCTGGCGGCTTGGTGAAGATATCGCGTCCAAACTCTCCCTGCTGTCGCAGATAGGGTGTGGCCAGCTTGATGCGCTGATATTCCAACAGCATTTCGACAAGCTGGGCGCGTGGGTCCTCGGGGTCGGTGTCCTCGTGCTTGGGCAGCAGCATTTTGGATTTGATATACACAAGCTGCGCTGCCATCGCGATAAAATCGCCCGCAATATCCATGTCCATGGTACGGGCCTCGTTCAGAACCGCCATATATTGCTCCAAAATCTGTGCAATGGGAATATCATAGATGTTGATCTTATTTTTGGAGATCAAATGCAGCAAAAGATCGAGCGGACCTTCAAAATGATCCAGCCGAAAGGTCATGGACTCCATCACAGGAACAGGTTCACCACCGAAAACGCCCAGTTCAAAACGGTCTGGCGTGCGCTCACGATCAGCCAGGACAGGCCGCCGATCCAAAGGAACGCAATCACAGCCAGCAGAATAATCGCACCATAGCGGTTCATAAAATTCTGATAGCGAACTTGCAGACGGAAGGGCAAAATGGCATCCAGAATGCGCGAACCATCCAGCGGATGGATGGGAAGCAGATTAAAGATACCTAGGCCAACCGACATCGCGCCGATATACGAGAAGAACAGGGTCAAAATCTCGGAAAACCCGGACACCGGATAGAATTTGATGTTAATGACCAAGGCAACGATATAGGCCACAAAGCCGAGCAGGAAATTGGACACCGGACCGGCCGCAGCCACCAGGCCCATGCCCCAACGGCGGTTTTTCAGCTGCGAAATATTGACCGGCACCGGGCGTGCCCAGCCAAAGCCAAGCAGCATCATGCAGGCAAAGCCCCAAGGGTCAATGTGCGCGAGCGGGTCCAGGGTCAATCGGCCGGAAGCCTGTGCGGTACGGTCACCCAAAAGATAGGCGGTAAATCCGTGTGCGGCTTCGTGAAAAGTCAGGCAGATGACGACCGCCGGGATGCCGAGCAGTAAGCCGACCACAAGATCCCGGATGTTTCCGCCCATGATTAAGTCGAGAAGCATTACAATCCTCCTGGCCGGGAGCAACTTTAAAATCTCTTTTCCCGGCATTTTTCAAAACGATTCACCATACAGTGTAGCAGATTTTCCCTTTCAACACAAGACTAACCGAAAAGTTTACGTTTTAGTCATATTTTCTGGTCCAAATCGTCAAAATAGGAGGAAAGTTCCGGAAGTTTCTGCAGGACATCCGCCCAATCGGGCGCTTCCCGGTGCAGGCGGGACGCACAGCGGCGGCAAAATCCTTCGAGCAGGGCAGGTTCCTGCTGCATCTGCTGCTTAAAGCCCCAAACGTGCGTAAAATACGTCTGTCCCGAGGTGAATAGAGCCGGGAGATCGGAGAGCGCCCGCAGCGGAACGCCCTTTTTCTGGGCCAGCATGGCGAGCAGACGCTGCTCGGCAAAGACCATATAGGTCAGGGCATTGTCAGCCCCTTGCGCATGGCACATAAAATCAATGGCGGTGTCGGTATAAAACGCGGTAAAGTCCGCGTCGCCAAAATAGGACAGCGCAGTATTGGCGGGCTGCACCGTCCAATCGAGCGAAGAAAAATCAAACCCGGCTGCCGCTGGAAAGGCTTCCGGGCCGGGATATACTTCTGGCAAAATATCCTCGCGATGGATTACCGCAAGCGGCGTATCTTCGAGCAGCGGTTCGATGGACTTCCATACAATAAAGTCAGTATCCAGCATCACACACGGCGCACCGAAGGCGCGCAGGGCAAACAGCTTGCCGGCCGCCCAGAAAATATGCGGATCGATGGCAGGCGGGATGTCATCCAAGACCGTACGGATGCCACCATCCCACAAATCGGACAAGCCGCGCTCCTGATAAAAGGAAGCTGCGGTGCGGTCGCACAGCATGGCAATACTACCCCCGTTTTTCTGCCAGAACAGAGCGGATAAAACCGTGGTCAGCAGTTCAAACGGCGCCACCTGATACGGTGCATCCGGATGCCGGACCCGAAAGGGGGCGGACCAGTTGCAGTGAAAGGCACGCAGCATGTTAAATCAGCTCCAATCCAAAGCCGCCGGCCTGGAAGGCAGAGCCGGTCGCGGAACCGGAGCCCCACCAGTAGGATACCACCCAAGAGCCGGATCCTTGCAGGTAAGAGGTCATAAAAGACGTGAGAAACGAGGTGGAAAAAGAGGAAAGGTACGACGATAGATAGGAACCCGAACCGGTCCAGGCGGTCAGGGTTTGCACCCCTTGCTGCGGCGGGATGGCGCCTGCCATGATTGGATAGACGATTTTCTCCGGGGCCGCCGGTTCATACCATCCAACATGCTGCGGTTCCGCAGCAAACACAGGGGCCGGCGCCGCGGATTCGGAAACGGCCGGTTTCGGGGGAGAGGGTTCGGAAGCTTTCGATTCCTGTGAAAGAGGTTCCGGAGCCTGCGGGGCTTCGAGATGGCGGGCATAACTGTCCAAATCCAGAACAACGCCGTCGATTTCGCGCAGATGCTCGGGGTCCATGGCAAGAATTTTATTGGGAACGGGCTGATTTGACATAATGGACTTCCCCTCGTTGGTGATTTTTCATGATTCAAAGGATTTTAAATCTAATTTTATTATAGAGGATGGCGGGAAAAACCGCAATGGCATCCGGTGGGATTTCCCAAGCTTTTTTGCAAACCTTTACAGGGGCGCAACCAGTGGCTATAATGGAGAAAAATCAAAAAAGGGGAAGGCCTATGAAATGGAAAACCATCGAACAAACGGTGTGGGAACGCTTGGCGGAAGAAAAGCGTCCCATTGTGTTATATGGAATGGGGGATGGCGCGGATAAAATTTTGCGGCAATTTGCGCGGTTTGGCATTGAGGCTTCCGGTGTCTTTGCCAGCGATGAATTTGTCCGGGGCCATAGCTTTGCCGGGTTTCCGGTCCAGACGCTCGCGCAGACCGTCGAAACTTTTGGTGAAGATCTGGTGATCGTCTTGTCGTTTGCCAGCCAGCGCCCGGAAGTGCTCGAAAAAATTTATCAGCTGGATGCGCGGTTTGATTTGGTCGCGCCCGATGTCCCGGTCGCGGGTGACGGCCTGTTCGATCGGGCGTTTGCGGGCGCCCATACGGCCGAGTTGGACACAGTGGCCGAATTGCTGGCCGATGCCCGTTCCCGACAAGTGTTGGACGCGATGCTTTGCTTTAAATTGACCGGAAAAATTCAATATCTGCGCGACGGAGAAAACGACAAGGTAGAAGCCTTTACAAATATACTAAAACCGCGCGAAGATGAACATTTTGTCGATCTTGGAGCCTATAATGGGGATACAATTCGGGAGTTGTTATCCTATACACAGGGGCGCTTTTCCTCTATCACAGCCCTGGAACCAGACCGTCGAAACTACCGAAAGCTCAAAGCCTTTACAGATGACTTGGCCGGACCTGTACACCTGGAACAGGCAGGCGCTTGGGAGCAAGACTGCGTTTTGACCTTTGCGGCCAAGGCCGGACGAAACTCCAGACTGTCGGACAAAGGGGTGGAAACCACCATGCGCGCGGTGGATTGCGTTTTGCAGGGAGACCCCTGCACACTCCTGAAAATGGATGTCGAAGGTGCGGAACGGGAAGCCCTGGCAGGGGCGGCCCAGACCATTGCGCGGTGGAAACCGCGCCTCAACATTGCCTGCTATCATCGCAATGAGGACCTGTTTGCCTTGCCGCTGCAAGTGCATGCGCTTTGCCCGGACTATGCGCTCTATCTGCGGCATCATCCTTATGTTCCAGCATGGGATGTCAATTTATACGCCCGGCCAAAAAATGAAATTGGGGCTGGAAATCCGTAAGCCGTGCGTGTATACTGAAAAAGGAAACAAGTGCTTCCAGCAAGATCATGAGAAAGACAAGGAGAGATCATTATGGGATGTTTCTACTGTGACGAGCACCACGAAGGCCGCGAAAGCATTATGTTCAAGGTCGGCGAAATGAAAGCCGGTATTCTGTATCTGTTTAAGGATCAGGCGCACAAGGGCCGTTGCGCACTGGCGCTCAAGAGCCATAAGAAGGAACTGTGCGAGTGCGATGAGCAGGAGCGCCGAGACTTTTCCGACGATCTGGCCGCTGCATCGGGCGCCATCAAGAAGCTGTGGGGCTGCACCAAGCTGAACCTGGGCTCGTACGGCGATACCAACCCGCATCTGCATTTCCATATCGTCCCCAAGTATGAAGGTGGTTTTGAATTTGGCGGCAGCTTTGCCATCACCAATCCAGAACCCGTCCTGCTCAGCGATGCCGAATATCAGGAGATGATCGGCGCGCTCCAGGCAGAGCTTGGCATGAAATAACCAAGGAAATAATAACACCCGAAACCACCGATGCGCGGTTTCGGGTGTTTTCTATTTTAAGAGCAGGTTGGGGTTTCAGCGCAGCGAGGGCAGGAGATGGTCGTAGGTTTCCTCAAACAGGAAAAAGGCGTTTTCTGCATTCACTTCATCCGGGTCCTGGGACAGCCAGATGCTATGGCGGACATTGCCGTCATCTTCCAGTCGCAAGACCAGATAAGGCCACTGGTTTGTCGTCACCTCCTGCGCACCAAAACGGTCGGCGGTGGTGTCCCGTGTGCAGGTGTAGGATTGTCCGTCATAGGTCACATCCGTAACGATCGGGTCGCCCTCGATCGTATAGGACACCAGGCGCAGATGCGCCGGGATGCCCTGCGTATAAGCCAGATCGATGAACGCATCTCGCGCGGATACATTGGTATCCCCACTGAGCGCCTGCTCATAAGAACCGCATTCAACCTGCCATACCTGGGTGGCAGACAGCGTTTCGCGGAACAGCAGCAGGGTGTCCGGCGTTTCGTTCAGCTCGGCTAGATGGGTGCAGACGTCATAATCGGCGCCGGTTAAATACCAAGAACGGTAGAAAGCAGAGTTTTCATAGGTTTCTACGGGAGTCAGCTGCGCCCAATGGGTCGTTTGCGTTTGCTGTGTGGAATAAGCGGTGGCGGGTACCTCCATGGTGCAGGTAAAAGCTGTGCCGTCGAAGGACAGATCATAATAGATGGACACTCCTTCGATAGATTTGCAGATAACGCGAACAAAACACGGCCGTCCAGCCGCAGAAAGCTCGGCAAAGGCGGTAAAGTATTCGCTGCCGTCCGGGTCTTCCTGGCCGACCGAACATTCTACGATGCCGCAGTCGATGCCTTGTTCGGCGCTTTGCGCGGGCGGCACGGAACTGGATGGCTGGTCGGGCTGCGGCAAGATGCGGCAGCCGGAGAGAAAGAGCGTAGTCAACAGGAGCAGTATCTTATATTTCATAACGATCATCCCCCTTTGCCTGTTTAGACGGCGCAAAGCGGCAAAAAGTTCCGCACGGGATAGCCGGAAACTGGGGGAAATGCCAAAACCGGCTGGACAAATGGAAAAAGGCTAGGCAATCGGACGCAGATGCGGTAAAATAGGGGAAAGACTACATTTTAACTAACGGAGGTTTTCACGAGATGGACGCAAAAGAGAAAGCACTCATCGCCCATGAAAAATGGCAGGGCAAAATCGAAGTTATTGCACGCTGCGAGGTCAATTCCAAAGAAGATCTGTCGGTCGCCTATACTCCGGGTGTTGCCGAACCGTGTTTGAAGATCAAGGACGACCCGTCGCTCAGCTATAAATATACTCGTCGCGGCAATCTGGTCGCGGTCATCACCGACGGCACGGCGGTGCTCGGCCTGGGCGATATTGGCCCGATTGCCGGTATGCCGGTCATGGAAGGCAAGTGCGCTCTGTTCAAGGCCTTTGCCGATGTGGATGCGTTCCCGCTCTGCGTTGCCTCCAAGGATGTGGATGAGATCGTCCGCACCATCCAGCTGATCTCCGGTTCGTTTGGCGGCATCAATCTGGAGGACATCGCAGCGCCCCGCTGCTTTGAAATCGAGCGCAAGCTCAAGGAAGTGTGCGACATTCCGGTGTTCCACGATGACCAGCACGGCACGGCTGTATGCTGCGGGGCAGCGCTCATCAACGCCTGCCGCCTGACCGGCCGCAAGGTCGAGGACATCAAGATGGTGGTCAATGGCTGCGGCGCGGCGGCTATTGCTGTAACTAAATTCCTGATGTTTTTGGGTGTCAAGGATATCACCATGGTCGAGCGCTTCGGCATTGTCTGCGAAGGCGACGAGCGGCTCAATCCGGCGCAGGCCGAAATGGCGCGGGTTACCAACCGCAGCCATATGACCGGCACCCTGGCCGATGCGGTCAAGGGCGCGGATGTCTTCTTCGGTATGTCGGCGCCGCAGGTCCTGACCAGCGACATGGTGGCGACCATGGCCAAGGATCCCATGGTTTTTGCGATGGCCAACCCGGTGCCTGAGATCTGGCCCGAAGATGCCAAGAAGGGCGGCGCGGCAGTCGTTGGCACTGGCCGGTCGGACTACCCCAATCAGATCAATAATGTGCTCGCGTTCCCAGGTATTTTCCGCGGTGCGCTCGACGTGCGCGCAAGCGACATCAACGAGGAGATGAAGCTGGCTGCCGCCAAGGCGATTGCCTATGTAGTGCCGGACAGCGAACTGACTCCCGAGCACATCATGCCCATGGCTTTTGATAAGGAGGTCATTCAGGCGGTTGCTAAGGCGGTTGCGCAGGCAGCAATCGGCAGCGGCGTGGCACGCATCACACAAAATGGCGAGTGTTGATAAATTCCTGGGTAGAGTTTTGTAAATTCCGATTGACTTTGCCGGGGGAGTATCTTAGAATAAGAAATATACCAAGCATGGTGTGAACTGTGAAATGTGGAAGTCTGCTGTAAAAAGCAGGAAATCACAGTTTAGCAGGACGTCCCGGGGCAAAGGGACAAATGCGAGATTTATGGAGGTAAGAAATATGTTGGATCCAAAGAAAGTAAAATTGGGTATCTGTCCGATCGGCTGGTCGAATGATGATATGTGGGACCTGGGCGACGAAAATACTTTCCAGCAGTGCATTTCGGAAATGAAGCTGGCAGGTTTTGACGGCTGTGAGGTTGGCCACAAGTATCCGGAGGATAAGACGGTACTCAAGCACATGCTCGATGTGCGCAACATGACCATTGCATCCAAGTGGTTCTCTTCGTTCCTCGTAGACAAGCCGTACGAAGAAGTAGAAGCTGAATTTGTCAAGGAACTCGAATATCTGTCCTACGTTGGCGCAACCGCAATCAACGTTTCCGAGCAGTCCGGCTCTATCCAGGGCATGATGGACAAGCGCATCCTCAAGGACAAGCGCGTCATGAACGATGAAGAGTGGGATCGTTTCTGCACCGGCCTGAACAAGCTGGGCAAGCTGTCGCTCGAGAAGTACGGCATCAAGACCTGCTTCCACCATCACATGGGCACCGTTTGCCAGACGGTTGAGGAAACCATCCGCATGCTGGAGAACACCGACCCGAAGTATGTATTCCTGTGCTTCGACACCGGTCACTTCACCTTTGCTGGCGAAGATCCGGTTGCCGTTCTGGGCAAGTTTGCTGACCGTGTCGGCCACGTTCACCTCAAGAACATGCGTATGCCGATCGTTGAGAAGGTCAAGAACGAAGACTGGTCCTTCCTCAAGGCTGTTCGTGAAGGCGCATTCACCGTACCGGGCGACCCGGACGGCTGCGTAGATTTTGACGCTGTATTTGATATTCTGGACAAGGCTAACTACGAAGGCTGGATTATGGTTGAGGCCGAGCAGGACCCGGCAAAGGCCAATCCGTTCGAGTATTCCAAGATGGGCCGCGAGTACATTACCGCACACACCGGCTTGGGCGGCGAAGTGGTTCTGAAGTAAGTTTGTTTTCATAAAGAAAATCCCGTTCCGGTTTGGAACGGGATTTTTTGTGCTCAGAACTCTTTTTTGCCGTAAATCAAGCAGGAAATCAAATAGGACAAGACAAACAGCACCACGCTGCACGCGAGCAAAATAAGCAGAAACCAGACAGAGCTCAGAAGCGACAGCACATCTTGCAGCAATTGTTCGTTGCTCGTTTCAAATTTTTCCATCAGCAGCGGCAGAAGCACCGCGGGTCCGATGCAGACCGCCATGATGATAAATCGTGCTTTGGTTGGGCCGAACTGATAGAGGACCGGAAGAAGGATGGCATTGAGCAGCAGAACGAGGGTCAGCGCCACCAGAACAGCGATGATTGCGCCCTCATACTCCTGCATGCTAATCAGGAGAGAACAGGCAAAGCCAATCAAGATAGAACTGACCGCAACGGCTGCGCAGGTCAGGTACCGTCCGCGGACGATACCGCGTCGGGTCACCGGAGCGGAGAGCAGCATAGATTCCCAGCCCGACTGCTCACTGAGCGAAAACACGCTGATAGGCAGTAGAATGGACATGAAAGCCGGATAAAAGAACGCAAAGTAGATGGATTTCTGGACAAATGCGAAAACCATCATAAAGGCGAACACACCGAGTAATGTTTTGAGTTGTCCGCGGAGCAGGTAAACATCACTGCGAAACGATGCAAGCATGAAAATACCTCCTTTACTGAGTCACCGCATAGCGGGTCAAAAAGAGCATGATTTGGTCGATGGAAGCGGGTTCGGCCTGCAATCCCGCCGGCAGACGGCGCGGGTCGACCAGGACTTCGGTGCCGAACTGGTCACGCCGTTCGGCATAGACCGTGCCGGGGGCGAATGACTGCACGGTTTCCGGGGTGCAGCGCAAGATGCCGTACGATTCATTCATGTCCAGCACAGACTCGCTGAACAGTACCCGCCCCTCGTGCAGGAAGGTGATGTAATCGGCGATTTTTTCCAGGTCGCTGGTGATGTGCGAGGACAGCAGGATGGAATGCCCTTCGTCCTGCATGAAGTCGCGCAGGATGTCGAGCACTTCATCGCGTACGACTGGGTCCAAACCGGAAGTCGGTTCGTCCAAGATGAGCAGGTCGGCGCCATGGCACAGGGCGCAGGCGATGGATAATTTCATGCGCATACCCTTGGACAGGTCCTTGCACGGTTTCGCGGGGTCGATGCCGAACGCATGCAGATAGTGCTCAAATTGGCGTTCGTCCCAGTTTGGATAAGCCGAAGCGAGCACCTTGCCGGTGTCACGGGCCCGGTAAGTCGCCGGGTGCATGGTCACTTCGCTGACCACACCCAGCCGCCGTTTGATTTCCAGTTCCTGATGGCGTGGGTCCATCCCCAGGATGGAGACTTCACCGGCATCCGCCCGCAGCAGGCCAAGCAGCAATTTGATGGTCGTCGACTTGCCGGCGCCGTTTTCGCCGATCAAGCCCATCACCGTGCCCGAAGGCAGGGAAAACGAAATGTCATCTAAGGTGAATTTGGGGAAGCGTTTGGTCAAGTGCCGAATTTCAAGTGCGTTCATGGTCGGTATCCTCCTCGTAGAGCAAAGACAGAAGATCGGTCAGGTCACTCAAAGATAAACCGTTGAGTTTGGCGCGCTGGACCGCAGCGCGCAGGTCGTTTTCAATCAGACGGAGCTGTTCTTCCCGAATCAGGTCGCTGTTCAGGCCTGCGACAAAGCTTCCCTTGCCGGTCACGGTGCGGATGTATCCGTCACGCTCCAGTTCCTCATACGCGCGCTTGGTCGTGATAAGGCTCACGCGCAGCTCCTTGGCGAGGAGCCGCATGGAAGGCAGGGGAGAATCGGCGGCAAGCTGACCGGAAATGATGAGGGCCTTGATCTGCTCGGCGATCTGTTCATAGATTGGAACCCCGCTGGTGTTGGAAAGAATGATATTCAAAACCTACCTCCTCATGGATGCGCCGGATGGTACCGGTTCGGCGTAACTAGTGTATATACTAAGTATACACAATATAAACACACTGTCAAGGCAAATCAAAAAAATTTTTCTGCCGCCGGGAACCGGGGGCAGTCCTGCTTCGTATAACAAGATAGAAGGGAGGGGATACAGGGTGTTGGACGAACAAATTGAACGCTATGGCGCACGGCTTTACGCCCTGTGTCTCCGGTTGTGCCGCAACCGTTTTGATGCAGACGATTTGTATCAGGATACCTGGTACAAGGCCATGCGGGCCTATCGGAAATACGATCCCGCGCGGCCGTTTGACACCTGGCTGACCACCATCTGCGTCAATACCTATCGCGACCAATACCGCCGCCGCAAACTGGCCGAAGTGCTGGGGTTTGGCAGGGACGAGCAACCAGACTTCTGGGAAAACGTCGCCGCCCCGCCCGATGACCCTTATCCAGAAGTGCGGGAAGCGGTGGATGCCTTGCCCGAATCGCTGCGGCTGGTTGTTACGCTGTATTACTTTGAGGACTGTGATATCGCGCAGACTGCCCGGCTGCTGGGTGTGCCGGAAGGGACGGTCAAATCCCGTCTGGCACGGGCGCGGGCCAAGTTGAAAGGGGTGCTGGATGACGATGGAGGATAAATTAAAACAGGCTATGACATTTCCTGAGGTAACGCCGCCACGGGTCAGTGAACAGCAGCTGCGGCGGCGGGCACAGCAAAGATGGGAACGATTGCAGTTGCAGCTTTTGTGCCTGATGAGTTGCCTTTGGACGGTAGGACTGTGCGCCTTTGGCTGGAGTGTGCGGCCAATTTGGCCGGAAATGAGTCTTTTCCTGGCGGTTGTCGCCCTGGTCGTGCTGCCAGCTGGCGGCGGAGTGTCTGCCTTGCTGCTGCGCCATTATGGAAAGGAGAAAAAGATATGAATGAATTTGTAGGTTTCAGTTTCTGGAATATCGTGGTGACGATTATCAACACAGTAGCGATCGGCGCGTTGTTGGTCTTTGTCCTGTGGCTTGTCTTGCGCCGCCGGGGCCGGGTATGGAAATGCCCCTCCTGCGGAAAAAAGATTCAGCCGTATTACCAGATCTGTCCCTACTGCGGGGCCGAATTGAAGGGGAAGGAGGATAAGAAGGTATGATGGCATTGACTGCGCTATTGCCGCTCGGATTTCTCTTCGTCATCCTCATCGGCATTCCGTTGTGCGTCGGCATTTGCGTCTATCGGGATGCCAAAGCACGAGGGATGGAGCCGGTGCTATGGACACTGGTTGCTGTACTCGTGCCGTCGTTTATCGGTTTGATCGTTTATTTGATCGTGCGGAGCAGCCATACGGCTTCGGTGTGCGCCCATTGCGGTGCGGCGGTGCAGGATAGTTTTGTGTGCTGTCCGTCGTGCGGGGCTAAGCTGAAATACACCTGTCCGGCCTGCGGCAAACCGGTGGATGATGACTGGAAATTGTGTGCCCATTGCGGCGCCGAATTGGATGCCGACCGGCCGCGAACGGTCGTCCGGCGGGAAGCCGGTTCGCTCAAGTGGTTGTGGATCGTTTTGATTGGCATTGCACTGGTGTTTGTGGCTTTGATTCTCCTAGCCATGCTGAATTATACCACGGCGTTTCACCAAGGGATGACAACCGCGGTGATCGATATAGCATAAAAAAAGCGATATCCGAAATCTTTCGGATATCGCTTTTTATTTGTTTTACATTACAGGTTTTCTTTGAAGAAAGCTTCCATTGCAGCAGCAGCTTCTTCTTCGTCAGCGCCTTCCACCGTAACCTTCAGCTCGGTGCCCTGCTTAACGCCCAGGCCCATAACAGCCATCATGCGCTTTGCGCTGGCCTTCTTGGCCGGGGTTTCCAGCGTGATTTCGCTCTGGAACGGGGTAGCTGCCTTAACCAGCAGGCCAGCCGGACGAGCGTGGATGCCGAGTGCATCGGTAATGGTGTAGGTAAAAGTCTTCATTGGAATCATCCTTTCTGGATTTTTGGGTACAAACCATTTTTTATAGTATACCATGTTTTTTGAAAAATGCACAGACAATCTTGGATTAAAATTCAAATTTTTGATAGCGTTCCGGATCGTAGCCGGTTGCCTCCTGCATCCGCTCGACCAGATTCTGGCCTGCGGCATGGATTTCATCCAAGGTTTGGTCGGAAACCAGGGAACCTTGATGCAAAATGATCGCACGATCGAGAAAATGTTCAATCTCTTCCACCTGATGGGTGGAAATCAGGATGGTTTCTTCTCCGTGCAGGCTGGAAGCCATCAGTTTCAGAAAATCCCGGCGGGTGAAGATATCTTTCCCCAAAAACGGTTCATCCATGAAAATATATCGTGCACCTTTGGAAAAACCGGCGGCGATCTCTATTTTTGCCTGTTGGCCCTTGGAAAAACTGCGAATGGCCCGATCGCGGGGCAATTCAAAAAAGTCCAGCAGGCTTTGATAGCGCTTGGTCAGAAAGCCGGGGAAAAAGTCCTGCAAAAACTCTCCGAACTGCATGGCGTTCATAAAACCGAACCAGCTGCCTTCTTCGGTGATAAACGCCATTTGATCATAGATTTTGCGCGGCGGCTGCCCATCGATGAGCACGGTGCCATCGTGGTCGGTCACACCCGCCAGCACCTTGAGCAGAGAGGTTTTTCCGGCGCCGTTTTCGCCGAGCAGACCGACAATCTGTCCATCTTCGATGGTCAGTTGCGGAATGCGGAACGCGCAAGTGCCATTGTAATATTTTGCGGCTTTTTCAAGCGTGATCATACCGATTCTCCTTGTATTATAGAGTAGTAGTTTTTAAGGCCCCTCTCCAAGGGCTGTGCTACACTGTAAGGGATGCTGTGGATTGGTGCGATTCTCCTACCACAAGATGGTTCCTGAAAGGTTCCAACCACAGCCCTTTGCAGTTTTGTTAATCAGTTAAATACCGCCAGACGGTTTATGTGGAACAAGGTTACAAAAGCAAAGTGTTCTGTGGAACAGCATTACAAATTTACCGTTGGAGGTTTTAGAAATGGTAGTTTCTGTTGGTATTGATGTGGCAAAGGACAAGCACGACTGCTTTATTCAGAGTTCGGAGGGTGAAGTGCTTGCAGATGTGTTTACCATTTCCAACAATATGGATGGATTTCACACACTGCTGGAGAAAATCCAGGTCTGCACCGCATCCCAGGACAAAATAAAGGTAGGGCTTGAGGCTACGGGACATTACAGCTACAATCTGCTTGGATTTCTTCTTGACAACGGTCTGGCCACCTATGTCTTGAATCCCTTACGCACGAACCTCTACCGGAAAAGTCTCAGCCTGCGAAAGACCAAGACCGACCATGTAGATGCTCGAACCATTGCTGCTATGCTGTTATCCGATGTGGGCCTCAAACCCTACACGAATACAGCATATCACAATGAGGAACTAAAGTCACTCACCAGATACCGTTTTGACAAGGTAAAAGAACGAGCAAAACTGAAAAGCTCAATTTCCAGACTGGTTTGCATTCTCTTCCCTGAACTGGAGAAGCTGGTGTCCTCTCTCCATTTGGCGACTGTCTATGCTCTGCTGGAAGAGTTTCCAGGTGCCAAACAGATTGCCAAGGCACACCTGACAAGGCTCAAATCCCTTCTGGAGAATGCCTCCAAAGGACGCTATAAGCGGGATATGGCTGTGGCAGTTCGGGATGCGGCACGAAACTCCATTGGTTCTAAAATGCCTGCCAAGTCCTTGGAATTACAGCACACCATCCGTCTCATCCAGGAATTAGATACCGAGATTGACGAGATTGAAGCAGAAATTGAGGCCATGATGGAGGAAATCCATTCTCCCATCACCACCATTCCAGGTATTGGCTGCCGCATGGGTGCCATGATCCTGGCAGAGGTTGGGGATCTCTCTCGCTTCGACTCCTCAGACAAGCTGTTGGCTTATGCCGGAATGTCACCGTCTACTTACCAATCCGGACAGCTCAAAAATTGCTACCCGCACATGGAGAAACGAGGTTCCCGATACTTACGCTACGCTCTTTACAATACTACTAAGTATGTCTGTCTTTGGAATCCAACCTTTGCCGCCTATCTCGCTAAAAAGAGGGCCGAGGGTAAGCACTACAATGTTGCCATCTCCCACGCTGCCAAGAAGCTGGTGCGGCTTATCTTTGCCATGGAGAAATCCAAGCAACCCTATCGCTCAGCAGCCTGAGTGACACCACTTGAATAGCCGCCCAGTAGGGGTCTGACAAGACCTCAGCTTTGCTATGCCCTTTTTGAACCATCTCCGGTTGACCACCACTTGACCACCACCATTCATTTTAGGGGTTGACTTTTAATAGTTAATCTTTCAGTTTGAAATTGGAAAGTGTCCGTTGCGGTACCGAAAAGGATGGGAAGGCATCAGAAAATTCTTCGCCGCTTGCGTTACGGACATCGCAATAGAGTTTGACATCATCGCCCGCCCAGGTGTTCAGGCGGCCACGGTAGAGGATTTGTCCGCTGGTTCGGTCGCAGATGGTCAATAGATAACCAGGGTCCAGAGCGATCGACAGAAAGGATTCATGAGGAAACTGATAGATGTCCTGCAAATCTTCGGTAACAATCAACCAATACGCTTGGTTTTCTAGGGCAGCAACCGGATGCATTTGTGCAGCGAAATCCGGTAAACCGTCTGGGAGGTCGTGTGTGTTGTCGATTTCGGTTTGCCAACGGGTGCGCACGGCAAGGGTATGGTTTTCCAGCGTATATTCCTGCACCAGAGCCGGACGGTCGGATTGTTTGGGGTCCACCAGATGGAAGCTGAGCGGGAAGGCGTCCAGCAACGCAGGATCGCCCTCCAAATCGGTCAGCGTGACTTCGGGGATTTGGCGCTCAAAAGCCAGAACGACACTGGTAATGCTGCCGATCAGCACAAAGGCTGCGAGGATGCAGAACAAAGGATAGGTTTTCCAAATGTTTTTCTTCATAAGGCTCCCTCCTTGTCAGGCCAGATTGCGGGCGCGCCGGAAACTGAAGATCGCGGCAAGCAGCAATCCGGCTTCCAGAAGTAAGGCAATGCCAGCCAGCCAGGGCATGTGTGCCGCAGAGCAGCGGACGTGCAGATAGATGAGCACAGCGACCACAAGCGCAACAAACGGCATACGCCGCCAACGCCGGACGGACAAACAAGTGGTACCGACGGCCACTGGAAACAGGAGTCTGGACAACCAAAGCGGCAGGCTGCTGCCGTGCAAGGGCAGTAAGGAATGTAAAAACGAATTGCGCAGAAAGGCATAGGATAGCCCTTTGCGGAAGCCTAGGGGTGGAAAATCCGCAGTTGCAAGCCGATAGCGGTCCAGCAGTTCCTCCTGATAAAACTGGCAGGCGAGGTGCTGAAGCGGCGGATACAGTGCGTATAGAACGAAAATCCATAGAAGCTGGATGGCAGCCAGCATGCACATAGCAGCCAGCAGGGTGGTAGCCCACGCCAGTGGGACAGCCCAGAAAGGACCGGGCAGCGTCATGAGCGTATAGATGGCGCGGGAATCGCGGATACTATCGTCCAGAAAACGGCTGATGATATAGACGATCAAAGCGCACAGGACGATGAGAAAACAGGGCCCAATCCAGATGGCGTCCAAGATGGTTTCAAAAGGCTCATAAGCATATATAGACTGTGTGGCGTTGCATAGGTAAAAAATCAGTTCCACAGCCAGCAGGGTAGACGCTGTGACACACAGCGCGATGCGAAAACGCCAGAAAAAATGGCGGCACAATTTGCAATAAGTGTCCATCTGTCGTTCCCTCCTTTAGAATGATGTGCCGCGTTGCAGCGTATCAGGTTCATCCAGAAGATAAAAATTAGCATACGAACGCGAATAGTACGAACGGAAGTATTGGTCGTTGATGTCGGTTTGCAGTTCTCCATAATATAAGCGTCCGGTATCGTCATATACGGATACATACAACTGCGTATAAGATGGGGAATAAAAATAGCTGCTGTCATCGGGCACTGCGGTAGGAAGCGGGAAGTTGCGGTCTACCTGATCGAGGACGAACAGTTTGCCATCGCGGTAAGCCATGAGCATCGGATAGGTGCTGATTTCATAATCTTGATGCGAGGCAAGTTCCAAATGATCTGTGATGCGGAAAGACAAAAATTCCGAAAATTCCACACCAATATGCACGGTGTTTCGATCTTCGTAGTACACATTCGAAGCGGTCAATCCCAAGGTCTGGCAAGCAGCCCCATCGGTATCCCGGTTGGCAAATTGCGATTCGGATTCCCAGGTGAGGCCATCGGATACGTCATCCGGGATCGGAAGGCTGCATTGGTCTTGTACGGTACCATCCGGACGCAGCAGATAAAATTGCAGTTCCCGCCCGGTTTTTACACCCAGGAAAATATATTCATCGTCGATGTTCTGCAAGGTCAGCAGCGAGCAGTCCTCCGCAGGGAAGGACAAGACCGGTTCGACCTTGCCGAAAGTGGTGATGTTGTCTGGTGTGCATCCTTCAAAAGGTACTGCAAAGTAATCCGCCTCCACGACCTGATACAAATGGCATGTGCCGGTGAGCTGGATGGTAGATGTGCTGGTGCTTCCCGGAGAACCGACAGCCGACTGGGAATACTGGGTGACATCGTTGGAATCGGTCGTAATCTGCGTGGCACGTTCGATGGAGCCATCGGTGCAAGGCATGAAGAAAATGGAATCCCCACAGCGTACGCCCTGCAAGTCGATTTGAAAGCTTTCGAAGAGGTCGGGGTCCATGCGATTGGGTCCAATGGTCGCGCCGTAGATAGAATACGAACCCAGACCGTCATCTTTCTTGTCCGCACGGGACGCATACGACAGTTGATTTTCGTCGTAGTACCCAATCGAAAGATCGGGCTCTGTCGATTGCAGATACATATCGCTTTCGATGCAGAAATGTCCGTTTAAAGATTCTTCAAATACATAACCACTGAGGTAGATTTTCGCCCGGTCAGTGGTGAGAATATAGCCTTCTTCCGGTTCCAACTCTTGCGAAGGAAACGAGATGATAGGCAAAAAGCCGGACGTGATTTCGGTCTGTGCGCCAGGGGCTGGCGATAGCATAGAACCCGCGCTGCTGACCGGAGTATCGGTGGCTGCATAAGGCTGTCGTCCGCGGTCGTAACGGACCGAGGAAGTCAAAGTGCCGTTTTCAATGCGAATATCCTGCTTTAGCAATTCGCTTTGCAGGGTAAGGCCCAGCGGGAATGGGTCGAGTGCAGAGCGGTCACCGGAGAGGTCGACCAGTTTGGCGGTCAGTTCACGTGGGGCGGCTATCATCCAGCCACTGAATACGGTATAACCGACCAAAACGACAACCAGTGCGAGTGGGAGGATGATTTTATGGCGGCGGGTAGGCTTCTTGGGAAACATAGTAATGAGCCTCCTTTCAGGTCAAAGGCGAGCGACGAGCACGGTAAACCGTATACGCCATCAGACAAACGGCGATCACTAGGAAAAGTGCGCCAAAAGCTGGCGTATAGTCAGACAGTGCGGAATTATCGGTCAGAGTAAAGGTAATGTACAATGTAGCGACCGAGATGCGGTTGCTCATGAGAAAATCAAAGGCATTCGAGGCAGCAAACAAACCGCATAAGCCCAACGGATACAGTGCATAAAGCGGTGTGGACGGCAAAACCAGTGCCCCCACAGGAGAATGGGCAAACGCCAAATACAAATCATTGTTGACAAAGGGCAGCACATTGGCGGAGTGCAACGCTTCATAGACCGTAGGGTCGGTGCTCTGAATCTGGGAAAGATAGGCTTCTGCCGCAATCGGTGTTTGATGTGCCCATAGATGATACCCGGCAAATAGAATGCCGCATTGCGCCAGCAAAAACAGAGCAAAGGCGAGCAAAACTGCTGTAAACATGGCAAGGGGCAACGCCGCACGCGGGCCAGGCAGGGTGAGCAGGGTATAGAGAGGATGGCGCTTGCCATGAAAACTAGCCAGGATCCATAAGGAGATGGCCACACAGAAAAGGGTAAACACAATCGAAAATATCTTGCTCACATGAAACCATCGGCCGGGATTATACACCATCAGTTGATACGTTGCATAGGCGGCTTCGGGTTGCTGGGCGGAATACCACAACCAGCCGAGTTCGGCTGCGGCAGCCAGCAGAATCATGCCCAAAGTGATCCATTTAAGATACCGGAAGAAAAAACAGGTGAGTTTATAATAGTGTTTCATAAGGGGTCCCTCCCTGTGTATTATTTGAGTAGTACATGGTTGGTAAAAAAATTAGTCCTTTTCCCACAGTTCGCCGATCAGAGAAATCACGCGGGGGAAGGATAGACCATTGTCTTTGGCGTCTTGCACGAATTGTTCGACCATGCCGCGGGTCAATTCTTCATCGATGCGGTGCAAAATGGCGTCATCGACAAAAATCACACTGCCAGCATTGCCATTTGTGCGGATAAATCCTTCTTCTTCCATCAGTCGAAAGGCTTTTTGTACCGTGTTGGGGTTGACAGCCAAGGTTGCAGCGATTTCACGGCGTGAGGGGATGGGATCCCCGTCCTGCGCCGTGCGCCGGAAAATCTGCCGCTTGACATGGGAAGCGATCTGCTGATAAACCGGTTCGCGTGCCGTGAGCGTAAGGTCATGAAATTGGACCACGGGGTACTCCCTCCTTTCTTTGGTATGTGTATTATAGCAGTAATACATGGAGTCGTCAACGGTATGCGATGACTTTCGGAAACATATACAAACAAACCCGCGCGCTTTTGGCAGGATTGGCCTCTTGGCGGGCAGAGGGCAGATTGCTATAATGGGTATGGTATCATAGAGCCCGTGGAAGAACAAAAAGAAGGTGTACCATATGAAAATTGATGGAAATGAATTGGCAATTCGGCAGAATGAACTGGACCAGCAAGGCAAAAAGAAAGAAGCCTATGAGATGAAGATGGAGTTTTTGCGGCAGGTGCGGGAGAGCGGCGACCATTGCCCCTGCAAGGAGGCCTGTCCGCATCACGGCAACTGTTTTGAATGCGTGACCATCCATCGCGGGCATCGTGACCATTTGCCCATGTGCTTGTGGGACATGATCAACGAGCGGGTCGCAGCGCTTTCGCATTTGACCGAAGGGTCCTTGCATGCGTATGAGGAGCAGCACAAAGCAGGCTGTGCCGATTGTGCTGGTTGTTCCAAAGAATAAAAAAATGGACGTGAAAGGCAAAAGCCGGACACGTCCCTTTTTTCGGAGGAATTGCAAAGATGGACAAATTCTGCTATGCTGGAACGAGTGCAAAATGGAAGGGGAGGAACTTATAAATGTCGTTTACCGATCAGGAGATGATAGACGGCGTCCTGGCGGCGTTTTATCCGTTGTGTGCCATTCCGCATGGGTCGGGTCAGGAACAGGCGCTTGCCGACTATTTGGAGCGCAAACTGCGCGATTGGAACGCCAGCGTACAGCGGGATGCCATGCACAATCTTTGGGCGGATGTGCCCGGCACAGCAGGGCTGGAAAACGCGCCCAGAATCGCCCTGCAAGCCCATATCGATATGGTATGTGCAGCGGGCGCACCGGATTATGATGCAGCGTCCAGCCCGATTGAAACGCGCATTGTAGATGGATGGCTGTCGACCGGCGGACGGTCGTCGCTGGGGGCGGACTGCGGCGCAGGTGTGGCGCTCATTTTATGGCTGCTGGAGCAGGAGATTCCGCATCCGCCGCTGCGCATTCTGTTTACCGTGCAGGAAGAAACCGGCTTGAACGGCGCACGGGAAATCGATGCGCAAAGCGTGCAAGGCGTTACAGAACTGATCAATTTGGATGGGTTTTCGTCGCAGCGCATTCTGGTTGGCGCAGCTGGCGGCACACGGGAACATTATGCCCGGGCACTGGAAACCGTACCATCCCCGGCGGGTAAACCCTACCGCATCACCATATCCGGTCTGACCGGCGGACATTCCGGTTTTGACATCGATAAGCGGCGCGGCAATGCCATTCTGTGGATGGGCGAACTGCTGCGGCGGCTGCAAACCAAAACACCGTTTGCCATCGCGTCTTTGGCCGGGGGACAGGCATTCAATGCCATCGCCTATGAGTGCCAGGCCGAAATTGTGACAGCGGTATCCATCGAGCAGGAGGCTGTGGCATTTGCGCAGGAAATTCAAGACCGGCATGCTGCCACCAATCCACAGGCCAAAATTACGATTGAGCCGTGTGAAATGCCCGAACGGGTGTGGGCGGGGAGTGTCACCAGCGGCCTGCTGACCTTGCTCGGCGGATTTGCCGACGGCGTGTATGCCATGCACCCGGAACTTCCGGGTGTGGTCAGCGATTCCTCCAATTTGGGGCGGGTCTATGAGCAGGATGGCGCGCTCTGTCTGGATGCCATGATACGATTCATGGATCCGCAGGCGGAAATGGCGCTGCGGCAAAGCCATCAGCTGGTGGCGGGTATGTGCGGCTTTGCCAGGACAGTACGCACACGGTACCCAGCCTGGCCGGCCCAGCCGCAAAGTGCCCTGGCTGAACGGATGCGGCAGCTGCATGAGCAGTATGTATCCGGTGAACCGCAGATTGTAGCGCAGCATGTTGGCCTGGAACCGTCTTATTTCTATGCCAAGAATCCGAATCTGGCATGCGTGGGACTGGGTATGGACATCGAAGGCTGCCATTCGCCGGAGGAACGGTGGCGGCTGGACAGCATCCCGCCGCTGGCAAAGATGCTTCTCGAATATCTGGCACGCCCTGCGGCAAACTAAGAAAAAGGGGAAACACGATGGCAAAACAAATGGATCTTTTGCGCGACCGACCGTCCAGTTTGTATTTTCGATACCTGGTGCCTTCGGTCAGCGCATCGCTCGTGACATCAATTTATATTTTAGCCGATACCATCATGATTGGGCGGGGATGCGGAGCCGAAGCATTGGCAGCGCTTAATTTAGTCCTGCCGGTTTTTGCCGTGCTGTTTGCCAGCGGGACATTGTTTGGGGTAGGCGGCGGCGTTCTGTATTCGGTCGCCCGCGGCAATGGGGACGACGAACGCGCACAAGGCATCTGGTCAACGGCGGTCTTGATGGTCGTCGGAGTGGCGCTTCTGCTCATGCTGACGGGGGCACTGGCGTTCCGTCCACTGTGCTATGCCTTGGGAGCTGATGAAAGCAACATCCAAATGGTCATGGATTATGCGCAGTTCATCGTCTATGGAGCACCGTTTTTTGTGCTGTCCTACTTTTTGCAGGCATTTGTGCGCAACGACCAGGATCCCAAACGTGCCATGGCCGGTGTGCTGAGCGGTGCAGCGGTCAATATTATCTTGGACTATGTGTTTATTTTCCCGATGCAGCTCGGGCTGACCGGCGGCGCTGCGGCGACGCTGCTCGGCAATATTGTGACCGTACTTGTGGTGCTCACACATTTGCGCTCCCCGCGCAACCGGCTGTATTTTTCCAGAAAATCCATTCGCCTGCGTTTAGCGGGAGAGATCTTCTTATCCGGCGCTCCGTCCTTCTTCATTGAGGCGGCATCCGGCCTGATTACCTTTACGTTTAACCGTCAGCTTTTGCGGTACCTGGGACATGCCGGCGTGGTTGCCTATGGCGTGGTAGCGAACTATGCGCTTGTAATGCAGTCGCTGTTCAATGGCGTCGGACAGGCAGCACAGCCGGTCATGGCGACCAACTACGGCGCCGGACAGCGTCCACGGGTACACAGAGTGCGACTGATGGGATTGGTAACCGTGGTCATTTTGGCATGTGTGGCGGTTTTGTGCGCATACACCTTCCCAGAAATGATGACCGCGCTGTTTGTCGAGCCGACCGAAGAGCTGCTCGCCTTATCGGTGCCTGCTCTGCACACCTATTTTCCGGCGTTTTTGCCGTTTGGACTCAATCTGTTTTTGACGACGTACTTGCAATCCATCGTGCGCGCGGCACCGGCGCTGGCGATCATGGTCTTGCGCGGCGTGATCCTGCCCGTGCTGTTTGCAATCGTACTGCCGGGGCTGTTTGGCGGCTTTGCGATTTTTGCCGCGGTTTTATGCGCGGAAGGCATTACCAGCCTGCTGTCGATCGGTCTATCGGTGTACCATGCCCGCCACGGCGGATAAACGAACAGGCGCGTTCTTTTCAGAACGCGCCTGTGATATACCCGATTAAATTTGCGCAAAGACCTGACCGATTGGTTCATGGATGACCAGATCGGCCCGGCGATCTGCCGGGGTCGCATCTTTGTTGATGAGCACCAATTTGCTGCCCGTGTAGTAATCGATCAGACCAGCAGCCGGATAGACGGCAAGCGATGTGCCGCCAATGATGAGCATATCGGCATGAGCGATGTATTCGACGCTTTTGCGAAGCGTATGGTTGTCCAAACTTTCCTCATACAGCACCACATCCGGTTTGATCGTGCCGCCGCAAGGGCAGGTAGGCACACCGGTGCTGTTCAGAATCTCCTCCGGCGGGAAAGAGCGATGGCAGCGCATACAGAAGTTGCGATGCACCGAGCCATGAAGTTCCAGCACTTCCTGCGAACCCGCGGCCTGGTGCAGGCCATCGATGTTTTGAGTGATGACGGCTCGCAGTTTCCCGGCCTTTTCCAGTTCGGCGAGTTTTAAATGCGCTGCATTGGGCTTGGCGTCCAAACAGAGCATTTTGTCGCGGTAAAAACGATAAAATTCGGGCGTTTGACGGACAAAAAAGGTATGGGAAAGGATGGTTTCGGGTGGCCAGGCATATTTCTGGTTATACAGGCCGTCCACCGAACGAAAATCCGGAATGCCGCTTTCGGTGGATACGCCGGCGCCACCGAAAAAGACGATGTTCTGCGAACCATCGACCCACTCTTTGAGTTTTGCAACCGCTTCAGTCATAACCAGCGTCCTTTCTTATTCCACAAAGGTGACGGTGCCTTCCTTGCGGGACTTGGCAGGGGTCTCCTTGGCGATGTAGCCGATAGCTGCCGAAGCGATGACGATGTGTGACGAGGGAATGCCATAAGAAGTCAGCAGCTTACGAACCTCCGGTTCATCGCAGCAATCGCGGATCTGGTTGATCCAGCAAGAGCCCAGTCCCAGATTTTCTGCCATGAGCAGGATGTTTTCCATGGCTGCCGAGCCATCCAGAAACGCGTGCCGCTCGTCGCGCTCATAGGAAACGATGATTTGCACCGGGGCATGGTAGAAATTATAGTCCGGACCGCGGTCGGTCGCCGCGCTAACGGCACGGGCCAGTTCCATAGATTTGTCTGCATTATATAAAACTGTAAAATGCCAAAGCTGCTTGCCCATACCGCTGGGAGCCCACTGAGCAGCTTCTACAAGCTGTTCGATTTGTTCACGCGGCGGCAGCTTTCCGGGCTGAAACGCACGGGTCGAACGGCGGGAGCGGATGATGTTCATAAGTTCACGCATAAAGAAAACCTCCTTGAAATGGGGCGAATCGCATCAAAGTTGTAACCTTTTTCAGCGAACGCGGGGTGTTTCATGGTCCATTTGCTTATAGTATAGTCCGCAGCCGCAAGTTTTTCAAGCAAGACGCACAAAAATCTACTCGCGGCAAAAGTTTGATGGCATGCAGAATCCAAGTGTGATATAATACATCTGATTAAAAATTTTTGAGAAAATGTATGGAGGCAACATGATTAACGTTTCCAATGTAAGCGTAAACTTTACAGGGGAGCCCCTCTTTAAAGATGTCAACATCAAGTTCACCGAAGGCAACTGCTACGGCGTCATTGGCGCCAATGGTGCAGGCAAATCGACCTTCCTGAAGATCTTATCGGGCGAACTGGATTCCACGACCGGCGATGTGTCCATCAAGCCGCAGACCCGTATGTCGGTGCTCAAGCAGGACCACTTTGCATTCGACGATTTTACCGTGCTGGATACCATCATCCAGGGCAATCCGCGTCTGTATGAGATCATCAAGGAAAAAGAAGCGCTGTACGCCAAAGACCCCTTCACCGAAGAAGATGGCAATAAGGCCGCCGATCTGGAGGCCGAGTTTGCCGAGATGGACGGCTGGAATGCCGACACTGAGGCGGGTCAGCTTTTGGAAGGCCTTGGCCTGGACGGCGATGCGGTCCTCTATCGTCCGATGAGCTCCATGCAGGACACCGATAAGGTCAAGATTCTGCTGGCGCAGGCGCTGTTCGGCCATCCGGACATCCTGCTGCTCGACGAGCCCACCAACCATTTGGACGTTGACGCCATCCACTGGCTGGAGGACTTCCTGATGGAATTTCCGGGTACGGTCATCGTGGTATCGCATGACCGTCACTTCCTCAACAACGTATGTACCCACATCGTTGACATCGACTATGGTAAGGTCAAGCTGTATGTGGGCAACTACGAATTCTGGTATGAATCGTCCCAGCTCGTGCAGCGCATGATTCGTGACCAGAACCGCAAGAACGAAGAAAAAATCAAGGAATTGCAGGCCTTTATTCAGCGTTTCTCGGCCAACAAGTCCAAGTCGCGTCAGGCGACCAGCCGTCGTAAGCTGATCGATAAGCTGACCGTAGAAGAGCTGCCGGCATCGTCCCGCCGGTATCCGTGGGTAGGCTTTACAATGGACCGTGAAGCCGGTAAGGATATTTTGGAGGTCAGCGGCATTTCCAAGACCATCGGCGGCGAAAAGCTGCTCAATAATGTATCCTTTATCGTTAAGAAGGGCGACAAGATCGGCTTTATCGCCGAGAATGAGCGCGCGGCAACCTGTCTGTTTCAGATTCTCATGGGCGAGATGGAGCCGGATGAAGGCACCTTCAAGTGGGGCGTATCCACCTCGCAGTCGTATTTCCCCAAGGACAACAATGCGTTCTTTGACGGCCATAAGGAAAACATGCTCGAATGGCTGGCGCCGTATTCGCGGACCGATACCCTGGAATCCACGCTGCGCGGCTTCCTGGGGCGCATGCTGTTCTCGGGCAACGATGTGTACAAGCCGGTGGATGTCCTCTCGGGCGGCGAAAAGGTGCGTATGATGCTGTCCCGCATGATGCTGTTTGGCTCCAATGTGCTGGTCATTGACCAGCCGACCAACCACTTGGATCTGGAATCCATCACCGCGGTCAACAATGGCGTACGCGACTTTAAGGGCAACGTTCTGTTTGCGACCCATGACCACGAATTTATGCAGACCATTGCAAACCGCATCATCGAACTGCGCGAGGATGGCGTGCTGGATAAGGAATGCACCTACGATGAATTCCTGGAATTTCGTGCCGAGCGCATGAAGAACGGGAAATGACCTGGAAACAGCGCCTGTATCGGCTGCTGATTTTGCTCGGCATTTTTGCCGGTGTCAGTTTGGTCTTGCTGCTGACCGGCATCAATTGTCCGATTCGATATTTTACCGGATTTTCCTGCCCTGGCTGCGGGATGACACGTGCCTGCCTGTCGTTGGTGTTTGGCCACGGCGATTTGGGGGAGCGGCTGCGTTTGGCGGCACAATACCATCCCATGGTCTTTGTGGTGCCGCCGTTGCTGCTGTATGCCATTTGGGGCAAACGGCCGCTGTTCGGCAGCGAAAAACGGGAACTGGCCGCGATGTATGCCGTATGCGCCCTGATGCTGGTGACATACGGCGTACGTTTGGCGCTGCATGACCCCGTTTTATCCATGGACTGGCAGGATGGCCAGATCGCGCGTGTGTTGCATGCCCTGCGCGGCGGGGCCGGATTTTAGCAGAAGGGAGGGGAATGTCGATGGCACAGATGGAAAAAATCACATGTCCCCATTGCAAAAACGAGAGTGAGCGCAAGCCCCTATCCTCGATCAATATCGACCGTACGCCCGAAATGCGTGCCAAGGTGCAGGACCTGTCCTGTTTTCGCTGGCGCTGCCCGGTGTGCGGTGCGACTTCCTTGGTGATGGACCCATGTCTTTATCATGACTTGTCCGGGCAGTTCATGATCTGGCTGCGGGAAGATACGCCCGAACGGGCGGATTTTGATCCGCTGGCTGGGTATACGCTGCGCTGGGTCGTGGATTTCAATGCGTTTCGAGAAAAAATCAATATTTTAGAGCGTGGTTTGGACGACCGTGCAGTCGAAATCATGAAATATCTGCTGCTGGCACAGTTACCGCAGGATTTGGATGTTGTCGAGCTCTTGTTCCACGATTTGGACACCCGTACGGCAGAGTTCCGGTTTGTTGCAGTGCTGTCCGATGGGGTGGAGCAGTATATTTCCATGCCGGGCGCGGTATATCAGAAGATCGCACAGGATGTACAGGAGCGATTGTTTACCTCGACCCGCGATTTTGTCAAGATCGATCTGGAGTGGGCGCGGGATGCCTTGGATTTGCTGCACAGCGCGACCGAATAAAAAAAGTCCGTTCCGGTTTGACCGGGACGGACTTGATTTCCGAACTTAGTTCCAGATGAACTGGCAGAGGATGCCGCCGATGACAGCGATCACCCAGGTCGCTGCAATGACCGGCAGGGCGCGGCTGCGGCTGGATTTTTCCCGCAGCAAAATCATATAGCCAAAACCGGCGCCGGTCGACAGACCAGCGACCAGGCCGCCGAATCCAATGGCGCCCGACAAATAGAGCTGGCTGAGCAGGACCGAAATGGCGCAGCTTGGGATAAGGCCAATGCAGGCACATAAGACGGGCTGCAAAAAGCTGCCGCCGAGCAAAAACGATGAGATGGCATCTTCACCGACAAATTCCACGGCCAGATTGATGACCACCATAATGCCGAGCAAAAACAGGCAGGTCTGTACGGTACGCAGAACGATTGCAGAGAAAAGAGAAGAGCCGCAGCAATGGTCGCCATGGTGACTGATGTCCATGTGTACAGGTGCCTTCGCTTGGCGGTTGCTTCGATGAAAGATGGTCCATTGCAGCACATAGCCGCCTGCGACTGCCAACGCAATTTTGACCACGATCAATAAAACGGCCTGTCCTGTGGCCCCGCCCGACAGCAGCAGTGGGATGGCTTCGTCCGAGGTGGCTAAAAAGACCGCCACCAGCGTGGCCGGCGCCAAAAACCCTTCGGCAAACAGGGCGGAAGCGGCTGCCGAAAAGCCGCATTGGGGCACGCTGCCCGCCAGAGCGCCAATGACTGGGCCGACTTTTTGTGCCTTGTCCATCAGCGTGGGCGCGGCGCGCATTTTGTGCTCGATCCAGTAGAGCACCGCATATACGATCAAGAGGATGGGCGCGCTTTTGATAACATCCTCGAGGGAATGCGTGATCGCATGTAAAATAAGATGAGCCATGATGTTCTCCTTTGCTAACCTGGGAATGGTTCTCATTATATCATCTTCCTTTTGGGAATGCAAGGGCTGCGCGCACATCCGGCTGATTTTTTCAGATAGTAGGAGTTAGTATGAACTTTAATGAATTTGGGATTGATCCCGCCATTTTACGCGCACTGAAAGAGATCGGTTATGTAAAGCCGACCCCTATCCAGGAAAAAGCCATCCCGCTGGTATTGGCTGGCCGGGATCTTTTGGGGTGTGCGCAGACGGGCACCGGGAAAACCGCTGCATTTTCCATTCCGCTGTTGCAGCACATGGGCAAGCCTGCGCCGGGTGAGCCGCGTCCCATTCGCGGCCTGATTCTGACCCCAACCCGCGAGCTGGCGCTGCAAATCTATGAAAATATTTGTCAGTACAGCCGCTATACCGGACGGGTCGCAGCCGTCATCTATGGCGGCGTGTCCCAAGTGCCCCAGGTGGAAGCCCTGGAACGCGGCGCGGATATTTTGGTCGCAACGCCGGGACGGCTGTGGGATCTGATGGGGCAGAAGCTGCTGGACATCAGTAAGGTGGAATGCTTTGTGCTGGATGAAGCCGACCGTATGCTCGACATGGGCTTTATTCAGGATGTCAAGCGCATCATCGACAAATTGCCTCGCAAGCGGCAAACCCTGTTGTTTTCGGCAACCATGCCGCAGGAGATTGCCGATTTGGCCAAGACCATGTTGCATCGTCCGGCACAGGTGTCGATCACCCCGGCTGCAACGCCGGTAGAAGTCATCGAACAGGGCGTCTACTTTGCGGAAAAGGCCGAAAAGCGTGAACTGCTGAAGGCTGTTTTGCGCGAACGAAATGTGCCCCAAACGCTGGTATTCTCCCGCACCAAGCATGGCGCTGACCGCATCGCGCGCGATTTGAACCGCGCAGGGATTTCGGCACGGTCTTTGCATGGAGATAAGTCCCAGGGAGCGCGGCAGACAGCACTCAAGCTGTTTAAGGAATACAAGATCGCAGTATTGGTGGCAACCGATATTGCGGCTCGAGGGCTGGATATTTCTGAATTGCCGCTAGTCATCAACTTTGATTTGCCGAATATTCCGGAAACCTATGTGCATCGCATTGGCCGCACCGGCCGGGCAGGCATGGAAGGCACCGCTTTGTCGTTCTGTGCCCAGGATGAGCGGCCGTATTTGAAGGACATTGAAAAGCTGACGCGGACCCAGATTCCAGAAAAGGAATGGCCGGCCGATATGCCGGTGGTCCCTGCACCGGTGGAAACCGTGCGTGCGGTCGTCAAGTCGCCGTCGCGCCGTAAGGCCGCGACAAAAAAGACCCAGGCAGTCGAACCCGCACCGGAAAAGAAGAAGGTGCCCAATCGTCGTCAGTCCCATCACAACGGGCCGACCGAAGCATTGGCGCAAAAGTATCCTAAGCCGGCGCAGACGCCGCCGAGCAGCCGCTCGTCGCGCCGGTCCAAGCAGCGGGACGATTTGAGCATGGATATTTCCACTCCGCGGACCCGGGAGCTGTCGGAAGAGGCAGCCGCTCGTGTGCGGGCAAAAATCCAACAAAAGCTGGCCGAACGGGCTGCTGCGCGGCAGCAGCAGATGGCACAGCAAACGCCACAAAACACGGAAGAGAAAAAGCAGCGCCGTATCTTTCGTACGGGCCGTGGTCGTGGCCGCAAGCGTACCCCGGCAAAAAAATAAACAGACAACGACTAGGATGGGAGTACTTCTATGAACGGAAAGCATCGTGTCGGACTGGGTGCTTTGGTATTGGTCTTACTGATGGCTACGGTAGCATATCCCGTCCTTCTATACACAGACAACGCCTTTGTCACCAAGTGGCGGACATTGTATATTGAAACGGCTATGAGCACCATGAGCCATCAGTGGCTGGCAACTGCATTTATTCCGCAGTCGATCATTGATGAGGTCATGAAAACCCGCGAAGAAACGACAGAGCTGCAAAAGACCGCCGAATCGACTTGGAATCTGGGGGACGTGACTTCAGCCATTGTCGAATCCGAGGAGATCGAAGACGAAGAAGAGCGGTTCTATACCCTGTTCAATGAATTGGACCGGGAAAGCTTTGAAAGCTATCTGGAAGACCATGAAGAGGTGCTGGAAAAAGGCTGGGACCGTATCGCCATTGATAAGTGCGATGAGGACAGCGATACCGGTATCCGTACTAAACAGGGCGACACCGTTCTGGCGATCAGCGCCAAACAGGGTATTATGATCGTAAAAGTCAAGGGTGAGACGTATGAAGGCAGATTGGCGATTGTCAAGGATGCCTCACGGGTCGAACTGAAAACGTGTGAGGAACTCTTCGATGTGGGCCAGTATATCAAGGATATCGCGGAAGACAATGACGCGATTCTGGCGATCAATGCCTCCGGTTTTGTCGATGCCGATGGCGTTGGCAACGGCGGTACACCCTATGGCTACTTGAAGGTGGCAGGCAAGGAATTGCAGGAGCCGTATGAACACGGCTATAAAATTATCGGCTTTGACGAAGATGATCTCATGCAGATCGGCGATTCCAACATCACCGACGACCTGTGGGATGCTGTGGAATTTGGTCCGGCGCTGATGGTCGATGGAGAGTCTAAACTTAAGAGCGCCTCGTCCGGATGGGGCTTGCAGCCCCGTACCGCCATTGGACAGGCTGCGGATAAAACGGTCCTGATGCTGGTCATCGATGGCCGCAGTACCCGCTCAGCGGGCGCAACCGTAGGCGATTGCAAAGAGGTACTGGAGGAGTATGGTGCCGTGCAGGCTTGTAATCTGGATGGCGGTTCCTCGTCGGTCATGTATTACAATGGCCGTGAGATCACCCATCCGACAACGGCCGGTGATAATCCGCATGGACGGAAACTCCCCAATGCCTTCACGGTCAGTTGGAAACAATAAGAGAAAAAACAGCCGGAAAAAATCCGGCTGTTTTTTTTGAAATGTGCTTGACAGCGGGGGAGGGGTATGATATATTAAATACACAAGTTAGCCAAGACTAACAACGAAAAAGCCTGGCTGACTTTTCTTCGAAACATAGGTTAGCATAAGCTAACAAGGAGGGACATCCATGCACATTCGACGCTTTGAAAACGAGTTAGTACACCATTGCGCGCCTGCACTTTGCCGGTTAAAGCCTGCCAATCTGGTGAGCTTCGCCAAGCGTGAATTTCCAGAGTTGCCGCATGTGCTGCAAACATATCAACCGGTAATGGAATCCTACGGAATCCATATGGAGCTCCTGTGCAGCTGCGACAAGCGATGGCTGGTTCTGGTCTATGATCCAGCCTTGCTGCAACGACAGCTTTCCCAATCGACGGTTTCCAATCTGCTGCAGCGCGATGGCTATCCGGCAGGAGGGATGCGCGCACAGCTGGAGTTTTTAAAATACCGGCTGCAAAGATATCGGACGTTTCCGCACGAAATCGGATTGTTCCTGGGGTATCCCATATCGGATGTCTTAGCCTTTCAACAAAATCGCGGCGAAGGATGTAAACTATGCGGCTATTGGAAGGTATACACCAATGTAGAGGCTGCGAAGAAAAGCTTTGCAACCTTTGATGCCTGCCGGGATGCGCTGGAACAGGCGCTGCGCGCAGGAAAAACCGTCACGCAACTGCTGGAAATGCAAACAATGCGTACAGCGTGAAAATATATTGAATCACTGGAGGTTATACAACATGAGCAAAGTAGCTGTAATTTACTGGTCTGGCACCGGCAATACCGAAATGATGGCGCAGGCTGTGGCAGAAGGCGCCAAGGCTGCAGGGGCCGATGTATCGCTCCTGTCGGTCGCGGATACCAATGCAGCCGAAGCCGCAGGGTTTGACCGCCTGGCGCTGGGATGCCCGGCCATGGGCGCGGAGGTGCTCGAAGAGATGGAATTTGAACCCTTCTTCACCGAACTGGAACCCAAATTAACTGGTAAGCGCGTTGCTCTGTTTGGCTCGTTCGACTGGGGCGATGGCCAGTGGATGCGCGATTGGCAGGCACGCACCGACAATGCCGGGGCATATCTTGTCCAAGACGAAGGTCTGCGCGCACATGGCACTCCCACGCCGGAGGACTTGGAAGCCTGCAAGGACTTAGGCAAAACACTGGCAGGCTGATTGATTTTCTTTGATCCTATCTCTCCCATCCGCTTTTTTCTGAGCAGACGGGTACTTCATTCCTCATTCAATCTTGTAGCGGAAGGCGCAGCGAAAGCTGCGTCTTTTGCTATCTGTAAAAATAAATTCACAACATTCGACAAAATACGACGGATGTGTCGAAAGAAATGTGCTATACTACTAATGTTTTCAAGGCCCGCACCGCCATGAAAACGAAATGATCCCCCGCCTTTTCTGACCAGGAGGCGGGGGATCGCTTTTTTCTTATGAGTGGGTATCCTGCTGAAGCTGTTTGCGGAAGATTGTGCGGAAAATCAAACGGACCAGCGGACCGGCAAAGAAAATCTGCCAGCACAGCGCCATGGGGAAATTGACAGCAGCGGTTTGCAGCCAAACTGCAATCAATTCCGAGCCCGGATTCTGAAATAAGATGGTAGCGATCAGGCTCATAATCGGGCACATCAGGCATACGATCATCGAAGAAATCGCCAACAGAATGAAAATCGGCTTATCCCGGCCGGGTGTGACCAGGCGGAAGGCCAATTTCTGCGAGAGATGCTCAACCACAAAAAACTCCAAAAAAAATGCAACCGGCCACATAATAACTATTTCTTCCAAGGCTATGACAAAGACACGGTTTTGCATGCCGCCGACATTCCAGGCAATGTTGTAGCAGACCATGGCATAGACCATCACGAATGCCATGAGCAGAGTGAAAATGATGTTTTGAAATTTGGTTTTTGGCATGTTTAAAAACTCCTTTTTGAAAAATGGGCGCAAAAAAACACATATGCTTTTGTGTTGTTCGTTATCAGCGAGCCAAGGCGCACATGTGTCGTTTCCAATCGATTACCAAAAACCAAGCGTATTCTGTTGAGCCAATCTAGTTTATCATGTCCAACTGTAAAAAGCAAGGATTTTTTGAGCGGATACGCCGGAAATCTCCTTTGCAAAGCCCCGCAAATGGCGTACAATAAAAGAAAACACTTCGGGGAGGATTTGTACAATGCAGCAGATCGATCGTAGGTTTGTGCGGGAACACCTGCCGGTGCGGCAGGCAGAAACCAATAAAAATGATTATGGGCGTGTGCTGGCCATTTGCGGCTGCAAGGGATATACCGGCGCGGCCTATTTTGCTGCGCAAGCCGCAGTACGGATGGGAAGCGGTGTGGTAACATTGGCTGTTCCGGAGGCGATTTATCCAATTTTGGCGGTCAAGCTTAACGAACCGGTCGTGCGGCCGCTGCCTTGCGATGCAGAAGGCAAATTTTCCAAAGAAGCTTTGCCCGAACTGCATCATTTAATGAGCCGGGCCGATGCCATGCTGCTGGGCAGCGGTTTGGGACGGTCGGATGCTTTGGACGCTATGGTCTGGGATTTAATTCAAACGGCACAATGCCCGATGGTTCTGGATGCCGATGGCATAAATGCCTTATCGGGGCATATAGATATACTGCGGAAGGCACAGGCCCCTGTAATTTTGACCCCGCACAAAGGGGAATTTGCCCGGATTTCCGGTGTGGAGTCCGCCCGGTCGGAGGAGGCTGCACAAGGCTTTGCCCAGGATACCGGCAGTGTGCTGCTGCTCAAGAGCCATCGGACTCTTCTATCCGCGCCGAACGGCCGGCAGGCGCGCAATACGACCGGCAATCCCGGCATGGCCAAGGGGGGCAGTGGGGATGTTTTGGCTGGGATGTTGCTCTCGCTGCTCGGACAAGGGATTCCGGCCTTTGAAGCGGCTTGCATGGGTGCTTGGCTGCACGGTGCGGTCGGCGATCGATGTGCGGCGGAGATGGGCGAATATGGCATGACCCCCAGCGATATGCTGCAAGCATTGCCGTATACCATTGCTCAGGTTCAAAACATCCGATCATCATAAAAAAGGAGTGGATTGCATTTGCGAAAGAAAACAGGCGCCGCCATGGCAGTGGCGGCCTTTTTTATCCTTTTGTGCGGCTGCGGCGTCAAGTCCGGAAATACCGGAATCCCAGAAAAAATCCAGCAGACCTATGAGCAGCTGCCCGGATTTACAGCACAGGTAAAAATTCTTTCCGATTTGGAGCAATCCACTCTGGAATATGGCGGCGAATTTGAGTATAATAGAGAAGACAACGATATTTTTACACTGAAAACCCCCGATGCACTGGCAGGGATCGTCCTTGTCGCTTCGGGCGAAAGCCCAGCGAATTTGACGGTACAGTATGACGATACGGTTTTTGATACCGCACAGCCAGCACGGGCTGGATTGACGCCAGCCGATGTCCTGCCGCTTTTGATGGATACGATCCGTACCGGCGCACCCTTGGAAACCTGGGAGGAAACCGTAGGCGGTGTCAAGATGGTGGTGGCACGCTATGAGACCGAGGACGATCAGGGACGCATCATGCGCCAGATTTGGTTTACCCGCGAAAGTTTATGGCCGTCGTATGCTGAGCTGTACGCGGACGATCAGCGGGTCATGCAGGTGTTTTTCAGTGAAGTTCAGCAAATAGAGGGATCAAACAACAATGAAGCAGAATAAGCATCGCACATGGGCAGAAATCGATTTGGGTGCGATTGAACATAATTTTCGTGTGATTCAGGAATATGTAGGCGATTGCCCGGTAATGGCTATCATCAAGGCAGACGCTTACGGACATGGCAGCGTTCGGGTTGCCGAACGTCTGGCCGCTGCCGGCGCCGCCCGTTTTGCCGTGGCGACGGTCAGTGAAGCCATCGAACTGCGGGAGCAGGGCGTCAAATTGCCGATTTTGATTCTCGGCTATGTCGGAGATGAGGATGCGCGTCTGATCGCGCGCTATGATATCTCGGTGCCGGTCTATGACCGGGAAACCGCGCAGGTCTTTTCCCTGGCTGCTCAGCAGGAAGGCAGCCCCATCCGGGTCCACTTCGCGCTGGATACCGGCATGACCCGTATCGGTTTTGCCGCGCGGCGCGTACAGGAAACCGTGGATGAAATTATCCGTCTGGCGGCTTTGCCGGGTCTGGTCGCAGAGGGGATGTTTACCCATTTTGCAGTGGCGGATACGCTGGATGGGCAGGCATTCACCCAGCGGCAGATGGAAGAATTTCGCGCAGTTGCAGAAGGTCTGGAAGGTTCCGGACTTCATATTCCGGTCAAGCATTGCGCCAATAGTGGCGGTGTGTTACAATATAAAGACGGATATTTTGATATGGTGCGTGCAGGCATTATCCTGTATGGCTATTATCCGGACCCCAGCTTGCCGCGGGTGCTCGATCTGCGGCCGGCGATGACGTTGAAAGCGCGTGTGGTGCAGGTGCGTGATGTGGAACCTGGACGCACGGTCAGCTATGGCCGTACCTATGAAGTGACCCGTCCGATGCAGCAGGCTGTCCTGTCCATCGGATATGCGGATGGTTATCTGCGGGCGGCTTCCGGGCGTGCCTATGTATTGGCAGATGGAAAACCGGCGCCGGTATTGGGCCGGATTTGTATGGATATGTGCATGATCGAAGTGCCTGAGGGCGCCCAGATCAAGCGAGGCGACGAAGTGATTATTTTTGGCCCGGGCGAGATCACAGCCGATCACGTTGCGCAAGCGGCCGGGACGATCTCGTACGAGGTGCTTTGCGCTGCTTCGGCGCGCGTGCCCCGCATTTACTTTGGATAAGCAAAACGGAACCGGACACTCCAAAACCGCATAAGCTGGGATGTAGGGCGTCAAGCCCTGCGGCAATGTCAGAAAAATTTCTGCGCTTTGCCTTATAATCACCCGCTTTGTGGGGAAAATAGGATTACAGGGTCTTAATCCCCAAATCCTTTCCATCGGAGTGTGACAAACGTGGATAACAGTATCAAACGAGGAGATATTTATTACGCCGACCTCAGTCCGGTGGTCGGCAGCGAACAAGGTGGGATCCGACCGGTACTTATCGTGCAAAATAACGTAGGGAACCGGTTCAGCCCGACCGTGATTGCCGCTGCGATCACATCGCAGGTCAATAAAGCCAAAATGCCGACGCACATTGAATTGGGCGCCCGGTCTTTTGGGCTGACCAAAGATTCGGTCGTGCTGATGGAACAGATTCGCACGTTGGATAAGAAACGGTTGCGTGAAAAGATGGGCTGCCTGGATGAAGCGCATATGCGGCATGTGGATGAAGCGCTGGCCGTCAGCTTTGGTTTGGAGCAGCAAGCCACGAATTAAAAACGAGGAGTTACCAAGCGGTGAGAAATAGACGCAGATTTACAATTACAGTGGGAGCGGTGCTGATGGTGTGCATGCTGATCACCGGTTATGCCGCAGTAGCAGCCGAATATGGCTCTGCGGAGGACCCGCTCATCACACAAAGCTATTTGGAACAGGTGCTGACCCCTTCTCTGACCAGTGCGGCAGAGAATACGGCGAAAACGCAGGCGAGCACATATCAGTCCACGATGGAGCGCAAGATCGTGGAGATGAGTCAGGCACTCGACAACAAAATCGCTTCTCTGGCGGCTAAATTGACCAATGACGATACCTTCGTCAAAAAAGTCACTGATGCCGGCGGGGTCGAAGAAGAAAACGAGTGGGAAACGGTCAATGTCGCTCCCGGTTCTACGCTGAAGCTGGATGTGGATACAGAGATCGTACTGCGCAAGGGTAGTGCGACCTGTGTCGAAAGCGCAGGTACCGGTCTGACCGATTTGTCGGGGGGCGGTGTGCTGTCTGCAGACGAAGCGCTGACGCAGGACCATCGTTATATTGCAACCACACAGAGCGCCGGATTCCATGCCACTAGTTCGGTGACGGTGCTGGTAAACGGCGGGCATTCGGTGTCATAAATCGCAAGAAAAATGCGTACCTTAAAATAGGTACGCATTTTTTATGTAGGAGGGATGGGGATGCGGTTTCCGGTGGAATATCGCGGCCAGGAGGCTGGGTTTGTGGAAGCCACACAGGACATCCATGGCATACAATTTGAGGCCACCTGTACGCTGCATACGCAGGAAGTGGTCCGCCTATACACCCAAGTGGAGGAGCGGCATTTCAAAATCGGTGTTCTGGAGCCGGAAGATGGGGTACTGCGTTTAAAACGGCTGTGGACCCCGGAAACTCTGCGCAGTTTCCAGATCACTGAACTGCCGCGCCGGTATTATATCGATGACGGGCGTCCGGGTTGTGCGCCGCAAATAGAAAACCATACCACATCGCTGCCGCAGGACCCGCACATGTTACAAGCAGTGGAAAAAGGCGCTGTTTGGCAAGCGGATGCCGAAGGCGGATGGCTGCGTGCGCCCTTTGATTCGCAGCAGGAGCAGCCTTTAGCCTTTGTCCTCACCGCCTGTGAGATTCAAAAAGGGGAGCATGGTTATGTGGCAGCATTTCACTGGAAAGCAACCGAATCGACTTGCAAAAGCAAAAACCTTGTTGTATGATAGGTTTTAAGAAGGAGGTGAAAAGCTGTGCTGATTTCAACCAAAGGGCGATATGCGTTGCGCGTGATGGCCGAACTGGCACAATGTCCAGGGGATACGCCGGTACCCTTGCGGGATATTGCAGAGCGGCAAGGCATTTCCGAGAAATATCTGGAGGCCATTTTAAAAAAGCTAGTGCAAGCTGGTTTGGTCAGCGGTACACGGGGCAAAGGCGGCGGGTATATTTTATCCTGTGATCCGGCCACCTGTACGGTGCGGCGGATTTTAGAAGCGGCAGAAGACACATTGGCCCCGATTGCCTGCGGCGAACTGACCGGGGAAAGCTGTGCCCGGGCACAGGGTTGCGTGACCTTACCGATGTGGAAAGAGTTGGACCGCCGGATCAAAGACTTTTTTGATTCCATCACCTTGCAGCAACTTTTGCAGAAAAAGGAATGACGGCAGTAGTCAATTCAACGAAATTTTTTATTTTCTAAAAACCTATTGACTTGGTATGAAAATGATGTTAATATACCTACATAAACGATAGGAATTAAAGATCTCCCTCGAAAGGTAGGTAACATCGATATGCGTATTTTTCATAGTGCAACCGAACTGATTGGCAACACACCGTTGCTCCGGCTTTCCCGCTTGGAGGAAAAGCATGGGATACAGGCATCCATCCTGGCAAAACTCGAGTATTTTAATCCGGCAGGAAGCGTTAAGGATCGCATTGCCAAGGCGATGCTGGATGCCGCGGAAGCTGATGGCCGACTGACACCGGACAGCGTCATCATTGAGCCCACCAGCGGCAACACAGGCATCGGCCTGGCTGCGATTGCAGCAGCCAAAGGGTATCGAATGATCGTGGTGATGCCGGAAACCATGTCGGTCGAGCGCCGGCAGATGGTGCAGGCATATGGCGCGGAGTTGGTCTTGACCGAAGGAGCAAAGGGCATGAAGGGTGCCATTGCCAAGGCCGAGGAATTGGCGCGCGACATCCCGCATAGCTTTATTCCAGAGCAGTTTGACAATCCGGCCAACCCCAGAGTGCATGAGCAAACGACAGGCCCGGAAATTTGGCGTGATACCGATGGACAGGTGGATATTTTTGTTGCTGGCGTTGGCACAGGCGGAACAGTGACTGGTGTAGGCCAGTATTTAAAGGCCCAGAACCCGAATGTGCAGGTTATCGCCGTAGAACCGGCAGATTCGCCGGTTTTGTCCAAGGGACAGGCGGGGGCCCATAAGATTCAGGGCATCGGTGCTGGATTTGTGCCGGCCATCCTGAACACATCGATTTATGATGAAGTCATCCCGGTGCAAAATGAGGATGCTTTTGCCTGGGGACGAGAGATTGCCCGCACCGAAGGCGTGATGGTTGGCATCTCGTCGGGTGCAGTCCTTTGGGCCGCCATGGAAGTGGCCAAGCGCCCAGAAAACAAGGGCAAGAATATCGTGGTGCTGCTGCCGGATACCGGAAGCCGGTATCTGTCCACCCCGATGTTTGCCGCAGAGTAAAAGAAAAACGCTGCCAAGTACTTGGCAGCGTTTTTTGTTATACCGAAGGAAGGGCAACGTCATCCAGAATCCCTTTGAGTTTGGCGATCAAAACGCCATAATTTGTAATAGGGACACCGGCCGACTGGGCTTGCCGTACCCGCGAGAGCAGATAGGTGCGGTTGAACATGCAGCCGCCGCAGTGAACGATGAGGTCATAGGCATCCAAGTTTTCCGGGAAGGCCGTGCCGCTGACAATGTCAACTTGCAGCCCTGCACCATATTTTTTGCGCAGCAGGGCGGGGATTTTCACTCGGCCAATATCTTCGGTCAAGGGAGCATGGGTACAGGCCTCGGCAATCAGGACGCGCGAAGAATCGGTCAAGCGGTCGACTGCCCGGGCACCTTCGACAAAGGCAGATAAATCGCCCTTGTGAGCAGCAAATAAGACCGAAAAGGAGGTCAGTTTGACACCCTTTGGAGTCTTTTCATAAACCTCTCGGAAAACCTGTGAATCGGTGATGATGAGGGCAGGCGGTTCCCGCAGCACTGCCAGTGCGTTTTCCAGCGTGTCAGGGGTCGCGTTGATCGAGATACAACCGGTATCAAGCAGTTCGCGGATGGTCTGCACCTGAGGGAGAATCAAACGGCCCTTGGGCGCCTCTTTGTCCTGCGGCATTACGAGCAGAACGGTATCACCCGGACCAGCCAGACCGCCTAAAATCGACGGTGCACCATAGCCTTCCGGGATGGCCCGCGCCAGCGCAGTGAGCAGCGCAGGGATACCGTCTCCCGTCTTGGCGCTGACGATCAGAGGCTCGCTGCCGAGTTCCTGTGTGATGCGCTGTGCCAGCGTCTGTGCGTCGCGTTCATCCGCCTTGCTGACCACAGTGATTTGCCGAATGCCGCGTTCGCGCAGCTTACGGCTCCATTCCTTTTCCAGCGTCAGATCGTCCCCAGCGCATAACAGCAGGGCAATGTCCACTTTCGGGATGGTTTCCTCGGTCTTTTGTACACGCATGGCGCCCAAATCGCCATCATCGTCAAAACCGGCGGTGTCGATGAGCAAGCAGGCGCCTAGGCCACGGATTTCCATGGCCTTGCGCACAGGGTCGGTGGTCGTGCCCGGCACATCGGACACCAGCGCGACCGGCTGGCCGGTCAGCGCATTGATGAGCGAAGATTTGCCGGCATTTCGTCTGCCATAAATCGCAATATGCAGGCGGTTGGCCGAAGGGGTTTCGTTTAGCGTTGGCATGGCGTTCCTCCTTTAGAAGCGGAAGTCACGCATACCGCCATCCATATCATGCAGATGCTCATAGACAATGCTGCGCACCTTATCGTTCGGGATGGTTTCGGCTTCCTTGGCGATCATGTCGAGCGCCAACTTACGCGTTTCCTCACTGGCGTAGTCCTCAGCAAACTCCTTGAGCGTCATGAGCGCATTGGGCAGGCAGCAGTTGCGAATTTGTCCCGACTTGACCAGACTCATAAACCGGTCGCCCGTGCGGCCTTCGCGGTAGCAGGCAGTGCAGAACGAGGGGATGTGGCCGAGTTCGAGCAGCCAGCGCACAACTTCATCGAGCGTACGGTTGTCGCTGATCTCGAACTGGGAGGAATCCTCCTCTTCGCCGCCGTCGGCATAGCCGCCCACACTGGTGCGGGAAGCGCCGCTGATCTGCGATACACCGTACTTGATGACCATTTCACGAGTCTTTTTGGATTCGCGGGTGGACACAATCAGGCCGGTATACGGCACCGAGATGCGCAAAATGGCGACGATCTTTTGGAACAGTTCATCCGAAATGCCATTGGTAAACGAAGAGGCGTCAATATCATCTGCGTCACGCAGGCGGGGCACACTGATGGTATGCGGGCCAACACCATATACAGCTTCCAGATGTTCGGCGTGCATCAGCAGACCGACAAAATCGTATTTGTACAGGTTCAGGCCAAACAGGACACCGCAGCCGACATCGTCGATGCCGCCCTGCATGGCGCGGTCCATGGCCTCGGTGTGGTATGCGTAATCGTGCTTGGGTCCGGTCGGGTGCAACAGCTCATACTGCTCCTTGTTGTACGTTTCTTGGAACAGGATATAGGTGCCGATACCGGCGTCTTTGAGCTTTTTGTAGTTTTCGACCGTGGTGGCCGCGATGTTAACATTCACGCGGCGGATGGCGCCGTTTTTGTGCTTGATGGAGTAAATGGTATCAATGCACTCGAGGACATATTCGATCGGGTTGTTGACCGGGTCCTCGCCGCATTCGAGCGCCAGACGCTTGTGGCCCATATCCTGCAAGGCAATGACTTCGCGGCGGATTTCATCCTGCGTCAGCTTTTTGCGTGCAATGTGCTTGTTTTTCAGGTGATAGGGGCAATAGGTGCAGCCATTGACGCAATAGTTGGACAGATACAGCGGCGCAAACATGACAATGCGGTTGCCATAAAAGGCCTGCTTGATCTTGGTCGCCTGGGCAAAGATACGCGCAAGCGCATCCTTGTCTTCGCACAGAAGCAGGACCGCAGCTTCGCGGTGGCTCAGACCCTTGCAAGCGTCAGTCTTGTCAATGATTTGATTGACCAGTTCCAAATCATCTTTGTGCGCTTCGGCATAGGATAGGGTATCCAAAATTTCCTGATGGTTGATAAATTCCTCGGCTTTGAGCGAACGGGGATCATACATAACAATAGCCTTCTTTCTCTCTCATACGGGGGTCTTGCCCCGGTTTCTTAATTCTTCTTCGAGTTGGCGGCGGCCTTCGGCAATGGTCGTTTCCGAAAATTCCGCCGGATAGATTTGATACAGTTTGCGCAGACGGGAGGGTGTCACCTTGCGCATCACGACGTTGCCGCCCGATTCATAGACCCGGTCGGCCGCGGCCCGGTCCAGTACGCCCAGGGCGGTTGTGACCGGCAGGTTGGCATGCGGCAGCAGCAAACGGGCGAGTGCGACAGCGCGCAAAGTCAGCATAGCGCTGCCATGCGGCTCGGTACCGAGTGGCGTGTCTGGATGGGGCAAGAAGGGGCCAATGCCCGCCATGTCGCAAGGGATGCTGCGCAAAAGCAGCAAATCGTCTGCAATGGTGGCAGCCGTTTGACCAGGCAGGCCGATCATAAATCCGCCGCCGGTTTCCAGACCGGCTTTTTTGATGTCCTTCAGACAACGCACTCGTTCCTCCAAACAGGAGTCGGGATGCAGGGCCGCATAAAGCTTTGGGTCTGAGGTTTCATGCTTGAGAAGATACCGGTCACAGCCAGCCGTCCGGAACTGCTGATAGGCCTCGGCTGGAAATTCACCGCAGGACAGAGTTACAGCAATGGCCGGAGCCGCTTTTTTGATGCGGGTGACGATATCCGCTAGCATATCCGGGGTATAGTAGGGGTCTTCGCCTGATTGCAGTACGACTGTCTGATAGCCGTTTTCGGCGGCTTTCAGCGCTGTCTGGACGATTTCATCGGGCTCCAGACGAAAACGCGCCAAATTTGTATTGTGACAGTTGAGTCCGCAATAGCGGCACGACCGTCTGCAATAATTGGAAAATTCGAGCAAGGCGCGAATACGGACGGTATCCCCAAATTGCGCGCGGCAGACCGCGCCTGCTTGCGCAAAAATAGGGGCAAAGGCATCCTCGTCGGCTTGCAGCAGATCGATCAGGGCAGAGCGGTCGAGCGTCATGCCGAACCTCCTACCTTTTGGGTGACCGTCTTAACATTGACGCCGCGCAGCATACCGAGTTTTCCGGACAAAGCGCTTACAGTCGATTGCGGTGCATCCATGACCACACTGATGATCGCAACCCCGCGGTCATGGTAGGGGATTCCCATACGGCCGACAATATATTCTCCATATTCATGCAAAAGCTGATTGAGTTTTTCGGTTGCCGTCAGATCTTCCACAATAATCCCCAATAAAGCAATACGCGTTTCTTCCATAAAAAAGTCCTTTCCAGCAATAAAAAATCCCATGCCGGCAGACACGGGAAAACCAAAAAAGAACCTTTGCTGTCCGGAAAAATCCAGATAGCGCAGGTGTGAAGATCGGGCTTTCTCCGCTTCCGCAGGCGAACCTTTGTAAGAGGATACTGGTATTATAACAGGAATGTTTCTCATTTGCAAGTATGGGAAATATCCGGTGGACACTTTTTCTGGCACGCAGGACAAATCCCGGTAAACGACAGGGAATGACTGGTGATAATATAACCAGTCTGAGCAGCAAGCTGACTTTCCAGTGTTTCCAAGGGGCACTCGTCCATAAAAACCACCGCGCCACATACCGAGCAGTGCAGGGTATGGCGATGGGTATGCGTATGGAGTTGGTAATAGCAAAAACCATCCAGCCCATCGTTTTTCAGGACGAGCCCATGTTCGGTCAGCTGCGCCAGTACGCGATAGGTCGTCGACAGCCCCATCCGGCTGGACTGGCAGGCAAGCGTATGAATTTTTTCGGCGGTCATGGGTTCGCTATGGTTGCGGAGCACATCTAAAACCGCTTTGCGGCTGGGGGTCAGGCGCAAACCGCAGGATTTCAGCAGATCGCTGGACATAGAAAACTCCTTTCCGAATGGACAATTTTTATTATTATACCACAGCCAGCGGAAATGGCAAACCCAAAGAAGAATGAAATTAGGCTCTGCTAACAAAACGCTTGACAAATGTGGAGAAGGTTTGTATACTAAAACCATACCCCCTCCCCTGGGGATGTGGAGGTGAAAGCATGGAACAACAATTTCAAGTCACCGGCATGAGTTGTGCCGCGTGCTCTGCCCATGTGGAAAAGGCGGTCAACGCGGTGCCGGGTGTGCAATCGGCGCAGGTCAACCTGCTGGCTGGCAGCATGAAAACTACGTTTGACCCAGGGCAGACCGATGCGCAGCATATCATACAGGCCGTCATCGACGCTGGCTACGGCGCGTCGGTCAAAGGGCAGGAAGCAGCGGTATCAAAACCGGTCGATGATGGCGCCGAACTGCACGAAATGCAGCGGCGCATTATTATATCCTTTACCTTTTTGGCGCTGCTGATGATCGTGTCCATGGGACATATGATCGGCATGCCGCTGCCCAGCTTTTTGGAGGGTCCGTCCAACGCAGTCAGCTTTGCGCTGACGCAATTTTTGCTGACCCTGCCGATTGTGCTAATCAACCGGAAATACTATGTCAATGGATTTAAAACCCTGTGGCATCGCGCGCCGACGATGGATGCGCTGATCGCCGTGGGTTCGGGCGCCGCCCTGGTGTATGGTATCTTTGCCCTGTATCAGATTGGATATGGTTTGGGCCATGGGGAAGCTGACCGCGTGCAGCGTTACATGCACGATCTGTATTTTGAGTCAGCCGGTATGATCCTCACATTGGTCACGCTGGGCAAGTATTTTGAAACCCGCGCCAAAAAGCGCACCGGGGAAGCCATTGCCAAGCTCATGGACCTGAGGCCGCAGACAGCGACCGTGGAACGCAATGGTGCCGAAGTTACCATTCCAATCGAACAGGTGCAGGTGGGCGACGTGGTCGTAGTGCGTCCGGGACAGAGCGTGCCGGTCGACGGCGTCATCCAGAGTGGACATGCGTCGCTGGATGAATCGGCTTTGACCGGCGAGAGCATCCCGGTGGAAAAGCAGGAAGGCGATACAGTCATCGCGGCCACCATCAACAAAACTGGGTTTTTCAAGTTTCAGGCATCCCGCGTTGGGGATGATACCACTCTTTCGCAAATCATCCGGCTGGTCGAAGAAGCGAGTGCGTCCAAAGCCCCCATCGCCAAATTGGCAGACAAGGTTGCGGGAGTGTTCGTTCCGGTCGTGCTGGGTATCGCTCTGCTGACGGCGATTGTTTGGCTGGCCGTTGGCGAAACCTTTACGTTTGCCTTGTCCAGCGCTATCACTGTACTGGTCATTTCGTGCCCATGCGCGCTGGGTCTGGCGACTCCGGTTGCAATTATGGTCGGCACCGGCGTCGGTGCGGAGAATGGCGTGCTGTTCCAGTCGGCCGAAGCGCTGGAGCGGCTGCATAAAGTGGATGCCGTTGTGCTCGATAAGACGGGCACGGTCACTGAGGGGCACCCTTCGGTCACCGATGTGCAGGTCTTGGCGGGGAGCGAGACGGAATTTTTACAGCTTGCCCTTTCTCTGGAAAAGCCAAGCGAACACCCCTTGGCCGAAGCGGTCGTGCGGTATGCGGAAGAGAAACACATCCGTCCGCTGCCCACAGAAAAATTCCAAGCGATTTCGGGCAAAGGCATTGTGGCGGAGATTGCAGGGCAAACCTGTATGGCAGGTAATTTGCGTATGCTGCGGGAACAGGGCGTGGATGTTTCGGCTGCGGAAACCTGGGGAAAGCAGTATGCCGCGGCAGGGAAAACGCCACTCTATGTGGCGCGTGCCGGCCAAATGGTCGGGATCGTTGCAGTGGCCGACCAGGTCAAGAGCAACAGTGCACAAGCAGTACGGTTGCTGCAAGAGATGCATATTGACGTCACGCTGCTGACCGGCGATAATAAAGTGACAGCCGAAGCCATTCGCCAGCAATTGCAGATTCCCCGTGTGGTAGCCGAAGTGCTGCCGCAGGATAAAGAACGGGAGATTCGCAAATTGCAGGAGAGCGGAAAAACGGTCGCCATGGTGGGCGATGGCATCAACGATGCTCCGGCCTTGGCGCGTGCGGATGTGGGCATCGCTATTGGCGCCGGAACCGATGTGGCCATTGAATCGGCCGATGTCGTTCTGATGAAGTCCGATTTGCTGGATGCCGTCAATGCAGTGCGCTTGTCGCGCAACGTGATGCGCAATATCAAACAAAACTTGTTCTGGGCCTTTTGCTATAACTGCATCGGCATCCCGATTGCAGCCGGTGTTTTTGCACCAGCCCTGCGTTTGTCGCCCATGTTTGGCGCTGCGGCGATGAGCTTGTCCTCGGTATGTGTTGTGAGCAATGCGCTCCGCTTAAAGCTGTTCCGGCCTGTGACGGGCAGCCCGCAGCGAGCGAATTTACAAATGGAAAATAGAAAGGAAGAAAAACAAATGAAAAAGACCATGACGATTGAAGGCATGATGTGCACCCATTGTTCGGGCCGCGTGCAGCAGGCACTGAACGATTTGGACGGTGTATCGGCTGTGGTCAGCCACGAAACTGGCAAGGCTGAATTAACGCTGGTCCATCCGGTTTCCGACGAAGCGCTGACCCAGGCGGTGACCGATGCCGGGTATAAGGTGGTCGATATCTGTGAGGGCTGACCGCAAGCAAGTTGAACCACTCGTAAAGATGGCACGGGGCCAGCTGGACGCAGTCATGAAAATGATTGAAGATGACCGCTACTGCATGGATATTGTCACACAGATTTTGGCGACCGAAGCCTTGCTGCGGAAAGCACGACAGGCAGTTGTGAAGGGCCATTTGGAAGGCTGTGTGCAAGAGGCTTTGGAAGGTGGCACCCCGGCCGATCGCGCCAGAACACTGGATGAGATCACCAAGCTGATCGAAAAGATCGAGCGATAAAAAAGACCGGTATCCAAAAGCGATACCGGTCTTTTTCATTTATCGATAACTCAGCAGGGTCGGCACATCCTTGCGCTTGGGTGCCACCGCGTCCCCTTCCGGGTAGCCGATTGCAATGAGTGCCATCAGCTCCTGATCTTCGGGAATGTTCAGATATTGTTCCAATGCTTCCCGGTCAAAAATACCCATAATGACCGAGCCAACGCCGAAATTGTGTGCGGCCAGACAGAAAGTCTGGGCTGCAATGCCGCAGTCATAATATTGCCAGCCACCTTCGCGGTCGGTCGAGAACGAACCATCGCGTTCAAACCCGGAACGGCTCTTGACAAAGGTCTGGGCGATCAGCGTCTTACAGCCACCGATGATGCGCGCATTGAACGGCGCATAGGTTTCACAGATGGCCTGCAAAACATCCGGGTCCTCAATGGCAATATACCGGGCGATCTGCGTGTTCTTCCAAGAGGGGGCATAGGCTGCCAGTGAAATGATCTTTTCCAAGGTTTCATGGCTCACCGGTTCATCCGTGAATTTGCGGATGCTGCGGCGGGTCAAAATACAGGATTGCGTATCCATTGTTTTCCTCCCATGCAGGTATGATTTTGGATGTTTTCATTATAAGAGGAAGGATTGGAGATGTCAACCAAGTGCGCGCGGGAATGTTCACGAGAATTGACGTTTTTGGTGCGTGGAATTTGTAGAAATTCATGGCTGGCAGCACAAGATGTGGTGTGCTATAATGGAACGGCCACAATATAGAATGAGAAAGGAGCCCGCTGGGATGATCTATGTTATCAAAAAGGACAACACCCGCGAGGAATTCAACGTACAAAAAGTGATCGCGGCGGTCAATAAATCGGCCAATCGGGTACTTTATACCTTTACAGATGCGGAAACCCAGGCGATCTGCACCTATGTCGAGGACTATGTGAAAAACATGAACGTTTCCGAAGTCCAGATCTGGCAGATGCACAACATCGTGGAAGCGGCGCTGGAAAGCGTCCGCCCCGAAGTCGCCAAGAGTTACCGCGATTATCGTAACTATAAACAGGACTTTGTCGGCATGCTCGACAGCGTTTATAAAAAGAGCCAGTCAATTATGTACATCGGGGATAAGGAAAACTCCAACACCGATTCGGCGCTGGTCTCCACCAAGCGCAGCCTGATTTTCAACCAGCTCAACAAGGAACTGTATCAGAAGTTTTTCATGACCACCGAGGAGCTGCAAGCCTGCCGGGACGGTTATATTTATGTCCATGACATGTCGGCTCGCCGCGATACCATGAACTGCTGTCTGTTTGACGTGGGCCATGTCTTAAAGGGCGGTTTTGAGATGGGCAATCTGTGGTACAATGAGCCCAAGACCCTGAATGTCGCCTTTGACGTGATCGGCGATATTGTTTTATCGGCTGCCAGCCAGCAATATGGCGGCTTTACCGTTCCGTCGGTTGATTTGCTGCTCGAGCCTTACGCCGAGCGCAGCTACAAAATGCTGACCGAGAAATACAGCCGTCTGGGTCTGGACGCTGAAACGGTCGAAAAGGAAGTCATGGCCGATATTCTCAATGATTTTGAGCAGGGCTTCCAAGGCTGGGAGTATAAGTTTAACACGGTGGCATCCAGCCGCGGTGATTATCCGTTTATCACCATGACCATGGGCACTGGCACCGGACGGTTCGCCAGACTGGCATCGATTACCATGCTCAACGTCCGCCGCCGCGGACAGGGCAAAAAGGGACAGAAAAAGCCAGTACTGTTCCCGAAAATTGTCTTCTTATATGACGAAAACCTGCACGGTCCGGGGAAGGAACTCGAGGACGTATTTGAAGCGGGCATTTTGTGCTCGTCCAAGGCCATGTATCCCGACTGGCTCAGCCTGACAGGCGAAGGATATGTCCCCAGCATGTACAAGAAATATGGCGCGATTATCAGTCCGATGGGCTGCCGGGCATTCCTGTCTCCGTGGTATGAACGCGGCGGTATGAAGCCGGCCGACGACGAGGACAAGCCGATCTTTGTTGGCCGATGGAACATTGGCGCGGTGTCGCTCCATCTCCCGATGATTTTAGCTAAGGCGCGGCAGGAAAACCGCGACTTTTATGAGGTTCTCGATTATTATCTGGAACTGATCCGCAAATTACATATCCGGACCTATGCCTATTTGGGCGAGATGCGGGCATCCACCAATCCGCTCGCCTACTGTGAAGGCGGTTTTTATGGCGGTCATTTGGGCCTACACGATAAAATCAAACCCATCCTGAAAACGGCGACTGCTTCGTTTGGTATTACCGCACTCAATGAACTGCAAATGCTCTATAATGGTAAGAGTCTGGCGCAGGACGGCGCCTTTGCGCTCGAAGTGATGCAGCACATCAACGACAAGGTCAATCAGTTTAAGGAAGAGGACGGCAATCTGTACGCGATTTACGGCACCCCGGCAGAAAGCCTGTGCGGTCTGCAAGTGCAGCAGTTCCGCAAAAAGTATGGCATCATCGAAGGGGTCAGCGACCGTGATTATGTGTCCAACAGCTTCCACTGTCATGTGACCGAGGACTTAACACCCATTCAAAAGCAGGATCTGGAGAATCGCTTCTGGAATCTGTGCAACGGCGGCAAGATTCAATATGTCAAATATCCAATCGAATACAATCTGGAAGCCATCCGCACCTTGGTGCGCCGAGCCATGCGCATGGGCTTTTACGAAGGCGTCAACCTGTCGTTGGCGTATTGCAATGACTGCGGGCATGAAGAACTAGCCATGGATACCTGTCCGAAATGCGGCAGCCACAACCTGACCAAGATCGAGCGAATGAACGGATACTTGTCGTATTCGCGTGTCAAGGGCGATACGCGCCTGAATGCAGCAAAAATGGCGGAAATCGCAGAAAGAAAGAGTATGTAATGCGTTATCATAATATCACAAAGGACGATATGCTCAATGGGGAAGGATTGCGCGTGGTGCTGTGGGTATCCGGCTGCGCGCACGCCTGTCCGGGCTGCCATAACCCGGTGACTTGGGATGCTGAAAGCGGTCTGCCCTTTGATGCAGCGGCCAAAGCGGAACTGTTTGAGGAACTGGAAAAAGACTATATTGCAGGCGTGACCTTGTCAGGCGGCGACCCGCTGTATCCGGCCAATCGGGAAGCGATTGCCGCGCTGTGTCAGGAAATCAAAGACCATTTTTCGGACAAGACCATCTGGTTGTATACCGGTTACAAGTGGGAAGAAATTCGGCATCTGCCGCTGATTCAGAATGTGGATGTGGTGGTAGATGGCCGTTATATCGAAGCGGCGCGGGATACGCTCCTGCCGTGGCGAGGAAGCGAAAACCAGAGGGTCATCGATGTGCCCAAGACGTTTGCACTGGGGCAGATCGTACTCCGGCCTGAACCCGATTACACTGTTTGAGGAGGATTTATGAATATCAAAATCAAGTATTTTTCCGATCAGATCGAGCGGCTGCGGTATATTGATGGCAAATCCGACTGGATCGATCTGCGTGCCGCTGAAGAAGTGGAAATGAAGGCCGGCGAGTTCCGCCTGATCCCGCTCGGCGTTGCCATGCAGCTTCCGGCTGGTTATGAAGCCCATGTAGTGCCGCGCAGTTCGACGTTTAAAAATTTTGGTATTTTGCAGACTAACAGCATGGGTGTAATCGATGAGACCTATTGTGGCGATAACGACCAATGGTTCATGCCCGCGTATGCGGTGCGTGACACGGTGATTCACGTTGGCGACCGGGTGTGTCAGTTCCGTATTATGGAGCATCAACCGTCCATCTCGTTTGATGAGGTGGAAGAACTCGGCAACACCGACCGCGGTGGACACGGCAGCACTGGCGTACAATAAAAGCAAATCCGGACATGCGAAAAATCGCAGTCCGGATTTTTTTGTCACCGATTTTGGGGAGGGGACTATACTGACAATAGGAGCGTGATGCGGTATGAATTGTCCGGGAAGATTGGTGGGATTTTTCGCCATTGCCTTTGGCGTTGGCGTGCTCATCGGCGGACTGCTGCCGTGTCTTGTTGTCAAATGGCTGTGCGGCTTGGGGCTGATCGCAGTCGGGGCTATCTTTGTACAGCAGTAAAAGGAGGCATGTGCTGTGAAAATCGTGATTTGGAAAAGTCCGAAATGTCTGTGTGGTATGTTTCGCCGGCTGTTTGGCATGGGCAAAGAATAAGCGAGCGCACAAGGCCGCCTTCGATTTTTTAAAACCGAGGGCGGCCTGCTTTTTGATTCATATTCCCAAAACAAGGGCAATATACTGGTAGCAGAAGCAGGAACAAAGGAGGAATTATTCAAATGGAACTGGTTCGGAAAAGTATTCCCTACTATGATGTGATCCTGGACAATGTATCGGTATATGAAGAATCGACCGACGCGATCGTGCCCGACGCCTTCCCGGATATCGCACGCATCGTTTATGCAGACGGCACGGTTTCCATCAAGGATGAGTCACCGCAGAACGATCGGGTGCTGGTTTCCGGCTCGGTAGCCGCAACGGTACTGTATCAGCCCGAAGTAGGAGGAAGTTTACAAAGTTTGGAGATTCCCCTCAGTTTTGCTCACATCGAAGAAGCACGCGGCGTGAGCGCCGATTGCACCTGTTTTGTGCGGTGCAGCATTGCCGATGTGACGGCGCGGGCTGTCAATTCGCGCAAGGTCAGTGTTTCTGCAAAACTGTGTTTTGAAACCACCGTCTACCAGCCTTCTATCTTACAGTATACCGAACAGATTCAGAGCGGAGACACGCCGCTCGAAGTGCTGTATGATACCAAAGAAATCACGCTGCTGCGGCAGGTGGAGGGAAGTTCCTTTACCATACTGGATGATTTGGAATGGAATGGTTCCGAAGGACTGGAGTTGTTACATACCGACTGTGTGCTGCGGCAAAATGAATGCCGCGCGATGAATGGGCGGATGCTCATACGTGGCGAAGCGGTCTTGCAGCTTTTGCTGCGGGACGATACGGGAGCCTTCCAGCAGGTGACCAAAAATATTCCCTTTACGCAAATGTTAGACGCATCCGACATGCAGGAGGGCGATGCAGCGACCGTCCGATTGGCGGTCCGCAATTTGGATTGCATATTGACCGGCAGCGGTGTGCTGTCCATCGGCATCGGGGTCTGTGCAGTCATCTTGCAGGATGAAAAACATGCCATTCAGACCATCCATGATTTGTACCAGACCAAACATGCGCTCAATGTGCAGGTCACGCCGGTGAAAGTCCAAGACTGCATGCTGTGCGGGAACTTTGCCGCGGATGGAAGCGAAAATATTCCACTGGGTATGAAAACCTCGCAATATCTGGGCGCCAAGGCCATCTGCACAGGCATGCAAATGGAAGGGGACACCCTGCGTGTCAAGGTGGACGCATTCATCCTATACTATGACGATGAGGGCAATCTCTATCAGACCCACCGCGCACTGCATGTACCGCTGCGGGTCAGCAATCTACCAGTTGAACCGGCTCTGCATGATATTGCCCTACAAGTCGCGCTGTCACCGGCTGGGGAAGACAGTGTCAATGTACACCTGTCAGCTTCTGGGGGAGCGACCAAACGCACACCACAGACGTTTCAGGATGTAACATCCGTGGAACTCGGGCCCGAACGCAACGCCGAGCTTTGCGGAGTGACACTCATTTTGCGACGCGTGGAAGAGGGGGAGAGCCTGTGGGATATCGCCAAACAATATGCGACTACGGTATCCGCCATCCGCAGTGCAAACAGCATTGCGGAAGAACAGAAAACAACGCAGGCACAGTTGCTGCTCATCCCCATGGAACAGTAAGAGGAGGGAAGCAAAATGGATCATAAAACACTGTATGAAGAAATCGGCGCCCGGACCGGGGGCGATGTTTATATCGGCGTCGTGGGGCCGGTTCGCACGGGAAAATCGACCTTTATCAAGCGGTTCATGGAAACCATGGTCATCCCAGGCATCGAAAATGTCTACAAACGGGAACGAGCCAAAGATGAACTGCCGCAATCGGGTTCCGGCCGCACCATTATGACCGCAGAACCCAAATTTGTTCCCGAAGAAGCGGCCGAGATCAGTACACCGGGTGGAGGCTTCTGCCGGGTCCGTCTGGTCGACTGTGTAGGATATTTGGTCGATGGGGCGCTAGGCAGCATGGAGGACGATGTACCACGGATGGTGACCACCCCATGGGATGACGTGCCCATCCCGATGAGCCAAGCAGCCGAGATCGGCACTCGTAAGGTCATTGCCGAGCATTCGACGATCGGTTTGGTGATTACCACCGATGGCACCTTTTCCGAAATCCCGCGGGAGAGCTACATACCGGCAGAAGATCGCGTGATTGAAGAGTTACAGGCCATAGGCAAGCCATTTTTGACCCTGATCAACTCTTCCGACCCCAACGGGGAAGCGGCGCAGGCTGTGCGCGACGAACTACGCGAAAAGCATGGCGTGGAAGCCTTGCCGGTCAACTGTCAGACCCTGTCGGGCAACGATGTGTCCAATATCTTGGCTGGCGTGCTGTATGAATTCCCGGTGCGGGAAATTGCCATTGAATTGCCGCGCTTTGTGGGCGCGTTGCCGCAGGGGCATGCCGTGAAGGAATCGGTGTATGGCAGCATCCGGCAAGCGGCGGGCGCCGTACAGAAAATGCGGGATTTGACGCAGGCGGCCGAGCAGATTGGGCAAAATGAATACATTTCTTCGGCGCAAGTAGCCGATATGGATTTGGGCGTCGGAAAGGCACGGATGAAAGTCGCCCTGCCGGGAGAGGTCTTTTACAATATTGTGGCCGAAAAGACTGGAGTGGATATCCATGACGATGCAGACTTGATTCCGCTGCTGACCAGATTGGCAGAAACCGAGCGGGAGTACCGCCGCATCCAGGGGGCTTTGGACCAGGCGCAAGCTACCGGTTATGGCATCGTCATGCCGGAGGTCAACGAACTGTCTTTGGAAGCACCCGAAATTATCAAACAGGGCGGACGGTATGGGGTGCGTTTGTGCGCTTCGGCAACCGCAATCCACCTGATTCGAACCGATATCAAAGCATCGGTCACTCCACTAGTTGGCACCGAAAAACAGTCGGAAGAACTCGTACATTATATGCTCGGCGAATTTGATGGAGCGCCCGAGCGCATTTGGGATACGAATATCTTTGGCAAATCGCTCAGTGAACTGGTCAATGAGGAACTGGCGGGCAAACTGGCTCGCATGCCCGAAGACGCACGAGATAAGTTCCGGGAAACACTGGAAAAAATCATCAACGAAAGCACAGGAGGGCTTATTTGTATTCTGTTATAAAAAATGCCGGTCTGTTACAAACAGACCGGCATTTTGCCTATGTACATAAACAGAAAATGTAGAAAATTACTTCAGACCTGCGGTGATGATCGCCATCTGATATACTTCATCGGCATTGCAGCCACGGGACAGGTCGTTGATCGGTGCATTCAGACCCTGCAGGATCGGACCGTATGCTTCAAAGCCGCCCAGACGCTGTGCGATCTTGTAACCGATGTTACCTGCATTGATGTCCGGGAAGATAAAGGTGTTGGCCTGGCCAGCAACCGGAGAACCCTTGCACTTGGTCTTGGCAACAACCGGGGAGAAAGCAGCGTCAAACTGCAATTCGCCGTCAACCGCCAGATCCGGAGCAGCCTGCTTGGTCTTTTCGGTTGCATTCTTCATCATATCAACGGTTTCGCCCTTGCCCGAACCCATGGTCGAGTAAGACAGCATTGCAACCTTGGGATCGATACCGAACGCCTTTGCCGTGCGAGCGGTTTCGATTGCGATTTCAACCAGATCGTCTTCGCCCGGATTGATGTTGATGGCGCAGTCGCCCATTGCATACTTTTCTTCCTGGCCATCCTTGCCCTCACGGACCAGAATAAAGCAGGAGGATACGATCTTATTGCCCGGCTTGGTCTTGATGATCTGCAGAGCCGGACGAACGGTGTCAGCCGTCGAATAGGTTGCGCCGCCCAGCAGAGCGTCGGCATAACCCATCTTGACCAGCATGGTGCCAAAGTAATTGCCCTTGGACAGTGCAGCGCGGCACTGCTCTTCGGTCATCTTGCCCTTGCGCAGTTCCACCATCTTCGCAACCATTTCGTCCATCTTGTCAAAGGTTGCCGGATCGATGATTTCCAGACCCTCGATATCAAAGCCGCCAGCCTTGGCTGCTGCCTTGACTTCATCCACATTACCAACCAGGATGGAATCCAGAATGCCATCCTTCTTCAAACGGGAAGCGGCTTCCAGAATACGAGCATCCGGGCCTTCGGTAAATACGATCTTGCGCGGATCTGCTTTCAGGGTTGCTACTAAATTCTCTAACATTTTCGTTCTCCTTCTTTCACACGGATCAAGGTGTGCCGAACCAGTGGTCCGACATTTTTATTATACACCTATCGGTTTTGGTTTCTCAACCGGAAAATCGAAAAATACCCAAAAAATACAGTCATTCATGGATGACATGGATCTGCAAGCCTTTTAAAATATCCAACGCTTTTTGATGCAGTTTCGGATCAAAGCTGCGGCAGAGAGCAGCGTCTACCGTGATTTGTGCATTGGGCCAGGTAGACTGCAACATGATTGCATTGGAAAGTACACATAGGTTGGTCACAAGCCCTACGATTTGAATTTCGGTTACATCTTCGCCAATGCGTTCCCGCAACCGAAGGGCATCGGCGGGGTCCATCCCAAAAGAATGCTTATGCACCACATGGATCTGCGCATTCGCGCAGGTTTCGCAGCATAGTGCCTGGGTTTCGCCGTACAGCTGTGCGCCAAACGAACCGGCAAGACAATGGGGTACGGGCAGGGCCAGACCTTCGCGTGTTTGCAGATAATCCTCCTGGTGGGTGTCCAGGGTGAACAGCACCAGATCACCCATCGCAAGCCAGGCTTGAACCAGATGTGCGATTTCATGGTCAATGGTTTCGGCTCCCGAAAAACCCAAGGCACCGGAAACAAAATCGTTTTGATAATCGATAACAGCAAGCAGCTTTTTCACAAAATCACCTCATTTTGTAATTTATTTTAGCATAAGCCACTGGGGAAAACAAGGGATGCAGCACGGCCGCTGGCCGAGAGAAAAGACTGTACAGAAAATAATCTGCGCAGGGCCAGACAAACTGTGCTATAATCACATATGGCATAAGGCGTTTTCCCTGTGCATAGATATATCCAGGCGACGATTTATCCAATAGACTGGGTAGGGGGAAACGCTATGGCATGGAAAGAACGTTGGATTTGTGCGAGCTTGCTGATTGCTACGGCCCTTTTGCTGGCCTTTGGGTCGACAACAGGCCGGGACTGGGTGAGTGTGTTTTCGTCGGAGCAGACATGCCCAACCCTGGTCATCGATGCGGGCCATGGAGGCTTTGACGGTGGTGCGGTCGGCTCCAACGGCACGACCGAACAAGACATCAATTTGAACATTGCCCGCAGCTTGCAGGCGTTAGCGCAATGTTTTGGCTATTCAGCAAAGATGACCCGGGAAGATGAACAGGCACTTGATTATGTAGAAGGCCGGAGCATCCGGGAGAACAAAGTAGCTGACATCAAAGCCCGCGAGCGGATTGCAGAAGAAACCGAGCATGCGGTTTTTTTGAGTGTGCATCTCAATAAATTTGAAGATCCGCAATATTTTGGGGCGCAGGTATTTTATTCTAAAAACCATGCCGACAGTCAGGTTTTGGCTGAAGAAATCCAACAATGTTTGATCGATGGCATCCAAAATAACAACATCCGGCGTGCCAAACCGGCAGCCGCTGCGATTTATTTGATGAAGAATCTGCAATGTCCAGCGATTATTGTGGAGTGCGGGTTCTTGTCCAATCCAGAGGAAGAAGCAGCCCTATGCGACCCAGCTTATCAAAAACGGCTGGCGATTTGTATTTTTAAGGGCTATGAATTATATCAGAATGGAGCGAAGAATGAAGCAAAAAACACTGTTCTTATGCAATGAATGTGGATATGAAAGCGCAAAATGGTTTGGGAAATGCCCCTCTTGTGGGGCATGGAACACCATGAGCGAATTTAAAGTCAAACCCGAAACCGCTACGCGGAGCGTTTTGGCAGACACCTCCCATACAACCTCCAAACCGGTTCGTATGGATGAAATCGAAACCGAGAACGAAGCGCGGTTCGGTTCAGGCATCGGAGAACTCGACCGGGTTTTGGGCGGCGGCGCGGTGCATGGCTCGTTTGTGCTGGTCGGCGGCGAGCCGGGCATCGGCAAATCGACGCTGCTCCTGCAAATGTGCCAGGAGATGGGCCGCAACGCCAAAGTACTCTATGTATCCGGTGAGGAATCGCTGCGGCAGATTCGTCTGCGAGCCTCCCGGCTCCATATTTCGTCGAGCAATTTGTATGTGCTGGCCGAAACCGATATGGAGCAGATCATTCAGGAAACCGATGCCTTGGCGCCGGATATTTTGATTGTCGACTCCATTCAGACCGTGTACCGACGAGAATTGCAATCGGCCCCGGGCGGTACGACCCAGATCAAGGAGTGCGCCATGCTGCTGATGCAGTATGCAAAGCGGCACAGTGTCACCATTTTTATTGTGGGACATGTCAACAAGGAAGGTACGTTGGCAGGCCCGAAGATTTTGGAACATATGGTCGACTGCGTGCTTTATTTTGAAGGGGAGCAGACCGGTCCCTTCCGCTGTTTGCGTGCCGCCAAGAACCGATTTGGGTCGACCAATGAAATCGGTGTGTTTGAAATGAGCGACCATGGCCTTTTGGAAGTACAAAACCCATCGGCCGCAATGTTAGCTGGACATCCCGCCGGTGCGGCGGGAAATTGTATTGCCTGCGTCATGGAGGGCACCCGGCCGCTTTTAGCAGAAGTACAAGCCCTCGTGGCAAAGACCGCCTTTGGTGTACCGCGCCGCACTGCGGCGGGTGTAGATTACAACCGCATGGTTTTGCTGCTGGCCATTTTGGAAAAACGGGCCGGACTCTTTTTATCCAACAGCGATGCCTATGTCAATGTGGTAGGCGGTATGCGGTTGGAGGAACCGGCGGTGGATCTTCCCATGGTCCTGGCGATTGCATCTAGTTTTCGGGACAAGCCTTTGCCAGAGGGCGTGATGAGTTTTGGAGAAGTGGGATTGACTGGGGAGCTGCGCGCAGTCAATTGTGCCGCACAGCGTATCTGGGAAGCCTATCGATTGGGATTCCACACATGCATTATGCCCGATCAGGACTTGGGGGAGAATATTCCCAAAGAGATGAACATCGTGCGGGTGAAAAGTGTAGCCGATGCCATCCGGGCGGTATTGTAAGGAACGGTCACAACAGGGGCGAAACAAACTGGACCATGCTGCACAGCAGTACCCCGAAAACTGTTGGGAGAACAAAAGCGACCGCTGTCCACCGCCAGCTGGCTGTTTCTTTGTGAATGGTTAAGCAGGTAGTGGAGCAGGGCCAGTGAAATAGCGAAAACAGTAGGAAACAGAGGGCTGTCGTTTGCGTCCAGCCGTTGGCTAAAAGAACGGTTGCCAAATCGGTCAGTGAATTGGTTTCGACTAATGTTCCCATGGACAAGTATCCCATGAGGGTAAGGGGTAAAACGATTTCGTTTGCCGGAAATCCGAGAATAAATGCTAGAAGAATGACGCCATCCAGGCCGAGAATACGGCCAAAGGGGTCGAGTGCATTGGCACAATGCTGAAGCAAAGATACGCCGTCCAGCGAAAGATTCGCCAAACACCAGATCACAAAACCCGCAGGGATCGCAACCAATACTGCGCGACCCAGCACAAACAATGTGCGGTCAAAAATCGAATGGACAATCACGCGCCCGACCTGTGGCCGACGGTATGGGGGCATTTCTAAAGCAAACGAACTGGGCGTGCCTTTAAAAAGGGTATCGGATAGCAAGCGGGAAACCAGCAACGTCGCACCGATACCTAGTACCAGCAGTCCAGTGAGCAATATAGCGCTCGATAGGCTGCCCAGTCCGGATTGGTTCATGCCGGTGAAGAAAATAGCCAGCAGTGAAATCATCGCTGGAAAGCGTCCATTGCAGGGGACAAAGGCGTTGGTTAAAATCGCAATCAAACGCTCGCGGGGGGAATCGATAATGCGGCAGCCGACCACACCGGCTGCATTGCACCCAAACCCCATACACATGAAAAGGGAAACAAGGTGCTGGAATCAACAAATGAGGTGAACCAAAATGTGTGCTAAAATTGCATTAGTACAGCTGAATGCGTCGGACAATCCGATGGATAACCTGAAAACAATCGAACAATATGCTATACAGGCGCATCAAAAGGGCGCAGACCTTCTGGTGCTTCCGGAGTACACCATGGCCTATCCAAAGCATGGTCAGTCCTTTTCGGAGGGACAATCGATGCAAGGCAGCTTTTGTGCAGGGCTTTGTGAACTGGCCCGAACGCAAGGACTTTATATCATCTGCGGTATGCTGGAAAAAAACGATACTGACAAGCCATACAATACCACGGTCGTCATTGACCGGCAGGGCAAGATCGTGCGGTCCCATCGGAAGACCCATTTGTTTGCGTCTCCAAAGTATCGGGAAGATGACCATTTTTCGCAGGGGAATACGCTGTTTGAGCCGTTCGATACCGACTTTGGCCGCATTGGCCTTTTGATTTGTTATGAAATCCGTTTTCCGGAATTGGCGCGTTTACAGGCTTTGGCTGGGGCGGAGATTTTGATTGTCAGCTCGGCGTTCGTCGCAGGAGAGAACAAGGCGCAGCAGTGGCATACACTTTTGCAGGCGCGTGCCATTGAAAATGCGGTGTTTGTTTGTGCAGCCAACCATAGTAAGCCACATGTATTTTTGGGGGAAAGCTGTGCATATGATCCAAATGGATTGCCGCTCGGCAGTTTGACCGATGGAGAAGGAATGCTGCTGGTGTCGTGTGAGGCAAAGGATTTGGAAAAGTTTCGCAAGACCAATGGGGCTATTTTGCAGCGGCGTCCGGAGCTGTATGGATTCGCTTGTGAAAAGACAAGTTCATAATAAAAAGCCAAGGCAATTGCCTTGGCTTTTTACATATTGATTTCCTGAGAAGGGCATGAAAAGCGAAACTGGATTTCAATCGTCTGGGTCTGGTCGGATGTGGCATGCGGCTGTTTTGGGTGGACATCAATGCGGCGGATAAAAGTTTGTACGATCTGGGCGTCCAAAGATGTCAGATGCAGCGTCTTTTGCAGTTCGCGCTCGATAGAGCGGCAATCGTCCGTTTTTATGGAATGAGGCAGAGGGCAGGATTTCAGATATTCCAATTGCGCGTGATACCGCTGCGACAATTCGAAAAACAATTCTGGGGAAATCCGTCCCGCATATTTGTCATCGTATAGCTGGGCCAATTTTTTTTGAATGCTCTGTATTTCCTGTCCAGAATGATCTTCCGGTGTGGAAGGAAGCTGATGTTGGAGTTCTGTCAGCAGACGACGCGGATCGTTACAGGAAAAGGCGATTTGCAACCCGGTCAGGACCGCCGCATACAGATCTTCATACGCGATATGGTGGTTGGTGCAGCAGGTCTTCCCGTGCTGCTTATAGCCGCCACATGCCAGAGAGGCTACCGAGCCTTTTCGGCGGGTACCGACGGTTGACATATTTCGGCCGCAATCGGCGCATTTGGCAATTCCAGAAAAGATATTTTGAAATTTGGCAGAAGAAGAAGGCTTGCGATGGCTGAGGTTTTGCTGAGTGCATTCCCATGTGACCGAATCGATCAAGGGGGGATGCGTATTCAATACCAGCACCCATTCGGAACGGGGACACGGAATGATTTGTGAATTTTTAAAAGAAAGTTTATGGGACTTTCCCTGCAACATATGACCGCAATATACTGGATTCTTGAGGATTTTTCGCACAGAAGAAGCACTCCAACAGGGATGTTCCGATGTGCTAGCTAGGGATGTTTGCTCTATACGGTAGGCAAGAGGGGGCAAAAGATGCTTCTCATTGAGTGTTTGTGCGATTTGAGAAGGGGTATCCCCTTGACAGGCATAGGAAAATAAGAGCCGTACGACAGCAGCCGATTGTGGATCGGGTATTAAGCGATTATGATTGGAAGGGTCTTTCCGATACCCAAACGGCGCAAAACTACCAATGAATTCGCCGTTTCGGATTTTAGTATGAAAGGAACTGCGAATTTTATTGGAGATATCCCGCGCATACATCTCATGCACCGCGGTCATCAAAGGCGTTGCCAGCGCCATTGCACTAGTGGGACAAGCAGAGTCATAGCCATCCGTAATGGAGATAAATCGGACATGGTGCGCAGGAAAATATTCGTCCAATAAATCGCTGGTGCGAGCGCTGTTGCGGCCTAAACGCGAGAGATCCTTGACTAGAACAAGATTCACGTTTCCGTGTTCAATGTCCTGGCATAAGCGCTGAAAGGCCGGTCGGTGAAAATTGGTACCCGAATAGCCATCATCTACGTATTCCGAAAAAACAGAATAGCCTTTGTCCTTGGCATAAGCACGTAGCAGTGCGCGCTGATTGGTCACAGAAGCACTTTCGGCACCGTCACCATCTTCTACCGAAAGACGAATATACAATGCAGCTGCCCAAGGCACGGGGGATTCAATTCCCATGAAGATTCCCTCGGTTTTGCAGATATTGTAGCAGCAGCTGAGATAGCGGAAGCTCCCCGCCTTGAAGAGAAAGATGGAACTGAGTGGGAGTTTGCGGCCGTCCGCGAGCGGGAGATCGATGTTTTTGCATAGCTGTCACCTCTGATACATTCTATGCAAAGGGGACAAACAGACATGCTGAAAGAGAATTTATGATTTGATGGTTGCGACAATGATGCGAATACGCCCGCCATCTTGTGTATCTTTGTCATAATAGGCTTTTAAATTATATTTGGAAAAATTATTTTGCAGTTCGGTGAGCGATAGCAGGGAGTAGGCACCATTTTGTTGCAGATACACCGAACAGGAATCAGAAAAATACCAAGTACCATCCTCGTTGGTGATTCCGAGCATGGAAATGGAAGTTGGATTGCGAATCTGGGAAAGCGTCATAACGCTGGATAATTGTCCGTCTTCCAGGGTTAGACGCGCTGGGCCATACGAAGCCCCCAAGGTCTTGTTATTAGTGGATACGGTTTGCGTTTCTCCGTTGACCAAATATTTATAGGAGCCCGACAAGCTCATTCCCTCGGAGTTTTCGGTAACACTTGTGATGATGCCATATTCATACAGATCGCCTGTAAAATCACGCAAAATCAGGTCGGAAACCTCCCCTTGGGCGTTTTCCGTGTAAAAGCGTACGTCGGAAGAATCCAGAGTGGCGCCCAGCAAACGAGAAGAATAGATTCGAACCGCCTCGTTCTCACGAACATCTAAGATGCGGATATCGTCCGCCAAGGCTTTTTTACCGAGCATACCACTGGAATACGTGCCGGATAAGGTCTTGCCTTTCAGCGACGACACCTGTGCGCTGTCGGTTGAAAAGGTGACCTGCACCAGATCATCTTCAGCATAGCTGGTATTTGTGCAGGGGATGAGATAACTTTGTCCATCGGTCGCGATGACCGTTAAAGTACGAGCGGTCGACGTATTGCCGACCGCATTTTGATAGGTTTCATAGGATACAGATGTTACAACTCCATAAATATCCTGCGCATATTCATCTGCCGGGAGGGCAAAAACCACTTCACCGTCTTTGCCCAACAGGAGTGTGATCATATCACCGATGTTCAGACTGCCCAGCGTGGAAAGCGAAAGCATGGCTTCCGATGTGCCGAGCGAATAGGTGTTCCCCGAAACCGTGACCGACGTGGGGGAAGCTGTGCTGGGAGATGCGCTTTGATAAACACCGGTCACCGCATTTGCATACGCCCAGATGGAGTTTAGCCCTTTGGAGTAATACACCACATCGTATTTTGCAATCGCATCTGCACTGGAAAGGTATCCGTTGCGATACACGGTCGCGCCGTCAGAGGAAATCCCTAGAGCCGATAAACTGCTTTGCACGACAAACGGTCCATCCAGTGTATCCGCAATGACAGACAAGTAATCGATATTGCCGTCTGCATCCAGGGTATATCCCAGACTTTCAGAATACGCGGTGCCTTCTTTGGTATCGGCGGATAGTAGATTGTAGAACAGATACATCATATCCTGGCGGGTCATGGTGTCGCCTTGGCTGGCCGAAATGCGGTCATTGAGTCCAAGAGAATTGGCCAAGGAAAGCTGGCCGTAAGGATAGGCTCCAGAAAAGTCCGTTGTCGAGTAACCAAGTAGTTTCAGAACACCGGTGTCTGCTTCTTCCAGCGTAATATTCTGCTCTGGGTGGTAGGTACCATCCAAGTATCCGGTCAGCCATCCCTGTTCCACCGCAGTTTTGACATAAGCGGCCGCCCAGTGTGTATAGGGAACGTCACGAAAAGGGGATACATTGGAGACCGCCGATACCTTGTCTTTATAGGACGAGGTAGCGACGAGCATACGTGCAAATTCTGCACGGGTCACATTGTCCGAAAGATTCAGATCGCCGTTTTCATCGCCAGTCATAATCCCCAGCGCGCCGATCACCTGCGTGATGACCTCGTCGGATACAGCATCCGACGAGGCCGAAGCAGGAAAAACCGATGCGGTGCATAGTAAGCCCAGCATCAGCGCAAAAGTAAGAAAACGCTTCATAAAACACCTCACATAAATTCAGTCAAATCGCAGCGCATCGATGGGATTGAGTTTGGATGCTTTGTTGGCCGGCATAAATCCAAAGAAAACCCCAATAAACACCGAAACGCCAAAACTCAGCCCAATCGCCGATGCCGATGGCTGTGCGTTGATTCCAATGAACGAACCAAGGGCCATCGCAACGGCTACGCCAAGCACAATGCCAATCAATCCGCCCAAAGCCGACGTTGTACCAGCTTCGATGACAAATTGGCGCATAATGTCCTTTTTCTTGGCGCCAAGGGATTTTCGAATACCGATTTCGCGGGTCCGCTCGGTCACCGAAACCAACATGATATTCATAATACCGATGCCACCGACCAGCAAACTGATTCCTGCGATGCCTACCAGCACCATGGTCATCATCGATGTCATTTCTTCCATGCTATCGACGATTTCCTGCATATCGCTGATGGTATAAAAATCATCATCTTGAAAAACCGTATACAGCGCATTTTCCAAAACCGCTGTCGCTTCGCTATTCAGGGAAGCATCCAAGGTGGCAAATGTATAACTGGAGATGGCTCCAAAAGTTAGTTTGGATGCCGTCGTATAGGGAATATAGATGCAATCATCGGTTGATCCTTCCGAAGAATCCGACTGTTCTGTCAGCGCACCGACAATGGTATAGCGGTTGCCATTGATCTTGATGGTTTGGCCGACAGCTTGCCCGCCAAACACCATGGTGTTCAGATAAGACCCAACTACCGCGGTTTTGGCGCGATTCTCCATATCAGTATAGGAAAGAAAGCGGCCTTCCTGCAAACCGAGTTTGTTGATGACTGCATAATCTTCGGACACACCGGTTACCGATGAGGTATAGCTGTCACTATTGACTTTGACCGAACCCATAACGGAAACCGTGGGGCTCATTGCCTGAAACAAATCCGGGTTTTCTTCGTATAGGTCATACATATCGTCCACATCGACCGTACGGGATGAGCCGCGTCCGGTGATGGAAACGGTTAGGGTATTGGTGCCCATGTCCTCAAACATCGAGGTAACTTCGCCGGTCATACCTTGCATCAGCGAAACCAGAATGATGACCGACCCAACGCCAATGATGATGCCCAGCATGGTCAAAAAGGCGCGCATTTTGCTGCCCGCCAAGCTTTTCAGCGCCAACTTGAATGCCTGATAAAAGCCCATATCAGTCCCCCCTTGGAAAGGCATCGCGCGCCGGGCCGTCAAAAATGATCTTGCCATCTGCAACCCGTACCACGCGCTCGGCTTCCGCGGCAATGCCGTTATCGTGTGTGATCAAAACAATTGTGTTGCCTTCCCGATGAAGTTTTTGCAGGAAATCCAGCACTTCCCGGCTGGTGCGGCTATCGAGTGCACCGGTTGGCTCATCGGCGAGGATGACTGAAGGATCTCCGGCCAGCGCGCGTGCGATCGATACACGCTGCTGCTGGCCGCCCGAAAGCTGAGAGGGAAGGTTTTTATATTTGCCTTTCAAACCGACGCGATCGAGTTGATACCGCGCTCTTTGAGAACGCTCTTCGGCTGGCATGCCGGCATAGAGTAAAGAGAGTTCCACATTTTCCTGTACAGTTAACTTCGGGATGAGATTGTATTGTTGGAAGATAAAGCCCAATGTTTTGTTGCGGATGTCGGCTTGCTCATCATCGGTCAACTGGGAAACATCTTCGCCTTTTAACAAATAGGACCCACTGGTCGGGACATCCAGACAGCCGATGATATTCATGAGTGTGGATTTCCCCGAACCGGATTGCCCGACGATGGCGACAAACTCACCTTCCTGAATGCAAAGCGAAACGCCATCTGCGGCATGGACTTCGGTATCGCCCATCTGATAAATTTTATAGATGTCGCGCAGTTCGATCAAAGGGGTTGGGGAGGAAACCGTTTGTTTCATTACGGCATCCCTCCACTGGGCATTCCACCGCCGCCGCTTGGCATCCCTCCGCCCCCAGTGGGCATTCCGCCGCCGCTCGGCATGCCTCCACCGCTGGGCATACCGCCTCCAGGCATCATTTCCTCCCCATTTTCTGAGGATTCCTGCGTAATCTGCGGCACATACACAATATCGCCTTCCGACAGACCCGAGGTGATGACAATGGACGTATCATCCGACAAACCAGTTTCGACTTCAACTTCCTTCCAGCCATCGGGAAGGGTTTGACCGCCTACCATGATGCCATCGGTGTTCTTCGCGCTGTCATCTTTCACATATACAACATTGCCGCGCTGCACCGCTGCCACCGGAACGGTGATGGCATCGGTTGCTTCGTCAACCACAATGGTCGCATCAACATTCATACCCGGAAGGAGATCCTCGGGAGGATTATCAATTTGGACGGTAACTGGATAGGTGGTTACCCCATTTTCGGTCGTTCCGGCAACCGAAACTTTGGTGATGACGCCTGAAATCTCCACACCCTCCAAAGCGTCACATGTAATATCAACCGTCTGTCCTACTTTCACTTCATTGACATCCAGTTCGTCGAGTGAAATATCAAACGTCAAATAGGATAAATCATAAATGACTGCCAAGATAGTTTGGCCGTTGGTCGCATCCAGCGTATCGCCGACTTTGACACTTTTGGTCACCACCGTACCGGCAATGGGGGCAGTAATGGTATAGTCATCCAGTTGATCGACCGTGTTTTGATAGGATAACTGCGCATCTTGTAGGGAAAGTTCGCTGTTTTCTACCTGGTTTTCAATGGATGTCGATGACAGGGTAGCAACGGTCATCCCATCGGTCACAGAAGAGCCCTCCTGGATATTGAGCGAGGCGATCTTGCCCGATACGGAGGAGGTAATGGTGGATTCACTTTGGTAAGTAAAAGTGCCGCCCGTCGTACATGCTTTTCCATCAATGGTGGCTGTTGCAGCGGATGAGGTAGAAAGGCCGCCGGGATTGCTGACCTTTAACGTCACATAGCGGACGATTTGATAGCCGTTAAGCACGGTTTCAGCAGCATCGATTGCACTGACGGTACCGGTGAGTGTTTCAAACGAACCATCCATGGTCACTGTTGCGCTTTCGCCAATCCAAAAGCTGGCGGCATCGTCCGAAGCAAAGGGAACACGCAGTTCCATCGTCGAACTATCGCGAATATCGGCAATTTTGGTGCCGGCTTCGATTTGGTCGCCTTGCTCTACATAAAGCGCAATGACCATGCCGCTGTCGTCGGCACGGATGTTGAGATCATCCAGACTTTCGACCGTTTGGTTGTAGCTGTTCTAGCTTTGCTGAAGCGAAAGCTGGGCGCGACTGATGCTGTTTTCCATATCCGTCTTGTCGATTTCGTAAAGTGTTTGTCCCTGGGTGACAATATCGCCTTCTTCAAAGGTACAGGATAGGACCTCTCCTTGTACCGAAGAGGTAACATTGTATTGGTTAGCTGGCTCAAGCGTTCCAGTAGAAGATAGGGTGCGTTGGACTGTCTGCCGGGAGACTTCGGTCTCGGTATAACTTTGAGCAGCTTCTTCGGAAGGGGATGTCAGCTTTTTGAATGCAAAGAATCCTCCGCCTGCGAGCACAACGACCGCAAGGACGATATAGCGTTTGCGAATTTTACATTTTTTGGTGTCTTAGACACAAACGGCAGCCGTTTTTGGATGGCTTGGGCAGGCCCTTGTAATCGTTGTTTTAGAACAGAAAAAGGGTGTTTGTGCTTGATTCTAGGAGTTTTCTTCAAAATATCACCTTCCAGCATGTCGTGATCTAAATCTGCCGTAAGTAACATAGCGGTTTTATGTTAAAGGAAGCTTAAAGCGGACGGGCATGCACCGGATGAAAATCAAATTTCACACAAAACACACAATTCAGCCCAATTTAATATAACCATGGTATACTCTCCGTATCTGCACGAAAGGAGAACATAGATGCGGATTTTAGTTGTCGAAGATGAAAAACGATTGGCATCCACTCTAGAGGATATGTTGGAACAAGAAAATTATCTGGTGGATTTGGCGTGCGACGGCGAATCCGGCTTGGATAATGCAATGATCGGCATCTATGATGCAGCGATTTTGGATGTCATGCTGCCGGGGATGGACGGTTTTGAAATCGTGCGGCATTTGCGAAAAGAAGGCGTTGCTTTACCTGTGCTGCTTCTGACGGCACGGACCGATACGGCAGATCGCGTAACTGGCCTGGATTGTGGAGCCGATTATTATTTGACAAAGCCCTTTGCCTGTGAAGAACTGCTGGCCTGCCTGCGGGCACTTTTGCGCCGCCAAGGGGATGTTGTGACAGAAGAACTGCAATATGGCGATTTGACGCTGAATTTGCTGACCAGTACGTTGTCGTGCGGCAAACGACAGGTGACGCTTTCGGCGCGTGAATTTGAACTGATGCGCTTACTGCTTATCAACCGGGAAAACTTAACTTCCAAGGAAACGATGTTGGTGAAGGTTTGGGGATATGAAGCAGAAGTGGAGGGGAATGTGGTGGAAGTTTATCTATCGTTTCTGCGAAAAAAACTCAATCACATCAAATCGACCGTTCGTATTGAGGCCATGCGCCGGATGGGCTATCATTTGCGGCAGGATACTCCGGCATGATTCGGCGGCTTCGATGGAAAATGGTCGCAGCGATTATGATCGTAGTGACCCTGATTATTATTTTGGTGTGTGCCATTTTTTATGGCATTACGAGCGATAATATCCGCCGGACAAGTCAGGAAATGCTGATGCGTGCGGCGACGGAACAGCCAATGCGCATTGCTGGGCAGCCGGATATACCGGAGGGAGAGGGCGGCAACATTGGTTTGCCGTATTTTTTGATTGTCGCCGATGAAGAAGGCAATATCACAGAAACCATGGGGGATACCTTTCACTTCACAATCGATCTGGACGAACTCACGGGCGAGATTCTGGCGCGTGCTGACGAAGAAGGTGAATTGGAAGCATACAATCTGCGGTATCTACGGCAAAAAACGCCGGATGGGTGGAGAATTGCCTGCCACGACCTAGAATTCGAACAGCGTCTCAAATGGTCGACTCTGGCTACGAGCATTTTAATTGGCAGCGGCACGATTGTTCTATTTTTTGTACTGAGTCTGATTTTTGCCAACTGGGCTGTGCGGCCCGTGGAACAAGCGTAGTACCGGCAAAAACAATTCATCGCCGATGCTTCACACGAGATGAAGACCCCTCTAACAGTCATTTTATCCAATGCCGATATGCTGGAACGTCAAATTATGTCCGAGAATGACACGCAGGCTGCCCGCTGGATTGAAAATATCCATGTGGAAGGCACACGTATGCGCCGCTTAGTGGAAAGTATGCTTTTTTTGGCACGCTCTGACGCCCCATCTCGACCCCATCAAGGCAGCGCATGGATTGGAGCGATGCAGTCGAAAGTAGTGTATTGACTTTTGAACCGCTGATTTTTGAACATGGCCTGGAGATTGAAAGCGAAATAGAACCAGAATGCTTTGTGAAGAGCAATCCGGACGATTTGCGTAGATTGTCGGATATTTTGTTGGACAATGCGGTAAAATATGCTTTGCCAGGAGGAAAGATACAGGTTCGTCTGGAACGGGAACTCAATCGTTATGCTGTATTGACAGTTTCCAACCCTTCAGCTGAAATCACAGAGTATCAAGCGCAAAAGCTGTTTGACCGGTTTTACCGATTGGACCCTGCGCGTGCGGAACAAAGCGGATATGGCTTGGGCCTGTCTATTGCGAGAAGTATGGTCAAGATGCAAAAAGGCAAAATATGGATGAATTATCAGGATGGGCGTGCTACATTTTATGTAAAATTGCCAGTTCAAAAATAAATTTTGAATTTTCATGTCTCTTTAATCTTCGTCCAATATACTTTAAGCCATGGAAGACAAACGCGTGATCATCCCCAATCCGCAGTTTTCCAAGCGTTTTGGACGGCGTAGGTCCAGACGCGTAGCCTTATCCCCAAAGGCGAATTCTTTTTTTATCCTTTTTCCCCTTAGGGCAACTGCCTGCCCGCAACCAGTGCACCGCTGGTTACAAAACGGCAGACCAAACCGCTCTTGCAGAAACGCAGAGCCACTCCAAAAGAACAGCGCTGTGAATGCCCGCAGCGCTGTTCTTTTATTTTCAGCACGATACAGCCTTTTACACATGGTAAGGGCTTGCTTGCCACAAGTACGGGCTTTGCAGAATGCATGGTCCAGATTAAAGGCCACCCGTGGTAAATATCCTACATCTTCTAAGAGTGTGAAAATGGGAAAAAAGATTGCCATAGGCGGCAACATGACCGAGATAATGGACGCTATCCCTCCGGTATGAGAACCGCTTAAAAATTCCAGAAAATATGGATCGCATCATCTTGCAGAACAATATGATCAATCAAAATGCGGAGAATGTGCTGCTTTTGCTGGAAATCGGCCTGCTTTAAAACGGAAACGATGCGCGTATTATCGAGGAAGCCATGAGATGATGCGGAGGCGGAAGGCGCTTGACGGAGAAACTTCGTCAAGCGTTTTTTTTCATGCTGCAATCGTTCCAGGCGCGCAGCAATCTCATCCATGGGCTGCATTTGATATAGATCCAATAGATGCGCCGACTGCTGACGGATTTCTGACAGGCGCTTTTGGATTTGAAGCGATGTAGGTGTTGTTTCGGGTTGCGGCAAATCAAACGATTGCCAGTGCAGCGAGCAGCAAGCGCTCCAAATGATGGTTTCCAGGTCGGTGATCGGCCAGTTCTTGTTTTTGCAGTGAGGGTCTCGCACCATTTTTGGGGATGTTTTGGCACGGGAATAGCAGGTGTATGTATGAATCAGTGTACGTTCCGCACAGGGCAAACGCTTGGAACCACGATAGGCTCCCATCGCATAGTACCGGGCGCCGCAGTGCCCGCACCAGACAAGACCGGTCAATAGAAAACTGCGATGGGACATCGACTTGGACGATGTTTGGGAGAGTAGTTGCTGCGCACGTGAAAAAATTTGTACAGAGATTAAAGGTTCGTGGCGGCCAGGATACAATTGACCTTTCCAAGGAACGTATCCGAGATAGGTCTTGCGTTTTAAAATTTGAGCGATGTCCGAAGAACTGGCATAAGTGCCAGCACGATCGGGATATTGTCGCGTCATCTGGGATGCGATCTGCCGCAGGGATTTTTGCTTATTGACAAACAGGTCAAATATTGTTTGGATTTGAATGGCTTCATCGGGATTCACCTGTAAAATACCCGTCGCAGGGTCGTACCGATAACCAATGGGAGGATGTCCGCCGCCACGCCAATATCCTTCTTTGGCACGCTCCTCCAGTCCCATTTGGGTACGTAACTTGATATTTTCCCGCTCAAGCTGTGCAAAGGCGGATAAAATACCGATCATCGCGACACCATACGGTGTTGTCGTGTCAAAGCTTTCATTCATGGAGATAAAGTTCACCTGATTTTTCAAAAAGACATCCTCGATCAAAAACAGGGTGTCTTTTTGACTGCGGCTCAAGCGGTCCAGTTTAAATACTACGACAACATCCATACTGGACGCAGCATGACGAATATCGGAAATCAGGCGCTGGATCGCCGGGCGGTCCAGCTTGGCACCTGAGTAACCGGGGTCGACATACTCGCGGGCCACCTGCCAGCCGCGGGCAGTACAATAGGCGCGCAGCCGTTCAAGTTGTGCCTGGATGGAATAGCCTTCGGTCGCTTGTTCCTGTGTGGAAACGCGCACATACAGTGCAGCTTGCGGCAAAGTGTGTTCCGAACTCATATAAAAAACCTCCTATTCTATTCCTTAAAATATGGAAATAGACTAGGAGATAGACGCTCTTTTTCAAAACCATTCAACCCAAGTTTCCATGCAGCATATGATGAAAAAGAATGCTTTGAGGGAGGAGAATCATATGCAAGGTCCGCAGACATATGGTGGTTTGTTCAGCGAATCCTGGACCCCACCGGCCATGATGAATGCTCCATTGCCGTATGCCGGCATGGAGTCCGCCGAAAGCGAGGAAACCATGGAAAAACAAGCACTGGCAGTTTCGGATGCACAGGGATTGGACGATATCGTACCGCAGTTTAACTGTTTGTTGGCGAATTTACGCGCAGCCGGTCTTTTGGAGCCCCAGCAGGAAGAAGGGAAGAACTCGTGAAAATCTGTGTATACGCGATTTGTAAAAATGAAAGTGCTTTTGTAGATACATGGATGGAATCCATGCGCGAAGCTGATGAAGTGATCGTGCTGGATACGGGATCACAGGATGATACCGTAGCCAAGCTGCGGCAGGCAGGCGCCAAGGTGTTTCAGGAGCAAATCACCCCTTGGCGATTTGACGTTGCGCGTAATCGGTCGCTGTCCTATGTACCGGAGGATGCGGATATTTGCGTGTGTACCGATCTGGATGAAGTATTCCATCCGGGTTGGCGAAAAAAGCTGGAAGAAGCTTGGAAACTGGGCACGATGCAGGCATCCTATCGCTACACTTGGAACTTCAATCCAGATGGCTCAGAAGGGTATGTATTTTGGATCGAAAAAATTCATGCAAGGCATGGGTTCCGGTGGGAGCATCCGGTGCATGAAGTGATACAGCGAATCGGCGAAAGTCAGCCAGGTGAAAAAATATTTGTGGAAGGCATACAGTTGGATCACCATGCCGATCCGAAGAAATCTCGTGGTCAATATTTGCCGCTGCTAGAATTATCGGTACAGGAAGCCCCGGAGGATGACCGTAATATGCATTATCTGGGGCGGGAATATTTTTTCTATGGGCAATGGGATCGGTGTATCCAGACGCTGCTGCATCATTTGTCCATGCCGCGGGCAACCTGGCTGGATGAACGATGTGCTTCCATGCGGTATATTGCAAAGTCTTATTTGAAAAAAGGGCAAGAGCCACAAGCCATGGTTTGGTTTTGGCGCGCCATTGCCGAAGCTCCCCATCTGCGGGAGCCCTATATGGATTTGGCCAAAGTCCTATATGCTAAAAAAGACTGGGATGGCGTGGTCTATTTGACAAACTGTGCCCTTGCGATTGTCGAACGACCTCGGACCTATATTTGTGAAAGCGAAGCATGGGGCAGTTTGCCGTGGGATTTGCGATCGTTAGGACTGTATTATACCGGTCGGGTCGAGCAGGCGCTGGCCGATGTAAAGAAAGCGTTGGAGCTTTCGCCGCAGGAAGAACGGCTCAAAAATAACCGCGTCTGGATGGAAAAAGCTTTGGAAAAGGTAGCGCACGGATGAGGAGGCAGCATGGAGCAGCAAACAATACAGATCGTACATCACCGCAAAGATGGTACTGTTTTGGAAGATGTGTCACAGTTGATGGTACCCCAGAATCATATGACCGAAAATGTACTTCCAATTTTGATGCAGATTCTTCGACCTTCTGAGGAACGGCAAGATGGTATCACAACCCACGGGGATAGTGGACGCCAGCACGTTCCAGACGCCGTCAATGAGCAGGCTGTGCAGCCAAGGCGGAGCATGGAAGAAGGATAAGATGGACTCAAAGAATGGCACCATTCCAAACAGGAGACGGGATAGCCATTCGCTGGGTACATTGGCTCCAACAATCGTGAGGAAAAGAGTCAGCGCAAGCAAAAGCAGCATGACGGGGATGCCCCAATGCCGGCTGGTTAAAATGCGGTCAATTTTTCGGTCACGACTGCGTAAAAGATCTTGTTGTGCCTGTACCGTTAGATTGGCAATTTCCTCAGCCCGCAGAACAATGGAAGCAGTGTTTTGTTCCAGCCATTCGGTCGTGGTTTCTTCAGACGAAACCGGCTCCGTATAAGGAATGGGAACCGGGCAAACCGTACGGGTTCCTAAGTGAACTTGATATGCGGTTTCCAACAGCTTGGATAACCCCTTGCCGGACCGGGCCGCACAGGGAACCACAGGAATACCGAGCAGTTCTTCCAAGCGTGGAATATCAATTTGAATCCCTTTGCGTTTGGCTTCGTCCATCAAATTGAGACATACAATGGTTTTGGGAAACAGTTGTATGGTTTGCAATACCAGATGCAAATTGCGTTCCAGGCAAGTCGCATCCACCACAACAATCGTGCAGCCCGCCTGACCATGCAAAAGAAAATCGCGGGCTAGTTCTTCTTCGGGGGTCTTGGTAGCCAGGGAATAGGTGCCGGGCAGATCTACCAGGACAAATCGCTGTCCGTGATGCATGGTCACTCCATAGGCGGTTTCGACCGTTTTGCCAGCCCAGTTTCCCGTATGCTGATTGAGTCCGGTCAAAGCATTGAATACTGTGCTTTTTCCAGTATTGGGATTGCCAAGCAGCGCGATGATCAAGTCCTCTGCATGACATGCTTGCTGCATCTTACGCTGACAGTGCCAGCCGACGCTTTTATTTGTCAAACCCAATCAGATCACCTCAATGTTTTGGCTATCGTGCTGTCGCAGGGCGATGATGGTTCCGCGAAATAAGTATGCAGCAGGGTCTCCGGCGGGACTGCGATGCACACATTCAATGCGGGTACCTTCAATCAGACCCAAATCCGACAAACGTTGCCGAATGGAGCCTGAAAGATGCAAGTTTTTGATATGCGCGGCCTGTCCGGGGCGCATCTGTGCAAGGGAGAAAGAGTGCATGATGATCAATCGACCTTTCTATTTGAGATTGAGAAGGGATAGTTTTCGTTCCTTATCATTTTATGCGGGTCGATTTTTATGGTGCTTGTCAGAGTCCGCGCGGGGGAAGGCACAAAAAAGGATGCCATATGGCATCCTTTTTGCAATATTTTTTTATTGTACAGCAGCTTTGAGATCTTCGACGCGGTCAGTCTTTTCCCAGGCAACGCCCAGTTCTTCGCGGCCCATATGGCCATAAGCTGCCAGCGGGCGATAGATCGGACGGCGCAGCCCCAGAGTCTTGATGATTGCGGCAGGACGTAAGTCAAAGACGGTTTCTACGGCCTGTGCCAACTTAGCTTCGTCGACCTTGCCGGTTCCAAACGTATCGACCATGATGGATACCGGATGTGCAACGCCAATCGCATAGGCAAGCTGCACTTCACAGCGATCTGCGAGTCCAGCGGCTACGATGTTTTTCGCAACATAACGTGCAGCATAGGCCGCCGAACGGTCCACCTTGGTCGGGTCCTTGCCCGAAAATGCACCGCCGCCATGACGGCCAATGCCACCATATGTATCTACAATGATCTTACGGCCAGTTAGACCAGAGTCGCCCTGCGGGCCACCGATGACAAAACGGCCGGTCGGATTGACAAAGAAACGTGTGTTTTCATCCAGCAGATGCGCCGGAATCACCGGAGTGATGACATGTTCGACCATATCGCGGCGGATTTGGGACAGGGAAACTTCGGGAGAATGCTGGGTAGACAATACGATCGTATCAACACGTACCGGTTGGTTGTTGTCATCATACTCAACCGTAACTTGCGTCTTACCATCCGGACGCAGATAGTCGAAGGTGCCATCTTTCCGGACTTGGGTCAAACGCTTGGCCATTTTGTGAGCCAGAGAAATGGGCAGCGGCATGAGTTCCGGGGTTTCATTGCAGGCATACCCAAACATCATGCCCTGGTCACCGGCACCAGTTGCCAGTTCGGCTTCTTCACCGCCTTCTTTGCGCTCGAGCGAATTATCGACACCCAATGCAATATCCGCGCTCTGCTCGTCAATGGTCGTCAGAACCGCACAGGTATCACAGTCAAAACCGTATTTTGCGCGGTCGTAGCCGATTTCACGGATGACCTCGCGGACTACCTTCGGAATATCGACATAGCACTTGGTGGAGATTTCGCCCATGACAGAAACCATGCCAGTGGTGCAAGTGGTTTCACAGGCGACGCGGGCATAGGGGTCGTTTTCAAGCATAGCATCCAAAATCGCATCGGATACTTGGTCACAAATTTTGTCGGGATGTCCTTCGGTGACCGATTCAGAAGTAAACAGATGTCTTGCCATAATTATAAAAGTCCTTTCTATGATAAAATAACCGCGAAGATTGGTGGATTCCTGACATCAAAAAAGCCCTCCCCAGCGGAGAGAGCACCATCATGCCTCATCTTTCGGTTCGTTGAGCGAACAGAATTCCCGCCGGATTTGGCACCTTGCATGCTTGCAGGTTGCCGGGTTTCATTGGGCCGATCCCTCCACCACTCTTGATAAGGTATCTTTATGAAATTAACTATATTTTAACGAAAGACAATGCAAATGTCAAGCGGTCGATTGGAGAAAAATCTCCCAACCGGTCGAAATATCGGATGTTTCAGAAAAATCGGAAGAGTCATCCTGTTGTTCGATCGGTGAAATGAAAAACTGAAACACAGGAAATATCGGAGTGATTCCGTGTGAAAAAGTGTAAAGCACAGCATGCAGCCGTTGCTCTTTTATGCAAGGGAAGGGAAACGATAAAATTCATAAAAATGCCCGATTGCAAAGCAAATAATTCATCGGATTTTGTGCGATTTTGGTATGTTTCAGCATTCTTAACGGCATCTTAACAATAAAAAGCGCTTTTTCATAACATCTGGATTTGACTTTGAAAAAGTTTCGTTGTAGTATTACATTGCTATACGAGTACTAGTGCCTGATTCAGCATAGATATACAGTATGCATGAATGAAGCACATCAAAGAGTTTCGATGGAAATAGGAATGAAGATATGAGTTTAGTAAGTTTAGGAATTGATATTGGTTCTACCACCGTAAAGTTGGTGGCTGTACGCGCTGGCGAAATTATCTATAAACGATATGAACGCCACTTTTCAAAGGTACGCGAAAAAGCATGCGAAATGTTGCGTGATGCCGCAGGCGTGATTGGGAAGGATACCTTGAAAGCAGCGATCACCGGTTCGGCTGGATTGGGTGTTGCCAAGGCCAGCGGCGTGGATTTTGTGCAGGAAGTTTACGCGACACGCAAGGCGGTCGGTACGCATGTTCCGAAGGCCGATGTCGTCATTGAATTGGGCGGTGAAGATGCAAAGATCGTATTCTTGACAGGTCAGCTGGAAGAGCGTATGAACGGCTCTTGCGCAGGTGGTACTGGCGCATTTATTGACCAGATGGCTGTGCTGCTCAATGTCACCCCGGCACAATTGGACGAACTGAGCTTGGATGCAGAACGTATCTATACGATTGCTTCTCGCTGTGGTGTATTTGCAAAATCGGATATTCAGCCCCTGCTCAATGAAGGTGCACGCAAAGAGGACGTAGCCGCTTCGATTTTCCAGGCTGTCGTCAATCAGACGATCTCGGGCCTTGCACAAGGCCGTGCGATCGAGGGCGACGTTTTGTTCTTGGGCGGTCCGCTCTTTTTCTTTATGGGTTTGCAGCGCCGGTTCCAGGAAACGTTGGGACTGGATAAAGAGCATGCTCATTTTCCGGAGCTAGCGCCATATGCCATTGCGGCGGGTGCAGCGGAGTATGCCAGTGATACCACGAAAGAATATGGGTTTGAACAGCTTTTGGATATTTTAGAGAAAGCAGCTGGCGAACCAGTCATTTCGCAGTATTTGAATCCGCTGTTTACTTCTCAGGAAGAGTATCGGGAATTTACGCAGCGTCATGGCAAACATGATGTGATGACTGAAAATGTAACCGTATATGAAGGCGACGCATTTTTAGGGATCGACTGTGGCTCGACGACGACTAAAATCGTTCTGATTGGTCGTGACCATCAGATTTTGTTCCACCATTATGCACCCAATAAGGGCAATCCGGTGGATGTCATCCATGAGCAGATGCAAAAACTGTATGAGCTATGTGGGGATCGGGTACATATTGTGTCTTCGGCAGTCACCGGCTATGGTGAGGCACTGATCAAGAGCGCTTTTGGTATCGATCATGGCCTAGTAGAAACGGTAGCACATTTCCGTGCCGCGCGGCATTTCTGCCCGGATGTTGACTTTATTATCGACATCGGTGGCCAGGATATCAAATGTTTTAAAATCCGCAATCACTGCATCGATAATATTTTCCTGAACGAAGCCTGTTCTTCGGGCTGTGGTTCCTTTATCGAAACCTTTGCCCGTTCGATGGGCTATTCGATCGAAGAATTTTGTAAGCTGGGTCTGTTTTCACAGCATCCCATCGATTTGGGTTCCCGCTGCACGGTATTCATGAACTCTTCGGTCAAACAGGCGCAAAAGGATGGCGCGGGAATCGATGCGATTTCGGCCGGCCTTTCGGTTTCGGTCGTCAAGAATGCGCTATATAAAGTTATTCGTGCAACATCGCCCGACGATCTGGGTCAGCACATCGTAGTCCAAGGCGGTACCTTCCTGAACGATGCCATTTTACGGTCGTTTGAGCAGGAAATCGGCCGGGAAGTGACACGTCCGGCGATTTCGGGACTGATGGGGGCATATGGCGCGGCTTTGCACGCCATGGACCATCGTCCGGAACAGACCGAGTTGATTTCCGCAGAGGAACTGGCTGGTTTCCAGCACGAATCGCGGAGTGTACGCTGCGGTTTGTGCACCAACCATTGTAACTTGACCGTCAATACTTTTTCGGGTGGCCGCCGGTTTGTTTCCGGTAACCGCTGCGAACGGCCGCTGGGCAAGGGCGAAAGCGAAAAACTTCCGGATCTGTATGCCTGGAAGTTGGAAAAACTTAAAAGTTATGATACTTTGGCTCCCAAGGGCAATGTAAGACTTGGAAAGGTCGGCTTGCCATTTGGACTGAATATTTTCGAACTGTATCCGTTCTGGACGACATTCCTGACAGAGCTTGGATTCGAAGTGGTACGAAGCGATGTGTCCACGCGGGATATGTACCAAAAGGGACAGCACTCCATCCCGTCGGATACAGTCTGCTATCCGGCGAAACTCATGCACGGACATATCGATAATCTGCTGAGCAAGGGTGTAGACGCGATTTTCTATCCGTGCATGACCTATAATCTGAATGAGCATCGCGGCGATAACTGCTACAACTGCCCTGTGGTTGCTTATTATCCTGAACTGCTCGCAGCCAATGTCGCAGAGTTGCAGGATTTCGATTTCATGATGCCGTATTTTGAACTGTCTGACCATAAGGAGTTCATCAAGCAGGCACATCGTTTCTTTGGCAAGAAGTATCCCGCGCTGCACAAAAAACAGATTGCAGCTGCGGCAGAGGCGGCATATCAGGCGCTCGATGATTACTATGCAGCGATTCAGGAAGAAGGTCGCAAGGCTATTGCCTATGCCGATAAGCATGGCTTACAGATTGCGGTGGTCGTAGGCCGTCCGTATCACATCGATCCGGAGATCAACCATGGCCTCAATCAGTTGATTTCTTCGTATGGCATGGTTGTTGTTTCCGAGGATGCAGTCTGGCAGCTGGCAGAAGCGCCCAAGGTACGCGTCCTGAACCAGTGGACGTATCATTCGCGTATGTATTCTGCGGCCAACTATGTCGTTCATAAGGAAAATGCGCAGCTGATTCAGCTGGTATCGTTTGGCTGCGGCATTGATGCGATTACCACCGATGAGATCCGCTCGATCGTAGAGGCGGGTGATAAGATCTATACACAGCTCAAAATCGATGAGATCAATAATCTTGGCGCGGCAAAGATTCGTATTCGCAGTATGATCGCCGCGGTAGAGGAGGGCAAAAAGCTTGCAAAACAGCAATAATCGAGTGGCCTTTACCGAGGATATGAAGAAGGATTATACCATCCTCGTGCCCAATATGCTCCCTATTCAGTTCGGGCTGGCCCTTCAGATCATGAAAAACTATGGCTACAATATGGAACTGCTGACAACCGATGGGCAAGCGATTGTGGAGACTGGTCTGAAAAACGTGCACAATGATACCTGTTATCCTGCGTTGCTGTCCATTGGCCAGTTGATTCATGCCATTGAAAGTGGAAAATACGATACGCATAAAATTGCGCTAATTATGAGTCAGACGGGCGGCGGCTGCCGTGCATCGAACTACATCCATCTATTGCGTAAAGCGCTTGAGAAAAACGGGTATGACTATATCCCGGTCATTTCGCTCAATTTCTCCGGCTTGGAGGACAATCCGGGCTTTAAGCTGACCCCACAAATGATGGTGCAGATTGCCTATGGTCTGCTGATCGGCGACCTGATCATGATGCTACATAATCAGGTGCGGCCCTATGAAAAGATGAAGGGTGCCTCGCAAAAGGCAGTGGACATCTGTATCCGTACCGTTTCCGAGCGCTTTACAGGCAATCGGCTCATTCGTTATGGAGAAGTCAAGCGTCTGTATCAGTTCGTATTGGAGGCGTTCTCAAAGGTACCGGTAGATACTTCGGTGAAAAAGAAAAAAGTGGGTATTGTCGGAGAGATTTACGTGAAATTCTCTCCACTGGGCAATAATCATTTGGAAGACTTCTTGGTGTCCGAAGGCTGTGAACCGGTCTTGCCAGGCTTGTTGGATTTCTGTCTGTACTGCATTTACAATGGCATCATTGACCATAAACTTTATGGGCGTTCGATGAAAACCGCACTAACGAACCAGGGTATCTATAAATTGGTTTTAAGCAAACAGAAAGATTTGATTGCTGCGATTGAAAAGCATGGACGATTCCGTCCGCCGCAGTATTTTGACCATGTGCGAAAATTGTCACAGAATATCATCGGAGAAGGCGTGAAAATGGGCGAAGGATGGCTGCTCCCGGCAGAAATGGTAGAACTCATTACCGAGGGCGTGAAAAACATCGTATGTACCCAGCCGTTCGGGTGCCTACCGAATCATATTGCCGGTAAGGGTATGGTCCGTAAAATTCGAGAGAAATATCCAGATGCCAACATTGTTTCGGTCGATTATGACCCGGGTGCTTCCAAAATCAATCAGGAAAACCGTATCAAGTTGATGCTTTCCACAGCAGAATAAAAGGAAAAGAGCTGGTCGTAGGACCAGCTCTTTTGTTACATAAGTTGCGAAATCAATCTTAAAGAAACCTTAAATGGTTGCGTACTTTATTTTTAAATCATGCCCTGCCATAATGAAGAAAAAGGAGGGGATGATGATGAAAAAACAAATCTCACGTAATACCTTACAAATCATCGCGATGATTGCTATGCTGATCGATCATTTCAACTCAGTCCTAGGTCTGTTTCAGGTGATCTATTTTCGTACGGACAATATCATGTTGGCAGCCCGATGTACCGATTTGCTGTATGGCATAGGGAGAATGGCCTTTCCTATATTTGCTTTTCTCATCGTGGATGGATGCATCCATACAAGAGATATTCGAAAATACGCATTCCGTTTGGGAATTGCCGCGTTTGTATCGGAATTTTGTTTTGATTTTGCATTTGTCGGGTGGAGTTGGACGACGCCGCTGGAAAGCTTCCGTGCGTTTATCGCGCAGTTCAATGCAGGAATACATAATCAGAATAATGTGATTTGGAGCCTTTTTGCTAGTGTGCTGTTGATTTGGGCGATACAGAATTTTCAGAGAAAGACAAAGCATCGAGTGCTGTATGCAATCCGAGTATTTTTGATTTTTATCATTTTGTATCTGGCGTGTATGGTGTTTGGTGCAGAATATTGGGAGATTTGTCTTCCCATGACAGCACTCGTGTATCTTTGCAAGCAGAGATGGGCCAAGGTATCAATTTTAGGCGCTTTCATGTATTTTTTCTATGGTCTGTGGCCCATTTTGCAATCGCTGAGGTGGGAGTCTTTGCAGAGTGCATGGGAAACTTCGTGGCTTGCGAATCCCGATATCGGAGATATTTTTTGGATAGCCGGCGTGGCGATTGCGCTCATACTCATTGCCCATTATCAATATGACGCAACGAGCAGGCCACGCAAGAGCCGACTGATCTATGCTTTCTACCCGGGGCACCTGCTGGTGCTTGGTTTGATTCGAGATTTTATCCGGGCCTTTGTGATTTGAGTAGAATAGGCTGTCTTTTTGTCTGATTTTATGATATACTACGATTTGAGTAGGAATCATAAATCACAAGGAGGAGTCTATGGAGCTGGTACTTTCAGATTTTTCCCATGCGGAAGTGTTACAATATCTGGGCTGGCGAGGAAGTGACATCCCAACAGATGTCGATAAACAAATACAGGTTTGTATGACAGATACCCTGCGCATCGTACAGCCGCGCTTTACCTATCGAGTTCTTGACTTGGTACGGCAGGAAGATCAAATCATGCTGAAGGGAACAGAGATCCCGCTGCCAGGGAAGGATCTTGCAGCGCTGTTGCAAGATTGTAAGCAGTGCGTTCTCATGGCAGCAACCCTGGGAATGCCGTTGGAGGCAGCTATCCATCGGGCTGAAATCGCAGATATGACGCGGGCATTGATTTTGGATTGCTGCGGATCTTCCGCAATCGAAGCGGTCTGTGATCAGGTCGAGCAGATTATTTTACAGCAGCTGTCAGGGACGATTTACCCAACCGACCGGTTTAGCCCTGGGTATGGAGATATGCCACTGGCATTTCAAAAGCAGATGGTTGCTCTTTTGGATACGGCAAGACAGATTGGTTTGTCGATGACCGAATCCTATATCCTCACACCGCGAAAATCGGTGACGGCAATCTTTGGACTGGCACACAAGCCGCAGACCAAACGCTTCCGTGGCTGTGCATATTGTTCGATGTTTGTAAATTGTACCTTCAGAAAGGCAGGAAAGACCTGTGGACGATAAAATTTTATATTTAGATGGTGCGATGGGCACCATGTTGCAAAAAAACGGCTTACTACCGGGACATAATCCCGAGCTTCTGTGCTTGACGGACCCGGACCAGATTACAGCGATTCATACAGCTTATGTGCAGGCTGGTGCTGATGTGGTGTATGCCAATACATTCAGCGCCAACCGATACAAATTGCCGGACGATCAACCGGTGGAACCGGTCATCCAGGCGGCGATTGCCTGCGCCAAAAAGGCGACAGCAGGTACAAGCGTTCGCGTTGCGCTGGACATTGGTCCGATTGGGCAATTGCTCGAACCTTACGGCACGCTCAAATTTGAGGATGCCTATGCAATGTTCCAGCAAATGATGGTAGCCGGAGCGCAGGCTGGTGCGGATTTGATCGTCATCGAAACCATGACCGATCTTTACGAAGTAAAGGCAGCCGTATTAGCAGCCAAAGAAAACACCGACTTGCCGGTATTTGTCACCATGACCTTTGAAGCCAGCGGCCGCACGTTTACCGGATGCTCGGTAGAAGCTATGGCCGCTACTTTGGAAGGTCTCGGCGTAGATGCAATGGGCGTCAACTGCTCTTTGGGGCCGCGGGAGCTGCAGCCGATTGTCCAGCGCTTGTGCGCGGCAACAGCACTGCCGATCATTGTCAAAGCCAATGCCGGTCTGCCCGATCCTGCGACTGGCGCATACAGCATTCAGGCGGATGAATTTGCAGCTTTGATGCAGGACTATTTGGCGATGGGCGTATCCATCTTGGGAGGATGCTGTGGCACAACGCCGGAGTACATTCAAAAAATTTGCGAAATGACGCAGGGCAAGCAGCCAGCAATGCGGTCGGTTGCGCGGCATACCCGTGTATGCAGTCCAACTTGCGTGGTCGATGTGGATGGCGTGCGAGTCATTGGTGAGCGCATCAATCCGACGGGTAAAAAGCGTTTTCAGCAGGCTCTGCGGGATGGGGATATGGATTATATCCTGCATCAAGCGGTGGAGCAGGCAGACGCAGGGGCGGATATTCTGGATGTCAATGTAGGTCTGCCGGGAATCAACGAAGCCGAAATGATGGTACGAGTGGTCAAAGCGATCCAAAGTGTGACCGACTTGCCGCTGCAAATCGATTCCTCCGACCCAGAAGCGATCGAAGCGGGTCTGCGCGTTGTCAATGGTAAGGCAATCGTGAACTCGGTCAATGGTGAGGCCGGTGTGTTGCAACGCGTACTGCCGATTGCTAAAAAATATGGTGCAGCGGTCATTGGTCTGGCAATGGATGAAAACGGAATCCCGGCCACGGCAGAAGAGCGGTTTGCGATTGCCGAACGAATTTTAAAGGCAGCGCAGTCGTATGGAATCGCCAAGGAAGATGTGTTCATTGACTGTCTGACCCTGACCGTATCAGCCGAACAGGATAAAGCCGTGGAAACCCTGCGGGCAATGCAGATGGTACGCGACCGTTTGGGTCTGCACTGTGTACTGGGCGTATCCAACATTTCGTTTGGTTTGCCGTGCCGCGATTTGATTACGACTGGCTTTTTGACCCTGGCCATGGCGCATGGACTCGATTTGCCAATCATCAATCCCAACAGTGCCGCTGTGATGCAGGCCATTCGGGTGTTCCGGGTGCTCTACAACCAGGATAAAAATGCGCAGGATTATATCGAAGCCTGTGCCCATATGCCGCAGGTGCAGACAAGCCAGGCACCCGTAGCACAGGTCGTGTCCGGGGAGGAAGAACTTCCCCCGCTGATTCGCGCGGTGGCCAAAGGCTTGAAAGATGACGCTCGCCGTTTGACCGAGCAGATGCTGGAACAAGGGGAGAGCGAACTGAATATCGTCAATACCTGGCTCATTCCAGCGTTGGATTTGGTCGGGGAGCGCTTTGAACGTGGAGAGATCTTTTTGCCGCAGCTGATCAACTCAGCCGGCGCTGCCCAAGAAGCATTTGAAAAAATCAAAGCATCGATTGCAGCGCATGGCGCTGAGTCGGTATCCAAAGGCAAAATCATTGTAGCAACGGTCAAGGGCGATATCCATGATATCGGCAAAAATATCGTGAAAACGATTTTGGAAAACTATGGGTACCAGGTGCTCGATTTGGGCCGGGATGTGGCGATTGACCGCGTCGTCGAAACGGCAATCGAGCAGGATGTTCACCTGATTGGCTTGTCCGCCTTGATGACAACAACGCTGGGCAGCATGGAGAAGACCATCCAGGCGCTGCGGGAATCCGGACATGACTGCAAAGTCTGGGTCGGCGGTGCCGTCTTGACGCCGGAATATGCGCAAAAGATGGGTGCTGATTTCTACGCACGGGATGCCAAGGAATCGGTGGATATTGCACGGTCGGTTTTGGGCTGATTCGGAGGAACAAATGGACGTAAAAGAGTATATCAAAAATCATGTTTTGCTGTTTGATGGTGCCATGGGCACCTACTATGCGACCCAATATCCAGAGGATACTGCAAAATGCGAATGGGCCAATCTGCGTCACCCAGAACGGATTGAAGCCATTCATCGTGCATATATCGAAGCAGGGGCAAAGGCAATCAAAACCAACACCTTTGGAGCCAATACCCAGGTGTGCGAATGTACCTGGGATGAAGTGAGCCAAGTCATTACAGCAGGGTGGGAGATTGCCAAGCGCACGGCAGGGAATGCCGAGGTTTTTGCCGATATTGGTCCTTTACCGGAGTCCACCGCAGAATACCAGGACATCGTGAAACAGTTTCTGTCATTGGGTGCAACGCGGTTTTTGTTTGAAACCTTTGCGGATGACGAACCGCTTCACGATTTGGCAGCTTATATCAAAAAGCAGAATCCGGACGCGTATGTCATGGTTTCGTTCGCAGCAACACCGGATGGATTTACCCGGCAGGGACTGTCGGTGCGCACGATTTTATCACGGGTCCGGGCTGATCAGAATATCGATGCAGCGGGTCTGAACTGCGTATCGGGCCCTCTTCATCTGTTTACTTTGGCAAAGGAATTGGTGCCCGACTTTGCGGATGGGGAAACGGCGCTTTCGATTATGCCAAATGCAGGGTATCCGACGGTCCAAAATGGCCGTACGGTTTTTGACGGTAGCCCGGCCTATTTTGCAGCCCGTTGCGAGGATTTGATTGCATCTGGCGTACAGATATTAGGCGGCTGTTGCGGAACGACCCCGGAACATATTCGGCAAACAGCGGGCATCTTACAGGGAAAACATCTGCGGAAGACAGACGCCATTCGCAAACCGGCAAAATCGATTTCCACAACGGTACGAAATCGGTTTGCAGAAAAAATGCAGGCAGGCAAACGTGTCATTGCGATGGAATTAGACCCACCCGCAGATGCGAATATCGATAAATTTATGACCGGAGCACGTCATTTAAAAGCTGCAGGTGTCGATGCGATTACAATTGCAGATTGCCCGGTTGCCCGGGTGCGAGTGGACTCTTCCTTGCTCGCGGCCAAATTGCGGCGTGAACTGGATATCGATCCTATTCCACACATGACTTGCCGGGATCGCAACATCAATGCAACCAAGGCATTGCTGCTGGGACTTTCAGCCGAACAGGTACATAATGTGTTGGTTGTGACGGGAGATCCCATTCCGTCCGCTGCACGGGATGAGGTGAAAGGAGTATTCTCCTTTAATTCCGTTGTTTTGGCAGGGTATATTCGGCAATTGTCCGAGGAGGGGCTGGCCGCTCCGTTCCATGTGTATGGTGCATTGAATGTCAATGCCCGCAATTTTGACGCGGAACTGAAAAAGGCTGTTCGCAAGCAAGAAGCTGGCGTCTGTGCCTTTTTGACGCAGCCAGTGTTTACGGACCGTGCATTTGAAAATTTGGCACGTGCCCATGAAACACTGCAAGCAGCTATTTTGGGTGGTGTCATCCCGATTGTCAGTCACCGTAATGCCTTGTTTATGAGCCAGGAGATGGCAGGTATCGACATTCCGGAAGAGATTGTAGAGCAATATCGGGATTTGGATCGTGATGCTGCCGAGGATTTAGCGGTCGAACTGTCGGTGCAGCTTGCACGGCGTATGGAATCCGTCACCGAGGGCTGGTACCTTATTACTCCTTTTCAGCGGGTATCGCTCATGGAACGGATTCTAAATGCTCTACGATAATTTACGATTTTGTGAAAATAATGTACAGTTTGTTAAATATCTTTGGTATCTCTTGCAAGCTTTCTAAGCATTTGGTACAATACAGATAAATCAAAACCACCTTTCCGCTATGAAAACAGAAAGAAGATGCCATATGAATATTATGTTGTTTTTGACGCATAAAAGTGATGTTACATATTTGTATAACGACCAGACGATTGCCGAAGGCCTGGAAATTTTGCGATCGACCAGCTATACTGCCGTACCGCTGATTACGCGGGAAGGGCAGTATGTCGGCACAGTGACCGAAGGGGACTTCCTTTGGGCGCTGAATGAGCCGGAAATCTGGAAAGAACGAGAAACCTTACGCATGGATGCGGTCAAGCGCCACATTTGCAACAAACCGGTGCGTGCAGAGGCACAGATCTATGATTTAATGCATACGGCTTTGCATCAAAACTTTGTCCCTGTAATTGACGACCGGGATTGCTTTGTAGGCATTGTGACGCGCCAACGTATTCTGGGATATTGTCTGAACGAACTGGAGCATTGCCAGAAGGAAAGCGCGAAGGCAAGCAGTCCGATGAAAATGGCGGCAGCAGTTGTATAAAGAAGAACAGAACAAAACCGGCTAGGAAACTAGCCGGTTTTACATTTAATCTTCTATGGGGAGCATCAAATCTGTTTTCGGATACGTTCCAAAGCACCCTTTTCCAATCGGCTGACTTGCGCCTGTGAAATGTGTATTTCATCGGCGACCTCCATTTGCGTGCGTCCTTCAAAAAAACGCATTTGTACGATGCGTTGCTCTCGTTTGCTAAGAGAACGGATGGCCTCACGCAAAGCAATCTGTTCCAGCCAATGTTCATCGGTGTTTTTATGATCGCCTACTTGGTCCATCACGCAAATCGCATCACCTCCATCCGAAAAAACAGGCTCAAAAAGCGAAATGGGCTCGACGATGGCATCTAAGGCAAAGACGACATCTTCTTCTTTCATATCCAGTGCTTTAGCCAGTTCGGTAATGGTTGGTTCCCGCTGGTGCTCTCGAATGAAGGTTTCTTTGGCTTGTAAGGCCTTATAAGCGGTATCTCGCATCGAACGAGACACACGGATCGTGCTGTTGTCCCGTAAATATCGACGGATTTCTCCGATAATCATTGGAACAGCATAGGTGGAAAATTTTACATTCAAATCGCAGTTGAAATTGTCAATCGCTTTGATTAAACCAATGCACCCTACCTGAAAAAGATCATCCACCGATTCTCCGCGGCCGTTAAATCGCTGTATTACCGATAGTACCAGCCGCAGATTCCCGTTGATGAGTCGTTCCCGTGCGTTTGTATCACCTGCAGTGGCCCGGCGTAACAGATGTTCCATTTGATCTGATGGGATCACAGATAACTGAGATGTGTTTACCCCACAGATCTCAACCTTTGTTTGCATCCTGTTTGCCTCCGTTCCAATCGCGTTTTGTAAAAGCATTTTGCCCCAATGCAGGACAAACATACTCGGCGAGGAACGGTATATTTTTAAAAATACGACGATATTCGCGTGCTTTTTTTGAAGGTATGAATAAGTATGCAAAAGGAAAGGGTGCAGCTGCTCGGGATTTGTCATCTTATGCAGTGCATGTTATAATAAAGAATAAACGCAAGACGCTTCAAAAGGAGGGCGCATATGTTATTTGAACATATTGATTTTTTAGATGAACATTTTCAGGTGCAGAAAGATCAGTTCGTTGGCGTGAAAGATGGCAAGATCACCTATGTGGGTGCACAAAAGCCGGAAGGGAATTGGGGGAATCATTATGTAGGCCGGCATCGTTTGCTCATGCCGGGTTTTGTCAATGCGCATTCGCATGCACCCATGGTGATGCTGCGTGGATATGCGGAGAATTTACCGCTCGATCGTTGGCTCAATGAAAAGGTATTTCCCTTTGAAGATTGTTTCACCGATCCAGCGATTCATGCAGCAACGACGCTGGCATGCGCGGAAATGCTGCGATTTGGTACGGTGTCTTTCTCAGATATGTATTTTTATTGCCAAACTATGGCAGACGCGATTTTGAAAAGCGGTATGAAATGCAACCTGAGCCGAGGCCTTACGGTTTTTAGCGATCAGGACTATAAAGATTTGGAAGCATATCGGGATAATGTCGATTTGCTGAAAAACTATCACAATGCAGGAAATGGTCGACTTAAAATCGATCTCTGTATCCATGGGGAATATACCACAACGCCCAAAGTGGTGGAAGCGGTTGCAAGACATGCCAAGGAAGCGGGTGCAAGAGTACATGTCCACCTTTCAGAAACCCAAAAGGAGCATGAAGAGTGCAAGGCAAGACATGGGATGACGCCCGCAGCCTATTTTGAATCGCTGGGCTTGCTGGATCAGCCGACCTTGGCTGCACATTGCGTGTGGGTAGAAGATGCAGATTTGGACATCTTCAAGCGGAAAGATGTTACAGTTGCTTGCAATCCGGTCAGCAATATGAAACTGGCATCTGGATTTGCGCCTGTACCCAAAATGCTCGAGTGCGGCATCCGTATTGCCTTGGGAACCGACGGATGTGCTTCCAATAATAATCTGAACCTGATGCAGGATCTGTATCTGTTTGGCTTGCTGTATAAGGGAGTAACGCACGACCCAACCGTAGTAACTCCGCAGCAGGCATTGGCAGCTGCTACTCTCCATGGCTTCCAGGCACAAGGCCGGGAAGACAGTGGCAAGATTGCTGTCGGACAAAAAGCCGATTTGATTGTACTAGATACCGATGTGCCGTGGATGTATCCGGCAACCGACGTACCCTGCAATCTTGTATTTGCAGCGCAGGGATGTGATGTGAAGCTAACGATGGTAGATGGTGAGGTCTTGTATCAGGATGGGGAATACCGCACTATTGATATTGAACGCGCACAAGCAGAGACGCAGAAGTATACCGATGCCATTATCAAACAAGTGCGGAGTTAAGGGGGCAGACAATGTATCAGAAAATCAAAGAAGCTGCCAACTACATGCAGAGAATTTTGCCGTTTACGCCTAAAATCGGATTGGTTTTGGGTTCGGGCTTACAGCCGCTGGCGCAAGAGATTCAGAATGCTGTAATCGCGGAATATCATCAGGTGCCATATATGCCGCATGCGACCGCGCCGGGTCATGTTGGACAGTTTGTGTGCGGATATATTGAAGAACAACCTGTCATTTGCATGCAGGGGCGGCTGCATGGATACGAAGGGCATACGCCGGAGAGTATCGTATTTCCTATTCGGGTGATGCGAGCCATGGGTGTACAAACGCTTTTGCTGACCAATGCCGCAGGCGGAATCAACACCAGCTTTTCGGTTGGAGATTTTATGCTGATTGAGGATCAAATCAATTTTACAGGGAAAAGTCCGCTGATTGGGCCAAACGATGAAGCGATCGGCCCGAGATTTAATGATATGACATTTGCCTTTGCGCCGGATTTACGAGAGAAGGCCAAGCAGGCAGCACATACTTGCGGGATACCGCTAAAGCAAGGTGTTTATATTGGCGTCAACGGTCCGCAATTTGAAACACCAGCTGAGATCCGGGCTTTCCGTACGCTGGGTGCTGATGCAGTGGGCATGTCTACGGTATTTGAAGTGATTGCGGCGGCGCATTGTGGACTTCCTGTGCTGGCGATTTCCATGATTACCAACATGGCGGCCGGCGTACAGATGCAGGCGCTGTCGGGCGCAGAAGTGAATGCGACGGCAGAAGAACGCAGCCAAGATTTTCGGAAACTGGTACGAGAGATTATTAAGATGCTGTAAGGAGCATAAAAAAATCGGACGATTCTATCGTCCGATTTTTTTATTACTTTGTAGTATCTGGAGTGCTCGAAGGGGGCAGAACAACATTAAGAATAATCGCAATGACGGCTGCCGGTACAATACCCGAGCCGCCGAAGATCAAGCTGACCCATTCAGGCAATCCGCTCAGTGCCTGGCTGTTGGAACCCAAACCAAAACCAAGACCCAATGCGATGGAAATAATCGTAATCGCACGTGCATCAATGGTGTGCTTGGTAATCAGCTGAATACCCGAAACAGCAATGGAAGCGAACATCATAACAGCCGCACCACCCAGTACGCTCTGCGGCATGATCTGCACGAGTGCTGCCAACTTGGGGGATAGACCGCAAAGAATGAGGAAAATCGCGCCACAGGCCAAAGCAAAGCGATTTACAACTTTGGTCATCGTTACCAGACCGACGTTCTGCGAAAACGAAGTGTTGGGAAGCACACCGAATACTGTTGCAAACGAAGAACCCAGACCGTCACAGATAACACCGCCGGACAGTTCCTTGTCGGTTGCTTCGCGGCCAACGCCGCCTTCCATACAGCCCGAAATATCGCCAACCGTTTCTACGGCAGTGACGATAAACATGATCATAATGGGAGCAATCGCCCGAATATCAAAAACTGGCTTGATCGGCATAATCTGCGGGATCGCAAACCAATCGGCCTGTGCGACTTGGCTCCAATTCAATACCCATGCCTTGGTGAATTCAACTGTTTCTCCATCTACAACTACGCTGCCCGTGGTCGGCAGGAAAAGACTCATCAGAAAGGCGACAACATAGCCAACAATAATGCCAAACAGGATACATGCTGTGGAAGCAGTGCCCTTGAAGAAATGCTTAAATACAACGATGGAAATCAAAACAATCGTGGCCAATGCCAGGTTTTCTGCAGAACCGAAGTCATGTACGCTGGTTCCACCGCCGCCAAACGAATTGATACCAACACCAATGAGCGACAGGCCAATCGCCAGAACAACCGTACCGGTTACAATCGGAGGGAAGAACCGGCGCAGTGGTTTTAAGAAAAAGCCAAGCACGGTTTCGAATAAGCCGCCAATCAGCGATGCGCCCATAATGGCACCATAAGCCAAAACGCCGCCGCCCATTTGTGCTACGACGCTATTAAAGACACCCAGGAAACCCGAACTGGTGCCCATGATGATCGGAACCTTACCGCCGCAAGGGCCAATCGAGTAAAGCTGAACTAATGTGACGATGCCGGCAACCAGCATCGCATTTTGAAGGAGGCTGGTCAAAAGCTGAGGATCATCTGATGAGATACCGCATGCACCGCAGATAATCAACAGTGGAGTTAAATTGCCTACGAACATGGCCAACACATGTTGCAGACCCAATGGAATGGCTTGCCGCAAGGGGATGCGTCCCTCAAACGATTGCGGACTTGTGTACTTCTTTTGGTCTTTCATGAGATCCTCCTTCAACCATCTTACCCAATGAGGACAGAAAAGGCGCCATAGCAAAAGCCTTGGTGCCTTTTTTATTATTATAGGGAATTTGGAAAAGTCTTGTCAAGCATTGCAGCGATTTTTAATATAAGAAAATGCAGACTGGTTCCAGAACATGTGAAAACTTTTGAGAATAGAAGTTTTCTCGAAAGCATAATAAAGGATGGAGTGAAAACCGGAAAATGGAATTCTATAAAAATTTTATAAAAATTTAACAATTAATTAACGAAAGCGGGATTGACTCTTGTGCAGGAAAGAAGTATAATGAAGTCAAATAAGGATTGTTCTGGTGACGTGAAAATCGCAATTGTGCTCCCATCTAGAGATTTTATTTCATTGACAGAAAGCGAGGGAAGCCAGATGTTATATTATACGGTTACCGAACAAAAGGCAGATAATTCTTACCAGAAGTCACAAGAACAAATCCTTACCACATTGTTAACGCAAGTTGGCTCAGGATACACAGCAGCGCGTTTGCAAATTATGCTGCGCCATACAAGGGCTTCTATGCCTGCGGCTGCGGTATCAACACGTCCGGTTGGAATGTTCTAAAATATAGGGAAAACGCTTCCGGATCGGGGGCGTTTTGTTTTGAAAAGAATAAAACCCGGCCAAAGCCGGGTTTTACCCTTCGAGCGGACAGTCCTCTTAAAAATCCTGCGTAGTAGCGGAAGTTGTGGCAGAAGTGCGGGTCTTCTTTGATTTGTATGATAAGAAGTGCATATATTCTGCCAGGTTCTGTTGCGCTGCAAACGGGAGATTTTTGAACTCGGCACAGAAAGCCTTTAAAGAGGCTTCGGTTCGTATCTCGGAGTAATCCAACAGGAAATCCGTGGATACCTCGAAATAGTCTGCCAGCTGATGAAGAATTTTTTCATCACGCGGAAAGTGCGCGCCGCTTTCATAGAAGCTGACCATGCGAGGCGATACGCCAATGATGGAACCGAGTTGCTTTTGAGTGATATTCCGCTCTTCGCGCAAAAGTCGAAGACGGCTTCCGAAAGACATGACTAAACCACCTCTATTCATATTATATAGGGGATTCGTTGCAAAAGTATGAAATAGTAGTATTATTGCCCTGCATAATTGAATAAATTTAGTCGCCACTTTTTGTGCAAAAAAATCAAAAAATTTGCACGATTTGAGGTAGAAATACTACGCTATATCATGTTTCGGAATGCTGGCTTCTAAAATCTTGACACAAAAACAGAAATATTTTTACTTTTCTCGCCTTTAATTTTACAAATCTGCTCTGCATCACTGCAAATGATGTGGTAGAAAGTAAAAAAACGCCATAAATGGTGTGAAATCCTCTGTTTTATTCGAAAAAAGCGTCCACAGAACTTTTGCCTGTGGACGCTTTTTTTTAATCGATGACCGAAATTGTTTCGATAATAGGCTGATCTGCGGAGGCAACCGTACCGTTGCCATCCTGTACCGGGGTATTTTCACAGATGGCATCTACAATCTCCATACCTTCTGTTACATACCCGAACGCAGCATAGTCACCATTGAGGTGCGGGGAGTCCTGCTGTACAATAAAAAATTGGCTGCTCGCGCTGTCGTAATTATCCATTTGCCGGGCCATGGACAGTACACCGCGTACATGGTCGATATTATTTTCGGCCCCATTGGCAGAAAACTCACCTTTGATTGTCTGCTCAGAGCCGCCGGTACCATCGCCGTTCGGGTCGCCCCCTTGAATCATAAATCCGGAAATGACACGGTGAAAAGTCAGCCCATCATAAAACCCGTCTTGGGCCAGATTGATAAAATTGGTTACCGTGATCGGCGCGACATCTGCATCCAGTTCGGCTTGGATGGTCCCGTAATCCTTGACTTGAATTTCAATATGATGCTTTCCACTCAAAAGATCGGTGGGAGTAGCTTGCGCACTGGAAGATGAAGCTGCGCCGTCTTCCGCTGTTTTATTTTGGCAGCCAGTCATGGCAGTGGAAAGAAGCAGACAGGACAAAATAAGACAAAGTATTTTTCGCATGAATAAACCTCCAACGTAAGTCGGTATGACTCAAAATTGTTATTATCATAGCACAAACTGCGCAAAAGGAAAACAGAATTTTTGTGTTTTTTTCAAGGATTTTGCTTTCTAAATGGGGAAAGTATGATATACTTACCGTAGGTATTCCGAGAAAGGAGACAGATTATGATTAAGATTATTGCAAAGCAGATTATCAAAAAAGAATGCCTGGATGCTTATCATGCACTGGCCGATGAATTGGTTGCAGCATCCCGTCAGGAAGAAGGATGCATCGCATACAGCAGCAACCAGAGTTTAGCCGATGAACGGGTGCACTGCTTTATGGAGATTTGGAAAGATCAAGCAGCCATCGACAGCCACAATGCAACCGAACATTTTACCCGTATCATTCCGCAATTTGCAGATATGTTTGACGGACCGGAAACCGTTGATCTCTATGTAGAACGTTAAAACGCCCGAAAGGGCGTTTTTTTATGCATCAACAGGACAGGAGAATAAAAGCTCAAATATCTGTCTTTTGGTTTGGATATCACAGACTCCATGGTACTCCTGGGCGATGGACTGCATATTGCGTAGACCAAAGCCATGGGTTTTGGTATCGGTTTTGCTGGTGCGTAAATTGCCCTGCGAGTCGGTTTCAATGGATCGATAGGTATTGGTGACACGCAGCATAAATTGACCATGGCAAACGCGAGCCTGCAAAGAGATTGCGCGCGTTTGGGAAGATGGGATCTTGCAGCAGGCTTCATAAGCATTATCCAGCGCATTGGCAAGCAGAGAGCACAACGCCGGAGCGGAAAATGGCAGCTTCGATGGCAAGGCCAAATCGAGATGCAATTGAATATTCGCTGCCTGAATTTCTGGAACTTTGCTGGACAATACGATATTGACCGTTTCATTATCGCAAAAATGCTGCCCTGATAACATGCCGGGCGCTTCGGTCAGGTCTTCCAAATATGTTTGCGCCTGAATAGTGTCGCCGCGCAGCAGGAAGCCCTGGAGAGCGGCAAAGTGGTTGCGCAAATCGTGACGTAGCCGGCGAAGCTGTAATTGTTCTTCCTCCAGATGGGACCAGTAAATGGAACGAAGCTGATAAAGCTGGTTTTCCTGCGCAATATATTCCTGTTTGGTGAAAATCGCCACAGACAGCAGCAAGACCACCGAAGAAAAGACCGCAAATGGTAAAATGGCAATAGACAGCATGAGGTCTTCCGATTGGTTTAAAATGACCGAGGCCAGTGTTGCCGCCATTGGCAGAATAGAAAGCATGCTCATCAGCATCCAGGTCTGGTGAGACAACGTGTAGTGCGCATCTGGCAGCACTTTGCGGATCAGTAGCCATAAGATACCCCAAAACAAAAACGTTAAAAGGTTTTGGAATACAAAAGGAATCAGGATACAGAGGCAATACCAGAGTGCATTGCTGGCCATCATCATTGGATATAAAACCAGAATCATGGTGCATTTGACATCGAGCGCACCCTGATACAAAAAAAGAATGCTCAAACAGAAAAAGGGAAGCGTGTACAAGATATTGACCGGGTCGGAGATTTGAATGATCATATTGACCGAAACCCAGGCGATGATCACACGCAGTCCCTGCGCCAGTTTTCCGGGACGGGGAACCAAAAATTTTTCTATGAGCTTTAAGATGAAAAATGGGGACAGGAAGAAAGGAAGATAAACGACAATCGCTTGAAAGAGGATATGGACTAACATGGAATATGATCCTCCGGGGAGGAAAATTGTGATAACAAGACACGGGTGAGTGTGAGCAGTGCTTGCTTTTTATAATTGCGGGAAATGGGCAGCGTCTGCGAGCCAATTTGTACATCATGGTCACCGATGCGTGTTACTGCAGGCGCATGAATCAAATACCGCTGATGAATCCGTACAAATTGATCGTCCAGCCCATTTTGCACATCGTCCAGCTTTGCATAAAACGTATACGATCGTTGCGTGGTGACACAGGTGATGAGCCGCTTTTCGGAGAAAAAATATAAGATATCTTTGCGCGGAATGCGATAGAGTCCCTCTGCATTCCGGCATACGTATACCGAGTCGCTGGTTTTTTGCAAAGTAGCAAATACCCGAGTCAGCAGTTGATGGATGTGCTCGGCTGTGGCAGGCTTTAACAGATAATCCAGCGCTCCAACCGTATAACCTTCAAACACATAACGGTCGTAGCCGGTGACGAATACAATTTGTAGGTTTTCGCTTTGGGAACGTAAGCGGTGCGCGGTATCCATGCCATGGATGCCCTGCATTTCAATATCCAAAAAGAGCACGTCGATTTCTCCAATGTGCTTTTCAAACCAATGCAAGAGCCCTTCACCCGAGGAAAACTCAAAAATACAATATGTGGAACCCCGCTCGGTTAAATCACGTTCCAAGAGCGAACGGAGGGCTGTGCGGGAAGCGACTTGATCGTCGCAAATACCGAGATGTAAGATGGGGCATCTCCCTTTCTGCAATCGTTTTCTTTATTATAGCATACGCCGGAAGCCCCCAAATACCGAACTTTACAAAATTCAGACCAAAAATAACAAGAAGTTTCGAAACTTTACAACCGGACTGTCAGATTTGACAGTCCGGTTTGTTTTTGATGTCAGGGATCAGTACACTGAAATCAAGGAAAGACATTTTAGAAAGGATGTATGGATATGTTGCAAGTAAACAATCTCTATAAATCGTATCAAGTGGGGAAGAACACCTATGATGTTTTGAAAGGGGTCTCCTTTCAGGTTGAGCCCAGCGAGTTTGTCGCTGTGATGGGACCGTCCGGCTCGGGCAAGACAACGCTTCTTAACTGCATTTCCTGTTATATTCCAGCTGACCACGGGGAGATCGAACTGGGTGGAGAAAGAATCGCAGCACTGGAAGAACAGGAACTGGCGGTGATCCGCAATCAGAAATTGGGGTTCGTCTTTCAGGACTTTTTGTTGCTCGATGGTCTGACCGTGCGGGAAAATATTTTGCTGCCGCGCATCATTGCCGGAAAGGTCGATGCAGATATGGAGGAATCTGCGGACCATTTATGCGATATTTTCGGCATTGCACATATCAAGAAAAAATATCCGGCCGAAATCTCGGGCGGTGAGAAGCAGAGAACGGCGGTCGCCCGTGCGCTGATCAACCACCCATTGCTGATTTTAGCTGATGAACCGACCGGCAATTTGGATTCCAAATCTTCGCGGGCGGTGATTCAGAGTTTTATGCAGGCACGGGACAGTTTGGGCGCTACCATTTTTATGGTGACGCACGATAGTTTTGCCGCGTCCTTTTGTGACCGCGTGATTATCTTGCGAGACGGGGTCGTTCATCAGACCCTTAAAAATCATGGAGACCGTGGACAGTTCCAGGATGATCTGCTGGATGCCATTCGTGAAATGAGCAAGGAGTGAGTCGCGATGAAAACCTTTTCCGAAGTTTATGCCTGTCTTCGCAGGAAAAACCGTAAGAATTATCTGCTTTTGATGGGCTGCTGCTTTTTTTCCGTTCTATTGATTACTGCGTATGTCTCGATGATGCGTTCTCCAACGGTTTTGACGGTTTTGCCCGAAGGCGGCGATTCCCGCAAGCAGGTAATGATGATTTTTGTTTTGGCGGTTATCGGATGCGCGGTGTTTACCGCTTATGCGTCCGGACTGTTCTTCCGTTCAAAATCCCGTGAAACCGGCGTTTTTCTTGCACTGGGAGCTACCAAGGCGCAGATACGGCGGCTGCTCTTTGCAGACCTGGCCAAAGCATCTTTGAGTTCCTGCGTGGCCGGGACTCTTTGCGGGGTACCACTGGCCTGGGGGATTTGGAAAATATTTCGTCTGGTTGTTGTCGACAGCGAAGAGATGGTGTTACATTTTGACCCAAACGCAATTGGGTTTGCACTGGTGTTTTCCATCTTTGTAATCGCCATGCTTTTTGGAATGGGCATTCGGTTTATCCGGCGGACCAACATTATCGATATCGTCAACGAATCCCGCAAATCGGAACCCATCCGCGCAGTGCCGAATTGGTATGGTCGTGTGGGAATCCTGCTGATGGTGGTCGGCGCCTTTGTGGGATATGAGCTCCCAACATTTTTTGTCCGGATCTTGCACTGGTACGTCCCTGAAGGGCTAAGCGCGATCGGATATGCTCCGCTGTTTGTGGGCTTGTATATGATTTTGCTGCATACAGTCGTCAATGGCTGGGGTAAGCGGAAAAAATATTATCAGAACCTGATTTCCACCAGTATGATGAAATTTCAAGGCCGCCAAACGGTACGTAATATGTTGGTCATCACGGTCTTGCTGGCAGGCGCTTATTTTGGGATGTTTTATGCCCCTATGCTCGGAACCAGTGCAATGGTCAGCTATGCCCAACGTCCGGTGGATTATGTCTATCATTTTCGAAACGATCAGCAAATCCCGCTGGAAGATGAGGTGCGCCAAATGGCGCAGGAAGAGAGTGTAACGCTAACAAGCTGGACGCAGGCACCGATTGCAGTCCTTGGGGTCGATGGGGAGAAACAAATCGAAACCGAAGGAGCAATGGGTGTCACCTGGCATACCGAGTATCGGGAGGTTCTGGAGTGCAATTCGTTTTTGTCGGAAAGTGCATGGAATCAGCTGACAGGCCAGTCCATCGATCTCGCACCCGGTACGGTAGCATCTGTGTTTGACACGAATGGCTCATCGGCATCTAGGACGTCGAACGAGCTTTCCCTGGTGACCAACCCGGTGACCGGAGAACAATTGCAGGTTATACCACAAACGGAAGTCTTAAAATCCGATCTGCTGTTTGGATATAAAGTTTTGGATGATACCGATTATGCTGCAATCACCCAGGGACTGACCGACGAATGGCAGGAAACCATGGTCTTTTTCAATGTAGAGAGCTGCGGGGATACGTACCCGTTCGCTAAACGGCTGTTTCATACCATTGTAGACCGCTCTGGACCAGAGGTAGAAGTTGTGGATGCTTATGATCCCATTCTGCATGCCCAGGAAGGGGATGCGTATCTATTTGCCGCGGAAAACCTCGCGCAATTTGGAGAGACCATCGATTATGACCAGCGGGACAGTTCAAACTTCCGGTTGTATTGGAAATACATGCCGCAATTTCGAGTACTCGATCAAACGGAATTCATTCGGACCATGGCAGTATTTTTGATGTTATTTATTTTCGTGGCAATCGTATGCTTTGCAGCGGTTATCGTCATAGCCTATACACGGTGTATGACCATTGCGCTGACCAATCGGCAAGTGTATGAAGATTTGCGGCATCTGGGGGCGTCGAGGGCGTATCTGCAAAGATCGGTGCGCGGACAAGTCAGCCGGGTGTTCTTTGTACCAGGTTTAGTTGGGACCCTGGCGATCTATGCCCTGTATGCGATGATCATGTATTTCAATGGAGATCCGTTGAGGTATACCATGGATGAACTGGCAGGAATGGCTGCCTGTCTGATTCTGGTTCTGCTGTGCTCAGGTCTTCTGTATCTGACGTATCGGCGAACACTCCACAAAGTTTGGTGCACACTGCAAATCGAATAAAACAGAAAAGGGACGGTGTTTTTACCGTCTCTTTGAGTTGTGTTGCATAAAGATTGTACAGGATAGCCACAATGGATGTATCTGTTAAAAGGGGGGAACCACTTTGGAAACAAAAATCCGAATCACATTAGCAGCTACAGCCATTATCTTAACGCTGTTATGGATTGGCCGGCTTGGAATGCTTCCAGACCGAACGGCCATACCTGATCACCGCATTTCCCTTATGGAGTATCGTCCGGAGGGGATGCTTTGCGTCTGACCGAAGCCAATGGATTGTTTTGCGCCGCCGCGCGGACATTTTCATCCTGGATGTGAGTGTAAATCATAGTGGTATCCACGTTGGTATGGCCCAAGACCGTTTGCAGGGTGCGAATGTCGACGCCGTTTTGATACATGAGCGTAGCCGCGGTGTGACGCAGTTTGTGAGCCGAATATTTTTGTGCATCCAATCCTGCGGCAGTGAGATATTTTTTAACCAGCCATTTGATAGTCGGAATGCTCAGGCGGTTCCGGTTGCGGCTGGTAAAAAAGGCGTTTTGGTCAGCCGGATGCGGAACAATGCGCTCGGGAAGATAGGCTGCAATGGCCTCCAGACAGGCGTCATTGAGATAGATCGTGCGTTCCTTGTTGCCTTTACCGAGTACGCGCAGGGTATCATTTTGGATATCCTGCAAGTTCATGCCCGCCAGTTCAGAAACACGCATGCCACAGTTTAAAAATAGAGTCAAAATGCAGTAATCCCGGGCCGCATACGGGCCGCTCACGCTTTCCAGCAGGGTTTTGGAATCTTCCAGCGTCAAATACCGCGGCAGCTTTTTGGGCAGGGAAGGCGAGTCCAGTTCTGAGACCGGATTGACTTCCAGCACACCAGCTTTGACGGTCAGATATTTAAAAAATGCCCGTAGAGAAGCCACTTTGCGGGCACGGGAGGTAGCACAGAGGCCGTATTCCGTGTGGGGGCTGTTTTGCTGGCGGGGGCGTTCCTGTGCGATATAGCCCAAATAATCATACACATCGGATAACGTGATGGTTTTGAGAAAGTCTACGTCTACGGCTTGAAGGGGGATTTCTTCAAAGGGCATGTCCAGCGGCACAAATTTGCGGCTGTGCAAAAGATACCGCAGGAAAAAACGAAGATCCAAAAAATATTCATAAGCGGTACGCTCGGATTTGCCTTTGATGGTCGAGATATAGACCAGGAAATCGCGCAAAAGCGGAGGTGCATCATGGGCATATTCAGAAATAATGTATCGCTTCATAAGAATTCCTCCTGTTTATTCACAATAGCACATTTTGCAAAGGGCGTCAAACAAACATTGCATTCTAAAAAGGAATCCAGTATAATGCACTCATAAAAGATTGGAGTGTGAAAAACAATGCGCATTGCAACAAGCGTAGTGGATTTGATTGGAAATACCCCTTTGCTGGAGCTGAGACGTGTCGCACAGGCACACAACTTAAAGGCAAAGCTACTTGCCAAAGTGGAAGCCATGAATCCGGCGGGAAGTGCGAAAGACCGGGTGGGTCGTGCGATGATTTTGGATGCCGAACAGCGCGGCATTTTAAAGCCTGGGGCAACGATCCTGGAACCAACGTCGGGCAATACCGGCATTGGCCTGGCTGCCGTAGCAGCCGCGCGGGGGTATCGGGTCATTTTGACCATGCCAGAAACCATGAGCGTGGAGCGGCGCAATTTACTGAAGGCCTACGGCGCTGAGTTGGTGCTTACGGAAGGTGCCAAGGGCATGCAAGGGGCTGTCGATAAGGCGGAAGAGCTTGCAAAAGAAATTCCAGGCAGCTTTTTGGCCGGACAATTTGTCAATCCGGTCAACCCGCAGGCGCATTATGACACCACCGGCCCCGAGATTTGGAACGATACCGATGGCCAGGTGGATGTTTTGGTCGCCACCTTTGGCACAGGCGGTACGATTTCTGGTGCCGGTCGATACTTAAAGGAAAAGAATCCGGCATTACATATTGTGGCAGTGGAACCCGCCGATTCTCCGCTTCTATCCAAAGGCGTGGCAGGCCCGCATAAAATTCAAGGGATTGGCGCGAATTTTGTTCCGAAAACGATGGACACGACCATTTTTGATGAGTTGCAGACCGTTACCACCGAAGAAGCTTTTTCGTTTGGCAAGGAGATCGCACGGCTCGAAGAGTTGCTGGTCGGTATTTCATCTGGAGCAGCTGTCAGCATTGCTGCAAAAATTGCAGCCCGTCCCGAATTTGAAGGGAAGAATATTGTGGTTGTTTTGCCGGATACTGGTGAACGCTATCTTTCTACCCCCATGTTTGATTAAAGGAGGCATGGACCAATGCTAAAAATCGAACGCGGTGATATTACAACTTACTCGGTCGACGCGATCGTCAATGCAGCCAATACTTCCCTGCTGGGCGGCGGTGGAGTCGATGGAGCGATCCATCGAGCGGCTGGACCGGAGCTATTACAAGAATGCCGGCTGCTGCATGGCTGCAAAACAGGGGAGGCCAAGATCACCAAGGGATATAAGCTGCCGGCTAAATACGTCATTCATACTCCAGGCCCTATTTGGTGTGGCGGACAACAGAGAGAAGCCGAACTGTTGGCAAGCTGCTATACCCATAGCTTGCAGCTTGCACTCGAAAACGGATGCAAAACCGTAGCGTTTCCTTCGATTAGCACCGGCGTCTATCATTTTCCACTGGAACAGGCAGCTGCGATTGCGGTCAAGACCATTCATACCTATTGCGATGCACATTCGCAGTTCGATGCCATTTATATGGTTTGCTTTGATGAGCACACCCTGAAAGCCTATCAGAACGCAGAAAAGGATTTCGCATGAATTGGGAAGCCTATGCGCAGTGCAGGTTGTGTCCACGGGCTTGTGGTGTCAATCGGCTGCAAGGAGAACGGGGGTATTGCGGTGCTTCGGCACAGGTCGAGCTGGGACGCGCGGCGCTGCATGCTTGGGAAGAACCGTCCATTTCTGGCGTGCACGGTTCGGGAACGGTATTTTTTGTACATTGTACGTTAGGCTGTATCTACTGTCAAAATCGGCAGATCAGCACACAGCGGGCGAACGGCATTACAGTTGATGCAAGCCGGTTGGCCGAAATCTTTTTAGAACTGCAAGACCAAAAGGCACAAAATATCAATTTGGTCACAGCGACCCATTATGCACCCCACGTGGCAGCTGCTGTGACAGAAGCGAAGCGCCAGGGGCTGAAGATCCCAGTCTTGCTCAACTGTGGCGGCTTTGAGTCCCTTGAAACCCTTCAAATGTTGGAAGGTATCGTTGACATCTATCTGCCGGATTTGAAGTATTACAGCAGTTATTATGCGCAAATGTATTCGCAGGCTGCAGACTATTTTGAAATCGCAGACGCAGCGATCGATGCGATGGTTCGCCAGACCGGAGCGCCGATCTTTAATGCACAGGGGAATATGAAGCGTGGGACACTGATTCGCCATTTGATGTTGCCCGGCCTTGCAGGCGATACCCGGCAGATTCTGCGCCATATTGCAGAGCGATGGGGAGATCGTGTTTTGGTCAGTTTGATGCGGCAGTATACCCCGATTGGGATGGAGAAGTATCCAGAACTGAATCGTGCGATTACAGAAGAGGAATATCAAGAAGCAGTCACTTATTTTACCGATTTGGGGCTGGCTGGATATCTGCAGGAAGGAGAAGCCGCCCAGGAAAGTTTTATTCCTGCTTTTTGCGGCGAAGGGGTAAAAAAGGATTGACGCTATCAAAAGCAAGTGCTATAATCTAGTTAAATTCAGATGGAAAAGACGATGAAAAGAAGAGTAAGCGGTGTTCGAATGCCACAGAGAGCCTTTGTTTGGTGAAAGAAGGCGCAGAGCGGAATCGCTGAAAATGGCCTTGGAGTTGCGTACCGACGTTGCTGTGCAGCTTAGGATACGATGGGTGTGCCCATTATAGCACTAGAGTATCGGGTAAATTCCCTGTACTTGATGAGGTTTGCGCTGTGAAGTGCAAACGAACAAAGGTGGTACCACGAAGCTTTCTGCTCTCGTCCTTTACGAAAGAAGGACGAGAGTTTTTTTATTTTGCGGAAAGGGGCAAAACGACATGGAAGTTACACTGCGCAAATGGCAGGAATCGGATAAAAACAGCTTGGCATATTATGCAAACAATGAAAAAATTTCTGATTGTGTACGCAATACTTTTCCTTATCCGTATACCATTGAGGATGCAGAATTTTTTATTCGGCTGGCCCGGCATGCTCATTCTGACCGAGAATGGATGTTGGCAATCGATGTCGATGGAGAGGCCATTGGCGGGATTACGCTAAACTTCGGAAATGATATTCATGAACGCACGGCGGAATTGGGCTACTGGGTGGGGGAGCCTCATTGGAAAAAGGGGATTGCCACCGAGGCAGTCCGTCAGATTTGTCAGTTGGCATTTGATCAGACGGAAATTGTGCGGATTCAGGCCGAAGTATTTGCCAATAATCCGGCTTCCATTCAGGTGCTTCAGAAGAACCAATTTATCCAGGAAGGATATTTTTGCAATCGCATTTATAAGCACGAAAAATTCCTGGATTCTGTTTTGTTTGCGACTTTTAAATAAGCTGAAAACCATCAAATCCACTGGAAAAAATATGGCCAATCTTTTCCTGAAAATAACGGTTACAGTTTCATTACGTAACCCGGTTGTCGCTTGACATATTTCGACAACTACGGTATTCTTTAAACAAGGAGATAAAGATAATTTCGAAATCTTTTCAAAACTTTTTATGGATTTGAAATTGTTCGGTGTTCCCCACCGGACAATTTTTTGCGCAATTTATGTGGAGTATTTTGGGATTTGAATGGAAAACAAAAGAAAGGATACGGTATGCTTTACTATAAAAAAGTTCTGGTAGGGGCTGCTGTAATGACCCTTGTCTTTACAACTTTGGCGGGTTGTAAGGGCGGTAATGAGGCGGAAAGTTCTGCCATGGTTTCATCGGCAGTTTCCAGTCTGGATGAACAACCTCAAAAGGCAGATTTGTCAAATTCTGCTATGCTGGGAAATTCCTATTTGGATGGCTTTGTAACATATAATGTTTTGCCGGATATGGATTGCTTTTACCGAGTTGGTTTGAACGTGCGCACTGTTTTTACTAAGACCATGCTCAATCATGAAATTCCTGTTATCGATGAACTGCAGAATGGCAAGTCCTATGACCGAGTTTTTCTGATTTTCGGAGAAAACGAACTGGGCTGGCCGAATACGCAAGCGTTTTATGATGGCTATGGCGAGGTGATTGATGCAGTGCGGGAGCGTCAGCCGGAGGCAGCTGTCTATATTCAGTCCATTTTGCCTGTATCACAGGAGGTATCGGAAAAAAATATCGATTGTACCAACAACGAGCAAATTCTGAAATTCAACGAGATGTTGAAAGAGTTGGCAAAAGAAAAAGATGCGATTTACCTGGATGTCGCATCGGTGATGATGGATGAAAACGGAAATCTTCCGGAAGATGCTGCCGTAGACGGAATCCACCCGGGCAGCAAGTATTATAAAATATGGGCGGAATATTTGGAAGACAATGCGATTTTATCACAAGAATGAGGGAGAAATATACCATGAAATGGATGCATTCGTTTCAGATTGCGACTTGCGGCGTAGCAGCGTCGCTGCTTTTGACGGCATGTGGTTCTGAACTCAAAATCGTGCCGGCAGACACCATTGCAAGCATGAAAGATCAAATCACATTTACCGATCAATTCGAAACTTTAGATAAAGAAGGCGCATGCCGGGTTTATGGCGTGGATGAAGAATTGGTAGAAGATAGTGCAGCCTTAGCCGGGTCGGGTGCAACCGCCGAAAGCCTTTCGGTTTGGCAGGCAGTCGATGCCAGCAGCGCGGAGAAAGTAGAAGAGCAGCTACAAGTTTTTGTTGATGGATACATTGAAGGCTATTCCGATTATAAACCGGAAGAAGTTCCAAAGCTGGAAAGCGCGATTATGTCCCGCGAAGGCCAGTATGTTATCCTTTGCATTTCTGCGGATAATGCAGCAGCGGAAGATGTTGTGAATAAAACGCTGCATCCGTAAAGGGAAGAGGATTCAACATTGAGCTTTGCCAGTTTAACGTTTTTGTATTTTTTCCTTCCCTTTACGTTGCTCGGGTATTATATTTTACCTGGAAGACTCAAGAATGGCTTTCTCCTGCTTGCGAACCTGGTGTTTTACGCATGGGGAGAGCCATCTTTTCTGATCGTTATCTTATTGACAACCGTGGTCAATTTTTATGCGGCAAAATTTATGGAAAAGCACCCAACACGAAAAAAGTTGGGTGCTATCGCCGCAATCGTAGTCGATCTAGCTTTGCTACTGGTCTTTAAGTATACCGCGTTTGTAATTGATTCGTTGCGGCCAATCTTGTTTTGGATGGATTTGCCTCATGTGGACATTGCATTGCCGCTGGGCATTTCTTTCTATACATTTCAGGTTTTGTCCTATATCATTGACGTATATCGCGGAGATGTACCGACACAAGAAAAGTTTACCCGTTTTGCAACCTATATGACGTTGTTTCCGCAGCTGATTGCGGGACCGATCGTGCGATATCGGGATTTGGCAGACCAATTGGGAGAACGGCATCAAACACTGGCCCGCTTTGCAGATGGTATTCGGATTTTGCTGATTGGTCTGAGTAAAAAAGTATTGCTGGCCAATTCTATGGGGGCATTATGGGAAAGCCTGAAGATCGATCCAACGCAGAATGGTTTGCTTGAGGCCTGGGTCGGTGCCATTGCATTTACTTTGCAAATTTACTTTGATTTCAGCGGTTATTCGGATATGGCGCGCGGATTGGGAAAATTGTTTGGATTTGAAATCCCGATCAATTTTGATTACCCGTATATTTCGCGTAGCATCACGGAATTTTGGCGTCGCTGGCATATTTCGCTGGGAACCTGGTTCCGGGATTATGTGTATTTTCCTCTGGGTGGCAGCCGCAAGGGAGGCGGACGTACGATTCGCAATCTGCTGATTGTTTGGGCGCTGACTGGGTTGTGGCATGGAGCAAGCTGGAATTTTGTGCTGTGGGGCCTGTATTACTTTGTATTATTGGTCGTAGAAAAACTCTGGTTGGGCCAGCTCCTAAAACGACTCCCAAAAGTGATTTCCCATATTTACGCGATGTTCTTTGTAACCATCGGATGGGTTCTCTTTGCCTTTGACCAGTTTGACGGCTTGGGAGCATATCTGTATAGCATGTTTGATTTTTCCAGCGGTCTGCTGGGTGAACATGCCTTTGTGCTGACGATTTCGTATTTGCCACTGTTGTGTATTTCGATTTTCGCAGCTTTGCCAATCGCAAAAAAATGGGTTTTGACTTGGCGGGAAAGCAAGTTCTGGCCTGTGCTGGAGATGGCGGTAAGCGGCGGTGCAATCGTTTTATGTACAGCATTTTTAGTAGCACAAAGCTATAATCCATTCCTATATTTCCGATTTTAAGGGAGGCCATGCAAGTGAAAAAGCGAGATCTTCCCTTAGTCATTGGGTTTTGTGCTGTGTTGATTGGTTTACAAGCGGCATTTTGGGTTTTGCCGAAACAGGAGTTTTCGGTTAACGAAAAACGTGTACTGCAGGAATTTCCAGAATGGCGTTGGTCAAACTTATGGAGCGGCAAATGGTTTCAATCGATCGATGACTATCTTTCCGACCATTTTGCACAGCGCGATTTTTGGGTCGGAGCCCATGCTTATACCCAACAGGCAGAAGGTCTGAATTCGGCTGGAAAGGTTTACCGTGGAAAAGAAGGATGGCTGATCAATCGGCCGATAGAAGCGGGAGCAGTTTTTGAAAAGAATATCCAAACGATTCGGGAGTTTGCAGAAAAGCATCCGGAAGAGGATTTCTCATTTTTATGTGTCCCGACCACAGGGGCGATTATGACCGATAAGTTGCCTGATTTACATGAATCCTATCCCGATGCTGCGCTATTGCAGCAGATGGAAGCGGAATATGCAGGGACAATGCAATGGATTGATGTCATGGAAGTCTTACAAAATGCGACGGATACTCCCATCTATTATCGGACAGATCATCACTGGACAAGTTTGGGAGCATATGAAGTATATTGTGCGCTTGCACAGGCATGGGGACTGACATCAGCCGAAAAAGAGGAATACTCTATCGATGACTATGATGGATTCTATGGAACGACCTACTCCAAAAGTGGGCTGTGGGCAACAAAACCAGATGAAATATCCCTATGGACCGACACAGAGACACAAATTGATGTGACCGCATACGATGAAAACCGACCGGTACCGATTGAGCAAGAGGGGCCATTTTTTCTGGAACACTTGCAGGAAGCAGATAAATATCCCGTATTTTTGGACGGGAATCATGCCAAAGTAACATTGACCTCCAATGCGCCCGGCGGGAAGTTGCTCATTGTGCGGGATTCCTTTGCCCACTGCTTTGCTCCATTTTTGAGCCGGCATTATCAGACGATCGATTTGGTGGATTTGCGTTATTTTAAAAAGCAAACCGTTTCTGAACTGATCGAAGAAAATGAATATGATCGTATCTTATTTGTCTACGGATTGGAAACTCTAACGAGTGATCGCAGTATCCAATGGTTAGCATGATAAAAAAACGCCGCTAATGCGGCGTTTTTTTATTGCAAAATTCGATGATAGATTTTATGCAATATACAAAGATATAATAAAATCCTTTCACAAGGTTTCCAAAAAAACAACACATGTTTTGTGAGTTTAATCCAAAATTACAATAGAAAATCAGAAGGATATTGACAAATTGATGGAAAAGGACTAGGATAAAGATATAGAAAGAACCTTTTCAAAAGTGTCGGCGTTTGAAGGAGAATGTGGATTATGGAATACTTACTGGGTATTGATATCGGCACATCTGGTACAAAAACAGTTCTATTTGACACAAATGGCGCGGTAATTGCTTCCTGTACTGTCGAATATCCTATGCAGCAGCCGCAAAATGGCTGGGCAGAGCAAAATCCTGATGATTGGTGGAATGCGGTTTGCCAGGGAATCCAAGCGGTTTTAAAGCAGAGTGCAATCGATGCGAAGTCGATTCGCGGTATTGGCCTGTCTGGACAAATGCATTCGCTGGTCATGCTGGACGAAGAAAACAAGGTCTTGCGTCCGGCGATTTTGTGGTGTGATCAGCGGACAGCGGCAGAATGTGAAGAGATTTATGAACGGGTAGGCAAAGAGCGTTACATCGAAATTACCGCAAATCCAGCACTGACTGGATTTACCGCCGGAAAGATTTTGTGGGTCCGCAACCATGAACCCGAAATTTACAGCAAATGCAGGCATATTTTACTTGCAAAAGATTATGTGCGTTTCCGCCTGTGCGGCGTATATGCTACCGAAGTTTCGGATGCATCGGGCATGGGCCTGTTGGATGTACCACAGCGCTGCTGGTCGGATGAGGTCTTAACAAAACTGGAAATTGAGCCGGAATTACTGGCGAAAGTATATGAAAGCCCAGAAGTAACCGGAACGATTACAGAAGATGCTGCCGCCAAAACCGGATTGGCGGTAGGCACGCCAGTTGTTGGCGGCGCGGGAGATAACGCAGCAGCAGCAGTCGGAACAGGGGTTGTCGAAGATGGCAAGGCCTTTGCGACTATTGGCACTTCGGGCGTTGTATTTGCCCATACCAGCCAGCTGTCGGTGGATCCTAAGGGGCGCGTTCATACGTTTTGCTGTGCGGTACCGGGTGCCTGGCATGTCATGGGCGTCACTTTAGCGGCAGGACAGTCCCTGAAATGGTATCGGGATCAATTCTGCGGCTTGGATTGCTTAGAAGCAGAAAAGCAAAATGTAGATCCTTATGTACTCCTGGACAAAGCGGCCGAACAGGTTCCGATTGGTTCCAACCGCCTGCTCTACCTGCCTTATTTGATGGGAGAACGGACACCACATTTGGATCCGGATTGCCGCGGTGCTTTTGTAGGCCTGTCGGGAATGCATACACGATATGATTTACTGCGGGCTGTGATGGAAGGCGTGACATTTAGCTTGCGGGATTGCGCAGAAATTTTGCGTGAAATGCAGGTGCGTCCGACCGAAATTTTGGCTTGCGGCGGCGGTGGCACTTCTCCGCTGTGGCGGCAGATGTTGGCGGATGTTCTAGGCTGCCCGGTTGCAACAACAGTCAGCAAGGAAGGACCGGCTTTGGGTGTTGCAATTTTGGCTGGCGTGGGTGCTGGAGTCTATGCGTCGGTTGAAGAAGGATGCCGGAAGCTAATTGCTGTCAATGCATCGCAAGCACCGATTGCTTCTAATGTAGAAAAATATGAAGCATTTTACAAAGTGTATCAGGCCCTGTACCCTGCACTCAAAGAACAGTATCACGTTTTGGCGGGTCTTTAAGAAAGGATGAGCAATGTTGAAAATCCAATCGGTTTACGATGAAGCATTTGCAGTCTATGGACGGGTTTTATCAGACTTTGATTTTCAGAGCCTGACCGAAACGTTGGAAAAAGAAACCGAACGGCCAACCGATGGTGTTGTATATATCCCGTCGGTGGAAGCGCTGGAAGTAGATGCGGCATATAGCATCCTGCGTGACCATGTATATGGCGGCATGCCGATCCAAATCGGATATTGCAATGGCACTAACACAAAGTTGAACTGCGTGGAATATCACCGCGATAGTGAGATCAACATTGGTGCACAGGAGTTCATTCTTCTGGTTGCCCGGCAGCAGGATCTGGGCCCGGAGTGGCAGCTGCATACCGATCGGGTAGAGGCCTTTCGGGTGCCTGCCGGCGTGGCAGTTGAGCTTTATGCGACAACCTTGCATTATGCGCCATGCGATGCTGCCAAGCAGGCAGGATTCCGTGTTGCCGTGGTGCTGCCGAAGGGAACCAATACCGAAGCGCCGCAGCTAAAACCGATTCAAAAGGAAGACAAAATGCTGCGTGCAAAAAACAAATGGCTGATTGCCCATCCGGATGCATCGGAAGCGCAGGATGGTGCATATATTGGACTGCTGGGCGAGAATATCGATCTTCTGCCGAGCCTTTAAAGGGAGGACAAGAATATGAAAAACATTGCAGAAATCAAAATGGGTATCATTTCGGTCAGCCGGGGATGCTTCCCGATTTCGCTGTCCGAACAGCGTCGTAAAAATGTCGTACAAGCTTATGGCGATGGTTTGTATGAATGTCCGGTATGCGTAGAAACCGAATTGGATGCGAAGAAGGCAGTCGAAGACGTAAAGGCGGCTGGCGTGAATGCTCTGTGCGTATTTTTGGGCAACTTTGGCCCGGAGACCCCGGAAACCATGATTGCTGATTTGTTTGACGGACCGATTATGTATACATCGGCAGCGGAAGGTGACGGCGACCTGCACAATGGACGCGGCGATGCTTACTGCGGTATGCTGAATGCTTCCTATAACTTGGGCCTTCGTGGAAAGCGGGTATACATCCCGGAATATCCTTGCGGTACAGCGGCTGAAGTTGCAGAACAAATCCGGGAGTTTGTACCCATTGCGACTGCTCTGGTTGGCTTGAAGGGACTGAAAATTTTTGCCTTTGGTCCGCGGCCGAACGATTTCCTGGCTTGCAATGCACCAATCAAGGCGTTGTATGATCTTGGGGTTGCTGTGGAAGAACATTCGGAGCTGGATCTTCTGGTTGCCTACAATAAGCACAAAGACGATCCGCGGATTCCGGCCAAGGCAAAGGAAATGGCAGAAGAATTGGGCAGCAATAATCCGTATGCAGGTGTGCTGCCGCGCCTGGCACAGTACGAGCTGACGTTGGAAGACTGGATGGAAGAAAATCTGGGCTGCTCCAAGTATGCGGCGTTTGCCAATAAGTGCTGGCCGGCATTCCAGACTGAATTTGGATTCGTCCCGTGCTATGTCAATTCCCGCTTCACCGGCCGTGGCATCCCGATTTCTTGTGAAGTCGATATTTACGGCGCGTTGAGTGAGTACATCGGTATTTGCGTTTCGGGGGCTCCAGTGACGCTGTTGGACATCAACAACTCGGTACCGGCGCAGATTTATGCAGAAGATATCGAAGGCAAGGCACTGTATCGGCTTAACGAAACTTTTATGGGCTTCCATTGCGGCAATACCTGCTCTTCGCTGCTGAAGAATCCGCATATGGGTTACCAGCTGATCATGAAGCGGCAGCTTGAGCCCGAACTGCCTGAGCCGGATATTACACGTGGTACCATGGAAGGCGATATCAAGGCTGGCGATATTACATTCTATCGTCTGCAATCGACGGCTTCGACGCAGCTGCGCGCCTATATCGCGCAGGGCGAAGTCTTGGATGTTGCAAGCCGTTCGTTTGGTTCCATCGGTGTATTTGCAATTCCGGAAATGAATCGTTTCTACCGTCATGTATTGATTGAAAAACAGTATCCGCATCACGGCGCGGTTGCATTTGGGCATTATGGAAAGGCCCTGTTCGAAATTTTCAAATATCTTGGGGTTCAAGACATTGCTTATAATCAACCGGCAAGCTTGCCGTATCCAGGCGAAAACCCCTTTGCATAAGAAAAAGTGGGCCGCCTTGATTTCGAGGCGGCCCTTTGTTTGAAAAAAGCTTAAAAAATCCTGAATAATTGAGAGCTTTTGGCCTGTTTTGAGCTGTTATCACAAAAAATACACAAGATTTAAATAATGTGAACAAAAAAAAGCAATATTTTGATTGCGACTTGTATATTTGGATGCTATAATAGCCATATCAACTAGGAAAAAGCACAAAAAATAGCATTACTATACGAAAAAAATGTATAGAATGTCTAGTTCTTTTTGGTGGAGTAGGTTGATATAAGCCGGAACAGCCGGTTTATATAGAGAAGAAGATTTCATTTTAAGGAGGAGAAGAAATGAAAAAGAGAAGATTGTTTGCAGCGTTGACAGCGGCTGCACTGGCTGTATCGATGACGGCCTGCACAAGCAGCAGCGATTCGGGCACTGCATCCGGCAGTTCTGGTGGAGAAAAGAAAGACATTTCGGAAATTGTCGTTGGTCTTTCGATCGGTAACACCACCGAGGAACGCTGGAACCGTGAAATCGAAATGTTCCAAGATTACGCGGACGAAAAGGGTTTTGAACTCAATACCCAGATTGCAAACAATGACGCGAACAAGCAGATCTCCCAGTGTGAAAACCTGATCAACCAGGGTGTCGACGTGCTGATCGTTCAGTCGCTGGACGCAGAAGCAGCTGGCCCGATCGTAGATGCAGCACATGATGCAGGCATCAAGGTTATCGCATATGACCGCTTTATCATGAACAGCGACCTGGACTACTACGTAACGTTTGACTCGTACAAGGTTGGTGAAACCGAAGCGAAGTTCGTTGTAGAAGCTGCTCCGAAGGGCAACTACATCTGGCTGAAGGGTGCACCGGAAGACAACAACGCACACCTGGTAGCTGAAGGCCAGAAGGATGTTCTGCAGCCGTACATCGACAGCGGCGACATCACCATCGTTACTGAGCAGTGGTGCAAGGGTTGGGACCCCAACGAAGCTCTGAAGCATACTGAAAATGGCCTGACCGTTGCAAACAACGACGTACAGGGCGTTATCGCTTCCAACGACGGCACCGCAGGTGCAGCAGTCGAAGCTTTGGCAGCACAGGGCTTGGCTGGTACCGTTCCGATCTGCGGACAGGACGCTGACCTGGCAGCTTGCCAGAGAATCGTTGAAGGCACACAGACTGGTACGGTTTACAAGCCGCTGGCTCCGCTGAACCAGGCCGCATGTGAACTGGCTGTCGCAATTGCAACCGGCGAAGATCCGAAGAGCAGTGTTGACTCCAGCCTGGGCACTTGGCAGACCTTGAACAACAATACCAAAGATGTTGATTCGTTCACGGTTGACGTAGAAGCAGTAAACAAGGACAACATTTATGAGATTATTTGTGTTCGTGACCAGTTCCATACGGTAGAAGAAGTTTATGCAAACGTACCGAAGGATCAGTGGCCGACCGAAGCAGACGCCGCAGCTGAATAATGAAAGTCATTCGGTAACAAACAATCTTGATGTGCGGGGTGCATGGCTGCAGCAGGCAACCGTGCACCCCCAACTATTATCCATTTTCCGGTGTTTCACACGTATATAAGCACATAACGCACGTTCTCTTTGAAATTTGGGGGTGTATACTATGTCCGATTATATTTTGCAGTTGCAGGATATAACCAAGATCTTCCCCGGCGTAAAAGCGCTGTCTGAGGTTACTTTCAGCGTTCAACGCGGACATGTCCATGCCTTAGTCGGCGAAAATGGTGCTGGTAAATCGACGCTTATCAAAGTCATTTGTGGCGTATATCCATATGGTACATATGAAGGCAAGGTCTTTTTTGAAGGAAAAGAATGTAAGTTCAAAACGATTCGTGATGTAGAAAAAGCTGGTATCGCTTGTATCCACCAGGAGATGAACCTGGTGCCGGATATGTCGATCAGTGAAAATATCTTTTTAAATAATCAGCCCAACCGTGCCGGTATCATTAACTTTGATGCCATGCACGAACGTTGCTTAAAGCTGCTGCAGGACGTTGGTCTGGATGTCAATCCCGAAGAAATGGTCCGTAATCTCGGTGTTGGTCAGCAGCAGATGGTCGAAATCGCCAAGGCATTGGCGCGTGATGTAAAACTGCTGCTGCTTGACGAACCGACTGCGGCTTTGACTGAGGCAGAAGTCGATATTCTGCTGGAGCTGGTAGACAAATTACGGCAAAAGGGCGTTACCTGTATTTATATTTCGCACCGTCTAGATGAAATCATGCGTCTTTGTGATGACATTACTGTTTTGCGTGACGGCGAAACGATCGAAACCCGTCCGAAATCGCAGATGACCAAGGACGATATGATCTCGTTGATGGTTGGTCGTGAAATGACCAATCTGTTCCCGCGGGTTCCGCATACACGCGGTGAGATTGGGTTTGAAATTAAAAACTTTACGGTACCCCATCCGGATATCCCGGATCGCAACATCATCAACAATGTAAGTCTCAAGGCGTATAAGGGTGAAATTTTGGGAATCAGTGGCCTGATGGGTGCCGGACGTACCGAACTCTTTACAGCAGTTTACGGAGCGTACCGTACCAAGGGTACAGGTGAGATCTATATTGACGGCAAAAAGGTAGAGATCAAAAATCCGCAGGATGCCCTGAAGGCAGGTTACTTTATCGTCAGTGAAGACCGTAAAAAATTGGGTCTGAACCTGATTATGAGCATCAAGGAAAACACAACACTCTCTTCGCTGGACAAGGTATCCAAGTTCGGCATTTTGAATGAAGATGCAGAGGTTGCTTATACGACAAAGTATGTGCAGGAGATCCGCACAAAAACACCAAGCATTGATGTAGCCGTAAACACACTTTCGGGTGGTAACCAGCAGAAAGTCGTTTTGGCGAAAGCATTGATGAGTGAACCGAAGGTCATGATCTTGGATGAGCCGACGCGTGGTATTGACGTTGGTGCGAAGTATGAAATCTACAAGATCATGAATGAACTGGTCGAAAAAGGTGTCGTCATTATTATGATTTCTTCTGAAATGGAAGAAATTCTCGGTATGAGTGATCGCATTTTGACAGTAGCCAATGGTGAAATCACCGGTGAGTTTGATGTCAAGGATGCAACGCAGGAAATCTTGATGCGCGCAGCAGTAGGGAGGAGTTAAACCATGGCAACACAAAACAAAAGTCTGTTGAAAAAAATTGATATACGCGCCTTGACCATGGTGCTCGTATTGGTTATCCTCTGGGTCGCATTTACGGCAGCAACTGGAGGCAACTTTTTAACAACACGTAACTTGTCGAACCTGCTTCGCCAGGCGGCATTTACCGGCATCATGGGTGTCGGCATGACACTGGTTATTGTTACCGGCGGTATTGACCTGGCTGCTGGTATGACAATGGGCTTTATTGGCTGTATGATGGCAGTATGCCAGGTTTGGTGGGGTCTGTCCACACCGGTTACCATTGCAATCGGTTTGATTATTGGCCTGGTTATTGGTACGGTAGAAGGTGCATTGATTGCGTATACCGGCATTGCGCCGTTCATCGTTACGCTGGGTGCACAGCTGATTTTCCGCGGCGGTATGCTGGCGGTAACTGGTGGTCAAACCATCGCTCCTTTCCAGGAATCCTATAAGTTCTGGGGCACGCAGTATGTTCTCCCGTTTGCTGGTTGGATTTTGGCAGTAATCGCGATTCTGGCACTGCTGGCCAATGAACTGGGCAAGCGCCGCGCGAAGAAAAGATATGGTAGCTTGACCGAGTCCATGACTGAAATGCTTGTACGCTGGGGCGTTATGTCGGTCATTATCGTAGTTGCCGTTTGGATTTTGAATGACTTCCGCGGCATTCCGATTCCGGTACTGGTTATGATGCTGGTCGTTGTCATCTTCACCTTTATCTCTCAGAAGACGACCTTCGGCCGCAGCGTTTATGCAATCGGCGGTAACATTGCCGCAGCACGTTATGCTGGTATCAACGTTAAGAAAAACCTGACGCTGGTTTACTGCCTCAATGGTCTGCTGTGTGCAGTAGCAGCAGTTATCTATACCGCTCGTCTGAACGGCGGTACCTCGCAGGCAGCCAACGGTAACTACGAACTGGATGCAATCGCTTCGGCAGTTATCGGCGGTACGTCTATGACCGGCGGTATCGGTAAGGTATCCGGCGCGATCTTAGGTGCGGTTATCATGATGTCTATCGATAACGGCATGTCGATGATGAACCTGGATGCATACTGGCAGTTCATGGTTAAGGGTGTTATTCTCGTTGCAGCGGTTTGGTTCGATACACAGACCCAAAAGCGCCGCAAATAATATTATCTTTTTCATCCTCTAAAAAACGGCTTGGCTTTTTTCAAAAGGCCAAGTCGTTTTTTGTGGTCTTGTATGAAAAGCGAGACTTTTGATACGGGAAAATTTCCGTGTCTTTTTGACAGAAATGTGGTATAATCGTGAAAGAATATGACGAATGCAGTTTAAGGACGTCACAAACGTCCATAGGAGGAAAAATATGCTTGATTCCAAGCTGGAGCGGATCCTGCCCCGTGTGCAAAAGCCGGCGCGCTATGTTGGCGGAGAATGGGGATCGGTTTCTAAGAAGAAAGATGAGGTGGATCTGCGATTCGCCTTTTGTTTCCCAGATGTTTATGAAGTTGGTATGAGCCACCTGGGCTCCCGCATTTTGTATGGTTTGCTAAACAGTCAGGATGGGGTCTGGTGCGAACGCGTGTGTGCTCCGTGGGTCGACATGGAAGAGGAGATGCGGCAGGCTGGAATCGCTTTATACGGTCTGGAAAGCGGCGACCCATTATCCGACTTTGACATCATTGGCTTTACGCTGCAATACGAATTGTCGTTTTCCAACATTCTCAATATGTTGGATTTGGGCAATGTACCGGTTCTGGCAAAGGATCGCACCGAACTGAAAAACCTGGTAGTTGCGGGTGGTCCGTGTGCGTATAACCCGGAACCGCTTTGTGATTTTATCGATTTGCTTATGATTGGCGATGGGGAAGAGATCATGCTCGATCTGGTGTCCCTATACCGTTCGGCCCGCTCGCGTGGCCTGAGCAAGGAGGCTTTCCTCATCGAGGCTGCGCAGATTCCCGGTATGTATGTGCCGTCCCTATATGAGGTGCAGTATCATGCGGATGGAACTGTGCAGTCGGTTACGCCCAAGCATGGCGCGCCGCAGATGGTGCAAAAACGGATCGTAAAAGATCTGGATTCTATGTACTATCCGGAATCGTTCGTGGTGCCGTCGACCGAAATTGTGTTTGACCGCGCGATGGTCGAATTATTCCGTGGTTGTCCGCGTGGCTGTCGGTTCTGCCAGGCGGGACATACCTATCGTCCGCTGCGACGCAAATCCAAGGAGACGATTTTGCGGCAGGCACAGGCGGTCCTTGAAAATTCCGGATATGAGGAAATCTCGCTTTCTTCTTTGTCCACCAGTGACTATGGGGAATTATCCGGTTTGACCGAATGTATGCTGGACTATTGTGAGCCCAGGCATATCAGCTTGTCCCTGCCATCGCTGCGCGCCGATAGCTTTTCCAGTGAACTGATGGAGCGTGTGCAAAAGGTGCGCAAGAGTGGACTAACTTTTGCGTGTGAAGCTGGCACCCAGCGGTTACGAGATGTTATCAACAAGAATATTACCGAGGACGATGTTCTGCATGCCTGCGAGATCGCTTTCCAGGGTGGCTGGAATAATGTAAAGTTGTATTTTATGATCGGGCTGCCGACCGAAACATCGGAAGATTTGGATGGTATTCTGGAAATTTGCAAAAAGGTCGCGTACTGCTGGCGTATGAACACTAACAACCGGGCTCGTGGTGTCAAAATCACGGCTTCCGCTTCTTGCTTTGTTCCAAAACCGCAGACACCCTTCCAATGGGATGCGCAAAATTCTCTGCCGATGCTGCAAGGCAAGCAAGAATATATGAAAACCATCATGAAGACCAAAAATGTGACCTATAATTGGCACGATGCGCAGACATCGGTGCTGGAAGGCGTCATTGCGCGTGGCGACCGGCGACAGGGCAAGGCAATCTATCTGGCTTGGCAGCGCGGCTGCAAATTTGACGGCTGGGAAAAGCTGTTTGATTATGATAAGTGGATGCAGGCCTTTGCCGATTGTGGACTGGACCCCGCATTCTATGCCGCCCGGCAGCGTCCACTGGATGAGGTATTTCCATGGGATCATATCGGCTGCGGCACGACCAAGACCCATCTGATGCGGGAATGGGAGCGTTCCCGCAAAGCAGTCATCACACCCGATTGTATGCAGTCTTGTGCAGGATGTGGTTCCAATGCGTTGCTGGAAGGAGGGAAGTGCTGTGTTTAAAGCCCGTATGCGTTTTGCCAAAGAGAGCCGCGCCAAATATCTTTCCCACCTGGATTTAATGCACACCATGCAGCGTGCTATGGCACGCTGCGAAATGCCGCTCTGGTTCACCGAAGGATTTAACCAGCATGCCTATGTATCGGTTGCATTGCCGCTTTCGACCGGCTATTCTGGAGAATATGAGATCTTGGATTTCAATTTACTCACCGAAACAGTGCCTGAGCATGCGGCAGAATCGTTAAATTCCGTCTTTCCAGAAGGTCTGCGGGCTTTGGAGATCTATCCGTTAGTCGATGGCGGCATGAAGGTTGGAGGCATCGCATGGAGTCGGTATCGCATTACCTGGGGCTTTGAACAACAGGTGCCTACTGATTTAGTAGAGCAGGTGACCGCGTTGTGGCAGCAGGATGATATCCAGATTTTAAAGCGTTCCAAACGTGGAGAAAAGATGGTCAACATGCGGGAGCTTCTGCATGGACAGCCGACCATGACAGCCTTTGACCATTTTGTGATTTGCGATGCTGTCACGGCTGCGGGCACTCAAAATCTAAGCCCGGAATATTTGACCAAGGCCATTCGGCAGTATTTGCCGCAATACCAAATCACCGACGAAGCATATCACCGGCTTTGTGTATACACCGATGATATGACACCGTTCCGGTAAAGAAATCTTTATAAGGAAGGAACTTTCTTTTTCATGAATGTCCAAGCACCTACCGCGGTTTCCCAAGAGCAGATCGATCAGCAGCTTGCCTATATCGATCGTATTGCGGCGCTCAGCCGAGATTTTGAGCAACAACATGGCCGTCGGCCGCGTGCCTATACACAGACCTTTGGATGTCAGCAGAATGAAGCCGATACCGAACGCATTGTCGGGATGCTGCATGAGATGGGGTATGTATCCACAAATCAGACCAGTGATGCAGATGTTCTCATTTATAACACCTGTGCAGTGCGAGAACATGCAGAGTCGCGTGCCCTCGGTAACATTGGCGCCCTGTCACATCTGAAAAAAGAACGTCCAGAGGTCATCATCGGGCTGTGCGGCTGCATGGTCCAGCAGGATCATATTCCAGAGAAGATTCGTCGCAGCTATCCACAAGTCGAATTGTTATTTGGGACGCATGCGCTGTGGCGTTTTCCGGAGTTTTTATATCGAAAGCTGTCAGGCGAAAAACGCGTTTTTGATACCTCGGGTGACGCTCGTGGTGAGATTGCAGAAGGACTGCCGGTTTTGCGGGAAAAAGGTCCGCGTGCCTGGCTGTCCATTATGTATGGCTGCAATAATTTCTGCACCTACTGCATTGTGCCGTATGTGCGCGGTCGTGAGAGAAGCCGCCGGCCGGAAGAGATTGAGAAAGAACTGCGAGAACTGGTTGCGCTGGGGTACAAAGACATCACTCTGCTGGGGCAGAATGTCAATTCCTATGGCAAAGATTTAGAGGATGCGGTGGATTTTTCCGACTTACTTTGTCGACTCAATCAGGTGCCGGGCGATTTTTTGCTGCGGTTTATGACCAGCCATCCCAAGGATGCTTCGCACAAGCTGTTTGATACCATGGCTGCCTGTGACAAGGTTGCCAAGCAACTGCATTTGCCGTTCCAGTCGGGTTCGGATATTGTGTTGAAGCGGATGAATCGGGGATATACGGCGCAGCATTACCGTGAACTCATCGCCTATGCGCGACAGAAAATGCCGGATATTACATTGTCCAGCGATATTATTGTTGGATTCCCGGGAGAAACCGAGGAAGATTTCGCGAAGACTTTGGACTTGGTGCAGCAGGTCGGTTTTGATATGCTGTTCACGTTTTTGTATTCCAAGCGGAGCGGTACCCCGGCAGCCACCTATGAGGACCCGACCAGCAAGGAAGAAAAACAGGATCGCTTCGCGCGTTTGCTGCAGGCGCAGGATGCCTGCGTTTTGCCGCGGCAGCAGGCTTATCAAGATCGAGTTTTACGTGTTCTTGTGGATGGCACCAGCAAAGATCCGCAGTATCCATTGACTGCACGTACCGAAGGCGGCCTTTTGGTATGCTGTGCTGGTCCAGAGAGTAAGATCGGAGAATTTCTTGAGGTAAAGATCGAAAAAACCACTTTGCGTTGCCTGTTTGCGCGAGAAGTAGATAATAGAATGTGAGGCGTATTATGGCAGAACTCACGCCCATGATGAAACAATATTTCGAAATCAAGAATAAGTGCCGCGATTATATTGTGTTTTATCGATTGGGCGATTTTTATGAGATGTTTTTTGAGGATGCTCTTCTGGCATCCCGCGAATTGGAACTTACCCTAACCGGGCGAGATTGTGGGCAGGAAGAACGCGCCCCCATGTGCGGCGTTCCATATCATGCGTATGAAACCTATGTAGGGCGCTTGGTGCGAAAAGGGTATAAGGTCGCCATCTGTGAACAGGTGGAGGACCCCAAGGCGGCCAAGGGAATCGTCAAGCGGGAAATCGTTCGCATGATCACCCCGGGAACCGTCATTGACGCATCCATGCTGGACGAAAACCGCAACAATTTTTTGGGCTGTGCCTTCGGAGATGCGACAGCATACGGCATTTGTTTTTGCGATATTTCGACCGGCGAAGTCTATGTAACCGAAATACAGGGCACGGCTAATCATCAAGAACTGTTCAGCGAGTTTGGACGTTTCGTGCCGCGCGAAGTGTTACTGGGTGGTACCTGTGCCCAGGACACCACGCTGCAGGAATTCATTCAAAAACGTTTGGAAGGCATTTTTTCCATTTTGCCCGAAGAGGACTTTGACATGGAAGCGGCGTCCCAAGCCGTGTGTGCGCAATTCCATCTTGGCGAACTGGAGACTAGCGGCTTGGCCGATGCACCTGTCGCGCTGCGTGCGCTGGCCGGATTGCTCGCCTATTTAAACGAAACGCAGCAGAGCAGTTTGGCGAATTTAAACACACTCAATGTGTATCAGCAGGGCCAGTATATGGAACTCGATTTGACCGCCCGCCGCAACCTGGAATTGTGCGAAACCATGCGCGGACAGGAAAAGCGTGGCTCGCTTCTTTGGGTCATTGATAAGACCAAGACGGCCATGGGTTCGCGCTTGATTCGGCAGTGGCTGGAAAAGCCGCTCTTAAATCCAATCCATATCAAAAAGCGGCAGGAAGCAGTACAGGTTTTGGCAGAGGATGTGGTCACACGCGATGCCTTGACACAAGAACTGCGGCAAGTGTTTGATATGGAACGCTTGATTGGGCGCGTTGTATATGGTTCGGCGAGCTGCCGGGATCTCTGTGCTTTGCAATCGGCGATGACTCATTTGCCGGAGATTCAAAAGCAGACGCAAGGATTTACTGCTCCTTTGCTCCGAGAGCTGCATCAGCGTTTGGATGTTTTAGCCGATGTTTCCGTCCTGATCGAAAGCGCAATTGTGCCGGATCCGCCGGTATCAGTGCGGGAAGGCGGTTTCATCCGTGCCGGATACAGTGAAGAAGTCGATCATTTGCGAGATCTAGCCAGCGGCGGCAAAGGTGAGATCGTAGCCATTGAGCAGCGAGAGCGCGAACGTACCGGCATTAAGAATCTGAAGATTGGATACAACCGTGTCTTTGGATACTACTTGGAAGTCTCCAAGAGCAATTTAAATCTGGTGCCGGATACATACATTCGTAAGCAGACGCTGGCAAACTGTGAGCGTTATATCACCGAAGAACTGAAAAGTTTGGAACGTACGGTGTTGGGGGCGCAAGAGCGTTTGACCGCGCTGGAATATGAATTGTTCTGTCAATTGAGAGAACAAATTGCCGCCCAAGTGCATCGCATTCAGCGCACTGCGCAATCGCTGGCGAATTTTGACGTTTTGTGTGCGTTGGCTGAATTGGCCTGTGAAAATCATTATGTATGCCCGGAAGTGGATTTTTCCGGCCGCATTGATATTCGCGATGGCCGTCATCCGGTGGTTGAAAAAATGCTGGAAGGCAGCTTTTTTGTACCCAACGACACCTCTTTGAACAATAAGAGTGATCGGGTTGCGATCATCACGGGTCCCAACATGGCGGGTAAATCGACGTATATGCGGCAGGTGGCGCTCATTACCATTTTGGCGCAGATGGGGTCGTTTGTGCCGGCGGCATCCGCGCACATTGGCATTGCAGACCGGGTATTTACCCGTGTCGGAGCCTCCGACGATTTGGCCAGCGGTCAATCGACGTTTATGGTCGAAATGAGTGAAGTTGCCGATATCCTGAAGCATGCGACCAAAAACAGCTTGCTGATTTTGGATGAGATCGGCCGCGGAACGTCGACCTATGATGGCATGTCGATTGCCCGTGCGGTGGTGGAGTTTGTTGCGGATAAAAAGAAACTAGGCGCCCGCGCTCTGTTTGCGACACACTATCATGAATTGACTGCCTTGGAAGATCTGCTGGAGGGGGTCCACAACTACAATATCGCTGTCAAAAAACGTGGAGATGATATTACCTTCCTGCGCAAGATTGTGCGTGGCGGTGCGGATGATAGTTATGGTATTGAGGTAGCAAAACTGGCGGGTGTGCCGAATGCAGTCATCAAACGGGCAAAGAGTATTTTGGCCGATTTGGAGCAGCACGCGCCCAAAATCGAGGTCCGCAGCATTGCAGAAGAGGATGAACCGCAAATCTCCCTGACCGATCTCAACCAGGATTCCGTGGTAGAGCGGCTGCGGGCCATGCAGATCGATACCATGACTCCAATCGAAGCGATGAATGCCCTTTATGAACTCAAACGGCTTGTATAAGCAGGAGAAATCATCATGCCTTTGATTCAAGAATTATCGCCTCATTTGGCGGATTTGATTGCCGCTGGGGAAGTTGTCGAACGTCCGGCTTCGGTGGCTAAGGAACTGGTCGAAAACGCAATCGATGCCGGTGCGACCCGTATTCAGGTCGAAATGGAGCATGGGGGAATCTCCTATCTTCGTATTATGGACAACGGGTGCGGCATGGCGGCAGAAGATGCGCCGATTGCATTTCGTCGCCACGCTACCAGCAAGCTCCGTACCGAAGCAGATCTGTCTGCAATCGGTACATTAGGTTTTCGGGGCGAGGCTTTGGCAGCGATTGCAGCTGTTTCCCGCATCGATTTGTTTACCAAGACAAAGGACAGTTTGGCAGGGCAACATCTTCATCTGGAAGCTGGCGATATTCTGTTGCAGGAAGAAGCCGGATGTCCGGATGGTACGACGATTGTTATCCGCGACCTGTTTTATAACACCCCGGCGCGCATGAAATTCCTGAAAAAGGACTTTACTGAAGCCGGATATGTGACCGATGTGGTAGAACATGCTGCATTATCCCATCCAGAAATCGCCTTTACGCTGGTGCGGGATGGGAAGCAGATTTTTGCAACCGCTGGGGACAACAAACTAATCACACCGGTGTTCAGTGTATTTGGCCGGGAAGCAACGGCCAACATGGTGGAAGTGCCAGCCTTTCAGCGAGATTCTTTGCGTGCTTGGGGATATATTACCAAACCGCATTATTGTCGACCAAATCGCAGCATGCAGCACTTTTTTGTCAATGGACGGTATATTAAAAGCCGGTTGTTGCAAGCAGCTGTGGAAGAAGCATACCGAAATCGTATGATTACGGGCAAATATCCAAGCTGCGCGCTCTTTTTGGAAATGCCGTTGAACTTGGTGGATGTAAATGTACATCCGGCGAAAACCGAGGTCAAGTTTGCGCAAGAAAAGATCGTGTTTGAAACGATCTATATTGCATGCAAAAATGCCTTGGAAAAGAACGATAATATCCCGGTGATGCAGCCAACCGCTACGCAGATCCCAAAAGTGATACGGGAGGATCATATAACGCAGGAGCAGCAAAAGATCGAGACCGTTTCGATTCCTAAACCAGTAGCAGCAAAGCAATCACCACCGCTCGAGCAATTATTTGTGCCGCGCAAAGTATCTCTACCTGCTAACTTCCGGCCTCCAATCATTGAGTGCGAAGAAGAGGATGAAGTGGTGTCTTTGGCGTCGCCGGAAATATCAATAGCCGAGAAATCGCCTGGCGGTGTTCAGAAAATGCCGCATGCTGTGCCAGCGATGCGGCCCGAAAAGGTGGAAACCAAGACCGAATCCCCCGTAGAAGCACCGCAGCAACCGGAGGTCTCTATGTTTACGGCGCCAGCGAAGGTGATTGGGGAAGCGTTCCATACCTATATCGTGGCCCAGGACGAGCAGGGACTTGTTTTGGTCGATAAACATGCGGCACATGAGCGATTGCTGTTTAACCAGCTGCGCGTATCGACGCATATGGCGCAGCAGCAACTGCTGAAACCATATATTGCTGAATTGAGCGCAGCAGAGTTCGCCATGCTGCAAGAGCATATGGAAACCATACAAAAGATTGGGTTTGATTTGGCTCCATTTGGAGAAAATAGTTTTGCAGTTCGCGCTGTACCGGCCTATTTGGATGCTGCAGATACCGGGGAAGTCTTGGCGGAGATGGCTGACAAGCTGTCTGCCAGCCGAAATCCGACCCCCGACCGATTGGATGATCTGATTCATACCGTGGCCTGCAAGGCGGCCATTAAGGCTGGAAAACAAACTTCACTCACGGAATTGCAAACCCTGTGTGATCGAGTCTTGGGCGATCCGGAGGTGAGTGCTTGTCCACATGGGCGGCCTGTGACCGTACGTTTGACTAAATATGAAATCGATAAATTGTTTAAACGTGTCAACCAATGAAAGGGGGAATCGCTCTGGAAAATCAACTCATTTGCATTGTGGGACCAACAGCAAGCGGTAAAACAGCCCTTTCGGTCGCATTGGCAAAGCAGCGCAATACAGAAATTATTTCTGTCGATTCCATGCAAATCTATCGCGGCATGGATATTGGCACGGCAAAACCAGATATGCAGGAACGGCAAGGAATTGTACATCATATGTTTGACATCTGTGAGCCGGGAGAGGATTTTTCAGTTGCTCGTTATGTGGAATGTGCGGACCAGTGCGCACAGCAGATCTTGCAGCAGGGGAAAATTCCGATTGTGGTCGGGGGAACCGGACTCTATTTGGATGCGCTGATTGCAGGCAATGATTTTTCGGGCGAGGAAGCCGATACCACTTTGCGCAAAGAATTGGAGCAGTTTGCTGAACAGTATGGCAATGAGGCTTTGCATGCGCGTTTGCAGGCTATTGATCCGGTTCGTGCCCAGCAGTTGCATCCCAACAATCGAAAGCGGGTGATTCGGGCGATTGAAGTGTTTGAACAAACAGGCATGACGCTCGACCAGCTCAATCAGAAAAATCAGCGACCTGCTCCCAAATATCGTGCTGTCAAAATTGGGCTTTGTCCGCAATCGCGTGAAACGCTGTATGAGCGAATCAACCAGCGGGTCGATCAGATGCTGGAGCAGGGGCTTCTGGATGAAGTGCGCGCTTTGGTTTCTTCCGGGCATTTTACGGGGACCGCTGCACAGGCAATCGGGTATAAGGAGTATATTCCTTTTCTGGAGGGTACCGCTTCCTTGGAAGAGTGTACGCAATTATTAAAACAACATTCCAGAAATTATGCCAAACGGCAGCTGACTTGGTTGAAAAGAGATGGCGAAATTCATTGGATTTATTATGAAACGGGAATGGGGCTTGACGAAGTTGTCCGTCATTCGACAGAAATTTTAGCAAGTAAGGGGTTATGATGTTACCATAATTTTCTATTCGCGGAGGGACGTCATGAAAACCGAAATTAATTTACAAGATGCTTTTTTAAATGTTGTGCGCCAGCAGGCGCAGCCGGTGACGGTATTTTTGATGAATGGCTTTCAAATGCGCGGAATCGTTCGCGGCTTTGATAGCTTTGTTGTGATTTTTGATGTCGACGGCCGGCAACAGATGATCTACAAACATGCCATTTCTACGGTTGTACCACAACATAAGGTTGAATTTTATTCACGCAAAGAAGAAAAATAAACAAACATGGTTATTGGATGAAGGATTATGAACGAGCAAACATCAAAAAAGATTTTTCATTCCGGTTCGCTGTTGGCAATCATCGTTGCAATACTTTTTGTTATTTTTCTTGTGCTTCAGATGCTGGGAAGAATTTTGAGTGGTGTCGATACGACACCAGCAATTCGTGTGACAGCAGATGATTCTTTTACGGGAACCGGCTGGTTTTTCCGAAACGAAGTCGTGGCGCAGGGAGTATCCAGCGAAACGGTCAAACATATCGTCCATAGCGGCGAAAAAGTTCAAAAAAATGCAGCACTTGCTGTGGTTTATACCGATACGGCTGCCTTGGAAGCTAGCAAGGAAATGAGCATGTTAGACGATCAAATCGAATTGCTCACATCGGCGATGCAGTCGACAACCAGTGGGGGCGACACCTCCAAATTGGATAAGCAGATCGCATCTCAGATGTCTGCGTTGTCCTCCAAGGCGCAAGATGGTGTTGTCACGGGAATCCAAACGGAGACCGTAGATTTGCGTAATCTATGCTTGCGCCGCAGTGCTAGCGAATTGGATGGAGCGGCGTTATCTGCCCAACTTTCCACATTGACCACACAAAGAAATTCGTTGGAGCAGCAGCTTTCGGGACGAAGCACAACCATTGCATCGCCGGCATCCGGTTATTTCTCTGATATCGTCGACGGTTTAGAAGGCGAACTTACCCAAGAACGTTTGGATGCACTGACGGTAGAGGATATAAAAGAACTGGAGAAATCGTATGCCGAAACCACAGAAAATAGCGAAAAGCAGCTTGGAAAGATCATCCAGGACTTCCGCTGGTATTTTGCGATGGTGGTTCCAGTGGATGAGTTGGAGAATGTGGAAGTTGGAGATTCGCTGAATCTGCGGTTTTCTCAGGTTGAAGACGATATACCGGTCACAGTTTACGATATCCACAAAGAAAAAGGTACAGACGAAGCTGTTTTAATTGTAAGCGGTATGGAAATTACGCCGGAACTGGTTACCATGCGCAGACAAGAAGCAGAGCTGATTTTCAACACCTATACCGGCATTCAGGTTCCCAAAAGTGCGGTAAAAATCAATACCGATGCAGATGGGAATCAGCAGCAGGGTGTATATATCCTTGCAGGCAATATGAGCCGTTTCAAACCGATTGATATCTTGTATGAAGCGGATACATATTATGTTGTCAAGCAGGGAACAAGCAGTGAAGACACCGGATTGGTGGCTGGCGATAATATTATTGTCAAGGCGCGTGGATTGGAAGATTCGAAGGTGATAAAATGACAGAATTGGATGTACAGACCCTCAAGCAGAATATACAGCAAGTGCAGGAGCGCATTGACGCTGCGGCTAAAAAAGCTGGCCGTAGCGCCAGTGATATCCATCTGGTAGCAGCTACCAAAATGAACGATGCAGAACGTGTGCGGGTTGCGATTGAAAACGGGATACAAATTGCCGGCGAGAACCGGGTTCAGGAGCTCTTGGAAAAGTATGATCTGCATGCGTACGACGGGGCATCCCTGCATTTTATTGGGACACTGCAAAGCAATAAAATTAAATATTTGATGGGAAAAGTCTCTTTGATTCAGTCGGTGAGCTCGGAGCGCCTAGGACAGTTGATCTCCAAAGAAGCACAAAAACATGAAATCTGTCAAGATGTTCTTTTGGAGATAAACATTGGAAATGAAGCGTCAAAAAGTGGAATAGAGCCACAAAATCTGGAACAGACGGTTGCAAATCTGTGTAAACTTCCGGGTATACATATCCGAGGCTTGATGGCAATTCCTCCAATTGCGCATGTCAGCGGTGGAAATTTGCATTATTTTGATAGAATGCGCCAACTATTTATTGACATATCGCAAAAAAAATACGATAATGTATCTATGGACTATTTATCGATGGGAATGTCCGGTGATTTCGAGGACGCTATTTCATGCGGCGCGAACATGGTTCGTGTCGGTACTGCGATTTTTGGCTTGCGTCCATATATGACGAAATAAGGAATTAAGAATATCCGTAAGGAGGAAATACAGCAATGGCATCATTAAAGGGATTTTTGGACTGGGTCAAGGGCGAGGATATGGAAGAAGATTACGAGGAATTCGTTCCAAGATCCCAGCCGGCGGCCGCAGCTCCGTCGCCATCCGCTGCAGCGCCAGAGGACTCCCTTTCCTATACCGCAGATACACAGCGTTCCAGCAATAAAGTAGTCAATATTCATGCAACCACGCAGTTGGCTGTTGTTTTGGTGAAGCCGGATCGTTTTGAAAACGCCGCGGAGATTGCAGATCATTTAAAAGATAAGCGCACAGTTGTACTGAATCTGGAACAGACCAACAAAGATGTGGCTCGACGCTTGGTGGATTTTTTAAGTGGAGTGGCTTACGCTAACGAAGGAAAAATCAAGCGGGTAGCCAACAGCACCTATATTATCACACCGTATAATGTGGATATTTTGGGCGACTTGTTGGATGAATTAGAAAATAACGGTCTATACTTATAATAATTAAGAACTGCTGTGACATATTTATTGATTCAACTGGTATCTACGATTATTCGGATTTTGGAATTTTTAATGTTTGCGCGTGCTATTTTTTCATGGTTTCCGCAAATGCAAAATTCGTCTATCGCTGAATTTTTGTATATGGTAACCGAACCGATTATCTTACCATTCCGAAGTCTGCTGGATCATTTCCGTGGGATTCGTATGATGCCAATCGATTTATCGTTTTTGTGCGCGTTTCTAGCTCTTGAATTTCTTCGGATGCTGTTATATTACAGTTTATACTGATGAATTGCTGACTGGCCGGGGCTGATCCCCCGGCCATTTACCGTATCCGAGCGAATCAAATTTACCAAATCAAATTGGAGGGATATTGGATATGCTAACGGTTCAGGAAATACAAGCGGTCAATTTTGAAAAAGCGGTTTTTGGCGGCTATGACATGAAGGCCGTTGACGAATTCCTTGAGCATATCACAGAGGATTTTGCTGCCTTGCAGAAGGAGAATGCTGCGCTGAAATCGAAGATGAAGGTATTGGTCGATAAGATCGAAGAATACCGCAGCGTAGAGGATGGTATGCGCCGGGCGTTGGTGTCTGCGCAGAGCATCGCTCAGGAAACCTTGGATAAGTCTAAGACAGAGGCAGAACAACTGCTTTTGAAGGCTCGTACTGAGGCAGAATCTCGAATCGAAAACTATCGGATGCAGATCGCTGCAGAGGGCAAAAAACTGGAAGAAGCGAAAACGAAGAATGCAGAATTTGTCGCACAGCTGTCCGCAGTCTATGAAGAACAGCTGAAGTCGCTGGTGGCACTTTCGGCGTCGGATGTTTTTGAAAATGAATCGGCTTTTCCAACTGAGCCCATTTCGATGACCACAGGTCCGATCAAGCAGCAGCCGTCTCTAGATGATACCCAGCAGTTTGCGCGCGAGCCGCAAGTAGATGTTGCTGCACCGGAAGATACGAAAAAGGAATCGCGGTTTAAGATTACCGAGGTTGCTCTTTCGAGCAGCGATGATACCAAGAGTGGGGAAAAGGTTCCGTTTGAAATGGATGATCTTCACTTAGAAGATACCAAAAGAAATAGATAATTGTTAATCACGAAAGGACGGATACGGTACAATGCCGCAGGATTATAATTCAACCATCAATCTACCGAAAACCGATTTTCCAATGCGAGCCGGGCTACCGAAGCGCGAGCCGGGCTTCCTGGCAGATTGGGATCAGGACAGTAACAAATTATACCATGATATGATGAAGAAAAATGAGGGGAAACCTCTCTTTGTTCTTCACGATGGACCGCCGTATGCGAATGGCAATCTCCATATGGGGCATGCCCTCAATAAAGTTCTGAAGGATTTTATTGTGCGCTATAAAAATATGGCGGGCTTTTGTGCGCCTTATGTTCCTGGTTGGGATACGCATGGTCTGCCGATTGAGCGCCAGGCGATTAAGGCATATGGGATGGACCGCGATAAGGTTTCGATCTCTGAGTTCCGCCATAAGTGCGAAGAGTTTGCGCAGGAGCATGTCAATACTCAGCGCGAACAGTTCAAGCGGTTGGGGGTTCTGGGCGATTGGGAGCGTCCCTATCTGACTTTGACTCACGACTTTGAGGCAAAGCAGATTGAGATCTTTGGCGAAATGGCCAAAAAGGGCTATATCTATAAGGGTCTCAAGCCTGTGTATTGGTGCCCGCACGATGAAACCGCTTTGGCCGAAGCCGAGATTGAATATCAGGACGAAAAGTGCTCCTCGATTTACGTAAAGTTTGCTGTAACAGAAGATAAAGGTGTTTTCTCCAAGCTGATTGGCAGCGCAGAAAATGTATACTTTGTCATCTGGACAACCACGACTTGGACCCTGCCGGGTAACTTGGCAATTTCGGTCAATCCGTTCTTTGAATATGATCTGGTAAAGGTTCCGAGTGGTGAAGTCTATGTTCTGGCGAAGGAACTGGTAAAATCGGTCATGGCAGCCGCGAAGATCGATTCTTGGGAAGTCTTGGGCACTGTCCTTGGTTCGGACTTAGAGATGATGAAAACCAAGCATCCGATCATGGATCGTGAGAGCGTGATCATCTGCGGCGAACATGTTACCTTGGATGCTGGTACTGGCTGTGTTCATACGGCACCGGGCTTTGGTGCAGAAGACTTTGTTGTTTGCCAGAAATACAATATTCCGATTATTGTACCGGTCGATGGTAAGGGTTATGCGACCAAGGATGCCGGCAAATATGCAGGCATGTACTATGAAAAGACTACACCGGTTATTTTGGATGATTTGCGCGACTGTCAGGCGTTGCTGGCCATTGAAGAAATTGAGCATAGCTATCCGCACTGCTGGCGTTGTAAGAATCCGATCATCTTCCGCGCAACGGAGCAGTGGTTCTGCTCGGTGGATGCTTTGAAGGATGATGCAGTGAAGGCTTGCCGTGAAATCACCTGGCTGCCTGGTTGGGGCGAAGAACGCATGACTTCGATGATTCAGGAGCGTTCGGACTGGTGCATTTCTCGTCAGAGAATTTGGGGTGTACCGATCCCGATCTTCATCTGCAAGAAGTGCGGAAAGCCTCTAGTCAATGAACAGACGATTCGAATCGTATCTGATCTGTTCCGTGAAAAGGGCGCCAATGCGTGGTTTGAACTGGATGCTGCACAGATTTTGCCGGCAGATGTTCAGTGTGAATGTGGCTGCCATGAATTTGATAAGGAAACCGACACCATGGACGTATGGTTTGACTCGGGTTCCAGCTGGGCAGCTGTCATTGAACAGCGCGAGAAGCAGTCCATTCCGGTGGATGTATATCTGGAAGGTAACGACCAGTATCGTGGCTGGTTCCAGTCGTCCATGCTGACTGCGATTGCAACGATTGGCAAGGCACCGTATAAGACTGTCATTACCCATGGTATGATTGTGGACGAAGAGCGCCAGAAGATGTCCAAGTCGGCAGGCAATGGCATCAGTCCGCAGGAGATTATGAAGGAATATGGCGCAGATATTCTGCGTCTGTGGGTTGCTTCTGCCGATTATCGACAGGATATGCGTATTTCCAAGGAAATGTTCAAGCATCTGTCGCAGAATTACTTGAAGATTCGCAATACGGCACGTTATATCTTGGGCAATCTGAAGGGCTTTGACATGGGGCATATGGTGGCTTATGACGATATGCCGCAGCTTGATCAGTGGGCGCTGATGAAGCTCAATGATTTGGTAGCCCGTGTTCGCAAGGGTTATGATGCCTATGAATTCCATACGGTCATGCATGCGATTCATAATTTCTGTGTTGTTGATATGTCCAATTTCTATTTGGATGTAATCAAGGATCGTTTGTACTGCGATGGTCCGGATAGTTTGAGCCGTCGGTCGGCACAGACTACAATCTATTACATTTTGGACGCGTTGGTTCGTATGATTGCCCCGATTCTTTGCTTTACTGCAGATGAAATTTGGAAGGCTATGCCGCATAGAGAACAGGACGATTTGAATAATATCGCTCTGAATGATATGCCGTCGGCATGTGAGCAATTCGATCTTTCGGAGGAAGAACGTGAAAAGTGGAATCGTCTGATTGCATTGCGTGACGAGGTCAATAAGGCTTTGGAAGCTGCACGTTCGGAGAAGATCATCGGTAAGCCGCTGGAAGCTTGGGTAACGGTATCGGCCAGCGATTCCATGGCAGATTTCTTAGATCGTTGTGGTTTGACAGCAGATGAATTGGCTGCTTTGTGCATTGTTTCTAAGCTGAAGGTTGTTCGTAATGCAGAGCTAAATGATGCAGAAAAGGATTTGGCCGTGACGATTGAACGTGCTTCGGGCGATAAATGTGAGCGCTGCTGGATGTACTGCGATACTGTGGGACAGGATGCTGATCATCCGACCCTGTGTCATCGTTGCGCATCGGTTGTACGTGCGATGTAAGATTTCAAAAAAGGGACAGTCTATTTATAGACCGTCCCTTTTATATCATGGGGAGAAATGGATTGATATGCTAGGAATTCTTTTTGTTGTGTTGGGTGTTATACTAGATCAAGTGGTCAAGTATTGGGCGACCCAGGTTTTAACGATTCAATCGATTGTATTGATCCCGGGAATTTTTGAGTTGACCTATGTTGAGAACCGGGGCGCTGCGTTTTCGATTTTGCAGAATCGTATTTCCCTTTTTGTCATCATTACCTTGGTTGTTTTGTGCGGTATTGTTTATGCTTTATATAAGCATTTGGTACTAACTCGTCTAGGACAAGTCGCTCTGCTTATGGTGGCAAGTGGTGCTCTTGGTAATCTGGTCGATCGTATTATCCGGGGATATGTTGTAGACCTGTTCTATTTTAAGCTGATTGACTTCCCAGTATTTAATGTTGCAGATATTCTAGTGGTATGCGGCGGGATTTTGTTTGTGTATTACGTGCTGATACAGCATGATAAAGTTGTGGCACAGAAAGAAGCATTGAGCAAAGCGATAGAGGATCAGGAAAATGAATAAACAAATCATCTCGCGTCCGGAGGACAAAGGGAAGCGACTGGATACATTTTTAGCCGAGCAATGTGAAGACTTGACTCGGAATATGGCACAGATTATGATAGAGAGTGGTCGTGTTACGAGCAATGAAAAAGTTTTGAAAAAAAACTACAAGCTGAGCGGCAATGAAGTTATTGACATCGAAGTAGTTGAGCCGCAATCTACCGAAATTGTGCCAGAAAATCTACCGCTGGATATTGTATATGAAGATGCAGATATTATTGTTATAAACAAAAAAAGAGGCATGGTTGTACATCCAGCAGTTGGAAACTGGACTGGGACCTTAGTCAATGCGCTGATGTATCATTGCGGAGATCGACTTTCCGGTATCAATGGAGAGATTCGACCAGGCATTGTACATCGAATTGATAAAGACACCAGTGGATTGCTGGTCGTAGCAAAAAATGATTTTGCGCATCAGCATTTAGCCGATCAAATAGCTCGTCATGAGGTCAAACGGGATTATGAAGCGGTTTTATATGGCATTTTACGCGAAAACTCAGGCACAATCAATCAACCAATTGGGCGCCATAAAACCGATCGCAAAAAAATGGCTGTCATTGCAGATGGCAAACCAGCCATTACACACTATAACGTCCTAAAACGTTACACGGGATATACACATACAGCATTTGCGTTAGAAACCGGCAGAACGCATCAAATCCGTGTCCATGCAGCGTTTATTGGACATCCCATTATTGGTGATCCTGTATATGGCGTCAAAAAAGATCGATTCACTTACTTAAATGGTCAATGTCTGCATGCAAACCATTTAACACTAATGCATCCGCGAACAAATATTATTATGGAATTTGATGCGTCACGGCCAGATTACTTTGAGTCTGTGATTGCAAAGTTAGAATCAATGTCATAATGTCATAAGGTTTATGCCTTATGATTCCTGCCTCTAACTATACAAAATTTTTATTTTGTATAGTTTCCTATGCCGCAGATTCGGCCAGCTTGACAGCCCCCTCCGGCTGCTGCCGGCGCAGCCGATCTGCGGCATACAGCCAGCGCTCACGGTAAGTATACAAAATAACCGTTGTTGTC